>CAWDED010000014.1:0-262724 GCA_963801225.1 uncultured Alphaproteobacteria bacterium
CACTGCAGGATCTTTCGCGTGAAGCCGCATCGCCTCGGCCCGCCAGCTTGTTTTTTCAGTATGTTGAGTGAGACTTCGCGATTGTCCGCGATAGCCTCAAGAGGCTCGGAATCATTCCCACTCGATCGTCCCCGGCGGCTTGCTCGTCACGTCGTAGACGACGCGGTTGATGCCGCGGACCTCGTTGATGATGCGGGTTGCCGCCTGGCCGAGGAAATCCATGTCGTAGTGGAAGAAGTCCGCCGTCATGCCGTCGACGGAGGTGACGGCGCGCAGCGCGCAGACATAGTCGTAGGTGCGGTAGTCGCCCATCACGCCGACGCGTCTGCACCGGCAGGAGAACCGCGAAGGCCTGCCAGATCGCGTCGTAGAGCCCGGCCTTCCTGATCTCGTCGAGATAGATGGCGTCGGCCTTCCTGAGGATGTCGAGCTTGTCGCGCGTCACGCCGCCGGGGCAGCGGATGGCAAGCCCCGGCCCGGGGAACGGATGCCGCCCGACGAAGGCCTCCGGCAGGCCGAGCTCGCGCCCGAGCGCCCGCACCTCGTCCTTGAAGAGCATGCGGAGCGGCTCCACCAGCTTCATGTTCATGCGCTCCGGCAGCCCGCCGACATTGTGGTGCGACTTGATGGTCACCGAAGGCCCGCCGGTGAACGACACGCTCTCGATCACGTCGGGATAGAGCGTGCCCTGCGCCAGGAAATCGGCCCGTATCCCGCCTTGGCGATCTTCTTCGCCTCCGCCTCGAATGTCTCGATGAAGAGCCGCCCGATGGTCTTGCGCTTCGTCTCCGGGTCGCTCTCGCCCTCCAGCGCGCCGAGGAAGGCGTCGGAAGCGTCGACATGGACGAGCGGGATGTTGTAATGGCCGCGGAAGAGGCTCACCACCTCCTCCGCCTCGTTCTGCCGCATCAGCCCGTGGTCGACGAAGATGCAGGTGAGCTGCTCGCCGATCGCCTCGTGGATGAGCACCGCGGCGACGGCGGAATCGACGCCCGCCGGAGAGGCCGCAGATGACACGCCCCTCCCCCACCTCGTCGCGGATGCGGGCGATCGCCTCGTCCTTGAACTGCGCCATGCGTCCAGTCGCCGGCGAGCCCCGCGATGCGATGCACGAAATTGGCGAGCAGCTTCGCCCCGTCCGGCGTGTGCACCACCTCCGGATGGAACTGCACGCCGTAGAAGCGGCGGCCCTCGTCGGCGATGGCCGCGATAGGGCGCGCCCTCCGACGTGGCGATGACCGAGAACCCCTCCGGCAGGCGCGTCACGCGGTCGCCGTGGCTCATCCACACCTGGTGGCGCGTGCCCGCCGGCCACACGCCCTCGAAGAGCGGCGAGGTCTCGACCACCTCCACGAAGGCGCGGCCGAACTCGCGGTGGTCGGAGCCCTCCACCTGGCCTTTGAGGTGATGCACCATGGCCTGCTGGCCGTAGCAGATGCCGAGCAGCGGCACGCCCGCCTCCACCACCGCCGGCGAGGTCTCGCGGGCTGCCGGCCTCATGCGCGCTCGCCGGCCCGCCGGACAGGATGATCGCCTTCGGCTTCAGCGCCTTCAGCGCCGCCTCGGCCTTCTGGAACGGCACCACTTCGCAATAGACGCCGGCCTCGCGCACGCGCCGCGCGATGAGCTGCGTCACCTGGCTGCCGAAATCGACGATGAGGACGGTGTCGTGGGAGGAAGGGGTCTGGGAGGCCGACTCTGTCATTGCATGCTGTTAAGCGAAGGCGGCGAGGGCCGCAACGGCACCTTTTCGCCCCCGCACCGACTTTCTTTTCCCCCGCCCCCGCCCTTTGCTTTCCCCGCCTCAGGCGCCCACGCCGGGCTTCTTTTCCAGGGTGCAGCCGGTGATCCGCCACGCCCCGTCGACCAGCTCCAGCGTGTAGTGCGCCGTCCAGAAATCGCCGTTCGGCGTCGACGATGTCGACCAGCTGCTCCAGCCCGCCGCCGGCCGCCTTCAGCTCGCCGAAGGTGTAGGAGTGCGGCCGATAGACGGGCCGATAGCCCTGCCGCACCATCTCCATGAAGATGTCCTCGGTCGGGAATCGGCTCCGGATATTGGGCGCGGCGAAGGAATAGGCCGTGGCGCCGTCATCGGCGAGGAACGCCTGCAATTGCTGCTCGATGGTGGACTGGACGGCCGTCCGGTCGGCATCGCTCTGGGCCGCGGCGGATCCGCCGATCCAGAGGCTGAGGACGAGGGCGAGAAGGATGCGCATGGCAGGCTCCTTGAGGCTTCGTGACAGGATATCCGTCCCTACGACCCGGGTAAGCCTTCGGTTTCCCACGCAGCGACAAAAGCCGGGCTCGGTTCCGGCGTAGGCCTCGACCAAGTGTCAGCGGCGAATATGCTAGCTGACCGAAGGTGTTCGCAGCGTTTCCTGCAGCGCCAGGCAAGCCGTCACGCCTGATCCAGACCAAAGCGCCGCGTTCCGCCGCGACAAGATGAGGCGCGTAGCGACCGATGATTGGCTTGTCCGCGCGACCGCCGCCCAGGCGCCTACTCCATCCCGAGCTTCTCTTTCAGCAGTGCGTTGACCGCCTGCGGGTTGGCCTTGCCCTGGCTCGCCTTCATCACCTGGCCCACGAACCAGCCGATCATCTGCGGCTTCTCCCGCGCCTGCTCCGCCTTGTCGGGATTGGCGGAAACCACCTCGTCGACGAGCTTCTCGATGGCGCCGGTGTCGGTCACCTGCTTCAGCCCGCGCGCCTCCACGATCGCGCGCGGGATCGCCGCCCTCGGCGAGCATGATGTCGAACACCTCCTTGGCGATCTTGCCGGAGATGATGCCTTCCTTCTGCAGGTCGAGCAGCGCGCCCAGCTGATGGGCGGAAACCGGTGAGGATTCAATGCTCTTGCCGGCCTTGTTCAAGAGCGCCCAAGCAGCTCGTTGATCACCCAGTTGGCCGCCTGCTTGCCGTCGCGGCCGCGCGCCACGCCCTCGAAGAAGTTGGCGATCTCGCGGTCGGCGATCAGCACCTCCGCGTCGTAGACGGAGAGGCCGTACTCGTCCATGCAGCCGGCGCGCGCTTGGCATCGGGCAGCTCCGGCAGCCCCTCCCTCAGATGCTCGACATAGGCGTCGTCGAACTCCAGCGGCAGCAGGTCGGGATCGGGGAAGTAGCGATAGTCGTGCGCCTCTTCCTTGGTGCGCATGGCGCGGGTCTCGCCCTTGCCGGAGTCGAAGCGCCGGGTTTCCTGATCGATCGTGCCGCCATCCTCGAGGATCGCGATCTGGCGCCGCGCCTCGTGATCGATCGCTTCGCCGATGAAGCGGATGGAGTTCATGTTCTTGATCTCGCAGCGCGTACCGTACGGCTCGCCCGGCCGGCGCACCGAGACGTTGACGTCGGCCTTGAGCGAACCCTCGTCCATGTTGCCGTCGCAGGTGCCGAGATAGCGCAGGATCGTGCGCAGCTTGGTGAGGAAGGCCCTTGCCTCGTCGGCGGAGCGGATGTCGGGCTTCGACACGATCTCCATCAGCGCCACGCCGGAGCGGTTGAGGTCGACGAAGCTCATGGTCGGGTGCTGGTCGTGCAGCAACTTGCCGGCATCCTGCTCCAGGTGCAGGCGCTCGATGCCGATGCGCACCTCCTCGAAGCCGCCGTCCTTGTCTGCCACCTCCACGACCACCGTGCCCTCGCCCACGATCGGCTGGTCGTATTGCGAGATCTGATAGCCCTGCGGCAGGTCGGGATAGAAGTAGTTCTTGCGCGCGAAGACCGAGCGCTTGTTGATCTGGGCGTTCAGCCCCAGCCCGGTGCGGACCGCCTGCTTGACGCATTCCTCGTTGATGACCGGCAGCATGCCGGGCATGGCCGCGTCGACCAGGCTGACATGGTCGTTCGGCGCGCCGCCGAACTCGGTGGCGGCGCCGGAGAACAGCTTCGCCTTGGAGGCGACCTGCGCATGCACCTCCATGCCGATCACCACCTCCCAGTCGCCGGTGGCGCCGTGGATCAGGTTCTTCGGATTGGTGTTGCGCGTCTCAGCGATAGCCATGGCTCGGTCGGCTCAAATCGGGGCGGTGCTTTTGAGTTAGTCCGTCCGGATAGGCCGGGCAAGCCCGGTGCGCGCAAACGAAAGGCCGGGCTCGGGCCCGGCCTCGCAGAGCATGCGCTTCGCCGTGTCAGCCGCAGCAATATTCCGACGGGGGCGGGATGTCGCCGGGCACCAGCACCCGGCCGGTGACGCAGGTGTAGTAAGGCGTGCGGGCCGGAATGGTCGGATATTTGTAGCGCGGGAAGATGCCGTGCTCCTTGAACAGGATCACCTCTTCGCGCGGTCCGCAGGCATAAGGACCCTGGTGCGGCGGCGGGGCATATCCCGGCAGGTCGGCGGCGCCGGCCGGGCCGATCACGCCGAGCATGGCCGCGATGGCCAAGGCCGAAAGGAAGAGCGCGGCTGCAAGCTGTCGCATCAGGACCCCATCCAGTTTCTTGCGCATCCGTCCAGCCTCCGATCCGCTTCAGGCCGGTCCGGACCCGTGTCAGGCGTGTCGAATGCGTTGCGTTTCGAGACGCAGCAAGAATCGGCTCTCTTGGTTACGATCGGCTTAACGGCGGTGCGGCGCCCGATCCGACAGGCGGAGGGGGCGCGTCTCAACGCCGGCACGGGCAGCGCCGCTCAGGCGTAGTGCACCCGTGCGGCCAGCTTGCGCAGCCGGCTGGGCGCCAGCTTGCGGAGCACGGCAAGAGCCAAGCGGCCGGACGCTTTGAGCGCAAGCAGGCCGACGGCGAGAAACGTCTCGGTGGCGGTCTTCATGGTCTCTCCTGTTGGCTGATGGCCGTCCTCCGCCGGACAGGCTCAGGCGGCTTTGACCTCTGCGGGGATGTCCAACTCCGCGCTTGTTTCTGGCGCCGCCTCCGGCGCGCGGCGCTCAGGCTCGCCGATCCGCTCCGCGACCCAGTGCCACAGCTGCCGGATCTCTTCGGCGGCCTTGCCGGACGGGTTGAGCTCGGTAACGCCCTTCCCCGCGCCGAGCGCGTCCTGATGGTCGGTCCGAAGCACGATGTTCACGTCGGGCAGGACCCCCAGCGAAACCAGGCTGTCGGCGGCCTCCTCCGCGCGGCGGCTCGTTGGCGGCGTCTGGTTGAGCACGAAGGCGAAGCGCTTCTCGTGCCGATAGATGGCGGAGAGCGTGGCGCGGATGGCGTGAAGGTCGGCGAAGGTGGGGCGCGCCGGCACGATGCAGATGTCGGCGGAGCGGATGGCGGCCAGCGTCTCCGATCCGAGCCCGGCCGGCGTATCGATGAAGGCGTAGTCGAAGTCGAAGTCGGCAAGCCGCGTCGTAACCGCGTCGATCTGTGCGCTATCGACCGCAGCCACCTCCGGCGGCTCCAGCCTGCGGATCTCGGCCCAGTCGCTGACCGTCCCCTGCCGGTCCATTTCCAGGATGCAGACGCCGGCGCCCGCCTCTTGCGCCGCCACGGCGAGATCGACGCACAGCGTGCTCTTTCCGCTGCCGCCCTTCTGCGTCACGAAGGCGATTGTCTTCATAACATCCTCCAGCGCGGGTGGCCGGCCTGGCCCGGACGGGCCGCCGCCCGCTGGTCAGCGCCCGAACGCCCCCCGGCGCCGATCGCGCCGCCGGTTCGGAACGCTGTGGCGCGACTATCCGCACGCTATGGTTAATGAGCGGTAAATCGACGGTTGCCGGCTAATCGGGGAAGGGTCGCGCCGGGCCGGACCTGACGGCAGCCTCAGCCGGCGAGCGCCGCCTCGATCGCGCGCCGCTCTTCGTCGAGATCGCCCTTTGCCACGGGCTTGTCGGCGCGGCGATACCAGTAGCCGGCATTGCCGAGATCGCCCTCCACGCGGTGGAGATGCGCGTGCACCCACGCCGCCTCGGGCGACGGGTCGTCCTGCACCAGCGCGTGCGCCTTCTCCCACTCGCCGCCAGCCAGCAGGCGAAGCGCCTCGAGGGAACCGGCCACGCTCATCCTCTGCCTCCGCCGAAAATCATCGCATCCGCCGCCATGAAACCAGAAAACCGCGGTGACGCAACAAGGCGGCAACGCAAACCGGTTCTAGTCCCACACTGAGGGAACACTGCCGCCGCCAGGATGGTGGCCATTGGAGGAGAGACGATCATGTCCAGCAAGCTGTTCACCCGCCGACAAGCCCTTATCGCCGCCTCGGGAGCCGCGGCCGCCGCCGCGGCAATTGCCGCAACGCCCGCGTCCGCCGAATACCAGCCCGCCATGCAGGCGGCGCTGACCGCACTCGCCAACGCCAAGAACGCGCTTCTGATGGGGACGGCCGACAAGGGCGGCCACCGCGTGGTCGCCATCAACCTCATCGACCAGGCGATGGCGCAGGTGCAGCTCGGCATTCAGTACGACAACACGCACTGACGCTCAGGCCGTCTTCTTTCTCAAGAAGGGAGACGGCCGGGCACACCCCGGCCAGCCTCGGCGCCCCCACCTCCCCTTGCCGGGAGGTAGAGCGCCGCGCCTAATCAGCAATCATCACCGCATCGAACTCGATCTCGACCAGCCAGTCGGGATCGATGAGGCCGGCGACGATCGCCATCGTGCTCGCCGGCTTGATGGAGCCGAACGCTTCGCCGTGCGCGCGGCCGATCGCCTCCCAGTCCTCGCGCCGTGTGATGAAGATGCGCGTGCGGATCACGTCGCCAAGCCCGGCACCCGCCTCCTCCAGCGCGATGCGCGCGATCTCGATGCAGCGCCGCGTCTGCGCCGCCGGATCGCCGATGCCCACCGTCTTGCCGTCCGGCCCGATCGGCGCCGTCCCGCCGACCGCGATCTGATTGCCGACACGCACCGCGCGCGAAAACCCGATGATCGGCTCGTAGGGACTGCCGGAGCTGATGGTCTTGCGCACAGCCCTCACCACCACCTCGGCGGATGAAAATACCCCGCGGCGTCCTCGATCACCTGCCCGGCCCGGAACAGCGTCGCCTCGTCGAACGGCCGGCCGATGAGCTGCAGCCCGAGCGGCAGGCCGGTGGAATCGAGCCCCGCCGGCACCGCGATGCCCGGCAGCCCGGCCATGTTCGCCGTCACGCAGAAGACGTCGTTCAGATACATCTCCACCGGCGAGGCCATCGACATCGACGCGATGCCGAAGGCGGCGCTCGGCGTGGCCGGCGCCAGGATCGCGTCGATGCCGGCGGCGAACGCCTGCCTCGAAGTCGCGCTTGATCAGCGTGCGCACCTGCTGCGCCTTGACGTAGTAGGCGTCGTAATAGCCGGCGGAGAGCACGTAGGTGCCGATCATCACGCGCCGCTTCACCTCCTTGCCGAAGCCGGCGGCGCGCGTCTTCTCGTACATGTCGATGATGTCGTCGCCCTCGACGCGCAGCCCGTAGCGCACGCCGTCATAGCGCGCGAGGTTGGACGAGGCCTCCGCCGGCCCGACGATGTAATAGGCCGGCAGCGCGTATTTCGTATGCGGCAGCGAGATGTCGACGATCTCCGCGCCGGCGTCGCGGTACCATTCGGTGCCCTGCTGCCACAGCGCCTCGATCTCGTCGGGCATGCCGTCCATGCGGTATTCCTTCGGCACGCCGATCTTCAGGCCGCTTCACGCTCTCGCCAACGGCGCGCTCGTAATCCGGCACCTCGATGTCGGCGGAGGTCGTGTCCTTCGGATCGACCGAGGCCATCGACTTCAGCAGGATCGCCGCGTCGCGCACCGTGTGCGCGATCGGCCCGGCCTGGTCGAGCGAGGAGGCGAACGCCACGATGCCCCAGCGCGAGCAGCGCCCGTAGGTCGGCTTGATGCCGACCGTGCCGGTGAAGGCCGCCGGCTGGCGGATGGAGCCGCCGGTGTCGGTCGCCGTCGCGCCGGCGCAGAGATTGGCGGCGACCGCCGTCGCCGAGCCGCCCGACGAGCCGCCCGGCACCAGGTCGGCGTTGGAGCCGCGCTTGCGCCACGGATTGACGACCGGCCCGTAATAGCTGGTCTCGTTCGACGAGCCCATGGCGAACTCGTCCATGTTGAGCTTGCCGAGCATGACCGCGCCGTCGTCCCAGAGGTTCTGCGTGACGGTCGATTCGTAGGTCGGCTTGAAGCCGTCGAGGATGTGGCTGCCGGCCTGCGTGTGGTCGCCCCTGGTGGCGAACAGGTCCTTGATGCCGAGCGGCACGCCTTCCAGCGGCCGCGCCTCGCCCGCGGCGATGCGCGCGTCGGAGGCGCGCGCCATGGCGCGCGCCTTCTCCGGCGTCACCACGATATAGGCGTTGAGCGCGGCGTTCGCCGCCTCGATCGCGGCGAGATACGCCTCGGTCAGCTCCAGCGCGGAGAATTCGCGCTTCGCCAGGCCCTCGCGGATCGCGGCGATGGTCAGGGACGTCAGGTCGGTCACGGCTACTCCGCGCTCGCAGTGCCTGGTAGTCGCCGGCGAGGTCGATGTCGGCGATCTGCGAGGCGGCGACCTGCAGCCGCCCGTCCTCTCGCGGCACGATCGAGACGAGCTGCGGATAGGAGAGCGTCGGCTCCTCGCAGAGCGCGGTCGCCACCCATCCCGGCTTCTTGCTGCGCGCCGGCGACGTCGAGGAAATCGCAGCCGAACTCGTCGCCGGTGATGCCCTTCGGCCGTCAGATAGAGGAACTCGCCCGTCGCCTGCTTCTCGTCGGCCGCCTGGCAGCCGCGTCGCTCCGTCGAATAGGTGCCGGAGATGAAATCCGCCGCCTACGGCGGCCAGCGTCGGCTGCAGCCGCCAGCGCCATGGCCACAAGGGCCGCGCGCGCCATACGCTTCAATCGCATCTGCATCACTCCACCACCTTCGGCACGAGGAAATAGTGATCCTCGCGTCAGCGGCGCGTTGGCGACGATCTCCGCCGCCTTGCCGCCGTCGGTCACCTCGTCCGGCCGCTTCTTCATGGCCATCGGCGTGACCGAGGTCATCGGCTCGACCCCGCTCACGTCGACTTCGTTCAGCTGCTCCACGAAGCCGAGAATGGCGTTCAGCTCGCCGCGCAGCGCCTCCGCCTCCTCCTCGCTCACCTTGATGCGCGCCAGCCGCGCCACGCGCTTCACCGTGTCCCGATCGACGGACATGGAAATTTCCTTTGGTTCCCGCCCGCTATAGAGCATCCACGCGCGGCGTGGGAACCGGGTTTTTCGCTGTTGTCGCGGCTGGATCCTCCCCCGTCTGCAATGGGGGAGGAACAAGCTCACGCAACTCTCGGCGGCATGTGACTGGACCGTGAGCCGCAGACGGGCTGAAATGGGCGCCGCAACGCCCCAGACCACCAGCGAGACAGACGCCCATGATCGTCCGCCTTCTCTCCGCCGCCCTCCTCGCCGCCGGGATGGCGCTCGCCGGCCCCGCTTTGGCGGAAGACGTCTACGTTTCCGACGGCTACGCCATCGGAGGCACCGACCCCGTCAGCTATTTTGTCGACGGCGAGCCGAACCAGGGCAGCGACGCGTTCACCGCCGAGTATGACGGCGCCACCTGGCGCTTCATGAGCGCCGCCAACCGCGACGCCTTCCTCGCCGACCCGGAGAAATACGCCCCCGCCTATGGCGGCTACTGCGCAACCGGCATGAGCTTCGGCGAGAAGGTGCCGATCGATCCCACCTACTGGAAGATCATCGACGGCAGGCTCTACCTCAACAACTCCTCCGGCGCCCAGCGCGTGTTCCTGCAGGACGTGCCGGGCACCATCTCCCGCGCCGACGGGCATTGGGCGAAGATCAAGGACCTGCCGTAAATCCCTGCAGCGGAGCTATGCCGCAGCAATGCTGCGCGGCCGGCGGGGCGCGCTCGAAACGAAGACGGGCCGGGCGACGAGATGTCCGCGGCGATCACGCGGAGAGGTCGCGCCGCGTGTCGGGCGCCGCTGCCCACGAGGTGCCGGCGGTGGGGGGCACCGCCTCGGCGGCGGCATCATGCACCAGCGCAAGCGGCGGATAGGCCTCCGTCCCGGTCCGCCGCGTCGCGGCCATGGTGAAGCGGTTCCGCCCCGCCTCTTTCGACCGGTAGAGCGCCTGGTCGGCGGCGCGCATCAGCGCCTCCATGTCCATGCCATGCTCGGGGATACACCGCGATCCCGGCCGAGATCGTCACCGGCTCGATCGTCTTCCCGAGGAAGGTGATGCCGTGCGTCTCGATCTCGCGCCTCAGCGCCTCCACGCGCGATGCGGCGCTTTCGGCCGTGAGCCCGGGAAACGCCAGCACGAACTCCTCCCCGCCGTGCCGGCAGGCGACATCTCCGGCGCGCGTGCGGCCGGCCAGGATATCGCCGACGGCCCTCAAGACGCGCGTCGCCGGCATCGTGCCCGTGTGTGTCGTTGAAGCGCTTGAAATGATCGATGTCGAGCATGACGAGGCTGAGCGGCTGCTTCGGCGCGCGAGGCCCTGTGCAGCTCGCGCCGCAGCGTCTCGTGAAAATAGCGCCGGTTGAACAGGCCCGTCAGCGGATCGCGGATCGCCTGATGCTGCAGCGTCTCGCGCAGCCGGATATTGGCCGCGGCAAGCGCCAGCGTCTCCGACACATTGAAGTAGAAGGGCAGCCGGTCGTCCGAAACGAGCGCGCCGATCGGAATCGTCCTCGGCGCCGACGCGGAAATAGAGCACGCCGAGCGCCTCGCCCTGCGCCATCATCGGCACGCACAAATGCCAGTGGCCGCCGCTCGCTTCGGCGTGGACGCAGACGATCCCGTCGTGCCCCTTGCTCACCTGGTGCGGCCGCCCGCAGCGCAAGCGCCCAGCAGTCGCTCGGCGCGAAGAAGGCATGCGACGCCTCCATGTCGCCCCAGGTCATGACGTTCTCCAGGTATTCGCTGCGTTTCCGCCATCAGGTAGAGCGCGCCGGACAGCTGGGGCGACAGGCCCTGCAGCTGGTCGCGCGCCACCTTGCACATCTCCTCCAGCGAGCGGCAGGCCTGCAGCAGCTGCGCCATGTGGCTAAGGAAGGCCATGTCCTTCTGGCGGCTATTGAGGCTGGCGATCTGGTGCTCCAGCGTCCCGGCCGCCGGTGCGCGGCGGCGCGACCGGCCGCCGGTGAGCCAGCCAATCAACTTCTGCCTTAGGCCGGAGCGGGCCTGACGTTTCCCATCTTCGCGTGAAACCGCCGGCAATCCCGGATGCCAGTTCCGCATTGCGTTCCCTTCCCGATGGCCCCCAACGCCACCCCCAGAAAATCCCGCTTCCATCGGCCGGAATTCCCGGCATCGCGCGCCCTGATCGAAAACGGAAATCTCAGGAAGCCGCAAATTTGCGGCAGCGGATTCTCGCAATTTGACTCGAAACGGCAACTGCGCGCGGTCGAGGTGATTTACGGTGCGTTGACGGAAACAAACACACTCGGCAATTCTGCGTTGCAGGCCAAGACGCTGCGGATTTCGCCGGAGCGTTTGCCGCCGCGAGCGACCGCGCGGCGGGCGTGCCTCCTGCGGGCCTTGCAGGAATCAACGCGGCACTTTGGCATGCAGCGAGTGGATGCAGGCGGTCGCGCCGGGGCCGGATTGCCCGTCGCACCGACAGGCCGGAAAGAGGCTTCGGCTGCCTAAAGCTCGACCGCCTTGCCGCGCTCCGGCACCAGCACTTTGCCGGCGTCGCTTCCCATCTCCTTTTTGAATTTCTCGGCATCGGGATCGATCATCGGAAACGTCGCGTAATGGCACGGCACGATCGTCTTGAGCTTGAAGAAGCGCTTGCAGGCCATCGCCGCGGTCTTGGCGCCCATGGTGAAGCGGTCGCCGATCGGCACGATGCCGATTTCGGGCTGATGGATCTCGTTGATCAGCGCCATGTCGCCGAAAATCTCCGTGTCGCCCATATGGTAGAGCACCCGCTCGCCCGGCGCCTTGACGATCGAGCCCCATCGGGATTGCCGAGATAGATGATCCGGCCGTCCTCCTGGACGGAGGAGGAATGGAACGCGTTCACGAACGAGACGGTGAAGCCGCCGCAATCGACCGTGCCGCCGTGATTGCCGGGATTGGCGTTCTCCACGCCCTTCCCCGCCAGATAGGTGTAGACCTCGAAGCTCGAGACGAGCTGCGCGCCGGTCTTCTTCAGGATGTCCGCCGAATCGCCGAGATGGTCGGAATGCCCGTGGGTGAGGAGCACATGCGTGCAGCCTTCCGCCGGCCCCTCCCAGCCGCCGTCCCAGGTCGGATTGCCGGAAAGGAACGGGTCGATCAGGATGCGCTTGTCGCCGAAATCGACGCGGAAGGCGGAATGTCCGTACCAGGTGAGCTTCATGCTTGTTCCTCCTTGTTGGCCACGGATGGGCGAGCGCAATCGCGAAATAGCGCTCGAACGCAAATCTCTTCAGGCTGCGAGCCTGCGCCGCGCCTGCGACCGCCTTCAGGAAATTAAGCCGCACCTCCGGGCAGGCCCTCCCCGCGCGCGTCGAAGACATGGCGCTCGAGGAAGTAGCCCGTGAGCCGGAACGCCTCCCCGATCTGTGCGGTTTCCGCCTCGCCCGTCGTGGGCCCGGCGAGAAAACGCGGCAGCGCGCAGCAGCTTGTCGCGGTAGGGCTCGCCCGCCTCGCGGCTGACGGCGCGGCCGCTCTTCGGCGAGACGTAGACGAGATCCTCCGCGGCGCCGGTCGCGGCGCAGGCTCTCCAGGTCGAGCCCGAACCCGAGCTCGTCGAGAAGCAGCAGCTCGAAGCGCACCATCAGCTCCCGGCGAGCGCCCGGATGGTCGAGATGGTCGAGCATCGACAGCAAGCGCCTCGTAAAGACGCGGATGCGGATCACGCTCCGGCAGCAGCCGAAGATGCGCGCCCACGAGCGCCAGTCCGAACGACCCGATCCGCGTCGCCATCAAGCGCGGCGCTCCGTTCCGTCAGCGGCTCAGCGCGAAAATTCCCGAGATGCTCGTGCAGCCGCGCGCGCCAGGTGAGCTGCAGCGTGTTGCCCGGCTGCAGCACCGGCCTCAGCCGCCGCGAGCGCCCGCCCTTCACCAGCCCCAGATGGCGGCCATGCCCGGCCGTCATCGCCTCGATAATGACGTCGGCCTCGCCGTGCCTCCGCGTGCCGACGACGATGCCCTCTTCGGACCATTCCATGGAGGGCTGGTAGCACAAGATCGGGCGGAGTTGACCCTCCCCTAGCTCTGCCTCCGCCGCCTTTCGCAGGCGGTCGGCCCACGCCTTGTCGATGGCCGGCTCTCCAGTTGCGGCGGCACATGCGGGCAATGCGCTTTATGCGTCAGGGCTTCAGACGGTATCCGGTCCGGAACATCCACGACACCGCCGTCAGGCAGACACCCAGGAAAACCAGCGTCATGCCGAGGCTGACCGCAGACATTGACGTCGGCGATCTCGTAGAAGCTCCAGCGCATGCCGCTGATCAGATAGACCACCGGATTGAACAGCGTCACCTTCTGCCAGAACGGCGGCAGCATATCGATGGAATAGAAGCTGCCGCCGAGGAAGGTGAGCGGCGTGACGATGAGAAGCGGCACGATCTGCAGCTTCTCGAACGTGTCCGCCCAGATGCCCGATGATGAAGCCGAACAGCGAGAACGTCACCGTAGTCAGCACCAGGAAGGCGATCATCCAGAACGGATGCGCGATCGTGATATCCACGAAGAGCGTCGGCCGTCGCCAGGATGATGAGGCCCGAGAATGGTCGACTTGGTCGCCGCCGCGCCGACATAGCCGATGCACGATCTCCAGCGGCGAGACCGGCGCCGACAGCACCTCGAAGATGGTGCCCACGAATTTCGGGAAATAGATGCCGAACGAGGCGTTGGAGATCGACTGCATCAGGAGCATCAGCATCAACAGCCCCGGCACGATGAAGGCGCCGTAGCTGACGCCCTCGACCTCGGTGATGCGCGAGCCGATCGCCGCCCCGAACACGACGAAATAGAGCGAGGTGGAGATGACCGGCGACAGGACGCTCTGCAGCGAACGTGCGCGCCGTGCGCGACATCTCGAACACGTAGATCGCGCGGGCCGCGCGCAAGGTTCATGCGTCCCTCCTCACCAGGCTGACACGAAGATATCCTCCAGCGAGCTCTCGTGCGTGGAGAGGTCGCGGAAGCGGATGTCCTCCGCGCTGAGCGCCGGCGAGCAGCCGCGTGATGCCGGTGCGCTCGCCCTGCGTGTCGTAGGTGTAGACGAGCTGGCTGCCATCCCCCGCCAGCTCCAGATTGAACGGGCGCGAGCGCATCGCGGGATGCCCTCGAGCGGCTCTGGTGCAGCTCCAGCGTGAGCTGCTTCTTGCCGAGCTTGCGCATCAGCTCGGCCTTGTCCTCCACCAGGATGATCTCGCCGCGATTGATGACGCCGACCCGCTCGGCCATCTGCTCCGCCTCGGCGATGTAGTGCGTGGTGAGGATGATGGTGACGCCGGTGTCGCTCAGGCCGCGGATCAGCCGCCACATGTCGTGCCTGCAGCTCCACGTCGACGCCGGCCGTCGGCTCGTCGAGGAAGAGGATCTCCGGCTCGTGCGCCAGCGCCTTGGCGATGAGGAGCCGCCGCTTCATGCCGCCCGACAGCGTGACGATCTTGGAATCCTTCTTGTCCCACAGCGACAGGTCCTTCAGCAGCTTCTCCACATGCGCATGGTTCTTCGGCTTGCCGAACAGCCCGCGGCTGTAGTTGACGTTCGCCCACACCGTCTCGAACGCGTCGGTGGTGAGCTCCTGCGGCACCAGCCCGATCATGGCGCGGGCGGCGCGGTAGTCGCGGATGATGTCGTGGCCGCCGGCCGTGATGCGTGCCCGGTGCTCGGGTTGACCAGGCCGCAGATGATGGAGATGAGCGTCGTCTTGCCGGCGCCGTTCGGGCCGAGCAGCGCGAAGATCTCGCCCTTCGCGGATCTCCAGGTCGACGTTCTTCAGCGCCTGGAAGCCGGACGCATAGGTCTTGGAGAGATTCTGTGACGGAGATGATCGGTTGCATGGGAGGCGCGGTGCTACACCATTCGGCGCCCGGATGAAAGGCAGAGGATTTGTTCCCGTCGTCATTGCCGGGCTTGACCCGGCCATCCATATCCCGCGACGGCTCCGACACTGCACTGAGCGCTCAGCGCGACCATCGGCATGCGCGGGTCCAGCCCGGCGCACGACGACAGATATGGATGAGCACCCTCGCCCCTCCCCGCCCGGACGTGATAAAGCCCGCCGAATGATCCCCTTCTCCATCCTCGACCTGGCGCACGTCGTGCAAGGCGCCACGCCCGCCGATGCGCTGCACAACTCGCTCGACCTCGCCCGCCACGCCGAAAAGCTCGGCTACCGCCGCTTCTGGCTGGCGGAGCACCACAACATGGCGGGCATCGCCAGCGCCGCGACCGCCGTCGCCATCGGCTACGTCGCCGGCGGCACCTCCACGATCCGCGTCGGCGCCGGCGGCATCATGCTGCCCAACCACGCGCCGCTGGTCATCGCCGAGCAGTTCGGCACGCTCGCCTCGCTCTATCCCGGCCGCATCGATCTCGGCCTCGGCCGCGCGCCGGGCACCGACCAGCTGACGCTGCGCGCGCTGCGCCGCGACCCGATGACGCCGAGCACTTCCCGCAGGACGTGCTGGAGCTGCAGGCGCTTCTCGGCCCCGGCCGCAGCCCGGCCAGGCGGTGAGCGCCGTCCCCGGCGCCGGCACCGACGTGCCCCTGTGGATCCTCGGCTCCAGCCTCTTCGGCGCGCAGCTCGCCGCCGCGCTCGGCCTGCCCTACGCCTTCGCCTCGCATTTCGCGCCGCGAGGCGCTGATGCCGGCGCTCGAAGGTCTACCGCGAGCACTTCCGCCCCTCCGCGCAGCTCGAAAAGCCCTACGCCATGGTCGGCTGCAACGTCATCGCGGCGGAAACCGACGCGGAGGCCGCGCCGCCTCTTCACCTCCGCGCAGATGTCCTTCACCAACATGCTCCGCGGCACCCGCGGCCGCCTCGCCGCCGCCGATCGACGACATCGAGACCTACTGGACGCCGATGGAGAAGGCGCAGGTCGCAGCAGCGCTTCTCCTGCGCCTTCGTCGGCGCGCCGGACGACGGTCCGCGCCAGACTGCGAGAGCTTCATCGACGGAGACCGGCGCCGACGAGCTGATCGTGGCGGCGGCGATCTACGACCACGCGGCGCGGGTGCAGTCCTACGCGCTGCTGGCGGAGGTGCACGACGCGATGGAGCAGGCGGAAGCGGCGGAGTGACAGAGCGCGACGGTAACGAGGCAGGTCCGGACGACCTCCCTCCGCCCTCATCCTGAGGCGCGAGCGGCTGTCCGCCGAAGCCCGAAGGGCGAAGGCGGAAGCGACCCTCGAAAGACGCGGCGGCCGTCAATGCTGACCTTGCCCGGCCTTGGACCAACGCTCAGGCGTTGCTCATGTCCATGGGTCGACGATATTCAGGCCGATCCCCTCGAAGTGCCGGACGTTGCGCGTCGCAAGCGTCGCTTTCCGCGCGCTGACGATCCCCGCGATCTGAACGTCACGAACCTCTACGGGTCGGCCGGCTCGGCGTTGCATTGCCGCTATCGCCCCGGCCGCGGCGGCCGCGGCAAGGTCGAATGAAACGACCCGATGCTCGAGAATGATCTCCATGACCTCGGTGTAAGCATCTTCCAGCTGCCGCCGACGCCGACTTGACGGCAATACCTCAATGCCGGAACGAATCTCGTAGGCAGTAACCGAAGACGTCCACAGAGATGTACGGGGTTGACCGTTGAGCCACTGCGCAATGTTGGATCGGGCGCTCGCTGCATCAACGCGGAGAGGACGTTCGTGTCGAGAACGATCACTTCTCGAAATCGGGAAAGCGAACCGGCTGCCCCCGCTGCTCAGGAATCTCCTCATCAAAGCCAATTCCGGCGAACAGATTGGCAATCTCGGTGCCGAGGCCTGGCCGGTCGGAATCGTCCTTGTTCACCGCATTGCGAAGGATGTCGCGCACCTCTTCCTCGGTGCTGCGTCCGTGCTGGCGCGCGCGCTTCTGCAGCTTCGCCTTCACGTCATCATCGAGATTGCGGACCATGAGCTGAGCCATCCGAGGCCCTCCATTTGATATCATGATATCAAGCGGCGCCTCAGACTTTCAACGTGCCACCCTACCGCGGAAACTCGATCCCCATCTCCCGATAGCGCTCCGGATCGTCGCCCCAGTTCTCGCGCACCTTGACGAACAGGAACAGGTGCACCGGCCGCTCCACCAGCTTTGAGATATCCTCGCGCGCGGCCATGGAGATCGCCTTGATGGTCTGCCCGCCTTTGCCGAGCACGATCTTGCGCTGGCTGTCGCGCTCCACGTAGATGGTCTGGTCGATGCGCACGCCGTTCTTCTGCTCCTTCCAGCTTCTCCGTCTCCACCGTCGCGCGGTAGGGCAGCTCGTCGTGCAGGCGCAGCATCAGCTTTTCGCGCGTGATCTCGGCCGCCAGCTGAGCGCAGCGGCAGGTCGGTCATCTGGTCTTCCGGATAGAGGTACGGCCCCTCCGGCATCTGGCCGGCGAAATAGTCGAGCAGGTCGCCGACGCCGTCGCCGGTCAGCGCCGAGACCATGAAGGTGCGCGAGAAGCTCCCCGCCTCGTTCGCCTCCGCGGTCAGCTTCAGGAGCGTGTCGCGCTTCACCAGGTCGACCTTGTTGAGGATCAGCGCGCGTCTCGCGCTCCGCCGGAAACGCCGCGAGCCGCTCGCATGATGGCGCGGTCCTCGTCGGTCAGCCCCTTCTTGGCGTCGATCAGCAGCGCCACCACGTCGGCGTCGGCCGCCCCGCCCCAGGCGGTCGTCACCATGGCGCGCTCCAGCCGCCGCTTCGGCGCAAAGATGCCCGGCGTGTCGACGAAGATGATCTGCGCCGCATTTGTCATGGATGGCGATGCCGCGGATCAGCGCCCGCGTCGTCTGCACCTTGTGCGTGACGATGGCGAGCTTCTGCCCGACCAGCGCGTTGAGCAGCGTCGACTTCCCCGCGTTCGGCGCCCCGATCAGCGCCACGAACCCGGCGCGGGTGGGGCTTCCGGCCGGCTCGGCGCCCGTCCCTCTCCCTTGAGGGGAGGTCGTCTCAGCCAAGGCGCGTTCGGGGGGGGCGTCGCGAGCACGCCCTCTCGCGCGCTGCAGCGAGGTCCGCCAAGGGGGAGGTTCCGGGCGAGCGCTCCTCGCTCCCGCCTCGCCCGCGTGGCGAGCAGGCGCGGCTCCTGCTCCGCCTCGCGCTTGGAGCGCCCCTGCCCCGCCCGGCGCAGCTTGCCGACCGCCACCTCGATCTCGAATTCCGGCGCGTGGTCCGGCCCGGAGCGCGGCGATCTCCGTCATAGGCCGGCGTCTCGGCGCCGCGCTGGTGCGCCCATTCCTGCAGCGCCGTCTTGGCGTCGCGCAGCGGCCCGCTCATGGAATCGATGCGCGGCCGCCAGTAGCGCTCCACCATGCGCGCGCGCCGCCTCCAGCCCGCCGTCGCGATAGACCGCCGCGATCACCGCCTCGCAGACGTCGGCGAGCACGCCGGGCGTCGCCGGGCTGCGGCCCTTCCGCCCGCCGCCGACCCTCAGATATTTCGCAAGCTGCATGTCGCCGGCCACCTCGGCGCAGGTGTCGCGGCTGACGAGCCGCGCCAGCCGCCGCGACAGCTCGCCCTCCGGCGCATGGGGAAAGCGCTCCACCAGCATGTCGGCGACCACGAGGCCGAGCACGCGGTCGCCGAGGAACTCCAGCCGCTGATAGGTCTTGCCGGCGTCGCCGCCATTGGTCGCGCTGGCATGCGTCAGCGCGCAGCGTGAGGAGGTCCTCGTTGGCGAAGGCGTGGCCGAGCGTCTCTTCCAGATGCCGCGGGTCGGCGCCCGTCATAGAAGCTCGAAGATGCGATCCGGCCGCACGGTCCACGGCCATTCCCAGAACGCCCAGGCCGGCGCGTCCTTCACCGAGAAGAAGATGATCTCGGCGCGGCCGATCAGGTTCTCCGCCGGCACGAAGCCGACCGGCCCGTCGAGGAAGCGGCTGTCCTGCGAGTTGTCGCGGTTGTCGCCCATCATGAAGTAGTGATCGGGCGGCACCTCGTAGACGCGCGTGTTGTCGCCCGGTCCGTTCTCCGTCATGTCGAGCGTGACGTAGCTGACGCCGTTGGGCAGCGTCTCGCGATACTCCTTCACGCCGACATGGCCGAAGCGGTCCTTGCCTTCCCATTCGCCGGCCGGCTCGCGCTTCACCGCCTGGTCGTTGATGTAGAGCACGCCGTCCTTCACCTGGATGCGGTCGCCCGGCAGCCCGATGACGCGCTTGATGTAGTCGGTGTCCGGCTCACGCGGCGGGCGGAAGACGGCGATGTCGCCGCGCTTCGGGCCATCGCCCTCCCAGATGCGCCCATGGATGAAGGAGAGGTCGATGGGGAAGGAATAGCGGCTGTAGCCGTAGCTGAACTTGGAGACGAACAGATAGTCGCCGATCAGCAGCGTCGGCTCCATGGAGCCGGAGGGGATGTTGAACGGATGATAGAGGAAGGTGCGGAAGACCAAGGCGATGAGCAGCGCCTCGATGATGACCTTGACGGTTTCCCATACGCCGCCCGACTGCGATTCTTTTTCGGCGCTTCGATCCGCCACGCTCATGGCTCCATCCTGGATGTGTCGCTGACAGGGGTTTAGCGGGCAGACCGCTCCGCCGCAATTGCCAGCGGGCTTGAAGCGCCCCTAATGCGGCGGCTTTGCGGCACTTTCCACCGTTCGTGCCCCGGATAAGCTGCGCCGAAAGTGGAGAGTCCGGCCGAATCGGGCCTCGAATCGAATTGCGGCCGCCAAATGCTGGCCAGGACGCCCGTCCGGCGGCCAAACGTCGCTCAGCGCACCTTGGAATCGCAATCGCGGCCGGCTCCTTGAGACCAAGGAGCCGCCGACAGGATCTTCGTCCCCTAGAATCTGATGGCGATTTTTGCCGATCCGCCGTAGCTGATGGTGTTCTCCGAGAACTGGCCGAAGCCCTGCAGCAGGGCGGTGAAAGCCCCGGCGGAGAGGACCTCCACCCCGCCCTTCACGTCGACATAGGTCTTGTCGAAGTCGCTCTCGATGGTGAACGGCGCCACGCCCGCCGGGGTGTCGGCGAAAGACGCCTGCACGGACGGCGCCGCATCGGTCAGGAAGCGCGTGAGGCCGACACTCAGGCTCGGCCGGATCAGCAGGCCTTTGCCGACGTTCAGCTCCCCGCCGATCTCGACGGCCGGCTGCACGCTGACATAGGTCTCGGCACTCTGCTTCGAAGGTGAGGCTGGCGCCGCCGGCGCCGTGCTCCGTGTAGCCCTCCATCACCACATGGTCGAAGGCGAGGTCGACGCGCGGCTTGATGTACCAGGGCCCACCGCCCGTGAAGGCATGCGAGGCGCTCAGCTGGCCCGACACCGTCCACAGCGGCTCGGTGCCGGTGGCGGTGCCGAGCATGGCCAGGGCACGCGTGATGTCGAAGCTGCCGTAGCCGCCCGACAGCGAGGCCGACACGATGGTGTTGCCGAAGCTGCGCTTGGTGACGAGGCCGCCCTGATAGAAGGTGCCTTGGCTCTCGGCGATATCGTCGACGGTGAGCCACTGGTTCTCGACGCTGAAGCCGCCGCCGACATGCCAGTCCTCGGCGATCTGGAACTGGGCGCCGCCGGCGAACTGCGCGGCGGTCTGGTCGAAGGGGTGGTTCTCGCTGCTGCCGTCGCGCTCGGAGCGGATGACGCCGAACTTCAGCCAGGCGCACTGGTCCTGGCTGACGAAGCGGTAGGCCCCTGCGTAATCGGCGCAGGAGAGCAGCGCGTCGGAGAACTGCATGTTCGACATCAGCGCCGTCAGCTGACCGTCGGAGCTGACCTGCGAGGCGAGCGTGTCGAGCGCCGCGAGGTAGTCCTCCACCGACACGATGTTGAGGAGCTGGCTCAGCTCCGGCCCGAGCCCGCCGTTCTCCAGGATCTGCTGCAGGTGATTGGCGACCGAAGACTGGTTGCCGTTGGCGGAGCCTAGGGCAGCGGCATCGTCGAGACTGACGTCCCAGTCCAGATTGACCGCGCTCGAATTGCTCGTGTCGAGCGTGTAGTCGGTTGTGGCCGTGTCGCTTACGGACAGCCCGGAGGCGTCGATACTGCCGGATTTCGCCAGGGCGATGGTGGCGCTGCCGCTCGACGAGGGCGACGTGACGACGTTCACCTGGACCGTGCCGGCGATCGTGGTGCCGGCGGTCTCGAAGGTCAGCGCGTCGGTGGAGCTGCCGTCGATGTCCACCAGGTAGGTGCCGTCGCTCGACTGGGTGAAGGCGCCGGTGACGCTGCTCGACAGCACCGAGCCCTTGCCGCCCGGCGACACGATCCCCTCGTTGGTCAGCGTTCCGTCAGTGCCGAGATAGAAGTAAGATCCCAGGTTCAACGTCCCGCTGGTGCTGTTCATGAAGCTGCTGGAGAAGCCGTCGGCGAGCTTGACCGAGCCGCTGAACGTGCCGTTGTTGGTCACGCCGACGCCGCCTTCCTTCGATGTCAGCGCGAAGATCGTCGAGCTCGTCAGATCGTCGGTGGCGATCGTGCCGTCGTTGACGAGCGTGTTGCTGTCGCCGACGCCGAAATTCACGGCGGTTTCCGCGTCGCCCGAGGCCGTCACGCTGCCGCCGCTGGCGATCGTCACCGAAAGGTCGCCGTTCCCGCTGTTGCCGGAGCTCTTCAGATAGATGCCGATGGCGTCTTCGCCCGACACGGTGAGGTTTGCGCCCAACGTCACCTTGACATCGCCGCTCACGCCGCCCGCAGCGCTGCCGCCTGACCCGGGTTGGCTGATCGCATAGATGCCGTGCGCCGTGTCGCCGCTGACGGCGATGGTGCCGGCGTCGATCTCCAGCGTCACGGCGCCGCCGTCGCCGTTGCTGCCATCGCCGCCGCCGCTGGTCGAGTCGCCGCCATTGCCGCCGAGGCTGGACGCGTAGACGCCGTGCGATCCGGCACCGGTCGTGGTGATGGCCACAGTGCCGAGGGTGACGCCGACCGCGCCGCCCGCCCCACCATCGCCGTCGCCTGCGTAGCCGGTGCCGCCGTCGCCGCCGGTGCTCTCGAACATCAGACCGAACGCGTCATCACCTGATGTCGTCGCGGTGACGGTCCCGTCGAACGTCACCTTGATCTCGCCGCCGTCGCCGCCGTCGCCGCCGACGCTGTCTGCGCCATAGAAAGAATAATAAGTTCCGCCGGCGCCATCGCCGCCATCGCCACCGGCGCTGACCATGGTCAGGGCGCCCTTGCTGCCGCCGGCGCCGCTGGTGGAGAGGGTCAAGGTGGAGCCGGAATTCGCATCGACCGACAGCATTCCGCCGTCGCCGCCGTCGCCGCCATTGGCCGTAATGTCGACCTTGTTAGAGCCCCAAATGCTTGAGGTCGGGGAGTAGTTGACGGTTCCGATCGTCCCACCGTCGCCGCCCTTGGAGGCAATCCAGACGGCGATCGCGTCGTCCTTCGATACCGATGCCGTGATGCCGGAACCGGTCAGCTGCAGCGAAACCGTGCCGCCGCTGCCGCCGTCGCCACCGTTGCCGAATCCGGAATAAAGGTGATTCACCCCGAGATTGCCATCGCCGGCTCCTTTTGAGCCCTCATTGTCGTTGCCGTCACCGCCGGCCCCACCGAAGCTCGTCACGGCGATGGCGTGACTCGCCTTTCCTGCACTGTCGGTCGCGGTGACGAACGAGCCGGTCAGGTCGAAGGTCAAGGCACCGCCGGCGCCGCCGTCGCCGCCGCGGCCGTAATCGCCGTCATTTTCTGCCCAAACCGGCTCTTGATCGAGCTTCGTCAGGCCGCCCTTGCCGCCCGCGCCGCCGGTACTGGTGAGGGCGATCCCGGTGGTCTTGAAGTCGGTGATTGAGATGCTCGATCCCGAGGCGCTCAGGGACGCTGCGCCGCCGGCACCACCGGCCCCGCCTTCGCCGGAAGAGGCGTAGCAATTGTAGGATTCAACGTCGCACCTCAACTCACCCCCATCGCCGCCGTCGCCACCGGTGCTGATGACCTCGATCCCGGTATGCAGGCCCGTCAGCTGTATGCCGGCTCCACCGGCCGGATTGCCCAAGCCGTCCAAGGTCGCGGTCACCGTGGCGCTGGCGCCGCCGGCGCCACCGTCGCCCCCATAAAGGTGAATCACCTGTTTGGCCGTAGCACTGGCCTCGCCGCCTTGTGCGCCGGCACCGCCCGTGCTGGTCAGCGAGATTCCGGTGGTCCCACCACTCTGCTGGTACCAGCCGGACGTCGCGTCAAGCGTTGCGGTGCCCCCGGCGCCGCCGGCGCCTCCATCCCCTGCGGGTGTGGAGGTGTTCAACACTCCACCAGCAGCCGTCCCGGCACCACCTTCCGACGAGACCTGTATGCCGGTAGTGGTGCCGTAGGTGGCATCGAAACCGTAATCGCCGGTGTCGTAGGTGATCGTCAGATCGTCCGCGGCGCTGCCGCTGTCGCCATCGTCCGTGCCGTCATCGCCCACGTCGGTCAGTGATATGAGGGAAGAATTCCCGCCCCTCTCGTAGGCGCGGTCGATATCCTGGAAGATCAGCGTGTCGACACTGCCGCTGTCATAAGAGAACTCGGCGATGCCGGAGAGATCGCCCGTGCAGGTGGCCGTCGTACCGCTGGTGGTGCAGCCGGCCCAGGCGGGTGCTGATGTCAGCGCCAGGCCGGCAAGCATGGCCAGAGCACTAACTGCTTTCGACAGCAAGGAAATGGATTCCGCCCCCCTCTAGAACCTGACGGCGAGCTTGGCGGAGCCGCCGTAGCTGGTGGTGTTCTCGGAGAACTGGCCGAAGCCCTGTAGCAGGGCGGTGAAAGCCCCGGCGGAGAGGATCTCCACCCCGCCCTTCACGTCGACATAGGTCTTGTCGAAGGCGCTGCCGATGGTGAACGGCGCAACGCCGTCGGGGGTGTCGGCGAAGCTGGCGTTCACCATCGGGGCCGCGTCGGTCAGGAAGCGCGTGAGGCCGACGCTGAGGCTGGGGCGGATCAGCAGGCCGTTGCCGACGTCAAGCTCCCCGCCGATCTCCACGGCCGGCTGTACGCTGACATAGGTCTCGGCGCTCTCTTCGAAGGTGAGGCTGGCGCCGCCGGCACCATGCTCGGTGTAGCCTTCCATCACCACATGGTCGACGCCGAGATCGACCCGCGGCTTCAGATACCAGTCGCTCCCGTCGCCCCCCAGCACAAAGGCATGCGAGGCGCTCACCTGACCCGAGACGGTCCACAGCGGCTCGGTGCCGTTGGCGACGTCCATGGAGGCGAGGGTACGCGTGATGTCGAAGCGGCCGTAGCCCCCCGAGAGCGAGGCCGACACGATGGTGTTGCCGAAGCTGCGCTTGGTGACAACGCCGCCCTGGTAGAAGGTGCCTTGGCTCTCGGCGATGTCGTCCACCGTCAGCGTCTGGTTCTCGACGCTGAAGCCGCCACCAACATGCCAGTCCTCGGCGATCTGGAACTGGGCGCCGCCGGCGAACTGCGCGGCGGTCTGGTCGAAGGGGCGGTTCTCGCTGCTGCCGTCGCGCTCCGAGCGGATCACGCCGAGCTTCAGCCAGGCGCACTGGTCCTGCGACGACGAAGCGATAGGCACCGCCGTATTCGGCACAGGAGAGCAGCGCGTCGGAGAACTGCAGGTTCGACATCAGTGCCGTCAGCTGCCCGTCGGAGCTGACCTGCGAGGCGAAGGTGTCGAGCGCCGCGAGGTAGTCCTCGACGCTGGTGATGTTGAGAAGCTGGCTCAGCTCTACGCCCAGCGCGCCGCCGCTCTCCAGGATTTGCTGCAGGTGATTGGCCACCGCCGACTGGCTGTCGTTGGCCGTGCCGAGCGCGGTATCGTTGTTGAAGTTGAAGCTCCAGTTGAGCGTGACGGTATCGGACGATCCCTGGGTCAGGGTGTAGCTCGCACCCGTCGTGTCGATGGCCGCGAGACTTGAATCGATGTCGCCGCTATCCGACATCGCAATCGTCGAAGACCCGCTCGTCTCCGTCGCTGAGACGATGTTGACGCTCACCGCACCGGCGAGGGATGTCCCTGCCGTCTCGAAGACCATCTCGTCCGTCTCGCCGCCATCGATGTCGACGAGATAGGTGCCGGTGCTGGACTGGGTGACCGTTCCGGTAATCGTGCTGGTCAGCACCACGCCCTCACCGCCAGGCGAGATGGTGCCGTCATTGGTCAGCGTGCCGTCACTGCCGAGGTCGAACGAGGCTCCCGGCTCGAGCGTGCCGCTGCTGCTGTTCGTGAAGGTGCTACCATAGCCATCGGCCAGATCGACGGAGCCGCTGAAGGTGCCGTTGTTGGTCACGCCGACGCCGCCCTCCTTCGACGTCAGCGCGAAGATCGAGGAACTGGTCAGGTCGTCGGTGGCGATCGTGCCGTCATTGACGAGCGTGTTGTCGTCACCGAGACTGAAAGTCACGGCGGATTCCGCGTCGCCCGAAGCCGTCACACTGCCGCCACTGGCGATCGTCACCGAAAGATCGCCGTTCCCACTGAGGCCGGAGCTCTTCAGAAGAATACCGATGCCGTCTTCGCCCGACACGGTGAGGGCGGCGCCCAGCGTCACCTTGACATCGCCACTCACGCCGTCCGCACCGCTGCCGCCGGACCCGGATTCGCTGATCGCATAGATGCCCAACGTGCTGTCGCCGCTGACACCGATGGTGCCGGCGTCGACCTCCAGCGTCACGGCGCCGCCGTCGCCGTTGCTGCCGCCGCCGCCGCCGCCGCTGGTCGAGTCGCCGCCATTGCCGCCGAGGCTGGACGCGTAGACACCGTAAGACTTCGCGCCCGTCGTGGTGATGGCCACGTCGGCCAGGGTGACGCCGACCGCGCCGCCCGCCCCGCCGTCGCCGTCGCCCGCATAGCCGGTGCCGCCGTCACCGCCGGTGCTCTCGAACATCAGGCCGTAGGCGTCGTCACCCCCCGTCGTCGCGGTGACGGTCCCGTCGAACGTCACCTTGATCTCGCCGCCGTCGCCGCCCGCGCCGCCGACGCTGTCTGCGCCATAGAAAGGGACATAAGTTCCGCCGGCGCTATCGGCGCCGGCGCCACCGGCGCTGAGCATGGTCAGGGCGCCCTTGCTGCCGCCGGCGCCGCTGGTGGAGATGGTCAAGGTGGAGCCGGAATTCGCATCGAGCGACAGCATCCCACCGGCGCCACCGACGCCGCCATTAGCCGTGTTATCCAATTTAGGATAGCCCCACAGGGTGGAGGTGATGTCGTTAGCGGTTCCGATCGTCCCACCGGCGCCGCCCTTGGAGGCAATCCAGACGGCAATCGCATCGTCCTTCGATACCGATGCGGTGATACCGGAACCGGTCAGCTGCAGCGAAACCGTACCGCCGCTGCCGCCGTCGCCACCGTCGCCAAATCCGGAAAAAAGTTGCAACTCGCCAACATTGGCACCGGCATCCGAGGCGCTATTGTCATTGCCGTCTCCGCCATCGCCGCCGAAGGTCGTCAGGGCGATGGCGTGACTCGCCTTTCCTGCGCTGTCGGTCGCGGTGACGAACGAGCCGGTCAGGTCGAAGGTCAAGGCACCGCCGGCGCCGCCGTCGCCGCCGCGGCCGTAATCGCCGTCGTTCTCCGCCCAGGCCGGCCATTGATCAAGCTTCGTCAGGCCGCCCTTGCCGCCATCGCCGCCGGTAATGGAAACGGCGATCGCGGTCGTCTTGAATTCGGTGATGGAGATGCTCGAGCCCGTGGCGCTCAGGGACGCTGCCCCTCCGGCGCCGCCGGCCCCGCCCTCGCCGGAAGTGGCGTAGCAGTCCTTCGAGGTGAAGGCGTTGGTGTCGCACCTTGACTCGCCCCCCTGGCCGCCGTCGCCGCCCGCAGCGGTCAATTCGATACCGTTGTGCAGGTCCGTCAGCTGAAGGCCGGCGCCGCCCGCCAGGTCGCTCAGTGAGTCCAGGGTCGTGGTTACCGTGCCACTGTCCCCGCCGGCGCCCCCGCTGCCACCATAAATGTGAGCCTCGCTGTCGCCCGTATACTCGGACTCGCCGCCTTGTGCGCCGGCACCGCCCGTGCTGGTCACCGAGATTCCCGTGGTCCCACCACTCTGCTGGTACCAGCCGGACTTCGCGTCAAGCGTTGCGTCGCCCCCGGCGCCGCCGCCACCTCCATCGTCCGCGGGCGTGGACGTGTCGTCCACTGTACCCGCGGCCGTCCCGGCACCACCTTCCGACGAGATCTCTATGCCGGTGGTAGTGCCGGAGGTGGCATCGAAACCGTAGTCGCCGGTGTCGTAGGTGATCGTCAGATCGTCCGCGGCGCTGCCGCTGTCGCCATCGTCCGTGCCGTCATCGCCCGCGTCCGTCAGCAGCATGACGTTGGATTTCCCGTCCCTGTCGTAGCTCTCGTCGATATCCTCGAAGATCAGCGTATCGACGCCTGCGTTGTCATAAGAGAACTGGGCGATGCTGGAGAGATCGCCGGTGCAGGTGGCCGTCGTCCCGCTGGTCGTGCATCCCGCCTGTGCCGAAACGCAGGTCAGCGTCAGACCGGCGAGCGCGGCCAGAGCAGGGGCTGCTTTCGCCAGGAAAGACATGATTGCTCTCCTCTTCAGAACCGCACCGCGAGCTTCGCGGAGCCGCCGTAGCTGGTGGTGTTCTGCGAGAACTGCCCGAAGCCCTGCAGCGAGGCGCGGAAGCTGCCGGCAGTGAGGATGTCCACCCCGCCCTTCACGTCGACATAGGTCTTGTCGAAGTCGCTGCCGATGGTGAACGGCGCCACGCCCGCCGGGGTGTCGGCGAACGACGCCTGCACCGACGGCGCCGCATCGGTCAGGAAGCGCGTGAGGCCGACACTCAGGCTCGGGCGGATCAGCAGGCCGTTGCCGACGTTCAGCTCGCCGCCGATCTCCACCGCCGGCTGCACGCTGACATACGTCTCGGCGCTCTCTTCGAAGCTGAGGCTGGCGCCGCCGGCGCCGTGCTCCGTGTAGCCCTCCATCACCACATGGTCGACGCCGAGATCGACCCGCGGCTTCAGATACCAGTCGCTCCCGTCGCCCCCCAGCACAAAGGCATGCGAGGCGCTCACCTGACCCGAGACGGTCCACAGCGGCTCGGTGCCGTTGGCGACGTCCATGGAGGCGAGGGTACGCGTGATGTCGAAGCGGCCGTAGCCCCCCGACAGCGAAGCCGACACGATGGTGTTGCCGAAGCTGCGCTTGGTGACGACGCCGCCCTGGTAGAAGGTCCCTTGGCTCTCGGCGATGTCGTCCACCGTCAGCGTCTGGTTCTCGACGCTGAAGCCGCCGCCAACATGCCAGTCCTCGCGCGATCTGGAACTGGGCGCCGCCGGCGAACTGCGCGGCGGTCTGGTCGAAGGGGTGGTTCTCGCTGCTGCCGTCGCGCTCGGAGCGGATGACTCCGAACTTGAGCCAGGCGCACTGGTCCTGGCTGACGAAGCGGTAGGCGCCGGCGTAATCGGCGCAGGAGAGCAGCGCGTCGGAGAACTGCATGTTCGACATCAGCGCCGTCAGCTGCCCGTCGGAGCTGACCTGTGAGGCGAGCGTGTCGAGCGCCGCGAGGTAGTCCTCCACCGACACGATGTTGAGGAGCTGGCTCAGTTCCGGACCGAGCCCGCCGTTCTCCAGGATCTGCTGCAGGTGGTTGGCGACGGACGACTGGTTGGCATTGGCCCCGCCTAGTGGACGTCGAGACTGACGTCCCAGTCCAGATTGATCGCGCTCGAATTGCTCGTGTCGAGCGTGTAGTCGGTTGTGGCCGTGTCGCTTACGGACAGGCTGGACGTGTCGATGCTGCCGGAATTCGCCAGGGCGATGGTGGCGCTGCCGCTCGACGAGGGCGACGTGATGACGTTCACCTGGACCGTGCCGGCGAATCGTGGTGCCGGCGGTCTCGAAGGTCAGCGCGTCGGTGGAGCTGCCGTCGATGTCCACCAGGTAGGTGCCGTCGCTCGACTGGGTGAAGGCGCCGGTGACGCTGCTCGACAGCACCGAGCCCTTGCCGCCCGGCGACACGATCCCCTCGTTGGTCAGCGTTCCGTCAGTGCCGAGATAGAAGTAAGATCCCAGGTTCAACGTCCCGCTGGTGCTATTCGTGAAGGTGCTGGAGAAGCCGTCGGCGAGCTTGACCGAGCCGCTGAATGTGCGGTTGTTGGTCACGCCGACCCCGCCTTCTTTCGACGTCAGCGCGAAGATTGAGGAACTGGACAGGTCGTCGGTGGCAATGATCCCGTCGTTCACAAGCGTGTTGTCGTTGCCGACGCCGAAATTCACGGCGGTTTCCGCGTCGCCCGAGGCCGTCACGCTGCCGGTGCCGTCGATCATCACCTCGATGTCGCCGCTCCCGCTGAGACCGGAACTCTTCAGATAGACGCCGATGCTGTCTTCGCCCGACACGGTGATGTCGGCGCCCAAGGTCAGCTTGACGTTGCTTGCCGTGCCGTCCGAATTGTCGCTACCGGATCCGGATTCGCTGATTGCATAGATGCCGTAGGCGTTGTCGCCGCTGATCGCGATCGTGCCGAGGTCGACCTCAAGCGTCACAGCACCGCCGTCGCCGTTGTTACCGCCGCCATATGTGTCACCGCTACTGCCGCCGAGACTGGCCACGTAGATTCCGTGTGATCCCGAGCCTGTCGTGGTGATGTTCGCCTCGATGATGCCGACGTCGATCGCGCCGCCCGCCCCGCCGTCGTTGTCGCCGTAATTATAGGCGACGCCGCCGTCACCGCCGCTGCTCTCGAACATCAGGCCGAAGGCGTCGTCGCCCGATGTCGTGGCGGTGATGGTCCCGTCGAACGTCACCTTGATCTCGCCGCCGTCGCCGCCGTAACCGCCGACGCTTTCCTCGCCGTAGAGCGAGTCGGTCCCGCCGTCGCCGCCGGCGCCGCCGGCGCTGATCATGGTCAGAGCGCCTTTGCTGCCTCCGCTGCCGCTTGTCGAGACGGTCAACGTGGAGTTGGAATCCGCATCGAACGTCAGCATCTCGCCGGCGTCGCCGTTGCCGCCACCGGCGCCGGTGTTGGCGGAGTTGTTGTTGGATACGTCGCCGGAGGCCGTACCAACGTTGCCGCCGTCACCGCCCTTGGAGGCGATCCAGACGGCAATCGCATCGTCCTTCGTCACCGATGCGGTGATGCCGGACCCGGTGAGCTGCAGCGACACCTCGCCGCCTTCGCCGCCGGCGCCGCCATCGTTGAAGCCCGGTTGATCCCCGCTGCCATCCGGATTGTTGCCGTCGCCGCCGACGCCGCCGAAGCTCGTCAAGGCGATGCCGTGACTCGCTTTCGCTGCGCTGTCGGTGAGGGTGACGAACGAACCGGTCAGGTCGAAGGTCAAATCGCCGCCAGCACCGCCCTTGCCGCCCTTGCCGTAATCGCCGCTGCTGACCCCCTTCGAAGATCCGCCGCCGAGCTTCGTCGTTCCCCCCTTGCCGCCAGCGCCGCCGTTGCTGGCCACGGCGATCCCGGTGCTCTTGAACTCGGTGATGGAGACGCTCGAGCCCGAGGCGCTCAGGGACGCCGTACCGCCCGCGCCGCCGGTCCCGCCTTCGCCGGAAGAAGCGGAACAATCGGCGGTGGTGTCGCAATTAGCCTCGCCGCCCTCGCCACCACTGCCGCCGGTGCTGGTGATTTCGATCCCGTTATGCAGGTCCGTCAGCTGAATGCCGGCTCCGCCGGCCTCGTTGCTTAGGCTGTCCAGGGTCGCAGTCGCCGCACCACCGGCGCCGCCGGTGCCCCCTGCGCCCCCATAGACGTTGAAGGTGCCCTCCGGTCCGTCCGTGTAGGCATCGCCGCCTTGCGCGCCGACGCCGCCCGTGCTGGTCAGCGAAATTCCCGTAGTGCCGCCACTCTGCTGGTACCAGCCGGAGGTCATATCGAGCGTCGCAGCCCCCCCGGCACCGCCCGCGCCCCCTTCGCCGCCGTAGACCTGGACACGCCTGCGTCTCCTTTGGAGTCGCCGGCGATCCCGTCTCCACCTTGCGATGAAATCTCTATGCCGGTGGTAGTGCTGTAGGTGGCATCGAAACCGTAGTCGCCGGTGTCGTAGGTGATCGTCAGATCGTCCGCGGCGCTGCCGCTGTCGCCATCGTCCGTGCCGTCATCGCCCACGTCCGTCAGCAGCATGATGTTATCGTTCCCGCCCCTGTCGTAGCTCTCGTCGATATCCTCGAAGATCAGCGTATCGACGCCTGCGTCGTCATAGGAGAACTCGGCGATGCCGGAGAGATCGCCCGTGCAGGTGGCCGTCGTCCCGCTGGTCGTGCATCCCGCCTGTGCCGACACGGAGGTCAGCGTCAGGCCGGCGAGCGCCGCCAGAGCAGGGGCTGCTTTCGCCAGGAACGTCATGATTGCTCTCCTCTTCAGAACCGCACCGCGAGCTTCGCGGAGCCGCCGTAGCTGGTGGTGTTTTGCGAGAACTGCCCGAAGCCCTGTAGCAGGGCGGTGAAAGCCCCGGCGGAGAGGATCTCCACGCCGCCCTTCACGTCGACATAGGTCTTGTCGAAGTCGCTGCCGGTGGTGAACGGCGCCACGCCCGCCGGGGTGTCGGCGAACGACGCCTGCACAGACGGCGCCGCATCGGTCAGGAAGCGCGTGAGGCCGACACTCAGGCTCGGCCGGATCAGCAGGCCTTTGCCGACGTTCAGCTCCCCGCCGATCTCGACCGCCGGCTGTACGCTGACATACGTCTCGGCGCTCTCTTCGAAGGTGAGGCTGGCGCCGCCGGCGCCGTGCTCGGTGTAGCCCTCCATCACCACATGGTCGAAGGCAAGGTCGGCGCGCGGCTTGATGTACCAGGGCCCACCGCCCGTGAAGGCATGTGAGGCACTGAGCTGGCCTGAGACCGTCCACAGCGGCTCGGTGCCGGTGGCGACGCCCATGGGGGCGAGGGCGCGCGTGATGTCGAAGCTGCCGTAGCCGCCCGACAGCGAGGCCGACACGATGGTGTTGCCGAAGCTGCGCTTGGTGACGAGCCCGCCCTGATAGAAGGTGCCTTGGCTCTCGGCGATGTCGTCGACGGTGAGCCACTGCTTCTCGACGCTGAAGCCGCCACCAACATGCCAGTCCTCGGCGATCTGGAACTGGGCGCCGCCGGCGAACTGCGCGGCGGTCTGGTCGAAGGGGCGGTTCGCGGAGCTGCCGTCGCGCTCGGAGCGGATCACCCCGAACTTCAGCCATGCGCACTGGTCCTGGCTGACGAAGCGGTAGGCGCCGGCGTAATCGGCGCAGCTCAAGAGCGCGTCGGAGAACTGCATGTTCGACATCAGCGCCGTCAGCTGACCGTCGGAGCTGACCTGCGAGGCGAGCGTGTCGAGCGCCGCGAGGTAGTCCTCCACCGACACGATGTTGAGGAGTTGGCTGAGTTCCACACCCAACGTACCGCCGCCCTCCAGGATCTGCTGCAGGTGGTTGGCGGTCGACGACTGGTTGGCATTGGCCTGCGCCTGCAAGGCGGAATTGGAGGCATTCACATCCCAGTCCAGCGTGACGGCGGTCGAGTTGCTTGTGTCAAGCGAGTAGTCGACCGTTGCCGTGTCGCTCACCACCAAACCGGAGGCGTCGATGCTCCCGGCATTCGACTGGGCGATGATGGAGCCGCTGCTGGTGGAGGGCGAGGTGATCATATTGACACTGACCGTGCCGGCGAGCGTCGTGCCGGCCGTCTCGAACACCAGCTCGTCGGTAGAGCTGCCGCTGACGTCCACCAGATAGACTCCGTCACTGCTCTGCGTCACCACGCCGGTGACGGTGCTCGACAGCACCGTGCCTTCGCCGCCCGGCGACAGCGTGCCGTCGTTGGTCAGCGTGCCGCTGGAGCCGAGGTCGAAGCTGGCGCCGAGGTTGAGCGTGGCGCCGCTGCTGTTGGCGAAGCTGTTGGCATAGTCGTCGAGCGCCACCGAGCCGGAGAAGATGCCGTTGTTGGTGACCGCCAATTCGGCGCCCGACGACATCAGCGCATAGATGGACAAGCTCGGCAGGTCGTCGGTGGTGATGGTGCCGTTGTTGGTGAGCGTGTTCGTGTCGCCGTCCACGATGCTGACTGCCGCCGTCGCGGAGCCGGAGGCGGTGATGGTGCCGCCGGAGTCGACGGTGACGTCGATCTCTCCGTTGGTGGTGTCGCCGGTGCTTGCCGCGTAGAGGCCGATGCCGCCGGAGCCCGACACCGTGACCTCGGCCCCGGTGATCACCTTCACGGCGTCCGCCGTGTCGCCGGCATTCCCACTGCCTGCGGCGCCGGCAAGGCTGGCGGCATAGATACCGTAGGCATCCGCGCCGCTGACCTGGATGGTACCGCCGTCGACATGCAGGGTCACCCAGTCGCCATCGCCGCCGTCACCGCCGCCGGAGGTATTGGCGCCTTTGCCACCCTGGCTGATGGCGACGATGCCGTGCGAGCCCTCACCGGTTGTGGTCACGCTGGCCGAGGAGATCGAGATATCGATGGGGTCGCCATCGCCGCCGTCGCCGTCGCTTGCCGCGCCGTTGCCGCCGTCGCCGCCAAGGCTCTTCAGCAGGACGCCATAGCCATCGTCGCCCGACGTCTTCGCAAGGATCGTCGTCGCGGTGCCGGTCACCCGACCGCCGTCACCGCCGTCACCGCCGTAGCCGCTCCCGTAGTAGCCGCCCGTTCCACCGCCGCCGCCGTCGCCGCCCTGGCTGATGAGGGTGAGAGCGCCCATGGAACCGCCGTCGCCGCTGGTGGTCACGTTGAGGGCAGAGTTGGAATCCATGCTGACCGAGACCGCGCCGGCAGCACCGCCGGCACCCCCGGTCGTTCCATCGTCGGCATCATCGGCCCACGAGCCAGCACTCGGCCCGATCGAGCCGCCGTCGCCGCCGGTCGATTTGACCAGCACAGCCACCGCATCGCCCGCCGAGACCGTCGCCGCGATCGTGGAGCCGACCAGCGTCAGCGTGGCCGGGCCGCCATTGCCGCCGTCGCCGCCGTTGCCGAAGCCGGGGTGTTCCCCGCTCCCGGCGGCTTGAGATTCGTTGCCCTCGCCGCCCTGGCCGCCGGCGCTGGAGACCCTGATGCCGTAGGTCGCCTGGCCGCTCGTGTCGGTGATCGTCACGCCGCTGCTGTCGAGCTCCAGCGAGGCCGTCGCTGCGTCGCCGCCCGTGCCCCCTTTGCCGTAGTCATTCTTGGTGGGGAAGTCTTCGACCCGGCCAAAGTCAGTCTTGGTCTTGCCCGTTCCCCCCTGGCCGCCCGTGCCGCCGGTGCTCAGCACCTCGATGCCTGTGGCGGAGACATCCGTGATCGAAACGTCGGTGTCCGTGATCGTCGCCGTGGCATCGCCGCCCGCACCGGCCTCGCCGCCGATGCCTGAATAGGCTTTGCAAGGATGAATGGATGCAGCCTGGTTGCAGAACGCTTCGCCGCCCTGGCCGCCATCGCCGCCGGTGCTGGCAACGCTGATCCCGGTCGCCACGCCGGAGAGATCGATTCCCGCGCTACCGTCGGGATTTGAAAGGTCGCTGAGGCTCAGCGTCGCCGCGCCGGCCACGCCGCCCGTGCCGCCATTGCCGCCTGTTGCGGTGGTTTCCTCGGTTTCGTTGTTCTCGGCCCGGCCTTCTCCGCCGGTGGCGCCGGCACCACCCGTGCTCGACACGACGATCCCGCTATCGCCTGCGCTCTGGGTCACAAAGCCGCCGGTCATGGTGTAGGACGCGTCGCCGGCGGCGGCACCGTCCCCCCCATCGCCGCCTACCGGGTTGTGGGTGGTCTCCTGCTCGTACCCATCGTGGCCCGCGCCGCCGGTCGAGGTGACGGTGACACTGGTGTCCGTGGCGCCGCTGATGCCGTAGGTGTCGCTGCCGTTCGTCCCGGTGAAGGTCACCGTTGCGGAAGAGGCGGCGCTGCCGTCATCGCCGTCGCCTGACCCGTCGGTGCCGACCTCACTCAGCGACAGCGCCGTCGCGCCGCCGACATCAGCGGTCAGGCTCTTCACGTCGATCTCGTCGATCCCGTCCGACTGCGAGTAGCTGATGGAGTCGAGATCGCTGCCTGTGCATGTGGCCGTGGACCCGCTGGTCGAGCAGCCGGCCCAGGCCGGTGCGGACGTCAGCAACGCGAGTGCCGCAACCCCGAATAGAGCAGCTAGCCTGGTGTTCATCATGTGCCCCGTAAGCCCCGCTTGATCAGAATCGGTAGGCGAGCTTGGCCGAGCCGCCATAGCTCTTGGTGGTGTTCGAGAATTGCCCGAAGCCCTGCAGCGAAGCGCGGAAGCTACCGGCGGTGAGGATGTCGATGCCGCCCTTCACGTCGACATAGGTCTTGTCGAAGGCGCTGCCGATGGTGAACGGCGCAACGCCCGCCGGCGTGTCGGCGAAAGACGCCTGCACCGACGGGCGCCGCATCGGTCAGGAAGCGCGTGAGGCCGACACTCAGGCTCGGCCGGATCAGCAGGCCTTTGCCGACGTTCAGCTCGCCGCCGATCTCGACGGCCGGCTGCACGCTGACATAGGTCTCGGCACTCTCTTCGAAGGTGAGGCTGGCGCCGCCGGCGCCGTGCTCCGTGTAGCCCTCCATCACCACATGGTCGAAGGCGAGGTCGGCGCGCGGCTTGATGTACCAGGGCCCAGCCGCCGCGTGAAGGCATGCGAGGCGCTCAGCTGGCCCGACACCGTCCACAGCGGCTCGGTGCCGGTGGCGGTGCCGAGCATGGCCAGGGCACGCGTGATGTCGAAGCTGCCGTAACCGCCCGACAAGCGAGACCGAGACAATGGTGTTGCCAAAACTGCGCTTGGTCACGACGCCGCCCTGATAGAAGGTGCCCTTGCTCTCGGCGATGTCGTCCACCGTCAGCGTCTGGTTCTCGACGCTGAAGCCGCCGCCGACGTGCCAGTCCTCGCTCACCTGGAACTGGGCGCCGCCGGCGAACTGCGCGGCGGTCTGGTCGAAGGGGCGGTTCTCGGAGCTGCCGTCGCGCTCGGAGCGGATCACGCCGAACTTCAGCCAGGCGCACTGGTCCTGGCTGACGAAGCGATAGGCCCCTGCGTAATCGGCGCAGGAGAGCAGCGCGTCGGAGAACTGCATGTTCGACATCAGCGCCGTCAGCTGCCCGTCGGAGCTGACCTGCGAGGCGAGCGTGTCGAGCGCCGCGAGGTAGTCCTCCACAGACACGATGTTGAGGAGCTGGCTCAGTTCCGGCCCGAGCCGCCGCCGTTCTCCAGGATCTGCTGCAGGTGATTGGCGACCGAAGACTGGTTGCCGTTGGCGGAGCCTAGGGCAGCGGCATCGTCGAGACTGACGTCCCAGTCCAGATTGACCGCGCTCGAATTGCTCGTGTCGAGCGTGTAGTCGGTTGTGGCCGTGTCGCTTACGGACGGCCGGGGACGTGTCGATGCTGCCGGAATTCGCCAGGGCGATGGTGGCGCTGCCGCTCGACGAGGGCGCCGTGACGACGTTCACCTGGACCGTGCCGGCGATCGTGGTGCCGGCGGTCTCGAAGGTCAGCGCGTCGGTGGAGCTGCCGTCGATGTCCACCAGGTAGGTGCCGTCGCTCGACTGGGTGAAGGCGCCGGTGACGCTGCTCGACAGCACCGAGCCCTTGCCGCCCGGCGACACGATCCCCTCGTTGGTCAGCGTTCCGTCAGTGCCGAGATAGAATAAGATCCCAGGTTCAACGTCCCGCTGGTGCTGTTCGTGAAGCTGCTGGAGAAGCCGTCGGCGAGCTTGACCGAGCCGCTGAATGTGCGGTTGTTGGTCACGCCGACGCCGCCTTCTTTCGACGTCAGCGCGAAGATCGAGGAACTGGACAGGTCGTCGGTGGCAATCGATCCCGTCGTTCACAAGCGTGTTGTCGTCGCCGACGCCGAAATTCACGGCGGTTTCCGCGTCGCCCGAGGCCGTCACGCTGCCGCCGCTGGCGATCGTCACCGAAAGGTCGCCGTTCCCACTGAGGCCGGAGCTCTTCAGAAGAATACCGATGGCGTCTTCGCCCGACACGGTGACGGCGGCGCCCAACGTCACCTTGACATCGCCGCTCGTGCCGTCCGAAGTTGCCGCCGGATCCGGATTTGCTGATTGCATAGATGCCGTAGGCGTCGTCGCCGCTGATCCCGATCGTGCCGAGGTCGACCTCCAGCGTCACAGCACCGCCGTCGCCGTTGATGCCGCCGCCATATGTGTCACCGCTACTGCCGCCGAGACTGGCCACGTAGATTCCGTGTGACCCGAGCCTGTCGTGGTGATGTTCGCCTCGATGATGCCGACGTCGATCGCGCCGCCCACCCCGCCATCGCCGTCGCCGAAATCATAGGCGACGCCGCCGTCACCGCCGCTGCTCTCGAACATCAGGCCGAAGGCGTCGTCGCCCGATGTCGTCGCGGTGACGGTCCCGTCGAACGTCACCTTGATCTCGCCGCCGTCGCCGCCGTTACCGCCGACGCCTTCCTCGCCGTAGAAAGCGAGTCGGTTCCGCCGGTCGCCGCCGGCGCCGCCGGCGCTCATCACGGTGAGGGCGCCCTTGCTGCCTCCGCTGCCGCTTGTCGAGACGGTCAACGTGGAGTTGGAATCCGCATCGAACGACACCATCTCGCCGGCGCCGCCGTCGCCGCCACTCGCCGTGTTGGCCGATGTTGGATAGTCCGTTGGATAGCCGCTGGAGGCTGTACCGAACGTTGCCGCCGTCACCGCCCTTGGAGGCGATCCAGACGGCAATCGCATCGTCCTTCGTTACCGATGCGGTGACGCCGGAACCGGTGAGCTGCAGCGACACCTCACCGCCGCGCCGCCGGCGCCGCCATCGCCGAATTCCGGAAAAGTTGCATTGCCAGAATTGGCATCGGAATCCGATTCCATGTCATTGCCGTCGCCGCCGGCGCCGCCAAAAGTTGTCAGGGCGATGGCGTGACTCGACTTTCCCGGAGCTGTCGGTCGCGGTGACGAACGAGCCGGTCAGGTCGAAGGTCAAGGCACCGCCGGCGCCGCCGTTGCCGCCGCGGCCGTAGTCGCCGTCATTGCTGCCCGTTGACGAGTCGCCGACCTTCGCCGGTCCCGCCTTGCCGCCATCGCCGCCGGTGCTGGCCACGGCGAGCCCGGTTCCTTTGAATTCGGTGATGGAGACGCTCGAGCCCGAAGCGCTCAGGGACGCCGCCCCACCGGCGCCGCCGGCCCCGCCTTCGCCGGAATAAGCGGTGCATAGGTCGTAAGAGCCGGCGTTGTTGCAATAAGCCTCGCCGCCGGCGCCACCACTGCCGCCAGTGCTGGTGATTTCGATCCCGTTATGCAGGTCCGTCAGCTGAATGCCGGCTCCGCCGGCCTCGTTGCTTAGGCCGTCCAGGGTCGCAGTCGCCGCACCAGCGGCGCCCCCGGCGCCACCGGCGCCCCCGTAGGCTTCGATTGTGGCGATGATGACGTCCTGCTTGCCCTCACCGCCTGCTGCGCCGCTGCCTCCCGCGCTGGTCACCGAGATTCCCGTAGTCCCACCACTCTGCTGGTAGAAGCCGGACGACGTCGTAAGCGTTGCGTCACCCCCGGTGCCGCCCGCGCCGGCCGCGCCGCCGTAGACGGAGACGGTGCTGTCCGTCGATTTGTCCTCACCGGCGACGCCGTCTCCGCCTTGCGACGAGATCTCTATGCCGGTGGTAGTGCCGTAGGTGGCATCGAAACCGTAGATGCCGGTGTCGTAGGTGATCGTCAGATCGTCCGCGGCGCTGCCGCTGTCGCCATCGTCCGTGCCGTCATCGCCCACGTCCGTCAGCAGCATGATGTTATCGTTCCCGCCCCTGTCGTAGCTCTCGTCGATATCCTCGAAGATCAGCGTATCGACGCCGACGTCGTCATAGGAGAACTCGGCGATGCCGGAGAGATCGCCGGTGCAGGTGGCCGTCGTCCCGCTGGTCGTGCATCCCGCCTGTGCGGACACGCAGGTCAGCGTCAGGCCGGCGAGCGCCGCCAGAGCAGGGGCTGCTTTCGACAGGAAGGAAATGATTGCGCTCCCCTTCAGAACCGACCGCGAGCTTGGCGGAGCCGCCGTAGCTGGTGGTGTTCTGCGAGAACTGGCCGAAGCCCTGCAGCAGGGCGGTGAAAGCCCCGGCGGAGAGGATCTCCACCCCGCCCTTCACGTCGACATAGGTCTTGTCGAAGTCGCTGCCGATGGTGAACGGCGCAACGCCCGCCGGGGTGTCGGCGAAAGACGCCTGCACCGATGGCGCCGCGTCGGTCAGGAAGCGCGTGAGGCCGACACTCAGGCTCGGCCGGATCAGCAGGCCTTTGCCGACGTTCAGCTCCCCGCCGATCTCCACCGCCGGCTGCACGCTGACATACGTCTCGGCGCTCTCTTCGAAGCTGAGGCTGGCGCCGCCGGCGCCGTGCTCCGTGTAGCCCTCCATCACCACATGGTCGAAGGCGAGGTCGACGCGCGGCTTGATGTACCAGGGCCCACCGCCCGTGAAGGCATGCGAGGCGCTCAGCTGACCCGAGACCGTCCACAGCGGCTCGGTGCCGGTGGCGACGCCCATGGAGGCGAGGGCGCGCGTGATGTCGAAGCTGCCGTAGCCGCCCGACAGCGAGGCCGACACGATGGTGTTGCCGAAGCTGCGCTTGGTGACGAGGCCGCCCTGATAGAAGGTGCCCTGGCTCTCGGCGATGTCGTCGACGGTGAGCCACTGGTTCTCGACGCTGAAGCCGCCGCCGACATGCCAGTCCTCGGCGATCTGGAACTGGGCGCCGCCGGCGAACTGCGCGGCGGTCTGGTCGAAGGGGCGGTTCTCGGAGCTGCCGTCGCGCTCGGAGCGGATGACGCCGAACTTCAGCCAGGCGCACTGGTCCTGGCTGACGAAGCGGTAGGCGCCGGCGTAGTCGGCGCAGCTGAAGAGCGCGTCGGAGAACTGCATGTTCGACATCAGCGCCGTCAGCTGCCCGTCGGAGCTGACCTGCGAGGCAAGCGTGTCGAGCGCCGCGAGGTAGTCCTCGACGCTGGTGATGTTGAGGAGCTGGCTCAGCTCAACGCCGAGCCCGCCGCCGTTCTCCAGGATCTGCTGCAGGTGATTGGCGATGGACGACTGGTTGGCGTTGGCCCCGCCGACGGCGTTGAGGCTGACGTCCCAGTCGAGCTTGACGTAGAACGCGCTGCTGGTGTCGAGCGAGTAGTCGACCGTGGCCGTGTCGCTCACCGTCAGGCCGGAGGCGTCGATGCTGCCGGCATTGGATAGGGCGATGGTGGAGCCGCTGCTGGAGGAGGGCGCGGTGATGACGTTGACGCTGACCGTGCCGGCGAGCGTCGTACCCGCCGTCTCGAACACCATCTCGTCGGTGGAGCTGCCGTTGATATCGACCAGATAGGTGCCGCCGCTCGACTGCGTCACGGCGCCGGTGATGGTGCTCGACAGCACCGTGCCTTCGCCGCCCGGAGACAGCGTCCCGTCATTGGTGAGCGTGCCGCTGGAGCCGAGGTCGAACGTTGCCCCAAGGTTGAGCGTGGCGCCGCTGCTGTTCGAAAAGCTGTTGGTGTAGCTGCTGTCGAGCGCCACGGAGCCGGAGAAGATGCCGTTGTTGGTGACGGCGAGCGCGCCGCCCGATGCCATCAGCGCAGTGATGGAGGAGCTCGACAGGTCGTCGGTCGCCACCGTGCCGTTGTTGGTGAGCGTGTTCGTGTCGCCGTCGACGACGCTGATGGCGGCGGCGGCGGAGCCGGATGCCGTGATGGTGCCGCCGGAATCGACGGTCACTTCGATGGTGCCGTTGGTGGTGCGGCCGGTGCTTGCCGCGTAGAGGCCGATGCCGCCGGAGCCCGACACGGTGACCTCGGCCCCGGTGGTCAGCTTCACTGCGCCTGCCGTGTTGCCGTCGGAACCGCTGCCGGCACTGCCGGCGAGGCTCATCGCCGCGATGCCGTAGGCGTCCTCGCCGCTGACGTTGACGGTGCCGCCGGTGACCGTCAGGGTCACCGAGCCCGCGTTGCCGCCGTCGCCGCTGCTGGAAAGATCGCCGCCGGCGCCGCCCTGGCTCACCGCATAGATGCCGTGCGAACCGGCGCCGGTCGTCGTGATATTCTCAGCCGTGTCGATCGTAACATCGACGGAGCTGCCGTCGCCGCCGTCGCCGTCGCCGTCGGTTTCCGCCCCGGCGCCGCCATTGCCGCCGACACTCGCCAGCAGGACGCCATAGGCATCGTCGCCCGACGTCGTTGCGATGACCGTCGTCAGGGCGCTGTCGCCGGTGGTTACGGTGCCGCCGTCACCGCCGTCACCGCCGTAGCCGCTCCCGTAGTAGATCACCCGGTGCACCCTTACCGCCGTCGCCGCCCTGGCTGATGAGGGTGAGGGCGCCCATGGAGCCGCCGTCGCCGCTGGTGGTACGCATCGAGCACGGAGGTGGAATCCGTGCTGAGCGACACCGTCCCGGCATCGCCGCCGGCGCCGCCGGTCATTCCGTCTTCGGCAGCATCGTCCCAATTGTCATCCGGGTTCGACGCGTTACTAAGTTCTCCGATAGAGCCGCCGTCGCCTCCGGTGGAGGAGACCAGGATGGCCACTGCATCGTCTGCCGAGACCGTCGCCACGATCTCGGAACTCGTTCAGCGTCAGCGTGGCCTCGCCGGCTTTGCCGCCGGCGCCGCCATCGCCGAAGCCCGGATGATGGCCGAAGTTGCCTTGAGAATCATTGCCGTCACCGCCGTCGCCGCCGGCGCTGGAGACATTGACGCCATATGCGGCTTGGTCGCTCGTGTCGGTGATCGTCACGGCGCTGCCGTCGAGCGTCAGCGAGGCCGTCGCTGCGGCGCTGCCGTCGCCGCCCTCGCCGTAGTCGTTCTCGGTCGGGAAGTTTTCGATCCGACCTTCAAATCGGTCGCGCGTCTTGCCCGTCCCGCCCTTACCGCCCGTGCCGCCGGTGCTCAGCACCTCCATGCCGGTGGCGGAGAAGCCCGTGACCGAAATGTCGGTGTCCGAGATCGTCGCCGTGACATCGCCGGCCGCACCGGCCTCGCCGCCGATGCCCGAATAGGCCTTGCAAGAATAGCCTGTTTCATTTTGGTTACAGAACGCCTCGCCGCCGGCACCGCCGTCTCCGCCGGTGCTGGCAACGCTGATCCCCGTGGCAACGCCGGAGATGTCGACGCCGTCGCTGCCGTCCGGATTGGTGAGGACTCTTGAGGCTCAGCGTCGCCGTGCCGGCAGCGGCGCCCGTGCCGCCATCGCCGGCTGTTGCGGTGGTTTCGTCGGAATCGTTGTTCTCGGCCCTGGCTTCTCCGCCGGCGCCGCCGGCCCCACCCGTGCTCGACACGACGATCCCGCTATCGCCTTCGCTCTGGGTCACGAAGCCGCCGGTCATGGTGTAGGACGCGTCGCCGGCGGCGGCACCGTCTCCCCCATCGCCGCCTGCCGGGTTGTGATCGGTTGTCTGGCCATACCCATCGTGGCCCGCGCCGCCGGTGGAGGTGACGGTGACGCTGGTGTCCGTGGCGCCGCTGATGCCGTAGGTGTCGCTGCCGTTCGTCCCGGTGAAGGTCACCGTCGCGGCAAAGCTATCGCTCCCGTCATCGCCGTCGCCCGACCCCTCGGCGCCGACCTCACTCAGCGAGAGCGCCGTCGCGCCGCCGACATCGCCGGTCAGGCTCTTCACGTCGATCTCGTTGATCCCGTCCGACTGCGCATAGCTGACCGAATCGAGGTCGCTGCCCGTGCAGGTGGCCGTGGAACCGCTGGTCGTGCATCCCGCCTGTGCCGCGCCAGGCATGCCGACCAGGACCGAAAGACCCGCCGCAAACATCGAAGACCGGACGGCCTCGCCGCGCAGCAAAGACCGGATGCGATCGTCCATTGCCCCTGCTCCCGCCGCAATCTATGGAGTGCCCCGAATCAATAGACGGCAAAGGCTGTGGCCAGTTGCCGGCCCAGTCCATGCACAGGCTTCTCACTTTGCGTGAGACGGAGAGACAACGAAGTGCTTGTCGAAAAGCCTGCTCAAGCAGCCGGGATCATCAAAGCCGCAGCGGCTGGTGATCCGAGGGGAGCGTTTCAGGAGATCGGCTACAGATGACCTTTGAGCCAGTCCCCCAGGTTAGCTTCGCCGATGGCAGCGGCCGGCAGGTAGGGGCGCGCAGCTGGGTTCTTTCCCGAGTAACCGAGGCTCGACACGGCGGACGGAGAGATGCCAAAGCGCTTTTGGAAAAGCCTGCTGAAATAGCCGGGATCATCGAAGCAGTAACGACTGGCGACCTCCCGCACGCGCCCTCGACCGGGCGGCGCCGACAGAAGCTCCTGAAACGAGCGGCCGAGTTGGCGCATGGTGATATAGCGGGCAATACCTCCCGTATGGGCGAAGTCACGATAGACGGTCGGGATCGACGCGCAGAATGCGCGACAGAGCTGCTCGACGGTGAAGTCCGGATCATCCAGGCGCTGCTCGATATACGAGCGCATGTCCGCTCGGCGCTCCACTCGAAGCTTTCGAACCTTCGGCTCCTCTACCGGACCAGAAATGAGGTGGCGGCGCAGCAAGTCGCAAAACCCGTCTGCGAGGCCGCTTGCCTCATCTTTGCGAAGCATCGGCAGCTGACCAAGCAGCGACATGAACGTGTCAATCAGGAGACTGCCGGCCGGTGTTGTGCAGGCGAGCTTCATTTGCCCTGGATGGCGGGCCGGATCGTAGCCGATCGCGTCGTGTGGGAAAATCACGCCTGCCACGACAGCTCTGTCACCCGCTGCGTAGTACTCGCGTGAAAAGTCGAAAAGATGGATTTGGCCCGGCCTCATGCAGAAGGTCTGGTCCGCTGCGACACCGCGGCACTCGCCCTCCAGGTAAATCTGAAGAGAGATATAGCCCGCGTTCTCCGCCTGTGCGGCGTTATGGCTGTATGTCTGCGGCGAGATGGCGACGTTTGTGAAGACGAGATCGTCCACCAGCCAGGCTTTGACGCTCTCTCGCCCCTCGGAGACATCGGACAGCGGCTCTACGTAGAAGAAAGGACGCACGGTTTCGCGCCACGCCTCGTAGCAACGTCGCCTGCCAACCAGTGTCGCGTCGAACCCAACCGAGGGAATCAGGTCATCTTCGGCCACAATCTCCGATAGCCACTGGCTTGGCGCGTATCAATTAGTTGGCTTCCGAAATCCACATGTTCTTATCGTCGTCTTCGCTTGTAACGACGCCACTCCCCGGCTGACTCTCGGCGCGACGGAGCGACCGAGGGTCGGTCCACAGCTGCAGCTCAAGCCTGCGAATCCACTGCCTCGATGATCACAAAGGCTTGAGCCAGCGGCCATTCGTCGGTGATGGTCAGGTGGATGACCGGCTCCGTGCCGGCCGGCACGATGGCGGCGAGGCGCTTCGCGGCGCCGCCGGTCAGCGCCATGGTAGGCTTGCCGGAACGGAGGTTCACGACCCCCATGTCGCGCCAGAACACCCCGGCGCGGAGCCCGGTTCCCAGCGCCTTGGCGCAGGCTTCCTTGGCGGCGAAGCGCTTGGCGTAGGAGGCGGCGCGCATCCGCCGCCCCTCCGATTTCTTCCGCTCGACCTCCGTGAACACCCGCGCGATGAAGCGCTCGCCGTGGCGCTCGAGCGTCTTTTCGATGCGCCTTATGTCGATCAGGTCGCTGCCGATTCCGACGATCACCGGGCGGCCGTCGTTACCGGTTTGCGCGCCTCGTCCATCAGAGCGCGCATCTGCTGCACGCTCCTTTCCAGCCCGACGAAGATGGCCTCGCCGACGAGGAAGTGGCCGATATTGAGCTCCACCAGCTCGGGAATGACGGCAACGGGCTTCACCGTGTCGTAGGTCAGCCCGTGGCCGGCATGCACCTCGAGCCCGAGCGAGGCGCCGTATCGCGCGGCCGCCTCAAGCCGTTTGAGATGGCGGTCGACGGCGTCCCGGTCCGCGGCGATCGCCGCATCGCAATAGGCGCCGGCGTGCAGCTCCACCACGGGGGCGCCGAGCCGCCTGGCGGCGTCGAGCTGGCGCGGATCCGGCTCGATGAACAGCGAGACGCGGATGCCGCTCTCGCCGAGCGCGCTGACGAAACGCTGCAGGTGGTTGTGCCCGCCCGCCGCGTCGAGACCGCCTTCGGTGGTGCGCTCCTCGCGCCGCTCCGGCACGAGGCAGGCCGCATGCGGTCGGTGGCGGAGCGCGATGTCGAGCATCTCGTCGGTCGCCGCCATCTCAAGATTGAGCGGCAGCGACAGCTCGTCCATCAGCCGCGTGATGTCGTCGTCGGTGATGTGGCGGCGGTCTTCCCTCAGATGCGCGGTGATGCCATCGGCGCCGGCGCGCTCCGCGATCAGCGCCGCGCGCACCGGGTCGGGCACGGGCCCGCCGCGCGCGTTCCTGACGGTTGCCACATGGTCGATGTTGACTCCAAGACGAAGCGCCGTGGGATGCATCATGTCTTCTGCCCGGATTCGGCCATCTGGCCTGCTCGGCTGCGCTGCTCGAAGCGCTGGCGGCGCGCATTCTGGTAGGTGGAAACCGCTTTGTGCACAATAAGATAGACGGGAATTGCCAAGGCCAGCCCGACCGGCACCGAGCCCACCAGCATGGGCTTCAAGAGCGGCAGGATCTGATCGAAGCTCTTATGCGTCAAATCATGCCCCAGCCGCGCCGGCGCGTCCGTGCTCACCCCCTCGAGGATAAGCCGGCCCACCTCGTAAGTGCTTGCCCAGATAAAGGGAAATGTCAGCGGATTGCCGATGGCCGTGCCGATGGCACCGGCGATCATGTTGGCGCCGAGCGCCCAGGCGATGACGAAGGTGATCAATAGATGAAAGCCGACGAGCGGCGTGAAGGAGGCGAAAACGCCCACTGCGGCGCCAAGCGCGATGGCCCTCGGTGTCCCGGAAAGCCGCAGGATGCGCTTCGCGTAGTAGAGCACCGAGCGCCGCCAGCTGACGCGCGGCCACACCCACAGCCTGAGGCGGGTCCAATATCCCGGACGCTCACGCCGCCGGAACAGCATCTCAGCGCCTTTGCCCCGGATGAGGCTTACCCATTCACTCTCTCCGCGTGGCTCACGACCCGTTTTTCGCGCAAACCCGTTATGATCCGGTTCAGATGCTTCAGATTCCACACTTCGAGGTCGATTTCGATCTCCGTAAAGTCGCGGCCGCGAACCAGCATGCGCAGATTGTCGATATTGCCGTCCGACGAGCCGATGGTATCGGCGATCGTCGCCAGCGTCCCCGGCTCGTTCAGCGCCGAGACATGGATTCGCGCCGGAAACCGCTCGCTGGAGGTCCCCGAGATGTCCCACCGCACATCCACCCACCGCTCCGGCTCGTCGTCGAACTGGCTGAGGCGGGGCGAATGGATGGGATATATGGTGATCCCCTCGCCCGGCGTCAGGATTCCGACGATGCGGTCGCCGGGCACCGCGCCGCCTTCCGGCGCGAAGCGCACCGGCACGTCCGCATCGAAGCCGCGGATCGGAATGCCGGTGTCGTCGTCCTTGGCGACGTCGGCCATGGGAAAGCGGAATTTCAGGCTTGAGCGCCCTGACGCCATCCAACCTTCCTCCGCGGCGCCATCGGCGACATTGACCCGCTCGTCGCGATAGTCCGGATGGACCTCCTTGAGCACCGCCTGCGGTGACAGCTCGCCGCGTCCCACAGCGACCAGCAGATCGTCGGCGTCGGCCACGTTGAGCCGGCCTGCCGCCGAGGAAAGCGCCTGATCGGAGAGGCTCTTGCCGGCCTGCTCGAAGCGCCGCTCCAGCGTGTGGCGGCCGAGCGCCGCATATTGCCGCCGCGCCTGGCTGCGGCTGGCGCGGCGGATGGCGGCGCGCGCCTTGCCCGTCACCACGATCGATTCCCATGCCGCGGGCGGCCGCTGCACCGAGGAGCGGATGATCTCCACCTCGTCGCCGTTCTGCAGCGGCTGGCCGAGCGGCGCCAGCTGGCCGTTCACCTTGGCGCCGATGCAGGTGTCGCCGATGTCGGTGTGGACGGCATAGGCGAAGTCGATCGGCGTCGCGCCGCGCGGCAGCGCGATCAGCCGCCCCTTCGGCGAGAAGCAGAAGACCTGGTCCTGGAACAGCTCCAGCTTGGTGTGCTCGAGGAACTCCTCGGGCGCATCGCCGTGGGCGATCTGCTCCACCGTCTGCCTGAGCCAGGCATAGGCCCGGCTTTCCGCCGCCAGCCGGTCGCGGTCGTCGGCGATTCCGTCCTTGTAGAGCGGATGCGCGGCGATGCCGTATTCCGCCACCTCGTCCATCTCGCGGGTGCGGATCTGCAGCTCCACGCGCTGCTGGCGCGGCCCGATGATGGTGGTGTGGAGCGAGCGGTATTCGTTCTGCTTGGGGGTGGAGATGTAGTCCTTGAACCGCCCGGGGACCATGGGCCAGGCGCGGTGGACCACGCCCAGCGCGCGGTAGCAGTCCTCCTCGCTCTTCACCAGCACCCGGAAGCCGAACACGTCGGAGAGCTGCTCAAAGCCGATCGATTTCCGCTGCGTCTTGGAGAAGATCGAATAGGGCGTTTTCAGCCGCCCGCGGATCTCCGCGTCGATGCCGTTTTTCGCCAGGCGGGCGGTGAGGTCCTTCTTGACGATCTCCACCACCGAGCCGCTCTTCTGCCTCAGCGAGTCGAGCTTGGCTGCGATCGTCTCGTATGCCTCCGGATTGAGGATGCGGAAGGAGTGGTCTTCCAGCTCGTCGCGGATGCCCTGCATGCCCATGCGGCCGGCGAGCGGCGCATAGATCTCCATCGTCTCTTCGGCGATGCGGACCCGCTTCTCCTCCGGCATGTACTGGATGGTGCGCATGTTGTGCAGCCGGTCCGCCAGCTTGACGAGCAGAACGCGGATGTCCTCCGCGACCGCCAGGAGAAGCTTGCGCAGGTTCTCCGCCTGCTGCGTCTCGCGCGAGACGAGCTCGAGCCGCTGCAGCTTGGTCACGCCCTCCACCAGCTTGCCGATCGACGGCCCGAACAGCTGGTCGATCTCGTCGCGCGTGGCAGCGGTGTCTTCGATCGTGTCGTGGAGCAGCGCGACAGCGATGGAGGCATCGTCGAGCTTCAGGTCGGTGAGGATCGCCGCGACTTCGAGCGGGTGCGAGAAGTAGGGATCGCCGGACGCGCGCTTCTGCGAGCCGTGCTTCTGCATGGCGTAGACATAGGCACGGTTGAGCAGCTCCTCGTTCACCTGAGGGTTGTATGCGGCAACCCTCTCGACGAGCTCGTATTGGCGCATCATCGCCGGCGGTCCTGCGGAAACAAGCTTCCCTGATCAACAATATAGATATTGCAGAAGCTCTTGCACGCCGGTGAACGCGTGCAACGCGCCGCAGGGCCAGCCCGGCAAGGCAGCCGCAGCCGCATGAGTCCACGTGTCAGGCTTCGCCCGATCCCATGGACGGCTGTGCGAATGCGGTATCTACGCGCCGAGCCCCCGGATTTCCCGCCTGCGGGGGCCGCGCCATCGGGCTACGACCGGGATCAGTCGTCCCGGCGCTCGGGCGGATCGATGCTCTCAAGCCCGCGCAGCAGCTCTTCCTCCGACATGCGGTCGAAGGTCATGTCGACCTCGTCGTCCGCGCCGCCCGCATCGGCCTCGATCGGGGTCGGGAGCAGGCTCCGGCTCGTCCACTTCGACATATTTCTGCAGCGAGTGGATGAGATCTTCGTTCAGATCCTCCGGCGAGACGTTCTCGTCGGCGATTTCGCGCAGAGCCACGACCGGGTTCTTGTCGTTCTCGCGCTCAACCGTCAGCGGTGATCCGTTCGAGATCATCCGCGCCCGGTGTGCCGACAGAAGCACCAGCTCGAAGCGGTTCGGGACCTTGTCGACGCAATCCTCGACGGTGATCCGCGCCATGGATGCAACCTCCAGATTTCAGGAATTGCCGCTCTGATAAGGTGTCCGGGCGGTTTTTTCAAGGGAAAGCGAAGCACCCCGCGCCGCACCATCCGGCCCGATCAGCCGGTGGAAACACCGTTAACACCCTTGAACCGCGAGTGAAAATTCCCTATCCGGCGGCAATTCCTATCGTTCGCTACTATGACAAGTCATTGCCAGGAGTAAGATTATGTTCGACCCGCGCGAAAAGATCGCGGTGCTGATCGACGGCGCCAATCTCTATTCGGCGTCGCGCGCCCTCGGCTTCGACATCGACTACCGGCGGCTGCTCAGCGATTTCCGCCAGAAGGGCTATCTGGTGCGCGCCATCTACTACACCGCGCTGGCCGAGGATCAGGAATATTCCTCGCTCAGGCCGCTCATCGATTGGCTCGACTACAACGGCTACAGGGTCGTCACCAAGCCGCTGAAGGAGTTCACCGACTCGCAGGGGCGGCGCAAGGTGAAGGGCAACATGGACATCGAGCTGGCGGTCGACGCCATGGAGATGGCGGACCACGTCGACCATTTCGTGATCTTCTCCGGCGACGGCGATTTCCGCCACCTGGTGGAGGCGCTGCAGCGCAAGGGCAAGAAGGTCACCGTGGGCTCGACGCTGCGCACCCAGCCGCCCATGATCGCCGACGATCTCCGCCGCCAGGCCGACCACTTCATGGAGCTCTCCGACCTCGCCGACACGGTGGGCCGCGACCCGGCGCAGCGGCCGCAGCGGCAGGCCCGCGAGACCGAGCCGGACGACGAGGACGAGTACGAGGAGCTTTGACGAGGAGCCGTGGACGACGGCCGCCAAGGCAAGTGAGCCGTCGCGCGACTGTCCCCTGTGCCCGCGGCTCGCGGAGTTCCGTGAGCTTTGGCGCGAGCGCCAGCCCGCCTGGCACAATGCTCCCGTCCCCACCTTCGGCGATCCCCGCGCCCGCCTTCTGATTGTCGGGCTCGCGCCGGGCCTGCGCGGCGCCAACCGCACCGGCCGGCCCTTCACGGGCGATTTCGCCGGCGAGCTTCTCTACGCAACGCTCGGCAAGTTCGGCTTCGCGCGCGGCACCTACCGCGCCGATCCGTCGGACGGGCTGCGGCTGGTCGATGCGGCGATCGTCAACGCGGTGAGGTGCGTGCCGCCGCAGAACAAGCCGACGCCGGCGGAAATCGCCAATTGCCGCCCGTTCCTGGAAAGCGCCATCGCCGAGCATTCCAGGGCACGCGCCATCGTCGTTCTCGGCCGCATCGCGCACGATACGACCCTGCGCATGCTGGGGGAGAAGCCGTCGGCGTTCACCTTCACGCATGGCGCAATCCACGCATGCGACCGCTACCGGCTCTACGACAGCTATCACTGCTCGCGCTACAACACCAACACGGGGCGGCTGACGGCGGAGATGTTCGAGGCGGTATTCGCCCGCGTGCGGGCCGATCTCGGTATGACGCAGGCGCATACCTCGTGAACGCCCATGCGCCGGCCTGTGCCGATTGGCGCCCGGTGATTCACCTATCCGCAACCAGCAGCCGGTAGCTTGCTGCCGCCAGAAGGGATGGCGGCACGGAGTATTAGCGGCTTTGCATACGATGTTCCCTGCGATCGAGGCGCGGCTGGCTTGGCTGCCGACATGGGCCCAGGAGACCACCCTCCTTGCTGGCGCGATCGCGCTCGCCCTCCTGCTTCATGCCGCCGCCGAATGGCTGTTTCAGGGCATCGCGCGCGGCCGATCGGACTTCGTGCAGGCGTTCTTCAAGCGTACGAGAAGCGTGAGGCGCAGCATTGTAATTGCTCTGTTTGTGGCGGGGGTGATCGCCGCGGCACAATTGCCTGACGACAATAGGACGCTCCTGGCGCGGCTCCTTGTGATCGCCTTCATCCTGATCGCCGGGTGGGCGATACTGATTGCCCTTGATCTGGCCAGTGATTTCTACCTGCGCCGCTTCAAGTTCGACGTTCCCGACAATCAGCTCGTGCGCACGCACTACACGCAAGTCCGCATATTGCTTCGCGTCGCAAGCATATTGGTGGCGGTCATCACCGCAGCGGTCGCGCTGATGACATTCGCCGCCGTGAGACAATACGGCGTCAGCCTGCTGGCGTCGGCCGGTGCCACCGGCATTGTTCTGGGGCTCGCCGCCCGCTCGACGGTTGCCAACCTGATCGCCGGCGTTCAGATCGCCATCACCAAGCCGATCCGCATCGAAGATGCCGTCTTCGTGGAGGGTGAATGGGGATGGGTGGAAGACATCACGGCCACCTATGTCGCGGTGCGTCTGTGGGACTGGCGGCGCCTCATCCTGCCGATCTCCTACTTCATCGAGACGCCGTTCCAGAACTGGACGCTCCGCGGCGGATCGATCATCGGCAGCGTCTTTCTGCACGCGGACTATCGCGTCCCGGTCGAGGAGATCCGGGCCAAGGTGATCGAAATTGCCAAAGCGTCGAAGAATTGGGACGGCAAGGTCGTGAACCTTCAGGTGACCGACGCCACCGAAGAGACAATTCAGCTGCGCGCTTTGGTGAGCGCGGAATCCTCACCCGCCGCCTGGGACTTGCGCTGCGAAGTGCGGGAGAAGCTCATAGGCTGGCTGCAGCAGGAACATCCCTCCGCCCTGCCCCGCAGGCGGACGGAGATCGAAGGCCTCGCCGCATCGTCCGCGTTCGAAGCGGCGAAGATGCGAAAAGCGAGCTGAGGCGGAATTTCACGCCGCGGCTAACGTGGCGGGCTTGCCTTCAGCCACGCGACGACATCGTCGGCGTTCCGATCGGGCGGAAACACCGGATAGAAGGCGTGCGCCACGACGCCATCGTCGAGGATCATCGTCAGCCGCTTCAGCAGCGTCTCGCCGGCGGCCTGGAACGTGGGGAGACGCATCGCCTTGGCCAGCTCGAGAGACGCGTCGGACAGAAGCTCGAAGGGCAGATGCAACCGGTCACGCGCCTCACGCTGATAGGCGCTGTCCTGCGCGGAGAGCCCGAACACCGCCGACGCACCCGCGGCCTTGAGCTCCGTGAAGTGGTCCCGGAACGCGCAGGATTGCGGCGTGCAGCCGCGCGCACCCGGTATTTCGTCCCAGCCTTCCGGCAGCGCCACGCCGGGGCGGCCCGTCATCGGATAGGCGTAGACGACGGTGCGGCCGGAGAGCTTCGAGAGATCGACCCTCTTCCCGTGCGTCGCCGCCAGCCCAATCGGCGGGACCCGTAGGCCCGGCAGGTGCCTGGCGGCGCCGTCGTCCTCGGGCGCCGGAATCCCCGGCGGCAGCTGCTGGAAACCAGGATCGCTCATCCCTTCTCCCTTAGAAGCCGCCCTTTCTCGCGCTGCCAGTCACGCGCCTTCTCCGTCTCGCGCTTGTCGTGCAGCTTCTTGCCCTTGGCGAGCGCGATCTCGACCTTGGCGCGGCCCCGGTCGTTGAAATAGAGCCTGAGCGGCACGATGGTCATGCCCTCTCGCTCGACACCGCCCAGCAGGCGGTGGATCTGCCGCTTATGGAGCAGCAGCTTCCGCGACCGGCGCGGCTCGTGATTGAAGCGGTTCGCCTGCCTGTATTCGGGGATGTTGGCGTTGATCAGCCAGATCTCGCCGTTCTCCGGGCTGACATACGATTCGGCGATGTTGGCGCGGCTCTCACGGAGGCTCTTCACCTCCGTGCCGGTCAGCGCAATGCCCGCCTCAACCGGCTCGCCGATCTCGTAGTTGAAGCGGGCTTTGCGGTTGACGGCGACGATCTTGCGATTGGGCGCTTCCTTTTTGGCCATCGCCTCAGTTCAAGAGGCCGGCGTAGCGCATCGCGAACTCCACCTCCTCGCGCGTGTCGGAGCCGACCGCCACGATGGGGGAGCGCACGTCCTGCTCCATCTTGCCGAGCAGCGACAGCGCGAATTTCGCCGGTGCCGGGCTCGGGTCGAGGAACAGTGCCCGGTGCAGCGGCATCAGCCGGTCCTGATAGCCGAGCGCCGCCTTGAAGTCGCCGGCCAGGCAGGCGTTCTGGAACTCTGCGCAGAGCTTCGGCGCAACGTTCGCGGTCACCGAGATGCAGCCGTGCCCGCCATGCGCCATGAAGCCGAGCGCGGTTGCGTCCTCGCCGGAGAGCTGGATGAACTCGGCGCCCATGCGGTGCCGCTGCATGCTGGCGCGTGCCATGTTGGCGGTTGCGTCCTTCACGCCGACGACGTTCTTGCAGTCGCGAAAAAGCTTGCCCATCGTCTTCGGCACCATGTCGACGATCGAGCGGCCGGGAATATTGTAGATGATGAGCGGAATCTCGATCGCCTCGGCTACCGCACGGAAGTGGGCGTAGAGCCCGCGCTGGTTGGGCTTGTTGTAATAGGGCGTGACGACAAGCACGGCATCGGCGCCCGCCTTCTCCGCAAACTGGGCGAGATCGATGGCTTCCCTGGTGGAATTGGAGCCGGCGCCGGCGATGACCGGCACCCGCTTCGCGGCAACCTCCACGCACAGCTCCACCACGCGGCGGTGCTCCTCGTGCGACAAGGTCGGCGATTCGCCGGTCGTTCCGACGGGGACCAGACCGTGCGATCCCTCGGCGATCTGCCACTCCACGAAGGCGCGAAACGCGTCCTCGTCGAGGGAGCCGTTGCGCATGGGGGTGACCAGCGCGGGTATCGAACCCTTAAACATCTTATGCCTCAGCTTGCGTGGCCGCACGATATTGCCGCCCCCGCGGCAGGGCAAGTCAAGGTTTGGCCTTGGTGGAGATGCACATACGGGCCGTGCTAAAGTCAGCAGTTATGATTTGGGTTCCGCGCGGCACGGTTTTCGTCGGCGTCCGAGCAGGCTGGCGCCTCCTGGCGGTGCTGGTTTCGGCTGCCGCCCTCGGCGTGCTGCCGGCCGTCGCCGCACCGGCACCTGACGGCGCTGCTCAGCATCGGCAGGCATCCGGGCTTGTGCGGCTGGCCGCGGCGGGCGACGTGAGACTGCCCAGGCCCCGCCCCGAAAGCGCCGGTGCGCCCGAGTCGCCTCCGGCAGAGCCCGCGGAGAAAGCGGTGCCAGCTCCACCCGACGCGGCGGCCGCCCCGCCGTCCGAGCCGCCCGCCACAGCGGAGGCGCAGACGGACGCTCCGGACACTCCGTCGGCCACGGATGCTGAGGAGGCCGACGCGACGGCGGACTCCGCGCAATCCCCCGCGGAACCGGACGCAGCGAGCGAAACGGCCAGCGAAGAGCCTTCGGGGGATGGCGACAACAGCGAGGCCGCGCCCCTCCCCCGTCCCCGGCCGGAGCTGAGCGGCGCCGAGCAAGCTCATCTCCTGGCGCTCGATTTCTACGGATTCACGCCGAATTTCGCCCTGCGCGCCGCCATCGATGCGGCCAACGAAGGCCATTACGCCGAGGCGCGCGAGGCGGCGGCCAAGATAGCGGACCCGCTCGCGGCGCGGATTGTAGACTGGCTGGTTGCCCGCGATCCCGATTCGGGCATGTCCGCGAACGACATCATCGCCGTGCTTAACAGCCACCCCGGCTGGCCCGAGCCTGACGAGCTGCAGCTGCGCGCCGAGCAGGCCTTCCATGCCCTCGGCTCGGAAGGAGAGCCGGTTCTGACCTTCTACAGCCAGGTCGAGCCGCTGACCGTTGGCGGGCGCCTGTCGCTCGCGTCCGCCCTTCGACAGGCGGGCCGCAGCCCCGAAGCGGCGCGAGTCGTGCGCGACCTGTGGCGCGATTGGCGGCTGTCGCAGGGCCAGGCCAGCACCATCCTGGCGCGCTTCGGCTCGATGCTGACGCGCGATGACCATCTGTTCCGCTTCCGCCGCCTGGTTCTCGACAGGCACGCAGGGCAAGCGGTTACGCAGGCGGAGCTCCTTGGCCCGGGTTACGCCGATCTGGCGCGCGCCACCATCGCCGTGCTCTACCGCAAGAAGGAAGCGCCTGAGCTCCTTCGTAAAGTCGCGCCTCAGTTCTTCTCCGATCCGCTCTACCTGTTCGGGCGCGCTCACCTGCTGCGGCGCTCCGGCCAGCCTATCGAGGCGGCGCGGCTTATCCTGCAGACGCGCCCGGACGAAAAGCTGGAGGGCAACGGGGACGTCTGGTGGGACGAGCGGCGCGACCTGTCGCGCCAGTTGCTCGACGCCGGCACGCCCGATCTTGCCTACCGCATCGTCGCGGAGGCCCACCCCGAAGGAGAAGGCGAGCGCGTGGAGGCGGCCTTCCATGCGGGCTGGTACGCGCTGCGGTTCCTCGACGACCCCAACCGCGCGGAGCTGCACTTCCGGGAGCTCCACACGCTCGCGACGCTGCCCCGCTCACAATCGCGCGCGTCTTACTGGCTGGGGCGGACGCACGAGGCGATGGGGCGCATCGCGGCGGCGCGTCTCGACTACGTGGAGGCGGCGCGTTTCGGCGACACATTCTATGGACAGCTGGCGCGCGAAAAGCTCGGAATGGCGACGACCGGCTCGGAGCGGATGCCGCGGCCCTCGGCCCTTGACCGCATCCGATTCGCCAACCGGGAGACGGTACGCGTCATTCGCCATCTGGCGTCGGCCGGCCATGCCGATCTCACCTACCCCTTCTTCCTCGGCCTCGGTGAAACCGTAGACACGCCTGGCGAAGTCACGCTTCTGATGGCCTTGGCGCGCCGCGTCGACGAAGCCTTCGCGGGAATACGTGCAGCGGCCAGCGCCGAGGAGCGCGGGGTGAAGGTGGCCGCGCTGCCGGCGCCCTTCGTCGGTGTTCCCACGGGGCTCGACACGCCCGACAGCGTCGATCGCGCGCTCGTCTACGCGGTCGCGCGGCAGGAAAGCGCCTTCAATCACCGGGCGGTAAGCTATGTCGGCGCACGCGGGCTGATGCAGCTCATGCCGGCGACGGCCCGCGCCACGGCGCGCAACATCCGGCTGCCTTTCTCGGCTGAGCGGCTCACTACCGATCCGCTCTACAACGCCACGATCGGCGCCCATCACCTCGGCGAGTTGCTTGGCGGCCTTCAGCGCTCCTACATTCTCACTTTCGTGGGTTACAACGCGGGCCCGGGCCGCGCGCTGCAATGGATAAAGGACTACGGCGACCCGCGCGGCGGCGGCGCCGACCCGGTCGACTGGATCGAGCGCATTCCCTTCGACGAGACCCGCGACTACGTGCAGAAGGTGATGGAGAACCTGCAGCTTTACCGTTCGCGCATCGGCCACCCCCTGTCCATCAACGAGGATCTCGTCCGTGGCGGTCCGAGAAGCTGATCCCGGCGCGGCGCCGGAGCGCGAGAGCGGATCACGGGCCGCCAACGTTGCGGGCGAATATGGCGGCCAGGTCAGCCGCTTCCGATCGCAGGACGGCCTCTCTCTCGCGGTGCGCGTCTTCCCGGCGGCTTCCGACCGCCTGCCCCTCCTCTGCCTGCCGGGGCTTTCGCGGAACTCGCGCGATTTCAACCGGCTCGGACGGTACTTCTCCCGCCATCCGACTTCGGCGCGAACCGTCTTTGCGGTCGACTATCGCGGCCGCGGCCTGTCTGATTCGGACCGCAACTGGCACAATTACACCCCGGTGGTAGAAGCGCAGGATGTGCTGGCTGCCGCCGCGGCCTTCGGCATTGAGCGCGCCGTCATCGTCGGCACGTCGCGCGGCGGAATCATCGCCATGCTGCTCGGCGCCCTGCGGCCGGCCCTCATTGCGGGCGTCGTCTTGAACGACATCGGGCCCGTGGTGGAGGGCACCGGGCTGGCACGAATCAAGAACTACCTGAGCACCCGGCGCACGGTCGGCAACTGGGATGAGGCCGTGGCCGTGGCGCGCGCCACCGCCGAGGGCAAGTTCCCAGCATTGTCAGACGAGGACTGGCTGGCATTTGCCGAGGCCTATTTCGCCGAGAGCCGCTCGGGCCTGGCGCCGCAATTCGACCCCAAGCTCGTCAAGACGGTGGACGATGTCGACTTCACCGAGAAGATTCCGCTGCTCTGGCCGCAATTCATGAGTCTGGCCGGCGTGCCCGTGCTGGCGATCAGAGGCGAATTCTCCGATATCCTGAGCGAGCGAACCCTGAAGGAGATGGCCGAGCGCCACCCGCATTTCGAGCACGCGACGGTCTCCGGGCAAGGCCACGCACCGCTCCTCCGCGACCAGGCGACGCTCGAGCAAATACGCGAATTCGTCGAGCGAGGCGCGGCGTCAGCCTAGAGCAGCCCTGCCGGCTCTGGCCGAATCGGAACTGGCCTGGCCTCCCCTTTAGTCGAAGCATGAGCCCCTCCGAACGCCGGCACCCTCTGAGGCCGTTCCGACCATGCTCCGGCCGGACCGCGAGTCTCCCAGGCGCCCGCGTAGCAACCGAAAATCGGAGGACAAAAAGAAAGCCCGGCCGAAGCCGGGCTTTCCGATCTCTAAGCGAAGTGCGCGAGACTAGAAGTCGCGCTGCACGCGCCAGATCGACGCTCCAGACATCGTAGTCGCTGCCCGCTTCGTCGTTGGCGCCCCCGGTCGGTCATGTCGAGGCTCGAATAGTCGAACTCCGGACCCATAGGAGACCGGAGACCGGGTTCCACGCCGCGCCGACGTCGAAGCCCCAGAAGTCGTAATGTCGTCACGCACCATCGGCCTCTTCCACGTGAGTGTAGGAGCCGTCGAGCCCAGACATTCACGTTGTTGAAGATCGGCCCTTTGATGCCGGCCTTGACGGCCCAAGCCTGTTCTTCTGGTCGCCCGTCGGGCCGTCGAAGTCGCCGCAGACCACCCGGATCGCCGGTGATGTAGCCGATCGCGCCTTCAGAGTAGCCGCCCATCGCAGCGACTTCCCAGCCGCCCGGGATGCCGAGCTTCAGGCCGCCACCGACTGCCCAGCCGATGCCGTCGCCGTTGTCGTCATTGATGTGGCGAACCGCACCCATGATCTGGGCGGAGCCCCAACCCTGGTCGACACGGATATTGGCGACGCCATCCGGGAACTCCTGGCCCTCGTAGTCATCATCGCCATTCGGCGACGACCGCCGGAGGCCGGGTCTTCGGCAGCGATCGTGAACGAGAAGCCGTTCCCGCCCGCGAAGGTCCAGCCGAACAGGGTCGCCTGGCGTCGTCGATGCATCGATGCCGAACAGCCGCGGCTGATAGAAGCCGTGCGTTGTCATAGAAGTCGAAGAACGAGTCCGCATGACCAGCCGTATACGTGCCCCAGTCATTGCTGATCTGGATGAACGCGTATTCGAGCGTCGGGCCGGTGCCGTCGTAGTTCGCACCTGCGCCTGCCCGTATCAGAGACGGAGCCGGTCCAACCGTCATGTGGTAGGAGATGTAGGTGCGGACCAGACCGATGTCCGTCTGCGTGCGAGCGTCAAGCCGGATGTAGCCGCGGGCGCGGGTGGTCCAGTTGTTGACGTTGTTCGAGTTGGCGATGCCGTAGAAGTTCCGAAGCGCAGGAATTGCTACCGTCAAGGTAGTGCGATTCTATACGCACCCGGCCCGCAACGCGCAGGCAGGTGTCGGTGCCCGGAATGTAGTAGTAGCCGGATCCAAAAGCGTCGCAGATCCGCACGTACTCGACCGGCTCGACGATCGGAAGGTCGGCGGCCTGCGCCCCGGTACCAGCGGCGATCACAGCCGCGGAGCCGAAAAGAAGGCTCTTGAGTTTCATTTTAGACCTCCAGTCCAAGTTGCTTGAGCCGGGGTATCCTTATTCGACCTGGCTGATTACCCGCCCTGGTCGGGGCCCCCGCCCCTCTGCTGCCCCGAAAGAACAGCGGCCGCCGATCGGCTGCCTGGGGTGACACTATCCATCCGCTCGGCCGAGGCAACCGCATTGCTTTGCCGCACGGAGCTTTCCAAATCCATGTTGCAGATTTGCCACGAAAACCGGGGGTTCCGGGTCATTTTGGGTCAATTTGGGGGTGGCTATCCACCTCGTGTAAAGGGGCCGCCAGGCGTTCCGGCGACGGGCTGGCCACCAGGGTCGATTCGCGGGACGCGAGGAGCTAGAGGAGACGACAATGGCCTTCCCGCCGCAGAGAACCCCGCCCGCAGGGGCGAATCCGGCCGGCCCGGCGCTACGCGCCGCGCAGGAATGCGAGGCGCGAGGACAGCTGCCGGAGGCGTTGTCGCACTATCAGCGTGCCCTCGCCGGCGCGCCGCACGATGCCGGGCATTCTCGCCCGATTCTGCGCGCTCCTGGCACGCCTGGGCCGTGCATCAGGAGGCCATCGACCGCCTGTCGGAAGCTAGCCGCAAAGCTCCGCGTGACGCCCGGATTCGACACCTGCTGGGGACAGCCTACCTGGGCATGAACGACCTGCAGAGCGCGGAAGCCCAGTTGCGCAAGGCAATGAAGCTGGCACCGCATGCGGTCCCGGTCCTTCTCACCCTGGGGGACTGCTATGTGGCCGCGCAAAAGCCCGGAGACGCCGAGCCACTCTACCAGAAGGTGCTTTCTCTTTCATCAAACAACCCTGACGCGCAGATTCGGCTTGCAGGCCTCTACGCGCTCCTGGGGCGGAAGGAGGAAGCCCGCAAGCTCTACCAGTCCCTGATCGCCGGCGACGTGAGCAATCCGCTCGTCTACTCGGGCCTCATCGAGGTCTCGGACTATTCTGCTGCGACGGAGCCGCCGCGAATATTCGATCACGGCGAAAATGGCGGAAAACCAGGCCTTTCCGTTTGGCCTCCGCCGCGTGCTGCATTTCTCGGCCGCCAAGATCGACCGCGCTATGGGTCGCCGCGCCGCGGAGTTCGCCCATTACACGCGGGCCAAGCAGCTATACCCGGAGCGATTCGACCTTGCCTATTTCGCCGACGTGACCGCCGCTCTGAAGCAGGCCATCACGCCGGACTTCTTCGCCGCGCGCGCGCGCTACGCTGACAAGAGCACCCGGCCGATCTTCATCTTCGGCATGCCGCGCTCCGGCACGACGCTGATCGAGCAGGTGCTTGCCGCCCATCCAAGCGTCGCGGCCGCGGGCGAGCTGCCCTTCTTCTCCGACGCCGCACGGGCGCTGGGCCTCAGCTCGCGACGCGTGGCGCAGAGCGCACCCCCCGAGCGCATCGCGGAAGCCCTTCGCAGCCTGGAGCTTTCGGACGCCAAGCGGCTCGCTGCGCAATATCTCGCAAAGCTGCAGTTCCATGGCGCCGGCAAGATGCGGGTTACCGACAAGATGCCGCTGAATTTCCTGCATCTGTGGCTGGTCGCCCTCCTCTTCCCGCAGGCCGTCTTCATCCATTCCGTGCGCGATCCCGTCGCCACCTGCTTTTCCTGCTACACAACTGATCTTGGTGATGGGCATAATTATACTGCGGATTTCGAAACGCTTGCCGGGTATTACCATATCTATGCAGACCTCATGCGGCACTGGAAGGATGTTCTGCCGGTGAGCATCTTTGAGAACCGTTACGAGAGCCTCGTGCTCGATCCGGAGGCGTCGGCGCGCAAGCTGGTCGAGGCGGCACGGCTGCCTTGGAACGATTCCTGCCTTTCCTTCCACAGTCCAAGCGGACCGCGAACACCGCCAGCTATGCTGAGGTCCGCAAGCCGATCCACGCGGAGAGCATGGAGAAGTGGCGCGCATACGCGGAATACGTCGAGCCTCTGAGGGCGGATCTCGAGGGACGCGGCTCGCCGCCAGGCGCATGATCGACCGCAGTCCGAAGCCAGGCTGTTTGTCTCCGCCTCCCGCTCTGTTAGACTTTTCGCGCCAAGCCACCCGGCAAAGAAAGCAGCGATCCCCCGATGGCGCCCATTCCGCGGCAAATTCCCGCGCATTCCCAATGCGCTGGCAAACGCCAATTCCGCCGCGAAGAAATCCAAGAAACAGCGGCGCGCGACGATCTCTCCAGCCGAGATCGGCAGCCTGTTGCAACAGGGGATGGCGTTACAGATGAAGGGCGAGCTTTGGTCCGCCCATGGGTGCTACCAGGCGATTCTGGATCGCGACCCCGACCAGCCCGACGCGCTGCATCTCATGGCGCTGATCGCTCTTGAGGCGAGGCAATTGAGCCTGCTCTTCAGATGCTGAAACGCGCCGTGGCGCGCAAGCCTGCGGATCCGGCACTCCGCGGCAGCTATGCCAACGCTCTGATGCGGGACAACGATCCGGCTGCGGCGGAGCGCCAGCTGCTGCGCGCCCTGAAGCTCAGCCCTGAGCATCCCGACCTCATGACCCAGCATGCGACCTGCCTTTCAAGGCTTGGCCGCGACGACGAGGCGAAACGGACGTTCGAGACCCTGCTTGAGCGCTACCCCGGGCGCCCGCCAGTCGTCCTCGGGTATGCCGAGCTTCTCATTCAGCTTGGCGAGACCGAGCGGGCGCGGTCCATCTTCCAAAGCACGCTTGAGCAAGGCCTCAACCCCGCTCAGGCGCTCGCCGGTCTCGTAAAATGCCAGACATTCCAAGGAAATCCTCCCGAGCTTGCCGAAATAAGGGCCCTGCTCGGCAAGCCCGGCTTGAAGCCGGCGGAAGCCATCAGTCTATCCTTGGCGGCTGCAAAGATCTGCAACGACATCGGTGCCTATGACGAGGAGTTCGAGCACTGTCTTGCCGCCAAATCGGTCCTGGGCTCGGACTACGACGGGGCTTTCTTCTCCCGCAGATATGAGCTGATGCGGTCAATCTTTACGCCGGAATTCTTCACGAAGCGTAAGGGTTATGGCAATCCCTCCCCGAAAGCCGGTGTTCATCGTGGGTATGCCCCGCTCGGGGACCACGCTGGTCGAGCAGATCATCGCCAGCCATCCGAAGGCGGCCGCCGCCGGGGAGATCGGAGTCCTTCAGAAGATCGCCAACTCGCTCGGTTACAAGTCGCCTGACGAAAGAGATTTCGCACGGAAGCGTCAAAGCCCTCAATCGGCTAAGGTCGCGCGGCCTGGCGCGCGACGCCCTCGCGGTCCTGACCCGCTTCTCGGCAGAGCGCTGCACGCATCACGGACAAGCTTCCCCACAATTTCGAGGTGCTTGGACTGGCTGCGCTTCTTTTTCCCAACGCGAAGATCATCCACTGCCGCCGCAATCCGGCTGACAATTGCGTGTCGTGCTTCCTCACCCCGCTGAATGAGAGCCACAGCTACACGCAGGACCTCTCGGCGCTCGGCCATTATTATCGGGAATATTCTCGTCTTATGGATCACTGGCGAGAGGTCTTACCAATGCCGATCCTCGACGTGGACTACGAAGCCCTGGTGAGCGAGCCTGAAGCGCAGTCGCGCAGGATTATCAGTTTCATCGGCCTCGAATGGGACCCAGCGTGCCTGGAGTTCCATAACAACAGCCGCGCCGTCGCCACCATCAGCCAGATGCAGGTGCGCCAGCCGGTCTACCGCACCTCGGTTGAGCGTTGGCGGCGCTACGAAAAGCACCTCGGTCCGCTGCTGGCCGCCCTCGGCGATCTCGCGTCACCGGAATGAGCCGGCCTTAATAATAGGCGAGAACCTCGATGCCGGCGCCGCCGCCAAGCGCTTCGACCGGCCGGCCGTCCGCGAGGTCGATGCGGGTGAGGAGCCCGCTGTCGTGGCTCGCCACAATGGCGGTTCTGCCGTCGAGGGCAAAGATGATTCCCATCGGCCCCTTGGCAAGTGGCACCATGACCTGCCTGCGGTAGTCGGCGCCGTCGCAGATCCAGGCAAGCGCCGTGGCATAGCTCGTCACCACCAGATGCCGTCCGTCGGGAGAGAAAAGCGGCTTGCCGAGCCGCGAGCGTTTTGGGTTGGTGAGCGGGTGCCCCTTCAGCGGCACGCGGTCGATCTCGCGGTCCGAGCCCGTTTCGATCACGTGGAGGTCGTTCCTGTCGTTGTCCACCACGACGAGGCGCGCACCGTCGGGCGTGAACGCCATGCCCTCGCTGCCGCTGCCGTTCCCACTCGCGATCTCCGGGTTGCCGACCGGAACGCTGGCGACGAACGCGCCGCGCTCCAGGTCGAAGACGCCGATGTCCCCCTCCTTGTGAGAGACGTAGAGCTTCCGCTCGTCCGGCGCGGCGACAACGAGATGCGGCCCCTTGCCGGGGCACGGGAAAGCCTCCGCCACAGCTCCTTTTGCGACATCGACCCTGAGAAGCGCCCCCGCGATGTCGCAGACGACCCACAGGCTGCCGTCGCTCAGCGCCGCCATGCCGTGCGGCGCGAGATAGCGTTCCCCCAGATCGACGATTGCCGCGATCTCCTGCCGCGCAAGGTCGATGGCGAGGAGCTTGTGGTTCGGGTTCTTGTTCGAGCCGTAGATACCGTCGCCATAGAGCGGCACGAAGGCGGTCCGCCGGTCGGGCGCCACGGCGAGCTCGTGCACGCAGGGCTCCGGCCCGTCGAGCACCTTCGTCTCCTGAAACGACACCGGATCGTAGAAGCGGACCTTGTTGCCCACCTTGTCGATGGCGATGACGCCGCGCGGCGGTGTCTTTTGCGGCATGTCAGGCCGGTCGCTTCGGGGCCACCCGGGGTGATGCGAAGACGCCCGCTGGCCCGTGTCGAGATGTCCAAAATCGCTTCATAGGATTCAGGCTGAGCTTATCGAGAGATAGCTGACATTTCATTCCGGAGACAAGGTTTACACGTCGGGCATTTGGGGAGCCCCGAATGCCCTGGAACGAGTGTAAGCCCATGGATGAACGTCTTCGCTTCATTGCCCGCCTTCTGGAGGGAGAACAGATGGCGCCGCTGTGCCGTGAGTTCGGCATATCGCGTGTCACCGGCTACAAGATATTCAACCGCTACAGGGAATGCGGTCTCGATGCTCTCAACGATCGAAGCCGCCGGCCGTATCGGCATGCCAACAGGCTGCCCTTCCAGGTCGAGCGCTGCATTCTGGGCATCAAGCGTGACTATCCTTCCTGGGGTGCCCCGAAAGTCCGCGACAAGCTGATCCGCCAGTTCCCGATGATCAAGGCGCCTGCGATCAGCACCGTGCACGCCGTGCTCGACCGCCATGGCCTGGTCAAGCGCCGCAAGCGCCGGCGCTACAAGGCTGAGGGAACCGAGCTGCGCGCCGCACACGATCCGAACGGACTGTGGTGTGCCGACTACAAGGGCGAGTTCATGCTCGGCAACCGCCAGTCCTGCTATCCGCTCACCATCACCGACTATCGATCCCGCTACCTGCTCGCCTGCGAGGGCATGGCCTCCACCCGCTCCGACTTCGCCTTCGCCGTATTCGAGCGTGTCTTCAAGGAGTTCGGCCTGCCCTCGGCAATCCGCACCGACAATGGTGCACCCTTCGCCTCCGGCAACGCCCTGTTCGGCCTGTCCAAGCTCTCCGTCTGGTGGCTGAGGCTCGGCATCTCGATCGAGCGCATCAAACCGGCCAATCCGCAGCAGAACGGCCGCCACGAGCGCATGCACCTGACCCTGAAGCAGGAGGCCACCAAACCGGCCTCATTCAACGTCCTTCAGCAGCAGGAGCGCTTCGACGACTTCGTCCGCGTTTACAACACCGAGCGGCCGCACCAGGCCCTGGGCGGCATCTGTCCCGGCGAAATCTATACACCCTCACCAAGGGTCTACCGCCCGCCCGAAGAGCCGCACTATCCCTTCCATGATCGAACCGTGCGCGTCACCCGCTGCGGACGCATCTGCATCGGCAAGCGCAAGATCAACCTCAGCACCGTCTTCGCCGGCCAGATCGTCGGCATCCGCGAGGTCGACGACCAGATCTGGCTGGTCAGCTTCCTCAACTATGATCTAGGATTCTTCGACAGGGAGAACGGTCGCGTCGAACCGGCACCAAACCCCTTCGCCCCGGAGAAGGTGTAAACCATCTCTCCGGTATCCGGTGTAAACCATGTCCCCGGTATGGACCATGCGGCTGGCGGAGAGGATGGGATTCGAACCCACGAAGCGGTTTTATCCGCTTACTCCCTTAGCAGGGGAGCGCCTTCGACCACTCGGCCACCTCTCCACTTCCGGAGATGGCGGGTTTCCGGGTCAAGGTCAACCCGGGGCTTGGCCGGGGCTCCCCGCTTTCGGCCAAATAGCGCCTTACCGCTCGAACTCGACCGCCAGCACGATCGATGACGTCGTGCGCTCGACACCGTTGAGGTGCCCGATCTGCTGAAGGATCTGGTTCAGGCGCAGGGCGGATTCCGCGCCGATGAACACGATGAGATCGAAGGCGCCGCTGACCGAGTAGCAGCTCTTGATCTCGATCATGTCCTTGAGCTGCGCCACAACCGAAGGCGTGTGCTTCGGGTCCATGGTGAAGCGCACGATGGCCTGCAGCTGCGCGGCGCGCGCGTCGGCGCCCAGGCGAACCGTGAAGCCCTCGATCACCCCGTCCCGCTCCAGCCGTGCCAGCCGCTCCTGCACGGTGGAGCGCGACAGGCCGAGCTTGCGCGCCAGCACCGCCAGCGGCTCGCGCGCGTCCACCTCAAGCAGCGCGATCAGCTTGCGGTCAACCTGATCGATTTGGCGATATGCCATGTCATGCCCCCCAGATAGCCGGTCATCTCGCACTAAATCCGGCGAAATGTCGGATTGATTCCGGCGAGAACGGTAGCGTAGCGTAATTTCTACAGGGGAGACACCCGGCGCTTAAGCCGAACGGATGGCGTCAGAACAGTCCGGCAGCAGGGGCCGGCTGGCCGCATCGAGGCACTACGGCACGGGGGACGTTCAAAGGGCAAACGTCGCATGAGCGCGGCGCATGGGGTGTCCGCGCGATCTACCGAGGGGGTTCCATCATGAGACTGAGACAACTCGCTTCTGCCGCCGCCGGCCTGGGACTGCTTTGGTCCGCCGGCGCCATTGCTCCATCCGCCGACGCGGCCGAGCTTAGAATCAACATCCCCGCCGACCCCGCCATGGTCGACCCGATCACCTATTCGGAGCTGGTGGCCGGCGACATCCTGCAGAACGTCTACGAAGGCTTCGTGGGCCTCGACAGCGAGGGCAACATCGTCCCCGGGCTGGCGACATCCTGGAAGGCCCACGACGACAATCTCGGCTTCACCTTCAATCTGCGCGAGGGTGTCAAGTTCCACTCCGGCAGGCCGTTTACCGCGAAGGACGTCAAATACACCTTCGAAGAGCTGCTTCGCCCCGGCAACAAGGCGGGTCTCGGAGCCGACTACCTGACCGCCGTCGTCGGCGCCGACGACTTCGCAGCCGGCAAGGCCGACGAGATTTCCGGCGTCAAGATCGTCGACGACCACACGATCGACGTGACCTTCACCAAGCCGGACGTGCTGTTTCCGATCTATCCGTTCTATTTCATGGATTCCGGCATCGTCGACGAGCTCGGGCCGGAATGGTACCTGAAGGCGTCGGCCGGCACCGGGCCGTTCAAGTTCGTGGAGTGGAACCGCGGCCAGGACGTGAAGCTCGCCGCCAATCCCGACTATTGGGACGGCGCGCCCAAGATCGATGGCGTCGATTTCCTCATCGTGCCGTCGGGCGACACCGCCGTCTCGCAATATGAGGCGGGCGAGCTCGACATCGTCTATGCCGATCCGGCCACCGTGCGGCGCATCCTCAAGGACCCGCAGTTCGAAGGCCAGACCCTCGATTCGCCGGCCGCGCAGATGCAATATCTCGGCATGAACGGCACGGTCTATCCGCCGTTCGCCGATCCGCGCGTGCGCCACGCCGTGTGCATCGCCTTCGACCGCGACGCCATGGTGAAGGGGCTCTACGAAAACGCCGCCTATCCGGGCCTCGGCATCATCCCGCCGGGCGTCGCCGGCTTCGACCCCAATCGCGCGCCGATCAAATATGATCCGGAACTCGCCAAGAAGCTGCTGGCGGAGGCCGGCTATCCCAACGGCGAGGGCATGCCGCCGGTGAAGATCACCTCCACGGAGCCCAACAAGAACGACCTCGCCTACTATGCCAGCCAGCTCAACAAGGTGCTCGGCATGCAGATCGAGATCGAGGTCATGGAGCGCGGCAACTTCATCAAGAGCATGAACGCCGGCGAAGTCGCCTTCTTTCCCTGGGGCTGGTCGGCCGACTACAAGGACGCGCTGACCTTCCTGAACCCGATGTGGCACAGCGGCTCGAAGTTCAACCGGCCGCGCTGGTCGAACGCCGAGTATGACGCGCTGGTCGACAAGGCGCTGCAGACGCCGGACGAAAAGGCCCGCATCGCGCTCTACAAGCAGGCCGAGGACGTGGCCCGCGCCGATTGGGGGCCTTGCCCCACGACGGTGCGCAAGCAGCTCGTCCTCAAGAAGCCGAACGTCGAGGGCGTGCATCTCACGCCGTTCCGGCTGCTGCCCTTCAAGGACGTCACCATCGCCGAATAGCGATCGGAGGCTGGACTCTCCTCGGCCCGCTCCTAGAAGCTAGGGTGTGGGCCGGGGACCGCGTCTCCGGTGCGTCACAGGGGCGGACATGATCGGCTACGCCACACGCCGCTTGATCGGGCTTTTGCCCGTGCTGCTTCCTCGCCGATCGTCCTCACCTTCATCGCCACGCAATTCGTGCCGGGCGACCCGATCGCCACGCTGCTCGGCAACCACGCCGGCGATCCCGGTGCTGGAAGTCGCGGCTGCGCGCCGATTACGGCCTCGACCGGCCGCTCCTCGCTGCAGTTCCTCAGCTATCTCGGCAACATCGCCGACGGCAGCTTCGGCATGTCGTTCCGCTTCGCGCGCATCCCGGTCATCGACGTGATCTGGACCGCGCTCGCCATCACGCCGATCCTGGCGCTCGCCGCCTTGTTCCTCGCCATCCCGATCGGCGTCGTGCTGGGCACCACGGCGGCGCTTCACCGCAACAGCTTCGCCGACACCAGCATCATCCTGGTGCTCGTCGCCGGCATCTCCATCCCCAACTTCGCGCTCGCCTCCTTCCTCGTCTATCTCTTCGCCATCCGCTTCGATGTGGTGCCGGTCGCCGGCTGGGGCAGCTTTGCGCAGGCGATCCTTCCGGTCGTCGTGCTGGCGGTGTCGCCGATCGCCTATATCGCGCGGCTCACCCGCACCTACATGCTGGAGGTGCTGCAGCAGGACTACATCCGCACCGCCCGCGCCAAGGGCATGCGCGAGCGGCTGGTCGTCTACCGCCATGCGCTCCGGAACACGCTGGTGCCGCTCCTCACCTCGCATCGGCATCATCTTCGGCGGGCTCCTGTCGGGCACCTTCGTGGTGGAGACGATCTTCAACATTCCCGGCCTCGGCAGCCTGGCGATCCAGTCGATCTTCGCCCGCGACTACCCGGTGACGATGTCGATCGTGCTGCTCTTCACCTTCTTCTATGCCGGCATCAATCTCGTGGTCGATCTGCTCTACGCCGCCATCGATCCGCGCATCCGCTACGCGAAGGGCTGAGGCGATGGCGTCCGTCTCCGTTCCCGCCCACACCGAGCGCTCCGATTTCTGGCGGCGCGCGCGCCGCAGCCCGAACGTCGTCATCGGCGGCACCATCGTGCTCGCCGTCATCCTCATCGCCATCTTCGGGCCGCTCTTCACGACGATACGATCCGACCGAGGTGGACATGCTGTCGGTGTGGGCGGCGCCGGGCCCCGAGCATCTCCTCGGCGGCGACGCGGTGGGCCGCGACATCCTGAGCCGCCTGATCCTCGGCGCCCGCGTCTCGCTGCTGATCGCCGCGTCCGTGCTGGCCATCACGCTGACCATCGGCACCACGCTCGGCATGTGCGCCGGCTATTTCGGCGGATGGGTCGACACGATCATCATGCGCACCGTCGACCTGGTCTTCGCCTTCCCGGAGATCATCTTCGCCATCCTCATCGCCGCCATGCTGGGCGCCGGCACGCTGACGGTCATCATCGCGCTGTCGCTGGTCTGGTGGCCGGGCATCGCGCGCCTCGCCCGCTCGCTTGTGCTGACGCTCCGCTCGGAAATGTATGTCGAGGCGGCGGTCGCCAGCGGCACGCCGGCCCATCGCATCCTGATCGACCATCTCCTGCCCAACATCGTGGCGCCGCTCATCGTGCGCGCCTCGATCGGCGTGGGCTTCATCATCATGGCCGAGGCGACGCTGAGCTTCCTCGGCATCGGCGTGCAGGAGCCGGCGCCGACCTGGGGCAGCATGATCCGCGACGGCCTGCCGGCGCTGCGCACCGATCCCTATCTCGCTCTGTTCGCCAGCGCCGCGCTCGGCATCACCCTCGTCGGCTTCAACCTGCTGCGGCGACGGGCTGCGCGACATTCTCGATCCGCGGGTGCGCGAGCGATGAGCGACGCGACGCCGCTTCTGTCGGTCGACGGCCTGTCGGTCGGCTTCGACACGATCCGCGGGCGCGTCGGCGTCGTCGACCAGCGTGAGCTTCGCGCTCGCCACCGGCGAGATCGTCGGCGTGGTGGGCGAGAGCGGCTCGGGCAAGTCGGTCACCGCGCTTGCCATCATGGGTCTGCTCGGCGAGCAGGGGCACATTACCGACGGCTCCATCACACTCGGCGAGACTGTGCTGACGCGGCTTGACCGACGGGCCTGGCGGCGCGTCCGCGGCCGCGAGATCGGCATGATCTTCCAGGAGCCCTCCACCTGCCTCAACCCGCTCTTCCCCGTCGGCTTCCAGATCGCCGAGGTGCTGGTCGAGCACGAAGGCCTCGCCTGGGCAGAGGCGCGCAAGCGCGCCGTCGCGCTGATGGACCGCGTCGGCATCCCCGCCGCGCGCGAGCGTCTCGACGACTATCCGCATCAGATGTCGGGCGGCATGAAGCAGCGCGTGATGATCGCCATGGCGCTCGCCTGCGGCCCGAAGCTCCTCATCGCCGACGAGCCGACCACCGCGCTCGACGTCACCATCCAGGCGCAGATTCTCGGGCTCATCCGCGAGCTCAACGCCGATCTCGGCATGTCGGTGCTGCTCATCACGCACGACATGGGCGTGGTCGCCGAGATGGCCGACCGCGTACTCGTGATGTACGCGGGCCGCATCGTCGAGGAAGCGCCGGTCGCGCCGCTCTTCGAGTCGCCGGGCCATCCCTATACGCGCCTGCTCCTCGAATCGATCCCGCGCGTCACCGAGAAGCGCGCCGAGCTGCCGGTCATCGAGGGCGCCACGCCGTCGCCGGCGTCGATGCCGGAGGGCTGCCGCTTCCACCCGCGCTGCCCCGGCGCCATCGCCGGCTGCTACATCAATCCGCCTCCGCTTGAGGCGAAGCCCGACGGGCGCCGCGCCGCCTGCTGGCGCTATGGCGAGCCGGGGCTCGTCCAGGGAGCTGGAGGCGGTGGAATGAGAGCACCGTCGCCCATCCTCGCCGTCGAAGGCCTGTCGAAGAGCTTCCCCGCCGGCAAGGGCCGGCAATTGCAGGCCGTCGCCGACGTCGACCTCGCCGTCAACAGCGGAGAGACGCTCGGCATCGTCGGCGAGAGCGGCTGCGGCAAGACCACGCTCGGCCGTCTGATGCTGCGCCTGCTGCAGCCGACGGCCGGGCGCGTCGTCTTCGACGGCCGCGACATCACCTCCCTGTCGCTTCGCCAGATGCGGCCGCTCCGCCGCGACATCCAGGTCGTCTTCCAGGATCCTTATTCTTCGCTCAATCCGCGCATGCGCGTCGCCAACATCATCGGCGAGCCGCTGCGCGCCATGGGCCTGGGACGCGCCGAGATCGCCAAGCGGGTGCGCGAGACGCTGGATGTCGTAAAGCTGCCGAGCGACGCCGCCGAACGCTACCCGCACGCCTTCTCCGGCGGGCAGCGCCAGCGCATCGGCATCGCGCGGGCGCTCGCCGTGCGCCCGAGGCTCATCGTCTGCGACGAGGCGGTCTCCGCCCTCGACGTTTCGGTGCAGGCGCAGATCCTCAACCTGCTCGCCGGCATCCAGCGCGAGTTTGCGCTCACCCTCGTGTTCATCTCGCACAATCTCGGGGTCGTGCGGCACGTCAGCCACCGCGTCGCGGTCATGTATCTCGGCCGCATCGTGGAGCTGGCGAGCGAGGCGGACCTCTTCGAGGCGCCCGCCCATCCCTACACGCAGGCGCTCATCGGCGCCGTGCCGGACCCCGATCCCGCAAAACGCGGCCAGCGGCATCTGCTCGAAGGCGAGATACCGAGCCCGCTCGATCCGCCGCCCGGCTGCGCCTTTCACCAGCGCTGCCCGCGCGCCACCGATATCTGCCGCACCACGCGGCCCACCCTGACCCATAACGCGCCTCAGCGGCAGGTCGCGTGCCACCACCCAGGCTGAACGAGGAGGAAGAGACCGAATGCTGACCGAGCGCACCGTCTATTGGCCGCTTGAAGGGCGGACAGAGGATGTCCTGACCCTCCGCCGCGAGGCGTGTACGGTCCGGCTCGACCTCGGCCTGCCCGCCGGACGCATCTTCGTCGGCCACGAGGGTGAAGACGAGACGGTGCAGTGGGAGTGCCGCTTCCCCGACAAGGCGACGCGCGAGAGCGACCTCGCCGCGCGTGGGACGAGCGACGCATTCAAGGACGTGCGCAAGCGGATGGCCGTCGTCATCCGCAACTTCCGGCGCTCCGTCCTGGAGCACGACGCGGGGCGCGTCGGCGTGCTCTCTCCCCGCACCATCGACGGCCATTCGCTCGTGCCGAAAGAGGTCACCTTCGCAAGCGGCGGGCTGGACCTGGCCGGCTTCCTGTTTCTGCCGCCCGGCAAGGGCCCCTTCCCCGCCATGGTGATCAACCACGGCAGCTCTATCGAGCAGGGCTCGCAGGAGCCGTGCCGGCCGGGGATCGCGGCGCTGCTGAACTCCTGGGGAATCGCCTGCCTCATGCCCAACCGTCATGGCTACGGCAACTCACCGGGGGTGCCGTGGCGGCAGGAGGTTTCCGCCCCCTTCGGCACTGCGGAATACGACGAAGCGCTGGCGGCGCGGCTCGACGCGGAAAGCGACGACGTGGTCGCGGCCGGGGATTTCCTGATGGGCCTGCCGGAGATCGACGGCGATCATGTCGGCGTGATGGGCTCGTCCTTCGGCGGCACGGTCACGCTGCTCGCCGCCTCCAAGTCGGACCGCTTCCGCTGCTCGGTCGATTTCGCCGGCGCGGCCATGAACTGGGAGAAGACGGCGGCGCTGCGCGCGCTGATGATCGGCGCGGCGCATCGCCTGGCGCGGCCGGCCTGCTTCCTCCAGGCCGCCAACGACTTCTCCGTCAGGCCGACGCTCGACATCACCGCGGCCCTCAAGGGCACCGACAGAGTGTTCGAGTCGCACGTCTTCCCCGGCTTCGGCGCCACCCACATGGAGGGCCATCTCCTCTTCCGCGACGGCATCCTCGTATGGGCACCGCGCGTGCGCGCCTTCCTCGAGCGCTGGCTCTAGAACATGATCCCGAAAAGTGGACACCGGTTTTGGATATGATCACGCTCCAACAACGAGATAGAGCTTCCATTCCAATTCAATCGGAATGGAAGCTCTGAGAGGCGACGATGCGCGGCGTCTATCTCGGCGATCTCACCTGGCCCGAGGCGAAGGCCTGGTTCGATGCCGGCCGCGTCGTGGTCGTGCCGATCGGCGCGGCTGCGAAGGAGCACGGACACCATCTGCCGCTGAAGACCGACTACATGCTGGCGGAGGCGCTGTCGCGCGGCGTCGCGGAGGCGCTGCCGGTCGTCGTCGCGCCGATCGTTTCCTTCGGCTATTACCCGGCGTTTCGCCACTATCCCGGCAGCCAGCATCTCGCGCCTGAGACCTTCTCCGCGCTGCTCAAGGACATCCTGCAAGGCTTCATCACGCAAGGCGTCACGCGGATCGCCGTCATCAATACCGGCGTCTCCACCGAGCCGGTCGTCCACGTCGTGGTGCGCGAGCTCTACGAGGCGACCACCGTGCGCATCCACGTCGCCGACATCCGCCGACTCGGCAAGGACGGCCGAACATCTGCTCGAGCAGACCTCCGGCGGCCACGCCGACGAGCACGAGACCTCGATCATCACGGCGATCGACCCGTCGGTCGTTCGCCTCGACCAGGCCATCGCGGATTACGGCAATACGCGCGAGGCACCGACCACCGTCTTCTATTCGCCGACCATCTTCGACGGTGATCCCGATTCCGGCGCCGACTACAGCGCCCGCGGCGCGCGCGGCGACCCGACGCTGGCGACCGCGGAGAAAGGGCGCGCCATGCTCGAAGCGAGCATCCGCGATCTCGTCGAGGGGCTGAAGGCGCTCTTCCCGGAGGCGACGGGCGACTGATGGCCGGCCTTCCTCCCATCACGGACGTGGTCGTCATCGGCTTCGGCTTTGCCGGCGCCGCCGCTTCCATCGCGGCGGCCGATGCCGGCGCGCACGTCCTCATCCTTGAGAAGGCGCCGCAGCCGGGCGGCATTTCCGTCTGCTCGGCGGGCGGGCTCCGCGTCGCCGACGATGCGGACGAGGCGTTCGCCTATCTCGAGGCCACCTGCGGCGGCAAGACGCCTGAGCCGGTGCTGCGGCAACTGGCGGAGGGATGGTGCGCGCTGCCCGCGGAAATCGAGACGACTGGCAAAGGCGCACGGCGCGACCGTCGCGCAAGCGCAAAGCCGGCGGCAATTATCCCCTCCCCGGCTCCGACACGTTCGGCTTCGTCACCGTCGAGGACGTGCCGGGCTTCGACCCGTCCGATTTCGCGCATGTGCGCGGCTCCCCCGCCGGCATGCTCCTCTTCAAGCTCCTGGCCGACGCCGTCGCCGCGCGCAGCGACCGCATCACGGTCGTCACCGGGCGCGCGGCAGCCGCGGCTTCAGCACGGGCGCTTCGGCGTCGATGCCGTGCTTCTCGACGACGGCGAGCTGATCACAGCCCGCGCCGGCATCATCCTCGCCTGCGGCGGCTTCGAGGCCGATACCGACGATGCAGGCGCAGTACTGGCCGGGCGGCCCGGCGCTCAACGCCGCCTACCGCCACAACACCGGCGACGGCATCCGCATGGCGCAGGCGCTCGGCGCCGACCTCTGGCACATGTGGCACTATCACGGCGCCTACGGCTTCCCCTCCCCCGACCCGTCCTACCCCTACGGCGTGCGCGTCAAACGCCTGCCCGACTGGCGCCCCGGCGACGGCGACGACGTGCCCACGATGAGCCTGGATCCTGGTCGACCGGAACGGCCGGCGCTTCATGAACGAATACGAGCCCTACATGCAGGACACCGGCTGGCGCCCCTTCGCTGCCTACGATCCTGTGCGCCAGGACCACGCCCATCGCCCGGTCTTCCTCATCACCGACGCCGACGGCCTGGCGCGCTATCCGCTCGGCAAGCCGACCCGCAACGATCCCGACGTCGGCTACGAATGGAGCACCGACAACCGCAAGGAAATCGCCAGCGGTGCAATCCGCGAGGCGGCCTCAATCGAGGCGCTGGCAAAGCTCGTCGGCACTGACGCGGCGCGCCTGTCCGATACGCTCCAACGCTGGAACGCGCTCTGCGCGTCCGGGCTCGACGACGATTTCGGCCGCCCCGCCGGCTCCCTGCACCCGGTTGCAACGCCGCCCTTCTATGCCGCCGAGGTGCAGCCCGATCGTTTCCAACACGCAGGGCGGGCCGGTGCACGATGCCGAGCAGCGCGTGCTCGATCCCTTCGGTGCGCCGATCCCCGGCCTCTACGCCGCCGGCGAATGCGGCAGCGCCTTCGGCCATCTCTATCTCTCCGGCGGCAACCTCGCCGAATGCTTCATCGGCGGCGGCATCGCCGGCCGCAACGCCGCCCGCCGCCTCCCTTCCCAGCACGAAGAGCACGCCGCATGACGCTCGCCGCAGACGATCCGCGCTTCAACAATCTCGGCTACTGGTCGCACGACGCTGCCGAGCGCTACCCCGACAACATCGCGATGATCGATCTGTCGCGCACGCCCGAGGCGACGATCACCTACGCCATGCTGGAGGAGCGGCTGGACCGCGTGGCCTCGGCGCTCACCGCGCGCGGCCTCAAGCCCGGCGACCGCATGGCGCTCGCCGTCGGCAACCGCTTCGAGTTCGTCGAGATCATGTATGGCGCCATGCGCGCCGGCATCGTGCCGGTGCCGCTCAACACCAAGCTCGGCGCCGACATCCTGGAATACACGGTCCGCGATGCCGGCTGCCGCGCGGCGATCGTCGACCCGGCAGTCAACCCGCACATCGTCGGCGTCTGCGACCGCGAGGGGCTTGCCGTCCGCGTCGCCCTCGACGCCCCGCCGCCCGGCTGGGAGGACTACGACAGCGTCATCGAAGCCGCGGCGCTGCCCTTCGACCCGCCGGTGATCGCCGACGATCATCCCTCCTTCCAGCCCTATACGTCGGGCTCCACCGGCAAGCCGAAGGGCGTGGTCCTCACCCATGCCGGGCAGCTCTGGTGGATCCGCTGCGTGCAGAAATACTGGCCGCAGGGTCCCGAGGGCCGGGCGCTGGTCGCCGTGCCGCTCTATCACAAGAACGCCATGGCCGGCGCCATCAAGCCGAAGCTGCATGTCGGCGGCTCGGTCGTCATCCTGCCCGGCTTCGACGCGCGGCAGTTCCTGCAGGTGCTCGCCGACTACAAGATCACCAAGGCCGGCGGCGTGCCCGCCGTCTTCTCCATGCTGCTGCAGCACCGCGACCTTATCGAGAGCCTCGATTTCTCTGCGCTGACGGACCTGTCGATCGGCTCCGCCCCCGTCGCGGAGGAGCTGATGGAGCAGATCGAGAGCGCCTTCGGCGTCAATGTCGGCGAGAGCTACGGGCTGACCGAGGGCGGCCCGGTGATGATCGGCCCACCGCTCGACGGCCGCCGCGTGCCGTTCGGAAGCTGCGGCGTCGCCTGGCCCGAGGGCGAGGTGAAGCTGGTCGGCGCCGACGGCGAGGAGCACCCCTCGCTCGGCGAGCTTTGGGTGAAGAACCCGGGCGTCACGCCCGGCTATCACAATCTGCCGAAGGTCAATGCCGAGCGCCTGGTCGATGGATGGCTGAAGACCGGCGACCTCTTCAGCCGCGACGACGATGGTTTCTTATATTTCCGCGGCCGCACCGACGACATGTTCAATTGCGGCGGCGAGAACGTCTATCCCAAGGAGGTGGAGAACCTGCTCCTGGCGCATCCCGCCGTGGTCGACGCCTGCGTGGTGCCCGTCAGCCACGCCATCAAGGGCGCGGTGCCGGCGGCGCTGGTGATGCTGACGAAGCCCGGAGCCGCCGAGGCGGAGGAGCTGAAGCAGCACTGTCTCAAGAACGGGCCGGCCTTCGCGCATCCCCGCCAGGTCATCATCGTCGACGCCATTCCCCTGAACGGCGCCGGCAAGAACGATCGCACCGTCGTGGAGCGCGACCTCGAGGCGCGCTTCGGCGCCGATGCGAAAGCAGGCGCGACGGCATGAGCTTCGACCTCGACCATGTCGCGCTGATCGTCTCCGACCTCGACGCCGCGGCGGAAACCTATCGAAAGCTCGGCTTCAACCTGACGCCGAGGAGCTCCCACAAGGGGGCGCTGCCGGCCGGCGGCGTCGGGCCGTGGGGCACCGGCAATCACTGCGCCATGTTCCAACAGGGCTATTTCGAGATCCTCGGCATCACCGATGCGTCGCTGCCGCACGACAACGTCGCGCGGCGGCTGAAGCGCTATGCCGGGCTGCATCTCATCGCTTTCGGCACGCGCGACGCCGCGAGCGCGAGCAAGCGCCTCCAGGAAAGCGGCGTGCCGGGCATCGCCGACCCGATCTTCGTCGGTCGCGACGTGCCCTATGGCGAGGGAACGAAGCCAGGGCGCTTCGCCATCACCTACCTCGACGGCGAAACCTACCCGGAGGCCGACTTCATCATCATCGAGCAGCAGACGCGCGACGTGCTGTGGCAGCCCGAGCTGCTGGCGCATCCCAACGGCATCACGGCCCTCAGGTCGGTGACCATCGCCAGCGATGCCCCGATAGCCGCGTTGGAACGGTTGGCCCGCGTGCTCGGCGAGCCCGACGGCTCGGGCTTCACGCTCTCGCCGGGCAGGCTCGACATCCTCGCCGCGCCCGAGGCGGAAGCGCGCCATCCGGGCCTCGGCCGCCCGCAGCCGCTGCCGAAAGTCGTCGCCGTGTCCTTCACCGTTGCGGACGTCGCGGAGACCGGCCGGGTGCTCGGCGCAAACGGCGTCCCCTTTACGCAAGACGGCAAGACCATCCGCATCGCTGCGTCCGACGCGGCGGGCGCGGCCATCGAATTCGTGCAGGAGTAACCGAGACATGGAAGTGCGCCGATGAAGGCCGCGGTGATCGAGAAGCAGGGCGGCGCGGAGAACATCCACTGGCGCGACTGGCCGGACCCCGTCCCCGGTCCCGGCCAGGTGCTGGTGCGCGTGCGCGCCTGCGGCCTCAACCATCTCGACATTTTCGTCCGCCGCGGCATGCCGGGCATGCCCGTCCCCATGCCGTTCATCTCCGGCGGCGACATCGCCGGCGAGATCGCCGGCCTCGGCGCCGACGTTGCGGGCTTCACCGTCGGCGACCGCGTGGTGCTCAACCCGTCGACGCCGGCCGGCATGATGGGCGAGCAGATCCAGGGCGGCATGGCCGAATATGCCGCCTGCCCGGCGAGCCACGTCATCAAGCTCCCCGATTCCGTCGGCTTCCGCGAGGCGGCGTGCCTGCCGGTCGCCTACGGCACGGCGGAGCGCATGCTCAACGTGCGCGGCAAGGTGAAGGCCGGCGAGCTCGTGCTGGTGCTCGGCGCCTCCGGCGGCGTCGGCAATGCCTGCGTGCAGATCGCCAAGCATGTCGGCGCGACGGTCATCGCCGCAGCCGGCGGCGCCGACAAGGCGGAGAAGCTGAAGGCGCTCGGCGCCGACCACGTGATCGACTATCGCGCCGAGGATTTCAGCGCCGCCGCCTGGCGCATCTCCGGCAAGAAGGGCGTCGACCTCGTGGTGAACTTCACCGGCGGCGACACCTGGGCGCCGTCGCTTCGCACGCTGCGCAAGGACGGGCGCCTCCTCACCTGCGGCGCCACCGCCGGCTTCGAGGCAATCACCGACATCCGCTATGTGTGGATCCGCGAGCTCAACATCATCGGCTGCGACGGCTGGTCGACGGAGGGCATCCGCAAGATGGTCGACGGCGTCGCCGCGGGCTGGCTGACCCCGGTCATCAGCCATGTCCTGCCGATGTCGGAGGCCGCGCGCGCCGAGGAGCTGATGGAAGAGCGGTCGGTCTTCGGAAAGGTGATCCTCGAGCCATGAGCCGGCTCGACAGCATCGAGGCGGTCGCCGCATCGCTGAAGCGGCCGCCGTTCCATCATTTCCTCGAGATCACGCCGCTGGAGATCGACGCTGCTGCAGGCCGCGTCGTCTTCACGCTCCCGCACAAGGCCGACTATGGCCGCCTTGCGACCGGCAACCAGATTCATGGCGGCGTCATCTCCGCCTTCATCGATGTCACGGCCTGCTACGCGCTCTCGGTGCAAGTCGGGCACTTCGTGCCGACCATCAGTCTCAGGATCGATTATCTCAGGCCCGCCGCCGGCACGCTGCAGGCCGAAGGCAAAGTGGTGCGAGCCGGCCGCACCATCGGCGTCGTCGACGTGAACGTGTCCGATGAAGATGGCAGGCTGGTTGCCGTCGGCCGCGGCACGTTCGGCACGCAGCCGGGATGAGGCACGCGCGATGACCATCCTCAACCTCGCCGGCGACGCCCCGGACATCGACCCGGTCGATTTCGCCGCACGCTTGAAGGCGGCGGTCGAAGCGAAGCCGCCGGCCCTCGACGACTATTCGCGCGGCGGAGCGGTCGCCACCTTCGAGGCGCGCATCGCCTCCGCGCTCGGCAAGGAGCGGGCGATGCTCTGCGCGACCGGCACGCTCGCCAACCTGCTGGCGCTGCGGGCGCACGCGGCCACGCACGGCGGCAGGCGCATCCTGGTGCAGGCCGAGGGCCATATCGCCAACGATGCCGGCGATTGCGCGTCGGAGCTTGCCGGCCTGACGCTGGTGACGGTGCCGCATGCCGGCTTCACCGCAGCCGCGCTTGCGGCGGAGATCGCGCGCGCCGCGACCGCGCGGGTGGCGGCCGGCATCGCCGCGGTCGTGGTGGAGTCGCCGCTGCGGCGCGGCTTCGGCGCAACGGTACCGTCCGAAGAGCAGGCGGCGATCGTCGAGACCGCCCGCGAGCACGGGATCGCGACGCATCTCGACGGCGCGCGCATCTACATCGCCTCGGGCTTTCTCGGCCGACCGGTCCGGGAGCTCGCGGCGCCCTACGACACGGTCTACGTCTCGCTCTACAAATATTTCGGCGTGCCTTTCGGGGCGATCCTCGCCGGCCCCGCGTCGCTGATCGACGGCCTCTATCACGAGCGCCGGCGCTTCGGCGGCGGCCTCAATCAGATGTGGCCGATCGCCGTGATCGCGGATGCCGCGCTCGATGGACTGGAGGCGGAATGGCTCGCGATCGCCGAGCGCGCTCGGGCCGTGATGAGCCGTCTCTCCTCCTTCGGCGTCGTTTCCGAGCCAGTGCCATTCGGCACCAATGTGTTTCCCCTTTGCCGGCCGGACGCCGACGGCATCGCCGAACGCGCCGCCAACGCGGAGGTGAAATTGCCGCCGGCCGCCGGCGAGCGATGGCCTGTGAAGGCGAACGCGACCTGGACTGCTTTGCCTGAACACGAGGTGGTCGACAGGCTGCGCGCCGTGTTCGCAGGCTGACGCCCACGCTCGGCGCTTCAGTCGAGACGATAGACGCGCGCCGCCGTGTCGTGGAAGATCGCACGCTGCTCCGTCTCCGAATAGGAATCGATCGCCGCGCGGTAGGCGGAGATCAGCGCGCCATAGGTCGTCCACAGCTTCTCGACGGGAAAATTGGAGCCGTAGAGGCACCGCTCTGCGCCGAAGAGCGCGACCGTCTCGTGCGTGACCCAGGCGATATGCGCCGGGTCGTTGCGATGGATGAAGGTGCCGAGGCCCGACAGCTTCGAGACGACGTTGGGCTGCGCCGCCAGGAGCTGCATCTCGGCGCGCCACGCGGCCCTGCCGGTCTCCGAAAGGTCCTCCAGCATGCCGGCGTGCTGCAGGATGAACGTGGTCTGCGGGAAATCGGCGGCGAGCCGCGCAGCGCTCCCCATCTGGCTCTGAAACACCTGCAGGTCGAAGCTGAAGCCGTAATCGGCGAGCGCAGAAAAATTCCGGCGAAAGCGCGCGTCGTCGGCAAGGTCCGGCCGCGCGGCGAAGCGGTACTTCTCGTTCTCGTGCCAGTGAAGCTGCATGCGCACGCCGCGCATCAGCGGATACCGCGCCAGCCGGTCGAGCGTCGGGCGCACATCCTCGGCCATGAAGTCGGCATAGCCGACAATGGCATGCGGCCAGCCGCTCTCGTCGGCCTGGCTCTGCACCCAGGCGACCTCATCCTCCGCCTTGTCGGGCGGCCAGTTGGCCTGCACGTAGACGGATTTTTCAACGCCGGTGCCGGCAACGTCCTCAAGGAACTCGGCGATCGGATAGTCGCGCCGGATCGGCTCGTACGGCCCGAAGATGCGCGGCACCATCGGGCCTTTCAGCCACGGCAGATCGTCCTGCCGCCAGATGTGATGATGCGCGTCGATGACGGGAATGGTCATGGGATGCGAGCCCGGTTGCGGTTTCTTGATCCAATCCCCTCTCCGTCGTCATGCCCGGACTTGATCCGGGCACCCATTCCGTTGGGGCAGCGTTTGAGGAATAGATTGCCGGGTCAAGCCCGGCAATGACGACAAATCGAGAGGCCGATCACCTTCGTCCAATCTACACCGCTCGTCGCGGTGCTCAGATGAACACCTCCTCCTCCGCCATGAAGTGGAAGCGCGAGGAACAATGCGCCGCCGCATCCGCGCCTGCCGCCTTCCCTTCCTCCGTGCCAAAGCCCGTCACCCGCGCCTCGTCGGAATCCCACCACATCTCGCTGATCGCGTCGCAGGGCGAGTCCGGGTTCTCGCTCACCGGCACGTTCATCCGGTAGCCCTTCATGCCGGGGATCTTCTGCGCCAGCTTCGGGTGCTCGTCCTTCGCCCACTTGCGGAACTCTCCGTAGCTCATGCCTTCCTTGCGCTTCATCAGCGACAGAACTTTCAGCATCACGATACCTTTCCTTGGATTCAAGCTTGGGCGGGTGCGTTCGCTTTGATCCCGCGCAGCACCTTCTCCGGCGTGATCGGCAGCGAGTCGACGCGCACGCCGACCGCATCGAAGATGGCGTTGGCAATCGCCGGGATGGGCGAGTTCGCCGTCATCTCGCCGACTCCCTTGGCGCCGAACGGCCCATCGTCGGCCGGCCGCTCCAGGATCACGCCTTCGTATGACGGGATGTCGGCGGGGCCGGGCATCAGATACTGGTTGAAGTCGACCGGCCCGTGCGCGCGGTCGGGATAATAGGGCTCCGTCGTCTCGTAGAGCGCGTGGCTCATGCCCATCCAGGCGCCGCCGACGATCTGCTGCTCCACCATTTTGGGATTGAGCGCCCGGCCGACCTCGTAGGCGCTCTTCAGAGAAAGCACCGCCACTTCGCCGGTCTCCGTATCGACCTCCACCTCGGCAATGGTGCAGGCATGCGCATAGCAGGTGGCGGGGCGCATGTGCCCTGTCTCCGGCACCGGATAGGAGCGCTGCACCATGAACATGCCGCGGCCGGAAACGGTCTTGCCGTGCTTGAAATGCGCCGCGAGCGCGATCTCGAACACCGGCTTGGAGCGCGCCGGCGCGCCCTTCACCTGGATGTTGCCCTTGCCGTCCGTCTCCAGGTCGGAGGCATCCGCCTCGAGCTCCTCCGCCGCCACCTCCATCAGCGCCTGCTTCGCCTCCTTCGCCGCCATGATGATGGCGTTGCCGACGCGGTGCGTGCCGCGGCTGGCGAAGGTGCCCATGCAGTGCGGGCCGGTATCGGTATCGGCCGTGTCGATGATGATCGTCTCCACCGGCACGCCGAGCGTCTCGGCGCAGATCTGCGCCATCACCGTCTTCAGCCCCTGGCCGAGATCGGTGCTCGACAGCGAGACGACGAAATTGCCGGTGGTGGTGGCGTGCACCAGCGCCTGCGAAGGATCGCCGCCGAGATTCATGCCGGTCGGATAATTGACCGCCGCCACGCCGCGCCCACGCGCCTTCATGCCGACCTCCTCCGTCCTGCAGGACATCGCATTCCGCGCCCCCTGCCCCCCTCATGGTGAGGTGCGAGCGCCGAAGGCGCGAAGCCTCGAACCACCGGCCGCGGATTTCGGCGCAGCCGGGTTTCGACACCCGCCGGCGCCGTGCGCCCGCCCTCGTCCTTCGAGGCTCGCCCGGATCAAGTCCGGGGTCGCGCCTCAGGATGAGGGCTTCGATATGCGATTGCGGAGCGTCACACTTCTTCGCCTTCGCCATCGTCAGCCCTCCCGCCCCATCGACGTCGCCTTCTTCGCCGCGTCGTCGAGCGGCCATTCGGCGAGCTCGGCCGCCGCCTGCATGGTCTCCACCAGCGCCGCGCCGTGCGTCTCCTCGCCGTGCGCCTTCATGTCGCCGTCGCGATAGGCGTTGAGGATGCGGAACGCGACGGGATCCATGCCGACCAGCCGCGCCAGCTTGTCCATCTGGACCTCCAGCGCGAAGTCGCCGATGGTCACGCCGAAGCCGCGCATCGCCGAGGACGGCGTGCGGTTGGTGTAGACGCAGTAGGAATCCACCGACACGTTGGGGATCGTATAGGGCCCCGGCATGTGCGCCGCCGCCTTGGTGCCGGCATAGGGGCTGTGGCGCGAATAGGCGCCGGCATCGGCGTAGAGCCGCACGTGGCGGGCGACGATGCGCCCGTCCTTCATCACGCCGTCCTTGATGTAGATGCGTTCCGCCGCGCGCGGGCTGGAGACCTGCATCTCTTCCTCGCGGCTATAGGCATATTTCACCGGCCGGTTGGTCGAGCATCGCAGCGAGGAAGGCGATCGGCTCGGTGATCACGTCCACCTTGCCGCCGAAGCCGCCGCCCACCGTGCCGCCGACCAGCCGCAGCTTCTGGAACGGGTGGTTGAGGATGAGCGCCGCGTTGTCGAGCGTGAAGAAGAGCGCCTGCGTGTTGGAATAGCAGGTGAAGCGCCCGTTCGCCTCCGGCACCACGATGCAGCCGGTCGTCTCCGTCGCCGCGTGCTCGATCGGCGAGGACTGGTAGCGCTCCTCGATGACGTGGTCGGCCTCTGCGAAGCCCTTCTCCACATCGCCGTAGCGCACGCGGCGGCAATTGTGCCCCTCGTAAACGAACCAGTTCTGGCCGTGATACTCGTTGACCAGCGGCGCGCCCGGCTTCAGCGCCTCCTCCACGTCGAAGACAGCCGGCAGCTCCTCGTACTCGACCTTGACCTTCGCGACCGCTTCGCGCGCCGCCCTCTCGGTGTCGGCCAGCACCGCAACCACCTGCTCGCCCTTGAAGCGCACCTTGTCGACGGCGAGCACCGGCTCGTCGTCGGGCTCGATCTGGATGAGGCAGAGGATCGTGTAGACGTTCTTCGGCACGTCCTTGTGGGTGAGCACGCGCACCACGCCCGGGACCTTCTCCGCTTCGCTCGTATCGACCGAGAGGATCTTCGCGTGATGGTGCGGGCTCCGCACCATCTTCAGGTGAAGCATGCCCGGGAAGCTGCGGTCGGCGTAGTACTGCGTCTTGCCGGTGACGTGCCCGTGGATGTCGATGCGCGGCCCGCTGACGCCGACGGCCTTGTGGTCCTCGGTACGCTCGGCGGCGAAGAAGTGCTTGACGTGCTGCATGGCGCCCTCCCCTCAGGCCGACTGCTTGTCGCCGCGCATCTGCGACGCCGCGGCGAGGATGGCGTCGATGATCGGCTCATAGCCGGTGCAGCGGCAGATGTTGCCGGAGATCGCGTCGACCACGTCGTCGCGGGTGGGATTGGGATTGCGGTCGAGCAGCCACTTGGCGGCGAGGATCATGCCGGACGTGCAGAAGCCGCATTGCACGGCGAACCCGTCGGAGAAGGCGCGCTGCAGCGGATGCAGCTCGGCGCCCTCCGCCAGCCCTTCCAGCGTCTCCACCGAGCGGCCTTCGACGCGCTGCGCCGGGACGAGGCACGAAAGCTGCAGCTCGCCGTCGATCATCACGCGTGCAGGCACCGCAGGTGCCCTGACCGCAGCCGTTCTTTGTCGCAAATAGCCCGAGCTTGTCGCGCAGCACGTCGACCAGCAGCGCGCCCGGCTCGATGAACTCGGCCGCTTCGGCGCCATTGACGGTGAATTGCAGGGGAACGCGCGCCATCCTCATGCTCCCTTCAAGAGCCGCGCGAGATGCACCGGCACGACGTTGAGCCGGTACCAGTCGCTCGCGAACGAGTCGGAGTCCGGCGCACACCCGTCCGCCGCCACGGCCGCGGCGGCGCCGATAGCCGCGTCATCGAGCGGCTTCCCTTCCAGCGCCTCTTCAACGGCGCGGGCGCGGATGGCCGTCGGCGCCATCGCGCCGTAGGCGACGCGCGCGCCCGTTACGCGCCCGCCGATGACCGGCAGCGTCGCGGCGATCGACAGCACGGACGCGCCGTGCGGATGCCGCCGCATGACCTTGAGGAACCGGAACGAGCTCGCCGGCGGCAGGGCAAAGGAGACGCCCTTCACGATGCGGCCGGGTTTCCCGGCGCGCTCCGCCAGGAAGCGCTCCAGGCCGATCGTCTCGCTCTTGTCGAGATCCTCCACGGCAACATCGGCGCCGAGCGCCAGCAGCGCCACCGCGAAGTCGCCGTAGGGCGCGCGCGCGAAAAGATTGCCGCCGACGGTCGCCATGGCGCGCACCGCCGGCCCGCCGATCTCGCGCGCCACCGGCTCGAGAAATGCCAGCTCCGGATGGGCGGCGACCTTCGCCATGGTGACCGCAGCGCCGATCTCGGCGCGCCCGTCCGCGATCGAGATCGCGTCGAGCCCCAGTCCGTCGCAAAGCACCAATGTGCCGATCGATACGTCGGAATTCGACTGCCGCACGACCAGCGTGCCGCCGGCGACGAAGCGGGCGTCGTCGTCGGCCGCGAGAATCGCGGCGGCAGCGCGGACGGACTCCGCCCTTACGACCTGAAAGCCCATGCATCCTCCCTCGCCGGCCCAATTCTTTCGCAGGGTCCGGTCAGTTGTTGCCAACGATAATCGATAATCGATTATCGGGAGTCAACGGAGCTGTGGTATGAAAATTCGTGCTGCGCCGGGAAACCCACGCGCCGCACCGGTTTGAGAGGAGCGTGTCTTTGGAAGCGACGGAAACGGCAGCCAGGCAGCGATCGGAACCCGACCTCGATCACCAGCCGCTCAGCATGCGCATCCGCAATATCCTGCTGGAGCGGATCATCGGCGCCGAATACGGCCCCGGCGACCGCCTGGTCGAGCTGCAGCTCGCGAAGGAGTTCGGCTCGAGCCAGGCGCCGGTGCGCGAGGCGCTGAAGGAGCTGGAGACCGCCGGCCTGGTGACGATCAGGCCGCGCCGCGGCTCCTTCGTGAACGACTACCATGCCCGCACGCAGCATGAGATCTACACCGTGCGCGGCGCGCTCGAAGAAGCCGCCATGCGGCTGGCGCTGCCGCATCTGAGCCGCGACGCCAGTGCCGTCGAAGCGCATCTGGAAGGCATGCGCCAGGCGGCGCGCGACCACGACATCGACGCCGCCATCCATCACAGCGTCTGGTTCCACCGCGTCATCATGCGCGCCGCCGACAACGAGCTGCTGCTGCGCATGTGGGAATCGCTCTTGGTCGAGATCCACTCCCGCAAGACGCTGCTGCAGCCCAACATCGACCTCTTCGCCGTGGCGGAGAGTCACGCCCCTATCCTCGAGGCGATCGAGAACGCCGACGTGGAGCTCGCCTGCCGCCTGTCGCGCGAGCACCAGGCCTATTTCGAGCGCCGCGCCTGAGGTTTCGCTTAAGCCGCCTCTCCGCTAAGGAGACGCGAGATCAGATTCCGTCGGACCCCGCCGACCGGCGCCGCGGCCCGACGCCAAAGAAAGCCTGCCAGGGATGGAAAGCTCAGAGCCGAGCCGGCGCGCGGCCGGAATGGCGGCGGCGTCGGGCCTGACCGGCACGACCGAGGCCTACGCGCTCCTCACCTTCACGACCTGGTGCTGGGGCGCCAATGCCGTGGCGGGGCCGCTCCTTGTCGGGGAAGCTTCGCCGATGGTGGTGACGTCGCTTCGCTGGGCGCTCGTCTCCCTCGTGCTTCTCGTCGTCGGGCCCCAGCGCCTCATTGCCGCGTGGCCGGAGCTGAAGCGCAACTGGCGCAAGATCGCTCTCATGGCGGCCTGCGGTTTCTCGATCTTCAACGCGCTCTTCTACCTTTCGGCGCACTACACAACCGGATTGAACATCGCCATCCTGCAGGGCGGCATTCCGATCTTCACCATCCTCGGCGCGGTGATCTTTCAGGGGACGCGGCTCGGCCCGGTGCAGATGATCGGGGTGGCCGCCACGCTGCTCGGCGTCGCCGTCGTGGCGACGCACGGCAACCTGGCGACGCTCGCCGGCTTCACGTTCAATCTCGGCGACGGGCTCATCCTTCTCGCCTGCCTGCTTTATGCCGGCTACACGCTGGCGCTGCGCGACCGCCCGAACATTCCCGCCCTCGCCTTCTTCAATGCCCTGGCGGTGGTCGCCTTCATCATCTCCATCCCCCTCGTCGGCTACGAAATGGCGGCGGGCACAGTGCAATGGCCGACGCCGAAGGGATGGCTGATCATGGCCTTCATCACGCTCTTCCCCTCGTTCCTGGCGCAGCTCGCCTTCATGCGTGGCGTACGGCTGATCGGGCCGGGGCGTGCCGGGCTCTTCGCCAACCTCGTGCCGATCTTCGGCGCGCTCATGGCCGTGGCGATCCTCAGCGAGCCCTTCGGCCTCTATCACCTGACTGCGCTGATCCTGGTGACCGGCGGCATCCTCCTCACCGAGTTCGGCAGGGCGCCGACGCGCCAAAGCCGAGGCGCGCCCGGCGGCCGAGGAGAACAGGCCTTAGCCGAGCGCGGGCGGGCGGATCACCGCATCCGCACCCACTTGCCGCTCTTCCCCGATGCCAGGATGGCGTCGCAGACCTTCGAAGTCTCCAGTGCCTCGCGGAAGGTCGGAGAGCACGGCTTTCCGGTCTTCAGTCCCTCCAGAAAATCCGCCGCCTGGTGCACGAAGGAGTGCTCGTAGCCGATGACCAGCCCCGGCACCCACCATTTGCCGAGATAGGGGTGCTCGCCGTCGGTGACGAGGACGTCGGTCCAGCCGCGCAGCTCCCCTCCCTTGGTGTGGTCGAACCATTTCACGTGGTTCATGTCGTGCAGGTCCCACGTGAACGAGCCGTGCTCGCCGTTGATCTCCAGCGTGTAGAGCGCCTTGTGGCCGCGTGCGTAGCGGGTCGATTCGAAGATGCCGATGGAGCCGTTGGCGTAGCGGGCAAGCACCGCCGCGGCGTCGTCGATGCCCACCTTCTGCTTCTTGCCGGTCAGCGCATGCTTGCGTTCCTTGACGAAAGTCTCCGTCATGGCGCTGAGGCTTGAGATCGAGCCGTTGATCCAGATCGCCGTGTCGATGCAGTGCGCCAGGAGGTCGCCGGTGACGCCGGAGCCGGCGGCGTCTACGTCGAGCCGCCAGGTGCCGGCGCCGCCCTGCGGCACGTCGGGCGAGATGGTCCAGTCCTGCAGGAAGTTGGCGCGGTAGTGGAAGATCTTTCCGAGCTTGCCGGACTCGACCACCTGCTTGATGAGCGAGACGGCGGGGATGCGGCGGTAGTTGTACCAGACCGTATTGGGAACGCCCGCCCGTTCCACCGCCCGCACCATCGGCAGCGCCTCCTTGGCGGTGCGGGCAAGCGGCTTCTCGCAGAGCACCATCTTGCCGGCCTTGGCTGCGGCGATGGCGATCTCGGCGTGCAGGTCATTCGGCACGCAGATGTCGAGAGCGTCGATGTCCTTGCGCTCCACCAGCTTGCGCCAGTCGCTCTCCACCGTTTCGTAGCCCCACTGGTCGGCGAAAGCCTGCGCCTTCTTCCTGTCGCGCGCGGCCACCGCCTTCAGCACCGGCTCGTAGCCGGTATCGAAGAAGTTCGGCACGCGCCGCCAGGCATTCGAATGCGCCCGCCCCATGAAGCCGTAGCCGACCATGCCGATGTTGAGCTTTTTGGACATCTCTCTCCCCTCGTTATGGGTTGCTATGTGCGGACCGATTCAGCACGGCCTATTCCTCTCCCCTCCGGGGAGAGGTCGCCGGATGCCGACAGGCAGACGGCGGGTGAGGGGGCGATGGCGGCTCGTGTCGCAGACGGCCCCTCACCCGCCCTCGCTACGCTCGGCCGACCTCTCCCCGTCGGGGAGAGGAACGGACCGTGCCGTGTTGAAAAGCCCTGCCCGGCGTAACCCGCCCGCCATTGTCTCCCCTATTCGCTCCACCCATGCGCGTCGCGCACCTTCACCATGGCGCCGAGGATGTCGTTCCAGGTCTCTTGGGCTTCCATCACGGCATTGGGGAACATGCAGCCGTCCCAGCAGATGTGGCGCATGGTCTTGGTCAGCTCGCCCTTTTCGTCGCGCAGCCAGTAACCGGCGTGCTTGACGATATCGAGCCGGCCGTTCGGGTCGGTCACCTGGCAGTGGCGGCCGGTCTTCTCGTGGTCGCCGGAGCCGAAGGTCGAACCGTCGTTCTGCGCCACGTGAAAATCGAGCGTCCACGGCCGCAGCGCATCGGCGACCTGCTTGTAGGCCGCGTCGAGCGCCTCCCTGTCGGACCACTCGAAATCCTTCGGCAGGATGCGGTCCTTCTCGGCGTTTGCGCCGAGCACGAAGAGCATGGAATGCGCCATGTCGGCCTGGTAGCCGACCACGCCCGGCATGTTCACCATCTCCAGGAGCTTCACGTTCTCCCGCCAGGAATGCATGCCGCCCCAGCAGATCTCGCCCTCCGCCACCAGGAACTCGCCATAGTCCTGGGCGACCTTGCCGGCCTCCCGGAACGTCTCGGCGATAAGCTTGGTGTTGCCCTGCGGGTCCTTGTCCCAGGCTTCTACGCCGGTGGAGGAATCGATCCTGACGCCGCCGGTCGGGCGGATGCCCAGCTCGCGCATCTGCTTGCCGATGGCGCAGGCCTTGCGGACCTGCGAGACGAAAGTCTTGCGCTCGTCCGCCGTGCCCATGGCCGAGCCACCGCCGGCGCCGCCCCAGATCGGCGCCACGAACGAGCCGACCTTCAGCCCGTAGCCGGCGATGTGCTCGGTCATCGCTTTCACCGCGTCCATGTCGCTGTCGATATCGAAATGCGGCGCCACGACGAACAGGTCGACGCCGTCGAATTTCTGGCCGTCGACCTCGGCCTTGGCGGTCAGCTCCAGCAGCGTGTCGAGCGGGATGATGGGTTCCGAATCCGGCGCGCCCTTGCCCACGATGCCCGGCCACATGGCGTTGTGCAGTTTCGGATAATTGTTCGCCATTGCGCCCTCCTCAGGCCGTCCTCAACCCGCTCCACGGCTCTTCGCCGGCCACGTCGACCAGCTCGTAGCCGCCCTCCCCTACGCACGGGCCGAGGATCGCAACGATCTTGGCGTCGCTGTCCCCGACATTGAACGAGGCATGCACCATGTCGGCGGGGAGGAAGGCACTGTCGCCCGGGCCGAGAATGCGCTTCTCGCGGTCGACCCACTGCTCGACCTCGCCCGAGACCACGAAAATCACCTCTTCCTGGTCCGGATGCTTATGGAAGTTGTGGCCCTTGCCCGGAGCCAGCGTCACGTGAATGACGGTGAGATGCTGCGCGCCGGTGCCCGGCGGGTGGCTCAGCCAGGCAAGCTGGCCCCAATCGAGGATCTCGGGCTCGATCTCTTCGGCGATGACGAACTTTCCGGCCATGGCTTTCCTCCCGTTCGTGCTGTTTTGTCCGGCGATATTTTATCTGGCCCCGAGTCTACCCCGCCTTTGTGATCGCCTTGAACGCCTTCGTCCGTTCGGTGAGCGCCGCCTCGACCGGCAGGCGCTCCATGCTCGACGCGCCGTAGAAGCCGTGGCAGTGGGCGCACTTCTTGAGGATGCGCTCCGCGTCGTCGGGCGTCGCGATCGGCCCGCCGTGGCACAGCACGATGACGTCGCCGCGCACCTTCATCGCCGCCTCGGCGATGCGGTCGATCTCGCCCACGCATTCCTCCAACGACTTCGCGGAGCTCGCGCCGATCGCGCCACCCACCGTCACCCCCATATGCGCGACGATGATGTCCGCGCCGGCCTCGGTCATGGCCTCCGCCTCGCCCGGATTGAAGACATAGGGCGTGGTGAGGAGATCGAGCGCATGCGCCGCGGCGATCATGTCGACCTCCAGGCCGTAGCCCATGCCGGTTTCCTCGAAGCTCGCCCGCATGGTTCCGTCGAAGAGGCCGATGGTGGGAAAGTTCTGCACCCCGGAGAAGCCCATCGCCTTCAGCTCCGCCAGGAATTGCGGCATCAGCACAAAGGGGTCCGTGCCGTTGACGCCGGCCAGCACCGGCGTCGCCTTCACCACCGGCAGCACCTCCAGCGCCATCTCCTTCACGATCGCGTTGGCGTTGCCGTAGGCCAGCAGCCCCGCCGCCGAGCCGCGGCCGGCCATGCGATAGCGCCCGGAATTGTAGATGATGATGAGGTCGATCCCGCCCGCCTCCTCGCATTTCGCCGACAGTCCCGTGCCGGCGCCGCCGCCGACGATCGGCACGCCTCGCCGCACCATGTCCTGGAACTTCTCCAGAATGGCCTTGCGTTCGATGCGCGGCATCGGCGGATCCTTTCAAGCTGCGATTGCGCGGAGCTCGTCCACCAGCGCGGACGAGAATTCCGGATCGTTGACGTGGTAGGGAAGCCGCTTCAGGCGCCGGTTCTCGGTCTGCCTGATGTGCGCTTCAAGAGTGTCGAAGAGCGCCGCGTCCGCCTCCGGGTCGTAGAAAGGCTGGCCCGGCGCATCGATTGCCGAGACGCCCTTCTCGGGGATGAGGAAGCGCACGGGGCCGTCGCAGCGATTGAGTTTTTCGGCGATCCACGCGCCCATCTCGCGGTTCTCCTCCACCGTGGTGCGCATCAGCGTGACCTGCGGATTGTGTCGGTAGAGGTTCCGCTCGCGGTAGCGCTCCGGCACCGTGTCGAAGCCCTGGAAATTGACCATGTCGAGCGCGCCGACCGAGCCCACATAGGGGATGCCGGTGCGCGCGATCGCCCCCAGGCGATCCGGGCCGGCGCTCAGCACCCCGCCGAACAGAAGGTCGCAGACCTCCGTGGTGGTGGCATCGATGATGCCGACAAGCAGCCCGCTGTCGGCCAGCTTCTCCATGGCGCGGCCGCCCGTTCCCGTGGCGTGGAAGACGAGGCAGTCATAGTCGCCGCGCAGAAGCTCCGTCGCCTGCGTCACGCAGGGGGTGGTGACGCCGAACATGGTGAGGCCGATCGCCGGCTTGTCGTCCGCCGCCGGCACCTCGGTCCGCGCCATCCCGGCGATGGCGTAGGCGGCGTTGGCCAGCACGCGCCGGCTGATGCGGTTCAGCCCCGCAACATCCGTGACGGAATACATCATCGCGATGTCGCTCACGTCGACATAGGGGCTGACGTCGCCGGAGGCGAGCGTGGAGACCATCAGCTTGGGTGTGCCGATGGGAAGCACGCGCATGCCCGCCGTCACGATGGAGGTGCCGCCGCCCCCGCCGATGCCGAGAACGCCGCCGACATCCTCACGCGCCGTAATAAAGCGGGCGAAGGCCTCGCCCATAGCCGCTACCGCCTTTCCGCGGTCGTCCAGCCCGAGCACCGCTTCGACGCCCTCGGGATGGTGCTGCGCGACTGCACCCGCCGGGATATCCGTCTCCAATGTCGAGGGTCGCGTTCCGACATCGACGAGCAGCGGACTGGCGCCCGCCGCCTTCACGCGATCGGCCACAAAGGCGAGCTCCTCGCCCTTCGTATCGGCCGTACCGACGACGTAGACGCGCTTCATGACCTCCCCGGTGTCCCTCGCGCCTTCGGTATCGTTTCCGGACGCTTGCTATTTTTTGAGACCCCCGTATCATATTGGCATGTCCGTCTCACCGCAAGCCGAACGCGTGGACCAGCAGGCCAAGGCGACCAGCCGGGGTCCGCGGGCGCGGATGAAGCGGCACATGCTGACGACGGCGATCCGTCTCATGCAGGACGGCTTCATTCCTTCGGTGAGCGACGTGGCGGAGGCCGCCGAGGTGTCGCGCGCCACCGCCTATCGCTACTTCCCCAGCCAGGCGGCGATGGTGCAGTCGGCGGTCGACGAGGCGCTCGGGCCGATCCTTGCCTGGCGCTCCGACCTGGCAGACGCGGACCAGCGCGTCGCAGACCTCCTTTCCTTCGCCTTCCCCCGCCTCATCGAATACGAGGCGACCCACCGCGCGGCGCTGGAGCAGGCGCTCGACCAGTGGGCGCGCCGGCAGGCTGGAACGCTCGGCTCGGAGGCCAGAATCGTCCGCGGAAACCGCCGAACGCTGCTCCGCGACGCGCTGACGCCGCTGAAGAAGCAGCTGAACGCCTCCACCTTCGACAAGCTGGTGCAATCCCTGTCGCTGGTTTTTGGAGTTGAGGCTATTATCGTCCTCAAGGACATTTATGGTCTGGACGACCAACGCGTCGGGGACGTAGTGCTTTGGGCCGCGCATGCGCTTGTTGCGGCCGCCACCGCCGAGGCGTCGGCTCCCGCCGGCGCCGCGTCCAAAGCGCGAAGCACGAGTACGAGGAAAAAGCAGGGAAGGGACGTTAAACGAAAGAGAGCTTAGCGGCCGACCGGCAAAGACCGGCGGCTATAGGGAGGAAATGACATGCTGAGAAAGACTTTCACTGGCTTGTTGGCCGGCACGGCCATCGCGTTCGCCGCCGGACAGGCGACGGCGCAGGAGCTGACGATCTTCTGGGCCGAATGGGATCCGGCCAACTATCTGCAGGAGCTCGTCAACGAATACACGGCCGAAACCGGCGTGACCGTCACGGTGGAGACGACGCCGTGGCCCGATTTCCAGACGAAGGCGTTCACCGAGTTCAACGCGCACGGCGACTCCTACGACATGGTGGTCGGCGACTCGCAATGGCTCGGCGCCGGCTCCACGCAGGGTCACTACGTCGACCTCACCGACTTCTTCAACAAGCACAACCTCAGCGAAGTCATGGCCCCGGCGACGGTGACCTACTATGCCGAGTACCCGAAGGGCGCCGGCAAGTATTGGGCCATCCCGCTCGAGGGTGACGCTGTCGGCTGGGCCTATCGCAAGGACTGGTTCGAGGATCCGAAGGAGAAGGAGGCGTTCAAGGCCAAATACGGCTACGACCTCGACGTCCCGCAGACCTACGACCAGATGCGGGACATCGCCGAGTTCTTCTATCGCCCGGACGAGAAGAAATACGGCATCGCGATCTACACCGACAACTCGTATGACGCGATGGCGATGGGCGTCGAGAGCGCCATCTTCAGCTATGGCGGCGAGCTCGGCGACTACTCGACCTACAAGGTCGAGGGCGTCACCAACTCGAAGGAAGCCGCGGCCGGCTTGGCGATGTACAAGGACCTCTACAAGTTCACGCCGCCGAACTGGGGCAAGACCTTCTTCCAGGAAGACAACCAGGCGATCACCGAGGGCCTGGCGGCGATGAGCATGAACTTCTTCGCCTTCTTCCCGGCGCTCGTGAACGAAGCCACCAACCCCTACGCCAAGGCGACGGGCTTCTTCGCCAACCCGGCAGGCCCCGGCGGTCAGCGCTTCGCCGCGCTCGGCGGTCAGGGCATCTCGGTCGTCAGCTACTCGAAGAACCAGGAAGAGGCGATGAAGTTCCTCGAGTGGTTCATCAAGGACGACACGCAGAAGAAGTGGGCCGAGCTCGGCGGCTACACCTGCTCGCAGGCCGTTCTGAAATCGGACGAGTTCCAGAACGCCACGCCCTACAACAAGGCGTTCTACGACACGATGTTCATGGTGAAGGACTTCTGGGCAACGCCGGAATACGCGGAGATCCTGGATCAGTTCAACCAGAACATCTATCCGTACGTCGTCGGCGGTGAGGGCAACGCGCAGAGCGTCCTCGACAAGACCGCGGCCGAGTGGGAAGACACGTTCAAGAAGTACAACCGCTACTGATAGCGGAAGACAAGAACGACCGGAGGGGGCCGCCCCTCCGGTCGACGCAATATGATGCCGGGGGGGCGGTGAGTTGGTGAGCATTGCCGAGCGGGAAGTAGCAACGCGTTCGCCGGCTTTCCGGCGGGGCATGAGCGACCTTGCGATCCGCAACCTCTTCATCATCCCGACGATCCTGTTCCTGATCGTCTTCAACATCTTTCCGCTGCTCTATTCGCTCGGGTTCTCCTTCACCGACTTCGCCGCCAACCAGTCGCGGCCATGGAGCTTCGTCGGGCTCGCCAACTATCGCGACCTCCTGTCGGATCCGAAGATCTGGTCGAACTTCGTCATCACCGCGAAATACGTCGTCGCGTCGGTGGCCGGCCAGATGCTCGTCGGCTTCGGCCTTGCGCTTCTTCTCAATCGCAGCTTCCGCTTCAAGGGGCTCGTCACCACGCTGCTGCTCCTGCCGATGATGATGTCGCCGGCCGTCGTCGGGCTGTTCTGGAAGCTGATCTACGACCCCTCCTGGGGCCCCTCAACTACGCGCTTCACCTCGGCGACCTCGCCTGGCTTTCCAACCCGAACATCGCGCTCTACGCCGTTGCCATCACCGACATCTGGATGTGGGCTCCGTTCGTGATGCTCTTGTCGCTTGCCGGCCTGTCGGCCGTGCCGAAGCATCTTTACGAGGCGGCTGCCATCGACCGCGCCGGCACATGGTACACCTTCACGCGCATCACCCTGCCGCTGGTGTCGCCGCTTCTCCTGATCGCGCTCATCTTCCGCACGATGGAAGCCTTCAAGACCTTCGACATCGCCTACGTGATGACCACGCAGCCGACGGCCGAGCTGATCGCCATCCGCCTCTACAAGCTGGCCTTCCAGCAGTGGGATACCGGCAAGTCCTGCGCGCTCGCCTACATCGTGCTGATCATGGTGGTCGCCATCACCAACATCTACGTGAAATACCTCAACAAAGTGAAGGAGCGCTGAGATGGCGGCCGTAGCCTCACCCCGCGCCGCGCTCTTCAACAAGCTCGCCATCGTGACGGTGCTCGTCGCCACCGTTGATCTTCCTGGCGCCGATCTATTGGATCGGCTCCACGGCGTTCAAGCCGCGCAACCTGGCGACGACCGTTCCGCCGACGGTCTTCTTCCAGCCGGAGATCACCTCCTTCATCAAGCTTTTCACCAAGCGCGTGCAGATGACCAAGCCGGTCGATCCGGACGTCTATGCGGCCGCGCCCTGGTGGGAGCAGCGCATCTATGACGGCGGCGAGCGCGTGCTGCGGGTCGGCCCCAAGGTGCAGCTTTCGCAATACCCGAACCGCTTCATGAACAGCCTGATCGTCGGCGTGATCAGCACCGTGCTCGCCGTTTCGATGGGCACGCTGACCGCCTATGGCTTTTCGCGCTTCAAGATAGCCGGCGAGCCGGACCTCTTGTTCTTCATCCTGTCGACGCGCATGCTGCCGCCGGTCGTCGTCGCGATCCCGATGTTCCTCATGTATCGCGTCGTCGGCATGACCGACACGCATATCGGTCTCATCATCCTCTACGTCGCCTTCAACCTCTCCTTCTCGGTGTGGCTGATGAAGGGCTTCATCGACGAGATACCGAAGGAATACGAGGAGGCGGCCTTGGTCGACGGCTATACGCGGCTGCAGGCCTTCTTCAAGATCGTGCTGCCGGAAGCCATCACCGGCATCGCGGCGACGGCCGTCTTCTGCTTCATCACGGCCTGGAACGAATATGCCTTCGCGCTGATGATGACCAACCGGCGCGCGCAGACGGCGCCGCCGTTCATCCCTGCGCAGGTCGGATCCGGCCTTGTCGACTGGACCGCCATCGCCGCCGGGACATTCCTGTTCCTCCTGCCCGTCGCCCTGTTCACCTTCGCGCTCCGCAGTCACCTGCTGCGCGGCGTGACCTTCGGCGCGATCCGCAAGTGAGGGAGGTGGGGCAATGGGATTCAAGCAGCTGAGCGCCACGATCCTGGAGCCGCTCTCCATGTGGATCATGGTCATCGGCATTGTCGCGCTCTGCCAGCCATGGGTGGAGGTGCTCCACCGCTACGGCGTGACGATCATCCTCGTCGGCCTGGTCGGCTTCCTCATCTTCTCGCACGTCAAGCCGGACCCGGCGTCGGTCGAGGGAGAGGGCTGAGCCGCCATGGCTGAGATCGTGCTTCGCGATATCGAGAAGTATTTCGGCGACAACTACGTCATCCGGAAACTCAACCTTACGATCGCGCATGAGGAGTTCGTCGTGCTGCTCGGGCCGTCGGGCTGCGGGAAGACGACGACGCTCCGTGCCATCGCCGGGCTCGAAGAGATCGACAGCGGCGACATCCTGATCAACGGTAAGCCGGTGCAGGACCTCCAGCCCGGCCGGCGCGACATCGCCTTCGTCTTCCAGCTCTTCGCGCTCTATCCGCACCTCACCGCCTACGACAACATCGCCTTTCCGCTGCGCGCCACGCGCGAGAGCCGCAGCGAGGTCGACGCCAAGGTGCGCGCCGTCGCGCACTCGCTGCAGATCGAGCATCTTCTTTCTCGGCGGCCGTCGCATCTTTCCGGCGGCGACATGCAGCGCGTCGCCATCGGCCGGGCGCTCGTCCGCCGCCCCGAGGCAATGCTCATGGACGAGCCGATCGGCGCCCTCGACGCCAAGCTGCGCGAGGAGATGCGCACCGAGCTGAAGCGCCTGCACCTGGAGAACGGCCAGACCACCGTCTACGTCACGCACGACCAGGTCGAGGCGATGTCGCTCGCCGACCGCATCGCCATCATGAACGAAGGCGTGCTGCAGCAGGTCGGCTCGCCGTCCGATGTCTACCAGAATCCCGCCAACCTCTTCGTCGCGCAATTCGTCGGCAGCCCGGTCATGAACATCGCCAAGGCGACGCTGCAGGCGAACGGCACCCACACCAAGGTGCTGCTCGGCGACGGCGCAGCCTCCTTCGACTTTCCCGCCGACTTGACGCAGCAGATCACGGAGAAGAAGCCCGGCCTGGCTCTGGGGATCAGGCCGGAGGGCGTGCTCGTCTCCCGCGAGAAGGCGACGGGCCACGTCCCCGTTGAGGCGCATATCATCGAGCCGCTCGGCGCCTACGACATCGTCGACCTGAAGGTCGGCGACACGTTTTTGCGCGCCCGCACCGCCAGCGGCTTCGTCGGCAAGCCGGGCGACCTCGTCTGGGCGCAGCTCGACCCGGCGCAGACGCACTTCTTCGACAACGACAGCGGCGATGCCATCAAGGTGAGGCTCCAGTAGCGATGGCGCACCTCAAGCTCGACCACGTCACCAAGACATTCGGCGGCGCCCGCGCCGTGGACGACTTGTCGCTGGACATCGCCGACGGCGAGTTCTTCGTGCTGCTCGGCCCCACCGGCGCCGGCAAGACGACCACCCTCCGCCTCATCGCAGGGCTCGAAAAGCCCACCACCGGCGCGCTCTTCATCGACGGAGAGGACGTGCGCGATTGGAGCGCGGCGGAGCGCGACGTGGCGCTGGTCTTCCAGTACTACTCGCTCTATCCGCGCTACACCGTCTACCAGAACCTCGCCTTCCCGCTGAAGTCGCGCGTGCGCAGCTACAGCGAGGCGGAGATCGACGAGCGCGTGCGGAAGGCCGCGCACACGCTCCGCATCGACCATCTCCTCGACCGCAAGACCGACAAGCTGTCCGGCGGCGAGATGCAGCGCGTCTCGATCGGCCGCGCCATCGTGCGCGACCCGAAGGCCTTCCTCATGGACGAGCCGCTCTCCAACCTCGACGCCAAGCTGCGCGAGGCGCTGCGCGCCGAGCTGAAAGACCTGCAGATGAAGCTCGGCGCCACCTTCCTCTTCGTCACGCACGACCAGATCGAGGCGATGTCGATGGGCGACAGGATCGGCGTGCTCAACAAGGGGCGTCTCGTCCAGGTCGGCACCCCGCAGGAAATCTACAACCAGCCGCACAACACCTTCGTCGCCAGCTTCGTCGGCTCGCCGGCCATGAATCTCCTCGAGGGAGAGCTGAGCAATGGCGGCGTCACCGCCATGTCCGGCAAGCTCAAGCTGCCGGCGAACGGCGGCATCTCCGCCGCACGCGGCGGCCCGGTCACGCTCGGCATCCGCTCCGAGGACGTCCAGGTCGGCCCCGGCGAGGCCGTCGAGGCGCGCGTGCACGACGTGGAGAACCACGGCGTGGAGCAGATCGTGACGCTGCGCGTCGACGATCATCTCTTCCGCGCCACCGTCCCCTCCATGGTCGACGTGGCGGTGGAGAGCACCGTCAATTTCAGCTGGAACCCCGCCAAGCTGCACTGCTTCGACCGCAAGAGCGGCGTGAACCTCGCCAATTCCAGCGCCTCGGGCTGAACGACAGGGTCCGGCAAGGAGGCGGCACCGGGATCGGCTGCCGCACGACAGCCGATCGCCTAAGGAGACGAAGATGCTTCTCGGCTTCAACCTGCTGCTCTGGACGACGCATCTGACCGAGGCGGATTTCGCCGTTCTGGGAGAGCTGAAGAAGGCGGGCTATGACGGCGTCGAGATCCCCATCTTCGAGGGTCAGCCGGAGCACTACGCCACGCTCGGCAAGGCGCTGAAGGACAACGGTCTGAGGGCGACCGGCGTCGCCATCATCCCCGACGCAGACCACGATTGCGTGGCGAGCGACGCGAAGGTCCGCGATGCCGGGCTCGCCCACATCAAATGGGCGGTCGATTGCGTCGCCGCGGCCGGCGGAGAGGTGCTCTGCGGGCCCTTCTACCAGCCGCTCGGCGTGTTCAGCGGCAAGCCGCCGACCGAGGCGGAGAAGAAGAACCTCGTCGCCGTGCATAAGGAGGCGGCCGCCTACGCCGCCACGAAGAATGTCAAGCTCGCGATCGAGCCGCTGAACCGCTTCGAGTGCTACGTGCTCAACACGGTTGCCGACGCCGCCGACATCGTCGCAAGGGTCGGCGCCCCGAACTATGGCGTGCTCTACGACACCTTCCACGCCAATATCGAAGAGAAGGACCCGGTCGGCGTCATCGCACCGCATCTCGGTGCCATCAACCACGTCCACCTCTCGGAGAACGATCGCGGCACGCCGGGCAAGGGCCACGTCCCTTGGGCGGCCACCATGAAGGCGCTGAAGAGCGGCGGCTACGATGGCTGGTTCGTCATCGAGGCCTTCGGCAGCGCGCTGCCGGACCTTGCCGCCGCCACGCGGGTGTGGCGCGATTTCTTCCCCTCGCGCGAGGAGGTCTACCGTTTCGGACACGACTTCCTGCGCGAGCAATGGGCCAAGGCCTGAGCCCGCCCTCCCCCCGCCGAAACATCGTCAAATCCCCCGGAATTCCTCGCGCGCGAAGCCACTTGCTAACTGAAATGTTAGTACGTTAGGCTCTGGGAAACGGGGGGAGCGCCGTGTCGGTCACCGACCTTCCGCCACGCAAAGTGGCGAGAAAATCCCGGTCGAAATCCGGCTACGTCTACGACGAGCTGCGCGACGCCATCATCTCTTTGAAGCTTCAGCCCGGCTCGCAGATCGACAAGGCGGTGATCTGCGAGCGGTTCGGCGTCTCGCGGCAGCCGGTCTCGGAGGCCCTGTCGCGCCTTTCCGAAGAGCGCCTGGTCAGCGTCGAGCCGCAGAAGGGCAGCTACGTCACCCGCATGCGCATCGACGACGTGGCGGAGGCGGCGTTCCTGCGCGAGGCGCTCGAGGTAGCGGCCGTGCGCCAGGTGGCGGCGACGATCGACAGGGAGACGCTCGACCGGCTGCGTCTCATTGTCAGCTATCAGACGGCAGCACTCGCCGCAGGAGACCTTGAGGAGTTCTACGCGCTCGACCTTCGCTTCCACGCGACGATCTTCGCCAGGCTGGCGCTCCCGCGTGTGGAGGAGGCTGTGGAATCCGCCCGCGCGCAGACGGAACGCATGCGGCGGCTGTTGCTGCAGCCCAGCCGCTCCGACCGCACGCTCGAAGAGCACAACGCCATATTGGAGGGGCTCGTCGCCCGCGACCCGGACCTGGCGGCAAAGGCCATGCATGCCCACCTCGGCAACGTCCTGGACGAGCTCCGCAGATTCGCGGCCGAACGGCCGGAGCTGTTCGAACCGTGAGAAAGCCTCGAAAGGCAAAAGACCGGCGGCGCTCAGCCGCCCAACAGGGAGGATGAAGAATGAAATTGAAAGCATTTTTGGCGGGGTGCGCCGCCTTGTGCGCCGTTGCCCCGGCGAGCGCGCAGGACAAGATGTATGACGGCGTCACGGTAAACGTCGTCACCTTCACCGGCCCGCAGATCGCTGAGCCGCTGCAGCGCCGCGCACCTGATTTCGAGGCGCTGACCGGCGCCAAGGTCAACGTGGTGACCGTGCCGTTCTCCGATCTCTACACCAAGCTTTTGACCGACTGGGCAACCGGCACGAACTCCATCGATGCGGCCGTGTTCGCGCCGCAATGGATGGTCGACTACATCGCCGGCGGATACCTGGAAGACGTCACCGATCGCGCCAAGAACGACCCCGATATCCAGTGGGACGACATCGCCGGCTTCTTCCGCGATTTCTCCCAGCAGTACAACGGCAAGGTCTACATGCTGACCTTGGACGGCGACTTCCACATGCTCTACTACCGCACCGACGTCTTCAAGGACGCCGGTCTCGAGCCGCCCGCCACCTGGGACGACTACGTCGCCGATGCGAAGGCCCTCAACGGCAAAGACATGAACGGCGACGGCACGCCCGACTACGGCTCGTGCATCTCCAAGAAGCGCAACGCCCAGGCCTACTGGTTCATCACCTCCATCGCCGGCAGCATGATCCAGTCGAAGGGCACCAGCCAGGGCGTCTTCTTCGACACCAAAGACATGACGCCGCTCGTCAACAACGAGGCGTTCTCCAAGGCGCTCGACATCTACAAGGAGACCACCCAGTACGGTCCGCCGGACGAGCTGAATCTCGATGTCGGCGACACCCGCAGCCTGTTCACCTCAGGGCGCTGCGCGCTCTCCCTCGACTGGGGGGACATCGGCACGCTGGCGATCGACCCGACGCAGTCGAAGGTCGTCGACAAGGTCGGCGCAACCGCCTTGCCCGGCTCGCGCCAGGTACTCGATCGCGACACCGGCAAGCTCGTCGATTGCACCGCCGATCTCTGCCCCTACGCGGAAGACGGCGTGAACCGCGCGCCGTTTGCGGCGTTCGGCGGCTGGGGCGGCGGGATCAACGCGGCCGCCGATCCGAAGGTGAAAGACGCGGCCTATGCGTTCTTCTCCTACATGTCGCAGCCGGCGCAATCGAACATCGACGTGACGATCGGCAAAACCGGCTTCAACCCGTACCGGACCTCGCAGTTCGAGAACATGGATGTGTGGCTGAAGGCCGGCATGAGTGAGCAGGCGGCGAAGGACTATCTCGGCGCCATCCAGACAGAGCCTGAACAGCCCCAACATGATCCTCGACCTGCGCATCCCCGAGAACCAGAAATACCAGCAGGTCGTTCTGGACGAGGCCGTCGCCCGCTTCCTCGCCGGCGAGATCTCCAAGGAACAGGCCATGCAGACGATCGAGGACGGGTGGAACGAGCTGAACGACGACATCGGTAAAGACGAGCAGCTCGCCATCTACAAATCGACGCTCGGCGCGCAGTAGCGCCATCTGGCGTCCGGCGCTCTCACTGGAGCATGATCTCATCCGAAAACCGGTGTCCACTTTTCGGGATCATGCTCTAGAGTGCCGGGCGCCATCAGCGGGACAAGCTTTCGCAGCTGAACCAGGGACGATGCGGTGAGCGTCGAAGAAGCTGCACCGATGCGAGAGGGCTTTCGCCTCGACGCATGGGCGGACCGCAACGCCGGCAGCCTCATGGTGCTGCCGGCCGTCCTCATTCTGCTCGGCTTCGCGATCTTTCCGCTGCTCGTCTCCGCCTATATCGCGCTGTCGCGGTTTTCGATCGCGCCGGGCGGCTACCGGCTCCGCTTCGTCGGGCTGCGCAATTTCGAGAAGCTGCTTTTCGGCTCGCAGCAATACCACTTCCTCGGCACGTTCGGCGAATGGGGCGTGCTCCAGTGGACGCTCGCCGCCGCCTGTGCCGCGCTCCTCGCCTATGCGATCGGCCGGGCCCTCACCCGCCGATCGCGGACGCTGCTCGGCTTGGCCGGCAGGCTCGTCGCCGGCGCCCTCGCCGGCGCTCTTGCGCTGCTGGTCATCGCGACGCTGACGACGCCGGGGGGCTTCCCCGGCTCGCTGGTGGTGACGCTGTTCTACGTGCTTGCCGGCGTGGCGGTGCAGTTCTGCCTCGGGCTCGGGCTCGCCGTTCTGTGCGGACAGGCCATCCGCTTCCGCAACTTCTTCCGCGTGGCGTTCTTCGTTCCCCTGATGGTGACACCGGTGGGCGTCGCTTACACCTTCCGCATGCTCGCCGATCTCGAAAAGGGACCGTTCGCGCCCTTCCGCGGCTGGCTCGGGGGGGACTTCTCCTGGGCGGCCGATCCCTGGTCGGCGCGCTTGGTGATCCTCATCGGCGACACCTGGCAATGGACGCCCTTCATGTTCATCGTGCTTCTCGCCGCGATCGAGAACCAGCCCTACGACCAGATCGAGGCCGCCCGGATCGATGGCGCAAGCGGACTGCAGATTTTCCGCCACATCACCTGGCCGGCCATCGCTCCGGTCGCCGCCACGGCGGCGCTGATCCGCCTCATCGAGGCCTTCAAGATCGTCGATCTGCCCAATGTCCTCACCAACGGCGGGCCGGGCATCGCAACCGAATCGATGACGCTGCATGCCTTCATCGCTTGGCGCACGCAGGACCTCGGCGGCTCGGCGGCCGTCGGCTACATGCTGCTTTTCATCGCCACCGTCGCCGGCGTCTCGTTCTTCAACTTCGTGGCTCAGCCCGCCCGGAGGTTTGAGGCATGAACGGGGACCGCACGCTCCGTCAGCGGCTTTTCATGCCGCGCGACCTCAACGAGCTGGCACCCGTGCCCAAGGTCGTGACCTACGCGCTGCTGCTCCTGTGGACGCTGGTCGTCGTCTTCCCGCTCTATTGGGTGCTGATCACCTCGTTCAAGCTGCCCGTCGACGTGAACGACGGCCCGGACTACCTGCCCTTCATCGACTTCACGCCCTCGGGTCACGCTTGGCGCTACATCTTCGTCGACCTCGGGCGCGACACGCTGCGGCCTTATCTCAACTCGGTCATCGTCGCTCTTTCGAGCACCTTCCTCGCAGTGCTCATCGGCACGGCCGCCGCCTACTCGCTGGTCCGCATCACCATGCGCGTGAAGCTCGCGGCGATCCTCGCATTCCTCCTGCTTCTTGCTGCCGTCGTTGTGGCCGTTTGGCGCTTCGGGGCCCCGTGGAGCATCGCAGCCGTGCTTGCGCTGGCCCTCTTCGTGCTCTTCCTCACGACGCTCGGACGCCGCTTCCGCCGCGCCGTCGGCAACGAGGACATCCAGTTCTGGATCATCTCGAACCGCATCCTTCCGCCGGTCGTCGTCGTGTTGCCGATCTACGTGATGTTCCAGCAGCTGCATCTGCTCGACACCCGCTTCGCGCTGATCGCCACCTACACCGCGGTCAACCTGCCGATCGTCGTCTGGCTGATGCGCGACTTCATTCGCCGGTGTCCCCTACGAGCTTGAGGAAAGCGCCGCGATCGACGGCGCCGGCCGGTTCCGCATCTTCTTCACCATCGTTCTGCCGGTGGTGCGGCCGGGGCTGGCCGCGACCTCGCTCCTCGTCCTGATCCTCGCCTGGAACGAATATCTGCTCGCCCTCTTCCTCTCCACCGCCAATACTCAGACCATGCCGATTCTCGTGGCCGCGCAGAACGCCACGCGCGGGCCGCAATGGTGGTACATGTCGGTGCTGATCGTCATCATGATTGCGCCGGTCGTGGCCATCACGGTAGTCCTGCAGAAGCAGATCGCGCGGGGCCTCCTGCTCGGCGCTTTGAAGAACTGACCGCCAATGCAACTCTTCCACCAACCGTTCGGGACGTGATGGAAACACGCAAGCTCCGCGCCGGCTCCGGCGAGATCGACCTCACCGTCATGGGATTCGGCGGCGCCCCGCTCGGCAATCTCTATACGGCGATCAGCGAGGAGGCCGCCAAGGCGACACTTGACGCCGCCTGGGATGCCGGCATCCGCATGTTCGACACGGCGCCGCAATACGGCTTCGGCCTCTCGGAGGAGCGCTTCGGCCGCGCCCTCGCGGAACGCCCGCGCGACGAATTCGTGCTGTCCACCAAGGTGGGACGCCTGCTGCGCGACTGCCTCCCGGAAGAAGTGCCGCAGATCAACTTCATCGACACGCCCGTCCGCACCTTCGACTACGACTACTCCTATGACGGCGTGATGCGCTCGCACGAGGAGAGCCTCAAGCGGCTGAGGCAGCAGCGGGTCGACATCCTGCTCGTGCACGACGTCGACGTGTTTACGCACGGCTCGCAGGAAGCCTCCGACCAGCGCGTGAGCGAGCTCTTCGATCTCGGGGGATATCGCGCGCTGGAGGAATTGCGCGCCGCCGGCACGGTAAAGTCCATCGGCGCCGGGGTGAACAACTGGGAGGTCTGCGAGAAGCTGCTGGGGCTCGGCGATTTCGACTGCTTCCTGCTCGCCGGCCGCTACACGCTGCTGGAGCAGGAGGCGCTGGAGAGCTTCCTGCGGCTCTGCGAGCAGCGCCGCGTCGGCATCATCCTCGGCGGCCCGTTCAATTCCGGCATCCTGGCGACCGGCCCCATCCCCGGCGCGCGCTTCAACTACGCCCCCGCCCCGCCGGAGATTCTCGACCGCGTCACGCGCATCGAGGCGGTCTGCCGCGCCCACGGCGTGAAGCTGATCGAGGCGGCGCTGCAATTCGTGCTCGGCCACCCGGCGGTGAAGACTGTGATTCCCGGCGCCAACACGCCCGAGCAGGTGAGCGCCAACATCCGGCTCCTGCGATCCCGCATCCCCGCGCCGCTCTGGTCTGACCTGAAATCCGAAGGCCTGCTGCACGCCGACGCGCCGGTTCCCGGCGACCGTGCGGCTTGAGGAGACGCCATGCTGATCGGTATCGACCCCCTGCTCAGTCCCGAGCTCCTGATGATCCTGCGCGCCATGGGCCACGGCGACGAGATCGCCATCGTCGACGCCAACCATCCCGCCACTGCCAACGCCCGTCGCCTGGCGCGCCTCGACGGCGCCGATACCAGCCAGGCGCTTGCCGCGATCCTCTCCGTCATGCCGCTCAACTCCTTCGTGGAAAGCCCCACGGCCTGCATGCAGGTGGTCGGCGAGCCGGACGAGGTTCCGGAGGCGGTCGCGGACTTCCAGTCGATCGTCGACCGCATGGCGGGCTTCCCCGTCAGCATTCCCCGCATCGAGCGGTTTGCCTTCTACGAGCGCACCCGCGCCTGCTTCGCCATCGTGGCGACCGGCGACCGCCGGCCCTACGCCAACATCATCCTGGCCAAGGGCGTGCTCGACCTCGAAGGCAAGGTCATCGCATGACGCTCCGCGTCGACGCCCACCAGCATTTCTGGCAGGTCGCGCGCAACGACTATCCCTGGCTGACGCCGGCGCTGCAGCCGCTCTACCGCGATTTCGGGCCGGACGATCTCGCCCCGTTGCTCGCAGCCGCCGGCGTCGAGGCGACGGTGCTGGTACAGGCCGCGCCGACCGCGGCCGAGACGCGCTTCATGCTCGACATCGCGGAGAAGACGAACTGGGTCGCCGGCGTCGTCGGCTGGGCTGACTTTCGAAGCGCCCTCGGCGCCCGACGACATCCACCGGCTGGCGGAGCACGAAAAGCTCGTCGGCATCCGGCCGATGATCCAGGACATCCCCGACGACGACTGGGTGCTGCGGCGCGATCTCGACGCCGCCTTCACCGCGGTCGAAGCGAGCGGCCTCGTGTTCGACGCCCTCGTCCACCCGCGCCACCTGAAGAACCTGCTGGCGCGCCTGGAGCGCCACCCCGACCTGCGCGTCGTCATCGACCACTCTGCCAAGCCCTTCATCCGCGACGGCGTCATCGAGCCCTGGGCAAGCGACATGACGCGGCTTGCCCGCGAGACCGCCGCGCTCTGCAAGCTCTCCGGGCTCGTCACCGAGGCGGCAGGCGACTGGCAGGTCGCCGACCTCCGGCCTTATGTCGAGCATGTGCTCAGCGCATTCGGCGCGGAGCGCCTCGTCTGGGGAAGCGACTGGCCGGTCTGCACGATGGCCGCCTCCTATGAGACGTGGCACGCGGCGGCCGGCGAACTGGCGTCGGGTCTCTCCGATGCTGAGAAGGACGCCCTTTTCGGAGGCAACGCGGTCAGGCTCTATCGGCTCGAGCCCGACGATTAGCCACGAGCCGCCACACCGGCCGCTACATCACCGCGCCGACCTGCCACGGCACGAACTCGTTGTCGCCCAGCCCCAGCACCTCGCTCTTGCTGCGCTCCCCTGACGCGACCGCCAGGATCTTGCGAAAGATCTCCTCGCCCTTCTCCTCGATGCTGACGCCATCGATCACGTCGCCGCAATTGATGTCCATGTCCTCTTCCATCGCCGCATAGAGGCGGGAATTGGTGGCGAGCTTGACGGTCGGCGCCGGCTTGGACCCGAAGGCCGAGCCGCGCCCGGTCGTGAAGCACACGACCTGACAGCCGGAGGCGACCTGCCCCGTCACCGAGGCCGGATCGTAGCCGGGGCTGTCCATGAACACGAAGCCCTTCGAAGTGATCTTCTCCCCGTAGAGCGCCACGTCGGCGAGCGGCGAAGTGCCGCCCTTGGCGGCGGCGCCGAGCGACTTCTCCAGGATGGTGGTGAGCCCGCCGGCCTTGTTCCCGGGCGAGGGGTTGTTGTTCATGTTGCCGCCGTTGCGGCGCGTATAGTCCTCCCACCAGCGGATGCGGTCGATCAGCTTCTGCCCCACCTCCCGCGAGGCGGCGCGGCGCACCAGGAGCTGCTCGGCGCCGTAGATTTCCGGCGTCTCGGCAAGCACTGCCGTCCCGCCATATTCGACCAGGATGTCGGCCGCGCGCCCCAGCGCCGGGTTGGCGGTAATGCCGGAATAGCCGTCGGAGCCGCCGCATTGCAGCGCCACCATCAACTCGGAGGCCGGAACCTCCTCCCGCGCGATTGTCGGCAGGCCGGGAAGCAGGTCCGCGATCATGCCAACGGCCGACTCCACCGTGCGCCGCGTGCCACCCGCCTCCTGGATGGTGAGCGTATGGAAGTGATGGGAGCCGAGGCCGTACTTCTCCTTCAGCCGGCCGACCTGCATCACCTCGCAGCCGAGGCCCACGAAGATCGCCGCCGTCACGTTCGGATGCGTGGCGTAGCCTATGAGCACCCGCTCCAGGTTCTCGAAGCCGTCGCCGGCATCGGCCATGCCGCAACCGGTGCCGTGCGAAAGCGCGATGGCGCCATCGATGTCGGGGTGGCCCTCCAGCATGCCCGAGCGGTTGACGCGGTCGGCGATCATTCGCACCACGGTCGCCGAGCAGTTCACCGTGGAGCAGAGCGCGATGAAGTTGCGCGTGCCCACCCGCCCGTCGGGGCGGCGGATGCCCTTGAAGGTTGCCTCGCTCGGGTCGCGGTATTGCACCGGCCGGACGTCGGAGCCGATGTGGTAGTCCTGGTCGTGCTCGCCCATGGCGCAATTTTGGACGTGCACGTGGCTGCCCGGCGCGATCGCCTGCGTCGCGTAGCCGATCACCTGGCCGAACTTCACGACCGGCGCGCCCTTCTCGATTGCCCGCGTCGCGACCTTGTGCCCCATGGGGATCATCTGGGCGGTCGTCACGCCCTCGCCTTCGAGCAAAGTGCCCGCCGGGATGGAGACAGCGGCGGCGACGACATTGTCGTCCGCATGCAGGCGGACAAACCGCCGGCCCTGAGCCGATGGTGTTCCGCCAGCCACAAGGGTCGGCGCTTCATCGCCGTGCGTAGCCACGTCCGTCATGATCTCATTGACCTCGACCGAGCTTTCCTGACCTGGAGCCTTTTCCATTCTGATTGAATCGGAACGGAGGCTCTATCTCTTTGTTGAAGCACGATCTTATCCGACCTTGCTTCGCCCGCCGAAGCGGGCTTCGCGAAGGCGGGAAACCGGTCCCCTTTTCGGGATCGTGCCCTAGCCGCGATAGCCGCCCGGCGAAAAGGCAATCACTTCGCCGCCTTCGGTTTCTTTCCGTGCGACCCGCGGCTCCGCCAGCGGCAGCCGTAACTCGAACACCGTGCCCCGGCCCCTCGCGGGCCGCAGCGCGATGCGACCGCCATGTCTTTCGATGATCTGCCTGGAGATCGCAAGCCCGAGGCCGCTGCCTTCCTGATTCCGCCCGCGCCGCGACAGCTTCTCGAAGATCCCCGCGCGGTCCCCCGGCGGGATGCCCGGGCCGTTGTCGAGCACCGCGAAGACGACCGAGTCCCCGTCAATGTCCGCCGAGATGGCGACCCGCCCGCCCGGCCTGTCGTTGAACTTGATGGCGTTGTGGATCAGGTTGATCAGCACCTGCTTCAGACGGTCCGCGTCGGCGAGCACCGGCGGCAGCGTCGCGGGCAGGTGCTCCTCCAGCTCCACCCCGCGCTGATGGGCGAAGCCCGACATGGCGGCGACGGCTTCGCGCACGCTGCCCGAGGGGTCGAGCCGGGTGAGGTTCAGAAGCTGCTCGCCGCTTTCCAGCCGGCCGAGGTCGAGGATCTCGTCGAGCAGCCGCGTGAGGCGCTGGCTCTCCTGGTAGATGATCTCGACGAAGCGGGCGCGCTTCTCCTCCGGCAGATCCTCGGAGTCCAGCAGCACCTCCGCGAACGAGCGGATCGAGGTCATGGGGGTGCGCAGCTCGTGGCTCACCTTGCTCAGGAACTCGTCCTTCATCGTGTCGATCTGCTTGAGCTGCGCGTTGGCGGTCCTGAGCTGCGCCGCGGTCGCCTGCAGCTCCGCCGACTTCTGCTCGAGCTGGCGCCCGTATTCGATCGCCTGCTGCGTCTCGTCGAGGATGGTGATCACCTCGTCGAGACTGATCGTCTCGCCGCCGGCGACGCGCGAGACAAGCACCCGCGCCGACGCCGCGCCGATCGATCCGGCAAGCTGCCGCTCGACAAACGAGATAAGCGGCGCATCGGCCTGAAGCTCCTGCATGGAGCGGCCGCGGCTTACGCCATAGTCCCAGAATGCACGGTAGGCGCGCTCCGGCCCCATGATGCGCTGTGCCAGCGCTATGAGGTCTTCGACCGCCGTGTTGCCGGTCCAGGCACGCGACGCATCGCCCGGGCGGCGCCGGAAGGCATCGACGAAGAGCGCGCTTTGCAGACCCTCCAGCGGCTTCTGCGCGGAAAAGAGCGAGACGGCGATATATGCCCCGATATTGGCCGTCATGCTCCAGAACAGCGCATGCACCAGCGGGTCCCAGCCCTCCAGATGGAACAGCGCCTCCGGCCGCAGGAACGCGATGCCGAAGGGGCCGTCGGTGAGAAGGCTCGTCATCGCGCCGCCCACCCGCACGATGCTGGGCACGAGAAGCGTGTAGGCCCAGATGGCGAAACCGGCCAGAAGCCCCACCAGCGCCCCGCGTTCCGTGGCGCCGCGCCAGTAGATTCCGCCGATCATGGCGGGAACGAATTGCGCGGCGCCGGCGAACGAGATGAGCCCGATCGCGGCAAGCGCGTCGGAGCGGGCGCCGACGCGATAATAGAGGAAGCCGAGTGACAGAATGACCATGATGGAGATGCGGCGCACCGCGAGCAGCAGGCCGGTCAGGTCGGTTTTCTCGTGCAGCCGCAGCCGGCGGCTGCGCAGCAGGAGCGGCATGACGATGTGGTTGGAGATCATGATGGAGAGCGCGATGCACGCCACGATCACCATCGACGTCGCGGAGGAGAAGCCGCCGATGAAGGCCGCGAGCGCCAGCCATTCCTGCCCCGCTTCCATCGGAACCGTCAGCACGTAGAGATCGGGGTTGGCATCGGTGCCGACGAGGCCCAGCCCCGACACGGCGATCGGCACCGTAAAGAGGCTGATGAGAAGCATGTAGAGCGGGAAGAGCCAGGCGGCGGTCTTCAAGTGCCGCTCGTCGGTCGCTTCCACGACCGTCACCTGGAACTGCCGCGGGAGGCAGATGATGGCCGTCGCGGCAAGGAACAGCGTGGTGGTCCAGCGCGCCGGGTCGCTCGCCTGGAAGGGCGGCGTGTGGCGGAGCGCCGGATCGAGCCACAGGGCGCCGGAATAGTCCGCGGTGGCGATCTTGAGCCCGAGAACCACGAAGAGCCCGACGCCGATCAGAGCGGCGAGCTTCACCAGCGATTCAAAGGCGATCGCCGCGACGACGCCGGGATGGTGCTCGTCGGCACCGATGTTGCGCGTGCCGAAGATGATGACGAAGGCCGCCATCGACGCCGCCACCCAGAAGGCGGTGTCGCTGAACAGGCCATGCGCCTCCGCCGACAGCACCGAGCGGCCGATGGTGAGCGTATCGAGGCTGGTCGCGACGGATTTCAGCTGCAGCGCGATGTAGGGCGTCGTCCCCGCCACGGCCATCAGCGTGACGATGGCGGCAATCCGCGTGCTCTTGCCGTAGCGCGAGGAGATGAAGTCGGCGATGGAGGTGATGCGGTGCGTCTTGGAGATGCGCACGAGCTTGCGCAGCAGGAACCAGGCGCCGACGAAGACCAGCGTCGGGCCGAGATAGATGGCGGCAAACTCCGCGCCGTTACGGGCAGCCGAGCCGACGGCGCCGAAGAACGTCCACGACGTGCAATAGACGGTGAGCGACAGCGTGTAGACGACCGGCGAGCCGATGAGCTTGGCGCGCCCCTTGGCCGCCATCCGGTCGGTCACGAACGCCAGCACGAACAGCAGCGACAGATAGGCGGCCGCGATGGGAAGGACGACGCTGGGGATCAGCATGGCGCGGCCTCAGCCCGGCTCGCTGCCACGGCGGACAGCGCCACCCTCCTCCACCCTCTCCTGCTCCAGCCGCGCAAGCCGTGCGGACAGGATGCCGCCGAACACGATCAGCAGCGCCCAGCAGACGAAGATGTAGACGATGAAGAGCGGAAAGCCCGACGCCTTCGACCAGGCGCGTAGGATGAGCACCAATGGCGGCGAGAGCAGGAAGACGCCCACCCAGGGAAGCAAAAAAGCAGACTCGACGAGGCGGCGGCGGTTCATGTGCCGAGCCTCAATCGTCCGGACCCGGCGAGGCGGCGCCGCCGGGGACGCTTTCCGGCGTCATTCCGGCAAGCGCACAAATCCGCTCCACCACCTCACGGTTGGAGAACGGCTTGGTCACGAAGGCGTCGGCGCCGAGCGACAGCGCCATCTTGCGGTCGTTCTCCTGCCCGCGTGCGGTGAGAACCAGCACCGGAATCTTCATCAGCTCAGGGTCGCCCTTCACCCATTTGAGCACCACCAGGCCGTTTTCCTCCGGCAGCATGATGTCGAGCACGACCACGGCAGGCCTGAGGTTGCGGATCGCCTGGATTGCGACGGCTCCGTCCTTCGCAGTCGCCACGGCCAAGCCTGCCCGCTCGATCAGAAAGGACAGCGATTCAACGATGTATGGCTCGTCCTCGGCGATCAGCACCAGCGGCCGCACGCAATCCCCTCCCATTCGCCGTCTTGTCGCGGCGCTTTTTCCAATTTCCAACAATAGCGCATCTCCGCCCAAGGGACACCGCCTCTTAAAGCCCTTTCCATCCTGATCGGATCGGAATGGCGGCTCTATCTCCTTGTTGGACCACGACCTTATCCGAAAACCGGTCCGCTTTGCAGGATCAAGCTCAAATCGGCTGAAGCTGCGGATGGGCGCGCTGCGGACAGGCCGGGCGCGGACAGAGATGGCAGTTGACGTCCGTTTCCATGATCGGGTCGCGCCCAGCGCCGTAGACGAGACGCTCCGCATAGATGCTCTCGCAGGCGATCATCACGCTGAAAAGCTCGCCCGGGCTGCCGAACGCCGCAGGCGGCTTCGATATGGCACGCGCGACGAACAGGAACTCCCGCCCGTCGGTCAGACGGACCCGCTGGGTGACAGTCGTGCCTGCGGTCTGCGGCGCGCGGTAGATCGCCCAAAGCGGACACGCACCGCCATAGCGCGGCAGGCGCAGGCCCGGCAGGCTGAAGCGCTTGGAGATGTTGCCGGCCGGATCGACGCGCAGGAACGCGAACGGCACGCCCTCCGCCCCGCCGCGCCGCAGCGTGACCAGGCGGTGGCACACCTGCTCGAAGCTCGCCGCGAAGCGGGCGGCCAGAAAGTCGAGGTCATAGCGCGCCTCGTCGGCGGCCTGCAGGAACGCCTCGTAAGGGAACAGCAGCGCGCCGGCACCATAGGAGTGGAGCGCGCCGACCGCCCGCGTCCGCGCCGTCTCCGACGTCAGCCGGCTGTCCTCGGCAAGCCGCGCCGGCAAATCCCGCTCCTCCAGCGCGAAGACGAGGCGCGCCAGCTGGAAGCGCCGCGTCGCCGGCGGCAACCCGACCGGCACGCTCAATACCCTCGCCTCCTGGTCAAACGCGCCGCGCCTGCCAGGCCCCTCGCCGATGAATTGCGCCTTGGCCGGAACGACCCTCACCCCGTGCCGGCGCAGCAGCCAATCGGTGAGCGCCGTTTCGTCCGGCGCTTCGGCCGACATGCGCGCCGCGATCCCGGCCGCCACCTCCTCCATCTCCGGAAAGTAGTTGCCGCGGTCGATGATGAAGTCGTCCACCTCCTCCGCCGGCGTCGTCGGGCGGCCGCTCTCGCCGAAATCGCTGAGCCGCTCGAACAGCGCCTTGGCGATGTCGCCGAGCTTGCCGCTCTCCTCCGCGATCAGCGCCGTGAAGCGCTCGCGCCGCTCCGGCTCGATGTCGGGATGCTCCTTGATGATCTCCGCAAACGACCGCACCGAGGTGATGCGGGTCAGAAGCTCGTGGCTCGCCTGCAGCAGCGTCGCATCGTGCGCCAGCCGGTCGGTGAGGCCTTCCGTCAGCGTCGCCGCGCGGCGGTAGGAGCGGTGCAGCCGCACCACCGCGCGTCCCCATCCCGGCTGCCGCCCGACAATCTCCTGCGCCCCGGCCGAATCGATTTGCAGGCCGCGCAGCAGCGGATCGGTGCTGATCTCGGTCAGGTCATGCACCAGGCGCGCCGAACTCCGCGCCGGTCAGCTCGGCGACGTTGAGACCGAGCTCGTCGGCGAGCCGCCGCAGCAGCGCGCCCGCGACGTCGCGCTTGCCGTGCTCGATGAGGTTCAGATAGCTGGCCGAAATGCCGACGCGCGCTGCCAGCGCCGCCTGCGTGATGCCGCTCTGGCGGCGGCCCTCGCGCAACCGGTAGCCGACCGGCGGCCTTGCCATCTTCTCCCTCCCCGCGTGCGCAATCTTGACAGGATTTACAGATTGAACTTCTTGCTCCCACGGATATTTACAAACATTTCCAGCATAATCAATCACTTCTGGCACCCCTTACTCCGCCGCTTTACAGTGCGGGCGCCGCAATGCGGCCGGCGCAGTATTCGCGCATGGGGAGAATCTGGGCCGAGAAACCCTAGACCCCGGGAGGGAACGAATGAAATTGACCAAACTGGACATCAACCGCCGCAAGCTGTTGCAGGGCAGCGCCCTCCTCGGCGCGGGCTTGGCAACGCCGACGATCTTCACGTCGCGCGCCTGGTCGGCCGGCTATCTCAACGAGCCGATGGGCGACACCGTCACGCTCGGCTTCAACGTGCCGCAAACCGGCCCCTACGCCGACGAGGGCATGGACGAGCTGCGCGCTCAGCAACTCGCGGTCGAGCATCTGAACGGCGAAGGCGACGGCGGCTGCCTGAGCACCTTCTCCTCCAAGACGCTGGACGGTACCGGCATTCTCGGCAAGAAGGTCGCCTTCGTCACCGGCGACACGCAGACCAAGTCCGACGCGGCGCGCGCCTCGGCCAAGTCGATGATCGAGAAGGACGGCGCCATCATGATCAATGGCGGCTCGTCTTCGGGCGTCGCCGTTGCCGTGCAGGCCCTCTGCCAGGAGGCAGGCGTCATCTTCATGGCTGGCCTGACCCACTCCAACGACACGACGGGCAAGGACAAGAAGGCGAACGGCTTCCGCCACTTCTTCGACGCCTATATGTCCGGCGCGGCGCTGGCGCCGATCCTGGAGAAGCAACTGGGCGCCGACCGGGTCGCCTATCACCTGACGGCCGACTACACCTGGGGATGGACGCAGCAGGAGTCGATCCAGCAGGCGACGGAAGGCGTCGGCTGGAAGACCGTCAACAACGTCCTAACGCCGCTCGCCGAGACCGACTTCTCAGCCTACATCACGCCGGTCCTGAACTCGGGCGCGGACGTGCTGGTGCTCAACGAGTATGGCGGCAACATGGTCAACTCGCTGACACAGGCGGTCCAGTTCGGCCTGCGCGACAAGCAGGTAAACGGCAAGAACTTCGAAATCGTTGTGCCGCTCTACTCCGAGCTGATGGCCAAGGGTGCCGGCGACGCCATCAAGGGCGTTCTGGGCTCGATGAACTGGAACTGGCAGCTCACCGATGAAGGCACCGCGGCCTTCGTGAAGTCCTTCGGCGAGAAGTACGGCTTCCCGCCATCGAACTCGGCGCAAACCTGCTATGCCCAGATCCTGCTCTACGCCGATGCGGTGACGCGTGCGGGTTCATTCAACCCGTGTGCGGTTGTGGAAGCGCTGGAAGGCGACGGCAGCGCGCTGCCGGGCATCGACAGCCCCTCCAACTCGGGCTTCGTGTTCGACGGTCTCGGCAACGGCCCCACGCTCTACCGTTCCGCCGACCACCAGTGCTTCAAGGATGTGCTCGTGGTGAAGGGCAAGGAGAACCCGACCACCGAATACGACACGCTGGAAATCGTCGAGGTCACGCCCGTCAAGCAGGTCTGGTACGAGCCGGATCATCCGATGTTCGCCGGCGGCGATCTCGGCACCTGCAACCCGGGCGCCTAGGATTCCGAGCCGGCGTTTCGACGCTACAAGATTGCGGTCGCGCCCGACGGCGCGGCCGCTCATTGGATGGTAAATTCGGCAAATCCCGCGCATAAATAAAGAGCGGACACCGGGGCGGGGCGATGGACGCCATTCTTCTGCAGATCCTCAACGGGCTCGACAAGGGCAGCGCCTACGCGCTGATCGCTCTCGGCCTGACGCTGATCTTCGGCACGCTCGGCGTGGTGAACTTCGCGCATGGCGCCCTGTTCATGATCGGCGCCTTTTGCGCGGTGACGCTGAACAAGCTTTTCACGCTGTCCGCCACCACTCTCGACCCGACGAAGAAGGACTTCCTGGGCCGGCCGCTGGAGGTCAAGACGCCCTACCTGGTGGCCTGGTTCGGTGATTTCGGAGCGACGCTGATGGACTGGACGGTCCCGTTGGCGATCCTCTTCTCGATCCCGATCATGCTCATCATCGGGCTGGTGATGGAGCGCGGCCTGATCAAGCATTTCTACAAGCGCCCGCCCGCCGAACAGATCCTGGTCACCTTCGGCCTAGCGATCGTGCTGCAGGAAATCGTCAAGCTGTTCTACGGCGCCAATCCTATCCCGACCCCGGCGCCGCATGAGCTGAAGGGATCCTTCGATTTCGGTCTGATGCTCGGATTCGGGGCCGACAAGATCATCTATCCGCTGTGGCGGATGGTCTATTTCGGCTTCGCCGCTGTTGTGATCAGCGGGGTGTTTGCCCTGCTGCAGTTCACGACCTTCGGCATGGTGGTACGTGCCGGCATGGCGGATCGCGAAACGGTCGGCCTGCTTGGCATCAACATCGATCGGCGCTTCACCATGATGTTCGGCCTCGCCGCCGTGGTGGCGGGCGCGGCAGGCGTGATGTACGCGCCCATCAACTCGCCCAACTACCACATGGGAATGGACTTCCTCGTCCTGAGCTTCGTCGTCGTGGTGGTCGGCGGCATGGGCTCGCTGTCGGGAGCGGTCGCCGCCGGGTTCCTGCTCGGCATCCTGCAGAGCTTCGCCTCGATGAACGAGGTCAAGGACTTCTTCCAGGCGATCTTCCTGCCGTCGATCGACCAGATCATCATCTACCTCGTCGCCGTCGTCGTCCTCCTGACCCGTCCGCGCGGTCTGATGGGACGCAAAGGCATGATGGAGGATTAGCTCGGATGCTCGCCAAACTTCGCGGCAACGACACGGCACTGCTGCTTTCCTTCATCGCCCTGGTCGTGTTCGCCCCGTTCATCGTGGCGCCGATCGGCGCCTCCTACCCCGACCTGCTGCAGAAGTTCGCGATATTCGGCGTCTTCGCCATCGGCTTCAACATCCTCTTCGGCCTGACCGGATATCTGTCCTTCGGGCACGCCGCCTTCCTGGGCGTCGGGTCCTACGCCGCCGTCTGGATGTTCAAGCTCCTGAGCTACAACGTCGTTCCGGCACTGATCCTGAGCGTCATCGTGGCCGGTCTATTTGCGGTCCTGATCGGGTTCATCAGCCTGCGCAGATCGGGCATCTATTTTTCGATCCTGACACTCGCCTTTGCGCAGATGATGTTCGCTTTGGCCTATTCGGTGCTGACGCCGATCACCAACGGCGAGACCGGGCTGCAGGTCTATACCAGCGATCCGCAATACCTGGCGTCGGCGGGCGATCCGAACACGACCTACCTGTTCGGCCTGAAGATGAACGAGGTCTTTTGGAAGCCCGAGTTCCTGGGCTTCGACGCCCAGCTCAACTATGGCTACTATTTCTGCGCCATCTTCCTGATCCTCGCCTTCTGGATCGCGCTCAAGATATTCCGCTCGCCCTTCGGCCTGATGCTCAAGGCGGTGAAGACCAACCCGCAGCGGCTGAACTACACCGGCATCAACACCAAGCCGTATACGCTGGCGGCCTTCGTGATATCGGGCATGTATGCCGGTCTCGCCGGCGGCCTCCTTGCCTGCATGGACCCGCTGGCCGGGGCCGAGCGGATGCAGTGGACGGCGTCGGGCGAAGTCGTGCTGATGACCATTCTGGGTGGCGCCGGCACGCTGTTCGGCCCGGTTCTCGGTGCCGGCTTCATCAAATATTTCGAGGCGATCTTCTCCAAGATCAACGACAATGTCGTGCATGGCTGGTTCGATTTTCTGCCCGATCCGATCGCCAATTTCCTGACGCTGGTCGTCAGCCCGTTTGTCGGCGATGGGTGGCAGCTCACACTCGGCGTCTTGTTCATGGTGATCGTTATCTTCCTGCCCGGCGGCCTGATGGAGGGCTTCCGGCGCCTGGGCCGGCTGTTCCGCTCGAAGCCCAACGCACCTGCCCGCCGGACTGAAGTGCAAGCGGCCGAGTGAAGGAGACCGTCGTGGAAAACGCCGTCCTGCATGTGGCCGACGTCCAAAAGAGCTTCGGCGGCCTTCGGGCGCTCTCCGACATCGACCTTCAGGTCGAGGAGGGCAAGACGCACGCCATCATCGGCCCGAACGGCGCCGGCAAGTCGACGCTCCTCAACGTCTGCGTGGGACGGCTGGCGCCGGATTCCGGCGCCGTCATCTTCAACGGGCAGGTGCTGACCGGCAGGCGCCCCTACGAGATCAACCAGCTCGGCGTCGCCCGCGTCTTCCAGACGCCGGAGATCTTTCCCGACCTGACGCTGCTGCAGAACGTCATGGTGCCGGCCTTCGCCAAGCGCGACGGGAGCTTCCGCCTGCATGCGCTGCGCACGCTCGACAGCGAGAGGGCGCTCAGGCAGGAGGCGGAGGACACGCTGGAGGATGTCGGCCTCGTCCATCTGAAGGATCAGCACGCCGCGAGCCTGTCGCGCGGCGACAAGCGCCGGCTGGAGCTTGGCATGTGTCTGATCCAGCACCCGCGGCTGCTTCTCCTCGACGAGCCGACGGCGGGCATGTCGCGGCATGACACGAACCGCACCATCGAGCTGTTGAAGCGCATCAAGGAACGCGGCATGACGAAGGTCATCATCGAGCATGACATGCATGTCGTGTTCTCGCTGGCCGACAAGATCTCGGTGCTCGCGCAAGGCCGCATCATCGCCGAGGGGTCACCGGACGAGGTACGCGGCAATCCGAAGGTCCAGGAAGCCTATCTCGGGGGGACGCATTGATGGCCATGGCAATGACCGCCGCAGCACCTGCCGGGACGATGCAGGAGACCCAAGCCGCCAAGGCCGAATCTCCCGGCTATTTCGTCTGCCGCGACCTGCACGCCTATTACGGCGAGAGCTACATCGTTCAAGGCGTCAGCTTCGAGGTGCGGAAGCGCGAGGTGCTGGCGCTGCTCGGCCGCAACGGCGCCGGCAAGACCTCGACGCTGCGCACCATCGCCCGCGCGCCGAGCCCGGAGCTGAAGCAGGGCGAGATCTGGCTGCAGGGCAAGGCGCTCCACGGCATGGAGAGCTACCAGGCGGCGCAGGCCGGCGTCGTGCTGGTGCCGGAAGACCGGCGCATCATCCCCGGGCTGACGGTGGAGGAGAACCTCATCCTCGCCCAGATCAGCGAGCCGAAGGGCTGGGAGCTGGAGCGCATCTACGAGCACTTTCCCCGGCTGGCGGAGCGCCGGTCGCAGGAGGGCACCACCTTGTCGGGCGGCGAGCAGCAGATGCTGGCGGTCGCCCGCGCACTGGCGCGCGATCTGAAGCTGCTCCTCCTCGACGAGCCCTACGAAGGCCTGGCGCCGGTCATCGTGCGCGAGATCGAGAAGATCGTGACGGAGATCAAGGGACTCGGCATCACCACGATCATCGTGGAGCAGAACGCCATCGCCGCGCTGCAGCTCGCCGATCAGGCCGTCATCCTCGACATGGGCACGGTCGCCTGGCAGGGGCCGGCCAGCGAGGTGCTGGAGAACGCCGAGCTGCGCCAGGAATATCTCGCGGTCTGATCCGGAGCGCCTGGGCCAGAGTATGATCCCGAAAAGTGGGCACCGGTTTTCGGATAAGATCATACTCAAACAAAGAGATAGAGCCCGGCTCTGATCGATCAGAACCGGGCTCTAAGCTCACTGCTCGCGGAAGGTATGCTTCACCTGGTCGACCAGCGGCTTGATCAGGTAGGAGATGACCGTCCGCTCGCCCGTCTGGATGAAGGCTTCGACCGGCATGCCGGGCGCCAGCTGGAGCGGCCGAGCCTCTCCATCTCGCCCGGCAGGATTGAGATGCGCGCGTGTAGTAGGTCACGCCGGTCCGCTCGTCGACCACGACCTCCGGCGAGATGCGGGTCACCTTGCCCTTGATCTCCGGCGTGGTGCGCGTGTCGAAGGCCGAGAGGCGCAGGACGGCGATCTGCTCCGGGCTGACGCTGTCGATGTCCTGCGGCTGGATCTTCACCTCGATGGTCAGGAGATCGACGGGGACGATCTGCATGATCGTCTCGCCGGCGGCGATCACTCCTCCGACCGTGTGGACGGTGAGCTGGTGCACGCGCCCGTCCTGCGGCGCGCGGATGTCGATGCGGCTGAGCTGGTCCTCTGCCGCGGTCTTGCGCTCCAGGAACTCGGCGATCTGGCCTTGCACCTCGCGCAGCTGGCCGGCCACTTCGCTGCGCAGGTCCTGTCGATCTGGATGATCTGCAGCCCGACTTCCGTCTTGCGCCCGCTCGGCCTGCGCGATGGAGCCACCAACTCGCCCTGCTCGCCTTCCAGGCGCGCCAGGTCGCGCTCCAGCGCGGCGACCCGCTGGATGGTGATGAGGTTCTTCTCCCACAGCTCGCGCACGCCGCTCAGCTCCTGCTTGGCGAGCTCGATCTCCGCCATTTGGCGTCGAGCTGGCCGTTGAGGCCCTTGATTTCGTCCTCAAGCTGGGCTCGCGCTCGCGCAGCTGCGCGATCTGCCCGGCGCGCTGGCTCTGCCCGGAGCTCAAACAGCCGCCGCTCGCCGGCCATGATCGAGGCGACGCCCTGCTCGGAGCCGCGCGACGTCAGCTCCTCGGGAAAGGCGACCGCATCCGCGCCGTCGCGCTCGGCCTCCAGCCGCGCCTCGCGCGCCATGCGCCTGGTCGAGGCTGTTCAGCACGATGCCGAGATTGGCGCTTGGTGACCGTCTCGTCGAGCCGGATCAGCAGGTCGGCCGGCCTTCGACGAAGTCGCCGTTGCGCACGTTGAGCTCACCCACCACGCCGCCAGTCGGGTGCTGCACCCGCTTGATGTCGGAATCGACGACCACCACGCCCGCTCGCGATGACCGCGCCGGCAAGCTCGGTGGTGAAAGCCCAGCCGCCCACCCCGCCGACCAGGGCGAAGAGGATGGCCAGGCCGAACACGTTGAGGCGGCGGATGGCTCGCCGCGGGTCGGACGGGGCGCTCATGGCTTCATCCGCCGCATTCGACCGCCTGGCACGACCTTGAGGTTCGGCGGCGCCGCCGCTCCAGCCTGTTGCTGCGGCAGCACCTGCAGCAGAACCTCGTCGCGCGGCCCGAAAGCCTTCTGCGCCCCATCCGCCAGCACCAGCACCTTGTCGCATACGCTGATGATGGACGGGCCGGTGGGCGATGAGGATGACGATCGCGCCGCGCGCCTTGGCGCCCTCGATCGCCGTCACCAGCGCCGCCTCACCGCCGCTGTCCAGGTTGGAGTTCGGCTCGTCGAGAACGATCAGGAAAGGGTCGTCGTAAAGCGCGCGCGCCAATGCAATGCGCTGGCGCTGACCGCCGGAGAGGGCTCTGCCCGCCCTCGCCGATCGGCGTGTCGTAGCCGTTGGGAAGCCGCAGGATCATCGCATGCGCGTTCGCCGCCACCGCGGCATGGATCACCTTCTCGGAATCCGGCGTTGAATCCATGCGCGCAATGTTCTCGGCCACCGTGCCGTCGAACAACTCGATCGACTGCGAGACGTAGCCGATATGGGTGCCCACGCGATTCCGGGCCCCACTGGTCGAGCGCGGCACCGTCGAGCCGGACGACGCCTCTGACAGGATGCCAGACGCCGATCAGCGTGCGCGCCAGCGTCGTCTTTCCGCTACCGCTCGGCCCGATGACGCCGAGCGCCTCTCCACGCGTCAAAGAGAAGTCGACGCCGTTGAGCAGCACGCGGTCGGAGCCGGGTGCCGCGACCGTCAGGCGTGTCACGCCCAGCGATTCCTTCGGCGTCGGCAGCTGGGTGGCGACCGGCGCCATCGCCAGCGGCAGCAGCGTCTCCTCCAGCCGCCGCACGCTCTGCCGAGCGGCCACGAAGCTGCGCCAATTGGCGATGACCGTCTCGATAGGCGCCAGCGCCCGCGCCATCATGATCGAGGCGGCGATCATGGCGCCGGCGGTGAGTTCGCCGCGAATCACCAGAAATGCGCCGATTCCCAGCATGGTCGACTGCAGCAACAGGCGCAGAATCCGCGACAGGCTGCCGAACGAGCCGACGACGTCGCTCGAGCGCTGCACCGCGGCAAGATAGCGGCCGTTGATGTCCGACCAGCGGCGGCCCATTGCGTCGACCATCCCCATCGCCAGGATGGTCTCGCTGTTGCGCCTGGTCAATTCCGCCATGACGGCACGCGCGCCGCCGTCGCGTGCCAGTGTGCGCGCCGGGGCGCGGCTGGCGCGCTCCGTCAGGAGCGTCGCGACGACCAGCAGGACCGCCCCGGCCGTTGCCGTGAAGCCGAGCCAGGGGTGAATAAGGTAGCAGACGGCCAGAAAGGCCGGCATCCACGGCAGGTCGACGAAGGCGATCGGCCCCGTGCTGGTGAGGAACGAGCGTATCTGGTCGATGTCGCGGACCGGGTGCGAGGGCTGCGCGTCGCGCCGCGGGTGCGTCGCCTGGAGCACCACGGCCTTGTGCACGATCTCCTCCAGGTGATGATCCAGCAGCCGCGACGAGCGGATGACGACACGGTTGCGGAGGGCATCGAGCGTGCCCTGGAAGGCGTAGGCGCCGACCAGGAAGACCGTGAGTCCCACGAGCGTCGATACGCTGCGGCTGGTCAAAACCCGGTCGTAGATCTGCAGCATGTAGAGCGGACCGGCGAGCATCAAGAGGTTCACCGCGCCGGAAAACAGCGCAACGCTCCAGAATGCACTGCGGCACGCCTTCAGCGCAGCAGCGACCGGTGGCTGATCTTTGTTCGGTCTACCAGACATTTCGTGATTGGTTAACGCGAAGCCCTCTATTTCTCGTGAATCCATGGCACGGGATTCGTCTAAACAAAAGCCTATACTTGACAGAAGCTTACCCTGAACGGCGAGTGAGCCGCCAAGCAGACTTCAAGCAGGCCGCAAAAAGAGAAACCGGGCGGCACGGCTGCCGCCCGGCGCTTTCCCGAAATCTGTGTTCGGATCAGACGACGAGGATCGTGTCGTGAACCGAGCCGATCATATCCGCCCCGGAGAAGGCACGCAGCTCGATGTCGAACTCACCCGGACCGAAGGTGTAGGGCTGGATGCCCGGCGTGTTGGGATCGGTGTCGATTGCCGCCGCGTAGAACGCGAGATTCTGGGAGTTCTGCGTTATCTGCGTCGTGCCGTCGTCGTCCGAGATTATGGCGTTGGCGAGGCTGTCCTCCCAGTGATGGGCAGAAGACCCCGTGCCCCCCGGCTCGAGTGTCAGCGTCAGGTAGTCCACTCCACCGCTCGGATCGAGATCGATCAGCAGCTGGAAGTCGAAGTCGTCCAGCGCGTCGGCACTGCCGTTCAGCCCCGTGTTGATCGAATAGTCGAAGCTCCACGCCGCCCGACCGGCATTCGCCACGGGCACGCTGTGCCCGGGATCCACGACCTGCGGGCCGTCCGGAGCGATGTAGTAGGAGCTGCCATCGAGATCGACGTTCTTCGCCGTGATGTCGGCTCCCTGCCGGTAGTGGATTTTCAGACCGAGCTCGATATCGTGGTCGGCGATCGTGGTCTTGTTGAAGTTGGTCGGGAAGTTGCCGGAGCCGAAATAGAGCTCCCCGCCCGTCGTCGAGCTGGCATCAAGCGTCGAGTCCGACTGCCTCCACCGTGGTCTTGAAGGTGATGTCGGCGAGCGAGTTTGCCCCCACCACGGTGATGGCGTCATTGTCGTTGCTGACGATCAGCGTGACCTGCCCCGGCGTGCTGGTGTCGGTGAACAGAACGCTCTCACCCGACAGATCGATGACGTCTTCGCCCGGCGTGTAGTCGGTGATCGTGTCATGGTCGGGCGGCCCGTCATTGAGCTCCGCTGACCTCCACACGAACAGGTCCGAGCCGAGATTGCCGGTCATCGTGTCGTCACCGGCCCCGCCGATGATGATGTCATTGGAGTCGCCGGCGACAATCACGTTGTTTCCGTCGCCACCGATCCAATGGAACGTGCCGTCGAAGAAGGCGCCGTTCGTGACGTCGGCGTCGCCGCGCACGTCGACGCCGGTTCCGCCGGTCGCCACGTTCCCCGTCATCAGGTCGACGATGCTTGTGTCGGTATTGTCGTAACCGACGAACACGCCCGTCGAGTTGTCGGTGAACGTGTTGTCCATCACGTGTGCGGTTGTGCCCGGCCCGAAGTAGGTCGTGACCAGGATGCCCGCCGATGTCGAGCCGTCGCTGACCGCGATGCCTTCGTTGTGGGAGATCTGATTGCCAACGACGTCGATCACCGCGCCATTGCTGATGTCGAGAGCGTAGTCGAGGAAGTCACCGGCGCCCTTGCCCGTGTAGGTGTTGTCCTGGAACGTGCCGGTGGTGCCGGGACCGAAATACAGGACACCGATGCGCCCGATCTCCGAGAAGTCCGAGTTGGTGACATTGATGTTCGACGAGGGGCCGAACGCCGCGATCGCCGTCCCGGCGTAATTCGTGCTCTCGTTGTACTTGATCTCGGTGAACTCGACATTGTCGAAGGTGCCCGAACCGAGGTCGCGGAACGCCTGGTAGATCAGGAAGCCCGACCCGTCGACGGTGAGGTTGGAGACGTCCAGGTTGACGCCGTCGTCGACCAGGAACATGCCCCGCGCGTCACCGCTGCTTCCGGTATCCGCCACCGGCACGATGATGCTGACGCCCTTGCCGGCACCGACGATGTTCAGATCGTGGCTGATCTGCACCTGCGAGTCGCCCGCCCCTGCAAGATCGACGGTCGTGGCGCCGACAACGATGGTGTCGCCGGCAGAGGAGTTGTCGACCGCGTCCTGGATCGTCAGGAAGCCGCCGACAGGATCGCCGTCCACGAGCAGGAACACATTCCCCGCCCCGTCGACGACCTTCTCGATCCCCTTCAGCGTGTCGGTGCCTTCGGTGTCGGTGGTGACCGTCCACTCCCCGGTTCCCGCGTTGAAGCTGAAGTCGCTTGCATCGAGCGTGTCGGCGTAGACCGCCGTGTCGTTGTCGCCAACGTCGACGGCGAACGAGTCACCCAGGATGAAGTCATCTCCACCGCCGCCCGTGACGGTGTCGTCGCCGCCATGGCCGAAGATGGTGTTGCCGAAATCCGTGCCGACGATGACGTTGTCGCCATCATTGCCAAAGATGAAAGCGAGAGCCGAGTCGCCCGCGGATGCGTCGAGATCGAGCGCATTCGTGCCGGAGGTGTTGAAGAGCCCGTTGCCGAGGTAGGTGCCGAGGTAGACGGTTTCCACATTGGTGACGCCGGACTGCAGGACGAGCGCATCGCCGGGCGTGGTCGACGTGAAGGCGATGGAATCATTGACATCGCCGCCGTCGATCGTCTCCCCGGCTGCGTGCTCGGCAGGCGAGTTGATGATGAAGACGTCATCATTGTCTCCGCCGTCCATGTGATCCGCGCCGGGGCCGCCGACGATCACGTCATCGTCCCCGCCGCCCGAAAGGTCATCATCCCCTTCGAAGCCGGTGATCAGATCGTGGAAATTGGTGCCGACGATCGTATCGGCCTTGGTCGTGCCGTCGAGCTCGTTGAACTGGCTGTCGGGAGCCGTGACCACAAGGCCGCTCAGATCGTAGGAGCCGTTCGCCGCGCTATCGTCGAAGAACGAGCCGGCATTCCCCGGTGTGCCCGGCGTGCCCGTCGGCAGCTGGTCGGCCATCGGGTCGATGACGACCGGCTTGCCCCAGCTCGTGGAGTCGACGTCGACGGTGTTGCCGGAGACGAACTGCAGGCCCGTCATGTCAGTGTAGCCCTGCACGTAGAGCCCAGGCTTGCGGTAGTTGCCGGAGACATCCACGTCCTCGAACGTCACGTTGCCCATGGCGGCCAGCACATCGTAGGTCTGGCCAGCCGCGGCGTAGGGGCCGATCTGGTCGTAAAGCGGCCCGTCGACGCCCGAGATCTGGATGCCGTAGGCAGCGCTGTTGGTGCCCGCCACGCTGTTCGCGATGGTCAGCGCCGCAAGGGTCGCATCGCCGTCGAACTCGTAGAGGAACAGGTTGGCGCTGTTGCCGCTCGACTGGCCGTTGTCGATGAAGTCGGAGTCGGTGACGATCACCGCCTGCACGCCGGCCTGGGCGTAGGCACCGCTTAACTGGCGGCCGCCGACGAAGAGGCCGGAATTGACCGAGTCCTCCACGCGGACGCCGTCGACCACGAGCGTACCGAGAATCTCCTGGTCGTAGGCCTCGATGCCGTTGCCCTGGGCATTGACGACCGCAAGGTTCTCGAACGTGATCGTGCCGGCGGGAGTGTCGCTCGCCAGGTCGACGCTGAAGCCGGTACCCAGATTGCCGACATCGACCGTCGTGTCACCGGCGCCGCCATCCTTGCCGGCGCCGCGGATGGTGACCGGCCGGTCGACGACGACGTTGTAGTTGCCCGCGCCGGAATAGGTCCCGGCACCGATGAGGATCGTCTGGTCGTCGGCGCTCAGGTTGTCGACGGCGTCCTGGATTGTGGACGCGCTGTAGATGATGCTGCCGTCGGTATCGACGACGAGGATCATGCCCGGCCCGGCGGCCGCCTCCACATCGATGGTGGCGGTTGCGGTGTCGGTTCCGCCGTGCCCGTCGCTCACCTGATAGTCGAAGCTATCCGTGCCAGCAAAAAGAGCATCCGGCGTGTAGGTGAACGAGCCGTCGGAGTTCAGCACCAGCGTGCCGTTGTCGACGTCGTCGACCAGGCTGACGGTGAGCGAATCGCCGTCGACGTCGCTGTCGGGGCCGTTGCCGTTGTCGTCGAGGACGTTGGCGGCGACCGGCGTGATCGTGTCGGTGGCGAAGGAATCATCCTCGGCCACCGGCGCGTCGTTGATGCCGTTGAGGGTGACGTCGACTTCTATGGAGTCGGTGGCGCCGTGCTCGTCGGTCACCGTAGCGACGAAGCTGTCGACCACCGAATCGCCGACCCCGAGCGCCTCGAACGCCCCTGCATCGGGCGTGTAGGTCCACTCGCCGGTGCCGGAATCGAGCGTGAAGTCGCCATAGGCGCCACTGAGCGAGTCCGCCGACCACGACAGCACCGCACCGTTGTCCACGTCGGTCGCAACCAGCGTGCCGCCGGTCGCGCCGGGATCGGCAAGGCCGTGGGCGACGTCGAAGGGAAGTGCGTTGTTCGCGGTGCCCTCGTAGCCGCCGTAGATAGGCCGCCCCACCAGGCCGGCGCCGTCGACGAGGCTGTAGAGCGTCGCATAGAGGCCCGGAACCGGACTCGGATTGGAGCCGCCGTCACCCGACCCCTGGAACTTGTCGATCATCGAGGGGATGTCGAGGTTGCCGAGGATATTGTCGTGCAACGACTGCATGCGGTCGGGATCGCTGCCGGCATCGCCGCCGTCCGGGGTGAACTTGGCGGTGATGTTGAACAGCGGGGTTCCGCCGTTCTGCAGATAGTCCGCGTAGGCGACGCCGAGCCGCACCGCGGCTTCGTTGATGGCGTTGTTGTAGTAGCTGTAATTGTCGTCGATGTAGTCCCACACGACGGCGAATGCCGTCGCCATGTCGCCGACTTCCGACTGAACGGTCGCCAGGATGGCGTTCAGCTGGTCCGGGTCGGTCAAGATCATCGCCAGCGCCGTGTTGACGGTCGGCGTAAGAAGCGCCGCGTCGGGCTCCAGCGGCCCGCCGGGGCCGGCCTCGGTAATGCCGGCAAGGCTCTCAGGCGCAACCGCGCCCGACACGGTCGAGGCGCTCTGGATCACCGGCGCGTCGTTGGTGCCGTTCACGGTGATGGCGAGAGCCACCATGTCGGTGGCGCCGTGTTCGTCCTCGACGGTCGCCATGAAGTTTTCGACGAAGCTCTCGCCGTCGGCAAGGCTGTCGGCGGCGGCGTTGTCGAGCGTGTATTTCCAGGCGCCCGTGCCGGTATCGAACTCCAGCGTGCCGTAGGTGCCCGCATTCGTGTCGACCGACCAGGTGAGCACCGCGCCACTGTCCACGTCGCTCGCAACCAGCGTGCCCTCCGCAGACGGCACGAAGCCGTTGTCGAGATCGAACTGCCGCGCGTCGGCTTCCTGGGCGGGATGGCTGTCCTGCCCGTCGTAATAGGTGCGCGTCAGGAGATCCGGATCGGCCCCGCTGACGAGGGCCGTCAGGTCGGTGAGCGTCGTGCCGCTGAAGCGCCCGTTCAGCACGCCCTGGCTGAGATTGCCGAGCAGGTTGTCGTGCAGCGACTGATCGCGCTCCGGCAGCGTGTCGGCGTCGGGACCATCCGGCGTGAACTTGGCCGTGACGTCGACCAGCGGGCTGCCGCCAGCCTGCAGGTACTCGACATATTCCACGCCGAGACGCACGAACGCCTCGTTGATGTTGGTCTGGTTGGGGCCGGCGGAGACATAGGCGTCGTCGAGATAGTCCCAGACAACGGCGATCGCCTGCGCGGTGTCGCCAAGCTCGGTCTCGACGGTCGCCAGAACCGACGACAGGTCGCCGGGCGTGGTAGGCAGCGTGTCGAGCGCCGTGGTGATCGTCGCGTTCAGCGCGATGGTCGGCTCCAGCCCGCCGCCGAGCCCCGCCTCGTCGATGCCCGGAATGTCGCCGGGCTCGGAGACGGAGCCGGTCGTGACCGATGCCCCCTCGACGACCGGCGCGTCGTTTGTGCCGACGATGGTGACCTCGACCTGCACCGTGTCGCTGGTGCTCTGGTTGTCGGTGACCGTGACGTCGTAGGTCGCCCTCAGCACCTCGCCGGCCGCCAGGAACTCCGCCAAGTCCGCGTCCAGCGTGAAGGTCCATGACACCTGGCCGGTTTGATCGCCGGTGGAATCGTCGCTGACCATGGCCGACATCGCCGATCCGAGCTCGGTCAGGAGGCCGGCGTCGACCGCGTCGCCGTTCGACAGCGAGGCCGAGGAGAACGCCGCCGAGGCCGTATGCGTGTCGATGAGATCGACGTCGCCGAACGGCACGTCGCCGGAAGCGGTCAGCTCGTCGGCAGGTGCCGGCGTCCCGAGCGTCTCCATGACTTGCGGTGCCTGATAATCGGGGACGTCCAGGCTGTAGGAATCGACCGCGATGCCGCCGGCCACGTCGATATTGGTGAACCAGCCGTAGCGGTTGCCGCCGATCTGGTCGATCGTGTCGTTGGTCACGTCCGTGCGGGTCTCGGTCCACACGATCGTTCCGCCGGCGTCCACCAGGTTCAGGTCGACCGAAAGCACGCCGCCGTCATTGTGGAACACGTGCTGCAGCGTGTACCAGCCGGAGGCGGGGACGGTGTAATGGTTGATCGTCTCCAGGTCTTCGCGCGGATCGAAGTTGGTGTTGTTGGAGCCCCCGACGAGAAGCTCGCCGGTCGAGGTGTCCTTGGTGACGTGGAAGATGAAGTCGCGCTGGTGCGCCCCGTCGGAGCCGCTCGAGGCGACCGAATAGTCGAAGCCCTCGCCGGCGGCCCAGCCGGTGTCGAGATAGACCTTCACCTCGGCGGTCCAATCGCCGTTGAAGTCGGCGCGGAAGCCGTCGAAGCGCGTGAAGGGGCCCGTCTCGTCGCCCACCGGGCCGTCCTGCGTCAGGATCGCATGGCTGGAGCCGTCGGGTGAGGCGATGCCGTTCGTGCCTGTCGGCACGACAGTCACGTCACCGTACCAGCCGTTGCTGCCGTCGAGGATGCCGTCGGAATTCGTCTCGAAGCCCTGCTGGAACTCGACAACCTCCGCGAACACCGGCACGTCGTTCTTGCCGGTGAGCGTGATGGTGACGGTCTTGACGTCGGTGCCGCCGCCGCTGTCCTCCAGCACGATGTCGTAGGTCTGCACCACGCTCTCGCCCTCGGCGAGGTCGTCGAGGGCGGAATCCTCCACCGAGAACTGCCAGTCGACCTGGCCACTGGCGTCCACGTCGGTCTCGTCGGTGACGATCGCCGTCAGCGTGCCGCGATAGTCGAGCGCGTCGGGGACGACGTCGACGGTATGGGAATCGCCGACATTGTCGGTGAACGCGATCACGCCCGTCGCGGTATGGGTCGTGGTGTTCTCGCCCGGCGCGTTGTCGGCGATCTCCATCGAGGAGCCTGTCACATCGCCCGCGCCGAAGACCGGACCGGCCTCCTTCGGGCCGGCGCCGAGATCGCTGTATTTGACCCCGTCGCTGCTGACTTCCCTGACCGCGATGGTCTTAAGCGTCACGCCGGCCGGCGGCACGTCGCCGATGAAGGAGTAGTAGTCGACCTTGTCGTTGCCGTACTGCGCGATGCCTTTGATCTCGATCTCAAGCAGCTTGTAGAGATGGCCGTCCGAGCCTTTCAAAATGTAGATACTGCTCGGCGTAGATCTTCACATCGTCCTGGACCTGCACGCCGTTGTAGTCGATGTCGGCGGTCTGGTAGCTCCTGTCGTCGCCTCTTTCGTTATTTCTCTGATCGCCCGAGAGCTTGCCGTCGTCGTCGGTGACGGTCAGGCAGGTCGTCGCCACCGCTGGCATGACGAACGTCCGGCCAAGCGCCAGGTAGTCCTTGTTGCCGTTGATGATGTCGCTGCCTTTGAAGGCGCTGAACTGATAGGTGCTGGGCGGCGGTGGAGGCGGCGGGTTGTGAGGACCGTGGCCGTTGTGATTGCCGTGATTATTGTGAGACCAGTTGGACATCCCCATCTCCCCCATCCCGATGACCGCCTGTCGCGGTCACGGCTGTGACGCTTCAGCCCGGAATACGGGCCGTCGATTCGTTGGGTACGAAGGAGACTAGCGGCGCAGCGTCGCGCGGTTTTGCGCTGACTGACCCTATTCAAATGACCGTCGGCTCCGCCGCTTCTGAGCCGAACGTCACCCCCCCTTGTAGATACCCCTCAGTATCGCGCTTTTCTAAGCACTCTCCTCTTAGTTTCAATTCTTGGCCGAGGGTTACCGCCCCGTCAACCATCAACTGCACAATTCGCCGTTCGATTGTGCCGGCGCGACACCCTATCGGCTGGCGATGTCAGCGGCGTGTCAGGTGTCGAACAGCGATAAGCCCAGGCCTCGGCGTGCATTTTCGTCGCATCGCCGAGATGGCTCCGCAGGCCGGCGCCAGCGGGGAGGTGCCTTTACCAATCTGCTCATTCGCGTGTTCGTTGAGCAGCTGAACTACCTGCGCGGGAAAACCGTGCCGTCGAACAGCTTGCGCGCCGTGCGCATGAAGGCCGCCTCGGCGATTTCCCCGCCCTCATCCATGCGCACCACGATGTCGAGATGGCCCGTCGGGTGCTCGACCTGCATCACCTTGCGCGGGCCGTCGGGGATCGCAGCCATGGCGTGCGCCGGCGAGCCGGGCTGCAGACATGCCGTCGCCACGCTCAGTGCGCCGAACACGCCGATGGAGGCGTGGCAGCGATGCGGGATGAAAGTGCGCGTCATGATGGCGCCGCCATGCTGCGGGGGCGCCACCATGGTCATCTTGGGGACGCTCTTCTCCGTCACGTCGCCGAGATTCATCAGTGGTCCGGCGGCGAGCCTCAGCCGTTCCAGCCGCTCCTTCAGCGCGGCATTAGCCTCCAGCTCCTCGCGCGTCTCGTAGCCGGTGATCCCCATGTCGGCGGCGCGCATCACCACCACCGGCATGCCGTTGTCGATAAGCGTGACCTCGACCCCGTCCACGACATCCACATCGTTGCCGGTCGGCAGCAGCGCCCCGCAGGTCGAGCCGGCTGCGTCGGTGAAGCTCAGGAGCACTGGAGCGGCGGTATTGGGGACGCCGTCGATCGCCTCGCTGCCGGAATAGGTCGGCATGCCGTCCGGCGTCGGAATGGTGGCGCGCGCCGTCTGCCCGGTATTTTCGAGGAAGATGGTGACGGTCGATTCCGCGCCGTTCGCGGCGACGAGCCCGCGCTCGATGGAGAAGCCGGCAATGCCGGCGAGGATGTTGCCGCAATTCTGGCTGGCGCTGACCAGCGGCTGGTCGACGAAGACCTGCAGGAAGAGGTAGTCGACATCGATGCCCTGCCGCTGCGACCGCTTCACCACCGCCACCTTGCTGGTCAGCGGATCGGCGCCGCCGATGCCGTCGATCTGGCGCGGGTCCGGCGAGCCCATGATGGAGAGAAGCAGTTGGTCGCGCTCCTCCGTGCCGGACGGCAGATCTCCGGCCAGGAAATAGGCGCCCTTGGAGGTGCCGCCGCGCATCATCATACAGCGAATACCGTCGCTCATGGATACCCTCTCCGCAATGCCCGCTCGCCAAAGAAGATAGTGCGCGCCTCCCCTCTTTGCCGCATGTCATCGGCACTTGTCATCATTGTATACAGGTCCCATGGTGTGGCGGCCCGACCTGACGGCCCGCGGGAAACAGCACAACCAAAAACTTCCTGGGAAGGAGAGCCATGACGTCGCCCGAACCGTGTTTCGACGTTGCCCATCTCGGGCACGTGGAAGTGCTGACCAACAAGCCGCAGGAGAGCCTCGACTTTTTCGTCAACATCTACGGCCTGACGGAGAGCGGACGTGAGGGCGATTCCATCTATCTACGCGGCTTCGACGACTACGAGTTCCATACGCTGAAGCTCACCGCGTCCGACAATACCGGAATGGGGCACATCGCCTACCGCTGCTCCAGCCCGCAGGCGCTCGAGCGTCGCGTCGCGGCTATCGAGGCGCTCGGCGCCGGCATCGGCTGGACGGACGGCGACCTCGGCCACGGCCCGGCCTACCGCTTCAAGGACCCCGACGACCACGTCTTCGAGATCTACTACGAGACCAAACGCTACGTGCCGCCGCCGGAGGAGCGCCCGGCGCTGAAGAACATCGCCCAGCGCTATCATGGGCGCGGCGTGTGCGTGCGCCGCCTCGACCACGTGAACCTCCTCGCCGCCGATGTCGGCGCCATCCGCGACTTCCTGCCGAAGGCGCTCGGCTCGCGCGTCACCGAGCAGATCGTGCTCGACAACGGCACGGTCGCCGGCTGCTGGTTCACCGTCAACAACAAGGGCTATGACATCGCCTATTCCGGCGATCACACCGGCTCCCGCGGGCGCTTCCATCACGTCACCTACGCGGTCGACCAGCGCGAGGATATCCTGCGCGCCGCCGATATCTTCCTGGAGAACGGGATCTTCATCGAGACGGGGCCGCACAAGCACGCGATCCAGGGAACGTTCTTCCTTTACGTCTACGAGCCGGCCGGCAACCGCGTCGAGGTCGCGAATGCCGGGGCACGGCTCATCCTGGCGCCGGATTGGGAGACCGTCACGTGGACGGAGACGGAGCGAAAGAAGGGCCAGGCCTGGGGCCTGCAGACGATCAAGTCGTTCCACACCCACGGCACCCCGCCGGTGGGCGAATAGCGCCCGAGTGACCTGCCGGATTGCGCCGCCCTATCAGCGGCAGAGCGCCATCGGCACTTCTTCGTCCTCCACCATGCAGGTGGCGCGCTTGCGGTCGCAGACGGTGACCTTCACAAGCTCCACTGGATTCTCCGCCGTGGAGTCCCGGATCGACCGCCCGTCCTTCCCGCGCAGCACGGTGCGCTCGTGCAGGCAGACCGAATCGACGATTGGGATGCGGTCGATGCTTGCGCGTGCGACATGCGCAAGTGAAAGCATGGCGGACGCCGCGACAAGCAGCGCCAGTGCCGTTCGCAGTGTGGACTTCATACCGATCGAACCTCCTGTCATCAGGAGGCGCGTGGCAGCCGCTCCGCTTCAGCCGGGACCGGATGGTCTTGGCAACCATTTCACGCCGCGCCCGCGGCTTGGCCAAGCGATCTGCTTCGCCCCTTCCAAATCCGCAGCCGGCCTTCTCGTGCCTGTGCCGCGAATCCCCAAGGAAGGATCGAGAAAAGCCCCCGGTTGCGAACCCCCTAATTCAAGGGCTGCGCGAAATTGTCACGAATGCCCCCCGGAGTACGCACGCGGCGTACTCAGCGAGCATCAATGGTGGGATATCCACTCTCGCGCGGCCTTGAGGGCGGCGCCGATCTCTTCGCGGGACATCTCGCCGGCGAGCTCTTCGCGATGCTGAGCCGCCACCCGGTCGCCGCGCGCCGCGGCAATGTTGAACCACTTGTGCGCCTCAATGAGATCGACCCGCCCTTCGCGGCCCGTGGAATAGGAGAGGCCCAGCTCGAAGAAGTTGGCCGGCATTTCCCCGGCGACGCTTGTCTGTGTCTGCATGCTCATGTGACTGCAATCCCTATTGGCGACGGTTGAGCCCCGTCCGTTTCTGACGGGATGATCTTCCGCGGCCGCGAGAACCTGAGCGTTAACGGCCGGGCTTAACGGACCGTGACTGCTTGGTTCATTTTGCGTTTACGCGCGCACCAGGATTTGAGCCAACATGCAGTAAAGATTGACTTTTTTAGCACTCGATCGACTTGCGTGAAATCGCCTCACGTTGGGATTCCGTTCACTACGTGGCGGAAAAGTCGCACTCACGCCGTTTGGCCGCACGCCTGGCGGCCGGCGGTGCATCAAGGGCACCACCGGCTTGCACGAAGCTGTACGGCCTCGCCTCCCTCTTTAGAGTAAGGGGGCATGCCGCCGCCGTATCGGGGAGGGGTTAGCGCGCGCGCTGGCCGAACAGAACTTTCTGCGCTTCCTTGTCGGTGGCAAGATTGCCGGTGCGCATCTCGGCGCCCAGCTCCAGGCCCTTGGCCACGGCCGGGCGCGCCAGCATCGTGTCGATCCAGCGCTTGACGTTGGGGAACTCGGCGATGTCGATCTCGCGCCGGTCGTAGCCCTTGACCCAGCCGATCAGCGCCATGTCGGCGATCGAGTAGTCGCCGGCGACGAAGTCGCGGCCTTCGAGCCGTTTGTCGAGCACGCCGTAGAGGCGGTGCGATTCGTTGCCGAAACGCTGGATCGCGTAGGGCAGCTTCTCCGGCGCGTAGTGGCGGAAATGATTGTCGTTGCCGAAGATCGGCCCGACATTGGCCATCTGCCAGATCAGCCATTCCTCCACCTCAACGCGCTGGCGCTCGTCGGAGTGGATAGAACTTTCCGAGCTTGCGGCCGAGATAAAGCATGATGGCGGCCGATTCGAAGACGGAGATCGGCTTGCCGTCCGGTCCTTCCGGATCGATGATCGCAGGCATGCGGTTGTTCGGCGATATGGCCAGGAACTCCGGCGTGAACTGCTCGCCCTTGCCGATGTTCACGTATTTGATCTCGTAGGGAACGCCGAGCTCCTCCAGGAGGATGGTGATCTTCCAGCCGTTGGGCGTCGGCCAGTAGTAGAGCTCGATCGGTTTGGTCTGGGTCTGGGCCATGCAGTGTCTCCTTCAAGCCTCGCAGCTAAGCGCCGCGCCTCCGTTGGGGCAAGCGCCGACCACGCGAAAGTGAGCGCCCGTCAGAAAGTAGCCCGCATGAAGCGGAGCGTAATGCGGGGACGGCATCTCGAAATCCCGGATTGCACCGCTTCGCGGCTCCATCCGCGCTACGCCGCACGTCGCAGAACAGCGACAAAGAACCCGTCCGTGCCGCTGCGGCGCGGCGTGAGCAGGAATGCGAAATCGCCAAGCGACGCCTTCGGCGGTGCGATGCCCGGCAATGCCGCATTCCACGTCTCAGTGGCGGCGATGCGCATGAAATGCGGATGCGCCACGAGAAAAGCCGCGACGCGCTCCTCGTTCTCCGGCGGCAGCAGCGAGCAGGTGGCGTAGACCAGCACGCCGCCGGGCCTTACGCACGGCGCAGCGCCCGCCAGCGCCGCGTCCTGCTCGGCGATGCGCCGCGCCAGCGCCTCGGGCGTGACGCGCCACTTGGCGTCCGGCCGGCGACGCCACACGCCGGTCCCCGTGCACGGCGCGTCGACCAGCACGCGGTCCATACGGCCGTGCAGGCCCGTCAGCGCATCGGCCCCCGGCGCGAGCACCTGCACGTTGCGCGCGCCCGCCCGCTGCAGCCGCTCGAAGATGGGCGCCAGCCGGTGTCTTGTCGGAATCGCCGGCATAGATCTGCCCGCGGTTTTCCATCCGCGCGGCAAGCGCCAGCGTCTTGCCGCCCGCCCCGGCGCAGGCGTCGAGCACCTGCTCGCCCGGCTCTGCCGCAACCAGCAGCGCGCAGAGCTGGCTTGCCTCGTCCTGCACCTCCACGCGGCCGCGCCGGTAAGCCTCCTCCGCCTGCACGTTCGGATGCCGGCGCGGACCGTCGGCGGGCGGGATGCGCAACCCCACCGGCGAGAACGGCGTCGGGGCGACGCCGAGGCGCCAATTGCTGTGCAACCTTCTCCCGCTCCGTCTTCAGCGTGTTGACGCGAAGGTCGAGCGGCGGGCGCTCCGCCAGCGCCGCGCCTTCGGCAATCCAATCCGCGCCGAACGCCGTTTCGAAATGCGGCACCAGCCATTCCGGCAGATCGGCGCGCACCTGGCCGGGCGCATCGTCGAGCTCGGCGGCTTCGATATGCCGGATCGTCTCTTCGGGGATCGACTCGGGCGCGTAGCGATCCTGGGCGAAGCTCTCGTTCAGGGCGCGCGGATCGTTGCCCCATGCGAGGACGGCCGCCCCGACCGCGAGGTGCCAGGGCGTGTCTCCGCCCATGCGCCAGGCGATCGACGAGCGGCGGCGAAGCGCGTCGTAGACGAGGTTGCCGATGGAGGCGCGGTCGCCCGACCCGGCGAAGCGGTGCGACACGCCCCAGTCCCGCAGCGCCTCGCTGGCCGGGCGGTGGCGCGCATCGATGTCGGCCAGCACTTCCGCCGCAGCGGCGATCAGGCCCGGGATCCGCATGCCGTCAAGCCGTGACGAGGCGCGCCACGACGACGATCCACATCAGCACCAGGATGATGAACCCGAAGAGGAAGGGAATGAAGCGCTGCTGCACGCGATTGTGCGTGATGTGGATCAGGCAGTGCACCACGCGGGTCACGACGTAGAGCCAGGCGAGCAGCGTCATGAAGAACCCGGTCGCGCCGATATAGATGGCGGCGCCGCACAGCACATAGAAGATGACAGGCGTCTCGAACTGGTTGCGCAGGTTGTTGCCGAGCTTGCGCGCCTCCTCCGGATAGGCTGCGTCCGACAGCGCCACCTCGCGGAAGCGCACCGCGCGCGCCCGGTGTGCCGAGACCCGCAGCGACCCCAGCCGCATCACCACGAGGAGGGTCAGGAGCACCTGCGCCAGCACCGGATAGAGAAGCGGCATGGCGCTATGCCCCGCCGGGATAGTTGGGGCTCTCGCGCGTGATGGTCACGTTGTGCGCGTGGCTTTCGCGGAAGGCGGAGCCGGAGATGCGGATGAACTCCGCCTTCAGGCGCAGCTCCTCCAGCGTGCGCGCCCCGACATAGCCCATGGCGGCGCGGAGGCCACCGCCGAGCTGATGCAGCACGTTCGCCGCCGGGCCCTTGTAGGGCACCTGGCCCTCGACGCCCTCCGGCACCAGCTTCAGCGAATCGCGGATCTCGGCCTGGAAGTAGCGGTCGGCGGAGCCGCGCGCCATGGCGCCGACGGAGCCCATGCCGCGATAGGCCTTATAGGAGCGGCCCTGGTAGAGGTAGACCTCGCCGGGGCTCTCCTCGGTGCCGGCAAGCAGCCCGCCCACCATCGCGGCGGAGGCGCCGGCGGCGAGCGCCTTGGCGAGGTCGCCGGAATATTTGATGCCGCCGTCGGCGATGATGGGGATGTCCGGCCCGGCTGGCGGCTTCCACGGCGTCCATCACGGCGGTGAGCTGCGGCACGCCGACGCCGGCGACCACGCGCGTGGTGCAGATGGAGCCGGGGCCGATGCCGACCTTGATGGCGTCGGCGCCCATGTCGATGAGGGCGCGCGCCGCCTCGCCGGTCGCCACGTTGCCGGCGAGCACCTGCGTCTCGTTCGACATCTTCTTCACCGCCGCGACGGTGGCGAGCACCATCTCGGAATGGCCGTGCGCGGTGTCGACGACGATCACGTCGCAGCCGGCGTCGAGCAGCCGCTCGGTGCGCTCGCGCCCCTTGTCGCCCACCGTCGTGGCGGCGGCCACGCGCAGGCGGCCCTGGTCGTCCTTGCAGGCGAAGGGATTGAGCCGCGCCTTCTCGATGTCCTTCACCGTGATGAGCCCGATGCAGCGGTCGTCCGCGTCGACGACCAGGAGCTTCTCGATGCGGTACTGGTGCAGCAGCCGCTTCGCCTCCTCCTGGCTGACGTTCTCGCGCACGCGGATGAGGTCTTGGTGCGTCATCAGCTCGGCGACCTTCTGCGCCGGATCGGATGCGAAGCGCACGTCGCGGTTGGTGAGGATGCCCGCGATCTTCCCCACCACCTGTCCGCCCTTGCCGGCGCCTTCCACCACCGGAATGCCCGATATGTTGTGGGCCTCCATCAACTGCAGCGCTTCGGCGAGCGTCGCCTCCGGCCCGATGACCACCGGGTTCACCACCATGCCGGATTCGAACTTCTTGACCTGCCGCACCTCCTCCGCCTGCTGCTCGGGATCGAGGTTGCGGTGGATGACGCCCATGCCGCCCGCCTGCGCCATGGCGATGGCGAGCCGCGCTTCCGTGACGGTATCCATGGCGGCGGAGAGGATCGGCAGGTTGAGGCTGATCGACTTGGTGAGCCGTGTGGAGATGTCGGTCTCCGCCGGCAGCACCTCGGAGCGGCCGGGCTTCAGGAGGACGTCGTCAAAGGTGAGCGCCTCTCTGCCGGTAACGACGTCGATAATTTTGGCCATGCCAAGCCTCCGAAACGGGTAGCCGAATGCGTGGCCGGGACGGCCGCGCCAAAGGGAATCGGCTCAGGGATTGGCGCGGGTGCATAACACGCCTGCGAGGTCTTTGTAACTAGGGAGCGACGTCTCAACAGGCCATGGCATCCAAATGCCCCGCGTTCGCGTATGCCAGAATTCGACGGTCCCGCGTGACAAGGCAAAGGGCAAGATGCCGCGCCGTCGATATAAGAATACGGTCGGCGGGATCGTTTGGCGGATCGTCCGGCAGAATGGCCGATCTGAGCAGGGCTTTCCAACTCAGATCGGCGAGCTCAATACCGGGCACCTTCAGGGCGGCCTGAAACCAGTCTTCGGTGTCCCTGTTGAGCGCGAGTCGCCTCTTACGTGTAAGCGTCCCTATTTCCCAGGCGGAGATCGGCGAAACAAAGAGAGCCGATACGGAGGCAGCCGCACGAATCGCTCGTTCGTGGACGGAGGCCGGATGGCGGACCGAAAAAGTCGATCTTGAAAAGCAAATGCTCTTCTTCTCGAAGGGGGCGTCCATGCCCGAGACACCGGACGACGTGGCGGACACGCCCATACCCGACCCATTTGGAGCAATGCGCGGCAGCGTGACGGTGTTGCCGGGCGTTGATCTGACGGAGCCCACCGGCGAGGAATGGGCCGCCGAGCGCGACGGCGGTGAGTAGATCGCTGCTGCTCGACACGTGCGCGCGAATCGCGTCCGTCAGTCACCTCCCCTGAACCCCGTCGCCAGCAGATAAAGCTCCGGGCTGTCGCTGCGGCTGGCGGGCGGCTTGACGTGCTGCACCTTGGCGAAATCGCGCTTCAGGGCGGCGAGCAGGGTGTTCTCGGTGCCGCCGCGGAACACCTTGGCGAGAAATACCCCGCCGGGCTTCAGCACCTCGCGGGCGAACTCCGCCGCCGCTTCGCAGAGCGCCACGATGCGCAGATGGTCGGTCGCCTTGTGCCCGGTGGTGGGCGCCGCCATGTCGGAAAGCACCGCGTCGGCCTTCTCGCCGCCAAGCGCCGCGACGATGCGCTCCGGCGCGTCCTCGTCAAGGAAATCGGCGGTGAGCACCGTCACCCCGGGCAGCGGGTCCATCTCCAGATAATCGACCGCCACGACGAGCGGCGCCGCATCGGTGGAGCCGGTGCGAGCCGCCGCCACCTGCGACCAGCCGCCGGGCGCGGCTCCCAGATCGACCACGCGGGCGCCTGGCTTCAGAAACCCGAAGCGGTCGTCGATCTCGATGAGCTTGTAGGCGGCGCGCGAGCGATAGCCTTCCTGCTTCGAGCGGGCGACATAGGGGTCGTTGAGCTGGCGCTCCAGCCAGCGCTGCGACGACGCCTTGCGGCCGCGCGCCGTCTTTACGCGCTGGCGAAGATCGCGATGACCCGAGCCGCCGCGCGTCTTCGTCACTGCGCCCGCTTCATTGCGGTTGCGGGGCGCCGCCCCGTCGCGGCGCCGACGTGCCGTGCCGGTGCGCGCGCCCGCGCAAATAGCCGTCGGCGCGCATGAGCTGCACCAGGATGCCTTCGCGCAGCCCGCGGTCGGCGACGCGCAGCCGGCCGCATGGCCATTCGCGACGGATCGCCTCAAACACGGCGCAGCCGCCCAGCACAAGGTCGGCCCGCTCGCGGCCGATGCAGGGATTGCGACGCCGCTCCTCGTAATCCATGGCGCGGATCTTCACCATCATGCGCTCGATCTCGACTTCCTCCATCCACAGCCCGTCGACGAGCCGGCGATTGTAGCGCGGCAGATCCAGGTGGACGCCGGCGAGCGTGGTCACCGTCCCCGACGTGCCGAGGAAATGAAAGGCGCGGCTGCGCATGGCCTCTCTCAGCGCCTCGCGCGCGCGAAAGCGGTGAAACTCGCCGCGCACGGCGTCGACCATCGCCTCGAAGAGCGCAGCGTCGATGTTCGTGCCGCCATAGCGCTCCGCCAGCGTCACGACGCCCACCGGCAGCGACACCCAGGCGCGCAGCATGCCCTTGCGGCGATGGCGCCGCCGGTCGATCCACACGATCTCCGAGGAGCCGCCGCCGATATCGAAGAGCACCGCCCCATCGGTGCGCGGATCGAGCAGCGGAAAGCAGCCCTCCGCCGCAAGCTGCGCCTCGGTGCGCTGGTCGACGATCTCCAGGTCGAGGCCGGTGTCTTCGCGCACGCGGTGGAGGAAGTCGCCGCCATTCTCCGCCGCTCGGCAGGCCTGCGTGGCGATGAGCCGGGCGCCGGCGATGGGGCGATGGCTGAGCTTCTGGCCGCAGATGCGCAGCGCGCCGAGCGCCCGCTCCATGGCTTCCGGCCGCAGCCGGCCGTCGCCGGCAACGCCTTCGCCCAGCCTGACGATGCGCGAGAAGGAATCGACGACACGGAACGAATCGCCCGTCGGCTCGGCGATCAGAAGGCGGCAATTGTTGGTGCCGAGGTCGAGCGCCGCATAGAAAGGCCCATGCTCGCGGCGACCGTTTCCGCGGCGGCGATCTCTGTTATCTCCGGCCCAGCGGTGCTCACCGTTGCCGTTCCGGTCCGCTTGTCCGGACCGATCAGCGGAAGGCGCCTCGCCCGGCGCCACTGCCGCCCCTGCGGGGGCCCGAATTGGCGGCTCGGCGCGGCCTGTCACCGGACCGGGCGTAGACAGCGGCTCGGCCGCGTCCGTGCCCATGACCATGTCCTGCTCGCATCTGGAGGGAGCGCGAAGCGCCCCTCATCGCGTTGCAGGCAGGATAGGCTTTCCGCCGGCTTGAAGCAAACGATTGCAACACACGGATGACGGGCCGATGTCCACGCAGGGTTGACATCGCCCACGCGACGGACCAAATCGCGGCAATTCCGCCGGTGGGGAATAGTTCAACGGTAGAACAGCGGACTCTGACTCCGTCGATCTAGGTTCGAATCCTAGTTCCCCAGCCAATCCCCTTTTTCTCCGTCCGAGCCCATTGGCAGACCTTCGCAATGCGGAGCGCGCCGACCCGTTACACCTGAGGTCGGATCGCGGACATTGCCGATGCAGTTGGCGCCGGAGGTGAGCCGACCTCGGACACGGCCGGCATCCTCGATGGTCCGAGCCGGACAGGAGCTGGCGCTGTCGGCTCGGGGCTCTCTCAGGGGTATTCGCCGTCGCCGCCGCAATCGTCGCCACATCCCTCGTCCGGGGGTCCCTCGTCGGGGGGGCCTTCCTCATCCGGAGGCCCCTCTTCGTCCGGGGGCGATTCCGGCTCGTTGGCGCCGTGGCGCTCTTCGTTCTCGGCCGCACCTGAGGCACCGCCCGGGGTCCCGAAGATGCGCCCGTCAATGTTCGGGCAGTCCGACGTGTTGGCCTGGAACGCCGCGTCCAGGTCGGACTGGTCCTGGATGAGCGGAAAGTAGGCGGCCAGCTGCTGCTGCAGGCTGAGACCGGACGGCGTCGACACGCCTCCACCCGCCCCGGCGACATAAAGGACGCAGCCCCCCGAAAAGTTGGTGGTCTCTCCGTTGGCGCCGGTTCCAAAGCCGCTGCCGCTGAGAAAGATGACGCGCGCGTTGCCGCCGCTCGACTGGATGTCGAGCGTGGTGCCGCGCACGCCGATGGTCATGGTCGGGGTGCGGATCGAATAGGCCTGGCTTGGGCTCTTGCCGCTGATGAAGCGGAAGAATCCCTTGACGGCGCTGACCGTTGCCCGGCTGGCCGTCTGGTCGGGATTGAAGACGAAGCTGTCGACGACGAGGTTGGAATTCGGCCCGACCACGATCTTCGTGTCATCATTGAAACGAATCTGGGCCAGACCGTTCGGATTGGTGGTAATGCGGTCACCTGTGTAAACAGGCCCCTCGGTCTGCAGCAAACGGCTGCCGCCGGGGCCGCTCGCATCGGTTACGCGGTCTACGCGCACCACCGTGCCGGCCGGCTCAAGGGCAAGGGCCGGGCACGAAAAGGCGGTGAAGGAGAGCAGGAAGAGAAGGAGATTGCGGCGATGCTTGTTGCAGAACATGCACACCCCCAAAACTACGCGGGGACCGGAAAAGAAGGCAAATCAGCCCCTTAGGTCAGGCGGCAGTCCTCGTTTCCGCCGTGACGCTCTTTACGCGAAAGTAAATAGAACCTTAACATCTGCACATGCAAGCAAAACGCCGCCTCCTGTCAGGAAAACGGCTGCCTATTGTTAACGGGCACTCAGAGTTTATCCGGCTTTCCATCTCGGCGCCTCAATGAAGACTTCTGCCACCAGGAAACGCGACCGGCGCCGCGCCATTCAGGTGGCCGCGGCCGGCATTCTGACGCTGGCGCTGGTGCTCACCGCGCATGCCCAGAGCCTCGGGCTTTTCAGCCGGCTAAGCGCCCTCGTCTTCGACTTCGAGCAGCAGCTGAAGCCGCGCCAGGAGGCGGGCGCGCCGATCGTCATCGTCGACATCGACGAAGCCTCCCTGCAGCAGCTGGGACAATGGCCGTGGCCGCGTTCCGAGATTGGCGAGATCATCGACCATCTGAAGGACCAGGGTGCGGCGGCGATCGCCTTCGACATGGTCTTTTCCGAGCCGGATCGGACCTCGCTCCGCCGCGCCGCCGACACGTTGGTGCAGGCCGGCGCCAAGGTCGACCTGCCGAGCGACCTGCCCGACAATGACGAGCTCCTCGCCGCCTCTTTCGCCCGAGACGCGGTGACGGCCGGCATGGTGCTCTCCGACGAGAACGAGGCGAAGCTGCCGCCGCCCAAGACCGGTTTCGCCTATGCCGGCGTGGACCCGAAGGAGTTCCTCTACAGATTCAGCGGCGGGGTCGCCAATCTGTCGATCCTCAACGACGCGGCCGCGGGGCTTGGCTTCTACAGCTTCCCGCCGAGCCCCGACGGCATCGTGCGCACCGTGCCGCTCGTCGCCATGGCCGGCGATCAGCTCTATCCGGCGCTGTCGATCGAGATGCTGCGGGTCGTCCAGGGAGCCGGCTCCCTCATCATCCGCGGCACCGGCGCCAGTGGCGAGGCGAATACCGGCCGTCCGGCCATGACGGCGCTGAAAGTCGGGGCGCTGGAAGTCCCGACCGGCCCGCTCGGCGATTTCCGGGTCTATTTTTCCGGCATTCCGAATGTTCCCCGCATCTCGGCCGCAAGCCTGCTCGACGCGGCATCGGCGGCCCAATACGCCAGTCAGCTCGACGGCAGCCTGGTGATTGTCGGCACCAGTGCCGTCGGCCTGCGCGACATCATCGCCACACCGCGCTCCGCCGCGGTCCCCGGCGTGGAGGTGCACGCGGAGATCATCGACCAGATCCTGGGCGGCGCCTTCCTCACGCGGCCCGACTGGGCGCCTGGCGCGGAAATCGTTGCAGCGGCGCTTTTCACGCTGATCCTCATCGTTGCGCTGCTGTTGACCGGCCCGGTGCTTGGCGCGGTCGCCGCCTTGGCGCTGGTGATCGCGGCTATTGCCGTGTCGTGGTTCGCCTTCGCCAACGGGCAGCTCGTCATCGACCCGATCCTGCCCGGCGTTTCCGTGGTCAGCGTCTATCTGGTCGTCACCGCCCTGCTGCTCCTCCTCACCGACCGGGAGCGGCAGTTCGTGCGCAGCGCCTTCTCGCTCTACCTCGCCCCGACCCTCGTCGAGCGGCTGGCCGAAGACCCCGCGGCGCTGACGCTCGGCGGCGAGACGCGCGAGATCACGCTCCTCTTCAGCGACATTCGCGGCTTCACGTCGCTGTCGGAGAAGATGGACCCGCACGAGATCACCAGCCTCTTGAACCGCTTCCTCACGCCGATGACGGACGTGCTTCTCAGCAACGAAGGCACCATCGACAAATATATGGGCGACGCCATCATGGCGTTCTGGAATGCGCCGCTTGCCACGGCCGAGCACCCACGGCGCGCCTGCCTCGCCGCGCTTGCCATGCTCGACACGCTGGAGGAGCTCAACAAGCACGAGGAGACGCCGCTGAAGATCGGCGTCGGCCTCAACACCGGGCGTGTGCTGCGTGGGCAATCTCGGCTCGCAGCAGCGCTTCAGCTATTCGGCCATCGGCGACCCGGTGAACGTCGCCTCGCGCGTCGAGGGCCTCACCAAACAGTTCGGCCTGCAAATCCTGATAACCGAGAGCACCAAGACGCACGCTTCCGACCTGGCGTTGCTTGACGTCGACCTGGTGCGCGTCGTCGGACGCGGCGCGCCGCTCGCCGTCTATACGCTCCTCGGCGACGAGGCTGTTGCCCGCTCCCCGGAGTTCCTGTCGCTCTTCAACGCCCACAGCCAGATGATCGCCTCTTACCGCTCGGGCGATTTTGCCGACGCCGCCGCCGCCGCAGAGAAGGCGCGCGGGCTGGCGCCGGAGAGGCTGCATGTCCTTTACGGGGTCTACGCCAGCCGCCTGGCGGCCCTGCAAGCCGATCCGCCGGGCGAAGGCTGGGACGGCGTCTTTACGGCTGAGGAGAAGTAGCGCGCTTTTCCGCCGCCGCGGCCTTGCGGCTGGCGCGGTCTGCCCTCTCCCACGCCTTGGTCAGCTCGCGGGCGAAAGCCTTCGGCTTCTGGGCGGAGAAGCGCTTGCCGAGCTTGAAGGCTTCCTTGCAGAGCGCCGCGCGGCGCGCGGCAATGGTGGCGATCAGCCGGTCGCGCGTGGCGACGAAGCGATCGGGGAATCCCGCCGCGGAGAGGCGCTCCGCCAGCATCCAGAAATCGTGCTCCTCGCCGATCAGCTCAGCCGCCTTCTTCTCGTCGGCGTGCCGGGCGCGCAGCGATGGCGACGCGACACGGCGAAGCAGGCGCAGCTGCGCCGCCTGGTCCTTCACGCGCTTGCGCCATTCGTGCAGCGTCGGGGGCTTGCCGCTCTTGCGCGCCTTCTTCCAGGCCTTCCCGAGCCGCGCCTGGCTGCGCTTCAGGGCCTTGGCGAGGGCCTCGGCATCCTCGGGCCAAGGCAGTGCGGCCATGCGCTGAGATGCCTCGTCGAGAAGCCCAAGCACAGCGCGGATGCCGGCTTCCGTATCCGCGCCTCCGCCCGCATGGCCATTGCCGGCAAGATGCGCGCGGAGCGCGTCCACCTCGTCGCGCGGGAGGTCCGAGCCCGCGACTATCTTGTCGAAGCTCTCCAGGATCACCGTCTGGTCGCGTGACCCGGAAAGGCGGCGTCCCGCATCGCGAAACAGCCTTTGGTCGTGCGAAGAGGAGCCGGCGAGGCGGAGCAGCGCCCGCAGACGCTTGAAGCTCTGGCGCGCTTCGTGGATGCCCGTTGCTCGGGGGGTGTCGCCGGCGAGCGCGGCGCGGATCTTGCCGACCTCCTCCTCAGCCACACGGCGGAAGGCAACGGAGAGATTTTCGCCGGGCTCGAAACGCCAGGCCATGTCAAGCGCCCTGCTGCCGACGCTCGGCCGCCGACCAGGCCGCGTAGGGGTGCCGGGCAAGACGGGCGGCATAGTAGCGCGCCGCGCCCGTCACCTCTTCGCCCAGCCAGGGCGGCAGCTCGACAGCCTCGTCCTCGCGCGCAAGCTCGATTTCGGCGACGACGAGACCATCATTGTCACCGGAATAGACGTCGACTTCCCAGATGCGCCCGGCGTGCCGGATGTGGAATCGTGTCTTGTTGAGAACACTTCCCTGGCGAAGCTCGATCAGCGTCTCAGCTTCCGACACGTCCAGCGGACACTCGATCTCGGTGCGTGTCAGCCCGGGCGCGGCGCTCTTCACGGTGAGAAAGCCACGCTGGTCGTCCTCGATGCGTACGCGCACGACAGCGCGCTCGGTCTCGGCCAGATAAGCCTGCCTGAGTCTTCGTCCCTGATCCGCCCCCCGGCGCCATCCGTCGCTCGCGACGAGAAACTTGCGTTCGATTTCCTGCGACACGAGGAAATCCTGCGGTCATCTCGTTGTCATATTCAACGGCGGGAAGCGCTTTTTTCGAGCCTGACGACGCGTGTTGCGCACCGCACGACGCGGGTCCGGCGTCGCGGCGCATATTCTAGGCCCGAGATTGCGCGACTGGCCGCGCCATCCCGGCTGCGCGCTGCGTTGCGCCGCTAGCCGCCGCTGCCTGTGGCCGGCTCGGCGGCACGCGGCTCCAGCGGCTGCTCGGCGGCATCCGCCGGCTCCGGCGCCGCTTCCGGCGGGAGGTCGAGCCGCTTGCGGCCTCCGCCTCGGTGACGAGACGCGGGCCGGTGGAGACATTGGAAACGGGGATCTCGCCGTGACGAGCGAGCAGCGCCAGGAACTCCACCGGCAGATAGCCTTGCAGGAAGGGCTGCTGATCGATGGCGAAGGCGGCGTCTCCATCGGCGACTGCCGACAGCACGCCCGGCGTGACATCGAATGTGCCGACATGCACCTTGTGCCCTTCCAGCGCCTTGGCCGCTTCGATCGCCTGCTGGCCGGAGGAATTGGCGCTGAGCGCCAGGATCACGTCGATCTTGGTGTCGTCGGAGAGCCGCTTGGCGATGGCGTCGCGCACCTCGTTCGGATCGGGGGGGACTTGCATCACCTCCACTGACCCGGCGAAGCCGTCGATGAAGCCTTTGCAGCGCAGGTCGAGCGCCACGTTGCCGAGCTCGTGATTGAGGCAGAGCGCGTTCGTGCCGCCAAGCTCGCGCATCGACTCGCCGGCGACCCGGCCGGCCTCGTATTCGCCCTGCCCGACATGCAGGAGCGCGCCGAGCGAGCGGCCGACATCGAAGCCGGAATTGATGGAGATCATCGGGATGCCGGCCTCGACGGCGGCACGCATCGGCGCAGCCAGCGCATCGGCATTGGGAATGGAGACGATGAGCCCGTCGGGCTTCTCCTTCACCGCCGCTTCCACCAGCGCCGCCATCTTGTCGAGATCGAACGTGTCCGGCGCCCGATAGACCAACTCGACGCCGGCCTCCTTGGCCGCCGCGTCGGCTCCCTCCTTCACGGTCGCCCAGAAGCCGCTCGACGCGGCTCCATGCGTGACCATGATGAAGCGCAGCTTCTGGTCCTGCGCATCAGCGGCCCCCAACAGGGCAAAAGCAGCGAAAAGCGGTGCGGCGAGCGAAAAGACGAGAGTGCGAACGATCCCTGTGGCCATTGGTGCGATCCGAGGCAAAGCGCCTCCCCTGCCCGGTCCCTAGCACATCAATCGTTTCAGAACAGATGCGTGGGGCGTTTTAGGACAAAAATACCTGTCATCGGGCTCGTCCGCGACGAGATGCTCATCCCGGCAACGATTGCACGCCGCTTTGCAGGACGTGTTCTTTACCCGGTGGTTCAGCTCCTGAGCCAGCAACTCGCGATGCCGCTCCGCCAGCTTCTGTTCGGTAACGTCGTAGCCCTGCACGAATATGCCGGCCGATACGGCCCTCCGACATCGATCGGGCGCACTACGCCTCCTCCCCCTTTCCTCTCCCTCGCTCGGCCGCCGCTGCGGCGGCGCGGTTGCGGGCGCGCCAGGCGAACGGAATGTGCGACCAGTAGAGCACCGCGGCGACTGAAAGGAAGGTGAACGGGTAGCTGACCAGGAGCGCCACCAGGAGCACACCGACGACCAGCACCGGCATCACGGCATCGCGAGGGATGCGGCGGCCCACCCGCTTGAGCGAGAGTGTGGGAATGCGGCTCACCATCAGCAGCGCCACCAGCACCGCGTAGATCGCCACCGCCAAAGCGGGGACATGGAATCGTCCGCGCCGATGCGCTCCAGGAAGAAGGGCAGGAAGATGAGGCCGGCGCCAGCCGGTGCCGGCGTGCCGACGAAGAAGTCGCGCGCGCAAGTCGGGCTCCGGCTCCTCCGTCGGCGAGCGCCGCGTTGAAGCGGGCAAGCCGGAGCCCGGTGCAGATGGCGAAGACGAGCGCGCAGATCCAGCCGAACGAGGAAAGCTCCTCCAGGCGCCAGACGAAGATGAAGATGCCGGGCGCGACGCCGAAATTGACGAAATCGGCAAGCGAATCGAGCTGCTCGCCGAACTTCGAGGTGGCGCGGAAATAGCGCGCCAGGCGGCCGTCGATGCCGTCGAGGATGATGGCGAGGATGATCGCCGCAACCGCGAGGTCGAAGCGGTGCTCCACCGCCATGCGGATGGCCGTGAGCCCGGCGCACAGCGCCAGGAGCGTCACGAGATTGGGCAGCACCGCGGTGAACGGCACCAGCCGCCGCCGCGGCCGCCCGCGCTTCGCCTGCGGATCGACGGGAGGAAAGAGCCCGGCCATGGCTCGGCTCTAATCCCGCCTGCCGGGGAACGGCGGATTGAGCACCGCGCCGGGCAGAAGCGCGACGATCGTCTCGCCGGCCACGGCGCGCTGGCCGGGATTGACCAGCACGGTCGATCCTTCCGGCAGATAGACATCGAGCCGCGAGCCGAAGCGGATCATGCCGATCCGCTCGCCGGCCGCCACGTCGATCGCCCTCCGAGGTCCAGCAGACGATGCGGCGCGCCACCAGCCCGGCGATCTGCACCACGCCGACCTTCAGCGCGCCCACTTCGATGAGGAAGCCGTTGCGCTCGTTCTCCTCGCTCGCCTTGTCGAGATCGGCGGAGAGGAATTTTCCGGCCTTGTAGGCGATGCGCGCGATATGGCCCGCCACCGGGGACGCGCGTGATATGGCAGTCGAACACGTTCATGAAGACGGAAATGCGCGTCAGCGGCTTCCCGGCCGAGCCCGAGCTCCGGCGGCGGCACGGCGGAAACGATCGGCTCCACGCGGCCGTCGGCCGGGCTCACCAGCAGCCCCGGCGCCGTCGGGCACGACGCGCACGGGATTGCGGAAGAAGATCGACCATCCAGCCCGCCAGGATGAGAAGCAGCCAGAAGAGCGGCGTGAAGATGAAGGCGAAAACGAGCGCCAGCGCCAGCGTGACCGCGATGAAGGGCCAGCCCTCGCGGTGGACGTCGGGGATCGCTTCGCGGATCGAGCGCGTGATGTCCATCGCGCGCTAATAGACGAATCCGGCAGCCGCGGCCAATCCGCTCTGTTCGGCGGGTTACCGGCGCTCTACTCGGCGGCCTCCGGCGGCATGTGGATGGGCGGCAGGTAGCCGTCCTCGTCCTCGCGCGCGCGCCGCAGCCGCTCGGCCATCTCGTCGGCCTCGCGCTGGCGGTCCCACATGGCGGCATAGAGCCCGCCGCGGGCGATCAGCTCCGCATGCGTGCCGCGCTCGGCGATCGCGCCGTCCTGCAGCACGATGATCTGGTCGGCGTTCACCACGGTGGAGAGGCGGTGGGCGATGACCAGCGTGGTGCGGTTCTTCGCCACGCTGTCGATGGCCGACTGGATCTCCTGCTCCGTCGCGGTGTCGAGCGCCGAGGTCGCCTCGTCGAGGATGAGGATGGGCGGCGCCTTGAGGATGGTGCGGGCGATGGCGACGCGCTGCTTCTCGCCGCCGGAGAGCTTCAGCCCGCGCTCGCCCACCGGCGTGTCGTAGCCCTGCGGCAGGCTCTCGATGAAATCGGCGAGCTGCGCCATGCGCGCCGCCTGGCGCACCTCCTCCTCGGTGGCGTCCCAGCGGCCGTAGCGGATGTTGTAGCCGATCGTGTCGTTGAAGAGCACGGTGTCCTGCGGGACGATGCCGATGGCGGCGCGCAGCGTCTCCTGCTGGACGTCGCGGATGTCCTGCCCGTCGATCATGATGCGCCCGCCGGTCACGTCGTAGAAGCGGTAGAGCAGCCGCGCGATGGTCGACTTGCCGGCGCCGGAGGGGCCGACCACGGCGACGGTGGCGTTGGCCGGCACCTCGAAGGAGACGCCGCGCAGGATCTGGCGGTCGGGATCGTAGGCGAAATGCACGTCCTCGAAGCGGATCGGCGCCATCGCTGACGGCAAGCGGCGGCGCGCCGGGCTTGTCGGTCACCTCCGGCGAGACGCCGAGCAGCGAGAACATCTGCTCGATGTCGACGAGGCCCTGCTTGATCTCGCGATAGACGAAGCCGATGAAGTTGAGCGGGATGGAAAGCTGCATCAGGAGCGCGTTGATCAGCACGAAATCGCCGATCGTCTGCGTGCCGGCCATCACCGCGCGCGCGGAGAGCAGCATGCAGGTCGCCATGCCGACGGCGAAGATGGCGGTCTGGCCGAAATTGAGCCAGGCGAGCGAGGTCCAGATGCGGATCGCCGCCTTCTGGTAGCGCGCCATCGACGTGTCGAAGCGCGCGACCTCGCGCGCCTCGTTGCCGAAATATTTCACCGTCTCGAAGTTGAGGAGCGAATCGATCGCCTTGGAATGGGCGTCGTTGTCGGAATCGTTCATCTCGCGGCGGATGGTGATGCGCCAGTTCGCTGGCGCGCACCGTGAACCAGACATAGGCCCACACCGTCGCGGCGATGACCGCCACGTACCAGACATTGAACTGGTACCAGATCACGCCGGCGGCGAGCGCGAACTCGATGATGGTCGGCACCGTGTTGAGCAGCGTGAAGCGGACGATGGTCTCGATGCCGTTGGTGCCGCGCTCGATGACGCGCGACAGGCCGCCGGTGCGCCGGTCGAGATGGAAGCGCAGCGACAGGCCGTGCAGGTGCACGAAGGTGCGGTAGGCGAGCTGGCGCACGGCGTGCTGGCCGACGCTGGCGAACAGCGCGTCGCGCAGCTGGTTCAGCCCGTTGAAGATGACGCGGCCGAGATTGTAGCCGAGCACCAGCACGAGCGGCGTCGCCAGCACGAGCGGCAGGTAGCTTGGCGCCTTGCCCTCGCCGGTCAGCGCGTCGGTCGCCCATTTGTAGGAATAGGGCACCAGCACCGTGACGACCTTGGCGATCAGCAGCGCGGAAAGCGCCAGCACGACGCGGCGCTTCAGGTCGGGGCGGTCCGACGGCCACATATAGGGCCAGAGGTTCAGCATCGTCGGCAGCGTGCGCCCGCTCGCCGACACCTTGATCGGCGCGTCAGCCATGGTCAGCCTCCGCCTTATCCGTATCCGTCGCGGCGGGAAGCGGCATCGCGCCGACGATCCGGTCGATCTCCTCCAGGTCCGCGCGCAGCGCCGCGAAGGCCACCGGATTGAGCACGTAGGCGGAGCGCACGCCGTCGCGGCGGAAGCTCACCAGCCCGGCATTGGTGAGCACCTTCAGATGCTGCGAGACGGTCGACTGGGCGAGCGGCAGGCGGCTGCACACGTCGGCGCAGCAGCAGCAGCTGCGCTCCGCCAGCGCCCGCACGATCGCCAGCCGCACCGGATGGCCGAGCGCCTTCAGCCGGTCGGCGGCCGTGTTCTCTTCGTTCACCGTGTGCCTCTTGGCTCTGCCCGCGACGCTCGAATGCGCCGCGGATGACAGGCGCGCGCTTCACGCACCGCCCGTTCCGGTTCATCGTATATCGTCGATTTACGATGAATGCAACCGGCCTTCCGAAACGGCCCGACGCGCAATTCCGTCAGTTCGATTTGCTGGCGGAGGCCCAGTTGTTGTCGAAGGTCGGGATGACGAAAACCTGGCCGGGGAAGATCAGGTCCGGGTTCCGGATGCGGTCGCGTTGGCGGCGACGATGGTCTGGTAGCGGATGCCGCGCCCGTAGTTGCGGCGTGCGATGGTCCACAGATTGTCGCCGATGCGGATGATGACATAGGTCGGCGGTGGCGCATCGGCAGACGCCTCCAGGAGCGCGCCCCCGCCGCTCGCACTGCTGCCTAAAGGCCGAAGCACGATGCTGTCCGGGCGGAGCTCGAACGGCGCTTCCGCCGTCGCCGAGGCGCCGGACGCGCCCGACGTCCCGCCGGTGACCGCCTCGGCCTTGAGCACGATCTCACCGGCCGGCAGATCTTTCCGCGCTTCGAGCAGCCAGACACCGTCGGAACCCGCATGGGCTTCGCCGACAAGCTCGCCGCCCGCGTAGATGTTCAGCAGCGTATCGGGCGGCGCCACGCCGGCGACGTAGAGATTGCCGGTCTCCGCCTCGGCCGCCTTGATGGTGATCTCGCCGGCATCCGGCACGCCCTCCGGCGCGGTGGCGGAGACCTGCGCCTCCTCGCCCCCCGCCGCGCCGAGCGCGACCAGCGGACCGGCGATCTGGGGCAGTTGCGCCGTGGCCGACGCTCTCGACTCCTCCGAGCTAGCCACTCCCGCTTCGATGCGGGGCGCAGGCTCCGGGGCGCTTTCAGCGCTTGTGGACCCCGGCTCCGGCGCGGCAGCCACCTTTTCTTGCGGTTCCGGGGTTGGCTCCGGGGACACCGCCTGTGCCGATTGATCTGACTCGGGCACAGCCGGCGACGGCGTCACGCCGGTCTCGGCGGTTGGCGGCGGAGCTTCAACGCCGGGTGCAGCCTGAGGCGGCGCCGGCTCGGCCGAGGCCGTCTGCTGCCCTTCACCTGCCGGGCTCTCCCCGTCAGCGGTGGAGGGCTCAGAGGGCGCCGGCATCGCTTGCGCCGGTTGCTCTGCCTCAGGCGCGGCTGGCTTCGGCGTCGCGCCGGTGTCGGGCGTCGGCTCCGCGGCAGCCATTTGCTGCTCCTCGCTCGCAGGCTTCTCTTCCTCGGCAGTTGACGGCTCAGAAGGCGCAGCCGCTGATTCCGCCGGCTGCTCGGATTCAGGCCCGGCCGCCATCGGAGTCTCGCCAGCCCCGAGCATCGGTGCGGCGGCAGCCGTTTGCTGCTCCTCGCTCGCAGGCTTCTCTTCCTCGGCGGTTGACGGCTCCGAAGGCGCAGCCGCCGCTTCCGCCGGCTGCTCGGATTCAGGCACGGCCGCCATCGGAGTTTCGCCGGCCCCGGGCATCGGTGCGGCGGCAGCCGTTTGCTGCTCCTCGCTCGCAGGCTTCTCTTCCTCGGCGGTTGACGGCTCCGAAGGCGCAGGCGCCGCTTCCGCCGGCTGCTCGGATTCAGGCACGGCCGCCATCGGAGTCTCCGCCGGCCCCGGGCATCGGTGCGGCGGCAGCCATTTGCTGCTCCTCGCTCGCAGGCTTCTCTTCCTCGGCGGTTGACGGCTCCGAAGGCGCAGGCGCTGCTTCCGCCGGCTGCTCGGATTCAGGCACGGCCGCCATCGGAGTTTCGCCGGCCCCGGGCATCGGTGCGGCGGCAGCCATTTGCTGCTCCTCGCTCGCAGGCTTCTCCTCCTCGGCGGTTGACGGCTCCGAAGGCGCAGGCGCCGCTTCCGCCGGCTCGGATTCAGGCACGGCCGCCATCGGCGTTTCACCGGCCCCGGGCATCGGTGCGGCGGCAGCCAAGTGTTGCTCTTCGCCTGGCTCGCCCGGCTGCGGCGCAGGCGACTCGACAGAGGCGCTCTCCTCGTCCGACTTGAGCTGCTCCGGCGTGGGCTCTGCCGCGGCGGTCGCGGGCTCTTCGGTCGCTCCCGGCTCTGTGCTCGGCTGACCGGCGGCCATCTCTTCTGTGGGCTCGGACGGCGCCTCCGCCGTCTCAGACTCGGGCTTCGGCGTAGCCTGAGCCATTTCTGATTCGGGCGCAGGCACGGCCGGCTCCGCCGCGGCGGTGCTTTCTTCTGCGGGCCCGCCCTCGACGGCGGGCGGGCTGCCCCGGCCTCCGCCTCGCCTACCTGCTCTTCACCCTTGGGCTCGGATGCCGGCTCGGGTGGCACGACCGGCTGCTCCACGGCGGCGGCCTGCTGCTCTTCAGGCCCTTTCGCAGCGCCGGCCGCCGTTGCGCCGGCCGGCGGCTGCGCGCTCGCCACGCCACCGCCTAGGCTGCCGTCGGCGGACCGCCCGGTCGCCGCAGCGGCAGCGGCCATTTGCTGCTCACCCTGGGGCGCTGCAGGCGACGCGTCGGCCTCAGCGCTCTCAGGCGTCTCTTCAGGCGTTGCCGCCGGCTCGTCGGCGGCCTGTTGCTGCCCCTCGGTAGTCGTCGGGGCCTCCGGGGCCGCACCGGACATCGCGGGCGCTTGCGTTGGCGCTGGCGCCGAAGCCCCGGCCTCAGGCGCCGCCGCAACCTCTTCCTTTGCAGCAGGCGCGGCAGGCTGTTCTGCAGCCGGAGCGGCGGTCGCAGCGGACGGCGCAGATTCCGGTGGACCGAAATGCCAGTCCTTCGCCGGCTGCTGCTCCTGCGGCGCGGGCGCATTGGCTACCGCCTGCTGGCTCTGCGCCGCCTTGTCCGGCCGGGGATGCAGAAGCTCCCACACGGCGCGCCGGTCCTGCATGTAAAGCAACCCAGCCGCACCGATGATGATCAGGGCAACGAGCAAGACGGGCAGCACATATGGGCGCTTAAGGGTGCTCAACGGACAACGGGCCTCGATTCGGAATTGACGGAAATGTCCCCCGACAGTTCTAAGGCGCCCCGTCGCGTCACTCAAGGTTAACTGCCGCCGCACGCTTGATTACGCTGCAGCGCAATGCCATGGCTCGCGCATGGGACATTTGAAGAGCGTCTGCGTCTATTGCGGCTCGGGCGAGGGCACCAATCCGTCGCACGCGGAGGCTGCGCGCATTCTCGGGCACGCGCTCGCCGAACAAGGCGTCGGCCTCGTCTATGGCGGCGGCTCGATCGGCCTCATGGGGATTGTGGCGCGCGCCACGCTCGATGCCGGCGGCAGCGTCACCGGCATCATCCCGCGCTTCCTGGAGCAGCGCGAGCTGCTCATGCCGGACATCACCGAGACGATCGTCACGGAGGACATGCATCAGCGCAAGATGCTCATGTTCGAGCGCGCCGATGCGTTCGCGGCGCTTCCCGGCGGCGTCGGCACGCTGGAGGAGCTGGTGGAGCAGATCACCTGGGAGCAGCTCGGACAGCACCAAAAGCCGGTACTGATCGCCAATATCGACGGCTTCTGGGACGCCTTCATCCGCCTCTTGGATCAGATGCGGCGCGAGAACTACATCCGCACGGAGTTCGAAGTGTCGTGCCTGGTGGCCGAGCGCGCGGAGGACATCGTGCCGATGCTGCAGCGCGCCGCCGCCGAGCGCCCGCAGGCCGAGCTGGAAAAGGCCGCCACTGCCCAGATGCTCGGCCGGATGTAGCTACTCCGCGGCGGAGCGCACCGGCCCCGCCGACGCCTTCAACAGCTTGTAGTTCACCGAATTCGAGCAGCGCCTCGAACGACGCGTCGATGATGTTCGACGACACGCCGACGGTGAGCCAGCGATTGCCCTCCCCGTCGCGGCTTTCGATCAGCACGCGCGTGGTCGCCTCCGTGCCGCCGTTCAGGATGCGCACCTTGTAGTCCACCAGCTCCAGGTCATCGATCCACGGATTGAGCTCGCCGAGGTCTTTCCTGAGCGCCACGTCGAGCGCGTTGACCGGGCCGTTGCCTTCCGCCACCGACATGCGCTTGTCGCCGCTCACATCGACCTTCACAACGGCCTCCGCCACCGTCTTCAGTTTGCCCTTGGCGTCGAAGCGCCGCTCGACGTTCACGCGGAAGCCGTCGACCTTGAAGAAGAGCGGCAGCTTGTCGAGGCGGCGGCGGGCGAGCAGCTCCAGCGACGCGTCGGCGCCCTCATAGGCGTAGCCCTGCGCCTCGCGCTGCTTGATTTCCGAGAGCAGCCCGTCGAGCCGCGGGTCGGAACGGTCGATCACCATGCCGAAACGCTCCAGCTCGGAGACGAGGTTCGATTTGCCGGCCTGGTCGGAGACCAGCACGCGCCGCCGGTTGCCGACCGCCTCCGGCTCCACGTGCTCGTAGGTCTTCGGCGCCTTGAGGATGGCGGAGGCGTGGATGCCGGCCTTGGTGGCGAATGCGGAGGAGCCGACATAGGGCGCCTGCCGGTCGGGCGCCCGGTTCAGAAGCTCGTCGAAGGCGTGCGAGACGTGCGTCAGGCTGGTCAGCGATTCCGCCGAGATGCCGGTCTCGAAGCGCTCGGCATAGGCGGGCTTCAGAAGCAGCGTCGGAATGATCGCGGTGAGATCGGCATTGCCGCAGCGCTCGCCGATGCCGTTGAGCGTGCCCTGGATCTGCCGCGCGCCGGCGCGCACCGCCGCGAACGAGTTGGCCACGGCCTGGCCGGTGTCGTTGTGGGTGTGAATGCCGATCCGCTCGCCGCCGAGCTTCGCCACGACCGTGCCGACGATGGCCTCCACCTCGTCGGGGAGCGTCCCGCCATTGGTGTCGCAGAGCACCGCCCAGCGGGCGCCGGCCTGAAGCGCGCTTTCCACGCAGGCGAGCGCGTAATCCGGGTTGGCCTTGTAGCCGTCGAAGAAGTGCTCGCAGTCGAGCAGCGTCTCGCGCCCCGCCTCGACGGAGGCGGCCACCGACTGCGCGATCGATTCCAGGTTCTCCTCGTTGGTGCAGCCGAGCGCCAGCTTTACGTGATAGTCCCACGCCTTGGCGACGAAGCAGATCGCGTCCGCCCTGGCATTGAGGAGGTCCTGCACGCCGGGATCGTTGGAGACGGAGCGGCCGGCGCGCTTCACCATGCCGAAGGCGGTGAAGCGGGCGTGGCGCGTGCGCTTCTCGGCGAAGAACGCCGAGTCCGTGGGGTTGGCGCCGGGATAGCCGCCCTCGACATAGTCGAGCCCCAGCTCGTCGAGCATCCGGGCGACGAGGATCTTGTCCTCCACCGAGAAGTCGATGCCCGGCGTCTGCTGGCCATCCCTCAACGTCGTGTCGAAGAGGTAGACGCGTTCCTTGTTCATGAGCCCGTTCCTTCGGGAGGCCATCGGTCCGTATCGTGGTCGGGATGCTGATGGTTGGAGACGGCGATCTTCGCTGCGAGGCCGGGATCTTCTTCCTCGGTGGTCTTCTCGCCCGGGAGCCCCGGCAGCGTTGCAAACCAGGAAAGCCGCGCCTCGACGCCGTATTGCCTCTGCGGCGCGATCTTCTCCGGCTCGTCGAGCGAGCCGAGCGCAATGGCGATGTGCTTGGAATCCACGTAGTGGAAGGTGAGCGGCGTGCCGCATGTCGCGGCAGAAGCCGCGCTCCGTCTGGTCGGAGCTCTTGAAGAGCGCCAGCGCGCCGCGCGTCAGCTCGAAATTCTCCATGAGCACGCCCGCCAGCGGCGCGAAGAACGAGCCGAACGCCTTCTGGCACATGCGGCAATGGCAGATATGCGGATCGTGCGGCTGCTGATGCAACGCATAGCGCACCGCGCCGCACTGGCAGCCGCCTGTGATGCGGATTTCGCTCATCGCTCAGTGATCTCCGAAGGGAAAGGCCGTGACGCAAGGCACAACGCCCAACCCTCTCCCAAGGGGAGAGGGTGGCTGCGAAGCAGCCGGGTGAGGGGGTTCGGCGCCAGTTGTCTTAATGAGGCGGTTACGGCGCCGTGGCAGCGTGCGGGGCGACGCATAGGAAGCAAGCCGCACCCTACCCCCTCACCCGTCGCCTTCGGCGACACCCTCTCCCCACGGGAGAGGGTTGGCGCTTGCGGCTGCTCCTTAGGACTTGCCGTCAACGCCCGTGCATCGGACACTCCGCAGGACAAGGAATGGTGATGGTCTCGGAATTCACCAAACGTGCGGCGCGCCGCCTTCGTGCTCAACCGACGTCCTCGGAAGACCTGCTCTGGCAGCAACTCCGCAACCGCCGCCTCGACAGCTGGAAATTCCGTCGCCAAGTGCCGATTGCTGACTGCGTGGCAGACTTTGCCTGCGAGGCGGCTCGGCTGACGATCGAGATCGACGGGAAACACCACGCCGAGCAGGCCGAGCTTGACGCGGCTCGGACAGCGAAAATCGAAGCCGCCGGCTATCTGGAAATCCGCTTCACCAACGACGAGGTTCGGTCGCGGCTGGATTGGGTACTGGAGGAAATCCGTCGCGCGCTGGACATCGCACGCGGTGACGAGATGCGCCCTCCGATCTTCCGCTTCGATCGGTCGTAGGCGGCAAGGCAAAGCAGCCGGGCGAGGGGATTTAGCACCGGTAGCTTGAGCAAGGCGGTTGGGGCAGCGCCCACCCTCTCCCATGGGGAGAGGGTGGCTGCGAAGCAGCCGGGTGAGGGGATTCGGCGCCAGTTGCTTGAGCAAGGTGGTTGCAGCGCCGCGGCGGCACGTGCGGCGATGCGGGGAAACCAAGCGACGCCGTAACCCCTCACCCGTCGCCTTCGGCGACACCCTCTCCCAATGGGAGAGGGTTTTGGTGCACGCCGCGGCGCTCATCGCTTCACCTCCCACGTCGTGACGAGTTCGCCGGTATCGGGATCCTTCCCGTCCATCAGCTGGATGCCCATGGCTTCCAGCTCAGCGCGGATGCGGTCGGCCTCGGCGAAGTTCTTGGCTTTGCGGGCGGCGAGCGCGCCTCAACTGAAGCCGTTCACCTCTCGCTTGAGACAAGTCGCTCACGGCAGCGCCTCGATCGATGTCATTCATGCCGCTGCCAACTCACGCGAAGCCTCAGCTCAGTTTGACCGCCAGCATGTTAAGGTCATCGGCGAGCTGTATGCATGCCGATTCAGCGGATCCGCTCAGACGCTACGCCGTTCGCCGCCTAAACAGTCTGTCAACCGCAGCAATGCGGCCATGGTGTATTGAGGTCTTCTAGCAGAGCGCGATCAAGCTCAGCTGCGACTGGAGATTTAGGCATCGCCCGCGCTTCGGAGCGAAACTTCGTCGATGCACTTCGCTCGTCGAATAGCCGACTCGCATCTTCCAAGCTATCCGCAACTCCTTCGAGCGCCTTCGCGGTCCAATCGATCGGCTGGCGGTAGTGCGTCCGTCAGCATTGCAAGCCGAGCACCTCCCCCGGCCAATCCGCGAGCAGGTCGCGGATCGTCGTAAAATTCCCCTCCGACTTCGCCATCTTGCGGCCTTCCACCTGCAGGAAGCCGTTGTGCATCCAGTAGCGCGCCATGACGTCGCGTGTGGTTGGCGCAGCGCGACTGGGCGATCTCGTTCTCGTGGTGGGGGAACACGAGATCGATGCCGCCGCCGTGGATGTCGAAGGTCTCGCCGAGATGTTTCTTGGCCATGGCCGAGCACTCGATGTGCCAGCCGGGCCGCCCCTGCCCCCACGGCGAATCCCACATCCGGCTCGCCCGGCTTCGACGGCTTCCACAGCACGAAATCCATCGGGTCGCGCTTGTAGGGCGCGACCTCCACGCGGGCGCCGGCGATCATGTCGTCGAGCGAGCGGCGCGAGAGCTTGCCGTACGCGAGCGAGCCGTCGGCGGCCTTCCACGACTTCACGTCGAAGAGCACGTGGCCTTCGGCCACATAGGCATGGCCTTCGTCGACCAGCGTCTGCGATCATCGCGACCATGTCGGCGATGTGCTGGGTGGCGCGCGGCTCCATCGTCGGCCTGAGGCAGCCGAGCGCCGCCACGTCCTCGTGGTACTGCTTCTCGGTCGTCGCCGTGACCTTGCCGATCGCCTCGTTCAGCGGCAGGTCGGGATAGTCCTCCGCCGCGCGTGACGATGATCTTGTCGTCCACGTCGGTGATGTTGCGCACATAGGTGACGTGGTCGGCGCCGTAGAGATGGCGCAGCAGCCGGAAGAGCACGTCGAAGACGATCGCCGGGCGCGCATTGCCGATATGGGCGTAGTCGTAGACGGTCGGCCCGCACACGTACATGCGCACGTTGTTCGGGTCGAAGGGGACGAAGTCCTCCTTCCTGCCCGTCAGCGTGTTGTTGAGCCGAAGCCCCCGAAAGCCTTGCCCGTCGTCCATGAATACATGCCCACGCGGTTCCGGCCGCTGGCCGGGCGTTCGGGCTGTCACTTGGGGAGGGAACAAGCGAACGGCACCAGCCAGCAGGTCTGCTAGCTGCAAATAATCCCGATAATGCAAATGGCGCGTGAAGACGCGCCGATTTCGCCGTTCATGCGCCGCTTATCGCCGACGACGCCGCTGGCGTCAAGGTGACGGCCGGCGTTCTGGGCGCAGGTCGCCTGACGCACGCACCCCACCTTGCGGATTCCGTGGTAGTCTCCAAAGAAACGACCACTGCAAGGAGGAGCGCCATGTCAAGCCAGGGCCTCAACCGGAGGCAGATGCTCGCCGGTGTTTGCGGCGCGGCGCTGGCGGTCGCAGGACAGCCGGCTGGGGCGGCGGGGGTCCTCAGAGTCACCGTGAGGTGGGTCGGCGAGTTCGTCAGAGCGGTGGGCAAACCCATTCGGGTGTCCGTTGCGATTGCCGTCGACGTGGGCAACTTCGTCTGGAGTGGAATGGTCGGCACATTCAACCTGATTATCGGGCAAACTCGATCCTTCACTCGCTACGTTGCCGGGATGGTCGTGCAGGTGACGATCAAGACGACCACCTCATACGCGCGGGTGACAACCAAAGCGGCGGGCGCATTCGGCACCATTACCCGGACGGTCATAAAGAACTTCTGAGCGCCGCGATCACGCGCCGCGGCGAACTGGCCCGCGCGTCATCAAATCCGCGAGCCCCCTTTCCGGAACGGCGGCTAAACTCAGGCTTCAAGGCGGGCTCAGGCGCAAACCCTGCATCTTGTGGTGCATCGTGATGTTTCATCGCGCATATCCCGAAGCAGCAATTTTCCCCTTGTGAGAAACCACTTGGCACCGCCCATGAAAGAGCCATGAAACGCGCGCATCGCATGGTGGCAGTCGCGGGGACTCCGGCCCACGCCTCGCCGGGTCCGCGTTTGGAGGGGGGGCGCACAAGGGAGAAATCGAAATGCTTAGGTCGATTATCTGTACCGCCTTCGGCGGCTTACTGGCCGCGTTGACGCTTGTCGGGTCGGCATCGGCCGCCACCCAGACCTTCGCCAACCCGATGCAAGGTCCCGAACCGCCTCGACTGGTGCTACAATTGGGGCGTGGGATGCGGCAAGCAGGCCGCCGACGCCTGGTGCGTCAGCAAGGGCTTCCAGAGCTCAACCGCCTTCAACATCGCCAACGACATCGGCGCCTCGACCCCGACCCGCCTGTTCGGGACCGGCGCCGTCTGTGACCAGGCCTTCTGCGACGGCTTCAGCTCCATCACCTGCTTCAAGCCAAGCGCCTCGACGTTCAACAATCCGATGCAAGGCCCCAACCGTCTCGACTGGTGCTACAGCTGGGGCGTCGGATGCGGCAAGCAGGCCGCCGACGCCTGGTGCGTTGCCAAGGGCTTTGGGGGTGCCACCAACTTCCAGATCGCCAACGATATCGGCGCTTCGACGCCGACGCGGCTGATCAGCACCGGCGCGGTGTGCGATCAGGGCTTCTGCGACGGCTTCGCCTTCATCACCTGTCAATAGGCCTGACGACAAGCTTTTCACCTCGGGCGCGCAACGCGCGCTCGAGGCTTCTGGACCGGATGTCCGTGCGAGCCGTGCGTTTCGGCTGCGCCGCTCTCCCGTGCCCGCCACGGACTGTCTGCCGGCCGAACGCGGTTGAGGCCGGCCTACGAGCGCCTTGCATTTGGCCGCGTGAGGCTGGTTAGGTCAGGCGACCCAAGCAGCTGAAGCGCGCGCCATGACCGAAAAGAATCCGTCGAGCACCCAGCTCGACGAGAACGCCCTCCACTATCACCGCTATCCGCGGCCCGGAAAGCTCGAGATCCAGGCAACCAAGCCGCTCGGCAACCAGCGCGACCTGGCGCTCGCCTATTCGCCCGGCGTGGCGGAGCCCTGCCGCGCCATCGCCGCCGACCCGGCCGCCGCGTTCGACTACACCGCGCGCGGCAACCTCGTCGCCGTCGTCTCGAACGGCACCGCGGTGCTGGGGCTCGGCGCCATCGGCCCGCTCGCCTCCAAGCCGGTGATGGAGGGCAAGGCGGTCCTGTTCAAGAAGTTCGCCGGCATCGACGTCTTCGACATCGAGGTGGACGCGACCGAGATCGACCGCTTCGTCGACGTGGTGGCGGCGCTGGAGCCGACCTTCGGCGGCATCAATCTGGAGGACATCAAGGCGCCGGAATGCTTCGAGATCGAGGCGCGGCTGCGCGAGCGCATGGGCATTCCCGTCTTCCACGACGACCAGCACGGCACGGCGATCATCGTCGCGGCGGCGGTGCTGAACGCCCTGGAGCTTGCCGGCAAGCAGCTCGCGGACGGCGAAGATCGTCACCTCCGGCGCCGGCGCGGCGGCGCTCGCCTGCCTCGACCTCCTGGTGCTCCTCGGCGCGCGGCGCGAGAACATCTGGGTGACCGACATCGAGGGCGTGGTGCATGCCGGCCGCGCGGCGCTGATGGATCGCTGGAAGGCGGCCTACGCGCAGGAGACCGACGGCGCGCAGCTTCGGCGAGGTCGATCGACGGCGCCGACGTGTTCCTCGGCCTCTCCGCCGGCGGCGTGCTGAAGCCGGAGATGGTGGCGAAGATGGCCGAGCGGCCGCTCATCCTGGCGCTCGCCAATCCGGCGCCGGAGATCATGCCGGAGGAGGCGCGCGCCGTGCGCCCCGACGCGATGATCTGCACCGGCCGCTCCGACTATCCCAACCAGGTCAACAACGTCCTCTGCTTCCCCTACATCTTCCGCGGGGCGCTCGACGTGGGCGCGCGCGCCATCAACGAAGAGATGAAGATGGCGGCGGTGGAGGCGATCGCCGCGCTGGCGCGCGAGGAGCCGTCCGACGTGGTGGCGCGCGCCTATGGCGGCGAGACGCGCCACCTTCGGGCCGGACTATCTGATCCCCACGCCCTTCGACCAGCGGCTGATCCTGAGGATCGCGCCGGCGGTGGCCAGCGCGGCGATGGAGTCCGGCGTCGCCGCGCGGCCGATCGAGGATTTCGACGCCTACAACGACCGGCTGACCGGCTTCGTGCTGCGCTCCGGCCTGATCATGAAGCCGATGATCGCGGCGGCGCGAGTCGGAGCCGAAGCGCGTCATCTACGCCGAGGGCGAGGACGAGCGCGTGCTGCGCGCCGCGCAGATCGCGCTGGAGGAAGGCCTCGCCGTGCCGATCCTCATCGGCCGGCCGCAGGTGGTGGAGAGCCGCGCGGAGCGCTACGGCCTGAAGATCAGGCCGGGCCGCGACTTCGAGATCGTCAATCCGGAGGACGATCCGCGCTACCGCGACTACGTCGACGACTATTTCGCGCTGGTCGGCCGCAAGGGCATCACGCCGGAGGCGGCGCGCACGGCGGTGAGGACCAACACCACGGTGATCGGCGCGCTTGCCGTGCGCCGCGGCGAGGCCGACGCGCTGATCTGCGGGCTGGAGGGCCGCTTCGACCGCCACCTGCGCGACATCCGCCAGATCATCGGCCAGGCGGAGCGGCGTGCACGACTTCTCCGCGCTCAGCCTGCTGATCTCCGAGCCGCGGCGCCGTGTTCCTCACCGACACCTATCGTCTGCCTCGACCCGACCGCCGAGGAGATCGCGGAGATGACGCGGCTCGCCGCCGACCACATCCGCCGCTTCGGCATCACGCCGAAGGCGGCGCTGCTGTCGCATTCCAATTTCGGCTCGCATCGACTCCGACAGCGTCGCGCAAGATGCGCGCCGCGCTCGACATCCTGCGCGAGCAAGCAGCCGGAGCTCGAGGTCGACGGCGAGATGCACGGCGACATGGCGCTGTCGGAGGAGCTGCGCCGCCGCTTCATGCCGACGAGCCGGCTGTCGGGCGAAGCGAACCTGCTGGTCTTCCCGACGCTCGACGCGGCCAACATCGCGCTGAACCTTCTGAAGGTGATGACCGACGCGCTGCACGTCGGCCCGATCCTGCTCGGCTCGGCCATGCCGGCGCATATCCTCACGCCGTCGGTCACCTCGCGCGGCGTGGTCAACATGACGGCGCTGGCCGTGGTGGAGGCGCAGGTGAGGGCGCGGGCGGCCGCCTGAACCGACAGCGCAGCTTCAGCCAGCTCGGCGGCGCGCGCGCCGTCGAGGGCGATGTCGACCAGCTTCTCGATGAAGCCGGCGGGAAAGCGATCGCCGGGCTGCATGCGGATCAGCCTCTGAATGACCGGCGTCACCAGCATCTCGCGCAGTACCTCCGGGTCCACGTCGGGACGCAGCTCGCCCGGCCTCGACGCGCGCGGCGAAAAGCGTGAAAAAAATCGCTGGCGGGGCTCGATGATCTCTTCCTTGTAGCGCTGCATGAAGCTCGGATTGCGCTGGCCTTCGACCAGCAGCGCCACATAGCAGCGGGCGTTGAAGATCTGCGGCAGGTAGTTCTTCTTCGGGTCCGCGATCGCCTTGAGGACGGCGAGCATGTCCTCGCGCAGGGAGCGGCCCGGCAAGGCACGGCAGCGGCCGGAGGGTTGCGCCGAGCGCCTCCAGCAGCATCTCCTCCTTGTTGGGCCAGCGCCGGTAGATCGTCGCCTTGCCGACGCCGGCCTTGGCGGCGACCGCCTCCATGGCGAGATTGGCGAGGCTCTCGCCCTCGCCGATCAGCGCGATGACGGCGTCGAGGATGGCCCGATGCGCCGCCTCGCTGCGCGGGCGGCCGGCGGCCGGACGCGCCGCGCCGCGCATCGCCTTCGCCGCAGGCTCGCGCGGCTCGCGTGCCCGGCCATCACGCCGGCCTCCTTGGCCGGTGTCGCCTCTGCCGGCGGCGGGCGGCTCGCGGCCCGGGAATCCATTTCAGCACGACGAGCGCGGCGAGCACCGCAAAGGCGGCGGACGCGACCGCGCCGACATGCATGGCGTGCACATAGGCCTGCTTGGCGGCGAGCGCGAGCGCGCGCGTCGCCGATCCTCCTCGGCATAGGAGATCGTCGCCTGGATCGATCCCGATACGGTGTCGGCGCGCGCCGGGTCGAGGCCCGCCGAGCAGACCGTCCAGGTTGTGCCGATAGACCAGCGCCATGGCCGAGCCGATCACGGCCACGCCCAGCGCGCCGCCGACCTGGCGCATCGTGCCGGAGACGGCGGAGCCCGACGCCCGACCTTCTCGCGCGGCACCGAGGAGACGATCGTGTTGGTCGCCGGCGGCATGATCAGCCCCATGGCAAAGCCGATGAGCGCGGCATTGGCGACCGGCAACGCGACGGGCGTGTCGACCTGATAGACGCCGACGATGGCCATCGCGACGGCAAGCAGCATCGCGCTCGTCGCCATCACCGCCTTGGCGCCGTAGCGCTTGACGAACGACGCGCTCGCCGGGCTCGCCACCATCTGTGCCGCGGCGAGCGGCAGCAGCGCTGCGCCGGCCGCGAACGGCCCGAGGCCGAGCACGCTCTGCAGGTAGAAGGCGGTGAAGAAGGTCAGGCCCATCAGGGTGAAGAAGACGATGCCGATCATGCCGATGGCGGCGGAGAAGCGCGGGTTGCGAAAGAGCCGCACGTCGAGCGCCGGATTTTCGACGCGCGCTTCATAGGCAACGAAGGCCGCCAGGACGACGATCGCGGCGATGACGCTCACCAGCGCCTGCATGTCGCCGAAGCCGGCCTCGCCGCCCCTGATCAGCCCGTAGCAAAGCGCCACGAGGCCGACGATCGACAAGAGGACGCCGACCGGATCGTGCCGGCCGGGCCGCGGGTTCTTCGATTCCGGGACGACGGACAATGACCGGCGGCAAACGCCACGGCGGCAACCGGCACGTTGATGAAGAAGATCGAGGTCCAGTGGAAATGCTCAAGCAGAAAGCCGCCGAGCAGCGGTCCCATGCCGATGCCCATGCCGACCGCGCCCGACCAGACGCCGATCGCCCTCGGCCGCTCCTCGGCGCTGAAGACGGTCGAGATGATGGCCAGCGTCGCCGGCATGACCATGGCGCCGCCGACCGCCATCACCGCGCGGATCGAGATGAGCTCGGTCGGCGGTGGTGGCGAAGGTGGCCGCGAAGGAGGAAAGGCCGAAGACGACGAGCCCGCATGAGGATGCGCCTGCGCCCGTGCCGGTCGGCGAGACGCCCGCGGTGAAGAGCAGGCCCGGCGAAGACCAGCGTGTAGGAGTTGATGATCCATTGCAGCTCGTCCTGCGAGGCGCCGATCCCGAGCACCGGATCGGCGATGGTGCGCAGCGCCACGTTCATGATGGTGTTGTCCATCACCATCATCAGCAGGCTGAGGATGAGCACGGCCAGGATGCGCCAGCGGTGCGGGTGGCCCGACTCGTCCGGCTTCACTGCAAGTCTCCGAAACGGAACAGTATCGTATCGTATCTCATAACCGCCTCTGAAACGCAAGCGTATCGTATGTCGGGAGGCGTCCCCGCGCACGCGGCGGTTTGAGACGCGGGAGCCTGGCGGAGGTGTCCTGGCCAAACTCCGGCTAACGGACCGCGCGAACGCCGCAATATTGCGCGAACGCCGTAGCAAAGGGCGTATCCCCGATGTGGCGCCGCGGCACTTTTGTGATGGCCATCTCCTGGTCTAAAGTCGCGTGCCGATGCTCCGCTTCGGAGTAAGGTGCCCGCGGCGCAATTCGCACCCGCGCGCACCGCGGAGGAAGGTCTTTGCGCCGCATCGCCGGACTGATCGCAGCGAGCCTTGTCGCGGCTGCCGCGGCCCTCGCCCTCTCGGCGGGGAGCGCGGCGGCGCAGACCTGCTTCACCATGCAGGCGGAGCTGACGCACCTCATGCGGCAGGGCCAGGGCGGGTCCGGCGATCGGGCGCGCTACGAGCGCGCCTACCGCGAACAGGCGAATATCCTCGCCCGCACCGAGCGGCGCGCCCGCAGCGCCGGCTGCTTCGGCGGCGGCTTTTTCCTCTTCCAGCGCGCGCCCAGCGCCGAATGCAACACGCTTGTGCCCAAGCTGCGGGAGATGCAGGACAATCTGGCGCGGCTCGACCAGCTGCGCCGAAGCGCGGGGAACGACAATTCCTACCGCATCCGCGAGCTGCAGCAGATGATGGGCTCGCGCGGCTGCGACCTGCCGGGCGGCGATCAGCTCGCGCCGCAGGCCCCCATCCAGGTGTGGGAAGACAACACGCTCTACTCGGCGAGCGGCACCTATCGCACGCTGTGTGTGCGCACCTGCGACGGCATTCTTTTCCCGATCAGCTTCTCCACGCGGCGTGATCAGCTGCCGACCGACGCGCAGACCTGCCAGGCGATGTGTCCCGGGTACGCAGGCCGAGCTCTACTACTACGCCAATCCCGGCGGCGGGCCGGAGAACATGGTCTCGCTCACCGGCGCGCCCTACTCCACGCTCCCCACCGCCTTCCAGTACCGCACCAGCTTCAGTCCGAGCTGCTCCTGCCATCCGGACGGATATTCCGTCGCTTCGGGGGCGCCGCAGAGCTCCGCTCCGCTCGGCTCGGTCGAGGTTCAGGACCTCACCCCTCCGCTGCCGCGCCCGCGGCCGGAGCCCGGCACCGATCCCGAGACGCTCGCCGACCGCGCCGGGGGTCTTGCCCTCGGCATAGGCGCCCACGAGGGCCCGTCCGCCGGATAAGGTGATTACCGGTCCGGACGGCACCCCGGTGCGCGTGGTCGGGCCGGGCTACTGGGGCGCCTCCGAGCACAACGACGTCGTCATCACGCCGGTGCCGAACTAGAGCCGACTTCGGCGCAGCCCGCCGGCTGGAGCCGGCAGCGGCAAATACGCCCGAACCAGCGTGAACGGCAGCCAGCTAGTGCAGCTGGCCGTGGAAGCGTGCGTGGCGCAGCTCTGCCTGGTTCACCAGCTCCTTGTGGGCCACCTCGACGGAATGGATGATCCCGTCGATCTCGGCCCTCCAGAAGTCCAGGAACTTGAAGAGCCGCGGATAATCCGGCGCCACGTCGTAGAACTGCCAGATGAAGGTCTGCAGCAGCCTTGGCTTTTCCGGGAGGTGGTAGAGGACATTCGCCGTGGCGAGGCCATAGCCGGCCCGATCGCTCAAAAACACGGTGCGAAAGTCGTGATCGGTCGTCTCACGCATGTTGACCCTCTTCGCTCGGGGCATTCGGGCAAATCACCCAACGCGAAGCCTAGCGTGAGGTTGCAAATTTACCAAATGGTTACAGTGAGTTAGCAGCCTGTCTGGGAGAGTGCTGCCAGCCAGGGCAATACCTCGCCCGCGCGGCTCCGAAAAATGCGCGCCCCTTAAGGAAATCTAAGCCGGCTCGGGGCAAATGATGCCGCGAGGAATCGAGGAAACCGATCATGACCCTGGCGACGACCGCGACGGAAGCGCCCGACCGTCCCCTGGATCGGGCGGAATATCTCGGACTGGGGGCCATGGCGATGGCCGTCCTGGTCATAGCCAACGACCTGGTCGCCCTTTCCGTGGCGCTGCCGGCGATGGAAAAGGCTCTCAAGGCGGACGTCACGACCATCCAATGGGCCATCAACGGCTATGCGCTGGTTTTCGGTGTGCTCATCGTGACGGGCGGACGCCTCGCCGACATGTTCGGACGCCGCAGGGTGTTCTTCCTCGGCGGGCTGATCTACGCAGCCTTCTCGCTCCTGGGCGGAATTGCACCCAATGTCTACGTGCTGCTGGCTGCGCGCGGCGCCATGGGCATCGGCGGTGCCCTGATGTGGCCGGCGATCCTGGGGATGACCTACGGGCTGCTTCCGCCGAGCAAAGCCGGTGTGGCGGGCGGCGTGATCCACGGCGCCGCCGGATTCGGCAAAGCCGTCGGCCCGCTGTTCGGCGGAGCGCTGACCGTTCTCCTGACCTGGCGATGGGTCTTCTACGTGAACCTGCCGATCACGGCGGTGGCGATCTTAGTCACCTGGTACATCATCCCGAAGGACGAGCCCGGCTCCGCCACACACCGCATCGACTACGGCGGCATTGCGACGATATCCGTCGGGCTGTTCGCGCTGTTGCTGTCGCTGGACATGGGTGCGGATCGCGGCTGGACCGACCCGCTGATCCTGGCGTTGTTCGCCCTCTCCGCCGCGAGCCTTGTGGCATTTGCGTTCGTTGAGAGAGGGGCCGGCAGCGGTGCGCTGATCCCCGGCGATGTGCTCCGCAACCGCCTCTTCGCCGCCGCCACCCTGGCGACACTGCTCATGTCGGCGATCTTCTTCGCCGCATTGCTCTACCTGCCGCAATTCATGTCGAAGCAGCTCGGCTACTCGGCCATGCGCGCCGGTGCCGGCCTGCTTCCGATGATGGTCATGTTCGGCCTGACAGCATTCGTGGCGGGCCCGCTCTACGCGCGCCTGGGGCCGAAGCTGATCGTGTCGGCCGGCGCCGCCTGCCTCGCCGCCGGCATGTTCATCCTGTCATTTATCGAGACGACGACGCCCTATGCCGGCCTCATCGCGGGGATGATCGTGACGGGTGCCGGAGTGGGGCTGTTCTATTCGACCGTGACCACCTCGGGCATCACCGCTCTCGACCATTCACAAGCAAGCCTGGCCGGCGCCATCATCTACATGGCCCAGATCGCCGGAGGGGCGATCGGCCTCGGATTGAACACCGCGATCGTCGTGACGGCTCCGTCACTCGCGGAGGGCATCCATCGAGCCTTTCTCTTCGATGCCGGTCTGGCGACCTGCGGGCTCCTGGTCTCGATCCTCTTCGTGGGCGGGGCGGTCGACCGGGCGCGCCTCCGCACGATGATGCACCATCACAGCGCCCACGCCTGAAAACCGTCGCACCGGCATTCGCCTTAAAGGTCCCTGAACCAAGTCGAGGTGCCGTGCTGCAAATGAGCCGACGGGGAGCGAACCTGCGGCGGCTCTGTGCAATGATGCCGCACGCGCACACCGAGGAGGCCGACCGTGGCCGAGGAGCCGACCGCGAGGGAAGAATCCGAACGTCCGTTGGGCCGAGCTGAATATCTCGGGCTCGCCGCCATGGCGATGGCGGTCCTGGTGCTGGCCAACGATTTCGTCGCGCTCTCCGTGGCATTGCCTGCGATGGAGGCGGCCTTCAAGGCGGACGTCACCACCGTCCAATGGGCGATCAACGGCTATGCGCTGGTCTTCGGCGTGCTCATCGTGACGGGCGGACGCCTCGCCGACATGTTCGGGCGCCGCAGGGTGTTCTTCGTCGGCTCCGTGATCTTCGCGTTCTTCTCTCTGCTCGGCGGCATTGCGCCCAACATCTACGTGCTGTTGGCCGCGCGTGGTGCGATGGGCATCGGCGGCGCCATGATGTGGCCGGCGATCCTGGGGATGACCTACGGGCTGCTGCCGTCGAGCAAGGCGGGTCTGGCCGGGGGCCTGATCATCGGCGCCGCCGGATTCGGCAACGCCGTCGGACCGCTGCTCGGGGGGGCGCTGACCGATGTCCTGAGCTGGCGCTGGATATTCTATCTGAACCTGCCGATCGCCGCGCTGGCGGTGGTCGTAACTTGGTACATCATTCCTCTGGAAAAGCCCGACTCCGCCACGCATCGCATCGACTATGGTGGCGTGGCGACCATCTCCGTCGGGCTGTTCGCGCTGTTGTTGTCGCTGGACATGGGAACGGATCTCGGCTGGACCGACCCGCTGATCCTGGCATTGCTGGCGCTCTCCGGCGCGAGCCTTGCGGCCTTTGCATTCGCGGAGCGCAGCGCCGGCAGCAGCGCGCTGATCCCCAGCGACGTTCTCCGCAACCGCGGCTTCGCCGCCGCCAGCCTGGCGACCCTCCTCATGTCTGCGATCTTCTTCGCGGCGCTGCTCTACCTGCCGCAATTCATGTCGAAGGAGCTCCACTACTCGGCCGTGGACGCCGGCGCCGGACTACTGCCAATGATGGCCACGTTCGCCGCGACGTCGTTCGTCGCCGGCCCGCTTTACGCGCGCGTGGGGCCGAAGCTGATCGTGACGGCCGGAGCTGCATGCCTTGCGGCCGGCATCTTCATCCTGTCGTTCGTCGAGACGACCACGCCTTACGCTCACCTGATCCCGGGGATGGCCGTGACCGGCGTTGGCGTGGGGCTTTTCTACTCGTCGGTGACCACCTCGGGGATCACCGCGCTCGAACCCTCGCGATCGAGCCTTGCGGGCGCCATCATCTACATGGCGCAGATCGCCGGAGGCGCGATCGGCCTTGGCCTGAACACCGCGATCGTGGTGACCGCCCCCTCGCTCCCGGAGGGCATCCATCGGGCCTTTCTCGTCGACGCGGGTCTGGCGGTCGGCGGGCTCCTTGTCGCGCTGTTCTTCGTGGGCGGGACAGTCGACCGTGAGCGCTTGCGCTCAATGAGACATCATCATCGCGCCCACGCCTGAGGATCGTCGCGACCTACGTGATCACATCGGCTGCACGGACTTCATGTAGGCGATGAGCGCGGCGATCTCGTCGGGCTCGAAGACGAACTCCGGCATGGCCGGATGGCCGCTGACGATACCCTCGGCCAGCGCCTCCTCCAGATCATCGATCGGATAGCGCTCCGACAGCGTGCGGAAAGGCGGCGCGATGGGAAGCGTGCTGTCGCCCTCCGGCCCGATGGCGTGGCAGCGCGCGCAATTCTCCTGCGCCAGCGCCTGGCCTTGAGCGACGAGGTCGTCGTCCTGCGCCAGGGCCGGCGTCGCGGCGGCAAGCAGCAGGGCTGCGAAGAGAACGGACCGCATCGGCAATGCCTCCCAAAGATCAGGTGCGCCTATAGCGCGATTCGGCCAAGTCGTTGCTCAGGCCTGTTCCACCAGCGCGCCGCCGGCCTTCGCCAGCGCCTCCGGCGTGTCGACATCGACGCCCGCGGCGGCGCCGATCTCCACCCGCTCCACGGCTTCCTCGTGCTTCGCCAGGATGTGCCGCGCGCCGGTATCGCCGGCGACCGTCATCAGCTCGGGGAAGAAGGCCCGCGACCACAGCACCGGGTTGCCGCGCTTGCCGTCAATGGTGGGCAGCACGATGGCCGGCCCGGAACGGGCGCGGAAAGCATCGATCAGCCGGTCGACGATCTGCGGTTGTGATCTCCGGCATGTCGGCGAGCAGCACCAGCGCGCCTGCCGCACCGTCCGGCACGGCGTGAAGTCCGGTCTTGAGGGAGGTCGCCAACCCGTCTGCGAAATCCGGATTGTGCGCGATCTCAACGTCGAGCCCGTCGAGCGCGGCCGCAATGTCGTCGGCGCGGTGGCCGGTGACGACGATGACGGGATCGGCCTTCGAAGCCAGCGCCCGCTTCGCCATGCGGCGGATGAGCGGCTCGCCGTCGAAGCGCGCCAGCAGCTTGTTGGGTCCGCGCATGCGGCTCGACCGGCCGGCCGCGAGGATGAGCGCGGCGACCGCCTCGTGATCCGCCTCCGCTGGCTCGCGCGGCTGCGGGCGCGACACGATCTCCATCAACAGGCCGCCGACGCCCATGCCGGTGATCGCCTCAGGCGTCACCTCAAGTCCGGCGAGCAAGCGGTGGAGTACCCAGTCGAAACCGTTCTCCGCCGGCGAGCGCGCGCAGCCCGGAGCGCCGAGCACCGGCTTGCCGTCGAGCTGGCCGATCAGCATGAGATTGCCCGGATCGACGGGCATGCCGAAATGCGTGACCGAGCCGCCGGCCTTCTCGATGGCAGCGGGGATCACGTCGGCGGCGTCGGTGATGGCGGACGCGCCGAAGGCGATCAGCAGCTCCGCGCCTTCGTCGCTGAGCCGCGTAAGCGCCTCGGCGAGCGGTCCCGCATCGTGCGGCACGCGCGCCTCGTCGATGAGCGTCGCCCCGGCCGGCCTCAGCCGCTCCTCCAGGATGCGGCGCGTCTTGTCCATGACCTTCGGCTTGAGGCTCGGCAGCGTCGTGGCGGCGAGCCCCACCTTGAGCGGCCGCCATGGCGCGACCGATAGCACCGGTGCCTTGGCAAGCGCGGCCGCCGCCTCCACCGCGTTCCCCGGCAGCGCGAAGGGAATGATCTTCACCGTCGCCACCATGCGCCCCGGCTCCACCGGGCGGAATTCTTCCAGCGTCGCCACGGTGAGGCCCGGGTCGAGGCGGTTCAGCGCGTCGATCGCCGCGCGGTCGACGGTGAAGAGCCCCGCCTGTCTCGGCGTAGAGATTGCAGCGGCCGGTGCCGGCCTCGTCGAGGCGGATGTTGGCGCCCTTCAGCACTTCCGCCACGCGGCGCGCCGCCTCGTCCTCGTGCACGTCGCCCGGCTCAAGCACGCGCCGCGACGACCTCGCCGACGCCCTCCGCCTCGAGCTTGGCGATCAGCTCAGGCGTCAGCACGCGTGCCCTTCTTCACGACGCCGGAGGCATGCTTGACCGAATGCGCGGCGATGGCGCCCTCGGCTTCGGCAAGCGGAATGGGTCCGAACTTCATGCCTGCTGCTCAGTTTGCTCAAGCATGATCTTGTCCGAAAACCGGTTCCCACTTTTCGGGATCATGCTTCAAGCGGCGATCCGCTCCGCCTGCTTGCCGCGCCTGAGCGCCGCGATGATCTCCGCCAGGATGGCGACGGCGATCTCGGCGGGCGAAGAGGCGGCGATGTCGATGCCGATCGGTGCGTGGATCGCTTCCAGCGCCTTGGCGGAGGCGCCCTCGCCCATCAGCCGCTCCACGCGCTTACCGTGCGTCTTGCGGCTGCCGAGCGCCCCGACATAGAACGAGCCCGCCTTGAGCGCGGCCAGGATCGGCACGTCGTCGATCTTCGGGTCGTGCGTCAGCGCCACAAGCGCGGTGTAGGCATCGAGCGGCACGTCCTTCAGCGCCGCCTCCGGCCATTCGGCGATGAGCGTCACGTCGGAGAAGCGCTCCGGCGTGGCGAACGCCGTGCGCGGATCGATGATGGTCACGTCGAAGCCGGCAAGGGCCGCCATCGGCGCCAGCGCCTGGCTGATATGGACCGCGCCGATCACCACGATGCGCGGTGGCGGCACCTGTACGGTGAGGAAGGTGCGGCCGTCCTCCAGCATGCCGGAGCGGCCGGAGCGCAAGCGCTTCTCAAGCTCCGCCGCCAGCGGGTCGCGGTCAGCCGCTTCGGCGGGAACGAAACGCGCGTCACCCGTCTCCGTGTCGGTGACGACGATCGCCGCACGCCGCGCGTGCCGCGCCGCGTTGAGCTGCTTCAAGGTATCGAGCTTCATGAGATCGCCATGTGGGTATCAACCGGCGCCGAGCCAAGGCCCGGCGTAGCCTTGATCCTACACGATCATGCGCGTGCGCGGAACGACCGTGCAGCCCTCAGATGCCGTCGGGGCCGAACAGGTAGTTGACCCGTCCGCGCACGATGTCGGCGACATGGCCTCCAATGAAATCGTGGTGCAGATATTCCGCGCCCACGCTCCAGTGGTCGGTGAGCGCATATTCGACGCCGCCGCCCAGCGTCCAGCCGATGGAATCCTCGATCCCCATGCCGCCGGTGCCGTAGACGAGGAACCGATCGAGCGCGTAGCCGGCCCGAAGGCGCACCGAGCCGACGCCGGTGACCGGCCCCCAGCCGACGAAGCCTCCATCCACCTCGATGCCGACGACGAAGCGGTCGTACTGATCGTTTACGCCGACCTGGCCGCCCACCTCATGCCCGTCCGAAAGGCCGGCACCGCTGACGAAGCCCCAGCCCCCGTGCCCGCCGAGATAGAAGCCGCTCCAGTTGAAGGCGAGCGGCGTGGCGGAAGTCATGGCAGACGGCATGCTCGGCAGAAGGCCGGAGAATGCGTCGAGGCGATAGCTCACACGGCCGCGGAACACGTCGGAAGCGGCAGGGTCGAACTGGTAGTACAGATATTCGGCCCCGACCGTCCAGTTCCGCCCGAGCGCCAGCTCGGCGCCGGTGCCCACGACCCATCCGACATCGTCGAACGACTGGAATGCCGCGCCGCCCGTTGCGTAGACCAGGACCCGGCCGGCGGCAAAGCCGCCGCGCAGGCGTGCCGTGCCGACGGCGTCCGCGCCCTGCCAGTCGACCCAGCTTCCGTCGCCCTCCGCACCGATGACGAACCCGCCGAACTGCAGATTGACGCCGGCCTGGCCGCCGATCATGGCGCCGTCCACGAACGGGGGCCTGGCCGAAGCCGTAGCCTCCGTGCCCACCGAAATAGAAGCCGCTCCAGCTGAAGGCGAGCGGCACCGGCGCCGTGACAATCGACGCTGGCGCGAGCGTCACCGGAGGCGGCAGGTCGGCCCCCGAAGCGGTGCCGGCAAACGCCACGCAAGCCAAGACAAGAAAACGCCGCACGATCCGCCCCCCGGCTGGAACTCTGGCCCGTACCCTATCCTAAGAGAAACGCCGAAGTGTGGCCCTTTGGCAACGCCTGGGCGTCCGGCAACTGATCCGGCCTGCGGCTAATCCACCTTCTCGACATAGACCCGGATCTTGCCGCCGCAGGAGAGGCCAACCCGCCAGGCCGTCTCGTCGGCGACGCCGAATTCCAGCATCTTCGGCTTGCCGGATTCGATCACGTCGATCGCCTCACCGACCACCGCGCCTTCCACGCAGCCGCCGGAGACGGAGCCCTCGAAATTCCCCTCCTCGTCGACGACGAGGTGGCTGCCGACCGGTCGCGGCGCCGAGCCCCATGTCTCCATGACGGTGGCGAGCGCCACGCTGCGTCCCTCGCCGCGCCAGCGTTCGGCGGCGGCAAGCACATCGAGGTGCGGATCGAGCTGGGTTTCGGACATGGGAGCCTCCGACAAAGAGCGCGCGGCCCGGTCGCGCCGGGCGCCCTATAGACCTATGCACCGCCGCCCGCCGGCGCAAGCGGGAGCTCAAGGCTTCTCGGACGGTGCGCTCGATCTCGGAGCGATTTTCCAGGAGGATTTGGTGCGGCCGTCAATCAAGATGTGCTGACCGCGCGCCCGTGCCCTACTCGCCCGGCGTGGCCTGCACCTGCACCTCGACGGTGACCGGCCCGGCAGCCGCGAAGGTGAGCGTCAGCGGGAAGGAATCGCCCTCCTTCACCGGATGCGCGATGCCGACGACGGCGATGTGATCGCCCCAGGAGGCGAGCGACAGCGGCTCGCCGGGCTTCAGCTCGAGGCCCTTGCCCCAATCCCGCAACGCGCCGTTTGCGTCCTCGCAGCTTCACCGACTGGCCGAGCGGCGAGCTTGCCGACACGATGCGGTCGGCCGCCGCGCCGGTCTGCAGCAGCGGTCCGTAGACGGACACCTCCAGCAACCCCTCGCTCGGCGGCGCCCAGACATGCCCGATCTCCACCGTGCCGACCTTGTAGCTGTGCGCAAGCGCCGGCGAGGCGAGCGCCGCAACAGCCGTTACCAGCGGAATGAGCGCTCCGCACGCCAAGCGGCGGCTTGTCGAAAGTGGGCTAATCGCGCGGCGCATCGTTGTCGAACGCGGTGACGCTGCCGGTTTCGATCGCATCGGCCTCCTGTTGCGATCCGGCCTTGAGGTCGCGCGCCGCCTCCAGTTTGCCCGGCTCGTCACCCTGCTTGTAGAAGGTATAGGAGAGCGTCACGCGCCCGATGGCCATCGCCTGCGAGTCGTGCAGCATCTGCTTGTCGAGATAAAAGACCACCGGCATCTCCGCCGACTCGCCCGGGCCGAGCTTCTCGTCGGTGAAGCAGAAGCACTGGATCTTGAAGAAGTACGGCGCCACCTGGAACGGCGTGACGTTGAATACCGCATGCGCCACGACCGGCTTGTCCGAGAGGTTCTTGGCGAAATAGCGGATGGTCGTCGGCTTGCCGATCTCCACCACCACCGAGCTCTGCTCGGGGCGGAACTGCCAGTTGAGCCCGCCCGCCACGTTGCTGTCGAAAGTGACCTTGAAGGTCTTTCCGGTCGTCGCCGCTTCGGCGGCGGTGGCGCGCTGCGTGGTGCCGTTATACCCGGTGGCGGCGCAGAACAGCCGATAGAGCGTCGGCGAATAGATCACGCCGACCGTGGCGATGCCGAGGAGAGCCGCGCAGAGGATCAGGACGCCGCGGTGGTCCGGCTTTTTTTGCGGTTCGCTCATCGGATGTTCGGTGCCGAAAGTTGCCCCGTCCTACCACCGAAGCGCCGTCTCGCGCGTGCGGCCAGACCGCGCAGCCGGCGACGCGCCGCTACTCCTTCACCGCGCCGGTCATGGCCGAGACGTAGTGGTTGACGAAGAACATGTAGACGATGGCCACCGGCACCGAGCCGAGCAGCGCGCCGGCCATCAGCGAGCCCCAGCGGTAGATGTCGCCGTCGACGAACTCGGAGATGATGGCGGTGGGCACCGTCTTCTTCTCCGGCGACGAGATGAAGGTCAGCGCGTAGATGAACTCGTTCCAGCACAGCGTGAAGGCGAAGATGCCGGCGGAGATCAGCCCCGGCCCGGAGAGCGGCAGGATGATCTTGCAGGAGGATCTGCAGCCGGCCCGCCCCGTCGATCAGCGCGCATTCCTCAAGCTCGTAGGGGATCGACTTGAAATAGCCCATCAGCAGCCAGGTCGAGAACGGGATCAGGATGGTCGGATAGGTCAGGATCAGCGACCAGGGCGTATCCCACAGCCCGTATTTCACCACGATCAGCGACAGCGGAATGAACAGGATCGACGGCGGCACCAGATAGGCGAGGAAGATCGCGCCGCCGATCCACTGCGCGCCGCGATAGCGCAGCCGCACGATGGCATAGGCGGCCATGCACGCTCGCGATCATCGACAGGAAGGTCGCGACGATGCGCGATCATCATCGTGTTCCACATCCAGTGCAGATAATGGGTCTCGAAGAGGAGCGTCTTGATGTGCTGAAGCGTCGGATGCGCGACCCAGTAGGGATTGTAGGTCTCCATGTCGACGAGCTGCGCGTTCGGCTTAATCGACGTCAGGAACATCCAATAGAACGGGAAACAGCAGCACGAAGACGATGATCGACAGCGGCAGATAGATCGTCACCACCCTGCGCGGCGTGGACATCAGATAGTCCATGCCGGTCATGCGCTTCGGCGGCGCGCTCGGCGCGCCGCGTGCGGCGCCTGTCCGCCCAGGCGTTCACCCAGGGGAAGCCGGTGCGCGCATCGCTCTCGCGCAGCGTGCCGTCTTCCGGTGCGGCGCGGTGCGAGCGTCCGATGGGGCGCCCGGCCAGGTCAGTCATCGGCCTCTCCCTGCTGCCATTTGCGCCGCTGCAGCCCGAACCAGGAGAACATGATGGCGGCGAGCAGGAACGGGATCATGGCGGTGGAGATGGCGGCGCCCTCGCCCAGATAGCCGCCGAGGATGGCGCGCTGATAGGAAAGCGTCGCCATCAGATGCGTGGCGTTGACCGGCCCGCCGCGCGTGATCGCCCAGATGAGCTGGAAGTCGGTGAAGGTGAACAGCACCGAGAAGGTCATCACCACCGCGATGATCGGGGTCAGCATCGGATAGGTGATGTAGCGGAAGAGCTGCCAGCGCGTGGCGCCGTCGATGGTGGCCGCCTCGTAGAGCGACGGCGGCACCGTCTGCAGGCCGGCGAGCAGCGTGATCGCGACGAAGGGCACGCCGCGCCAGATATTGGCGAAGATCACCGACCAGCGGGCGTTCCAGGGCTCGCCGAGGAAATTGATGTTCTGGCTGATCAGGCCCCACTGCTCCAGCGTCCAGGAGATGATGGAGAACTGCGCGTCGTAGATCCACCAGAAGGCGATCGCCGAAAGCACGGTCGGGACGATGAACGGCAGCAGGACGATCGGCGCGCAGGAACGCCTTGAACGGCAGATGGTGGTTCAGGAGCATCGCCAGATAGAGGCCGATCGCGAACTTAATGGCGCTGGCGACGATCGTGTAGAGCAGCGTGTTGAAGACGACGAGCCAGAACACCGGGTCGTCCCAGAGCCAGACGAAATTCTCGAGCCCGACGAACACGCCGGCGCCGCCCGATGCGCGCATCGGTCAGCGACAGCCAGACGCCGAGGCCGAGCGGCCAGGCGAGGAACAGAATCAGGAACCCGGCCGCCGGCAGCATGAACCAGAAGCCGAGCCAGTTGCGGTTGTGCCTGAGCCGCGACCACAGGCGGTGTGCTCCCCACTGCAGGGGCGCCCGAACGTGTGAGAGTGGCTTCGACCATGGTCCTCGCCGGGCGTGGTCAGGAGGCCGGGCGGGGAAGCCGCCCGGCCAGGATCGCGTATCGGCTAGCGGTAGATGCGCTTCGCCTGCCGCTCGGCGTTGGAGATCGCATCGTCGGCCGACATGTTGCCCGTCGCGGCATTGGCGAACATGTCGAGCACGATGAAGTCGGCAAGCGCCGCCGCGGCCTTCTCGCCGACCGAGCCCTTGTAGCCGGCCGTCAGCGTGCGCTCGGAGACGTCCTTGAACACCGTCAGCTTGGGATCGTCGGTGAAGACCGGGTTGTCCAGGTAGCCCTTCAGCCCCGGGGTCAGGTAGGCGACCGCCGCCTCGACCCAGGCATTGTACTGGTCGGGCTGGAACATGTACTCGATGAAGCCCTTCGCTGCGCTCGGATACTTCGAGTATTTGAAGACCATCATCGGGTAGGCGATGTGGAACTCCGTCGGCTTGCCGACCGGACCCACCGGCCAGAACGCGTGGTTCATGTCCTCGACGATCTCGGCCATCATCGGCGCGGCGTCCTTGGTGGCCTGATCGGCATCGGCCGGCGGGTTGGCGCCGCGCTGCGCCGCCGGATAGATCGACGGGCCGTTATTGGTCAGCGAGACCTCGCCCGTCAGGAACGCCTTGTTGTTGTTGGAGTCGTTCCATGAGGCGACGCCGGGGATCATGTATTTGTAGAGCTCCGTCACATACTCGACGGCCTGCTTCGTCTCCGGCGAGTTGATGACGACGTTGTCGTTCTCGTCGACCAGCGATCCGCCGAACGCCCACAGCGCCCAGTGCACCCAGGCATTGCCGTCGCCGGAAGCGTGGCCGAGCGCCATGCCCATCGGCTTGCCGATCTCATGCAGCTTCTTGGCAAGCTCCAGGAAGCCGTCGGTGTCGCCCGGGACGGATTCGAAGCCGGCCTCCTCCAGCGCCGACTGGCGATAGTTGATCAAGTTGCCGTTGTAGGCGACGGGGATGTCGATCCACTCGTCGCCGGACTTGCCGTAGGCGACGGCGGAATCGACCCAGCCGCCATATTTCTCGCCGAGCATGTTCGCGAGGTCGGTGAGGTCGACCAGCTTGTCCGGGAAAAGGTGCGGCAGCGAGTAGAGCCCCCACACCATGTCGGGGCCCTGGCCGACATTGGCGGCGACCGAGGCCTTCGGCTGCACGTCGTCGAGCGACTCGTTCTGCACGTTGACGGTCACGCCGCAATCGTTCTTGAAGTTCTCGACGAGCTGCATGAAGGCGTCTTCTTCCGCCTGCACGAAGCGCTTCCAGCGCAGCAGCGTCAGCTCCGCGCCCTCCTCCGGCATGTTGGTCAGCTCGCACGCCGCGGAGGCGACGCTCGGAGCGGCGACCAGCATCAGCGTCGCCATCGCGACGCCGCCGAGCATGGCGCCCGCTTTCAATCTCCTGGATCGTTTTGACAAGCTCATCGTTTCCTCCCAGTTGCCGCGTTTCTGCGGTTTATGAAGCCTTGATCAGATGCGTTGACCGCTCACCCTGTCGAACAGATGGACGAGCGCCATGTCCGGCGCGAGGCGGACGCTGGCACCGGGCTCGGAGCGTCAGGCGCTCGCGCAGCACGGCCGTGATGTCCTGCCCGTCGAGATGGGCGAAAACCTGCGTCTCCGCGCCGGTCGGCTCGATGACGACGACCACCGCCTCGGTGCCCTCGTCGGAGACGTGCAGGTGCTCCGGGCGGATGCCGTAGACGACCTTCTGCCCGTCCTTCGCCGTGCGTGTCGGGCGAAAGCGGCAGCCGCCGGCCGCCGGTCATCTCGAACCAGGCGCCGCTGTCGCGCACCACCGTGCCATCGAGGAAATTCATCGCCGGCGAGCCGATGAAGCCGGCCACGAAGAGGTTCTGCGGCCGGTCGTAGAGGTCGAGCGGCGCGCCGATCTGCTCCACCTCGCCGTCATGCATGACCACGATCTTGTCGGCCATGGTCATCGCCTCGATCTGGTCGTGCGTCACGTAGACGGTGGTGGTGCTAAGCCGCTGATGCAGCTCCTTGATCTCGGTGCGCATGGCGACGCGCAGCTTGGCGTCGAGGTTGGACAGCGGCTCGTCGAACAGGAACACCTGCGGGTCGCGCACGATGGCGCGGCCCATGGCGACGCGCTGCCGCTGGCCGCCGGAGAGCTGGCGCGGATAGCGGTCGAGCAGCGGCGTCAGCCCGAGGATGTCCGCCGCCCTTGAGACGCGCTCGTCGATGAGCCGTTTCTCGGTGCGCCTGAGCTTCAGCGAGAAGCCCATATTGTCGGCCACCGTCATGTGCGGATAGAGCGCGTAGTTCTGGAACACCATGGCGATGTCGCGCTCTTTCGGCGGCACGTTGTTGACGATGCGCTCGCCGATCAGGATGTCGCCTTCGGAGATCTGCTCCAGCCCCGCGATCATGCGCAGCAGCGTCGATTTCCCGCAGCCCGACGGGCCGACCAGGATGACGAACTCGCCATCCGTGATGTCGACGTTCACACCGTGGATGACCTCCACCGTGCCGAAGGATTTGCGTACGTCACGAATACCGACCGGTGCCATGCTCCCTGCTTCCTCCCGACGCTCATTTGGCGGCGTCCGTCACTTGTATGCTAGTATTAATATGATAATTGCACGGCGCCTGCCAATCCACAACCGCGCGTCATGCCGGCCGTGCGGCCCAGGCCAGCTATTCTGTGGAAACTCAGGCGGGCGCGGTGACGGCCAGGACACTCACAACCACCGCGGCGTAGTGGGTGGCCGCGGCAGCGACCACGAAGCCGTGCCAGATGGCGGTCTGGAAGGGCAGCCGCTCCCATAGGTGGAAGACGACACCGATGGTGTAGAGCGCGCCGCCCACGATGAGCAGCGTCAGCGTCGGCGTATCGAGCGCCTGGACAAGCGGCGCGAGCGCCACCAGCCCCACCCAGCCGAGCGCGAGATAGAGCCCGATGGAGATGCGGTCGAAGAGCCGCCCGTGCAGCAGCCGCACGAAGACGCCGGCCAGCGCGAGCGCCCAGACGATGCTCGTCAGGCTGATGCTCCACGCACCCTGCAGGTGGAGCACCGTGAAGGGCGTGTAGGTGCCGGCGATCATCACGAAGATGGCGGAGTTGTCGAGCGACCGCAGCCAGTTTCCGTGACGCGTCCAGCGCGCCAGGTTGTAGGCGAAGGAGCAGCCGAGCATGGCCACGAGCCCGCTCGAATAGATGGCGGAGGCGGCGACATCCTCCGCATCGCCGCGCTTCATGGCGATCCACAGAAGCGCAACGGCCCCGACCAGCGCCGCGACGATGGCGGCGGCATGGATCGCGCCGTCGACCCCGATCTCCCAGCGGGTGAAGCGCCGCGATATGGAGCCGGCTACAAGGGCGCGTGCCTCGGAAGCGGTCATGTTGCAACCCTACCCTGTGGAACTTGCACCTGCGTTACGCCGGACCGGCCATCGCGTTACGCCGCCGCTAACCATCGACGGGGATCGGCGCCCGCGCCGCGGCCGTCGGCCAGCGCCGCGACGAGATCGGAGATCGCGTCGAGCGAATGCACCGGGCGGAACTCGTCGACATGCGGCAGCATGAGGCGCACGCCGCGCGCCTTGGCGGCGAAGCCCTCGTAGCGCAGCAGCGGGTTCAGCCAGATGAGCCGCCGGCAGGAGCGGTGCAACCGGTCCATCTCTCGCGCCAGGTCCACGCCAGCCTCGCCCTTCTCCTCGCGCTCCAGCCCGTCGGTGATGAGGAGCACGGTTGCCCCCTGCCCCAGCACGCGGCGCGACCAGTCGCGGTTGAACGTCCTCAGAGCCGATGCAATGCGCGTGCCACCCGACCAGTCGTTCACCGCGTCCGAGCAGCAGCGCCAGCGCCTCGTCCGGGTCGCGGCGCTGCAGCTGGCGCGTGACGTTGGTGAGCCGCGTGCCGAAGAGGAAGGTGTAGACCTTCCGCCGCTCCGACAGCGCGTGCAGGAAATGCAGCATCAGCCGCGAATATTGCGCCATGGAGCCGGAGATGTCGCAGATCGCCACGATCGGCGGCTTGCGCTCGGCGCGCGCCTTGAAGGCCGGCATGATGATGTCGCCGCCCACCTTGAGCGAGGCGCGCATGGTGCGGCGCGGATCGAAGCGTCCGTGCGTGGCAATCTTCAGCCGGCGCGTCCTGCAGCCTGTCGTCGGGCAGCGTGAGCATGGCCAGCGCCCGCTTCGCCTCGGCGATCTCCGCCGCGCTCATCTGCGCGAAGTCCTTCTTCTGCAGCAGCTCGCGCGAGGAGACGGTCATGCGCATGTCGACTTCGACGCGCGGGCGCTCCTCTTCGCGCTGCGTCTCCGGCGCCATCGCCTGACGGGCGCGCGCTTCCCCCGCGCGCGGCTTCTCGCGCTCCGCCGGCGCGGGGCCGCCCGGCGTCAGCATGGCGAGCATCTTTTCGAGCAGCCCGCGCTGCTGCCAGAAGAGCTCGAACGCCTCGTGGAAGACGGCGCGGTGCTCGCGCTTCTTCACGAAGACGGAGTGGAGCGTCCAATAGAAATCCGCGCGCGAGCCGATGCCCGCCGTCTCCACCGCGCGGATCGCATCGATGATGGCGGCCGGGCCGACCGGCAGGCCGGCGCGCCTCAGCGTCCGCCCGAAATAGACGATGTTGTCGGCGATGCGGCCGGCCCCCGGCTCAATTTTCGCTTCGGGTCCGGCTTCGGCTTCCGGCAAGGCTCAGCCTCTCCTGTCGCCGGCCGCGCAGGGCCGGACTGGTGGAATGTAAGGCGTGAGGACGCCGCGGCAAACCGAGACAAAAGGTTGCGGTTACCGCGATCCGGAAATCAGCCGCCGATCCTGGAGAAATCCGCCACGGCGAGCGTCGCCTGCCTGAGCATGTTGAGGAGCTTCAGCCGGTTCACCCGCAGCTCCGGATCGTCGGCGTTGACGGTGACGTGATCGAAAAACGCGTCGACCGCCGGGCCTGAGCTCGGCGAGCGCCCGCATGGCGCCCTCGAAATCCTCCGCCTCGACGTGGCTCCGCGCATGCCCCTCCGCCGCCTGCATGACATGAAAGAGCGCCCGCTCCTGCTCCTCGCCCCGCGCCTCGATGAGCTTATGGTCGGGCGGCCCGGCGAAGGCGCCCGCCCCGTCCTTCTTCTCCTCGTCGCGCAGGATGTTGGCGGCGCGCTTGTAGCCGGCAAGCAGGTTCTTGCCGTCGTCGGTGTCGAGGAACTTCCCCAGCGCCTCGACGCGGCGCACGATCATGAGGAGATCGTCCTGCCCCGGAAGCGCAAACACCGCATCGATCAGATCGTGCCGCGCGCCGGTATCGCGGAGGTGGACTTTGAGGCGGTCGGCGAAGAAGGCGAGGAGATCGGTGGCGGCACCGATCGCGTCGGTCGGATCGAAGCGATGCACCTCTCGAATCTTGCGGGCGATCTCCTGCGAGCTCGCGACCGAGAGGTCCGTTCCCAGGGTCGCGACGGCAACGTCGATGGCCTGCTCCAGCTCCCCCTCCGACGCCAGCACCTGCTTGAGCAGCACCACATCCGCGATGAGCCGCGGCCGGAGTTTCAAGCGCAGCGCATTGCTGAGAACGATGCGGATCACGCCCAGCGCGGCGCGCCTCAGCGCATAGGGGTCCTTGCTGCCGGTCGGCTTCTCGTCGATCGCCCAGAAGCCCACCAGCGTGTCGAGCTTGTCGGCGAGCGCCACGGCGACCGACACGCGGTTCACTCGGCACGGAATCGTTCGGCCCCTGCGGCTTGTAGTGATCGCGGATGGCATCGGCGATGGCATAGAGCCGTGCCGCATCCCCCTCGTCCTTCGAGGCTCGCTCCGCTCGCACCTCAGGATGAGGGGGATGAGAAGCGATCCCCTCTCCGTCTGTCATCCCGGATGGCGCGCCAGCGCCAGTCCGGGACCCATGACCACCGGAGCCCGGCGATCGAGCACCGTGTTCATGGGTCCCGGCTCTCGCTTCGCTCGGCCGGGATGACAAATCGAGGGGGTGTCGATCCGAGAGGGCTTTGGGCGGCAAGCCGCTCTCGAAGAGAAAATAGTAGCGCCCCATCACGCCCTGCAGCTCGGGGAATTCCCCCACCATCGCCGTCGGCAGATCCGCCTTGGCAAGCCGCGCCGCCTTCTCCGCGTCGTCCGGATCGGCGCCGACCAGCGGCGCCAGCTCGCGCGCCAGCCGCGCGATGCGCTCCACCCGCTCCGCCTGCGACCCGAGCTTCTCGTGGAACGTCACGCTCGTCGAGCTTGTCGCCCCATGCCTCGAGCGGCACCTTGCGGTCCTGCTCCCAGAAGAAGCGCGCATCCGACAGCCGCGCCGCGATGACGCGCTCGTTGCCGGCGACGATCTCCCTGCCGCCGTCCGACGCCTCGATGTTGGCGACCAGCAGGAAGCGGTTGGTGAGTGAGCCCGAGGGGGGCCGCCCCTCGTCCTTCGAGGCTCGCTGCGCTCGCACCTCAGGATGAGGGGCAGGTCGGGCATCCCCTTCCCCCTCACCCTGAGGTGGCCGCGAAGCGGCCCTCGAAGGGTCGAGGCCCCCCGTTCCGCGAACCACGAAGCATTTCTGGTTCTGGCGGATGGTGAGGCGGATCACCTCGTCGGGGATGTCCAGAAAATCCTCGTCGAAGGTGCCCATCAGCACGACCGGCCATTCCACCAGCCCGGCAACCTCCTCAAGCAGCCCGGGGTCTTCCACCACCTCGAGCCCCTGCGCGAAAGCGAGATGCTTCGCCTCCGTCTCGATGATCGCCTTGCGCCGCTCCGCGTCGAGCACGACCTTGGCGGCCTCCAGCGCCGGCTGGTAGTCGTCGAAGCGGCGGACGGCGATCGGCCCGCCGGCCATGAAGCGGTGGCCGTAGGTGACGTTGCCCGAGGCGACGCCCCCCACCTCCATCGGCACCACGATCGGGTCCTCCGTCTCCGGCCCGAAGGTGCAGAGGATGGAGCGAAGCGGCCTGACCCATCTGAGGCTCGACGTGCCTTCCGCCACCCCGCTGGCAAAAGGTGAATCCGCCGGCGTGGAGCGCGACCCCCAGCGCATCGATTTCGGCCAGGGAAAGCTTCTGATCGCGTCCGGCACCACGTCGGCGATGATGTCCTCCGCCGCCCGTCCCGGCTTCTCGATCGATGCGACGTAGAAATCGCCCTTCTTCGGGTCGGACTGCACCTGCGCCTGGTCGATCGAGGTGAGCCCCGCGGCGCGCAAAAAGCCCTCCAGCGCCTTCTCCGGCGCGCCGACGCGCGGGCCCTTGCGCTCCTCCTTGAGGTCGGCGGAACGCGCGTTCAGCCCGTGCACGGTCAGCGCCAGCCGCCGCGGCGTGGCGAAGGCCTTGGCGCCCTCGTAGGTCAGCCCCGCATTCACCAGGCCGTCGGTCACCAGGCGGCGCAGATCGTCCGCCGCCTGGCGCTGCATGCGCGCGGGAATTTCCTCCGAGAAGAGCTCAAGCAGTAGATCGGGCATTTGGGACAGGCCTTTCGCGCCGTGCCCTTAACCCGACGGAAGGCGAAATGCTACCAGCCTCCGCCGCCTCCGCCGCCCCCGCCGCCACCGGAGCCTCCGCCGCCGGAGAAGCCGGAGGAGCTCGACGAGGAGCGCGGCATGGATGCCGCCATCGCGCCGGTGGCGCTGGACACGGTGGAGGCGATGCTGCTGCCGAAATTGCGGCCCGACCAGCTGCGGCCGCGGCTCCAGCGCGGGGCTGATAGTGGCTGCATCGGATCGGGGTCGTCGGGATAGGCGCGCGCCAGCGCGGAGGCGAAGGCGTTCGCCCAGGGCTTCTCCACGTCGAGCGCCACGGCGTAGGGCAGGAGCCGCTCGAAATGCTCCGTCGTGATCTCCGGCGCGTCGGCGATGTTGAGCCGCCCGGATTCCGCCGTCTCCAGATAGAGGCGCAGGCCCGCCAGCTTGTCCATGACCGGCCGGCCGAGCGCCGTGGGCGCGCGCAGGAGATAGAAGAAGAGGCCGTTCAGCGCCGGGAAGACGAGCACCAGCGCCAGCGGGAACGGATGATCGCGGCATGAGCGCGACCAGGATCGCCGAGCACGCCGCTCGCGCCTCCGATCGCATGCACCAGCATGGAAAGGACTGCTCCGCCGAAGAAGAACGAAGAAGCCGAGCGACGGCGATCAGCGACAGCGCCGCATGCACAGCCGCGCCGAGCGACGGCCGCCGAAAAGCGCCCGCAGCGTCGGGATGATGAACACGCCGAGGAAGATCCCGACGAAGGCGACCGGGAAGAGGATCATCACGTCATTGGCCTGCAGCCCGCCGAAGGCGAGGATGGCGACGAAGACCGCGACCGTCAGCACAATGCCGCCGACGAAATAGAGCGTGTTGCGGCGGAAGAACTTGTCGCGGTTCTCCTTGGTGATGCTCTCGCGGAACGCGTCGCTGACGCGTCTTCACCGAGGCGGCGTTGGCCGCTGTTGATCTCGCCGCGGCCGCCCATGTCCTCGACCCAGTTGAAGATCGCACGCTCGCCCGGCGGCAGCGCGTTCAGGCCGCCCGAGAGCTTCGTCTTGGTGCGCTCCAGCGTCAGCTCGCCGCTTGCCTTCTCGTCGAAGACGATGAGGCCGCTCACCGCCAGGCTGAGCGCCGCCGCGGTGAAGGCGCGCCACGGATTGCCGCCGAAGCCCCAGCCGTGGATGTAGCTCGCCAGCGCCGGCGACACGCCCTCCGGCGGATGGAAGAGCGGGATGATGGTGCCGGCCTTGGGGTCGCGCCCGACGGCGTTCCACGCCCAGCCGTAATAGAGCGAGCACCGCGGCGAAGCCCAAGATGCCGATGACCCAGCCGCGATAGTCGCGCAGGAAATAGCGCGCCCTGTCGGCCTGGCTCGGCGGCTCGACCACGCCCGGCGGGAATCTCCGCGACGATGGTGAGGCCTTCGCGCGGCGCAAGCGGCGCGCGTCGTCTGCACGGCGAGCATGCCGTTGCTGCCGAAAGCGCCGCGTGAAGTCGGTGCCGCGCGCGCCGTAGGGGCCCGTATAGGCGGTCCAGCGCACCGGCGCGACGCCATCGGGGAGCGATCACGCCGCACGACGGCGCTCTCGATCGGAAAGGCCCAGGCATTGCCGGTGACGTTCCAATAAAGCTCCGGCGCGCCGTCGAACCAGCGAAGCTGGCGGTCGGTCTCGTAGATGAAGATGTAGGTGTGCGGCCCGGGCTCGATGAAGACGTCCTCCTTCGCCGGCATAGATGCGGACCGATCTCGCCCTGGCGCTGGGTGAAGTGCGGCTCGGGGTGGCCGTCGCGGGTCACGTCGATGAGCTTGAAGCCGACCTCGTGCACCACGCCCCGCTCGTCCTCGAAGGTGAGCGGGAAGTCGCGGTAGATGCCGCGCTTGATCTGGTCGCCTTCGGCGATCACGCGGATCGTCTCGGTCACGGTGAGCGTGCCGTCGCGGCCCGCCGCTGACGTCGGAGGCGAAGCGCTCGATCACCTCCTCGGCCGAGGCCGGGCGCCGCGGCAGCCACGATGCAAGCCGAGGAGCGCAAAAGCGAAGAAGCGCACGCAACCGCGCTCTCGCGCGTAGGCCGAGATCTGCGGGCGAACGGTTTTCGCGTCCCCTCAAAGGGGAGGCTGGACGACGCGCACGTCTGCCGTCGGCGATCGGCTCGAAGCACATGGGACGCTGACCCTCAGGTCTGGAACGAGACCTTCGGCACGGCGCGGTCGCCGGGCTCCTCGATCTCGAAATAGTCGCGCTTCTCGAACTTGAACTGGCCGGCGACGAGATTGCTCGGGAACGATTCCACCATCGTGTTGAGGTTGCGCACCGCGCCGTTGTAGTAGCGCCGCGCCATCTGGATCTCGTTCTCCAGGCTGGAGAGCTCGCGCTGCAGCTCGGGGAAGTTGGCGCTCGCCTTGAGGTCGGGATAGGCCTCCGCCACGGCGAGCAGCCGCCCGAGCGCCATCGACAGCGCGCCCTCGATCTTGCCGCGGCCCGCCACGTCGTCCGGCGGCGCCGCGCGCGCCTGGTTGCGCAGCTCCGTCACTTCCTCCAGCACGCCGCGCTCGTGCGAGGCGTAGCCCTTCACCGTGTCGACGAGATTGGGGATGAGGTCGGAGCGGCGCTTCAGCTGCACGTCGATGCCGCTCCACGCCTCCTCGCTCATCTGCCGCGCGCTGACCAGGCGGTTGTAGATGATAGATCGGCGTAGAGCGCGACCGCCGCGACGATTGCGACAATGATCCAGAACGTCATCGGACCGCCTTTCCTCGCCGGATCACCCGGCAGCTAGAAGACCGGCATCTGCCCGCGCCTCACCTGTTTCGGCCGGCGCAGCGGGCGCAAATCGCCTGCGTGATGCGTACAACAAGTCGCAATGAGGGCGTTAACCTGCAATTCGCGGTTTGCCCCAGCCATCCAGCGTAGGTTGCTTTGGTGTCTTGAGTGTTGCGTCGCCTAAATTCTTTGTTTCGCAGAGGGCGTGGGGAAGACGCCGAGCAGCTCAGTTCACTGATCAAGGAGGGCTGCACCCAAGGTCAGGGCTTCTTGTTCAGCGAGGCAGTTCCGGCCGTGGCCGCCGCACGGCTGCTGGAATCGTCGCGCAAAGCCGCCGAGCGCTGACGTCGTTTCCTTCTGATTAGCCATATCGTTCAAATTGCGCTCTCTTCGCTCTCACTCCTCTCACCTGAAGCTTGCTAGACTTCCCGGCAAAATTGCACTTGGCCAGGGCGAAACGAAATGCGCGAGAGGATTCGCCGCCGCTCGGCGGCATTATTCCGCAACCGCTTACTAATCGACTTTATTGTCATTTTTGGCGCCGCCCTGCTGTTGCGGCTCGCCACTTACCACCTTGACCTGTTCGAACGATTCCATGCCTTCAGCCGGTCGCACGAATCATGGGAGCTCGACGAAGCCGCGGTCACAATCGCCATCCTGGGCCTTGCGTTCATCGTATTCGGCATACGCCGCATTCACGATCAGCACAGGGAGATGAAGCTTCGGCTCGCCGCTGAGAAGCAGGTGACTCTGCTGGCGCAGTCGGACACGCTGACCGGCCTGCCCAACCGCCGCAGGTTCCGTGAGGCGGTCATGTCTCTCGCCGAAAGCGACGGCGCGTTCCACGCCATCCTCCTGATCGATCTCGACGGCTTCACGCCCGTCAACGACACGCTCGGTCAGCCGGCCGGCGACGAAGCCTTGCGCACGATCGCGCGCCGGCTGCAGCAGCTCGGCAGCGACGAGATGATGTGCGCACGGGTCGGCGGGGACGAGTTCGCCATCCTCGCAAAGGACATTTCGGCACCGGCGGAAGCGGAGCAGCTTGCCGAGCGCGTATCGGCGGCGGTTTCCGCGCCAATCCAGATGGGAGGCGAGGAATACCGCCTGAAAGCGTCGATCGGGCTCGACGTCATCGATCGGCACGACCGGTCGCCGGAGGCGTACCTCAGGCACGTGAACCTTGCTCTCCACGCGGCGAAGAAGCAGCCAAATCGGTCCTATGTCCTCTACGACGCAGCCCTGGATTCCGTGCTTGAGGAGCGCATCCGCGTCGAGATGGACCTGCGCGGCGGCCTCGCCGCGCACCAGATCGCGCCCTTCTACCAGCCGGTGGTCGATCTGAAGAGCGGACGCATCCTCAAGTTCGAGGCACTGGCGCGCTGGCTCCACCCCACGCGCGGCATCGTTCTGCCGGTCGACTTCATACAGATCGCTGAGGAGACGGGACTGATCGAGGAGCTGACGGACACCATGCTGCGCCAAGCCTGCGCCGACGCGCTGACATGGCCGCAGCTGGTCACGCTTGCGGTCAATCTCTCACCGCGTCTCATGACCGGCGCCTACGCGCTGCGGCTCGTTTCGCTGCTCGATAAGACGGGTCTGCCCCCGCAGCGTCTGGAGCTGGAGATCACCGAATATGCGCTGGAGTCGGACCTGGAGATGGTGCGGCCGTTCGCTGCCGACCTTCGCGCGCTCGGCGTTCGGACCGCGCTCGACGATTTCGGCACCGGCTATTCCGGCCTGGCGCGGCTGAAGGGGCTGCAGTTCGACGAGCTGAAGATCGATTCGAGCTTCGTGCAGAACATGACACGCGACAACGACGCCAGGGTGATCGTGCATTCGATCATGGAGCTTGCGCACGGTCTCGGCATGGCCGTCACGGCGGAGGGAATTGAAACGCCGGAGCAGCACGCCGCGCTTGTCGCGCTCGGATGCGAGCACGGGCAGGGCTATCTGTTCGGCAGGCCCATGCCGGCCGACGAGGCGGCGGAGATTCTGCGCCTGCAGCGCCCGCTGCCGCAGACCATATCCGGCAGGAGGATCAGGAAAGCGGTGGCGTGAGCCTCAACGGTCGTTTTGCGCCGCGCGGCCCTGCTGCGCGCCGCGCTGCGGCGACGAGAAGGCAAAGTCGACCGCCTCAAGCAACTGCCGGTCGGCCGGTCTCCTCGGCGGAGAAGCCGATGCGAACGGCCATGCCGTAGCGCGACACCAGCTCCTTCAGCCGGTCCTGCAGACGCTGCATGCGCGAACGGCTCGAGCGGAATGGTTATCACCGTCTCCTTCGGCGAGAGCACGAGATCGAGGCGCTTGCGGGCGTCGGACTTGACCACCATGGCGCGCGCCGGATGCACGCGGCGCTCGCCGCTCGCCGTGCGGTAGCTCACCTCGCCCATGATGATGACGCCTTCGCCCTCCTCGCGGCCGGAGCGGCCGAGCCGAACGTTGAAGGTCCAGCCGGCGGCGGAGAACAGCATGGCGATGCGCTGCGCCGCCTTATCGCCGCCCTTGGCCTCGGCGCCCTTGGTCTCGCCGTTCTTGGCTTCCCTCTGGCGTCGTCGCCATTCTCACGGGAATGTTCGCGCGCGGTGCCGCGGGCCTCCGCGCTCGTCGTCGCTCATGTGGAACGTCCCCCGCCCGCCGTCTGGAGCCAAGCGGCCCCGCAGGATTTTGCCAGATTTCTGACGCGCAGGATATAGCTCTGCCGCTCGGTGACGGAGATGACGCCGCGCGCATCGAGCAGGTTGAAGAGGTGGCTCGCCTTGATCGCCTGGTCGTAGGCGGGAAGCGCCAGGCGGTGCGTCCCCTCCCCGCCGTCGCTCTTGCCTGCCTCGATCAGCGCCTGGCACTCGCGCTCGGCGTCCTCGAAATGCCGCTTCAGCATTTCCGTGTCGGCATGCTCGAAATTGTGGCGCGAGTATTCCTGCTCCGCCTGCAGGAAGACGTCGCCATAGGCGACCCGCTCGTTGCCCTCGCGGCCGTTGAAATTGAGGTCGTAGACGTTGTCGACGCCCTGCACGTACATGGCGAGCCGCTCCAGCCCGTAGGTCAGCTCGCCGGAGACCGGCGCGCAGTCGAAGCCCGCCACCTGCTGGAAGTAGGTGAACTGCGACACCTCCATGCCGTCGCACCAGCACTCCCAGCCGAGCCCCCAGGCGCCGAGCGTGGGGCTTTCCCAATCGTCCTCCACGAAGCGGATGTCGTGCAGCATCGGGTCGATGCCGATGGCGGTGAGCGAGCCGAGATAGAGGTCCTGCAGGTCGGGCGGCGACGGCTTCAGGATCACCTGGAACTGGTAATAGTGCTGCAGCCGGTTGGGGTTCTCGCCGTAGCGCCCGTCGGTGGGACGGCGCGAGGGCTGCACATAGGCAGCGTTCCACGGGCGCGGCCCCAGCGAGCGCAGCGTCGTCGCCGGATGGAAGGTGCCGGCGCCCACCTCCATGTCGTAGGGCTGCAGGATGACGCAGCCATACTCGGCCCAATAGCGCTGCAGCGTCAGGATGAGCCCCTGGAACGAGCGGCGCGGGTCCATGGCCCCGGCGCCGGACGCATCACCCGCACCTTTACCGGTGCTGGACGCGGTCTGGCTCGCCGAAGGCACGTCGGAAATAGCGCTCACGCCAAAACCCGCTCGCAAAATGGCCGGAATCGGCCAATGGCGTGCCACGCGGGCGGGAAGCGGTCAAGGCGAAGGCGGATGTCGGCCGTCTCAGGCGGGCTGGCCGCTCACTCCGAAGGGACCGCGGCCACGCGCTTCAGCGACCCGCCGGCACGGCGAGCGCCAGGCCGATGAGGCAGGGCGAGAGCCAGGCGAGGATCATCGGCGAGACGAGCCAGGCCGCGGCCGCCGTCGCCGCACCGGTCGCCAAGTGCCAGCGATGCCGCTGCCACGCCTCTCCCCAGCGCGTCTCGCCGTTGTCGCGCCGCTGCGGGCTCCGGCCGGAATCGCTGCCGGTCAGGATCTCGGAGAGATCGGTGAAAGTGGTTCCGGTATGCGACGTCAGCGGCGTCGTTTCACTTTGCGATCGTCGCCCGCACCCACCAATCGCCCCGCAGCGCGTGTATGAGGGCGGCCGCGGCCTCGGCTTGCGCCTCTTCGGCATAGAGCCCGAAGCAGGCGGAGCCTGATCCCGACATGCGGGCAAGCAGGCATCCATCGGTGGCGCGGAGCGCGTCGAGGACATCCCCGATCTCCGGCGCAACCTTGACCGCCGGCGCCTCAAGGTCGTTGCGGCAGGCCGTCAGCCATGCGGCAACCTCGGCGATGTCGCCAGCGGCAGGCATGTCCGGAAGCGGCGGGTTGTCGCGCGCGGCAAGCGCGGAAAAGACCGCCGCGGTGGACACGGTGACACCCGGCCACACCACCACCAGCGGCAACGCCGGCCAGCCTTCGACCAGCGTGATCTCCTCACCGACGCCGCGGGCACGCAGCGCCCGGCCGACGAGGCACATCGGCACGTCCGCCCCAAGCGCCAGCCCGATGGCGCGCAACGCATCGGGTTGGACGCCGGCACCGAGGAAATCGTTGAGCGCCAGCAGCACCGCCGCCGCGTCGGCAGAGCCGCCGCCGAGCCCGGCGCCGGCCGGAATGACCTTCTCCACACGGATCGACGCGGCGGGCGCACCGCCGGTATGGGCGAAAAGCGCCTCGGCGGCGCGCCAGGCAAGATCGCTGCGGTCGCCCGGCGCGTGCGCCGCGAAGCGGCCGCCTACCGTCAGCCGCAACCGGTCGGCGGGCGCGACCTCAACCCGGTCGCAGCAATCGGCGAACACTGCGATGCTGTCGATGAGATGGTAGGAATCGGCGCGGCGGCCGACCACATGCAAAGCCAGATTGATCTTCGCCGCCGCGCGGCGCTCGACGGTCTGCGGCAAGTGGTGATCAGGTCTCGCCGGGGACGCGCAGCCGCATGCCGGGAAAGATGAGATTGGGATTGCGCACCGTGTCCCGGTTCATCTCCAGCAGGCGCTGATAGGCGTCGCCGGATTTCAGCAGCGCGGCGGAGATGGTCCACAGCGAATCGCCGGGCTTCACCGTGTAGAAGTTCTCGCCGTGCTGTTCCTCCGGCGGATCGGCCTCCACCAGCTTCCCTTCGGCGATCTTCTTGAGGACGAGCTTCAACTCGTCGCCTTCCGCGCCGAAATCGCGAGCATGCCGCCACTGGAACTGCGCTTCCAGCGTGCGGCCGGCCTTCCAGTAGGCGTCGCCGAGATGGTCGTTGATGACCGGGTCCTCGGAGCGCAGCGAGACGGCGCGCTCGAGCTCCTTCACCGCCTCCTGGTAGTCGCCGAGGCGAAAATACGCCCAGCCGAGGGAATCGACGATGTAGCCGTCGTCGGGCCGGAGATCCACGGCCTTGCGGATCATCGCCATGGCCGGCTCGAGGTTCATCCCCATGTCGACCCAGGAATAGCCGAGATAGTTCATCACCAGCGGCTGGTCGGGGCTGAGCTTCAGCGCCATGCGGAAGTCGGCTTCCGACTTGTCCCATTCATGGCTGCGCTCGAAGCAGATGCCGCGGAAATAGTAGATGCTCCAGTCGGCCGGCCCGGGCTGCGGGATGTGGTCGATCGCCTGGGTGTAGACCGTGGCGGCCTCGGCGTAGCGCTCGCGGCCGCGCAGCATGTTGCCGTAGGAGATGTAGGTCTGCACGTCGTCCGGATTGCCGGCGACGGCGGATTTGAACGCCTCCTCCGCCTCCTTCGTGCGGTCCAGCCCGTCGAGCGCCAGGGCCGCGCGCAGCTGGCCGAGCGAGCGGAAGGGCGCGTCCTGCGGGATCGTCTCGAATACTTTGATCGCCGCCTCGCCCTGGCCGTTGGCGTCGAGAAGATTGCCGAGCGACAGGGCGGCAAGCCCGCCGCCGATCTTCGGGTCGAGGTAGAGCGCCAGGCGCAGATAGAGGTAGGCGACCTCCGTGCCGCCCTCCTGGCCGACCGCGGCGCCGACGCCGGCAAGCGCCTCGGCTGCGCCTTGGACCGGGGTATGGACGGTGTTCACGGATGCCTTGCCGGCGCGGATCGATTTCAGCGCGGCCTGCGCCAGCGGATTGTCGGGGAAGCGCGCGAGGAAGGCGTTGATCACGTCCTCGGCGTCCTTGGTCCGCCCGGCGATGGCGAGCGCGCGCGCATAGGCCTCGGTGATGCGCACGGCGCTGTCGTCGAGCTTGCGGGCCGCATCGAGCGTCTTCACCGCCTTGTCGGTACGGCCGTGCGGCAAGCGCGATGTAGCCGACGTGCAGCAGCTTGAAGGGCTCGTACCAGCTCTCGCCCTGCAGCCCCTCCAGATCGCCGATGCGCCTTGTCCACCTCGCCCGTGCCCGCCGTTGCCCAGGCGGCCAGAAGCGCATTGGTGAGATTGGCCAGCACGCCGCTGTCGGTGCTGCCGAGGGCCTCGATCGCGTCGGCGTTCTTGCCGTCGTGGATGCCCTCGACCGCCGTGACCAGCCGCGCGACGTTGTTGTCGGGCGATGCCTCGCGCAGCCGCTTGGCGAAGGTCAGCGCTTCCGGCACGTCTCCGGCGGAGGCGCTGAGCACCACGGCCCGCTCCAGCAGGTAAAGGTTGGTCGGATCGGCCTTCAGCGCCGCGCGATAGAAGCGGGCGGCGCTCTCGGCGTCCTTCTCCACGTCGGCGGTGCGGGCGGCGAGATAGGCGCCGGCGAGGCTGGTGGGCTCGGGATCCTCCGCCAGCGGGGTTGCGGCAACCGGCTGCATGAGACATGCCGGCAAAACAATAGCGGCCAGCGATGCGGCCCGCAGGATGGGTGGTGAAAACCACGTCATCTCAATATCCTTAGCTTGCTTCGCCCGGGATACAGCCTGCCATCGCCAGGGGCAATGCTTGGCGCGCCGTTCCGCGCGCAATCACTTCAGTGCGCGCGGGCGATACAAAAGGCCACAGCCTCCAGCAACGCCGCCTTGGCCGGCGCATCGGGAAGCGGCGCCAGCGCGTCATGCGCGATCGCCCCGTAGTGCCGGGCGCGCTCCACCGTGTCCTTCAGGGCGCGCGTGCGGTCCAGCAGCGAAACCGCAAGGGCGAGATCGTCCTCGCCGATGGCGCCCTTGACCAGCGTGCGCCGCCAGAACTTCCGGTCGTCCTCGGTGCCGCGGCGATAGGCGAGCACCACCGGCAGCGTCACCTTGCCCTCGCGGAAATCGTCGCCGACGTCCTTGCCGAGCTTCGGCGTCTCGCCGCCATAATCGAGCGCATCGTCGATCAGCTGGAAGGCGACGCCGAGATTGGCGCCGTAGGAGCGGAAGGCGGCGCGCACGCCGCGGTCCGACGCCGGCGACGACCGCGCCCACCTCCGCCGCGGCGGAGAACAGCACCGCCGTCTTGGCGCGCACCACGTCGAGATATTCGTCCTCGGTGGTCTCGGTGTTCTTGGCGGTGGTGAGCTGCATCACCTCGCCCTCGGCGATGGTCGACGCGGCGGCGGAGAGCACCGCGAGCGCCTCCAGCGACCCCACCTCCACCATCAGCTTGAAGGCCTGACCGAGCAGGAAGTCGCCGACCAGCACGCTCTCCTGGTTGCCCCAGACGAGCCGCGCCGTGCGCTTGCCGCGCCGCGTGTCGCTTTCGTCGACCACGTCGTCGTGGAAGAGCGTGGCGGTGTGCATGAACTCCACGCGCCGCGGCGAGCTTGACGTCGGCGTCGCCGCTCGTAGCCGCAGGCCTCGGCCGAGGCGATCGTCACCATGGGGCGCAGCCGCTTGCCGCCGGAATCGATCAGATAGCGCGCCACCTCGGGAATGAGCGCCACGTCGGAGCTGGTGCGCTCCACCACCAGCCGGTTGACGCGCTGCATGCCGGCGGCGGTCGACCTCCACCAGCGGGGAGATCGAAGCCCGCTCCGCCGAGATATTCCTCAAAGGAAAGGACGACGCCCAAGACGGCTTACCTCCAGTTTTGGCCGACCATAGACCTGCGAGCCGGCCGGACAAGTGACGAATTGGCGCAAAGTCACGGATTTCTCGCCGGCCGCCCTTCGCCGCTTGCCCCGAAACGGCTAGGGTCCGCGCCATGATAGAGCTCCTGCGCAGCAACGACCCGGTGCTCATCTCCTTCATCGAGGCCCTGATGAAGGAGGCGGGCATTCGCTACCAGATCGCCGACCAGAACATGAGCGTCATGGAGGGCACGCTCGGCATCCTGCCGCGGCGGGTGCTGGTGGCGCGCGACCGCGAGACCGAGGCGCGCCGCATCCTGAAGGAGGCGGGGCTGGAGCACGAGCTCAGGTGAGCGCCCCAATGGCGGCGGAAACGCCTCCCGAGCACACGGTCGATTCGTTCCTCGGCGGCCGCGTCACGCTGATGCAGCCGCGCAAGGGCCACCGCGCCGGGCTCGACGCGGCGCTGCTGCAGGCCGTCGTCCCCGAGGACGCTGCGGGGCTCCTCGTCGATCTCGGGGCGGGCGTCGGGACGATCGCCTTCTCGGCCGCCGCCCGCGCGCCGGGACTCGTTTCGATCGCGGTGGAACGCGACCCCGACCTTGCGGCGCTGGCCCGCGAGGCCCTGCAATTGTCGCAAAACCTCGATTTCGCCCAGCGCGTGCGCATCGCGACAGCAGACGTCGCCAACGCACGCGACGTCGAAGCGCAACTCGGCGGACGCACCGGCCGACTGGGTGCTGATGAACCCGCCCTTCGACACGCCCGGCCGCGTGCGGCCGTCGCCCGACCAGAGCCGGCGCGATGCGCATGTCGGCGATGCCGGGCTGCTGGAGGCGTGGTGCACGCACCGCAGCGGCGCTTCTGCGCCCCGAAGGCGTGCTCGGCCTCATCCATCGCGCCGAAGCGCTGCCGCAGGTGCTTGAGGCGCTCTCGCCGCAATTCGGCGGCGCGTGCGTGCTGCCCGTCCATCCCGCCGAAGGCGAGCCGGCGAGCCGCATCGTCGTGCGCGCCGAGCGGGGAAGCCGCGCGCCGCTGCGGCTCATGCCCGGGCTGGTGCTGCACCGGGCCGGCGGCGCGTGGACCGAGGCCACCGACGCCATCCTGAAAGGGCACGCATCGCTGGCGTTCCGCTAGGCGCTTCGGTCCGCGAGCAAGGAACCGGCGAGGGCCGCGAGCGATTGATCTTCCCAGGACTGGCCAAAACAGACGGCAGACGCCATGTTCCCCGCCATGGCTAACGAACCAAACTGGCGCGACAAGCGTGCTCGAGCCGATGCAGGCGGGCCTGACGCGGCTCTTTCCCGGCTACGGCGCCCCGGTCATCCCCATCGTGCAGCTCTCCGGCACGATCGGACGCGTGTCGCGCTTCCGCTCGGGGCTGACGATCGCAGGCGTGGCGCCGCTGCTGCGCAAAGCCTTCGCCATGAAGCGGGCGCCGGCGGTGGCGCTGGTCATCAACTCGCCCGGCGGCTCGCCGGTCCAGTCGCACCTCATCTACAAGCGCATCCGTGCGCTCGCCGAGGAGAAGGAGAAGACGGTCATCGTCTTCGTGGAGGATGTGTGCGCCTCCGGCGGCTACATGATCGCCTGCGCCGGCGACGAGATCGTCGTCGACCCCTCGTCGATCGTCGGCTCGATCGGCGTGGTGTCGGCCGGCTTCGGCTTCGTCGAGGCGATCCGCAAGATCGGCGTGGAGCGGCGCGTCTACACGTCGGGCGAATCCAAGGTGATCCTCGACCCGTTCCAGCCGGAGAAGCCGCAGGACGTGGCGCGGCTGAAGGCGATCCAGGAGGAGGTGCACGACCACTTCATCGAGATCGTCAGGACGCGCCGCGGCGAGGTGCTCGCCAAGGACCGTGACGACGACATCTTCTCCGGGCAGTTCTGGTCCGGCAAGTCGGCGGTCTCCCTCGGGCTTGCCGACCGTATCGGCGACATCCGTTCGGTGCTGCGCGAGCGCTATGGCGAAAAGGTGCGGCTGAGGCTATTTTCCACCGAGCGCAGCTTTTTCGGCGCCAAGCGCGGCGTCGGTCTCGGCGCGGCTATCGGCTCTTCGCTGGCCGAGCAGCTTCTGACCGACCTCGACGAGCGGGCGCTCTGGGAGCGCTATCGGCTGTAGAGGAGAGCCATGCCGCAGCTTCTCATCGTCGGCGCCGTCATCATCGGCGGCTGGTATGCCTGGAAGGCGCTGAAGCGCGAGATGGCGCGCGTCGACCGCGAGGTGGAAGCTGCGCGCAAGCCCCCGACGGAGACGCTGGAGCAGGACCCCAAGACCGGGCGCTACCGGCCAAAGAGCGGCGGCTAAGGACAGACGGCCCTTCTGCCTCACCTTTTGGCACGTGCGATTTCGGCGCGCCGTGCATCTCGCCGAACCGGAAACGACACCCCCCAAGCGGCGCCGGGCGCGTCGATTGCCCGACCGTGACCCTGGCTGTTCGGGCCGCGCGGGCCATTCGCGCAGGGATTGCAAGTCGCGCATCCAAGAGGCATAGTACTGGTTTGGGTTGGTGCCGTGCCAGGGAGGGGTCCGGTGAGCCGCGTAAGCCCTATCCGTATTCTGTTGCTTTCAGTGTTCCTGCTGGCCGGCGGCTGCACAGCCATTCCGACCGAAGACCTGAGGAACTACGATCAGGCTTTTCAGCAGGCCAAGCTTGCTGGCGATCTGGTCCTCGACAAGGTCGCGCCCATCATCGCCAAGCGGCAGGGCACCGGGGCCGGCTGCCCGGTGACGACGACGGGCTATCACAGCTGTTTCGATGCGCTCGGCATTCTGAGCGACGGTCGCAGCAACGATCCGCGCTCAATTCTCATCCGGCGCGCCGCGCTGCAGACGATCGCAGACTACAATACCGTCCTCGTCGCGGTTGCCGACGGCCGCTTCCGGTTCGGAAGCACCGCCCAGATCAACGACCTCCTGGCCAGCGCGCAGACACTGGTCCAACTCACGTCCGTCGCTGTTCCCGGCGTCCCATCACTGTTCTCAGGCGCTGCCATGTCCGCGCTCAGCGGATTGATCAATCAATTGCAGACGATCCGCTCGGCGGTGGAGCTCAGACGCGCCCTCATCGCAGGTGCGCCCACCATTCAGAAGATGCTCGTCGCACTGGCCTCCGATACGCCCACGCTCTACGACATCTATCTGACGGCCAAGAAGATCGAGATCACCGCGGCCGCGGTGAAGGGCCTGCATGACCTGCAGGCGAAGGCGGTGGCCGAGGTCAACGCCTATTACAACAGCCTTCAGCAATACGTCACCGTGCTGAACGCAACCTCGACGGCTCTCAACACGCTGACCACGATTGCCGCCAGCGGCAGGGTCACCACTGGCGACATACGGGCCATCATCACGCAGGCGGCCGAGATACGGACGAAGGCGGACGCGTTCTGGCGCGCGGCGAGCGCATCGCCGAGCTAACGGGACGCCGTTCGACGGGCCCACCGGTGTCCTTGGAGGGGGAGATGGCAGACGACGCTGAAATTCTCGCGCTGCTTGATACGAAGAGCGACGATGAGTTGATCGCCGCCATCAACGCTGCCCCGACGCAACAGGAGCGAGACGCGATCGGCGCCTTTCTGACGGCGCGGCTGGAACATCATCTCGACGAAGCGATCGGAGTCTTCGAAAAGGCGTCGGACCAGTTCATCAAGCTGATCGATCAGCTTCAAGGCGTCATCGGCGGCCTGCCGGCAAGCCCCGCCATCTCGCAGTCGCCCCTCATCGCGGCGCTCGCTGCCGAGACCTCCGAGGCCTACGCGAAATATTACAGCCGCATCTCGTTCGGCGCGGCCACCGACGATCCCGGCGATGCCCCCGCGCCCGCCGGCGACGAGACCGAAGCCCCACCCGCGGACAACCCGCCGCCGGCGCCGCCGGCCGACCAGGCGGTGCTCGACACGCCGCAGCCCATCAACAGCAAGAAGTATCCCGACCTCGCCGACGAGTATGTCCGCTTCTTCGCCGGTGCGCGCCTTCGGCCAAACGTGCCCAAGGTCGCAAACGTGCCGGCCATCGTGAAGAAGAACGCCGACCGCGCCGTCGGCAACCGCGCCCATTACGAGGCGGTCGGCGGAGCGCTCGGGATTCCCTGGTGGTTCATCGCCGGCGTTCATCAAATGGAGTCCGGCTTCAATTTCGGCACGCATCTCCACAATGGCGATCCCCTGACCGCGCGGACGAAGCAGGTGCCGAAAGGCCGCCCCAAGGCGGACCCGGCCGCCGGCCCCGGCAAGCCCTATACCTGGGAGGAGAGCGCCATCGACGCGCTGACCGGCCAGGGATTGAAGGGCCTCACCGACTGGTCGCTGCCGCGGGCGCTCTACCGCTGGGAGGCCTATAACGGCTTCGGCTATCGCTCTCGCCATGTCGCGACGCCGTATATCTGGAGCTTCACGACGATCTACGGGAAGGGCCGTTTCACCAGTGACGGCCATTTCGATGCCAACGCCACGTCGCAGCAATGCGGGGCCGGGGCGCTGCTGAGAGAGCTCGTCGACCGTGGCCTCGTGGAGGTCTGAAGGACGGCGCCGAAGAGGCTGACGCCGTCTGGCGGTACGCGCGGCGTCAGTTGCAGCGGCGGTGCGCGCCGAGGATCGCCTCCACCGAAAGCTCCACGTCGGCGTCGCTCGTCGCCCATGAGCTGACGCTGATGCGCATGGCGGCGCGCCCCTGCCACGTCGTGCCGCCGCACCAGCACGTGCCGTCCTGCTGGATGGCGCGGATGACGCGGGCGGTGCGCTCGGCGTCGCCGAAGGCCACCACGACCTGGTTCAGCACCACCTCGTTCAGGACCTCGACGCCCCCCTGCTGCAGCGCTTCGGCGAAGCGGCGGGCATGGCGGCAGCAGCGCTCGACGAGGTCGGCCAGGCCGCTCCGGCCGAGGCTCTTCAGCGCTGCCCACACCTCGATCGCACGGGCGCGCCGGGAGCTTTCCGGCGTGTAGTCGAGCGCCTCGCGGCGGTCGCTCGGCAGCAGGTAGGAGCCGCTGATCGACATGGCCGCCGCCAGGGCGCTTCTGTCGCGGACGAGCGCGATACCGCTGTCGTAGGGCACGTTCAGCCATTTGTGCGCGTCGGTCGCCCAGGAATCGGCGCCGCGGAAGCCGCTCGCCAGGTGCGCCATGTCCGGCGAGGCCAGCGCCCACAGCCCGAAGGCGCCGTCGACATGCACCCAGGCGCCGGCGGATTTCGCCCATGCGATGATCTCGCGCGCCGGATCGAAGGCGCCGGAGTTCACGTTGCCCGCCTGCACGCAGACGATGGCCGGCGCGACGATTTCCGGAAGCCGGTCGGCCCGCATGCGTCCCTGCCGGTCGGCGGGCACCTTGACGACGCGGTCGCGCCCGAGCCCCAGAAGCGACAGCACCTTGTAGAGCGTGGCGTGCGCCTCCTCGCCGACGATCACGGAAACCGCCGGGGCGCCCATCAGGCCGTCCGCGTCGACGTTCCAGCCATGCTCTTTGAGGACATGGTTTCGCGCCGCCGCCAGGCAGGCGAAGTTCGCCATGGTGGCGCCGGTGACCAACGCGCCGCCGGCCGTCTGCGGGCAAGCCGAGCGCCTCGGCGACCCAGCGCAGCGCGGCATCCTCGAACAGCGCCACCGCCGGCGAGCTGGTGAAGTTGAAGCTGCTCTGGTCCCAGGCCGCGGCGAGGAACTGCGCCGCCACCGTCACCGGCAGCGCGCCGCCGGTCACGAAGCCGAAATAGCGCCCGCCGGCGCTGGCGACGGTGGCCGGCGAGCCGAGCGTATCGAGGAAGGCGACGATGTCGCGGTCCTTGCCCGGCGCGGCCGGAAGCGGCTCCTCCAGCGCCCGCGCCAGGCGGTCGACGGCGCCCTCCACCGGGCCGACGCTTCGCGCGTCGAGGCCCTCGAGGTAGTCGGCGGCTCGCCCCGCCGCCTCGATCAGCAACGCCTTGTTATCGCGATACGGCATGTCGAATACGCTGAGGAGATATCATCGCCCGCCGCTAGGCTGCCTTCACCAGGAGCACCCAGTTGACGCCGTGGTTCTCCCAATCCTCCTTCACCATCGGGCGCGAGGCGATCTCCTTGTAGCCCGAGCGCTCGTAGAGGCGGCGAGCGCCTTCGTTGGCATCCGACACGATGATGGAGAGCCCCTTGAGCTTCGCCTCAGCGGCGATCCGGTCGGCGATTTCGAGGAGCCGCGCGCCATAACCCTTGCCGCGATGCTCGGGATAGGTGGCGAGCACGTTCACGTACCAGGTTGCCGGCGCCAGGTTCTCCAGCTCCTGCAGCGGCACGAACATCGCCGGCATGCTGTCGTAATCGATGGGCTCCGGCGCGTCCGGCAGCGGATAGCCGATCAGCCCGGCCACCACGCGGCCGCCCTCCTCCGCCACGACGGTGTTTTTGTAGGAGAAGCTCCCCTCCTCGCGGCGCGCGCGCTCGCGTCCGACCGCCCACGGGTCCTCGCCGGGCTCCGCCATCCTCGTCCACAGATAGACCGGCAGCCCCTCGCCGGCCATGTTGACCAGCTCGGCCATGGCATGTGCATCGGCGGTCGTGGCGCGGCGGAAGGGCGCGGCGAGATCGATCATGGTGCGAAGGAGACGCGCGGCCCGGTCAGGTCTTGGCGTAGGAGATCAGCTCCAGGAGCGAGCCGTCGGGATCGCGGAAGTAGATGCTGCGGCCCCTGCCCTTGGCGGCGCGACGGTTCACCGGGCCGAGCTCGATGCGGACGCCGTGCTTCTCGATATGCGCCATCGCTTCCTCCACCCGCCCGGGCCATTCGAAGCAGAGGTCGCTGCCGCCGGGCTGCACCGGCCGCTTGGCGACCGGCGCCGCCTCCGTGCCCGGTCCGTGGCAATTGAGCTGCGTGTCGCCGAAGCGATAGGCCCAGCCCTCGCCCTGGCTCACCACCTCGGCGCCGAGCACGTCGCGGTAGAAACTGTTCGACACGCCCCAGTTCGAGACGCGGATCACGCAATGGTCGAACCTGATATTGGTCATGGCGTCTCCTTCATTGAGCATCGAATGTCAGCACGAGCGGAGAATATTGAGCAAGAATCCGGTCGGATGTCAGCAGCTTTGCAGGCTCGTGAATCGCCTGGGCGACGAGCAGCCGGTCGAAGGGATCCTTATGCACTGGCGGGAGCGTTGCAACTTGCGCCGCAGCGGCGGCGGAAACCGGCAGCTCCGCAAATCCCATGGCGAAAGCAGTCGAGACGACCGTTGTCGGCACAAAGTTGAAATCCGGCCTCCGAAGAGCACTCTTGATCGCGATCTCCCAGATCGCAACGGCGCTGAAGAGAATGGCATGGTCCGGGTCTTTGACGATTGCGGAAATCTCATCGGGCAGGCGGTCCGGATCGTAGATGGTCCAAAGCAGGACGTGCGTATCCAGGATCACCTGCGTCATCTGGAAGATCGCTTCGCGCCCCTGCCGGCCCGTACTCTGCCCATGCCATCGCGGCTGAGCGGCACTTAGCTCTTCTCCGGGGTATCAGACCCCTTCGCTGGCGCATCAGGGAACAGGGGGCTTTCGTAGAACAATGCCAGCACGTCGTCCGGGAGCGGCTCGTCAAAGTCGTCCGGAACCTTCATTTTTCCCGCAAGGAGACCGATCTTGCGCGGTTTCTTCTCCTTGATGACCTGAGCGTCGATCGAGACGAGCTTCGCCACCGGCTTGCCCGCTTTGGCGATGATGATCTCCTCCCCAGCCGCTGCCTGATCGACGAGCTTGGAGAAGTGCGTCTTCGCTTCGTGAATGTTGAACGCCTTGGTCATGTGGACTAACTTAGTCCACATGGATCACGATGGCAACTGCGCACTTCACATATTCAGATAGACCGGCCCTTCGCCGCCCTGCGGCGGCACCCAGTTGATGTTCCGGTTCGGGTCCTTGATGTCGCACGTCTTGCAGTGCACGCAGTTCTGCGCGTTGATGACGAAGCGCGGCCCCTCTTTGCTATCCGGGCCGCCCTCCTCCACCCATTCGTAGACGCCCGCCGGGCAGTAGCGCTGCGACGGCCCGGCATAGACGTCGTGCTCGCTCTCCTTCTGCATCACCGGGTCGGCGAGGCGGAGATGCACCGGCTGGTCTTCCTCGTGGTTGGTGTTCGACAAAAACACCGAGGACGGCTTGTCGAAGGTGAGCACCCCGTCGGGCTTGGGATAGTCGATCCTGCGGCAGGCCTCCGCCGGCTTCAGCGTCGCCGAATCCGGCTTGCCGTGGCGAAGCGTGCCGAAGAACGAGAAGCCGAGGGTCTGGTTCGTCCACATGTCGAGCCCGCCGAGCCCGATGCCTAGGAGCGTGCCGAAGCGCGACCAGAGCGGCTTGACGTTTCTGACGCGCTTCAGGTCGCGCCCGATGTCGGAGGCGCGCCAAGCGCCCTCGTAGCTGTCGAGCGTGTCGTGCGCGCGCCCGGCTTCAAGCGCCGCCGCCGCATGCTCCGCCGCCATCATGCCGGAGAGCATGGCGTTGTGGGTGCCCTTGATGCGCGGCACGTTGACGAAGCCGGCGGCGCAGCCGATCAGCGCGCCGCCCGGAAACACCAGCTTCGGCACGCTCTGATAGCCGCCCTCGGTGATGGCGCGCGCGCCGTAGCCGATGCGCCGCCCGCCCTCGAACACGCCGCGGATCGCCTCGTGCGTCTTGAAGCGCTGGAACTCCTCGAACGGCGAGAGCCAGGGGTTCTGGTAGTTGAGGTGAAGCACGAAGCCGACGGAGACGAGGTTCTCGCCGAAATGATAGAGGAAGGAGCCGCCGCCGGTCTTGCCGTCGAGCGGCCAGCCGAAGGTGTGCTGCACCAGGCCGGGCCGGTGCTTCGACGGCTCCACCTCCCAAAGCTCCTTCAGCCCGATGCCGAACTTCGGCGGCTGTGAATGCTCGTCGAGCCCGAAGCGACGGATCAGCTCCTTGGCCAGCGAGCCGCGCGCGCCCTCCCCGATCAGCACATATTTGCCGAGCAGCGCCATGCCGCGCTGGTAGTTGGGGCCCGTCTCGCCATCGCGCGTGACGCCCATGTCGCCGGTCGCCACCCCGACGACGCGGCCCTCGTCGTCGGTGATCAGCTCCGCCGCGGCGAAGCCCGGATAGATCTCCACGCCGAGCGCCTCCGCCTTCTCGCCGAGCCAGCGGCAGACGGAGCCGAGCGACACGATGAAATTGCCGTGGTTCGACATGAGCGGCGGCATCATGAAATTGGGAAGCCGCACGGAGCCGGACGGGCCGAGCCAGAGGAAACGGTCGGCGGTGACAGGCGTCTGGACCGGCGTCTCCTCCTCGCGCCATTCCGGCAGGAGCCGATCAAGCCCGACCGGGTCGATCACCGCGCCGGAAAGGATGTGGGCCCCGACCTCCGAGCCCTTCTCCAGCACCACGACGGAGAGCTCGGGATTGACCTGCTTCAGGCGGATGGCGGCCGCAAGCCCGGCCGGCCCGGCGCCCACCACCACCACGTCATATTCCATGCTTTCGCGCTCAGGCAGCGCGCCGGGATCGGACATGCTCAGGTTCCGCTTCATTCGCTCTCCCGCCTCGGGATAATGAGAGCGTGCCGACCTGTCCACCAGACGCGGCTCAGGCTTTGCCCCACTTGCCGCGAATGACCTCGTATTCTTCCTCAAACGGTTGTGTGTCGCTGATGCGAATGCCGTCCATGGCGCGGTACCGGACGGCCCGCACGGGCAGGCGGAAGGCCGGCGCATCGGCGGTGTAGCGAAGCAACAAGTCCCAGTCGACGAGGCGATCCAGCCTCTCGTCAAAGTCGCCGTAGCGCTCGACCAGGGCGCGACGGTGCACGAACGCGCTCATGTCTATGTAGTTTGTCGCAAGCAGGCGCTCGCGATCGAACGGTGCATGCAGGATATGCGGCTCTTCGTGGTCGCGGATCGTGGCGCCATAGGCGCAGTCCACGTCGGGACGGGCCGCGAAGACGGCGACGGCAGCGGAGAGAAATTCCGGATACCAGATGTTGTCGCTATCGAGATAGGCCACCAGCTCTCCCCTGGTCAGGCGCAGGGCATGGTTGCGCGACGCCACCTGGCCGAGGTGCTCCTGCGCGACGTATCGGATACGGTCGTCGGAGCCGAAGGACTGAACGAGCTGCTTCGTCCCGTCGGCACTGCCGTCATCTATGACGATGAGCTCCCAGTCGGTGAACGTCTGCGCCTGAACGCTCCGGATTGCCGCTCCCACGAGCCCTTCACGGTTCCAGGTCGGCATGACGATGCTCACCGCGGGCGACGAGAAAGGGCTGGCCGTGTGGCTTGAGGCGAAGGCTTCCGGGTGCCCTGCCAGGCACTCCAAGGCCTCGATTCGGGCCCCGGCGCGCTCCTCCTCGATCCGCGCCTCGGCCCGCTCGTCCTTCAGGCGCCCGACCTCCTGCTTCAGGTGCTGGATCTCTTGGGCAAGCTTTTCGATTCCCTGGGCGAATCGGTCGACGTCGACCTTGCCGTCCCGCATCGGGACGAGCTCCTGCCACAGCTTCTCGATCTCGAGCGTGAAACGCCCCATGCCGACAGGCTGCTCCGCCGCCGGCCTGCGCAGACCGAGACGGCGCGAGACGACCCCGATGGTCCGCTTAAGCACCATTCCCCAGCGCTCCGCGCCTTCCCAGAGACAGAAGCTGGCATAGGGCGCGGGCGCCTGTCCACACGAGCACGGCTGAGATATCACCTAAAGTAGCAGTCGACGCGACGGTGGGAACTCCCTTTGCCTGATCGGCCGAAAGGGCATTAGACCGATCGCCGAAGACCGCGACGACGTCAGCGTTCCAAACACGGGATCAGCCCATGCTCCTGCCGACCGTTCTGCTTGCCGCTCATATCCTGGCCGCCATGTTCTGGGTTGGAGGAATGGCGTTTGCCTACCTGATCCTGCGTCCCGCCGTCGGGCCGCTTGAGCCGCCGGCGCGGCTGGCTTTGTGGCGGCGCGTCTTCTCGCGCTTCCTGCCGTGGGTCGGCCTCAGCGTCGTGGCGCTCCTCGTCAGCGGCTTCTGGCTGCTCTTCGACCTTTTCGGCGGGTTCGCGGGCGCCGCGCTTTATCTCAACCTGATGATGGGGGTCGGCATCATCATGATGGCGCTCTACCTGCATCTGATGTTCGCGCCGTGGCGGCGGTTCAAGGTCGCGGTTGATGCCGGCACCTGGCCCGACGCGGCGCGTTACCTCAGCCAGATCCGCATGATCGTGGCGGCCAATCTGGCGCTTGGAATCATCACCGTGGTGATCGGCGGCACCGGCCGTTATTGGTGAGGCGATGAGCACGGCGCCGACAGCGGACCCCGATCCAGCCGACCTCCTGCGCTTCTACGCGGAGGCGGGCGTCGACGTAGCGCTGGAGGAGGCGCCGGTCGACCGCTTCGCGCAATCGAAGGAGATCGTCGCGGAGGCGACGCGCCAGCAGCAAGCCGCAAGCGCCGATCGCGGCTATCGCAAGATCGAGAAACAGCAGGCCGCCGCAGTTGCGCGGACTTCCGCTGCGCGCCGCGCCCGCCCCCAACCTCACCGTGCCTTCGGACGCCGCCATCATGGCGGCGCGCGAGGCGGCCGCGACCTGCGAGACGCTCGAGGCGCTGCGCCAGACGCTCGCCGCGTTCGAGGGCTGCAACCTCCGCCACACGGCGACCAACCTCGTCTTCGCCGACGGCAACCCGGAGGCGCGCATCATGTTCGTAGGCGAGGCGCCGGGCTTCGAGGAGGACATGCAGGGCCTCCCCTTCGTCGGCCGCTCCGGCCAGCTGCTCGACCGCATGATCGCGGCGATCGGGCTCGACCGGACATCCGCCTACATCGCCAACGTCATCCCGTGGCGGCCGCCCGGCAACCGCACGCCGACGCCGCAGGAGACGGAAATCTGCCGCCCCTTCATCGAGCGGCAGATCGCGCTGGTCGACCCGGACGTGCTGGTGCTGCTCGGCGGCGCTTCCGCCAAGCAGATATTGAAGACCAGCGAAGGCGTCCTGCGCCTGCGCGGCAAATGGCGGAGCTATGATACGGGCCGACGCGAGATCAAGGCGCTGGCGACCCTCCACCCGGCCTATCTCCTGCGCCAGCCACTGCAGAAGCGGCTGGCGTGGAGGGATCTGCTGGCGGTGAAGGGGGCGCTTACCCAAAGGCAAGAAGCCATACCGTAAGGATCGACATACGGCTATACAGCGCTCATATGGTATAGCCATATGGAGTTTTGGGGCCATGACCCATTCCGTCAACCTTTCGGACGCCACCTTTATGCGGCTTCAGGCCCATGCCGTGCCGCTTGTCGACACGATTGAGACAGTCATCAACCGCGTTCTCGACACTTACGAAGCCGGGAAGCCTCCCGCTCCCGACGAGAGCAGCTACGGGGCACGAGTTTTCAACCCCGCCGGCCCACCCAATCTTGCCCATACCAAGGTGCTCTCGGTGGAGCTCTGCGGCAGACGGCTTCCACCTCCGGAGACGAATTGGAATGCGTTGCTCGTTGCGATGATCCGCGAAGCCGCCAAGCGCCTTGGCAGCGCGGAGCAGATCAAGGACCTGGTCATCGTCAACTGCGTGCTCGGAAGGAAAGAGGAGGACGGCTACAAGTTTCTGCCCGACGTTGGCCTCTCCTTACAGGGCCAAGACTCGAACGGAGCATGGAAGGCCGCGTACCATATTGCGAAAAATCTCGGCCTGCCGATCAGCGTCACATTCGTATGGTTCCAGAACGAGAAGGCCGTGCTTCCGGGCGCGACCGGCCGTTTCTCTGTAACAACGAGCCAGTCCGCACATGTGCGGCGGCCGGTAGATATGCGCAGGGTCGACGCCATCGTTGAAAGGTCTGCCTCCAGACCTGTTCTCGATTCGCGGACCCCCGACGAGATCATTGGCTACGACGAGTTCGGGATTCCCGGTTGATCGTTCTGGATTCCTCTGCGGTCGTGGCGGTCCTGACGAAGGAGCAGCGCGGCGCGCGCCAGCGACCGCACCGAAGATCAACCGCTAAAGCACTCCGAACCCGAACGCGACGTAGCCGAGGCTGGCGTGCAGCAGAGTCACGCCCGCCAGATTCTGGTGCCGCAGGTAGAACGCGCCAAACACGAAGCTGCCGGCGAACACCAGGGCCACGGCCGGCAGCCCGAACTGGATATGGAAGAGGCTGAACATCACCGAGACCATCACGACGGAGATGTAGCCGCGCTTGTCGCCCAGAAACCGCTGGACGGAATTCTGGAAGACGCCTCGCGCCATGAACTCCTGCAGGAACGCCGACAGGATGTAGATGTAGTGGACGTGGTCGCGGTGAAACGTCAGCTGCCGGCCGAGCTGCAGCCGGTTGAAGACGTAGGCGCCGCCGAAGGCGAGCACGAACACCGCAGCCGAGGCCATCAGCCCTTCGCTCACCGATTTCCGCAGCCCCACCGTCGTTATGCCGCATTCGCGCAGCGGAACCTTCATCACCCAGATGAGGATGGCTCCGGGGGCACAAAGCATAAGCATGTATTCCCAGGAGACGAGGTAGTCGAACCTGACGATGTGCTCGAGGATGACGTAGCTGAAGATCGAGCTGATCGAGAACAGCACGATGAGGAAGACAAGAAAGTAGCCGGATTGCTTCTCGACGCGGATGGCATCGAGCTCGCGCCGCACGGCGTCGAGATAGCTGTCCGTGATTTTGCGTATCTGTCCGACGATTTCCGCGGCGAGGTGGCTGCGCAGCTCGATGACCCTGCGATCTCCTGCGTCCTGCTCGCGTATCCGGTCCGGCGAGATTCGTATGAGCGTCGTGTCGCAGGCGGCGCGGGCGGAGGCGGACCGCTTCCCGCCGACCATCATCGCAAACTCGCCGAGCACCTCGCCCGGCCCGAGCTCGACGATGGGGTATTCCCCGCCGGCCCCTTCGCCGCGAAAGACGGCCACGCGGCCGGTCTCAATGAGATAGAAGTCCTCCGATTGATCCTTTTCCGTGAAGATCACCGTCCCGGCGGGAAACTGCAGCCGGTCGGATGCGCTTTCGACCGCCTTCAGCGTCGAGCGCTCCAAGCCCTCGAAGACGCTGAGGCTGGAGAGGTCGAAGGAGGATGGAGCGACCGAAACGGAGCTTTCTACGACCGCCATTGCTAAAGCCTTTGTCGCGCGGGCACTTAGCCGGCATGCTGTCCATCAAAACCTTAAGGTTCAGTTTGCGGTTGGGGCCCTTGTGTGGCGCATGAATCTGCCACCTCCTGCACGTCGCCGACCGGCCGCAAATGCGGCGGAAGACCGTCACTCACCCCTTCGTGAAATTTCGCCATTTACCGCCGCGCTCGGCTTCGGTCATTCTCCCGCGCACCCGCCTGAATGAACCGCCGCAACAACCCGTTGCGGGAATATCCACACCACTCCAAGGGAGCGCCGCCAATGTCCGACATCACCCCGCTCGTCCCGCGCCAGAAGGTCCCGGCGCTTTCCGTGCCGCTGGTCGGCGGGGGCACATTCGAGCTGGCGGCGGAGACGCCGGAGCGCTTCACCATGCTGGTGTTCTACCGGGGCCTCCACTGCCCGCAATGCGCGCGCTACCTGCGCGACCTGGAATCGAAGATGGCGGAGTTCGAGAAGCGCGGCGTCAGGGTGCTGGCGCTCTCCTCCGACACCGGCGAGCGCGCCGAGCGCTCGCAGGCCGATTGGGGGCTGGAGCACACGCCGCTCGCCCACGGGCTGACGCTGAAGGACGCCCGCGCCTGGGGCCTCTTCATCTCGTCGGGCCGCGGCAAGACCTCCGCCGGCATCGAGGAGCCGGCGCTCTTCTCCGAGCCCGGCCTCTTCCTGGTGCGGCCCGACGGCACGCTCTACTGGTCGGCGGTGCAGACCATGCCGTTCTCCCGTCCGCATTTCGCCGATGTGCTGACGGCGCTCGATTTCGTCATCGACCGCGACTATCCGGCGCGCGGCGAGATCGTGGAGCTGCCGCAGGCGGCGGAATAGCGGGCCAGAACGAAAAAGCGGCCCTGAGAGGACCGCTTTTCCGGGGAGGTCTGAGGAGGTTGGCCGGGGGCTGTGTCCGGCAGCCCGTCTGCCTAGTAGCAGACGTAGCCGTAGACGTAGTTGCCCCACGCATCCCAGTAATACTCGTAGTAGCAGGTGTAGGCGAAGGCCGGCGCGGTGGAGATGGCGGCGGCGGCCAGGATGATGCCGGCGGCGATGGCGGTGCGAAGCTTGGTCATGTCGGTCTCCTTCGAAGCGTGTCTTTAAGGTCCGGTTCACCGAAGGCTTCGTCCGCCTTCGATGAGGAGACCATGCCGGAGACGCGGCAGGGACGTTGTGAGGGGCTTCACAAAGGCCGGATGGCGGCGGGAAGCCGCGATCGCGGCATCCGTCGCCCCTGGGGCGGGCGGTGTCGCGTTGAGCGCCGCCTCCCCTTGCCGCCGCGTTGTCTTGGGGTCAGAACGCCGCGACCGGCATAAGAACCGAATTCGGACGACCGCCCTTGACCCGCCACATCCTCCCCGTCTTCGCGCTGCTCCTCTCCACCGCAGTGCTTCTGACCGGCAACGGGCTGCATTCGCTGCTGCTGCCGCTTTCCGGCGCCGCGGCGGGCTTCTCCACCGCCGAGCTGGGCCTGGTCGGCACCGGCTGGGCGACCGGCTTCATCGCCGGCTGCCTGGCGGCGCCGATCGTCGTGCGTCGCGTCGGGCACATCCGCGCCTTCGCATCCGCAGCCGCCGGGGCGGCGATCATCATCCTGCTCAACGGGATTTTCGTGGTGCCGCTCGTGTGGATCGGGCTGCGCGTCGCGTCCGGCTTCGTCATGTCGAGCGCCTTCATGATCCTGGAGAGCTGGCTCAACGAGCGCGCCACCAACGAGAGCCGCGGCACCATCTTCGCCATCTACCTGATGATCTCCTATCTCGGCATCACCGTGGGGCAGCTCTGCGTCGGGCTCGGCAACCCTCAGACCGCAGACGCTGTTCATGGTCGGCGCCATCCTCTTCTGCCTGGCGGTGCTGCCTACCACGCTCTCCACCGCTGCCTCCCCGCAGCCGCTGACACGCGTGAAACTCGACCTGCGGCTCCTCTTCTCCAACTCGCCGGTCGCCTTCCTCACCGTGCTTCTGGTCGGCCTGGTCAACGGCTCCTTCGGCACGCTCGGCGCCGTGTGGGGAATCCGCATCGGGCTCAGCACGCCCACCATCGCGCTGATGATGGCGATCACCGTGGTGTGCGGGGCGCTGACGCAGCTCCCCGCCGGGCGCATCTCCGACAAGGTCGACCGCCGCTACGTCATCATCGCCACGGCGCTCGGTGCAGCGATTGCCGGAATCGCCTTCTTCGTGGTGAAGCCGGTGTCGCCCAACGCCGTGCTGCCCATCATCGCGGTCTACGGGGCGCTCGCCTATCCGCTCTACGGCCTCGCCGTGGCGCACGCCAACGACTACGCCGACCCGTCCGAATTCGTCACCGTCTCCGGCGGCCTGCTGCTGCTTTACGGCGTCGGCACCATGGTGGGGCCGCTGGCGGCGAGCGTGCTGATGACCGTGTTCGGCCCGGAGGCCCTGTTCATCACCACGGCAAGCGGCCACATCGTCATCGCCGGCTACGCCTTTTACCGCACCACAAAGCGCGCCCCGATCCCCGAAAGCGTGCGCGATGCCTTCCGGCCGGTGCCGAGCGCGCGCGGCCTGACGCCGGAAACCGCCGCGCTCGATCCGCGCGCCGAGGACGCCACGGTGCTTGACCAGGAGCCGATCGGGGTTGCCAAGTAGGCGCTACACGAAAGGTCAGCCATGCCCGGTCTCGACGAAAGCCGCCCCTTCATCCCCGTCCGCATCGCCGTGCTGACGGTGTCGGACTCCCGCGCCTTCGCAAACGACAAGTCCGGCGACACGCTCGCCGCCCGCATCGAAGAGGCCGGCCACACGCTCGCCGCGCGCAACATCGTGCGCGACGAGATCGAGGACATCCGCGCCGTGGTGAAGGAATGGATCGCCGACCCGAACATCGACGTCGATCGTCACCACCGGCGGCACCGGCTTCACCGGCCGCGACGTGACGCCGGAGGCCATCGAGCCGCTCTTCGAGAAGCGCATGGACGGCTTCTCGGAGGTCTTCCACCGCATCTCCTACGACAAGATCGGCACCTCCACGGTCCAGTCGCGCGCCACCGGCGGCGTTGCCGGCGCCACCTACATCTTCGTGCTGCCCGGCTCGCCCGGCGCCTGCAAGGACGCCTGGGACGGCATCCTCAAGGCGCAGCTCGACTACCGCCACATGCCGTGCAACTTCGTGGAGATCATGCCGCGCCTCGACGAGCACTTGCGGCGCGGCAAGGCCTGATGCCGCACCGCTTATGGCGGCTTGAGCTTGACGCCTAGAAGAGACCGGCGCCGGTGAGCTTTGGCGTCGACGAGCCGTTGCCTTGCGGAGGGGGCGCGCCGTTCACGGTGTGGGCGGTCTGCAGATACTCCCACATATATTCGCCGTAATACTTGCCGGTGTCGTCCTTGTAGCCCTGCTTGAACTTCTTGGAGAAATCGACGCTGCCTCTGTTGTAGGCGATGGCGACATAGACCATCTCCTCGTCGGTCAGCGTCGTCTTGTTGCTGCCATAGGCGCGCTTGCGGGCGGCATCGAGCTCCGTCACGCAGAGATCGAGACAGGCATCGAAGTCGTGCCAGCGCTTCTGCAGGAAGTGGCTGGGATTGGTCTTGAAGTGCTGCAGGTCGTACCTGAAAAATTCCGTAGCCGTGGCAGAACTTGTTCGGATTCGACACCGCGCCGCCATAGCCGGGGACATGGGCGGACATCTGCTCCAGCGCCTCGCGGGCAATAGCGAACATGGTACCGCCGTCGTGGGCGGCAACGAGCTCGGCCTTGGTCTTCGGAAACGCCGAGCGGTTCGGAGCATCCAGCGTATCGCCAACGCAGAGTTTCAACACGTCGGCGACCGACATCGTCTTATAAAGCCTGCTCCAGATGTAATAGGTTTCCTGCGTGGCGATCGCCGTCAGCATGTCGAGGGAATAGGGCGTCCCCGCCAGCCTCGCCTCGATCGTTGATCCGAATTGCGATTTGAACCACGCCATTCCATCTTTCAGCGCGCTCATGACCAAGCCTCCTCCTGCATTTGCGCAAATTGAATTACTACTCCATGTTGAAGTCAATGAGGCCGCTCAGGCGGATGCGAAACAGCTCGAAAAGCTGCCTCGCCCTGGGCTAAGAAGCTCCCCGTGACGGCGTCCGCCCCTCTCCTCACCCGACGCGCGCTGCTGACCGGCGGCGCCGGGCTCGCCGCGTCTGCGGCGCTGCCGCGGCTGTGCCTCACCGGCGAAAGCGAGTCCCTCCCTCACCGAAGTGAAGCTCGTCGCCGCGCGCGCGAGCCAGAAGCTGAACGGGCCGCAATATCCCGCCACCGACGTCTGGGCCTATCGGCGGGCACGTTCCCGGCCCCGAGATCCGCGTGCCGCAAGGCGGGCGCCTGCGCGTCACCGCAGAGAACCGGCTCGACGAGCCGACCACGGTTCACTGGCACGGCATGCGCATGCCCAACGCCATGGACGGCGTGCCGCACCTGACGCAGGAGCCGATCGCGCCGGGCGAGAGCTTCGTCTACGAGTTCGACTGCCCCGACGCCGGCACCTTCTGGTACCACCCGCATGTGCGCGGCTTCGAGCAGGTCGGCCGCGGGCTCTACGGCCCGCTGATCGTGGAGGAGCCCGAAGGCGCTGCGGCGCCGCTCGCCGCCGACCGCGAGCTCACCTGGGTGCTCGACGACTGGCGCCTCACCGAAGACGGGCTCGATCTCCGAGGATTTCGGCAACATGCGCGACATGGCGCATGCCGGCCGCCTCGGCAACACGGCGACGCTGAACGGCGGCTCGCCGGACGACGATTCCCGTCCGCGCCGGCGAGCGCATCCGGCTGCGTCTCCTCAACGCCGCCAACGCCCGCATCTTCGGCCTCGACGTTCGAGGGCCACGCGCCGCTCGATCGTCGCGCATCGACGGGCAGCCGGTCGCGCCGCACGCGCCGGCCGACGGCCGCGTGGTTCTGGCGCCGGCCATGCGCGTCGACCTCGTCATCGACATGACCGGCGAGCGCGGGCGAGCGCTTCCGCGTCGTCGACGACTATTATGCGCAGCTCGGCCTACTTGGCTGACGGAGCTCGCCTATGCCGCCGAGCCGCCGCTGCGCGACACGCCGCTGCCGCCACCCGAGCCGCTCGCCGCCAACCCGCTGCCGGAGCCGGACCTCGCCAACGCCAGCGCCACGAGATCACGCTCGGCGGCGGCATGATGGGCAACATGACGGCGGCGACGATGGAGGGGCGCGAGGTCGACATCCGCACCATGTTCCAGAACGGCCTCGCCTGGGCGATCAACGGCGTCGCCGCCACCGGCCACGTGCTCGACCCGATGCTGACGCTCACAGCGCGGCCGCTCCTACGTCTTCGCGATCACCAACGACACGGCCTGGCCGCATCCCATGCACCTGCACGGCCACTCCTTCCGCGTCATCGCCCGCAACGGCCGAGCCGACGCGAGCTGAAGGAGTGGCAGGACACGGTGCTGATCCAGCCGCGCGAGAGCGCCGACATCGCCTTCGTCGCCGACAATCCCGGCGACTGGATGTTCCACTGCCACATCCTGGAGCATCATGCTGGGCGGCATGATGGGCGTCGTGCGTATCGCGTGACGCCGCTTCCATACCCGGCGGCCGCTTGCCGGCTGGCGCCGAAAGAACGGCGCGAGCAGGCCCCGCTAAGCCGAGGCGCGCTTCGCCTCTTGCTCGGGAGGCTCGTCCTCGGCCTGGTGATCGGGGAAGTACAGCGCCGTGATCTCCTCCGCGCGGAGCGGCGGGCTGAAGTAGTAGCCCTGGATCTCCTGGTAGCCCTCCGCGCAGATGCGCTCCAGCTGCTCCGCCGTTTCCACCCCCTCGGCGGTGGTGACCATGCCGAGGCTGCGGCCGAGCCGCGCGACGGCACGCAGGATGGCGACGGCGCCGTCCGCGTCCGACAGGCCGGAGACGAACGAGCGGTCGATCTTGATCTTGTCGAAGGGGAAGCTGCGCAGATAGCTGAGCGAGGAATAGCCGGTGCCGAAATCGTCCATGGCGATCTTCACGCCCAGCATGCGCAGCTGGTGCAGCATGCGCACCATGGCGGCGCTGTCGTGCAGCAGCACCAACTCGGTGATCTCCAGCTCCAGCCGCTCGGGCCTGAGCCCGACTCGTCGCCAGCGCGCTCATCACGGTCTCCACGAGGTTGCCGCTCTTGAACTGCACCGGCGAGAGATTGACCGCCACCGCGTAGCCGCTCGGCCAGCGCGCCGCCTCCGCGCAGGCCTCGCGCAGCACCCACTCGCCGAGCGGCACGATAAGGCCGGTCTCCTCGGCGACCGGCACGAACTCGTCGGGCGGAATCATGCCGCGCTCGGGATGATGCCAGCGGATGAGCGCCTCGAAGCCCGCCGCCTTCTGCATGCGGGCGTTGATGATCGGCTGATAGTAGACCTCGAACTGGCCCGCCTCGACCGCGCGTCTGAGGTCGATCTCCAGCTGGCGGCGGGCCTTCATGCGCGCATCCATGTCCGCCTCGAAGAAGCGGAACACGCCGCGCCCGTCATTCTTGGCGCCGTAGAGCGCCATGTCGGCGTTCTTCAGGAGCTGGTCCGGATCTTCGCCGTCGTCCGGCGCGATGGCGATGCCGATGCTCGTCTCGATCGTGATGTGCAGGCCGTTGATGTCGAAGGGCATGGCGATCGCCTCGCAGATGCGGGTCGCCAGCCGCTCGGCATCCTCCGGCAGGTTCTGCGACAGCTGCAGGATGGCGAACTCGTCGCCGCCCAGCCGCGCGATCGTGTCGCCCTGCGCGCACGCAGCCGCGCAGGCGTTCGGCAACCGCCTTCAGCAGCTCGTCGCCGACCGCATGGCCGAGCGTGTCGTTGACGCTCTTGAAGCGATCGAGATCGAGGTAGAGCACCGCCAGGCCACCGCCCTTGCGGCGCCCGAGCAGCGCCCACACGATCCGCTCGATCAGCAGGATGCGGTTGGGCAGGTCGGTCAGCGCGTCGTGGTTGGCCATGTGCGCGACCTTGGCCTGGATGCGCTGCAGCTCGGTGATGTCCTCGTGGGTGGCGACCCAGCCGCCGTCCGGCAGCGGGCGGTGGGCGATGGCGATGACGCGGCCGTCCTTCAGCTCCTGCAGCTTGGTGGAGGGCACGCGCTCCTCCGCCGCGGCGAGACGCTCCCCCACATAGCTGGCGGGTTCGCCGTCGACGTAATTGCCCGCGGCGACGCGCTGCTCGACGATATCGCGGAACGGCGTCCCGGGCTCCGCCAGCCGCGCCGGCAGGTCGTACATGTCGATATAGCGCCGGTTGCAGACGATGAGCCGCTTGTCCTTGTCGAACAGGCAGAGCGCCTGCGACATGTTCTCGAGCGCGATGTCGAGGCGCTCGTTCTGGCGCATGAGCTCCTGGTCGCGGGCCCTGAGCTCGGCCTGCGTGGCGAGCGTCCTCAGCACCTGCCGCACCAGGGCAAAGGCGCCGAGCCCGAGAAGGATGACGATGACCGCCGTGGCGGCGATCACCTGGTGGTCGAGCGGCACTGTCAATGTAAGCTGGCGATACACGACGGGCTGCGCCGTCTCCGACTGGGCAAAAGCCGGCGAGGCCGCCAGACAGACGGCGGCACCCCCCAACCAACGTAAGCACACACACAACCGCTTCACGTTCCCCACGCCCGCGGAGTTCCTCTTCTTTCAACTAAAGGCATTCAATTACGATTGCGTTACCCGCGCTCCGGGCGGGGCAAATTGCCCCGGCCTGCGGCTGGAACGTAGCGGCCGCCGCGCCTATCTTGAGAGCGGCCGTCACAGGCCGAACGGCACGGCGGGACGAACGTGCAGAACATGAGATACTCAACCGGCGCGTGTCCGCGTCGACTGGCGAAGAAGGATTGATTGCGCCATGCATGTCAGCGACATCTTGAAAACCAAAGGAAACAAGGTCCTCACCGTCCGTCCCGACCTTTCGATCGAGCACCTGGCGCAGCGGCTGAAGGCGGAGCGCATCGGCGCCGTCATCGTCAGCGCCGACGGCGCCTCCATCGACGGCATCATCTCGGAGCGCGACTTGGTGGGAGGGCTGGCCGAATATGGCCCCGGCGTCACCGCCAAGACCGTCGCCGACCTGATGACGCGCGCCGTCGTCACCTGCGCGCCGGGCGATACGATCTCGCATGTGTCCGACGTCATGACCAAGCGGCGCATCCGCCACCTGCCGGTGACCGACGGCAGCAAGCTGGTGGGCGTCGTGTCGATCGGCGACGTGGTGCGCCACCGGCTCGACGAGCTGCAGCTGGAGACCAACGTGCTGCGCGACTACGCCGTCTCGCGGCATTAGCGCCTCCGCGCCGGCGGCGGACGCCTAACGCCCGCCCCTCTTAACGCCGCTCCCTTTCTGTTCTTGCAATGTTCCTGCATGCGTTCTACGGTTGTGCGCATGCACGTTTACAATCGTAAACGCCGCCCGTGCGGCCCCCTGTGCGGCCCCTGCCCTTACAGCGCCTCGGGCGGCAGGGCGAACACGCGTGCGATGACGGCGCGGGCGGACGGGGCGGCCTGGCCGAGGTCGGCGAGCACGAACAGCGCCATCGCCAGGCGCGTTCCCTCGCGGGCGCTCTCCGGCTGGGTGGCGACGATCTCGTCGACGACGAGGCGCAGGCAATCGGCCAGGGCTTCGATCTCGGGCATGGCTTTCCCCCTTCCGCCGGCAGCGCGGCGCGGCGGCTTTCCTGCCGCCCTCGGGCGGCGTTCGCGATGATGGACGCGCACACCGGGCCGCGGCCCGGCAAATCAGCTATATTGGGTCCCGTCGATAAACTCGATGGTCTCAGAAGCTGGATGGTAAGAAAAACTACTAGGATTCCGGAGTCAAGCGCCGGCGGCGATTCCGGCTCCAATTCCGCCCTCCCTGATTCCGCCCTCCCCGATTCGGTCCCCCTGATTCTGGCGAGGCCATGCGCTGGAGCGTGGAGCGGCGGCTCGCCTTCATCGAGGAGCGGCTGTTCTGGCTGGGCGCGGTGAACCGCGGCGACCTCACCGCCGCCTTCGGCGTGTCGCCGAGCCAGGCCTCGAAGGACATCGCGCGCTACCTGGAGCTTGCGCCCCCGGGGCTCGCCTACGACAAGTCGGCGAAGCGCTACGTGGCGGGCGACGATTTCCGCCCGGTGCTCGGCCCGCCCGATGCGGCGCGTTATCTCGGCGAGCTGAGGCTTGCCGATCTCGGCATCCTGCCGGCCGACGCCACGCTCTTGGCCGCCGCCACGCCGTTCGACACCATCCCCGTGCCGGAGCGCCGCATCGATCCTTACGTGCTGCGCGCCATCCTCCAGTCGATCCGGGCGCGCAAAACGCTGGCGGTCACCTACCAGTCGATGAGCCGCGAGCAGCCGGCCCGCCGCCGCATCCTCCCGCACGCGCTCGCCTTCGACGGCTTTCGCTGGCACGCCCGCGCCTTCGACCACGACAGCGGCACCTTCCGCGACTTCGTGCTCGGCCGCATGACGAAGCCCGCCCCCGATTCAAGCAAAGGCGCTCCGGGCAAAGGCGGGGCCGGCAAAGCCGATCGGGCCGGCGGCGCCCGCCCCGCCTCCGAGGCCGCGGCCGCCGCCGACCGCGACTGGACCCGCTTCGTCGATCTCGTCATCGCGCCGCATCCGCGGCTGACGCGGGCGCAGGCGCGGGCCATCGCGCTCGACTACGGAATTACCCGCGGCAGCACAAAAATCCGCGTCCGCCGCGCGCTGCTCTTCTACGCGCTGAAGCGCCTCGGCCTCGACGTCCCCCCCGAAACGCGCCCGCCGCACGAGCAGCACATCGTGCTGGTGAACCGCGCGGAGATCGAGGCGCTGAGGGCGGAGCCGGCGGAGACGTAAGGGAGCGGCGTGTGGCACCAGCCTTCTCCCCTTGCGGGAGAAGGTGGCCCTTCGCGTCAGCGAAGGGTCGGATGAGGGGTAGGCCGCGCCAGCGGCCCGCAAAGGGTTGAGAGCGCTGCGCCAACCCTCTCCCGTCCCAAGTCGGGTGTTCCCGACTTGGGCATCTTGAGGAAAGCAACCCGGAAACATCCGGGTTGCTTGGGAGAGGGTGCCCGCGAAGCGGGCGGGTGAGGGCGTTCGGCGCTGGCGGCGGCGCTCCTCCTCAACGCCGCAACCCCTCATCCGGTCGCTCCGCGACCACCTTCTCCCCCTGGGAGAAGGTTGGGCTGCGACTCCGCCTCGACGCCCCCCCGAAACGCGCCCGCCGCACGAGCAGCACATCGTGCTGGTGAACCGCGAGGAGATCGAGGCGCTGCGGGCGGAGCCGGCGGAGACGTGAGGGAGGGCGTGTGGCACCAGCCTTCTCCCCTTGCGGGAGAAGGTGGCCCTTCGCGTCAGCGAAGGGTCGGATGAGGGGTAGGCCGCGCCAGCGGCCCGCAAAGGGTTGAGAGCGCTGCGCCAACCCTCTCCCGTCCCAAGTCGGGTGTTCCCGACTTGGGCATCTTGAGGAAAGCAACCCGGAAACATCCGGGTTGCTTGGGAGAGGGTGCCCGCGAAGCGGGCGGGTGAGGGCGTTCGGCGCTGGCGGCGGCGCTCCTCCTCAACGCCGCAACCCCTCATCCGGTCGCTCCGCGACCACCTTCTCCCCCTGGGAGAAGGTTGCCTGCGCTCGGCGCGAGGCCCCCGAAGAAGCGTGGCATCGCACGATGCCTCCCCCGATGCAGGCAACCCAGAGTGGCTAGACGTGTTCTCAGTGCTACGACAGGGGGCGGCAACTGCGATTAGAACTTGCGGGTCATAGATGAAATTCAGTCTGGAAGGTCGAATTGCTAACCTGCAGCTTCCCGGCGGCGCTGCGCCGATTTTCTTGTCCATAGAGGAGGCTGTCAGCAATTCTGTCCATGCAATCCAGGAAAGGTTCGGCGATGACGGCATCGGAAAACATGGAACGATCGACATTTTCGTCGAAACGGACAGTTTCAGCCCGAACGGTGAGCACAATACGGATTTCTGATAATGGAGTGGGTTAACGCCCAAGAACTTTGATGCCTTTGAAACTTGCGACACTCGAGCAAAGGCCGACAAAGGGGGAAGGGAGTTGGCCGCCTCGTTTGGTTTAAGGTGGCCGACACAATACGGGTTCAGAGCACCTTCCACGACGATTTGGAAAGACGCTCAAGACATGGCGAGATCTTCCGTTCCGTGGCCGATCAAGAAAACACAATTGAAGAATACACTGAATCCGTAGTGAAAAACTCTTCGCTCAGGAACAACAATATCTCTGTCGAACATAAAACCAAAAGAGAACCATTTGATTAGGAAAGACTTCTGTTGCAAAAGAACTTTCTCTACACTATCTTCACATCTATTTATTACACCGTAATATGCTCACTGGTTAGTATTTTTTATAATAACTCTGATGTTCTTGAACTTACAGAATATATTGATGGACACATCCATGATGTTGCTGAATTTTGTGCAAAGATCAGCTTTCGTGGTGTCGAACACATTTTCACATTCCATAGAACAACTGTTAACCGAGCAATATCGCGAGATCTTCGTAACAATATCCTACTATCCGCCCACGGGCGTATGGTGGAGCGCCGCGACATAGAGAAACGATTTTCTCTTGGCTCTTTGCCAAATAAAACGGCGATAATAGTCACCGCGCAATCGCAACTACTAAATGATAATGTTGATCAAGAGCGCACGTCGTTCAAATTTACAGATGACGAACTAGACAGCCTATTTGACCAAATTATCACACTCATAGAACCTCAAATCTCTAAGCATTTAGGCGGCATACGACTCCAAGCAAAAGAAGCAAGTTAAAGCGCTTCTTTCCGAGCATCCCAGCTTCGATTCTCGTCAAAGATACTGATTTCTTATGTAGACAAGCTTTCTCCTTCTATGGATGAAGAGCAGATAGGCCAAAATCTCTTTACTCTACTCTATCGATCGGAAAGGAGAATTACCAGCGATGTCAAGCGACTAGACAAGGTCGAGCAGCTAAGCGCGTGTTTGAGAAGGGGCGATTTCATCACGGCCATCGCCTGATGAGTGTCGCGGTGGCGGCAATGGTGATGAGAGTTTCGGCGACGGCGGTGAGTTGCTCGTAGTCGCGGACGAAGCGGCGGTTCTTGACTATCCAGGCGAAGGTCCGCTCGACTACCCAGCGGCGACGCAGCACCTCGAAGCCCTTGGTGGCGGGGTCGCGTTTGACGATCTCAACAACGATGTGGGCCTTCTCCCTGGCCCAGTGCACCAGCCGACCGGCGTAGCCGCCATCGGCAAAGGCGCGTTCAACGAAAGGGTATCGCGCGCGTGAGGCTTTGAGCACCGCCTTGCCGCCATCGCGATCCTGGATGCCGGCCGAGTGGACGCGGACAGTGAGCAGCCGACCGTCGGTGTCGGTCAGGATATGGCGCTTGCGGCCATTGATCTTCTTGCCCGCATCGTAGCCCTTCGATCCCCTTTTTGATCCGCCGTCTTCACCGATTGGCTGTCGATAATGGCCGCGCTCGGGCTGGCCTCGCGTCCCAGCCGTTCGCGGTCAGCCATGACCAGAGCGTGATGCATCCGATCCCAGACGCCCTCACGCTGCCACCGGCGCAGGTAATAGTAGACCGTCTGCCAGGGCGGAAAATCGTGCGGCAGAAGCCGCCAGGCCATGCCGGCCCGCAGGAAATACAGGATCGCATTGACCAGGGTCCGCGCCGACGCTTTGCGCGGGCGACCCCCGGGTTCGGCCTCCGGGATCAACGGCGCGATCAGCGCCCACTGCCCATCCGTCAGGTCGGTCGCGTAGCGGCGTCGACCTCGCTTCCTGCGTGCCATCGTGTCGGCCTCCGAATCAAACCGACATCCGATGAATCACGCAAGACTCACCCTGGGAATCCCCTTCTTAAACACGCTCTAACTGAGGAAGCCGAGAAGCAAGCAAGAGCTCTGGCTGCACAATCGTCGGAGCAGGCTCGTTTGCGACTTGCCGAATAACGTTGCAAAGCGCCATCAAATCATTGGTATCGCAAAAACATTGAGGCGCCTTACCGACCGTGGCTCCTATCCGCCGGAGCGCATCATCCATGACTTGATCTGTCCTATGGGAAATTTCTTCACCGAAGATAGTGAGGAGGCTCATAACCTTTGGATAATCGACGATCTTCTAGCGTGCACTTACCGTTTCTTTGCGTCAGATAAGCAAATCCGAATGATTGTTGACGGCTCTGACAGTCAAGCAGGAACCGGATATTGTTTTCTTCAATCCTCTCGGCTTCGAGCGACCGAGCACAAATGATCCAGTTATTATCGTCGAGTTTAAGCGCCTGGGTGTTGAGAGCGTTTCTGGCGATCCAATCGATCAAACCCTCAGATACGTCGATAAGTTGCGCAACAAGACAGCACGTGATGCTTGGGGTGAGGTCCGAGCCGATATCGGAGAGCATACCCCATTCGAATGTATCGTAATTTGTGATCTCACGGAGACGATGAAGCAAGCTCTTCGGCGATCTCTTGCACAAACTGAAACACCGGACAGGCAAGGCTTCCACGGTTATTCGAGGCCGCATAATGCGTCGATAAAGGCGATCTCATACCAGAAGATGCTGAGGGACGCGGAGTTGCGGAATTAGCTATTTTTTAAGCGTCTCGGGCGGCGGTCGCGTAGCCTCACCCCTCCCCCAAATGCACCGCCACCCACACCGTAACCTCCCCCTCCGCCGTAAACGTCACGCGATGCCGCCGCCCCGCCGGCAGAAACACATAATCCCCCGGCGCCAACCGCAACTCCCCCTCGCCCTCGATCTCCAGCCCCGCGGCGCCTGACAGCAGCATCACCCATTCGTCGTGCGCCTGGTCGTACCAAAAGCCCGGCGGCGAGGCCTGGCCGGTGGAGACGATCCGCTCGATCCTGACGCCCGGGCGCTTCAGGAGGTCGGTCATCTCCTCGGATGCGTCGCCGGGGGGCGAACGCTCGGGCAGGTCGGCAAAGATGTTGGGCATGGCGCCTCGCGCAATGGACACGCGGGAAGCATAGGCGATATTCGGCGGCGCGGCGCGCTCGGCCCGGTTCCTCGCCATCTCAGATGGGGGAGAGCCCCTCGCCAACCTCTCTGTTGTCATCCCGGTTTGCCGCGAAGCGGCAAGACCGGGACCCATGAACACGGGGACAGGAAGAACAGGCCGATGCGCTGCCGCAGGAAGCGCAAGTCCTGTGTTCATGGGTCCCGGCGCTCGCTGCGCTCGGCCGGGATGACAACAGAGAGGGTGGGCTTGGTCGCGAAGTTGTCCCCGCCCTCCAAAACCCGCTTACACTCCCTCCACCGCTCTTCACCGGAGGGTCCGTGTCGCGACCGGCGTGATTTCGGGAAGGGCGGGCGGCGCCGCGCCCCGTGCTCCGGAAGCACAAATCGCGGCGAGCCCGGAAGGGTCCACCCGCGGGCGAGAGCCTGCTGCGAGATGTTGCGTCGCTGGGACTTCGCAAGGCGCAAGCCCTGCGGACGAAGAAGAGTGGACGAGTTGGGTGTCGTAACCGCCGCGCGGGGCGCCTGAAGGGCGCCACCAACAACATTGCGAGGCACGCTTCAGGCGCCCCGCTCCCTCCCCGCGACGGGGAGGCGGAAGAATTCAAAGCTCGGGCCGGTGCGGCCGCGAGAACGAAGATGCGTGTCCGCTGGGCGCGGGACCGGCGGGAAGCGGCAGTGCGTCGCACTCCCCCTTAAAGCGCGGAAAGGACGGAACCGCCGCCGCCGCTCCGGTGTTTCGCCCTCAAAGCAACTGGACGTTTGCCCCGCACCCAAGACCTGCCACCGTGAGCTCCCGGCGTCATATCGCGATTGTTCGGCCAGCGGCCCTGGCCGCGGTTGTCGCCTGAGATCGAGTCCCCACCCGACCTCGTCTCGTTCGGTGTCCGCCTGGCGCGCGCGGCGCTCGACAGGAGAGGACATGTTTCACGCCATCTTCCGCAGCCGGGCCGTCAGCCTGCTGCCGCATGCCATCGTCTCCGGGGTGCTCGTGACGGTGCTCATCCCCACCGCCTTCGCCGCCAAGCCGCCGGCCTTCTTCACCGAGCAGCAGGCGCAGTCCGGCCAGCAGGTCTACAGCCAGAGCTGCGCCAAGTGCCACGGCGCTCAATTGCAGGGCAAAGCCGGACCGGCGCTGCAGGGGCATCGGTTCGCGACCAACCTCCAATTCAGCAAGATGTCGGCACCGCAGCTCTTCCACTTCATCGCCAAGCAGATGCCCATCGACCATCCGGGCAGCCTCACGCAGCAGCAATACCTGCAGGTCTTCGCGTACATCCTTTCGCAGAACGGGTTCCCCTCCGGCAGCAAGCCGCTCGACACGAGCGTGCTCGACAACATCCACCTGCTGCCGCTGCCGGCGGCGAGCGCTAATGGCGGCACGGGTTAGGGAGGTCGCAACCGCACCCGGGGGGCAAAACAAGCCCAGGAGATAAAGACATGACATCGAGACAATCGCATGCGCGCGCCGGAATCAGCCGGATGGCGCTGGCCGCCGGACTGGCACTCGGCCTTGCCGGGGCCTCGCAAGCCGCCCAGCCGAACGACAACGAAATCACCAAGAGCCAGGATACCGCCGCCGTCCGGCAATCCCCCGTTCCGGACGCCGCCAACGTCTCCGTCAGCGACGCGATGATGACCGGCGCCGACCAGGACAAGCAGAACTGGCTGCTGCACGGGCGCGACTATTCCAACCAGCGCTACTCGCCGCTCAACCAGATCGACACGAGCAATGTCGGCCAGCTGGCGCCGGCGGCGATCGTGCAGACCGGCATGGTGGCGAGCTTCGAGACCACGCCGGTGGTGGTCGACGGCGTCATGTATGTGTCGACCCCGATGGTGGACAACAAGATGCAGGTCATGGCGCTCGACGCCGCGACCGGCGAGCGCTACTGGACCACCACCTATGACGTGGCCACCAGCAAGCTCTGCTGCGGCCCGGTGAACCGCGGCGTGGCGGTCGGCTACGGCACCGTCTATCTGGCGACGGTCGACGCCAACCTGCTGGCGCTCGACGCCAAAACCGGCGAGAAGAAGTGGGAGACGCAGATCGCCGACCCGCAGGCCGGGTTCTCCGAGACCATGGCGCCGCAGATCTACGACGGCATGGTGATCGTCGGCAGCTCCGGCGGCGAATGGCCGATCCGCGGCTTCGTGGCCGCCTATGACGCCAAGACCGGCAAGCAGGACTGGCGCTGGAACGCCACCGACCCGAACTCCTTCGAAGGCGACTCGTGGAAGAGCGGCGGCGGCATGGTGTGGACCACGCCGGCCATCGATCCGAAGCGCGGGCTGATCATCTTCGCCACCGGCAACCCCAACCCCGACCTCGACGGCACGCACCGCAAGGGCGACAACCTCTACACCGATTCCATCGTCGCGCTCGATGTGAAGACCGGCGACATCAAATGGTACTATCAGGAGGTGAAGCACGACGTGTGGGACTACGACGCCGTCTCCAACGTGGTGCTGCTCGACGCCAAGGACGCCGACGGCAAGACGGTGCCGGTGGCGGCGGAAGCCGGCAAGGTCGGGTGGCTGTTCATCGTCGACCGCGACACCGGCAAGCTGATCCGCAAGTCCGATCCGCTGGTGAAGATGTCCGACAACATGTTCACCACGCCGACCAAAGCCGGGGTCCAGATGCTGCCCGGCGCCAACGGCGGCGCGGAATGGTCGCCGCCGGCCTACTCGCCGGACACGCACGACCTCTACGTCATGGAGATGGACCAGCTCATGACCTTCACCACCGACGAGGCGACGCGAGACCATCCCCGGTCAGATCCGGCTTGGCAGCACCTTCCAGAACGTGAAGGGCGACAAGGCGGAGCAAGACGGCGTGCTCGACGCGGTCAACGTCGACACCGGCAAGGTGGACTGGAAATACGACGCGCCGCAGCCGATGATCGGCGGCGTGCTGGCCACCGGCGGCAACCTCGTTTTCACCGGCGAGGGCAACGGCGCCTTCGACGCCTTCGACGCCAAGACCGGCAAGAAGCTGTGGAGCTTCAACCTCGGCGCCGGCGTGAACGCGCCGCCCATCACCTACGAGGTCAACGGGCAGCAGTACATTGCGGTCGCGGCGGGCGGCAACTTCCAGCTCGATTTTCGGCGCGGCGACGCGATCGCCATCTTCAAGCTGAACCTGCCGTCGTAACGGCAATGGCGCGCGGACCTCGGCCCGCGCGCTCCCCAGGGGCAACCGGTTATCCATAAATTCCTATTTTGTTCTTGCATTGTTCTAACGATTCACCTAGGTATTCGCCCATGTTGAATCGCATCGAATCTCCGAGGCCCCCCGAGCCGGTTCCGGCGGTCCGCTCCCGCGTACGTGGGCGGCGGGCCGCCGGGCCGGTGACCCCGGACATCGTCGAGGACCGACGCCGCGGGCGCGGCGCGCAGACCAACCTGTCGGGCCGCTACGAGGCGCTGGCGCGCGAGGCCTTCGACGACGACTGGCGGCACGCTCGCCGAGCTGCCGACCATCCGCACCGAGGTGCAGGTGGAGGAGGCGCGGCGCATCATCACGCGCAACAGCTCGCCCGACATCTCCTTCGACCGCTCCATCAACCCCTATCGCGGCTGCGAGCACGGCTGCGCCTACTGCTTCGCGCGGCCGACGCACGCCAATATGGGGCTGTCGCCGGGGCTCGATTTCGAGACGAAGCTGTTCGCCAAGCCCGACGCGGCGAAGCTCCTGGAGCGCGAGCTGGCGGAGCCCGGCTATACGCCGCGCACCATCGCCATCGGCACCAACACCGACCCCTACCAGCCGATCGAGCGCGAGTGGAAGATCATGCGCCAGATCCTGGAGGTGCTGTCGAAAGCCAACCACCCGGTCGGCATCGTGACCAAGTCGGCGCTGGTGGCGCGCGACATCGACATCCTGTCCGTCGATGGCCGAGCGCGGGCTCGCCAAGGTGGCGCTGTCGCTCACCACGCTCGACCGCCGGCTGGCGCGGGCGATGGAGCCGCGCGCCGCCACGCCGTCGAAGCGGCTGGAGACGATGGACAAGCTCGCCGCCGCCGGCATCCCGGTGACCGTGATGACCGCGCCGATCATCCCGGCGCTCAACGACATGGAGCTGGAGCGGCTTCTGGAGGCCGGCCGCGAGGCCGGCGCCGCGGAAGCCGGCTACGTGCTCCTGCGCCTGCCGCTCGAGGTCTCCCCCATCTTCCGCGAGTGGCTGGCGGCCAACTACCCCGACCGCGCGTCGCACGTGCTCTCCGTCATGCAGCAGATGCGCGGCGGCAAGGACTACGAGTCCGAGTGGGGCGTGCGCCAGCGCGGCCGGGGACCATATGCCTGGATGATCGGCCGCCGCTTCGAGATGGCGGCAAAGCGCCTCGGCCTCAACCTGCAGCGCCGCCAGCTCCGCCACGACCTCTTCACCCCGCCCACGCCGGTGGGTGGGCAGATGAAGCTGGCGTTGGTGTGAGGGGTTTGATACGCGCCGCCTGGGCACGACCAGCCCTCTCCCCTTGTGGGAGAGGGTGGCCCTTCGCGTCAGCGAAGGGTCGGGAGAGGGGACAGCGCCGCGGTGGACGCTCGGCGTATGCCGGCTGTTCACAGCCGAGTTTCGGCCGGGCCTTGCCCCGCGCCGTGCGTCGCCTTATGCGCGAGGCATGGCGCTTGCCGAATCTCCCCCCGTCGCGGACTTCAAGCACGAGCGCGCGGCTGATGCGCGCCGGCTTCCGCCGCGTCGCAGGCGTCGACGAGGCCGGGCGCGGGCCACTCGCCGGGCCGGTGGTGGCGGCCGCCGTGGTGCTCGACCGGAAAAATATCCCCGCCGGCATCGCCGATTCTAAGGTTCTCACCAAAACGGCGCGCGAAGGAATCTTCGCGGAGCTGTGCGAGACGGCGGACATCTCCTTCGCCTTCTCCTCGGTGGCGGCGATCGACCGCCTCAACATCCTGCACGCCTCGCTCGCCGCCATGCGCCGCGCGGTGCAGGGCCTCGCCTCGCCGCCCGACGCCGTGCTGGTCGACGGCAACATGCTGCCGCCCGACATGCCGTGCGAGGCGCGGCCGCTGGTCGACGGCGACGCGCTGTCGCTTTCCATCGCCGCCGCCTCCATCGTCGCCAAGGTGATGCGCGACCGCCTCATGACCCGCTGCGAGGAGAGCTTTTCCGGCTACGGCCTCGCCGCGCACAAGGGCTATTCCACCAAGGCGCACCAGAGCGCGCTCGCAGAACTTGGCCCCTGCCGCCTGCACCGCCGGAGTTTTTGGCGCGTCGCCGCCTTCTTCGAAACGCAGGGGGAGCTCGCCTTCGAGGCCGAAGGCGAGACCTAGCTACTCCGCGGCCGCGAGCTCGGAGCGCACCTCGTCGAGTATCGCCTTGGTGCGGCTCTTCTCGATGCGGGCGATGTCGTCCTGATATTTGAGCAGCACGCCGAGCGTGTCGTTGATGGTCGCCGGGTCGAGCGCGATCTGGTCGAGCTCCGCCAGCGCGCCCGCCCAGTCGATGGTCTCCGCCACGCCGGGCCGCTTGAAAAGATCCTCCCCCCGCAGCCGCTGCACGAAGCCGACCACCTCGGCGGCGAGCCGCGCGCGGATGCCGGGCACCCGTGTGGTCAGGATCTCAAGCTCGCGCTCCGCGTCGGGATAGTCGACCCAGTGATAGAAGCAGCGGCGCTTCAGCGCGTCGTGGATCTCGCGCGTGCGGTTGGTGGTGACCACCACGATGGGCGGATGCTCGGCACGGATCGTGCCGAGCTCCGGCACGCTCACCTGGTTGTCGGCGAGCACTTCGAGCAGAAATGCCTCGAACGCCTCGTCGGCACGGTCGAGCTCGTCGATCAGCAGGATGGGCGGGCCGGCGAGGTCCGGCTCCAGCGCCTGCAGGATCGGCCGCTTGATGAGGAAGCGGTCGGTGAAGATGTCCTTCGAGAGCGAATCGCGGTCGACGTCGCCGGTCGCTTCCGCGAGCCGGATCTCCACCATCTGCGCGGCATAGTTCCACTCGTAGACGGCGCTCGCCACGTCGAGGCCTTCGTAGCACTGCAGGCGGATCAGCTTGCGCCCCAGCGTCTCGGCCAGCACCTTGGCGATCTCGGTCTTGCCGACGCCCGCCTCGCCCTCCAGGAAGATCGGCCGCCCCATCTTCAGAGAGAGGAACAGCACGGTCGCCAGCGCCCGGTCGGCGATGTAGCCGGCGGAGGAGAGCAGCGTCAGGGTTTCGTCGATCGAATTGGGAAGCGATTTCTGCGGCATGGGGCTCAGAACAGGGGATTGGACCGGGCCTATATAAGGGAGGAACCCGCTCGGCGCACGGGTGGAAATCGACGCGGGGCAATGCTCGGATTGCCGGCCTGGCCGTTCTCGCTGCAGGCCCCCTCCACCATGGTCTCCGGTCCCCACTACGCAGGGGAGGAACCTGGAAACGCCGCAGGATCGGGTGGAAGACGGAGAGCCGCGGCGCTACCAGACATTATTTGAACAATCACACCGCCTCCGATGCCCCGCCACTCGCCTTCGCCCCATCCCCTCTCCCCTCCCCGCCGCACGCCGCATCTGGCTCAGCGCGCAGCGGCTCGACACGCGGGCGCCGTTCGGCGCCGGGCCGGAGGCGACGCGCGCCGCGGTGGAGCATCTGGGCTATGTGCAGATCGACACGATCCACGTGATCGAACGCTCGCACCATCACATCCTGTTCACGCGCATCCCGGACTACCGGCACGGCGACCTCCGGCAGGCGCAAGCGGTCGACAAAAGCGTGTTCGAATATTGGGCGCACGCGCTCGCCTACATCCCCGCCCGCGACTTCCGCCACTTCGTCCCGCGCATGCGGCAGGAACGGCTGAACACGTCGCGCTGGTTCGGAGAGGTGGCGCCGAAGGACATGCGCAAGGTGATGCGCCTCCTGAAGGACGGGCCGCTCACCATCCGCGACATCGACGACGACGTGCTGGTGGAGAAGCATCACCCCTGGGCGAGCCGCAAGCCGTCGAAGCGGGCGCTGCAGGCCGCCTTCCACATGGGTCGCGTCACCATTTCCGAGCGGGCCGGCATGCTGAAGACCTACGACTTGGTCGACCGGCATTTCGGCTGGGAGCATGCGCCGCGGCCGGCGACCGAGCGCGCAGATATCGGAATACATGCTCGACCGCGCGCTCAAGGCGCAGGGCGTCGTGAGCCTCGACTCCATCTGCTACATGGACGCGCCGCGCAAGGCCGCCATGCGCCGGCGCATCGAAAGCCGCGTGCGGCGCAAGGCGCTGGTCCCGGTCGCCATCGAAGGCGCGGAGAAGGTCGAGCACTGGGCGGCGCCCGAGACGCTGGAGGCGGGCGCAGGCGAAGGCGAGCCCCTCGTGCACATCCTCTCGCCGTTCGATCCGCTCATCATCCAGCGCAAGCGGCTGAAGCTCTTCTTCGGCTACGACCATCGCTTCGAGGCCTACGTGCCGAAAGAGAAGCGCGTGCTCGGCTATTTCGCCCTGCCGGTGCTGGTCGGCGACGAGATCGTCGCCGCGATCGACCTCAAGACCGATCGCGAGAACGGCAAGCTGCTGATCCAGAAATGGACCTGGGTGGGCAAGGGGCAGCGCGCGACGGCATAAGCGGCCGATCGAGGAAGAGCTCGCCCGGTTCGAGCGGTTTCAATTAGGGAGTTGAGCGCGGCGCGGTTCCTCCCCCATCGCAGATGGGGGAGGGGGACCATGCGAAGCATGGTGGAGGGGGCGGCCGCAGGCACGGCGTCCTCCCTTTGGGTGTCCGATCAAGACGACGCGCCATCGGTGCTATTTGAAGCGTCACGCCGTGCCGCAGGGGCCACAACTGGCCACCCCACGGCAAAAATGTGCTAGCCACCACGCGATGCCCAACTCCACCCAACCTGCGTCTCTCTTCTCGCCGATCTTCGGCTCCGCGACCGTGGCGGAAATCTTCTCCGATTCCGCCATCCTGCAGGCGATGCTCGATTTCGAGGCGGCGCTGGCGGAGGCCGAGGCGGAGGTCGGGATCATCCCGGCGACGGCGGTCGCACCCATCAAGTCGGCCTGCGACGCCGGGCTGTTCGACATCGCCGCGATCGGCAAGGCGGCCGGGCCGGCCGGCAATGTCGCCATCCCGCTGGTCAAGGCGCTCACCGCCAAGGTGAACGAGAAGGCGCGCGGCTACGTGCACTGGGGCGCCACCAGCCAGGACGTCATCGACACGGGGCTTCGCGCTTTGCGCCAGGCGCGGCGCTCCGGCACATCCGCGGCGAGACGCTCGCGGCGATGCGGGCGCTCGTGACGCTGATCGAGAAGCATCGCGGCACAGTGATGCCCGGCCGCACGCTGATGCAGCAGGCGCTTCCCGTCACCCTGGGCTTCAAGGCGGCGGTGTGGCTCTCCGGGCTGACCGGCGCCGCGGAGCGGCTGCGCCGCGTCGAGGCCGAGGCGCTGACGCTGCAATTCGGCGGCGCGGCCGGGACGCTCGCAGCACTTGGGCCGGACGGGGCCAAGGCGAAGGCGGCGCTCGCCAAGCGTCTCGATCTCAAGGAGGCGCCCATCACCTGGCACACCGAGCGCGGCCGCATATTCGACATCGCCGCCGCGCTCGCGGCGCTTTCGGGGGCCTGCGCCAAGGTCGCCGGCGACGTGCTTCTCCTCATGCAGACGGAGGTAGGCGAGGCCTTCGAGCCAGCCGCGGCCGGCAAGGGCGGCTCCTCCACCCTCCCCCACAAGCGCAATCCCGTCGGCGGCGTGGCGATCCGCGCCAACCATCTCCGCATCTCCGGGATGATGGCGACGCTGACCATGGCGCTGGAGCAGGAGCACGAAAGCGCGCGGCGGGCGCCTGGGCGGCCGAATGGGAGACGCTGCGCGATCTCTTCGTGCTCACCGCCGGCAGCATCGAGCGGCTTGCCGAGATGCTGGGCGGCCTGGAGGTCGACGCGGAGCGCATGCGCGCCAATCTCGACGCGACGCTCGGCCTGCCGCTGGCGGAGAGCCTGATGATGGCGCTGGCGCCGAAGATCGGGCGCATGGAAGCGCATCACCGCGTGGAGGCCGCCTCCAAGCTGGCGCTTTCCAGCGGCCGGCCGCTGGCCGAGGTGGCGAAGGCGGAGCCGGCGATCGCCGGAAACCTGTCGGGCCAGGAGATCGACGAAGCGCTCAACCCAAGGAACTATCTCGGCAGCGCCGAGGCCATGATCGACGCGGCTGTCGCCGCGGCAGGGAGCGAAACGGAGCGGACGTAATGCCAGAAGTGACGACAAGCGACGGGATCAAGATCCACTACGAGGTGGAAGGACGCGAGGACGGCCCGCCGCTCGTCTTCTCCAACTCGCTCGGAACCAACCTCCACATGTGGGACGGCCAGGTGGAGGCGGCGACGGCGCGGGGCTTCCGCGTCATCCGCTACGACCAGCGGGGCCACGGAAAGTCCGGCGCACCGGCCGGAGACTACACGATGGAGCGGCTCGGCCTGGACGTCATCGACCTGCTCGATGCGCTGAAGATCGACAAGACGGCGTTCTGCGGCCTGTCGATGGGCGGCATGGCCGGCATCTGGCTCGCCATGAACCATCCGCGCCGTTTCGGTCGCATGGCGCACTGCAATACGGCGGTGTGGATTCCGCCGCGCGAGGTCTGGGACGAGCGCATCAGGACGGTCCTCTCCGACGGCATGAAGCCGATCGCGGACAGCGTGATCGAGCGCTGGTTCACCCCGGCCTTCCGGCAGGCCGAGCCCGGCGAGATGAACCGCATCCACGCCATGGTCCTGGCGACCAAGCCCGCAGGCTATGCCGGCTGCTGCGCCGCCATCCGCGACATGGACATGCGCGACTTCCTGGGCACCGTCGAATCGCCCTCGCTCGTGGTGATCGGCGCGCACGACCCGTCGACCCCACCGGAGCGCGGGCAATATATCGTCGAGCACATCCCCGGGCGCCCAGAAGGCGGTGCTCGACGCGGCGCATCTTTCCAACGTGGAGCGCCGCGAGGAGTTCAATCACGGCCGTGCTCGGCTTCCTCGCCGGAGAGCGCTCGATGAGCGACACCTACGAGCGCGGCATGAAGGTGCGCCGCGCCGTGCTCGGCGATGCGCATGTCGACCGCGCCAGCGCCGGCATCACCGACTTCAACCGCGAGTTCCAGGACCTCATCACGCGCTATGCCTGGGGCGAGGTGTGGACGCGGCCCGGCCTCGACCGCAAGACGCGCTCCTGCATGGTGCTGACCGCCATGATGGCGCTCGGCCATTGGGACGAGTTCCGCATGCATGTGCGCGCCGCCTTCAACAACGGCCTCACCGAGGACGAGATCAAGGAGGTCATCCTGCAGGCCGCGATCTATTGCGGCGTGCCGGTCGCCAACAATGCCTTCAAGGAGGCGGCCGCGGTCTTCAAGGAGATGGGCAAGGCGTGATCGCGGCTTGGCTTCCCGAGAGGCACGTTGCGTGCATCGCTCCTTCCGAACTTTGCCGGCGCAGGCCAGGCTGCGGCAATTCCGGCCTGTTGTGCGGCAGTCGAGGCCGGGTTAGCCTGTCACAGGCCTGACATCCGCACGGGCGGACGTGAGGCTCGAAGGCGGCGTGAATCCGCCAAGGGGGACAGAGGCGTATGGAGTATTTTCTCCAGCAGCTCATCAACGGGCTGACGCTGGGCTCGATCTACGGGCTGATCGCCATCGGCTACACGATGGTCTACGGCATCATCGGCATGATCAACTTCGCGCATGGCGACATCTTCATGGTGGGCTCGTTCATCGCGCTGATGATGATCCTGGCGCTCGGGCTCACCGCCTCCGCCGGCCTCGCCTTCATGCTCCTGGCGCTGCTCATCGTGCTCATCGTCGCCATGGCCTTCACCTCGGTGTGGGGCTGGACGGTGGAGCGCCTCGCCTACCGGCCGCTGCGCGGCTCGTTCCGCCTGGCGCCGCTGATCACCGCCATCGGCATGTCGATCGTGCTGCAGAACTTCGTGCAGGTCACGCAGGGCGCGCGGGTGAAGCCGCTGCAGCCGATCATCTCCGGCGGCTTCACGATCGCGCAGGGAAGCGGGCCGGCGCAGGTCACCGTGCAGCTCTCCTACATGCAGATCATCATCATCGCCACGACGACGCTGCTGATGGTCGGCTTCTCCATCCTCATCGCCAAGACGCCGCTCGGCCGCGCCCAGCGCGCCTGCGAGCAGGACCAGAAGATGGCGGCGCTGCTCGGCGTCAACGTCGACCGCACCATCTCGCTGACCTTCGTCATGGGCGCGGCGCTCGCCGCCGTCGCCGGGCTGATGTTCCTGCTCTATTACGGCGTGATCGATTTCTACATCGGCTTCCTGGCCGGCGTGAAAGCCTTCACCGCGGCCGTGCTCGGCGGCATCGGCTCGCTTCCCGGCGCCATGCTCGGCGGGCTGCTGATCGGGCTGATCGAGACCTTCTGGTCGGGCTATTTCACCGTCGAATACAAGGACGTGGCGGCCTTCTCCATCCTCGCCATCGTGCTGATCTTCCTGCCTTCCGGCCTGCTCGGCCGGCCCGACGTGGAGAAGGTCTGAGCCAAGATGGCGAACGAGGCGCTCGGCAGCGTAGAGAGCGAGACCGCGCTCGGCGAGCAGCGCGACGTTGAGGCTTGGCGCTCCGCCGCCGCCGGCGAGCCGCCCGCCCACGGCTCGCCCGCACAGGCGGCAATCTCCTCGCCGAATCGCTGAAGGACGCCGTGCTCGTCGCCCTCGTCACGACGGCGCTCGGCTTCTTCTTCCTCGGCCTGCGGACGGAGATCGGCGTCGGCGTCCTGGAGATGACCACGCGCTGGAGCTTGCTCGATCATCGCGGTCGCCATCGTGTTCGCCGGACGCCTCGTCCTCAATCTCCTGTTCTTCAAGCGCGAGCGACCGATCACGGACCAGGCCTCGAAGCTTTGCGCCCTCCGCCGCGCATGATCGAGATCGCCGGGCGCGTGGTGCCGCCCCTGCTTCTCGTCCTGGCGCTCGCTTTGCCCTTCCTGCTGCTGGAGTTCGCCGGTTCCCGCGGCCGTCAGTTCATCGATCTCGCCATCCTCATCCTCACCTACATCATGCTCGGCTGGGGATTGAACATCGTGGTCGGCCTCGCCGGCCTGCTCGACCTCGGCTACGTCGCCTTCTATGCGGTCGGCGCCTATTCCTTCGCGCTGCTCGCGCAGTATTCCGGCCTCGGCTTCTGGATCTGCCTGCCGGTCGCCGGCATTCTGGCCGCGCTCTGGGGCCTGATCCTCGGGTTTCCGGTGCTGCGCCTGCGCGGCGACTATCTGGCCATCGTGACGCTCGCCTTCGGCGAGATCGTGCGGCTGATCCTGCTCAACTGGTACGACTTCACCAACGGGCCGGACGGCGTCTCCGGCATTCCGCGGCCGAGCTTTTTCGGGCTGGATTTCACGCGCGGCGCCGGCGGCTTCGCCGATTTCTTCGGCCTCGAATATTCCAGCATCCACCGCTTCATCTGGCTCTACTACATCATCCTCGGCCTGGCGCTTCTCACCAACTTCGTCACCCACCGGCTGCGGCGCCTGCCGATCGGCCGCGCCTGGGAGGCGCTGCGCGAGGACGAGATCGCCTGCCGCTCGCTCGGCATCAACACGCGCAACACCAAGCTCACCGCGTTTGCCATCGGCGCCATGTTCGGCGGCTTCGCCGGATCGTTCTTCGCCACGCGCCAGGGCTTCATCTCGCCGGAAAGCTTCACCTTCATCGAGTCGGCGCTCATCCTCGCCATCGTCGTGCTGGGCGGGCTCGGCTCGCAGATCGGCGTGGTCATCGCGGCGATCTGCATGATCGGCGGCATCGAGATGCTGCGGAACCTGAACTTCCTCAAGGAGATATTCGGGTCGTCATTCGAGCCGACGCACTACCGCATGCTGATCTTCGGGCTCGCCATGGTGATCATCATGGTGTGGAAGCCGCGCGGCCTCATCAGCAGCCGCGTACCGTCGGTGGCGCTGAAACAGAAGAAGCGCATCGGCGCCGGACTCGTCTCGCAGGGCCACGGCTGATGAGCGACGGCGACGCCCCGCAGCGCTGGGATGCCGACCCGATCCTCTCGGTCGAGCATCTGACCATGCGCTTCGGCGGCCTCGTCGCCATCGGCGACCTCTCCTTCCAAGCCGGCCGCGGCGACATCACAGCGCTGATCGGCCCGAACGGCGCGGGCAAGACCACCGTCTTCAACTGCATCACCGGCTTCTACAAGCCGACCGAAGGGCGGATCGCGCTGCGGCACGGCAGCGGCCTCAGCCGACGAGACGATCCGCCGGCTCACCGCTTCCGGGCGCCAATGGTCCGCCGAAAGCGAGGACGCCGTCTTCCTGCTCGAGCGCATGGCGGACCACGACATCGCCTGGCACGCCAAGGTCGCCAGGACGTTCCAGAACATCCGGCTGTTCGGCGGCATGACGGTGCTGGAGAACCTGCTCGTCGCCCAGCACAACCGGCTGATGATCGCTTCCGGCTATACGGTCGGCGGCATCTTCGACCTGCCCACTTATCGCCGCGCCCGCGAGCAATCCATCGAGCAGGCGGTCTACTGGCTGGAGCGCATCGACCTGGTCGACCGCGCCGACGACCCGGCCGCCGACCTCCCTTATGGCGCCCAGCGCCGGCTGGAGATCACCCGCGCCGTCTGCTCCGGGCCGAAGCTCCTCTGCCTCGACGAGCCGGCCGCCGGCCTCAACGCGCACGAATCCGCCGAGCTCAACGAGCTCATCCGCTTCATCCGCGACGAGCACGGCGTCTCGGTGCTTCTCATCGAGCACGACATGGGCGTCGTGATGGAGATCTCCGACCACATCATCGTGCTCGACTACGGCCAGAAGATATCCGACGGCTCCTCGGAGCATGTCCGCACCGATCCGAAGGTGATCGCCGCCTATCTCGGCGTGGAGGACGAGGAAATCGGCGAGGTCGAGGGAACCCTCCAGGGGATGGAGGCGGGCGAATGAGCGGCGGCAACGACAGCGCGCCACTCCTCTCCGTGCGCGGCGTGAAGACCTATTACGGCAACATCATCGCGCTGCGCGGCGTGGACGTGGACGTCCATCAAGGCCAGATCGTTGCGCTGATCGGCGCCAACGGCGCCGGCAAGTCCACCTTGATGATGACCATCTGCGGCAATCCGCAGGCGCGCGAAGGCGCCATCGTCTACGAAGGCGAAGACATCACCAGGCTGCCCACGCACCTCATCATGGCACGCGCCATTTCGCAGGCGCCCGAGGGCCGCCGCATCTTCCCGCGCATGACGGTTCTGGAGAACCTGCAGATGGGCGCGGCGATCACCAAATACTCGCATTTCGACGAGGATTTGGAGCGCGTTTTCACGCTCTTCCCGCGGCTGAAGGAGCGCATGAGCCAGCGCGGCGGGACGCTCTCCGGCGGCGAGCAGCAGATGCTTGCCATCGCCCGCGCCCTGATGAGCCGGCCGCGGCTGCTGCTGCTCGACGAGCCGTCGCTCGGCCTGGCGCCGCTCATCGTGAAGCAGATCTTCTCGGTCATCCGCGAACTCAACAAGAGCGAGGGCCTGACGGTGTTCCTGGTGGAGCAGAACGCCTTCCATGCGCTCAGGCTCGCCGACCGCGCCTATGTGATGGTGAACGGCGAGATCACCATGACCGGAACCGGCGCCGAGCTGCTGGCGAAGGAAGAGGTCCGGGCCGCCTATCTGGAAGGCGGGAGGCACTGAGCATGACGAAACGCAAACGGCTCTAGGGCGGCGCCATGGCGATCTGGGAAGTTTCTTTGGTCGACTTTCTTCTCGTCACCGTCTTCCTAGGCGGCGGCGCGGCGTGGCTGACCGGCAGGGCCACGGCCCTGACATGGGACTCGTGGCGTCTTCTCGTCATCTATGTCCTTCTACTTACCGTCGCGACGCGCTTCATCCATTTCAGCCTGTTCCACGGCTCGTTCTTCCTGCCATGGGCGACTTTTGGAGAGGCACTCTACTTCTCGGTCGTTGATTTCATCATACTAATGGCGGCGGCGGCTCTTGGCCGCCAGCTCACCCGGGCCCGCCAGATGAGCGCCCAGTATCATTTCCTCTACGACCGCGCCGGGCCGCTGAGCTGGCGCGAACGCGCCTGAGGGTGTCGCGTCGCGATAGGCCAAGCCCTTTCCTTTCCGTAATAAACCGCGTTAAATGCAAGCAGGTGGGGCGTCCTTGCCCCGATCCGACACTTATTGACCTGCCGGCTCGAACATCTGGCGGGAGTGTGGGCTAGAGTTACAAGGGAGACATCATGAAGAAGCTTTTACTTGCCGGCGCGGCCGTAGCGTGGGTGCTGACAGGCGCGGCCTGGGCCGATATCAAGATCGCCACGGCCGGCCCGATGACCGGTCAGTATGCCTCGTTCGGCGCGCAGATGAAGGCTGGCGCCGAGCAGGCCGTTGAGGACATCAACGCCGCCGGCGGCGTCAATGGCGAGATGCTGTCGCTGTCGATCGGCGACGATGCCTGCGATCCGAAGCAGGCCGTTGCGGTTGCCAACCAGTTCGCCGGCGAGGGCGTGGTCTTCGTGGCCGGGCACTTCTGCTCCGGCTCGTCGATCCCGGCCTCTGCCGTCTACGCGGACGAAGGCATCGTGCAGATCTCGCCGGCATCGACCAACCCGAAGTTCACCGACGAGCGCCCCGGACCGGGCGTCTTCCGCGTCTGCGGCCGTGACGACCAGCAGGGCAAGGTCGCCGGCGATTACCTGGCGTCGCACTTCGGCGACAAGAAGATCGCCATCATCAACGACAAGACCGCCTACGGTAAGGGCCTGGCCGACGAGACGCAGGCGAACATGGAAGCCGCCGGCAAGAAGCCGGACCTGGTGGAATCCTACACCGCCGGTGAAAAGGACTACACGGCTCTCGTTTCCAAGCTGAAGCAGGCCGGCATCCAGGTGCTCTATGTCGGCGGCTATCACACCGAAGCCGGCCTGATTAAGCGCCAGATGGTCGAGCAGGGCATGGACACCATCCTGGTGTCGGGTGACGCGCTGGTGACCGACGAGTATTGGGCGATCACCGGCGACGCCGGCAACGGCACGCTGATGACCTTCTCGCCGGACCCGCGCAAGGCGCCGGGCGCACAGGCCCTCGTGGAGAAGTTCCGCGCCAAGGGTATCGAGCCTGAAGGCTACGTGCTCTACACCTACGCGGCGATCCAGGCCTGGGCACAGGCGGTGACAACTGCCGGCTCGACGGATTTCGACGCGGTCGTCAAGGCGCTCGACGACGGGACCTTCGACACGGTCCTCGGCACGCTCGAGTTCGACGACAAGGGCGACGTCACGCTGCCCGGCTACGTCTTCTACGAGTGGAAGGACGGCAAGTACGACGAAATGTCGGCCATGTAGGGCTGCCTGAGCGGGCTCCGCGAAGGCGGGCCCGCTCCGGTCTGTTTGCGAGCCCCGGCGCCACGCGGCGCCGGGGCTTTTCCTTGCAACCTTTCGCCGGCCTTGCGGCTTTCTTTTCCGCCGCAGTCGCGTCAGTCTCGGTTGGCTTCAGGCCCCGATTCGAAGCGGCCGCGTGGCAAGGAGGCTCACATGGATATCACCTTCACCTCGCCCATGATTCAAGCAATCGTCGCGCTTCTCGCCGGCATTCTCATCCTGATCGTGCCGCGTGTGCTGAACTATGTCGTGGCGATCTATCTGATCCTCATCGGACTCCTCGGGCTGTTTCCGAACCTGCTTGCATGAAGGATTTCCCCGGCCTCCGCATCGGCCACGCGACCGACGCAGCGCTGAAGTCCGGGGTTACGGTCTTTCTGCCCGACGAGCCGGCTGTCGCAGCCTTCCACACAGCGGGCGGCGCGCCGGCGAGCCGTGAGACGGAGCTGCTGACGCCGGGCAACACGGTGGAGCTTGTCGACGCCGTCGTGCTGTCCGGCGGCTCCGCTTTCGGGCTTGCCGCCGCCGATGGCGTCATGGCGTGGCTGGCGGAGCGAGGCCGCGGCTTCGCCGTCAGGGGCATCCGGGTGCCGATCGTCCCCGGTGCCTCGCTCTTCGATCTCGCCAATGGCGGCGACAAATCCGGTGTCCTGCCGACGGCGGCGCGCTCCGCCTATCATACGCTCGGTCACGCGGCCTGCGAGGCGGCCGGCGGCGCGATTGCCGTCGGCTCGGTGGGAGCGGGAACCGGCGCCACCACGGCGGACCTGAAGGGCGGCTTCGGGGCGGCCGAGACGGTGCTCGCCGACGGCACCCGCGTCGCGGCCTTCGTCGCCGCCAACGGGATCGGGCGCGTCACGTTGGGCAGCACGCCGCATTTCCGCGCAGCCCCTTTCGAGCGGAACGCCGAGTTTGGTGGGCTTGGGCTCCCCTCGCGGTTACCGGACGATGCCGATGCGGTGATCACCAAGGGAGCCGCGGCGCCAAACGCCAACACCACGATCGCGGTCGTGGCGACGGATTGCAAGCTGACCCGCAACGAGGCCAGACGGCTCGCCATCACCGCGCATGACGGAATCGCGCTAGCCATCTTCCCTGCCCATACGCCCCTCGACGGCGACACGATCTTCGCCATTGCGACGGGCAAGCGGGACGGACCGAAAGATCCGCGCGGCCTGACGGCGCTCGCCGCCGCTGCGGCCTCCACGCTGGCGCGCGCCATCGCGATCGGCATTTACGCCGCCGAGGCGGCTCCCGGCGACCGGCTGCCGACCTGGCATGAGCGCTATGGCGGCGAGCCGAACTCGTGAGCCTGGATATCCCCGCCTCTGCCATGGACGAATGTCGGCCGGGCGTGTAAGCCGGGCCTGCCATGCGCCGACCCCTTCGCATCGCCGCTTCCATCCTGTCGTCCGACTTCAGCCGCCTTGGCGAGGAGATCGAGGCGGTCGACGCCGACGGCGCCGACTGGATCCATCTCGACGTGATGGACGGCCATTTCGTGCCGAACATCACCTTCGGCGCGCCCGTCATCAAACATGTGCGCGACCGCACGTCGAAGCCGTTCGACGTGCACCTGATGATCTCACCCGCCGACCCCTACCTCGCCGACTTTGCTGCCGCCGGCGCCGATACCATCACCGTGCATGCCGAGGCGGGCCCGCATCTCGACCGCTCGCTGCAGGCGATCCGCGCGCTCGGCAAGCGCGCCGGGGTGGCGCTCAACCCCGCCACGCCGGTCGCCGCCATCCAGCACGTCGTCGACCACCTGGACCAGGTGCTCGTCATGACGGTGAACCCCGGGTTCGGCGGCCAAGCCTTCATTCCGGCCATGCTCGACAAGATCCGCCAGGTCAAAGCCCTCACCGCCGGCCGCGACATCGACATTGAGGTCGACGGCGGAATCGCGCCCGAAACGGCCGGCCAAGTGGTCTCCGCCGGTGCCAACGCGCTTGTCGCCGGGGCCGCGATCTTCCGCGGCGGACAGCAGAGCTACGCTGGAAACATCGCCGCGATCCGCGCCGCCGCCGAAAAGATGCAGGCGACGGCGGCCTGATTTCCGGATCGAAGCAGGGAGCGCCGGCCTATTCGTCGTCAGACGCGCCGGCGACCTTGCCGGTGGCCGGATTGACGAGGTGCACATGGGTGCAGGCCAAGCATTGCAGCGCAATGTAAGCGTCTTCCGCCTCCCCGTCGGGCCGATCGTCAGGTTCTAATGCCTGGACCATTCGCCCCGTGATGGGGCAGCGGAAGAGGAACGGCTTCATGCCAGGATATTTGTTGCGGGATTCCTCGCGGTCGTTGATTTGCAACAAATTCAACTATCTGAATGGGTTAGCCGGCGCGCCGCGATATTTCTCCGCTCGGAAGGCCTGTCTTTTCGTCCGCGTTGAAGCGTTGCGTGTTGCTCTGCTATTCCCTTCTTCCCACAGACGGAGCACCGGATGATTCCGCGCTATAGCCGCCCGGAGATGGCCGATATCTGGTCGCCCGAGACGAGATTCCGCATCTGGTTCGAGATCGAGGCGCACGCGCTGGACGCCATGGCGGAACTCGGCCTGGCGCCCAAGGAGGCAGCTGCGGCCGTGTGGGAGAAAGGCCGCGACGCCCGCTTCGACGTGGCGCGGATCGACGCCATCGAGCGCGAGGTCAAGCACGACGTCATCGCCTTCCTGACGCATCTCGCCGAGATCGTCGGCCCGGAAGCCCGCTTCGTGCATATGGGGCTCACCTCGTCGGACGTGCTCGACACCTGCTTCAACGTTCAGCTGACGCGCGCCGCCGACATACTCCTGACCGACATCGACACCTTGCTCACCGCCTTGAAGCGCCGCGCGTTCGAGCACAAGAACACGCCGACCGTCGGCCGCTCGCACGGCATCCACGCCGAGCCGACCACCTTCGGCCTGAAGCTCGCGCTCGCCTATGCCGAGTTCGCGCGCGCCCGCGCCAGGCTGGAGCGGGCACGCGCGGAGGTCGCCACCTGCGCCATCTCCGGCGCCGTGGGCACCTTCGCCAATGTCGATCCGCGGGTGGAGGAGCACGTGGCGCAGGCCATGGGCCTGACGCCGGAGCCGATCTCCACCCAGGTTGTGCCGCGCGACCGGCACGCCGCATTCTTCACGACGCTTGCCGTCATCGCCTCGTCGGTCGAGCGCCTGGCGACAGAGATCCGCCATCTGCAGCGCACCGAAGTGCTGGAGGCGGAGGAGTATTTCTCGCCCGGCCAGAAGGGCTCCTCCTCCATGCCGCACAAGCGCAACCCGGTGCTGTCGGAGAACCTCACCGGGCTTGCCCGCATGGTGCGCGCCTACGCGTTTCCGGCGCTGGAGGACGTCGCGCTCTGGCACGAGCGGGATATTTCGCACTCCTCGGTGGAGCGGATGATCGGGCCGGATGCCACGGTGACGCTCGATTTCGCGCTGGCGCGCCTTGCCGGCATCATCGACCGGCTCGTCGTCTATCCGGACAGGATGCGCGCCAATCTCGACCGCCTCGGCGGGCTCATCCATTCGCAGCGCGTCCTCATCGCGCTGGCGCAAGCCGGCCTCTCCCGCGAAGACGCCTATGTCCTCGTCCAGCGGAACGCCATGAAGGTCTGGGAGGACGGCGCCGACTTCCTGACCGAGCTCCTCGCCGACGAGGATGTCCGCAAGGCGCTGTCGGAGAAGGAAATCCGCGAGAAGTTCGACCTGGGCTATCATACAAAGCACGTCGACACGATTTTCCAGCGGGTGTTCGGCGAAGCCTGAAAGCCCCCCTCCCCTCCGGCAGCGCGCAGATTCAGCGGCTTTTCGAACTCCGATCGGCCACTTTGCCGGCGCAGGAGATTCCGCCGCCCCGGAATCGCCCGTTTCCAGGGAACAAATCCATCGTCAGTTGCGTTTTCTTCTGCCCATCAGTCAGGGAGGAAATCCGCATGTCAGACAATAGACCGGGTGAGCCAACGAAACCGGCTTCCAACAACACGCTCTACTTCATCGTCGGCGGGCTGGTCGTCGCGGTGTTGATCATCGGATGGGTGATCTACGGCCGCGACAAGGGGACCGAGCCCGCGGCGGGCGGCATGACCAGCGAGGAGCCCATGGCGCCGGCGCCGGCAACTCCGCCGGAATCCGCGCCTGCCATGGCGCCTGCTCCGGCCATGGCGCCGGAGCCCGCGCCCGCGCCAGCGCCAGCCCAGGAGCCGACTCCCGCACCCGCCACCCCACCGGCGCAGCAATAGCAGGCCTGGCAGCAATCCCGGCAAACGCAGGCGACGCCGCGCCAGCGGCGCCGCCTGCGCCGCTTCCCGGGCGGATTGAATTGGCCCCAGCGCGACGGAAGAGTCTAGACTGCGCGCGAAAGGCGAATCGCATGGCCCAAGGCGACCGTCCCGACCGTTTTACGCCTGCGCGGGAAAGCTCACATCCGCAACGGCTGACCGTGCCCGATCCGGAGGATATCGGGCTGCCCCGCGCCGGGCGCAGCTACGTGCTGCCGCTCGCCATCGCGCTTGCCGTCTTCGTGGTGATCATCGTTGTCCGTTTGCTGTGGGGCTGACGGCGTCCCCTCATCCGCCCGCTTCGATCTGCGCGACGGCTTCCGCCATCTTCTCCTCCATGGCGCGACGGATCTGGTGGTCAGACGTGCTGACGCCGGCTGCGTCGAAATCGCCGCGAATCTTGCGGAAAACGTCTTCCTCGCCCGCTTCTTCCATGTCGGCGCGGATTACCTCGCGCGCATAGGCATCGGCGTCCCCGCCGCTCTTGCCGAGCATTTCCGCCGCCCACAACCCGAGCAGCTTGTTACGCCGCGCCGTCGCCTTGAACCGCAGCTCCTCGTCGCGGGCAAACTTGTTCTCGTAGGCCTCCTTGCGCTTGTCGAAGGTGGTCATCGAAAAAATCCTCCTCGGGATAAAGGTCGGGCTTTCCCTAGCCTCGCGGCGATTTTCGCGCAACGCCGGGCGGCGCCGCCGACCGAAGCCCCCGCCCAAGCGCCACATTGTATCCAGCAGCCCTTTCCGCTAGGGTCCGCGCCGGCGGACGGGTCGGCCAGCGATTCCCGTCTTTTCCCGCCGTTATGCGTCACCATATTCTGACCCCATGAGAGCTATGAACCGCCGCCGCCGAATTTACGAAGGCAAGGCCAAGATCCTGTACGAGGGACCTGAGCCGGGCACGCTGATCCAGCATTTCAAGGACGACGCCACCGCTTTCAACGCCAAGAAGCACGAAGTGGTGGACGGCAAGGGGGTGCTCAACAACCGCATCTCCGAATATATCTTCAACCATCTGAACGCATGGGAATTCCCACCCATTTCATCCGCGCGCTCAACATGCGCGAGCAGCTGATCCGCGAGGTGGAGATCGTCCCGCTGGAGGTGGTGGTGCGCAACGTCGCCGCCGGCTCGCTGGCAGAGCGCCTCGGACTGGAGGAAGGCACCGCGCTGCCGCGCTCCATCATCGAGTTCTACTACAAGAACGACAAGCTCAACGACCCGATGGTGTCGGAGGAGCACATCACGGCATTCGGCTGGGCGAGCCCGCAGGAGATCGACGACATCATGTCGCTCGCCATCCGGGTCAACGACTTCCTCTCCGGCCTCTTCCTCGGCGTCGGCATCCGCCTCATCGATTTCAAGATGGAGTGCGGGCGGCTGTGGGAGAATGACTTGATGCGTATCGTCGTGGCCGACGAGATCTCGCCCGATTCGTGCCGACTGTGGGACATCGCCACCAACGAGAAGCTCGACAAGGACCGCTTCCGCCGCGACATGGGCGGGCTGCTGGAGGCTTATCAGGACGTGGCACGCCGCCTCGGCATTCTGAACGAGAACGAGCGGGTGCCGGCGGGCGGCCCCGTTCTCGTGCAATAGCTGGCGTAATCGACCGAATCCCTGCACATTGAAGAGCTATGAAGGCGCGTATCTTCGTTACGCTGAAGAACGGCGTGCTCGATCCGCAGGGGCAGGCGATCGAGGGCGCACTCGCGGCGCTCGGCTTCGAGGGCGTGGCGTCCGTGCGGCAGAACAAGGTCTTCGACATCGAGCTTGCCGACGGGCAGGACGCGGAGGCACGGCTGAAGGCGATGTGCGAGAAGCTGCTCGCCAACACGGTCATCGAGGACTACCGCGTCGAGATCGAGGACGCGGCATGAAATCCGTCATCATCCTCTTTCCCGGCACCAACCGCGAGCGCGACATGGAAGCGGCGCTGAAGCGGGCCACCGGCCGCGCGCCGCAAATCGTCTGGCACGGCGACGCCACGCTGCCGGACGCAGACCTGATCGTGCTGCCCGGCGGCTTCTCCTTCGGCGACTATCTGCGCGCCGGCGCCATCGCGGCGCGCTCACCGATCATGCCCGAGGTGGTGAAGCGGGCTGCGGACGGGGTTCTCGTGTTCGGCGTGTGCAACGGCTTCCAGTCGCTCTGCGAGGTGGGGCTACTGCCCGGCGTGCTGATGCGCAACGCCTCGCTGAAATTCGTCTGCCGCGAGGTGAAGCTGGAGGTCGTCAACGCGCAGACCTCGTTCACATGCGCCTACAGCCCGCGGCAGGTGATCCGTTGCCCGGTCGCCCATGCCGACGGCAATTATTTCACCGACGACGCGACGCTGGAGCGCCTCGAAGGGGAAGGCCGCGTGGTCTTCCGCTATGCGGAGGGCAGCAATCCCAACGGGTCCCGGAACGACATCGCCGGCATCGTCAACGAGGCCGGCAACGTGCTCGGCATGATGCCGCACCCGGAGGACCTGACGGACGCCTCGCAGGGTGCCACCGACGGGCTGCCGCTCTTCCAGGGCATCGCGTCAGGCTTCATGGAGCAGGCCGCTTGAGAACAATCTGCCTTGTTGCCGCTGCGGCCGTTCTTCTCGCCGCATGCCAGACGACGCCGAAGGGCTATGTGCTGCTGCACGCCGGCCAGGACCCGACGGATGTCGCGAGCCACATTGCCAACAAGGTCGGCGATTGCTGGTTCGACAGCGGCAACAAGCGCTTCGCCGACTACTCCTACGCGCCCGAGCTGTCGTCCTCGGAGCGTCCGCGCGTGCTCATCGTCGACAAGGCCGACCCGGGCGGGCTGCCCAAGCTGGTCATCGAGGTGGCGCGCGCCAAGCACGGCTCCGACATCAAGCTGTTCGGCCCGCTGATGGACGGCAGTGAGGCCGACCGCATCCGCAGCGAGGTGGCGTTCTGGGCCGGCGGAGGCCGCACCTGCCGGTAAGCGACCCGGGCCGCGATGCGTCAGGCGCGGCCGAAGCGCGAGGCGTCATGCCCAGAAGGGGCGATCGGCCTCGCGATGCGCATCGGCGCGCGAGATGCCGATGTCCTTCAGCTGCTCGTCGCTCAGTTCGAGCAGCAAACGGCGGCTGCGATGCTTCTGCGCCAACGACTCAAGCGCGTCGGCCATTCTGGTGATGAGCCGGCCAAAGGCGGGAAGGCGCGGCCAGAAGCCGGCCGTGGGAGATGGCGCCGAGGCGTGGGTGTCTCTCCGAATTGTAGCAATTGTACTCATCGCTCTATCTCGTAGTTTTTGGGCTCATTGAGAGCATGCTGCGTATGCATTGACCCAATCACGATGACAATATAAGAATTGTCACCATGACAAATTGGCTGCCTAACCTCTCCGAAGGCTCCGGCCCGCTCTATGTCCGCCTCGCCGAGCGCATCGAAAATGACATCGAGAACGGCGTGCTTGCCGAAGGCAGCAAGCTTCCCCCGCAGCGCAATCTTGCCTTCGACGTCGGCGTCACGGTGGGAACGGTAAGTCGTGCCTACGCGCTGGTTCGCGAGCGCGGGCTGGTCAACGGCGAGGTCGGACGCGGCACCTATGTCCTGCCGCGACGCGAGCCGGGCCTGCAGAGCGCACCTGTCTCGGACGAGCCTGCCTACGTGCCCAGAGCCGACGCCGCGGACTTGAGGGTGCTGCGCCTCGACACTACCGCGGCGCCGGAAATCGGCGTGGCCGCGATGGTGGGGCGCCTGGCGGCGGACATCTGCCGGGAGCTCCCGGGCGCCGTTGCCAGCTATATCCGCACGGTGCCCGAAGAATGGAGCAAGGCCGGCGCCCGCTGGCTTGCACAGGCCGGCTGGTCGCCCTCGCCCGCCGACGTCGTGGCGACCCAAGGCGCCCACGCCGCGATCATGGCGGTGGTCGCCGCCATGACCGCTCCGGGCGACAAGATCGCCTTCGAGCACCTGACCTATGCCTCGGTCGCCCGCAGCGCCGCGCTGATCGGCCGCCGCACCTTGATGGTCGCATCAGACGAGCGGGGCATGATTCCCGACGAATTCGAGCGGCTCTGTGCCCAGCAGCATCCGAAGCTGGTCTTCGTGATGCCTGGCCCGCAGAACCCCACGCTGGCGATGATGCCGGAGGACCGGCGCAGGGCGATCGCCGAAATCGCGCGCAAGCACCAGGTGTGGATCATCGAAGACGCCGTCTACGGCGTGCTGATCGATGACGGGCTGCCGCTGCTCGCTTCGATCGCGCCCGAGCGGGTGTTCTATGTGGGCAGCCTGTCGAAGGCGGTATCCGCCGGGCTGCGCGGCGGCTGGGTGGCGTGTCCCCCGAATCTCGCCAGCCGCATCCTCAGCGCCCACAAAATGGTCACCGGCGGCAAGCCGTTTCTCATGTCGGAGATCGCGGCGCGGCTGGTGAATTCCGGCGCCGCCTTCGATTTCAAGCGCGCCGCCCTGGCCGACATCAGACGCCGCACTGCGCTCGCCCGCGAGACGTTCGACGGGCTCGACGTGCGCATCCACGACACCGTGCCGTTCCTGTGGCTGACCCTGCCGGAGCCGTGGCTTTCCGGCACGTTCAAGAAGGCCGCGGCGGCGGAGCACATTCTGATCGACGACGAGGACGAGTACAAGCCGGGACGCTCCGATGCCGCCTATCACGGCGTGCGCATCGGTTTCTCCGTCCCTGAGATCGAGCGGGTCGCGGCCGGCTTCCGCACGCTGCGTCGCCTCGTCGACAGCGGGACCGGCGCCTACGACAATTACAACTGAGGACCGCTCCATGAGGCGTTGCGGACCGCTTCGCGCGCGTCGTAAGCAAGCGGCATGAGCCTCCGCAACGACCTGCCCATCACGCCCGAGCTGATCGCCGACCACGGCCTGAAGCCCGACGAGTACGAGCGCATCCTGAAGCTGATCGGGCGCGAGCCGACGCTGACGGAGCTCGGCATCTTCTCCGCCATGTGGAACGAGCATTGCTCGTACAAGTCCTCCAAGAAATGGCTGCGCACTCTGCCCACCACCGGCAAGGTCGTCATCCAGGGCCCGGGCGAGAATGCCGGCGTGATCGACATCGGCGACGGGCTGGTGGCGGTCTTCAAGATGGAGAGCCACAACCACCCCTCCTATATCGAGCCCTACCAGGGCGCGGCGACCGGCGTCGGCGGCATCCTGCGCGACGTCTTCACCATGGGCGCCCGGCCGATCGCTGCGATGAACGCGCTGCGCTTCGGCGACCCTGAGCATCCGCGCACGCGCCATCTCGTGGCGGGCGTGGTCGCCGGGATCGGCGGCTACGGCAATTCCTTCGGCGTGCCGACGGTCGGCGGCGAGGTGAATTTCCACAGGAGCTACAACGGCAACTGCCTGGTCAACGCCTTCGCGCTCGGCATCGCGAAGAAGGACGCGATCTTCTATTCCAAGGCCGAGGGCGTCGGGCTGCCGGTCGTCTATCTCGGCGCCAAGACCGGGCGCGACGGTGTCGGCGGCGCGACCATGGCATCGGCCGAGTTCGACCACCGCATCGAGGAGAAGCGCCCGACCGTGCAGGTCGGCGATCCGTTTACCGAAAAGCGCCTGCTGGAGGCCTGCCTGGAGCTGATGGCGACCGGCGCCGTGGTCGCCATCCAGGACATGGGCGCGGCCGGCCTCACCTGCTCGGCGGTGGAGATGGGCGCCAAGGGCGACCTCGGGATCGCGCTCGACCTCGACAAGGTGCCGACCCGCGAGCCCGGCATGACTGCCTACGAGATGATGCTGTCGGAGAGCCAGGAGCGCATGCTCATGGTGCTCCGGCCGGAGAAGCACGCCGAGGCGGAAGCGATCTTCCGCAAATGGGGGCTCGACTTCGCCGATGTCGGACGCACCACCGACGACCTCCGCTTCAAGCGTGAGCCGCCACGGCGACGAGGTGGCGGACCTGCCGATCAAGGACCTCGGCGACGAGGCGCCGGAATACGACCGGCCGTGGGCGGAGCCGGTAAAGCCCGCGCCGCTCGACCCGGCAGGCCTGCCGCCGGCCGGCAATCTTGCCGCGGCGCTCCTCAGGCTCTGTCGGCTCGCCCGACCTCTCCTCGCGCCGCTGGGTGTGGGAGCAATACGACCACCTGGTGCAGGGCAACACCGTGCAGCGGCCGGGCGGCGACGCGGCGGTCGTCAGACTCGACGGTTCAGCGACAGGCGCTCGCGCTCAGTGTGGACGTCACCCCGCGCTATGTGGCAGCCGATCCGTTCGAGGGCGGCAAGCAGGCGGTGGCGGAGTGCTGGCGCAACCTCACCGCCGTCGGCGCGACGCCGCTTGCCGCCACCGACAACCTGAATTTCGGCAATCCGGAAAAGCCGGACGTGATGGGCAGCTTCGTGCGTGCCATCGAGGGCGTCGGCGCGGCCTGCCGGGCGCTCGACTTCCCCATCGTCTCCGGCAATGTGTCGCTCTACAACGAGACCAACGGCGAAGCGATCCTGCCGACGCCGGCGATCGGCGGGGTCGGGCTGATCGGAGATTGGCGAAAGAGCGGCCACCCTCGCCTTCAAGGCGGAAGGCGAGATGATCCTGCTCGTCGGCGCGCCGCCCGAATGGGGCACGCAGCTCGGCCAGTCGCTTTATCTGCGCGACGTGCTCGGCCGCGAGGACGGCCCTCCCCCGCCGGTCGACCTGGAGCACGAGAAACGCGTCGGCGATTTCGTCCGCGCGCTGATCGCCGACGGCCTCGTGACGGCCGTGCACGACCTCTCCGACGGCGGGCTCGCCGTGGCGCTGGCGGAGATGGCGATGGCATCGGGCATCGGCGCGCAGACCGAAGCGCCGGGCGGCTCGATCCGGCCGCGAGCTTCTTCGGCGAGGACCAGGGCCGCTATGTCGTCACCGCGCACGCCGAAGATGCGGCAGGACGTCTGTTCGGCGCGCCGAGACGGCAGGCGTTCCCGTGACGCAAGTCGGCGATGACCGGCGGTCAGGACCTTGTTCTCGGCGCCGCCCGGCCGCTGCCGCTCCGGGAGATCAAGGAGCGCCACGAAGGCTGGTTTCCCGGCTTCATGGGCGGAGATTCCCCCGCGGCATAGGGCTTTGCAGTGCGCATATCCGGGTCCGGATTGACCTCCTTCGGCTCTGTGCCCACATTGTTGCAGGGGTCCGGTGAGCGAATCCGGAACAGCGGGAGCCCGATCCATGCCGATGAATCCCAAGGAGATCGAGCGGATGATCAAGGAGGCCCTGCCCGATGCAACGGTCTCCATCCGCGACCTCGCAGGCGACGGCGACCACTACGCCGCGGAGGTGGTTTCCGAGCAATTTCGCGGCAAGAGCCGTGTGCAGCAGCACCAGATGGTGTATGAGGCGCTGAAAGGAAATATGGGCGGAACGCTGCATGCGCTGGCGCTGCAGACCAGCGCTCCGGAGTGAATATCCGGCAGCCGACCGCAGGAGAGAGCAACATGACCGAGATTAACGAGTGGATCGACAATCAGGTGAAGTCCAGCGACGTCGTGCTTTTCATGAAGGGCACGCCGACCTTTCCGCAATGCGGGTTCTCTGGCCAGGTCGTGCAGATTCTCGACTATCTCGGCGTGGCATATTCCGGCATCAACGTGCTGGAATCCGATGACCTCCGTCAGGGGATCAAGTCCTATTCGGACTGGCCGACCATCCCGCAGCTCTACATCAAGGGCGAGTTCGTCGGCGGCGCCGACATCGTCCGCGAGATGTTCCAGGCGGGCGAGCTGAAGACGCTCTTCGAAGAGAAGGGCGTGCCGGCCGCGGCCTGACGCTTCAGGCCCCCGGGCGCCGCGCGATCGAAGCATATCCGCTGGACTTAGGGACGGACGGGCGCTCACGCCCGACGGCCCGTGTGTGCCCCTACCGCGCCTGATCGTTCGTCGGTGCGTTTCGGCGCTCCCTCCCCGCTGGCGCAGCCGGCTCACTCAAGGATTGCCTGCGTGGAACGACCGGTCCAGCCGCCAGCAGCCGCTGCCCTGTCCCACGCCGAGTTCGTGGCGATGGTGGCGCTCCTCATGGCGCTCAACGCCATGGCGATCGACATCCTGCTGCCGGCGCTGCAGCAGATGGGTGCCAGCCTGGCCGTTGCAGACGAGAACGCGCGCCAGCTTGCCGCTGACGGCTTACATCGCCGCCTTCGGCGCATCGCAGATCGTCTACGGCCCCGTGTCGGACCGCTTCGGCCGGCGCCCGGTTCTGCTGTTCGGGCTGGTGCTCTATTCGGTCGGGTGCATCGGCGGGGCGCTGTCCGCCAGCTTCCCCATGCTGCTTGCCATGCGCGCCCTGCAAGGCTTCGGCGCCGGCGCGACACGGGTGATCGCCGTCGCCGTGGTCCGCGACACCTATGGCGGCCGCCGGATGGCGAGCGTCATGTCGCTGGTGATGATGGTCTTCATGGCCGTTCCGATCATCGCCCCGACGGTCGGGCAAGGTATTGCCATGGTCGCGGGATGGCGCGGCATCCTGTTCTTTGTTGCGGCTTTCGGAGTCGGGATGCTCGCCTGGTGCGCCATCCGGCTGCCGGAGACGCTGCACGAGGAGGACCGCCGACCGCTACGGCCGCGCCCGGTGCTGGAGGCGTTCCGCATCGTGGTGACCAACCGCATCTCCGCGGCTTACGCCTTCGGCGCGGCTCTGATGTTCGGCTGCATCTTCGGCTTCCTCAACTCGGCGCAGCAGGTCTACCAGGAGACCTACGATCTCGGAGCCGCGTTCCCGCTCTACTTCTCCTCCGGCGCCATCTTCATGGCCGGCGTCTCGTTCTTCAATTCGCGGGTGGTCGAGCGGCTCGGAATGCGGCGCCTGTCGCACACCGCCATGCTCGGCTTCGCCGTCTCGACGGGGCTGTTCTTCCTTGTGGCTTATACCCACGGCGGCCACATGCCGTTCTGGCTCTTCTATGTCTTCACGACGGCCTCGTTCTGCCAGTTCGGCTTCATCGGCACGAATTTCAACGCGCTTGCCATGGAGCCGCTCGGACATGTGGCAGGAACGGCCTCGGCGGTCATCAGCTTCTTGCAGACCGTGCTCGGCGGCGCGGTGGGCGCGGTGATCGGCTACGCCTATGACGGCACCGTGCTGCCGCTGTCGCTCGGCATGTTCATCCTGGCGCTCGCGAATATCGCGGTCGTGCTGACGGTCGAGCGCCGCAGGTTCCTGGGGCTAGGCGCCGCCGAAGAAGCCGCTACCAAGTAGCGTTTCGGACACCTCAGACTGAGGGGTCCGGCCCTTTCCTCAGCGTCACCACCGTAATCTCCGGCGGCACGCCGAAGCGCACCGGCAGGATGGAGCAGCCGAGCCCGGCAGAGACGATGAGGTCGCGGCCCTTCTCGCGGACGTGCCCGTAGGCGAAGCGCTGCCCGTAGGAGGACGGAACGACCGGCCGGCCGAGGAAGGGCAGCCGCACCTGGCCGCCATGCGTATGGCCGGAAAGCGTCACGGCAAAGCGGCCCGGCACATGGACGAAAAGGTCGGGCTCATGCGCCATGTGGATCGCCGGCGCGTCGTCGGTCAGCTGCGCGAGCGTGGCGGGGAGATCGTCGGCGCCGCGAAAATGGCCGTGGCCGATCGGATGCGCCACGATGCTGTCGGTGCCGGCGAGCCAGAACGGAGTCTCGCCCCCGATCTTCACGGCGCGGTTCTGGTAGACCGGAATGCCGGCCGCCGCCAAAGCGGCCTTCACGGCCTCGGGGTCGGACCACCAATCGTGATTGCCGAGGATCGCATGCACGCCGAGCGGCGCGTGGAGGTCGGCAAGCGGCGGTCCCCATTCGTCAGCCGTGACACGTCCGGTTCTGAAACGCTCACCGAGGCCGGAGGTGAAATCCCCGAGGACGAGAATGATGTCGCCCTCGAGCCGGTTGGCCTCCTCCACGATTTCTTTGATGCGCTCCGGCGGCATCCATGGGCGACAGGCATGGATGTCGGTGACGATGACGATCCGGAGCGGCCGGTCGTAGGTCCAGCGCGCCGTCGGCAGGTCCCACTCGGTGACGACGAGACGGAAGCGCGGCTCGACTGCGAAGGCATAGCTTCCCAGCGCGCCGCCGAGCGCAATGCCGCCCCCCAGACCGATGATGAACTGCCGGCGCGTAATCATGAGCCAAGCATACAGCCGAATCGCAAACACCCGCCTCTTAGGGCGGGTGTTTGGTAAACTTGCGGCGGTCGTGCGGCGGCAAAGAGAACTTGGCTTCGCCCTTTGGGCTTCGCCGGGCGGCCAGGTGTTCTCCCCGCAGACGTCAGCGCGAGTAGAACTCCACGACCAGGTTCGGCTCCATCATCACGGGATAGGGCACGTCGGCAAACGCCGGCTGGCGCACGTAGCGCGCCGTCATCTTGGAATGATCCACCTCGACGTATTCCGGCACGTCGCGCTCGGCGAGCTCGACCGACTCCAGCACCAGACCGAGCTGCTTCGACTTCTCGCGCACCTCGATCACGTCGCCGACCTTGCAGCGATAGCTCGGGATGTTGACCTTCCGGCCGTTGACGCGGATGTGGCCGTGGTTGACGAACTGACGCGCGGCGAACGGCGTCGGCACGAACTTGGCGCGGTAGATGATGGCGTCGAGCCGCGATTCCAGGAGCCCGATCAGCTGCTCGGAGGTGTCGCCCTTGCGGCGGGTCGCCTCCTCGTAGATGCGGCGGAACTGCTTCTCGGTGATGTTGCCGTAATAGCCCTTCAGCTTCTGCTTGGCCTTCAGCTGCGTGCCGAAGTCGGAGAGCTTGGACTTGCGCCGCTGGCCGTGCTGGCCGGGCCCGTATTCGCGCTTGTTCACGGGGCTCTTGGGGCGGCCCCAGATGTTCTCGCCCATGCGGCGATCGATCTTGTATTTCGCCGAATTGCGTTTGCTCATGCGTCATCCTTACCGTTTCGCGGTTCGAAACGCGCCCATCCTCTGCCGCAGTATCTGCTGCGGCCGACAGGGGTTGGCGGAGCACGCCAGATCCGAATTTTCGGAGAAAACCCCACGGGTGCGTAAGCGTCGGCCCTGAGGCCGGCACCGGGCGCGGAAATAGGGGCTTTGCGCGCCAATGTCAAATTTCGAGCGGCGCCCCGGCCGGATCAGGCAAGGCCTCCCCAAGCGGCACGCCGTGGCGCGCCAGGATGGCGCGAAGCGCCTCGGGCGGCCGGCGGCTGCTGGTGAATACCGCCTCGGACGCGCCGCGGCGCTCCATTGCCGCCGCCCTCCCCCCGGTTTCGGCAAGCACTGAAACCAGCCGCCGCGCGATCGCCGGGGCCGGGTCGAGCCAGGTGACCGGCCAGGGCGCCAGCTCCGCCAGGACATCGGCCAGGAAGGGATAGTGCGTGCAGGCGAGCACCACGATGTCGGTTCGACGCCCGTCGATCTCCACGAAGCACGGTGCGATCTGCTCCGAGATGAGATCGCGGTCGACCGGCTCGCCGCGCATCAGCGCCTCCGCCTGCGCGGCGAGGTCAGGCGCGCCGACCAGGCGCACATGGCAGTCGCCGGCGAAGGAGCGGATGAGGCTCGCGCGTATAGTCGCGCTTCATGGTGCCGGGCGTGGCGAGCACCGCGACGACGCCGTCCTGGTCTGCTCCGCCGCCGGCTTGATCGCCGGCACGGTTCCGACGAACGGCACGGCAAAGCGCTCGCGCAGCGGCGGGAGCACCAGCGTCGACGCCGTGTTGCAGGCGATCACCACCGCCGCCGGATCGTGCTCGGCGATGAGGCTCGCCCATCAACGCGACGATATGGTCGCGGAGCGCCGCCCTCCTCCCAGTCCCCGTAGGGAAAGGCGGCATCGTCGGCAACGTAGATGAAGCGCGCATCCGGCAGAGCGGCGCGGATGGCGGAGAGCACCGTCAGCCCGCCGATGCCGGAATCGAAGACGAGGATCGGCCCGTCTGCATGGGCTGTCAGTCTCAGTCATCGGAGTCGCCGCCTCCGCGCTTCTCGTGCCGCCGCTCCAGCGCCGACACCACGCCGTGCAGCACGTCGATCTCGTCCTTGGTCAGGCCGGCGCGCTGCAGGATGGCGCGGAGGTTCTGCACCATGGTCGGCTTCATGTCCTCGGTGCGGAAATAGCCCGTGGGCTCCAGCGCCTCCTCCAGGTGCCGCATCAGGCCGAGAAGATGCGCCTTCGACGCCGGCGTGACGTCGATCTCCGGCACGACCCCGCGCGTCGGGAGCGCGCCGTCGAGGCCGGCGGCGAGCCACTCGTAGCTCAGGAGCAGCACGGCCTGCGCGATATTGAGCGAGGCGAAGGCCGGGTTGACCGGAAACGTGACGATCTGGTCGGCGAGCGCGATCTCCTCGTTGGTGAGCCCCCAGCGCTCGCGCCCGAACAGGATGCCGGTCGCCTGCCCTGCGGCGGCGCGCTCCTTGAGCACGGCAACCGCCTCGCGCGGCCCCACGACCTGCTTGGGCAGGTCGCGGCTGCGCGCCGTCGTGGCATAGACGAAATTGAGGTCGGCGATCGCCGCCTCGGCCGATTCGAACACCTGCGCGCTGTCGACGACGTGGCTGGCGCCGCTTGCCGCGGCGCGCGCCTTCTTGCTCGGCCAGCCGTCGCGCGGCCTGACGAGCCGCAGGTCGCCGCAGCCCGAAATTGGCCATGGCCCGCGCCGCCGCGCCGATATTCTCGCCGAGCTGCGGCTCGACCAGGACGATGGCGGGGCCCGGCGATTTGCTATCGGATGCGCGGCTGGCGGACATGGCTGGCGAGGGCACTGCGTTCGGACGGCCTCTGCGGTAGCAGAGTGGTCGGATTTGCGGCCAGCATCCGCCTTCCGCCCTCGGTTGGCGGTTCGCTGCGCCTTTGCTATAGGGCGCGCTGCCCGGCTCTCCTCCCGCCCGCGCCGCCGGGCGCGAGATCCAGAAAGGCTTCGGTTGATGGAAAAGATCAAGGTCGCAAACCCTGTCGTCGAGCTCGACGGCGACGAGATGACCCGGATCATCTGGCAGTTCATCAAGGAGAAGCTGATCCACCCCTATCTCGACATCGATCTCCTGTATTTCGACCTCGGCATCGAGCACCGCGACGCGACCGACGACCAGGTGACGGTCGACGCGGCGAACGCCATCAAGGAGCACGGCGTCGGGCGTGAAATGCGCCACCATCACGCCCGACGAGGCGCGCGTGGAGGAGTTCGGGCTGAAGCGCATGTACCGCTCGCCCAACGGCACCATCCGCAACATCCTGGGCGGCGTCATCTTCCGCGAGCCGATCATCTGCCGCAACGTGCCGCGGCTGGTGCCGGGCTGGACGAAGCCGATCATCATCGGCCGCCACGCCTACGGCGACCAGTACCGCGCCACCGATTTCCTGTTCCCCGGCAAGGGCAAGCTGACGCTGAAGTTCGAGGGCGAGGACGGCGAGGACGATCGAGCGCGAGGTCTTCGACGCGCCGGGCGCCGGCGTCACCATGGCGATGTACAATCTCGACGAGTCGATCCGCGACTTCGCCCGCGCCTCGCTGAACTACGGGCTGGCGCGCAACTACCCGGTCTACCTCTCCACCAAGAACACCATCCTCAAGGCCTATGACGGCCGCTTCAAGGACATCTTCCAGGAGATCTTCGAGGCCGAGTTCGCGGCCGATTTCAAAGCCAAGGGGCTGACCTACGAGCACCGGCTGATCGACGACATGGTGGCCGCCGCGCTCAAATGGTCGGGCGGCTACGTGTGGTCGTGCAAGAACTATGACGGCGACGTGCAGTCCGACACGGTGGCGCAGGGCTTCGGCTCGCTCGGGCTGATGACCTCGGTGCTGATGTCGCCGGACGGCCGGACGCTCGAGGCGGAGGCGGCGCACGGCACCGTCACCCGCCATTACCGCCTGCACCAGCAGGGCAAGGAGACCTCCACCAACTCCACCGCCTCCATCTTCGCCTGGACGCGCGGACTGGCGCATCGCGGCAAGCTCGACGGCAACGACAAGCTCATCCGCTTCGCCGAGACGCTGGAGAAGGTCACCGTCGACACGATCGAGGCGGGCTTCATGACCAAGGACCTGGCGCTTCTCGTCGGGCCCGACCAGCCGTGGCTTTCCACCACCGGCTTCCTCGACAAGATCGACGAAAACCTAAAGAAGGCCATGGGTTAAGCGCGAACGCCTTACCAACGCCGCTTTTTTTGCTATATTTTAGGGGCATGGATCGCTTCGGAGGGCTTTTGATGATTCGCATCCTCTTCGGGTCGGCGCTTTCGGTGCTCGGGCTTGGGGCCGCGGCGACGGTTCTCGGCCCCGAGCTGGTGACCGGGCCGCGCGGCGAGCCATTGGTGGTGGCGGCCCCGCAGGATGCGGCGCTGCAGCAGGCGAGCTTCGACGGCGCCGCCTGCGCCTCCACCCTGATCCTCGACGAAGAGGACCTGCTTCACGCGACACCTGCACAGGCGGCGACCGGCGGCGTGCATGTCGTGACGCTCGCCTTCCGCAGCGGCGTGGACGGCCCCTCCATGGTGATGGAGCCTGGCGAGACCGACACCGGGGACGGCATGGGCTTCGTTCTCGTGTTCGACGGCGCGGGGCGCATTCTCTCCGTCACGCCGACGCGCGCGGAGCGGGAATGGATGCTGTCGGACGTCTATGCCGACGATTGCCTCCATAGCGACACGCGCCCCTCCGGCGTCTGACCTGCCGCGGCGACATCCGGCCTACTTGCAATTGACCTGACGGCTTGCCGAGAGGCAGCTCGGGTCTGCGCATTATCCGCGACGCGTCCTTCATGAGGATGATGATACGCCGCGCGCCGTGCATGGGGATAACTCCGTGAGCGGTCCCGCCCTCTTGTGATCATGGCTCCCGGACTGGCGCTGAAGCGCCATCCGGGATGACGGACCGATAAGGATCCGTGGCCAGCGTTCAGGCCTCGGCAAGCTCGCCGATGCGCCCGGTGATCGCGGCGAGCGCCGCGTCGGCCTTGGCGGCGTCGGGGCCGCCGGCCTGCGCCAAGTCGGGCCGGCCGCCGCCGCCCTTGCCGCCCAGCGCCTCCGAGCCGAGGCGCACGAGATCGACGGCGCTGATCCGGTCGGTGAGATCGTCGGTGACGCCGACCACCAGCCCGGCCTTGCCGTCGTTGACGCCGACGATCGCCACCACGCCGGAGCCGACCTGCCGCTTGCCCTGATCGACGAGGCCGCGCAGGTCCTTCGGCGCCACGCCCTCCACCGAGCGGGCGAGCACATTGATCGCGCCGATCCTGGTCACCGCCGGCGCTTCGCCCGCGCCGGCGCCCATGGCGAGCTTCTTCTTCGCCTCGGCGAGCTCGCGCTCCAGCCGGCGGCGCTCCTCGATCAGCTGATCGACGCGCTCCACCGCCTCGTCCGGCCGCACCTTCAGCTTGCCGGCGATGTCGCGCACGCGCTTCTCCTGCTCGGCAAGGTATCGACGCGCCGCGGTGCCGGTCAGCGCCTCGATGCGGCGCACGCCCGCCGCCACGGCATTCTCCGCCACCAGGTGGATGGAGCCGATCTCGCCGGTGCGGCCGACATGCGTGCCGCCGCAGAGCTCCACCGAATAGGTCTTGCCGGCCTTGTCGCCGGAAAGCGCCCGGCCCATGGAGACGACGCGCACCTCGTCGCCGTATTTCTCGCCGAACAGCGCCATGGCGCCGGACTGGATGGCGCTGTCGCGGTCCATGAGGCGCGTCTCCACCGGCGCGTCCTGCAGCACGATGTCGTTGGCCATCTCCTCCACCGCGGCGAGCTCTTCGTCGCTGACGGGCTTGGGATGCGAGAAGTCGAAGCGCAGCCGTTCCGGCGCCACCAGCGAGCCCTTCTGCGCGACATGGGTGCCCGAGCGTCTGGCGCAGCGCCTCGTGGATGAGGTGGGTGGCGGAATGGTTGGCGCGGATGGCGCTCCGCCGCGCTGGCGTCGATCGTGAGCCGCACGGCCTGGCCGGGGACGAAGCCGCCGACCTCGACCTTGCCGACATGCACGAAGAGGCCGTCGGCCTTCTTCTGCGTGTCGGTGACGCGGAAGCGCGCGCCGTTCTCCGACTCGATCAGTCCCGTATCGCCGACCTGGCCGCCCGACTCGCCGTAGAACGGCGTCTGGTTGACGATGACCACGCCCTCGTCGCCTTCAGCCAGCGAGTCGGCCTCCGCGCCGTCCTTCACCAGCGCCAGCACCTGCGCCTCGGCGCTCTCCGCCTCGTAGCCGAGGAACTCCGTGGCGCCGAGGCGCTCGCGAAGCGGGAACCACACCGCCTCGGTCGCCGCCTCGCCGGAGCCCGCCCAGTGCTTGCGCGCCTCGGCGCGCTGCCGCTCCATGGCGTCGGTGAAGCCGGCGAGATCGACGCCGATGCCGCGCGGCCTCAGCGCGTCCTGCGTCAGGTCGAGCGGGAAGCCGTAGGTGTCGTAGAGCTTGAAGGCGGTCTCGCCGTCGAGGATGTCGCGCTCGTGGAGCGAGCCGCGTGGCTTCCTCCAGGAGCGACAGGCCGCGCGCCAGCGTGCGCTGGAAGCGGCTCTCCTCCAGCCTGAGCGTCTCGGTGATGAGGCCTTCGGCGCGGCCCAGCTCGGGATAGGCGTGCCCCATCTCGTGCACCAGCGTGGGGACGGTCTTGTAGATCGCCGGCTCCTCGGCGCCGAGGAGATGCGCGTGGCGCATGGCGCGGCGCATGATGCGGCGGAGCACGTAGCCGCGCCCCTCGTTCGACGGCAGCACGCCGTCGGCGATGAGGAAGCTGGTGGCGCGCAGATGATCGGCGATGACGCGCGGGCTCGCCTGGTTGGCATCGGTCGAGGGCGCGCCGACATGGTCGTTGACCGCCGCGATCAGCGTCTTGAAGAGGTCGATGTCGTAATTGTCGTGCACGCCCTGCAGCACGGCGGCGATGCGCTCCAGCCCCATGCCGGTGTCGATGGAGGGCTTCGGCAGGTCGACGCGCTCGTCCTTGGAGAGCTGCTCGAACTGCATGAAGACGAGGTTCCAGATCTCGACGAAGCGGTCGCCGTCCTCCTCCGGCGATCCCGGCGGGCCGCCCCAGATGTGGTCGCCGTGGTCGTAGAAGATCTCCGAGCAGGGGCCGCACGGGCCGGTATCGCCCATGGCCCAGAAATTATCGGAGCCGGGGATGCGGATGATGCGGTCTTCGGGAAGGCCCGCGACCTTCTTCCACAGGTCGAAGGCATCGTCGTCGTCGACATAGACGGTGGCGAGCAGCTTCTCCGGCGGAAGCCCGTATTCCCTGGTGATGAGGTTCCAGGCAAGCTCGATGGCGCGCTCCTTGAAATAGTCGCCGAAGGAGAAATTGCCGAGCATCTCGAAGAAGGTGTGGTGGCGCGCCGTGTAGCCGACATTGTCGAGGTCGTTGTGCTTGCCGCCGGCGCGCACGACCTTCTGGGCGGTCACGGCGCGCGGGAAAGGCGGCCTGACGCGGCCGGTGAAATAGTCCTTGAACTGCACCATGCCGGCATTGGTGAACATCAGCGTCGGGTCGTTGCGCGGCACGAGCGGCCCCGAGGCGACGGGCTCGTGCCCCTCGCGCGCGAAATAGTCGAGGAAGGTGCTGCGGATCTCGTTGACGCTCGCCATCGCAAAACTCTGAAGCAGACTTTGACGCGGCCGCGGGGCGCGGCCTCGTGGGAATTCGCGGCATTTAGACTGGGGTCTCAAGGACTGTCCAGCAAGCGTCTGATTTCGCCCGCACTCAATCCTCCCGCGACCAGCCGGCCCGGGTTAAGGACTTTCCTCTGGTCCCTCCTCCCAAGAAGGAGGGAGCGGGGCGCCTGGAGAGTGCCTCGCAAATGTAATTAGTGGCGCCCCTCAGGCGCCCCGCACGGCGTTTTATGATCTCCGATTTCCACTCTCCGGCATGGGGCCGCCTCGTGCCGGCCGAAGCCAGCGGACTGCACCCCACCCTTAAGGCCGTCTCGACTAGCGGCAGACCGGTCATCCCGGTCGGGCGGACGTATCGGGACCCCCGAGGCTCGGCCGGCCGGAACCGACCGAATCTCACCACGGGCGCCGCCCGCCCTTCCCACATGGTTCCGGTGGCCACACGGTCCCTCCGGTGAAGAGCGGTGAAGCGACGATAACGCAGCTTTGACGGGCGGGGATAAGTCAGCGGGATGCCTGGCGACCGCATCGGCGCTAGAATGGCTCTCACCGATCAACCGAGGGAGGAACGCATGGCGTGGATCGACGCAGCGCGCCGCCTGAGAAAGGCCGCCATCCCGATCCTGGGAGCCGGCGCGCTGGCGATGGCGGCCCTGAGCAGCGCCGGGGCGCAGGCGCCGGACGTCACGCTGCAGGGCGATCCGCAAGGCTACGAGACCACCCGCGAGCAGCTTTTCGCGCGGCTGGCAGCGGCGCCCGACGCGGCGACGGCGCGCCGGGTGGCAGACGCCATATGGAACCTGTGGTTCCGGGCGCCCGATGCCGAGGCGGAGCACCTGATGGAGCTGGTGCAGGAGCGCCGCCAGATGTTCGACCTGGCGATGGCGCTGAAGCTTCTCGACCAGCTCGTGGCGGAGGCGCCCGACTGGGCGGAGGCGTGGAACCAGCGCGCCACCATCCGCTTCATGGCGGGCGACTACGAGGGGTCGCTCGCCGACATCGACCGGGTGCTGCCGCTGGAGCCGAAGCATTTCGGGGCGCTCGCCGGCGAAGCCATCATCCTCATGCGGCTCGGCCGCGACGAGGAGGCGCAGACGGTTCTGAAACGCGCCGTGGCGATCAACCCGTTCCTGGTGGAGCGCGCGCTGCTGAAGGAGCCGGCGGGGAAGGATATTTAAGGGGTTGAGA
>CAWDED010000015.1:0-65911 GCA_963801225.1 uncultured Alphaproteobacteria bacterium
CGGGAGAGGGTGGCCCCTGACCTTGGTCAGGGGTCGGGAGAGGGGACGGGCGCCAGCTCCCGCCGGATGTCTTCCAGCATGCGCCCGAGCGCAGCCTCCCGGTCGAACCGGATCGTCCGGAAGCCATGTCGGCGCAGCGCCGCGTCACGCGCTGAGTCCGTCAGCCTCTGCTCCGGTCTTTCGTGCAACGGCCCGTCCACTTCCACGATCAGCCGCGCTTTGAAGCAGACGAAATCGGCGAAATAGCCTTCGATCGGCACCTGCCGCCTGAACTTCCAGCCATCGAGCCGCTTGGCGCGCAGCTCATGCCAGAGGCGGCTTTCAAGCGCGGTCTGGCTCCTGCGCAGCTGCCTTGGCGAAGCGGCGCTGCTCGCTGGATACGCCATCACGGTGCATGGCGCGCACTCCCCTCTCCCGACCCCTCGCCTGACGCGAGGGGCCACCCTCTCCCGCAAGGGGAGAGGGCTCGTTCCGTGCCTTGCCGCTGCCTCAGCCTTCGGCGGCTTCGTCGGGGGTCGGAATCGTCGCCTTCCATGCCGACGGCGATGAGGCCGGCGCTCTGGCGGATGGCCTGCTCGATGACGGTGGCGACGTCGGGATTCTCCTTGAGGAAGGTCTTGGCGTTCTCGCGCCCCTGCCCCAGCCGCTGGCTGTCGTAGGAGAACCAGGCACCGGACTTTTCCACGATCCCCGCCTTCACGCCGAGATCGATGAGCTCGCCGGTCTTGGAGATGCCCTCGCCGTACATGATGTCGAACTCGACCTGCTTGAAGGGCGGCGCCAGCTTGTTCTTCACCACCTTCACGCGGGTCTGGTTGCCCACCGTCTCGTCGCGGTCCTTGATGGCGCCGATGCGGCGGATGTCGAGCCGGACGGAGGCGTAGAACTTCAGCGCGTTGCCGCCCGACGTCGTCTCCGGGCTGCCGAACATGACGCCGATCTTCATGCGGATCTGGTTGATGAAGATGACCATCGTATTGGAGCGCGAGATGGAGGCGGTGAGCTTGCGGAGCGCCTGGCTCATCAGCCGCGCCTGGCTGCCCGGCAGCTGGTCGCCCATCTCGCCTTCCAGCTCGGCGCGCGGCGTCAGCGCGGCGACCGAATCGACGACGAGCACGTCGATGGCGCCGGAGCGCACCAGCGTATCGGCGATCTCCATCGCCTGCTCGCCGGCGTCGGGCTGCGAGATGAGAAGCTCGTCGAGGTCGACGCCGAGCTTGCGCGCGTAGATCGGGTCGAGCGCGTGCTCCGCGTCGATGAAGCCGCAGATGCCGCCGCGCTTCTGCGCCTCGGCGATGGTGTGCAGCGCCAGCGTCGTCTTGCCGGAGGATTCCGGCCCGTAGACCTCGATGACGCGCCCGCGCGGCAGGCCGCCGACGCCGAGCGCCATGTCGAGGCCGAGCGAGCCGGTGGAGATGGTGGCGATCTCCACCACCTTGCCGTCGCGGCCGAGCCGCATGATGGAGCCCTTGCCGAACGCCCGCTCGATCTGGCTGAGCGCGGCATCCAGCGCCTTCGATTTATCCATCGTGTCTTTAGAACCTTCGACAACTCGCAGCGGACTTACCATGGCATCCCCCAATGACCAGCGGAAGGCCCTCGCAAGAGCCCCTGGCAACCTCGGATTCGATGCCGGGAGTATCCGTTTTGTTCTCACGAATTGTCAAGAACAAAATGGCAACGCTGCTGATGGATGGCCCAGGCCTCCGCGTTCGCAGGGCTCGAAAGCGGCTATGGCGCCCTGCCCCACGCGTCAGGCGACGCGGCGGATCTCATAACCTTCCTGCGCCCAGCCGGTGCCGCCGAACACGCGCACCGTCTGCGCCGCCTCCACCCGGTTGCGGCCGCTCGACTTGGCCCGGTAGAGCGCAGCATCCGCCTCCCTCAAAAGCGCCTCCAGCGAAGCGGTGTGGCGCATGCCGGCCACCCCGATGCTGACCGTCAGGCGGATGTCGACCTCGCAGGCGCGGATCACCAGCGCGGCGATCCGCTTGCGGATGCGCTCGGCGACGCGCCGCGCCTGGTCGATGCGACGGTCGGGCAGCGCCACGGCGAACTCCTCGCCGCCCAGCCGGCCGAGCAGATCCTCCTCGCCGAGCTCGGCCACGACGGCCTCCGCGACAGCGCGCAGCGCGGCATCGCCGGCCATGTGGCCCCACTTGTCGTTCACCGCCTTGAAGTGATCGAGGTCGAGCAGCAGCAGCGCGGTGGCGGAGCCGCTGCGCGCGGCGCGGGCGAGCATCTCGCCGGCCTCCGCGTCGAAGCCGCGGCGGTTGTTGACGCCGGTCAGCGGATCGAGCAGCGCGGCGCGCCGGTAATGGCCGAGCACCTCCTCCTTGGCGGTCGACAGGAGCAGGAAACCCACCACGATGGCGATGACCAGGGCCTCCATGATGCCGGCGGAGCTCAGCGGGTCGCCCAGGCTTGCCCGAAGCCCGGGAGTCCAAGGCGACAGCACGATGAGGAAGCGCGCCAGATAGAAGAGGCCGTGGAAGATCAGGAAGCAGGCGGCGGGCGCCGCGCCCCATGGCAGGCGCGCGCGATAAAGCAGAAGCTCGCCGGCGATGGCGAACGAATAGGCGGTGACGAGCGGCGCGCCCATGATGACGCGCAGACGAAGATCGTCGCCGAACAGCGACAGCAGGCTGGCGGCGAGCCACAGCACGGCCGGCGCGAAGGCCAGCACCCAGCTCCCCTTGCGGCCGGTGAAGTGCGCCGTCGCCTGGTAGGCCAGGCCAAAGGCGAGGAAGCGCAGCACGATGGCGACGTCGACGCTGCCTAATTCCGGGCCGAATTCCGGGATGAAGCCGCGGCCGGCGACGAGCATCGCCGCCGAGGCCGCGCACAGAGCGAAGCAGACGATCCAGGGGCCGAGCGACAGCGCGTCGCGATTCTGCACCCAGGTGAGCGCGAGCAAGCACGCAACGACGACGCACACCACCATCAGCGCCGCAATGAGCGTACCTACATCCAACGCCACACGAACCTGCCCTACGCTACGCACTCGAACGCCCGCACAATCCACGGGTTGCGCAAAGCAAGAGTTAACGACGGGTACCGAAATCGATCAAATTTATGTTTTATGCCTCCTTCGCGGCCGGTCGTCGGCGCCGAAGGCTCAAAAGCGGCCCGTGTCGACCCAATCCGCCGAGATCATCGACCACCAGTCCTGCGCCAGGCCCTCCGTCACGTAGCGATACGACATCCAGCCGTAGCCTCCGTTTCCCCAGGTGGTGCCCCAGGAGTTGCGGACCAGCAGCGCGCCCTTGTCCTTGCCGACCTTCAGATTGTCGTCGTAGCCGACAACGACGTTGGCGTGCCCGCCGTAATAGGTGCTTTTTTCGCCGGGGAAAGCGATGAGCCCGCCGTCAAGGAGCTCGTAATATTCGTCGTAGACGGGAAAGCCGAACATGGACGGGAAGCCGGCGGCAAGAAACGCTCTGATGTTGGCGAGCGTCTCGTCGGGGGCTCCGCCGTTAGGATCCAGGCGGAAATATTTGACCGCCTTGTAGTTCGCGCCGAGCGCGTAACAAAACGCCGTCGGCTCAAGGTCGAAGCGGGTGTTCTCCTTCTCCGGCCTGCCGTCATACTGCCAATAGTCCTCGGGCGGCACGCCGAACATGACCATGGCTCCCATGGTCTCCCGCAGATAGGCGCCCGTGTCGCCGGACAGCCCGGCCAGGTTGCGCGTCGCCTTGTAGAGGAAGAGACGCGAGCCATCGATGTGCTTTCCAAAGGCGCGGCGCTCGAAATATTCCAGCAGCGCCACTCCGGCATTCGCCGTGCAGGAACCGAGGTCACCCTGGTTCTCGACCGGCGGGCACCATTCGGTCAGATCGACGCGGGAGGGCTGGGCGGGCGCCCGAGCTCCGCGTTTCGTGCCGGCTGGCTTGGCGACATCCGTCTTCTTCAGCAGCGGCGCCACTTCTTCATGATTCTGCGTGTAGTCGGACGGCTTGGGAACGTCCGGAAGCCATCCCAGAGCTCGAGACCTCACCATTGCAACCTCCCCAACTGGCCCTGCTCACCTCCAAATGAGGGCCTTATGCGATGTTACTTATGGTTGCATCTTGGGCCGGCCGCTTCAAGCACCGATCGCAGCAGGAGCCGAGGCGCGGCTCGCGGGGAGGTCGGCGAATCCGCCGGAACGCGCAGCCTCGGCGGAGGGCTGCCTCGGGCGTCTCGCCGGACCCGGGGCGATCAGGCCTCGAGCGTTTCCTTCACGGTGGTCGCCAGCTCCTTGAGCGTGAAGGGCTTCGGCAGGAACTGGAACGTCCCCTCCTCGGGCAGGTTGCGCTCGAAGACGTCCTCGGCATAGCCGGAGACGAAGATGATCTTCAGCTCCGGCTGGCGGCGGCGCAGCTCGCGCATCAGCGTGGGGCCGTCCATGCCCGGCATCACCACGTCGGAGATCACCAGGTCGATCGGCACCTTGATGCCGTTCAAGAGGTCGAGCGCCTCCTGGCCGGATTCCGCCTCGAACACCTTGTAGCCGCGCGCCTCCAGCGCCCGCCCGGCAAAGGCGCGCACCGCCTCCTCGTCCTCCACCAGCAGGATGTTGGCCGAGCCGGTGAGATCGGAGGGCGCCGGCGGCTGCTCCGCCGCGGCCGGCACTTCGTGCGGCTGCAGCTCGTGGCGGGGAAAGAGCATGCGGAAGGTGGTGCCGGCGCCGGGCTTGGAATCGACGTAGATGAAGCCGCCGGTCTGCTTGACGATGCCGTAGACGGTGGAGAGGCCGAGGCCGGTGCCCTGGCCGACGCCCTTGGTGGTGAAGAACGGCTCGAAGATCTTCTCCATCACCTCCGGCGGCATGCCCTCGCCGGTGTCGATCACCTCAAGCAGCACGTAATCGCCCGGCTTGAAGCCCTCCTCGCGGAACTTGCGGCTCTCCTCGGCACCCACGTTGGAGGTGCGGATGACGAGCTTGCCGCCGTTCGGCATGGCGTCGCGGGCGTTGACGGCGAGGTTCACGATGACCTGCTCCAGCTGGTTCAGGTCCGCCTTGATCGGCCAGGTGTCGCGGCCGCGCTTGACCTCCAGCTCGATGGTCTCGCCGAGCAGCCGCGCCAGCAGGATGGAGATGTCGGAGAGCGCGTCGTTGAGGTCGATGACCTTGGGGCGCAGCGTCTGGCGCCGCGAGAACGCCAGCAGCTGGCGGACGAGGCCGGCCGCGCGGTTGGCGTTCTGCTTGATGTTCATGATGTCCTGGAAGGACGGGTCGGTCGGCCGGTGCGAGGTGAGGAGCAGGTCGGAGAAGCCGATGATGGCGGTCAGCATGTTGTTGAAGTCGTGGGCGATGCCGCCGGCGAGCTGGCCCACCGCCTGCATCTTCTGGCTCTGGGCGAACTGCATCTCGAGCGTGCGCTGCTCGGTCGTCTCCAGCGCGTAGACGACGGCGGCGTCCTCGCCCTCCCCGGCTTCCAGGATGGGGCTGACGAAGAAGCGGGCGCTGCGCCCGCCATCGTCGGCGAGGCTCGCATCGACGGCGGGGATATCGCTCTGCCGCGCGAGGGCGGCGCCGATCGCGGCGGCCAGCCCGGCGCGCTCGCCTTCCTGCACCAGCTCCGACAGCTTGCGGCCGGTGCTGCCCGACTTGCCGAACAGCATGACGAAGCGCGCATTGGTGAGCGCGATGCGGCCGTCATGGTCGAGCGAGGCGATGGCCATGGGCGTGTTGTTGAAGAAGCGGGCGAAGCGTGCCTCCGCAAGGCGGCCGGCCTCGCGGTCGTCGGCGCGCCGCATGTCGAGCACCAGCGTGCGCGAGGCGCCGACCGTGCCGTCGGGCGCGACGGGCACGCGGTGGATGAGCCGCACGGGCAGGCGCGTGCCGTCGGTGCGCACCAGATCGACGTCGAGCGTCTCCGATTCGCCGCGCCCGCCGCTTGCCGCCTGGATGAGCGACATGCCCTCCACCGTCACGATGTCGCGGATATGGGCGGCGCCCGGCTCGAACTCGGCAAGGTCGATGCCGATCCACTCCGCCAGCGTCGCATTGATGTAGCGGATGCGCCCGTCGGGCTCGAGCGAGAAGAAGCCGGCCGGCGCGTGGTCGAGATAGTCGATGGCGTTCTGCAGCTCCTGGAAGATGTTCTCCTGGTGCTCGCGCTCGCGCGTGATGTCGGCGATGAGCCAGCCGATGCGGCTGTCATTGCCGCCCACCGGCGTGACGCGCACGCGGTACCAGCGCGCGCTGTCCGCCCGCCCGCCGATGCCGCCCGGCATGCGGATCTCCTCCGTCGCCCGGCGCCCCTGGTCGGCGGCGACGGCGAGGCGATGCACCGCCTCCGCCGCGTCGGGATTGTCGGAGAAGAGCCGCTCGATGGAGCGCAGGTCGCGCGCCGAGGCGGCGCCGGTCAGCTTGAGGAAGGCCGCGTTGGCCCAAAGCGGCGCGCCGTCGGCCGCCGTCAGGAGCACGCCCTCGGCCATGTTCTGCAGCAGCGCCTGCGCCGGGCCGACGGGCTCGGAGGGGAGATGTCCCGGGGTCTTCCAGCCGAGGATGCCGGCCGCCGCCGCAAAGAGCGCCACCACGCCCGCCGTCGACAGGAGACCGATGCAGACGAGCACCACCAGCGTCGCCGCCGCTTCCGGCAGGACGAGATAGCCGCTCGCCGCCGCCAGCAGCGCAAGGATGAGCAGGCCGACCAGCGCAAAACGGCCACGGCCGGATTGCGCGCCGCCGTTCGCTCCGGTCCTATCTTGCCGCATCGCCGCCGACCCCCAAGGGCACCCTATCCGATTCGCCCGGCCCGGATTCCCCACCTTAGTATCCTTGTCGACCGCTTTTTCAACTTCGCCACGAGGGGCCACGAGGGCCACGAGGGGGCAGAGCGGCGCACGGGGGCGGGCGACGGGCAAGGCGCCTCAGCCGGCGCATTAATCGAAGATGCCGAGGATTATTTGAACGACTGGGCCGTTGCGTTTATGGTTGGCGACCCGCGGCGGGGGTGTACCTGGAGAATTGGGTGTGGGCGGCATCGGCGTGCTGAGTCTTGTAGTCATAGGCGTTCTGGTCGTGGCCGCGGCCATCTTCGCCTTTCTTCGCTTTCGTTTCGGGCTGTTCCGCCGCCGCAAGGCCTCCGGACGCGGCCGGGCGCCCGTGCTGGACGAGAGCCGCATCGAGGTGCTGGAGAGCACCCCGGTCGATGGCGAGCGGCGGCTGGTGCTGGTGCGCTGCGACAGGATCGAGCACCTCATCCTGGTCGGCGGACCGGTGGACCTTGTGGTGGAAAACGACGTCAAGAAGGTGCGCGGCCCCGGGGCACCGTCGCCCAAGAGCGCCGCCGGCGGGCTGAGCGAGCTGCTCGGCAGCAGCGTTGCGGCGGCGGTCGAGCGGCCGGTGACGGAACGCCCGGTCGCGGAGCGGCCGGCCGTGGAGCGCCCGGCACCGGCGGCCGCCGAGCGGCGCGCGCTTGCCGCACCGCGTCCCAATCCGAGCCCCGCCCCGACCGGGCCACGCCGCGTTGAAACCGGCCGCACCGAGGAAAGCCGCGAGACGCGCCAGCGCAGCGGCGAAAGCGCTCTCAGCCCGCGCGAGGGCGCCCAGCGCGAGGGCACCCATCGCGAGGGAAGCCAGCAGCGACGCGCCAGCACGATCCAGCCGCGGCCGCTCGGCGGGCCTCGCCCGGAGCCGGCGCGGCCGGAGCCGGGGCGCGGCCGGCAGGCGAGCCAGGCCCGCGGCAACGGCCGCGGCGAGACCACGCCGCCCCTGCCCGCCGCCGGTGTGCCGTGGACGGAGCCCGAATTCCATCGAGAACGAGATCGTGCAGGCGCTGCGCTTCGACCCCGTGCCGCGCGGCGCGGGCCAGGCGACGCCGCGCCCGCAGCCCGCAGCCAAGGCCGCCGAACCCGAATCCACCACGCTCGGCAACCTCGCCGACCGGCTGGAGGAGGCGCTGGCGGAGGAAGTGCAGGCAGTCACCCACGGCAGCAGCCCGGCGCTCGACCTTGAGTCCGACGAGTTCGGCTTCGGCGAGCGGCCGGCCGCACGCAACAGCCGGGCCGGCAGGCAGGACGAGCCGCGGGCCCGCTCCGCCAAAGCGGAGCCGCCGCGCGCGCCCGAGCCGAAGACGCCCGCACCGGAGCCCGAAAAGCGGCGCGACGCGGCGGCGTCCGGCGAGCGCGTGGAGCGCAGCGAGCGCACAGAGCGCCGCGAAGAGGCTCCCGTCATCAGCCTCAACGCGCGCCGGCGCGAATCCTCCGATGCGCTGGAGGACGAGATGGCGCGCCTGCTCGGCGAGCTGACCGGCGACACCAAGGGCCGCTAGCTCTGGAGCCTCAATAGGCTTTTCCTGCCAAGGCCGAGTCGGCTGACCGACGCGATCACCGCGTCGGGATGCGGGTATTTGGTCCAGGCGCCGGAGGGATCGCGCTCGATGTCGGCGCCGAGAGTGAGCGTGGTGCCGGAGGCGGTGGTCTTCTTCAGGCGCGGGGCCGTGCCTGCTGAAGGACTGTCGGGCGCGTAGACGAAGGCGGTCGTCGCGCCGCTCTCGGTGACCGACAGGAGCCGGTTGGAGCCGTCCCACGCATAGTCCTGCGTGCCGCCGGTCGTGGCGTTGCCGTTGGCGTCCCTCGGGTCAAGCCCGAGGGCAGGCTCCGGCGTAGCTGCGCGCGCCGGCGGTGAGCTGCGCGTGCGGGCGCGGGTCGGTGGGGCTGGCGGGATAGGTGGTGCTGCCGAGCGCGCTGTTCAGCCTGCCCTGAGCTTGTCGAAGGGACAGCATGTTGCCGTTCAGCGCATAGGTGAAGGACTGGTCGAGCGCGTTGTCGTCGGCATTGTCGGCGGCGGTGAGCCGGTCGAGCGTGTCGTGCTCTGCGCTCGACACGGCGGGAGCCTCGGACAACGCGATCGCGGCGAAGAGAAGCGGCGGCATGAAAAGGAACGGCGCCTTGCGGCGCCGTTCCCTCATTCGTCGCGGTAGACGCGTTCTCGTCTTTCGTGGCGCTCCTGCGCCTCTATGGACAAGGTCGCGATCGGCCGCGCGTCGAGCCGCTTGAGGCTGATCGGCTCGCCCGTCTCCTCGCAATATCCGTACGTGCCGTCGTCGATCCGACGCAATGCGGCATCGATCTTGGCGATGAGCTTGCGCTGGCGGTCGCGGGCGCGAAGCTCGATCGACCGGTCGGTCTCCGAGGAGGCGCGATCGGCATAGTCCGGATGATTCTGGCTTTCCGCCTGAAGCGCTTCCAGCGTTTCACGGCTCTCCGCGAGGATCTCGTCTTTCCAGGCCAGCAGCTTCGCTCGAAAGTAGTCCCGCTGGCGCTCGTTCATGAACGGCTCACTGGCCTTGGGCCTGTATCCGTTGAGCCCGTGCCGGCTGCCGTTGGCCTCGTCACCGTGGCCGTTGGCCTTACTCCGCACTGCCATGGCAGACAACGTCCCTCCATCCCCGTTTGGCCGCGCATATACGAGACAAGGTGCGGCGCTGGCAAGCGCTATGGTTTGAAGTTTTTTTGAAAAACGGCGCAAACTTAACGCGTTAGCCGGCGTGCCGCATTTGCCGAACCTTAACCTTGATATGCGAGCTTTCCGGCATGCGCGCACATGTACCGAGTATCCGGGCGCAGGCTCAGGCACAAGCACACGAGCTCCTGCAGGCGATCGAAGCCGCGGAGAGCGCGATCGTTTCCACCATCGAGAGGGAATGCGAGGCGCTGCGCGCCGGCCGCATGCTGGCGGCGAACGCGCTCAGGATGCGGCTGCGCGACGCCGCGCGGCTCTACCTCAACATCATGCGCGCCGTGCGCGCCTCCACATGGACCATGGAGCGCGTGCTGCCCGGCACCTGCGATGCGCTGGACGAACGCCGCTCCGCCTTCGCCGCGGTGCTGCGGATCGAGCTTGCCGTGCTCGCCGCCGAGCGCGCGGCCGCCGATAGCATGCTCAATTTTGCGCCACCTCCCCGGCCGGCGCCGCAGCCGGTAACAGCGCACCGTCCCGGCGCGCCGCCGGCGCCAGCGCATGCGCCGCGCCAGCTAACGTCTGGCGCCGAGAGCCTCTTCCCCGACGGGAGACCATCGCCTTGCGGCGATCGCCCGCTGTTCCGGCGGACGTTGCCGTTCGGCGGCATTGCCGTTTCGTTGCCGCCGGAATTGCCGTTACCACCGGAATTGCCGTTTCGCCGGCATTGCCGTTTCCAACGTCCGATCGGCCGGCCACGCCATTTCCGAATCACCGCCGCTCGGGTTCTCGCCGGCATTGCCGACGGCGCTGCTGTTGCCGGGATTGCCGAAACCAGAGCCGCTCGGTGCGGGAGACGATCCGCTCGGCGGCAGTCGACCGGGCTGATGCTGGCGAAAGAGCCGAATGCGCCGGGAGGAATCGCGCGGTTATCCGGCGAGAGGCTTGCACGGCTGACATCGCAGCTCGACGTGTCGACCTGGAAATCCGGTCGAAGGCGCCGTTGAGACAAGGCATAAGGCAGCGACGCCTGCAGCAGCGCAGTTCTCTTTTCGAACGAGTTCACCCGGCTCACCTGGCTCGATGGCGGGCTCGTCGCGACCGCACAATGGCCGAAAGCTCCAGGCAGCGGTTGGAGCGGTCGCAGAGCCGCGCCTGGCCTTGTAGAGCGCAAAGACCGTCTCGCCACTTGAGAGAACGCTGAAGTCGAACTTCGTGCCGCGGATGCCGACCACCATTGTCGGCGTCCTGATGCTGTAAGCCTGTTTGCGGCTCGTGCCGGTTATGAAGCGGAACGCGCCCTTGAGCGCGTGCATAGTGATCTTCTGAGCGGTCTGGCCGTTCGGATCGAAGACGAAAGCGTCGATCAGCAGCGTCGAATGCGCGCGACGACCATGCGCGTCTGGTCGCGGAACTTGATCTGCACTCTCCGACGGCTCCGGTCTGGACCCGGTCTCCCATGAAGACCGGCCCGTCGACCTGCAGCACGCGTGTGCCTTCGCTCCCCGCGGCCGACGCCGATTGAACGACAGCTACGTGGTGCCGCTGGCTTCCGCACCTGCGGCCAGACTCTCCGCCGCGCCGAAAGCCATGACGGTGCCGACAACAAGGACTGCCAACCGCTTCGTATGAAGCATGACGCCCTCCCCAACTCAGAGCCCCCGCCGAAATTGTTATGGTTCTTTTCAGCTTACACCTTTTGCCTTAGCTGACGAATTGTTTTTTCAACCCGCGGGGTGCAGTCGCCCACCCTGGCATCGCGGAACTATGCTGCGCGTGATTGCCGGCTTTTTTACGCTGCCGGCCGCCCGTCGGGATCGGGAGATGCGAATTGAGATCGGAGGATCTTGGCCGCTCGAAGCTTCTCAGCCTGCTCTTTCAGCGGCCGGGCGGATCATGGAAAGCAGGCTGCGGCACGCATGCACGACCCGCAGATCGCCCCGCCGGGCGCGGACGTTCGCCGTGGCGAGACCATGGTGGAGGTGGGGTGCGGCACCGGCTTCTTCACGCTGCCGCGCACGGATGATCGGAGAGCACGGGCGCCTGATCGCTATGGAGACGCTGTCGGGCTATGTCGAGCGGCTGCGAGCCAAGGTCGAGGTCGAAAGCCTGCGCAATGTCGAGGTCGTGCAGCGCGATGCGCTAAGGACGGGGCTTGGCGATGCGAGCGTCGACAAGGTGCTGCTGTTCGGCGTCGTGCCGACACTATCGCTGCCTCTGAAGCGGCTGCTGCCGGAGATGCACCGCGTGCTGAAGCCGGAAGGCATACTGGCGCTGTGGATGTTTCCGGCTCTCGGGTGGGTTCCCCGGTAGATCAGGCGATCAGGTTTGTTCATCGCCTTGGGCAAGCGGAACGGTGTCTTCAATAACCGGCCGGTACCATCGCAATTGAATTAGCCGCGCCGAGCCGCCATGATGCTTGCGCGAGGGGGCCGGGCGCGGGGCATGCCGCGACGGAGGGTTAGGGATGGCGCGGCCGCTCAGGGAGGGCATCGAGTCCCTCCAGCTCACCACCAAGGTCACGCTCGCCGTGCTGGCGCTGGCATCGGGCGTCTACACCTATATCGGCGTGCGCGATCTCCTCGACGGCTCCGCCGCGGTCGTTTTCCTCGGCGCGCTCATCTATTCGACCGCCGTGTCGGTGGGCATCTACGCCTTCTGGACCTTCCTCATGCGCTTCATGCCGCATGTGCGCTTCGCCGCGCACCGGCGGGCGCTGGTCGGCGCCATCCTGCTCGGCTCGGCGATGATCGTGGCCATGTCGTCATGGCTGAACGCCGCGGCGCTCGCCGGCTCCGCGGCCATCGAGCAGCATCTTTCGCGCGCCGCGGAAGGCTATGCCGACGCGCTGGACAAGGCGCATTCCAACGCGCTCGCCGCGCAGTCGCTCTTGCCCGACATCCAGCTCGCCTCGAGCCGCTTCGCGCGGCTGGCGGACGAGGAGCGCGCATCCGGCGCGCTCACCGGCACGTCGGGCTCCGGCACGGTGGTGCAGCTGCTGACCCAGATGTCGAACGATTTGTCGAGCCTCGGCAACGAGATCGTGCAGTCGCGCGAGACCGTGCAGCAGCTTTATGAACAGGGCGGCGATCGTATTTCGCGCATGCGCGCGCTGGTGTCGGCCTCCGGCCCGGTGGCGCAGCGCGCCGACCAGTTCGGCGAGGAGGCCGTGGCGCTGGCCGGCGTCATCGCCAGCCTGCAGCAGACCTCGGTGGCGCCGGCCGTGCGCCGCGCCGCCGACGACCTTGCCTCCACCTTCATCGCGCCGGTCGCCGACGGCGGCACGGCGGACCTGCGCTCGCGCCAGGAGGCGGTGGTGGGCAACGTGGCGGAGGCGGTCGCCGCGCAGTCGAAGGCGCTGGCCAACGCGGCCGACCAGATCCTCGCCGACGAGCCGGTGCGGCCGGAGCGCTTCGTGCCGCTGTCGCGGCCGGCGGCGGTGCTGGCCTACGCGACGGACTTCCTGCCCTCGTGGGCGGGCGCCATCTCCATCGACCTCTTGCCGGCCGTGCTGGTGCTCATTCTCGTCGTCGTCTACAGCGCCATCCGCCGCGAGGAGGACCCGCAGCTCGCCGACAACACGGCGAACGCGGCCAACGTGATGACCGCCGCCGACATGATGCAGGCGATGCGGCTCTACGAGCGCATGCGGCGCGAGGAGCTGGCCACGGAGCGGCTGAGCGAGCCGATGCCCGCGGCTGCGACGGCGGCCCCCTCCCCGCCGACGCCGCCGGCCGATGAGCCGGAGCGCGGCGAGACGCGCGCGGAGGCGCGCGCCGAAGCGCCCAACGTCACGCCGCTCTCGCAGCGCGGCCGCGGCGAGGCATGACGCAGGTCGCGATGCCTGAGAGCGAAATCGAGACGCCCGGCGTGCTGGAGCGCCTGTCGGCGCTGCCCGACGGCACGCTGATGAAGCACGGCTTCTTCGGGCTGCTGGCGCTCTCGGCCGTGATGATCGGCATGGACTTCCGCTCGCTGGTGAACGAGGGGCGCGACACGCTCGACATGCCGGCGCTGTCGCCGGTGCCGATGGCGCGGCCGGAGCGCGACAACCAGATCCGGCCCTACCTGCCGACCACCCGCCCGATCGCCCCGGACGAGAAAAACGTCGAGCGCTTCCTCAGCCGCCCGGCCGACGCGAGCGAGGCGGCGCCGATGCGCTTCAAGCTCGGCACGCACGGCGCGCTGTTCGCGGAAGGCACGATCGAGCCCGGCACGGCGGAGGCGCTCGCGGCATTCCTGGCGGACGATCGCGCGAAACACGTAACGGAGATCGTGCTCCACTCGCCCGGCGGCTCGGTGCGCGATGCGACCGAGATGGCGAAGACGATCCGCGAGGCGAAGCTCAACACGCGCATCCTGCCCGACGGCTATTGCGCCTCATCCTGCCCGCTGGTCTTCGCCGGCGGCATGAAGCGCGTGGCCGACGCCACCTCGTGGATCGGCGTGCACCAGGCTTTTGCGCTCGACACCGCCTTCGGCACGCTCGCCGACGGCATGGAGCAGGCGCAGATAGTGGGCGCCGAGGCGCAGGACCTCCTGCACGATTTCGGCGTCGACCCGCTGGTGTGGACGCGCGCCATGTCCACGCCGAAGGAGAGCCTCTATTTGTTCACGCCGGAAGAGCTGATCGAGCTGAAGCTCGCGACGGCGGTGGAGGGGACGAAGAAGGCGTAGAGATTTGGGCGGCCTTCCCTCCGTTGAGCGCGGCTCACCAAGACGTAGGGCAGCCGTCATAATGCTGCAGCGCAGCTTGCCGCTGGCGCGCCGGCAGGCTATCGGCGCGGCATGCCACGTCTCATCCTCTTCCGCCACGCCAAGGCCGAGCGTGCCGCGCCCGGCACTCGGGACTTCGATCGCGCGCTGACCAGGAGCGGGCGGACGGACTCCGCTGAGATGGGCCGCGTGATCCAAGAGCGCGGCGAGAGGATCGATCTCGTCCTCTGCTCCGCCGCGCGGCGGGCGCTCGAGACTTGGGAGCTGGCCGCGCCGGCGCTCGGCTACGCGCCAGAGACGCGCATGTCGCGCGCCATCTACGAGGCGAGCGACTACCTGCCGATCCTCAATGCGGAAGGGGGCGATGCCGGCACCATCCTGCTCGTCGGCCACAATCCGACCATGCAGGAGACGGCCGTCTCGCTGGTTGCCGACCTTTCAAGCAGCGACGGCCGCGAGTTGGACAGCCGCTTCCCCAAGGCGGCGCTGGCGGTTCTCAACTTCGACGGAAGCTGGGCCGAGCTGAGGCGCAAGCAGGCGCGGCTTGACGCGTTTATCCTGGCGTAGAGCACGCAGCTTTGCCGGACTCCTGTACCGGCGGACAAGGCACCGACCCGTAGGAGCAGAACACACAGCAGTCGCCGGGCTTGGGACGCAGGGCGGCGCCGCACCCGGCGCATTCATAGTGAATGCGGCAAGCGTCGGTCGGCATCGTCTCCATCTGCGCGCGCCCGCAATGGGGGCAGGTGATGATCGATTGCAGCTCCATCGCGCACCTCCGCGGGTGGCTGGGATCGGCGCGAACACACTAGGACGATCGGGCTCGTCTCGAAAGCAGCGAGCGCTGCGCCTTTGAACTTGGCGCTTTCCCGCCCATATTGGCGGCAGGAGAGCATGTTGCCGGCCTTCACGACACTTGCCGACGAAGCCAGGATCGCGGCCGACAATGTGCTCGGCATGATCATGCGTGGCGGCACGCCGACCGTGCGCCTCGGCGTCACCGGGCTGTCGCGCGCCGGCAAGACGGTGTTCATCACCGCGCTCATCCACAATCTGGTGCATGGCGGGCGGCTGCCGCTGTTCGACGCCTATGCCAGCGGGCGGCTGGCCGACGCGCGGCTCATGCCGCAGCCCGACGACGAGGTGCCGCGCTTCGACTACGAGGCGCATGTGCGCGACCTGGTGGAGCGGCGCGTCTGGCCGGATTCCACCCGCCGCATCGCGGAGCTGCGCGTCGTCATCGAGTATGAATCGGCCGAGCTGCTGAAGCGCACGCTGGGGCGCGGCAGGCTCAACCTCGACATCGTCGACTATCCCGGCGAGTGGCTGCTCGACCTGGCGCTGCTTGCGGAAGAGCTACGCCGAATGGTCGGCGGAGGCGGTGGCGATGGCGCGCGAGCCGCACCGCGCCGGCGTGGCGGCGCGAATGGCTCGCGGCGCTCGACGGAGTCGACGCGGGCATCGACGAGGACGAGAACACGGCGCGGCGGCTCGCCGAAGTGTTCACCCACTATCTTCGCGCCGCGCGCGCCGACGAGCACGCGCTCTCCATGCTGCCGCCCGGCCGCTTCCTCATGCCGGGCGACATGGAAGGCTCGCCCGCCCTCACCTTCGCGCCGCTCGACATGGCGCCGGACGACGCGCCGCAAGCCGCGGCACGCTCGCGCGCCATGATGGCGCGGCGCTACGAGGCGTACAAGACGCATGTGGTGAAGCCGTTCTTCCGCGATCACTTCGCGCGGCTCGACCGGCAGATCGTGCTGGTCGACATGCTGGCGGCGCTGAATGCCGGGACCGGCGGCGATCCGCGACCTGGAATCGGCGCTCGCCGACGTGCTCTCCGCCTTCCGCCCCGGCAGGGCGAGCTGGCTGCGCTCCATCCTGACGCGCAAGATCGACAGGATCCTCTTCGCCGCCACCAAGGCCGACCACGTCCACCATTCCGACCACGACAATCTGGCGCGGCTGCTGGAGCGGCTGACGCGGCGCGCGGCGGAGCGCGCCTCCTTCTCCGGCGCGGCAGGTGCGCATCGTGCCGCTCGCCGCCGTGCGCGCCACCAAGGAGGTGAGCGTGAAGCGCGGCGGGCATCGCCTGCCGGCCATCGCCGGCGTGCCGATGGCGGGCGAGGAGGTGGCCGGCGAGGCCTATGACGGCGAGACGGAGATCGCGCTCTTCCCCGGCGACCTGCCGGACGATCCGGACGCGATCTTCGATGCGGACGGGCCGACCGACGAGCGCCGCCTGGCCGAAGAGGCGCTGGCGCTCCGCTTCCTGCGCTTCCGCCCGCCGCGGCGTGGAGCGGACGGCAGAAGGCATGACGCTGTCGCTGCCGCATATCCGGCTCGACCAGACGCTGGAGTTTCTGATCGGGGACAAGCTCGGCATGAGCACGACCGACACGACGCGGCGGCCCGGCGCCTTCCGGCTCGACGATCCCGCCGTGGAGGCGATGCAGGAGGAGGAGGCGCTGGAGGCGCTGACCCCCGACGAGGCGGACGCGCACGAGGCGGTGGAGACGATCGCCCATCCGGCCCGGCGCGGCATCCGCTGGGGCGCGCTGGCGCTTTCCGCCGGCGGCGCCATCGTGAGCCTGGCGATCGGCGTGGCCTTCGACGCGCTGGTCCGCGATCTCTTCCAGCGCGCCGAGTGGCTCGGCTGGCTGGGGCTGGCGCTGATCGCGCTCTTCGTCCTCTCGCTGCTCGCCGTGGTCGGCCGGGAGATCGTGGGGCTGTTCCGGCTGAAGCGGCTGGCGCGGCTGAGGCTCGACTGCGACGACGCGGCGGCGCGCAACGACCGCGACGCGGCGGTGAAGGCGACGCGGGCGCTCATCGCCTTCTACCGCGACCGCCCCGACACGGCGAAGGCGCGCAAGCTCGTCCACGCGCATGTCGGCGAGATCATGGACGGGCGCGATCTCCTGACGCTGGCGGAGCGCGACCTGGTGGCGCCGCTCGACCAGCGCGCCCGCGCGCTCATCTCGGCGGCCGCGCAGCGCGTCTCGGTGGTGACGGCGGTCAGCCCGCGCGCCTTCTTCGACGTCGCCTACGTGCTGTGGGAGGCGGTGCGCCTCATCCGCCGGCTGGCGGCGCTTTACGGCGGCCGGCCCGGCGTGCTGGGGCTCCTGCGGCTCACCAAGGCGGTGCTCTCGCACCTGGCGGTGACCGGCTCGATCGCGGTCGGCGACGCCATCCTGCAGCAATTCGTCGGGCACGGGCTCGCCGGGCGCATCTCCACCAAGCTCGGCGAGGGCGTCGTCAACGGGCTGATGACGGCGCGGATCGGGCTCTCCGCCATGGATATCTGCCGGCCGCTCCCCTTCCTCGCCAAGGAGCGGCCGCGGCTGAAGGACCTGACGGGGAGCCTCGTGACGTCCGGCGAAGGGTAATGGGCCAGTTCAAATAAGACAGGCCCAAATCTCCGCTGGTCAACTCGCCGCGCAACCCCCATACTGACGAAATGGCACGCCAGCCCGGCCCACCTGACGATTTCGACGCCAAGCTTCGCAAGCTTGGAAAGGCCGCCTATGGGGGGCTGCGCAAGCGGGGCGTCCCTGAGACGGAAATCCAAAAGGCCATTGCTAAGAAAGCGAAGCGGAAGCCACGCGGCGGCAAGAGCGCCTAAGCGCACAAAATGGCCCACATCCGGCGAACGCGGAGGCTGACACTTCGCTGACGAAGCGTTAGGCTTAACAATCCGTTTAAGGTCGGCTCCTAAGGTCGGCCGCGAGAGCCTCACGTCCGGAGCCGGCCATGTCGCGCGTTTCTGCCCTCACCCTGTCCGCCGCACTCGCCGCCGTTTTGGCGGCCGGGGCGCTTCCCGCCAGGGCCGAGCAGATGATGACGCGCTTCTCCGGCGCCTGGGTGGGGACCGGGCAGGTGCTGCTTGGCGGGCAGTACGGGGCGATGTTCCGCTGCGAGCTGAAGGGGAGCCCCAACGGGGCCCAGGACCGGTTCGACCTCAGCGGCCGCTGCTGGATGGGCGCGATGTCGGCGCCGGTCAGCGCCGAGTTGCGCTACAATTCCGATACGCACGAATATTACGGCGAGTTCCTGGGCGGCGCCGACGGCATGGGCGCCGACATTGTGGGCGCGCGCGCCGGCGAGGCGCTGTCGCTCAGGCTGGTGCGCGGCGACATGCAGGGGCGGCTGACGGCGGCGAAGGTCGGCGCCGAGCAGATGAAGGTGATGCTCTATTACCGCGACCCGCAGACCAGCCAGGAATTGCTGGCCGCCGCCATGGGCTTTGCCCGGCCGGACGCCAACAGCCTGCCCAACTACATGCCGAGCTTTTCCACCACCGGGTCGATCAAGCCGGGGAATTGAAGCTGGCGCTGCAGCGGTCTTTCTTCGGGGCGAGGCCGCACTCTTTCGCGCCTTTCTGCCGCCCTCGTCCTTCGAGGCTCGCTGTGCTCGCACCTCAGCATGAGGGCTTCTTGATCGCCTCGCGATGGCTTGAGTTTCCCTCGCACGCCTTTGGCCCTTAATCTTGGCGGGTGATTATCCGCATCATCATCCTCGTGCTGGCGCTCATTGCCGCGGTGGCGGAGGCGCGCGCCGAGGACGTCGTCGACCTGGAACTGGTGCTCGCCATCGACTCGTCGAGCTCGGTCGATGACAGCGAGTGGGCGCTGCAGATGCAGGGCTACGCCACCGCCTTCCGCGACGAGGAGGTGCAGAAAGCCATCGTCTCCGGCCCCCACAAGCGCGTCGCCGTCGCCGTTGTGGTGTGGGCCGACGCGACGCTGCCGAAATGGGAGAGCCCGTGGTTCGTGCTTGCCGCGCCGGCCGATGCGGAGCGGCTCGCCACGTTCATGACGGGCGTGGAGCGGAACGCGCTCGGCGGGACGGGCATCGGCGCCGGCATCGCCGCGGCGATCCGCAAGCTCGACCGCAACGGCCTTAGCGCGCCGCGGCAGGTGGTGGACGTATCGGGCGACGGGGCCGAGACGCCGCCGCGCGAGAACGTCGTGCTGATCGGCATGGCCAACGCCATGGCGCGGGCACGCGGCGTCACCGTCAACGGGCTCGCCATCCTCAACGAGGACCCGAGCCTCGGCCACTGGTACCGCAACAACGTCATCGCCGGCCAGGGCGCCTTCGTGATGACGGCCGCCGACTACGCGGATTTCACGCGCGCCATCAAGGCGAAGCTGCTGCGCGAGATCGAGCACATGCCGCGGCTGACGCTGCGCTGACGATCAGTGGAACATCACTTTCCTCTCGTTTGTCATCCCGGATGGCGCGCCAGCGCCAGTCCGGGACCCATGACCACCGAGCCCGCGATCTGACACCGCGTTTCTCGTGTGTGCATGGGTCCCGGTCTCGGCCTGGCGGCCGAACCGGGATGACAAACCGATGGGTCGAGTCAAAGTCGAAGGTGACGACTTCCCGAGTCGGCTCTAATGCGACCGCGCCACGAGCAGCCGCACGGCGAAGGCGCCGAACACGCCGGCGAAGAGCCAGTCGATGGCGCGCATGAGGCGCGGCGAGCGCTTGAGCGCGGCGGAGATATTCGACGCGAAGACGATCATCAGCGCGCAGATGGGCGCGGCGATCACCACGAAGACCACGCCGAGGAAGATGAGCTTGCCCACGGCGTGCGGGTCGCCGGCGTCGACGAATTGCGGCAGGAAGGTCACGAAGAACATGATGATCTTCGGGTTGAGCAGATTGACGCGCGAGCCCCTTGGCCCAGGCGGAGGCGACGCTCTCCGGCCGCGCCACGGCGCCGGCATCGATGTTGAGCGCCGAGCCGTGGCGGATGGCCTCGACGGCGAGCCACAGGAGATAGAGCGGCGCCCACCACCTTGAGGACGAAGAACGCCGTGGCGCTCGCCGCAAGCAGCGCTGCGAGGCCGATCGCCACGAGCAGCGTGTGGATCAGCGAGCCGACCATCGCGCCGAGCATTGCCGCCATCCCCGCCGGCCGGCCCTGGCGCACCGCCTTGCCGAGGAACAGCGTCATGTCCGGGCCGGGCGTGAAGGTGATGACGAGCACCGCCGCCACGTAGGCTGCGAAGACGGGAAGCGCGGGGACGAACTGCATGGGCGTGCTCCTGCCGGTCACACGGCGTAAACGAGCTAATCGATCCGTGCTGGACCTGGCAAGACGTTGCTGGGATGATCGGCGGCAGCAGGGAGGATCGACGCATGAGCGACGTTGTTCATTGGATCATAGAGTTCGACGTCAAGGACGGTCGGCTCGAGACGCTCAAGCCGCTGGCGGGCGAGCTGGTCGCGGCGACGAAAGCCAACGAGCCGGGGGCGCTGATCTACGAGTATTTCATCACCGAGGACGGCAAGGAGCTGCACATCTCGGAGCGCTATGCGGATTCTGCCGCCGTGATAACGCACCTGAAGACCTTCGGTGCGAAGTTCGCCGATCGGCTTTTCGCGCTGGTCGACTTCAAGCGCGTTGTCGTCTACGGCAACCCCGACAGCGAGGTGCGCGCCGCGCTGGCGAGCTTCCATCCCACCTACCTGAAGCCGTTCGACGGCTTCGCGCGCTGACGGCGGCTTCGACCGCGAGGCGGCAGCGATGGCAGGCGAGCTTCTGATCCGACCCGCCGAAGAGCGCGACCTGACGGACGTGCGCGCGCTGCTGGTGGAGACCTGGCACGATACCTACGATGCGCTGATCGGCCCCGAGCGGGTGACGGAGATCACCAATTCCTGGCACGCGATCGACAAACTGAAGCAGCAGCTCGCTCTGCCGGACTGCTCCTTCCTGGTGGCGGAGGATGGAGGCGCGATCGTCGGCCACGTCTTTGCCAATGCGCAGCGCCCGCCGGTGCTGAGCGTCTCGCGCCTCTATGTCGCGCCCGCCCGTCAGCGCCAGGGGATCGGCAAGCGCCTGCTTGACGCGGCCATCGCCCGGCATCCCGGCTGCGACACGATCCGCCTGACGGTCGAGGCGGAGAACGCCAAGGGCATCGCCTTCTATGAGCGCGAAGGGTTTTCCACCGTCGGGGAGGCGGTGGTGGAGGGGATACGGCACTTCCGCATGGAGAAGCAGGTCGGCGCGAGCGGATAGCGCGGCACGCCGCGATTCAAGCTGCCGTTGCGAGGTCGCTCCCCAGGATCTTGTCGGCGGTGCGCAGAGCCAGCGCGGCGATGGTCAAGGTGGGATTGCCGGTGGCGATGGTGGGGAAGATGCCGCTGCCGACCAGCCATAGATTGGGATGGTCCCAGGAGCGCGAGTTGGAATCGACCACCGACGTGCCCTTGTCGGAGCCCATGCAATAGGTGCCGACGACGTGGCCCGAGCCGAAATATTTGAGCCGCGTCTCCTTTCCGTCGATGTCGGCGAGGAACGAGGTCGGGTCGTCGTCCGCCGGCGGCTGGGTGAACTGCTCCGCCTTCATGGCGGCGAACAGCGTGTCGGCGGTCTGCTTGGCCGCAACAAGGCCCGCCTTGGTGTAGTCGGAAAGGTCGTAGGTGATCTGCGGCCGCGGCAGGCCGAGATGGTCGGTCTCACTCGCCAGCGTCACCCGGTTGCTGTCCTCCGGCGTCTGCTCCACCAGGAAGCCGAAACGGAACTGGCGCGAGAAAGCGTTGTTGAGCGTGGTGACCAGCGCGTCGCCGGAGAGCGCCTGATCGCCGTTGTTGAGGTTGCTGAAATTCGTGCCGTTGATGAAGTCGAGCGTCGACGTGTAGGGATCGGTGATCGAGAAGTTCCAGCCTTCGTTGCCGATCTCGATGCGGAAGGCGGCGCGCTCTTTGCGGAACGGCCCGTCGCGCAGGCTCTCGATGCCGGACGTCGACAGCGGCCCGCGATAGGGGAAGATCGGGTCGGGCGCCAGCGCCCAGGCGAGATAAAGCGGGTGGTCCATGAGATTGCAGCCGACCAGCCCGCTCGAGTTGGCGACGCCGTTCGGCGTGCGCCCGCCGTTCTTCGACATGAGCAGCAGCTTCGGCGTCTCGATGGCGTGGCCGGCGACGATGTAGGTCGTGGCGGAGACCGAGCCCGATCCGGTCTGCGGCCCGTCTGCGACCTGGTATTCGAGATAGTCGATCCGCTCGATGCGGCCGTTGGCGTCGACGGCGACGTTGCTGGCGACCGTGCGGTAGCGGATCTCGACGTTGCCGGTCTGCAGGGCATCGTTCAGCGTGACGCTGGCATCGTATTTCGCCTGGATCGGGCAGATGGGGATGCAGTTGGTGTTGCCGGCGCACACGCGGCGGCTCTGGTAGGGCTGCGAGTTGCGGCCGGCCGGCGTCTCGGTCACCGTCAGCGGGATGCCGTCGATCTGCATGCCGGCGACGCCCTTCTCCACCGCGTCGTCGACCAGCGAATGCGGGATCGACGGCATCGGGTACTGGTAGCCGGACGGGAAGGTGATGCCGTGATAGCCCTGCTGCGCCTTGTCGGCGGACACGCCGATCTCATACTCGGCCGCGCCGTACCAGGGCTCCAGGTCGCCATAGCCGAGAGGCCAGTCGACCTCGCGGCCGTAGACGGTCTTCATCTGAAAATCGTTCGGCACGAAGCGCAGGCAGGTGCCGAGCCAGTGGCGCGTGGTGCCGGCGCCGACCCGGTCGTAGGTGCTGGCGAAGGCGAGCGGGCCCTTCTGGATCAGATAGGCCTGGCTCGGGTCCTGCCAGTTGTTGGCGGCGAGCGTCAGCACGTTCGGCCGGCCGGCGTTCCAGGTGCCGGGATCGGTCAGCTGCGTGCCGCCGGGCGGCGTGAAGGTGTCCGGCGGATAGGGGCTGGTCGGGATCTTGGCCGTGGAGAGGAAGAAGCGCTCGAGATAGTCGTTGACGTTCGGCGGCACTTCCGCGCCGGCCTCGAGGATGAGGACGCGCTTGCCCTTGAGGCCGAGCTGCTTGGCGATCAGCGCCCCGGCGATGCCGGAGCCGACGATCACCGCGTCATATTGCGTGCTTTGCGAAGCGGCCATGGTCAGCTCCCCAGGAAGTCGCTGAGCGAGGGCGGCGGCGAGGCCCAGTAGCCGAAGGTCCACTCGCTGTAGCCCATGGGATGCGCCTGCGCGACGCGCCAGGACCAACCCTGCGTGTAGGCCGCCGACGAGATCACCTTGAAGGGCGGAAACGGCTGCTGCTTCGCCAGGACCGAGGGCTCGTACCAGGAGCCGAGATACCATTCCAGCATGATGGCGCGCGCCAGGTAGCGCACCGCGTCGCCGGATTGATTGAGGATGATGTCGGCCACCGTGGCCGGCGGCTGGGATTTGTTCTTAGCGTAGATCTCCAGGAGCTCGGCGAAGGCCGGGTCGCTCGCAGCCTGGTCGAAATAGGGCTGCTTGATGTCGATCGGATCGATGCTCGGCGCCAGGCTCGCTTCCGGTATGCCGGTGAGCGCGGATGACAGGCCGACGAACAGGTCCATGGCGTCTTGCGGCAGGGACCCGTTGTTCCCGGGGGGCGATTGATAGGAGGTCACGGCTCGGCACTCACTGGGCAGATTGCAGGATGTAGGTGAAGTCCGATGGGGTCGCCGGCACGTGCAGCGTGGTGGCGTTGTTGTGGCAGGCGATGCAGTTCGACGAGGAGCCCGGCACGCGGCCCTGGATGTAGCTTTCGAGCGTCGCATTGGCGAGGTAGGTGGGCGCCGGCGCGCCGGTCGGGTCGGTCTTGCTGTCGGCGTTGGTCGGCCACTGCGTGCTGATCAGCTCGTAGTTCTCCCACACCGTCCCCTTGAGGATCGCCTGGAAGCCGGTGTTGAGGTCGGCGGCTTCCTGGGTGACCGGGATGACGCGCGCGATCTGGCTCTTGTAGCCGCCGGGGAAGGGCTGGACGTCCGGGTTCCACGGGCGCGGCGGCGGCTCGTTGACCGGGCAGTCCTGGGCGCTGCATCCGGCGTCGTAGAAATTATAGGCGCCGCTCGCCTTGCCGGCGTCGACATCGGCGACGGTCGGCACGTTGCGCACATGCTCGAACGTCGACCACAGCCATTGCGGATCGGTCGAGGTCTTGTGGCCGATATGCAGGCCGACCATGCCGAGCGTCTGCTTCTCGCAGGATTCCTCGATCTTCGGATTCTCCGAGGGCGGCGTGTAGACCAGCGCTTCGATGCCGTGGAACGTGCTGCGGTCCTCGTTGGCGGTCAGCACGCGCCACGACGACTTGACCATGATGGCGCCGATCGTGCCCGTCGTTCCCTGGGCCACCTGCCCGACCGGAAAATCGATGGCTGCGTCGAAGGCCTCCTGGCCCTGCTTGCTGTAGAGCGTGTTGGTCAGGATGTATTCGAACATCGGCTGGTTCATGTTGATGGCGAAGCGCGCATAGCGGCCGTTCTGATCGATGAGCGGCCCGGTCTTGAACGGCTGGTCGAAGGCGGTGAGCACGTTCACCGTCTTGCCCACCATGCTGAGCACCGGCATCCCCGGCTCGCCGATGCCCTGGCAGGCGGGCGGGATGACGTTGGGCGATCCCCAGGGCTGCGGCTCCTTGCCGCCCGCCAGCATGACGTCGGAGATCTCCTTCCACTGCTCCCAGATGGTCAGCGCGTCGCCGCCGGGACCCGGGCCTTCGCCGATCGGCTTGCCGCCCTCGGCGGGCGCATTGAGCGCCAGGAAGGTCAGCCACGAATAATAGTCGAAGCCGTGCTGCAGCCCGTCGAGCGTGAAGGGCGGTATCTGCGTGGAGTTGCAGGGCAGCCCGCTGGTGAGCAGCGCCGGCGTGATCGGCGTGTCGGGCGGGGTGATGTTGCAATCGTCGACGGTGGGATTGATGTCCGCCGGTGCGGCCGGCGCGTCTTGCGACTGCGCCGCGGACTTGTGCCATGGCGCCTTTACAACAACCGCTGCGCCGACCGCGACAACGCAGAGGACGCCAGCGATCAACAATTGCCGTCTCATGCCCGCCTCCTCCCCGGCAGGGCGCTCCTGCCCTGCGTACCGCCGCTTTCAGGCTCCACTCTTGGATGGCGACTTGCTCTATTTGCGCAACTTTAAACTGTATCAAAGTGCCGCGCAATGGGCGTCTGCATCGCGCCGGGCGGGCCGTCGCCGCGCTTCTGCACGAGCCGGCAGGAGGAGGGCGCGGCGGGTCCGCAGCGCTTGCACGGGTTGGCTTTCTCCCTATAGTCCGCGCGGCTTTGCCGGCGGCAAAGGCTGTGGCAGAGCCAAGCTCGAACATGATTGAGAGAGGACGGGCCACTCGGTGGCGCTTACCGCATGACAAAAGGTAGCGTGAAAAAGGTCGTGCTCGCCTATTCCGGCGGGCTCGACACCTCGATCATCCTGAAATGGCTGCAGACGACCTACGGCGCGGAGGTGGTGACCTTCACCGCCGATCTCGGCCAGGGCGAGGAGCTGGAGCCGGCGCGCAAGAAGGCCGAGATGCTCGGCATCAAGGAGATCTACATCGAGGATCTGCGCGAGGAGTTCGTGCGCGACTTCGTCTTCCCGATGTTCCGCATGAACGCGCTCTACGAGGGCGTCTACCTGCTCGGCACCTCGATCGCCCGGCCGCTGATCGCCAAGCGGCTGGTGGAGATCGCGCACGAGACCGGCGCCGACGCCATCGCCCACGGCGCCACCGGCAAGGGCAACGACCAGGTGCGCTTCGAGCTGACCGCCTATGCGCTCGATCCCGAACATCAAGGTCATCGCGCCGTGGCGCGAATGGGAGTTCAAGTCGCGCACCGACCTGATCGACTTCGCCGAGAAGAACCAGATCCTCGTCACCAAGGACAAGCGCGGCGAAGCGCCCTTCTCCGTCGACGCCAACCTGCTGCACTCCTCCTCGGAGGGCAAGGTGCTGGAGGACCCGAACGTCGGGCCGCCGGAATACGTCTTCCAGCGCACCGTCTCGCCGGAGGAGGCGCCGGACAAGGCGACCGATCGTCGAGATCGGCTTTGCAGAAGGGCGACGCCGTCTCCATCGACGGCAAGGCGCTCTCGCCGGCGACGCTGCTTGACCGCGCTCAACGACCTCGGCCGCGACAACGGCATCGGCCGCCTCGACCTGGTGGAGAACCGCTTCGTCGGCATGAAGAGCCGCGGCATCTACGAGACGCCGGGCGGCACCATCCTCTACCGTCGCGCACCGCGCGATCGAATCGATCACGCTCGACCGCGGCGCCGCGCACCTGAAGGACGAGCTGATGCCGCGCTACGCGGAGCTCATCTATAACGGCTTCTGGTTCGCGCCGGAGCGCGAGATGATCCAGGCGATGGCCGACAAGAGCCAGGAGAAGGTCGAAGGCACGGTGCGGCTGAAGCTCTACAAGGGCAACGTCATCGTCATCGGCCGCGCCTCGCCGATGTCGCTCTATTCCGACGCGCTCGTCACCTTCGAGGACGACCGCGGCGCCTACGACCAGAAGGACGCGGCGGGCTTCATCCGGCTGAATGCGCTGCGGCTCAGGACGCTGGCGATGCGGGACAGGCTGGGGAAGAAATAGCTTGACGCAGAGAGGCCCTCGGCGACGCGCTGCGCGAAACCTTCGGCTTCGCCGCGCTGCGGCCTGGGCAGGACGAGGTGGTCGCGGCGGTCATGTCGGGCGCCGACGTGCTGGCCGTCATGCCGACCGGGTCGGGCAAGTCGCTCTGCTATCAGCTTGCCGGCCGTCGTGGAGGGCGGGCTGACGCTCGTCGTCTCGCCGCTGATTGCGCTGATGCGCGACCAGGTGGCGGCGATGCGGGCGCTCGGCGTGGCGGCTGCCTCGCTCTCCTCCGCCAATGCGCACGAGGAGAACATGGCGGCGCTCGACCAGGCCGCAGCGGGCGAGCTGCGGCTGCTCTACGCGGCGCCGGAGCGGCTTGCCTCGCCCGGCCTGCAGGCGCGGCTGTCGAAGATCCGGCTGACGCGGCTGGCCATCGACGAGGCGCATTGCGTCTCGCAATGGGGGCACGATTTTCGGCCCGACTATCTGCAGCTCGGCGAACTGCGCAAGCGGCTCGGCGCCCCTCCCCTGCTGGCGCTGACGGCGACCGCCGACGCCATGACGCGGCTCGACATCGTGCAGCGGCTGTTCGAGGCGGAGCCGAAGATTTTCGTGCACGGCTTCGACCGGCCGAACATCGCGCTCGCCTTCCAGCCGAAGCGCAGCGCGCCGCGCCAGATCGCCGATTTCGTCGCCGCGCATCGCGGACAATCCGGCATCGTCTATTGCTCGTCGCGCAAGCGCACGGAGAGCTTCGCCGAGAGCCTGCGCGAGGCGGGGCACGACGCGGTCGCCTACCATGCGGGGCTGGAGACGCAGCGTGCGCAAGGAGGCGCAGGACCGCTTCCAGCGCGACGACGGCGTGGTGGCGGTGGCGACGGTCGCCTTCGGCATGGGCATCGACAAGCCGGACGTGCGCTTCGTGGCGCATGCCGACCTGCCGAAATCGATCGAGGCCTATTACCAGGAGATCGGCCGCGCCGGGCGCGACGGGCTGCCCGCCGACACGCTGACGCTGTTCGGCATGGACGACATCCGCTTCCGCCGCCAGCAGATCGAGGAAAGCACGGCGGGCGAGGAGCAGAAGCGCATCGAGCGGCAGCGGCTGAACGCGCTGGTGGCGCTGTGCGAGGCGCCGGTCTGCCGGCGGCAGACGCTGCTCGCCTATTTCGGCGAGGCGAGCGAGCCGTGCGGCAATTGCGATCTCTGCCTCTCCGGCATCAAAGCGGTGGACGCCACCGTGCCGGCGCAGAAGGCGCTCTCGGCCATGGCGCGCACCGGCGAGCGCTTCGGCACGGGGCATCTCGTGGCGATCCTCACCGGCGACGCCAACGAGGCGGTGCGGCGCTGGGGGCACGACAAGCTGCCGACCTTCGGCGCCGGCGCCGACATGACGAAGCGCGACTGGAACGCGCTCTTCCGCCAGCTCTACGCCGCCGGCCACATCCAGCCCGATTTCGAGCATTTCGGCACATGGCTGATGACGGAGAGCGGCCGCGACATGCTGTTCGGCCGCGCCGCCTTCTCGCGCCGGCCCGACGCCGCGATGGCGCCGACGCGCAAGGAGCGGCGCGCCGCGGCACCCGTCTCCGACGACGTCGACCCGGAGCTTCTCACCGCGCTGAAGCAGCTTCGCCGCCAGCTGGCGCAGGAAGGCGGCGTGCCGGCCTACGTGGTCTTCCCCGACCGCACGCTGATCGCCATGGCCGAGGCGCGGCCCGCGACGTTCGACGCGCTCGCCGAGGTGCACGGCGTGGGCGCCAAGAAGCTCGCGACATACGGCGAGGCGTTTCTCGACGTGCTCAACGAGCACGGCCGCGGGTAGGAAGAGAGCGGAGACATGCGCAAGCCGGCAAGCGTTCGTTCACTCGAAGAGCTGGGGCGGGTGCGGCTGTCGGAGAATTTCTTCATGCGCGATTTCCTCTATTCGGAGATCGCGAGCTTCTACGGACTGCCCAACATCCCGGACAATCCGGACCTGGCGATCGCCGCCGGGCGCAAGCTGTGCGAGGAGCTGCTGGAGCCGCTCCGCGAGGCGCTCGGGCGCGTCTCCATCCGCTCCGCCTACCGCACGCCGGAGGTGAACCGCTTCGGCAACGAGCGGAACTTGAGCTGCGCGCAGAGTGAGAAGAGCTTCGCCAACCACATCTGGGACCGCCTCGATGCGCAGGGCGAGATGGGCGCCATGGCGACTGTCGTAGTGCAGGGGTTCATCCCCTATTACCGGCGGACCGGCGACTGGGAGGCGCTCGCCTGGTGGGTGCACGACCACCTGCCCTATTCGCAGGTGCAGTTCTTCCCGAAATACGCCGCCTTCAATATCGGCTGGCAGGAGCGGCCGAGGCGGACGATCTACAGCTACATCCCGCCGCGGCGCGGCTGGCTGACGAAGCCCGGCATGGCGAACCATGCGGGAGATCACGCCGGGGCTTACCGCGCGTTCCTTGCAGAGCTGCGTTAAGCGCGGCTTCTGGCGCGCCGTAGCGGGAATACGAAGAGGTGAGGCCGAGTCGCCCCGCCGGCGCGAAACGGCGGCGAGGCGGCTTCGGGACGATGCGGCTAGTCGGTGGTCGACGTGTTGCCGCTCTTGACGCTGCCGGTCGTCATGTTGTCGCCCGACGAGGACATCGCGAACACCGTCATGGAATTGGGCCCGATGATCATGGTGACCGGGTCGCCCTGCTTGTCCTTGGCGCTGACGATGAAGGAGCCCGGCACGATCTGCACGTTCGTGAAGCCCTGCGAGGTCAGCTTCTGCTTCAGCTCCTGAGGCAGGCTTTGCGCGCTCTGCATCGTGTTCTGGGTCTGGTTGTTGTTGCCCGCCGCGAGCACCGGACTTGCGGCAAAAAGCGCGAGCACGGCAGCGGATGCAGCGAATTTACGGAACATGGTGTGTCTCCTCGTGTGGATGAGACCCCCTGTCTCGCAAAACGATGAAGCGGCGACGTTCGTTCCTGAAATACCGGCGCGACGGATGGACCGAATGCCGCAGCTCACTCCGCCGGAGGGGCGTGCGGGTGGATGATGCGGTCGGCGACCGCCTCCTCCATGCGCGTGGTCGTCCGCTTCAGGGCGAGCTGCGTTCCAATCGCGATCGTCGCCATCACCGGCACGACGATCGACACGGCGAGGATCGGATCGCCGACGGCCGCCGCTGAAGCCGAGCCGAGCAGACCCGCCCCCATCTGAAAGAACCCGGCGAGCGCCGAGGCGGCCCCGGCGATATGGGGGAACGGCGCGAGCGATTCCGTCAGCATGGTCGGCATGACGAAGGGGATGCCGAAGGCGAGCACGCCGATGGGCGCCATGACGGTGAAATAGCCGGCCTCGAAGAGCGCCAGCGACAAGGGGAGCATGAGGGCGCCCGCGCCGATCAGGACCAGCCCGATCGGGACGAGGCGATGCGCGTCCATCCGCGTGAGGAGCCGGCGCATGATGAGCGAGCCGATGATGAAGGCGCCCGACTGGGTGAACATGCTGAGCCCGAACTGCATCGGCGTGAGCCCCGCCTCGTCGATCAGCACGAAGGGGAGGATCGTCGCCAGCGCGTAGAGGCAGCCGACCGAGGCGCCCATCACGATGGCGGGCCGCAGGAAGCGGGGATCCGTCAGCAAGGCCGCATAGTTCGCAGCCAGCCGGCGGGGCCGGGCATTGGCGGCGTCCCGATGTTTCAGCGTCTCCGGCACGATCGTCAGGAACACGGCGATGATGACGAGGCCGTAGATCACCATGAGCAGGAAGATGGCGTGCCAGTTGAACAGGGACAGTGTGATGCCGCCGAGTGTCGGCGACAGCGCCGGGCCCGCGATCAGCAGCAGGCCGATCATGTTCATGACCTGGATCGACTGCCGTCCGGTGAAGAGATCGCGGACCATGGCGCGCGAGATCGCCGTGCCGGAGGCGGCGCCGAAGCCCTGAATGAGGCGGGCGGCGAGCAGCCAGTGGATCGACGGCGCGAACGCCGCCGTCAGGCTTCCGACCAGGTAGAGACAGGTGAAGCCGATGACGACCGGGCGGCGGCCCCAGGCATCCGACATCGGCCCGCAGCCGAGCTGTGCGAAGGCGAAGCCGAGGAAATAGAGGGTGAGCGTCAGCTTCACGCTGCTGACGTCGGTGTCGAACACCTTGACCAGGGTCGGCATGGCCGGGGTGTAGAGCGACATGGAGATGGGGCCGAGCGCCACCAGCAAAGCGCCGATGACCGAGGCCTTGGTCTGCGACATCGGAGGCGGGGATGCGCTCATGCGGCGTCCCTTTCCGCCATGTCCGACAGGTTGGCGCGCATGGCCTGCAGCGCGCGGCGAAGCGTCTCCACCTCGGCGGGCGAAAGGTCGTGGGTGGCCTGCGCGCGCACGCGGGCGGCGAGCGCCTCTATGCGCTCCACCAGCGGCCTGGCCGCCGGCGTGACGGTGACCTGCTTGGCGCGGCGATCCTCCGGGTCGGGCCGGCGCGACACCAGCCCGCGCGACTCCAGCCGGTCGAGGAAGTTCGACAGCGTCATCGGCTCGACGCGCATGCTCTCCGCCAGCGCGCTCTGACGGATGCCGTCCTGGCAGGAGGCATGGAGGAGCGTGCGCGCCTCGCCCGCCGTCAGGTCCAGCCCCTCGGCCGCGACGCTTCGCTCAAATCCCTGGCGGAAAAGCCGCGCCAGGTCGACGATCAGGAATCCGATGGAGCTCGGAGCGGTTGCCGCCATAACCGAAGGGTCTCCGAATAATAAGGCAGACTTATCAAATGACCCGAAGGGGGAGTCGTGTCAATGGCCTCCGACATGTTGAACCGCCGCTCCGAGACGCCATTTACAGTGTACCAAATTCTAAGGAACCCGGCGCATGTCCTGGTCATTCCCCATCGGCCGCCTGTTCGGCAGCGAAGTCCGCGTCCACGTCACCTTCTTCCTGCTGCTGGCGTGGATTGCCATCGCCCACTACCAGCAGGGCGGCGCCGCGGCGGCGATCAACGGGGTGCTCTTCATCATCGCCATCTTCGCCTGCGTGGTGGCGCACGAGTTCGGCCATGCGCTGACGGCGCGGCGCTACGGCATCAAGACGCCCGACATCACGCTCCTGCCGATCGGAGGCCTGGCGCGGCTGGAGCGCATGCCGGAGAAGCCGCGCGAAGAGATCATCGTGGCGCTGGCCGGCCCGGCGGTGAACGTGGTGATCGCCGCGGCGCTGATCCTCTTCATGAACGCCAAGTTCGATTTCGCCGCGCTGGAGCGGCTCGACAATCCCGGCCTGAGCTTTCTGGTGCGGCTCGCCTCGGTCAACATCTTCCTGGTGCTGTTCAACCTGATCCCGGCCTTTCCGATGGACGGCGGGCGGGTGCTGCGCGCGGTGCTGGCGATCTGGTATCCCCGCACGCGGGCCACCAACATCGCCGCGCGGATCGGCCAGGGCCTGGCCTTCGCCTTCGGCTTCTTCGGCCTGATGACGGGCAATGCGCTTCTCATCTTCATCGCCATCTTCGTCTATCTCGCCGCGACGGCCGAGGCGCAGAGCGTCGGGCTGCAGGACATCTCGCGCGGGCTCGGGGTGGGCGACGGGATGATCACGCGCTTCGAATCGCTCGGGCCGCAGGCGACCATCGGCGACGCGGCGGAGCTGCTGCTTCGAACCACGCAGCACGAGTTCCCGGTGATCGACGGGGCCGGCAAGCTGCGCGGCTTCCTCACCCGCAATGCGATGGTGCAGGCGCTCTCGAAGAGCGGGCCGGGCACCCCGGTGATCGAGGCGATGGCCGGCGAGGTGCCGACGGTGGCGGCCGGCGCGCGGCTGAGCGAGGCGCTGGCGCACTTGAACGGGCGCAGCGCCCCGGCGGTTGGCGTGGTGGACGCGAACGGGCGCCTGGTCGGCTACGTGACGCCGGAGAATGTCGGCGAGCTGATGATGGTGGAGAATGCCGGGCTCGGCCTCAAGCCGCGCCGCCCCACCGGCCCGCTGCTGCCGCAATAAGGGCTCAGGCGCGAAAGCGGGCTTGTAGTAGAAGCGTGCTCTCGTCGCAGATGTTGACGCGCTCGCTTGTCGACCACTTCGCCATCTTCGAACACGGCGCGGAGGTTGAAGAGGCAGTAGCCGGTGCCGTCGTCGAGATCGAGCTTGACGGAGGCGCCCGCCGCCAGCGGCTCGCCGGCGATCCGGTTGTCGCCCCATCCCTCCTTCGAAACGTTTGTGGCGTAGAACGCGTTGATGACGAAATTCGTCTTGTTGACCACCGTCAGGTTCTTTTCGATCGCCTGAGCCGGAAGGCAGGACGTAGCAACGAGAGCCGCGACGGACAGCAGGTAGATGACGCGGGACGCTCGCATGCATGTCTCCCTCGGGTGCGGCTCTTCATGACGGTAACACGACGCCTGTTCGGCGCAAACGCGTCACACCCAGGAGCTGTCGGGAGGCGTGCCCTCAATCGGTGTAGCGGTATGTGCCGACCTCGCACACATTGACGCTGTCGCGCTCCAGCGCCACGCCATCCTTGAAGACGGCGCGGAAGCGGAAGCGGCAATAGCCGCTACCGTCGTCGAAATTGAGCACCACGGAGCCGCCGGCCGGCAGGATGTCGTCGCCGAGCAGGCTGTCCTGCCAATCCCGCGTATCGACGTTCACGCCGAAGAAGCCGGTGATATCGACGTGCGAATCGTTGACGACGCGCACGCGCCGGTCGAGCGCCTGGGCGGCGCCGGCGAGCAGCAGGAAGGCCGCAAGCAGGGCGAGGAATCGGGCAAACAGCGCCATAGACCGAATTTTCCCACAAAGCCGCCGTTAACGGAAGCATTGCAGCGGGCCCTGCTCCCACCTATCTCAGGGCCGACAATTGCGGTATGTGAGCCGCAAATTTCCTCATCCCGGCGGTTCTGAATGCCCGCGACCCTTCGCAACGTCGCCATCATCGCGCATGTCGATCATGGCAAGACCACCCTCATCGACGTGCTGCTCGGCGCCTCCGGCACGTTCCGCGCCGGCCAGAAAGTGGCCGAGCGCGCCATGGATTCCAACGCGCTGGAACAGGAGCGCGGCATCACCATCCTGGCCAAGGTGACCTCGCTCCTGTGGAAGGACACGCGCATCAACATCGTCGACACGCCCGGCCACGCCGATTTCGGCGGTGAGGTGGAGCGCATTCTCAACATGGTGGATGGCGCGATCCTGCTGGTCGACGCGGCGGAAGGGCCGATGCCGCAGACGAAGTTCGTGCTGATGAAGGCGCTGGCCCTCGGGCTGAAGCCGGTCGTGGTGATCAACAAAGTGGACAAGGCGGACGCGCGCCCGGATTTCGTGCTCGACGCCATCTTCGATCTCTTCGCCGCGCTCGACGCCAACGAGGAGCAGCTCGATTTTCCGGTCCTTTACGGTTCCGCCAAGCAAGGCTGGATGGCAACCGACCCGGCCGGTCCGCGTGAGGACATCGCTCCCCTCCTCGACAAGGTGCTCGAGCACGTCCCGCCACCCGAGGTGGAAGCCGGACCGTTCCGCATGCTGGCGACGACGCTGGAAGCCGACGCGTTCCTCGGGCGCATTTTAACCGGCCGCATCCGTTCCGGCTCGGTGAAGGCCGGCCAATGGGTGAAGGCGCTGTCACGCAACGGCGACCTGGTGGAGAACTTTCGCGTCTCCAAGGTGCTCGCCTTCCGCGGGCTGGAGCGCCGGCCGATCGACAAGGGCGAAGCCGGCGACATCGTTGCTCTGGCCGGCCTGACGGAGGCAACCGTCTCCAACACGATCTGCGACCCGTCGATCGAGGTTCCGATCTACGCACAGCCGATCGACCCCCCGACGCTGTCCATGACCTTCCGCATCAATGACGGGCCGCTCGCCGGCACGGAGGGCGACAAGGTGCAGAGCCGCGTCATCCGCGACCGGCTCCTGCGCGAGGCGGAAGGCAACGTCGCGCTGAAGATATCCGAGGGGACCGACAAAGACGCCTTCGAGGTTGCCGGACGCGGCGAGCTGCAGCTCGGCATCCTCATCGAGACCATGCGGCGCGAAGGCTTTGAGCTGACCATCGGCAAGCCGCGCGTCGTCACCCGCGAGGAGAACGGCCAGACGCTCGAGCCCATCGAGGAGGCGATCGTCGATGTCGACGACGAGCACGCCGGCGTGGTCATCGAGACGCTTTCGAGCCGCCGCGGCGAGCTGGTCGAAATGCGCCCCTCGGGCGCCGGGCGCACGCGTCTTCGCTTCAACATCCCGACGCGCGGTCTGATCGGCTATCAGCCGCAGCTCCTTTCCGACACGCGCGGGACGGCGATCATGAACCGCATTTTCCACGCCTGGGAGCCGTTCCGTGGTGAAATTCCGGGCCGCCGGACGGGCGTTCTCCTGTCGAACTCGCAGGGCGAAGCGGTCGCCTACGCCATCTTCAACCTGCAGGACCGCGGGCCGATGATGATCGAGCCCGGCACAAGGGTCTATCGCGGCATGATCGTGGGCGAGCACACGCGCGGCAACGACCTGGAGATCAACGTGCTGAAGGGCAAGCAGCTCACCAACGTCCGCGCCTCGGGCAAGGACGAAGCGACGGTGCTGACCCCGCCGATGAAGCTGAGCCTGGAGCGCGCGCTCTCCTACATCGAGGACGACGAGCTGGTGGAGGTGACGCCCAAGTCGATCCGGCTGAGGAAGATCATCCTCGACCCGAACGACCGCAAGCGCGCGGCGACGGGCCGCCAGCGCGGCCTAGGCAAAAAGCGTCCCGGCGAGGTGGCGGCATGCGTCGCGCCCATGCTCCAACGCCTGCGGGCAGGGTCGCCTTTCCGCCGGACATCGAGCTCATCCGGCAGGTCCCGACGGCTCCGATCGAGGCGCCCGCGGCCGCATTCGACTGGCTCATGTCGGGTGCGGGGAAGCCCGCCGGGCTGGCGGAGCTGCTCGACGGAACGATCGCCCGGCTGGTGGCGGCCGGCGCGCCGATCGACCGCGCCACCTTGCATATGGGGACGTTGCATCCGCAGCTGATCGGGTTTGCGGCCATGTGGCTTCCCGAGCGCGGGGCCTGTGTCGAGGTGCGGGTGAAGGCCCACATGCAGGAGACCGACTTCTATCGAAAGAGCCCGCTGCGGGCGGCGATCGAAGAAGGAAAGCCGCTGCGGCTGCGCGCCCAGGACGTCGGAGCGAATGACAGCCCCATCGTGGAGGTCCTGGCGGCGCCGGGATTCTCCGATTACTGGATCGTCCCGCTCCCGCACACCGAGCGCTTCTTCAACGTCATCTCCGTCTCCACGCGCGCCCCCGGAGGATTTTCCGACCGCGACATCGAGACGATGACGGCGTTGTTTCCCCTCCTGGCGCTCAATCTCGAGATCGTCGCGCTGCGGCATATCGCCGAGAACGTGCTTGCCGCCTATGTGGGCGTGCGCAGCGGCCAGCGCGTGCTCGCCGGCGAGATCAAGCGCGGCGCCGGCGAGATGATCGACGCCATCGTCTGGGTGTCGGACATGCGCGGCTACACGAAGCTCTCCGACCGCCTGCCGGAAGCGGCGATGCTCCGCCTGCTCGACGCCTATTTCAGCCGGCTGGTCCAGGCCGTGCAAAGGAACGGCGGCGAGGTGCTGAAATTCATCGGCGACGGCATGCTCGCCATCTTCCCGATCGGAACGGGCGTCTCCGCCGGCGACGCCGCGGCGCGGGCGCTGACCGCAGCGAAGGAAGGACTCGCCGCGGTGCTGGCGCTGAACGGCCCCGAAGGCGACGCGCTGGAGATCGACACGCCGTGGCGGCCCGTCGACATGGGGATCGCGCTGCATCGCGGCGCCATCTTCTACGGCAATATCGGTGCCGACGACCGCCTCGACTTCACCGCAACCGGCCCGGCTGTGAACCTCGCAGCGCGCGTAGAACCGCTCGCCAAGGAGACCGGCCGGCGCCTGCTGATGACCGGCGCGGTGGCGGAGCTTCTGAGCGAGCCGCTCGACCCGCTCGGCGATTTCACCTTCCGCGGCGTGGCGGAACCGGTCGCCGTTTTCAGCCCGCCGCAGGAGCGGTGAGCCCGGAGCGCTTGTTCGCAGTTCAGGGGAAAGCGCTGGCGGCGCGTGATCGGAATGCCCATCTAACGTGCCACCCGCTTCTGCAACATGACCATGCCTCCAGCCTCCCAACCCCTCCCCGCCTCTCGGCCGCGCGAGCCGGATTTTCCGCACGACATGCAGCTGGTGCGGACGATTCCCGTCTCCGATCCCGACAGGACCGACGGCTCGCCGCAGGAATGGCTGATGTCGGGCGACGCCAGCGCCGCGGGGTTTGCGGAGCTGCTCGACGGGCTGATGTCGCGGCTGGTCGCGGCCGGCATGCCGTTCGAGCGGGCGACCTTCCATGTCGGCACGCTGCATCCGCAGGTGCTCGGCTTCACCGCCAACTGGAATCCGCTGCGCGGCACCTGCAACGAGCTCAAGGTCAACGCGCATGTGCGCGATACGGACGAGTTTCGCCTGAGCCCGCTGAGGCCGGTCATCGACGAGCGCGCGCCGTCCGCCTCGATCCCGCCGACCCCGCCTCGGCGGAGCAGTACCCGATGATGGCGCAGCTGGCCGAAGAGGGTTTTACCGACTACTGGGCCTTTCCCGTTCCGCATGCGCGCAGCTTCCACAGCGCCATGACGGTCGCCAGCCGCGCCAAGGGCGGCTTCCGGCACGAATGCGTCGCGGCGATCGAGCAGCCTCATCCCGGCGCTGGCGCTCAACCTGGACATCATCGCGCTCGGGCGCATCGCGGAGAACGTGCTTTCCGCCTATCTCGGCGAGCGCAGCGGCAAGCGCGTGCTCGACGGCGCCATCCGGCGCGGCTCCGGCGAGCTGATCGACGCCATCGTCTGGGTGTCGGACATGCGCGACTACACCGGCCTCTCCGACCGCCTCCCCGGCCCCGACATGATCCGCCTCCTCAACGCCTATTTCGAGCGCCTTGTGGTGGCCGTGCAGGGGCATGGCGGCGAGGCGCTGAAATTCATCGGCGACGGCTTGCTGGCGATCTTCCCGGTGACCGACGCCACGCCCGCCGGGGCGGCCGCCAAGGCGGCGCTCCAGGCGGCGCAGCAGGGGCTGGCGTCGGTCGACGCGCTCAACCGCGAGGACGGCGAGGCGCTCGGCATCGAAGCGCCGTGGCGGCCGCTCGCCACGGGGATAGCGCTGCATCGCGGCCCGGTCTTCTACGGCAATATCGGGGCGCAGGACCGCCTCGACTTCACCGTCACCGGGCCGGCGGTGAACCTCGCCGCGCGGGTGGAGCCGCTCGCCAAGGAGACCGGCCGGCGGCTGCTTCTGACCGGGGCGGTCGCGGAGCTGGTGGACCAGCCGCTGGAGGCGCTCGGCGACTTCACGTTTCGCGGCGTGGCGGAGCCGGTCGCGCTGTTTACGGCGCGGGGACAGTAGCAGACCGCCGCGGCGCATCGCCCCGCGGTGCGATGCGGAACGGCTTTCGACTTTCCTCGCGCGTTCTGACGAGCTACGATTCAGCTCATGACTTCGCTGGTCATCGACGTCCGTCCCGCCCGCCCTGCAGACGCGCAGCAGCTTGCCGACGTCTATGCCTCGTCGTGGCGCGAGGCCTATGCCGGCATCATCCCGGCGGTGACGCTGGAGCGCATGATCGTCAGGCGAAGCGCCGTGTGGTGGCGCGACATCTTGAGCCGCCGCGCGGTGCTGGTGCTCGACGTCGACGGGACCGTTGCCGGCTATGCGAGCTTCGCCCCGGCGCGCGGGCGCGGCCAGACCAGCGCGGCGGAGGTGCAGGAGCTTTACCTCAGGCCGGAATACCAGGGCATCGGCCTCGGCGTGCGGCTCTTCTCCGCCACGGTGAAGCGCATCAAGAGCCGCGGCTATGCGCGCGTGCTGGTGCGCGCGCTGGCGGAGAACGACCGCGCCAACGGCTTCTACCTGCGCTATGGCGGGCGGCTGGTCTCGCGCACCGACGAGTCGCTCGGCGGGCGCATGCTGCCATGCCTCTGGTACGAGTTCCGCACCTGACAGGCCGGCGGTCGCGCCGCTGAGAAAGAGCGTCCCGCATGCGCATCGACGCCATCCCCGTCGGCAACAACCCGCCCGACGATATCAACGTCATCATCGAGGTGCCGGTCGGCGGCGAGCCGATCAAATACGAGCTCGACAAGGAGGCCGGCGCGCTGGTCGTCGACCGCTTCCTCTACACGCCGATGCGCTATCCGGGGAATTACGGCTTCGTGCCGCACACGCTGTGCGGCGACGGCGACCCGATCGACGTTCTGTGCGCCAGCACACGGGCGCTCATACCGGGCTGCGTGATCAACTGCCGCCCGATCGGCGTGCTCCTCATGGAGGACGAGAGCGGCAGCGACGAGAAGATCGTCGCCGTGCCGAGCGCCAAGCTCACGCAACGCTACGAGACGGTGAAGAGCTATCGCGACCTGCCCGAGATCACGGTGAAGCAGATCGAGCACTTCTTCACGCACTACAAGGATCTGGAGCCGGGCAAGTGGGTGAAGATCATCGACTGGGGCGATGCCGACAAAGCCAAGGCGCTGATCACCGAGGCGGCCGAGCGCGCCAAGCGCTAACCCCTTTTCGCCGGATCGAGGAGGGTCACGCCGGGCGATCGGCAAACGTCTGCGCCAGCCGGGCCGGGTCGCCTTCGATCGCCACCATCTTCACGCGCGCGGTGGCTCCCGCCACCACAGTCACAGCCGATTTCGGCACGCCGCAGAGCTTGGCGAGAAGCGCTTCGAGCGCGGCGTTGGCGGCACCCTTCTCCGGCGCGGCGCGCACCCGCGCCTTCAGCACGGCGCGACCGTCGGCCAGCACCTCGATCCCCTCCACCGCGTCGCGGCCGCCGCGCGGCGTCAGCCGCACGCGCACACGCAGGCCGCCTGGCCCCGCTTCGTACGGAAGCGCGGTCACGCAGGCTCAGAAGACGTAGGGGTAGATGTAGTAGGCGATGACCCGCTCGATCAGGAAGATGAGCAGGAGCAGGATGACCGGCGAGATGTCGAGCCCGCCGAAGACCGGGACGACGCGGCGGATCGGGCGCAGCAGCGGCTCCGTCAGCTGATAGAGCATGCGGCCGATCATGCCGACGAACTGGTTGCGCGGATTGACCACGCCGAAGGCGTAGAGCCACGAGAAAATAGCGCTGGCGATGACCACCCACGTGTACAGGCGGAGAACCAGGAACAGGACATCGAGAAGCGCGCGCATCTCGCCTCCGGTGATTTGCGGCGATTAGGACAAGCCGCCCATGTAGCGGTGCAGCGCCGCACTTACAAGCGAAGCCGGGAAAGCGTGGAGCGCGGGCGCCCGCAATGCTAGCCTTGCAACGGAACGAGGTGAACGCTTGAACCAACGGTTGCACGCGGACAAGGGCAAGCTGGCGGGCCAGTTGCAGGCGGCGGCAGCCGGCGACCGCGCGGCGTTTCGTGCGCTTTACGAGGCGACCGCGCCAAAACTTTTCGGGATCGTGCTGCGTATCGGTACGCAACAGGCCGGTTGCGGAAGAGGTGCTGCAGGAGACCTACATCAACGTCTGGCAGAAGGCGGAGCGTTTTTCCCCCGAGGCCGGCGACCCGATGGCGTGGCTGACCACCATCGCGCGCAACCGGGCCATCGATCGCATCCGCTCCGAACGGATCGACCGCGCCAGCACGGCGGACGAGACGATTTTGGAGCGGCTCGTCGCCCCCAGCGGCGGCGATCCGGCCATGCACGAAGCGCTCCGCCGGTGCCTGGACGGGCTCGAAGAGGAAGCGCGAAACTGCGTGATCCTGGCCTATTGCTCGGGATATTCGCGCGAGGAGCTGGCCGAGCGGTTCGGCCGGCCGGTGGGGACGATCAAGACGCTGCTCTATCGCAGCATCAGACTCTTGCGGGAGTGCCTGGACGGATGAGCGAAGAGCTGCGCGACGAGGCCGCCGAATACGTGCTGGGAACGCTCCCGGCCGACGAGCGCGCGCGCTTCGTCGAGCGGCTGCAGAACGACGCGGCGCTGCGCGCGGCCGTGAGCGCGTGGCAGAGACGGCTCGCGCCCCTCGACGACACCGCGGCGCCGGAGACGCCGCCGCAGAGCGTATGGCGCAACATCGAGCAGGCGACAGCGGCGGCCGGCGAGACCGGGGCGTCATCGGCCAACGTGATCCAGCTACGCCGCCGCGTGGCCTTCTGGCGCGGCGCGACGATCGTCGCGGGCGCGCTGGCGGCGGGGCTCGCGATCTTCGCGGTGGTGGACCGGGAATCGCTGCCGCCCGAGCCGGCCGGCGGGCGCTACGTCGCCGTCATCGACTCAGGCGGACGCGAGCCGGCGCTGATTGCCGAGGTGGATACCTCGACGGGGCTCATCACGGTGCGCAGCCTGCACGCCGAGGCGCCGGCGGGGCACAGCCTGGAGCTCTGGCATGTGGCGGAGGGGCATCAACCGCGCTCGCTCGGCATTCTCAAGGCAGGCCTCAACGAGCAGACGCTTCAGGACCTGGCGACGGCCGGCCCGGTGAACGGCGTCATCGCCGTCTCGGTGGAGCCGGAAGGCGGCTCGCCATCCGGGGAGCCGACGGGGCCGGTCATCTATTCCGGCCGCCTGATCCCGGTGGAATAGCCGCTTCACAAGAAGGAAGAGCGGCCGCAGCCGCCCTTCCCGCTCGTGCCTGCGATATGGGCCTACATCGCCGGCATGAGCACCTTGTCGATGACGTGCACGACGCCGTTCGACTGGGTGACGTCGGCCTGCGTGACGTGGGCCTCGTTGCCCTGCTCGTCGATGACCACGAGATCGTTGCCGTCCATCTTCAGCGTGAGGGTGTCGCCGGAGACGGTCTTCACCTTGTGCTCGCCGCCGTCGGCCTTGATCATCTGCATCGCCGCTTCGGACGTCGCGTCGGCCGCGACCACATGATAGGTGAGGATATGGGTGAGCTGATCCTTGTTCTCCGGCTTCAGCAGCATTGCCACCGTCCCGTCGGGAAGCGCCTCGAACGCCGCGTTGGTCGGCGCGAAGACGGTGAACGGCCCGGGACCGGCCAGCGTATCGACCAGGCCCGCCGCCTTCACCGCGGCGACCAGCGTGGTGAGGTTCGAGGCGTTCGGTGCGTTCTCGGCGATCGTCTTGGTGGCATACATCGGCGCGCCGCCGACCATCACATCGGCCGAGGCCGGCGAAAAGCTCGCGGCGGCGAAGGCGATGGCGCCGGCCGCGGCGGCGGTGTGAAGGCATGTCGAAAATCTCATCGATATAGCTCCCTTGGATGGGTCCCGCTTGGGGGACAGGAGCGGTTACGGAGGCGTGGCGCAGCCGGTTTTTGCGGCGCGATCACAGCTTTGCGAGGACGGGCAATTCGAAGCCGGCACGGCTGGCCGACGCGCCCCGGGCCGCCGCGCTTGACACCCCCGGGGGGCGAACCCTAAATGCGCCCGCCTGCCGGACGACCCACCGGCGGATATGGGGCCGTAGCTCAGCTGGGAGAGCGCCGCGTTCGCAATGCGGAGGTCAGGGGTTCGATCCCCCTCGGCTCCACCAATCTCACGTCCCAAGAGTTCCAGAAATATCCATAAGCCAGCATAAATGCTTGCTTTTTCTCCGGGTTTGCGTCCCGCTAGGCTCTATAGCGTTCGTTGACATCCGGGGGCAACACTGGGGGCAAGTCAATCCCTCTGCAAGAAGTTGCCCCCAAATGCCGCTCACCGACACCGCGGTCCGCAACGCCAAGCCTGGTGCGAAGGCTATTAGGCTATTCGACGCGCGCGGGCTTTATCTGGAAGTCTCGCCGACCGGAGGGAAGTGGTGGCGGCTGAATTACCGGTTCGACGGCAAGGAAAAGCGGTTATCGCTGGGCGTGTATCCCGACGTGAGCTTGAAAAACGCCCGCGAACGGCGTGACGAGGCGCGCAAGCTGCTCGCCAACGGCATCGACCCGAGCGATAACCGCAAGAGGGCCTGACCTCGCGGCGACAACGCAAGAAAATTGAGATGCTCTTCGCCCACTTTAAACGCAGCCTACGCCTCGACAGGCTCCGATTACGAGGGCCGAATGGGGCCCGTGACGAGTTCCACCTCGCAGCCACCGCGCAGAACCTCAGAAAGCTCGCCAAGCTCATCCCGATGCCAGCGCCGCAGCCGGCGTGAAGCAGCTGCACCCGCCCCCATCAGGCGGTTCGCATCCGCGCACCTCGTTCCCGACGCAGACTTCTTCAACGAAATCCGCCAGAAGCGGTCGCCGTGAAATTTTGACAGAAGTTGCATTGCGCCGGCACGTCAGCGTCCATGCCAGGATCTCAATCGAAGGGGACGACGAGGTTTGCTTTTCCGCCATAGGCTTCGAAATTCTCGTCGCCGACGCCGTCATAGAAGCCCGAGATGCCGAACTTGGCGCCGCCCGGGCCCTGGAAGCTAAAGCCGCCGCTCACCTTGGCGCGAAGCGAATCGGCTGTCGTGGCGAAGCCGCCCAGCGTCTTGCCGTCCTCGTCGAAGTCGAACACGCCGGTGATGCCCAGCATCGATTCCAGGTAGCCGCCGCCGTCGAGGTTCACCCGATAGCCGACCTCGGGCCCGAAGGTGGCGCGACCAAGCGCGACCGACTGGCTCGGGATCGTCAGCCCGTTGCTGTCGACGTAGGCGTGCTGCTCCTCCTGGAAATAGATGAGCCCGGCGGTCGGACTGAACCGCCATTGCCCGGCATGGAAGCGGCCCGTCACCTTGCCGCTCACCAGCCAGCGGGTGGAGTTGAAGCTGTCAGCGTAGGTGCCGAACGGCGTCACCTCGTTCTCCGCCACGCCCCAGGCGCCGCGCGCCTGCAGGTAGAGGCTGTCGCCGAGCCGTCCGACCACATAGGGCCCTGCCATCCACCCGATGCCGTCGGCGCCGATGCCGGTGTTGTCGTCCTTCTCCGCCGTCCAGTCGAACTGCCCGAGTGCGCCGACGAGGAGATTCGATCCCAGGCGATACTCGGCGCCGACGTAGAGAAGGCCGAACCGCCCGTCCATGTCGGCGCCGGCCGCCGTATCGTTGAAGGTCGTGTAGCTGCCCTCCGCCCAGATGTCGAAGCGCGGCGCCTCGGCTCCGGTAGGAGCGGCCTGCGTGTAGCCGAGCGCCGCGAGCGCTTCGCTGCCGGCCTGGCGTTCCCCCGTGCCCGCCGCATAGGCGAGCCGCGACAGGCTTGTGGCAAAGGAAAAATCCGACCTGTCCGGGTCGAAATACGCGTTCACGTCGACCGGGGGCCCGGCTCCGCCGGTCTCGAGATGCAGGCTCAAGTCCGGATCCTGGATGGTCATCAGGTCGGCGCGCGTGTTCATGAAGTTGCTGATCACCTGCTGCGTCTGCGCGATGACGACTGCCGGGTCCTGGTTGACGGAGAGCGTCGCGGTCGCCGCGCCAGACGCGCCGAACGAAGAGGTGAGCGCCTCCGACGTATTCGTGTAGGTCCCGACAACGGTCGCCGTGATGTCGACCTGGACGATGCAGGTGCCGCCGGCGCCGACCGAGCCGCCGGCAAAGGCAATCGAGGCTCCCCCGGCCGCGGCAGTCAGCGCGCCTCCGCTGCAGGTGGTCGCGGCGCGCGGCGTGGCGGCGAGCTGCAGTCCGGCGGGAAGGTCGTCGCTGAAGGCGAGCGCCGTGGCGGCGGCTGCGTTCGCGCTGTTGTCGATCGTGAAGGTCAGCGTCGTCACGCCGCCCACGACGATCGAGTCGGGCACAAAGGCCTTCGCGAAGCCGAGCGCCGTGGCGCCCACCGTCAGCGTATCGGTGGCCGTCCCCTGGGTGCCGAGCGAGGATGCCAGGGCGCCGGTCGTGTTCACATAGCTGCCCGGCGCATGCGCCACGACGTCCACCGTCAGCGTGCAGGTGGCGCTCGCCGCGACCGATCCGCCGGCGTAGCTCACCGAGTTCGCGCCGGTCGGCGCGGAGAAGGAGCCGCCGGTGCAGGTGGTGGAAGCGTTGGCGGGCGTCGCGACGACGAGGCCGACCGGGAACGGATCGTCGAACGCGAGCCCGGTCGCCGCGACCGCATTGGCGCCGTTGTCGATGGTGAATGTCAGCGTCGAAACGACGCCGACGTCGACCGGGCTCGTTGCGAACGCTTTGGCGAAGCCGATTGCGCTCGCCTCGACACTCAGCGTGTCGGTCGCGGTGCCCGAATTGCCGAGCGATGATATCAGGTTGCCCGTGGTGTTGATGTAGTTCCCCGGCGTCGCGGCGGCCACGTTGACCTGAATGGTGCACGCGGCGCCCGCCGGCGCGGTGCCGCCGGTGTAGCTGACCGTGCCGGCGCCCGCTGCGGCGGTGAACGTGCCACCGGTGCACGTGGTGGAAGCATTGGCCGGCGTCGCCACCACAAGCCCCGCGGGGAACACGTCGGTGAAGTCGAGGTTGCCGGCGGGCGCCGCATTGACGCTGTTGTCGATTGTGAATGTCAGCGTCGAAGGCGTGCCGACGCCGACCGGACTCGTGGCGAACGCCTTTGCGAAGGTCGGAGGGGTGGCGGTAACGGTCAGCGTGTCGGTGGCCGTACCAGAATTGCCGAGCGACGACGTCAGGTCGCCCGTGGTGTTGACGTAGGCGCCCGGGGTGTCCGATGTCACGTCCGCCTGGATCGTGCAGTTCGCGCCGGCGGCCACGCTTCCGCCGCTGTAGCCGATGGCGCCCGCGCCGCTCGCCGCAGTGAGCGTGCCGCCGGTGCAGGTGGTCGAGGCGTTGGCGGGCGTTGCCACGTGAACGCCTGCGGGCAGGGCGTCGGTGAAGCCCAGCGATCCCGCAGGGAGCGTGCTCGCCGAATTGTCGACGGCGAAGGTCAGCGTCGATGCGCCGCCGACGGCGATCGCGTCCGGCGCAAAGGTCTTGGCGAATATCGGGGGCGGCTCGACGGTCAGCGTATCGGATGCGGTGCCGTGAACGCCGAGCGACGACGTCAAGGCGCCGGTCATGTTGACGTAGCTGCCCGGCGTCACCGGCGCCACCACGTCGACCTGCACCGTGCAGGTGCCCCGGGCGCCCACTGCGCCACCGGTGTAGCCGACGACGCCCGCGCCGCTCGCGGCGGTGAGCGTACCGCCGGTGCAGGTGGTCGAGGCGTTGGAAGGGCTGGCCACTTGGACGCCCCCGGGCAGGGCGTCGGTGAAGTCCAGAGCCGTGGCGACGACGGCATTCGCGGAGTTGTCGATCGTGAAAGCAAGCGTCGACACCGCGCCGCCGCCAAGCACATCCGGCGCGAAGGCCTTGGCGAAGCCAACAGTGGCGGACTGCACGGCAAAGCTGCGCATGACGGACGCAGCCGGATCGTAGTTGCCGTCACCCGCCTGACCGGCGCTGATCGTGCACGTTCCGACCGACACCAGCGTCACCGAGCTGCCTGAAACCGTGCACGTGCCCGTCGTCAGGGAGGTGAAGGCGACAGGGAGTCCGGAGGTCGCGGTGCCGCTCAAGGTCACCGGCCCGCTCGCGAGGTCCGTGTCGGGCGGCTGCGCAAAGGCGATCGACTGCATGCCCTTCGTCACCGCGAAACTTCGGGTCGCGGTCGGTGCCAGGTCGAATGTTCCATCGCCAGGCTGATCGGCGTCGATGGTGCAGGTCCCGGCCGAGACCAGCGTCACCGAGCTGCCTGAGACGGTGCACACGCCCGTCGTCGTGGAGATGAAGCTGACCGGCAGGCCCGACGTCGCCGTCGCGCTGAGTGCGACCGGCCCGCCGGTCAGCGCCGTGTCGGGCGGCTGTGTGAAGCTGATGGTCTGGGGGACTTTGGTGACGGCGAAGCTCTGCGTCGCGGTCGGCGCCGCGTCAAAGGTTCCGTCGCCCGGCTGGTCGGCGTCGATGGTGCAGGTCCCGGCCGAGACCAGCATCACCGTGCTGCCGGCGACCGTGCACACGCCGGTCGCCATGGAGCTGAAGCTGACGGGAAGGCCGGAGCTTGCCGTGGCGTTCAACGTCACCGGCCCGCCGTTCAACGCCGTGTCCGGCGGCTGCGTGAAGGAGATAGTCTGTTGGACCTTGGTGACCGCAAAGCTCTGCGTCGCGGTCGGCGCCGGGTTGTAGTTGCTGTCCCCCGCCTGGTTGGCGTCGATTTGGCACGTCCCGAGGCCAAGGAAGCTGACCGGTACTGCCCGAACTGTTGCCCGACAGGCTGCACACCGTGCTGCTCGCAGCATTGATGGCAAGCACCACCGGATTGACCGATCCCCCGCCGGTCGCGGTCACCACATACGTCGCGCCCACCGTCGGGTTGTTTGGTGTCGAGGTGAAGGTGATCCCCTGATCGTCCTTGGCGATCGTGCCGCTCACGGTCTTCGTGTCGGTCAGCGCCGTCGGCGCCGTGCTGTCCGTCACTGTGACATCGTAGCTGAACGGGCCGGCCGCCGTCGGAGTGCCCGAAATCACGCCACCCGGATCCAGGTTCACGCCGGCCGGCAGCGAGCCACCGGTGATGGAGTAGGTGTAGGGGGCGGTGCCGCCGTTCGCCCCGTTCGTCTGTGTGAAAATATTCCCGATCTTCGTGTTGCCCACGGGCGGGTTGGCCGTAAGCGAAAGCGCTTGATTGACGAAGCCGGTGAACTGCCGCGTGGTGGAGTTGAAAGCGCTGTCGCGCAGACCGACGGTAAAATCGAATGCGCCGGCCGTGCTTGCAGTGCCGTGCAGCGTGCCGTCGGTTTCAAGCGTCAGGCCGGCGGGCAGCGTGCCGCCCGATAGGGTGAAGGCGTAGCCGGTTCCGGTGCCGCCGCTGGGGGTCAGGACCTGCAAATAAGCCGCTCCGACCACTGGCCGGGGAATGCTCGTCTGAACGATGATGAGGGGCGCCTGGACGAAGACGGAGCCCGTTGCGGTGTTGGGCGAGTGCGAGGCGTCGCCGGCATAGTCCACCGTCACCGGAAGGGTGCCGGCTGTGGGGAGCGTTCCGGTCGAGAAGCTCGCGCTTCCACCGCTCAGCGAAAGCGGGATGGCCGAACCATTGAAGCCGACGCTCAGATTGCCCGTCGCGGTGACGCCGTCCCTGGCGCTGACGTGGATGGTGACCGTGCCCGAGCTGCCCGCCGTGATCGGATTCGGCGACTGGGAGATCGATATCGACGTGCCTGAATTGGCGACCGTTAGGAAAACCGGGTTGAGCGTGAAGTTGCCGCCGCAGCAATTGCCGGTGCCGCCGCCGTAAATGCGGAGGAAAATCGAGGCTAAAGCGAAATCCGTCGCGTCGGTCGTGTAGGTGCCCGAGCAGGTCACTGCGACACCGAAGGTGTGGCCCGGAAGGCCCGCGCACGGCAGCGGAAATTCACGGTTCGTGGCGTCGTTGACGACCCTGACGTCGGCCGTATTGACGACGTTGTTCTCGAAGTTGAGCGAGACGCTGATGGTAAGGTTCTGCCCGGCAGCCGAATACGTGGGCGGACTCGAAGCCTGGTTTGAAAGGTGCTGCGCTGCGGCCGGCGCCGCCGCGAGGCCGGCGACCGACAACGCCAGACCGGCGAAAAGCGCACGCGGTACGAGCCGCCGGGTCGCCATGGACCGACGGCAACTCTCACGGCAGTGCGCCAGGTCTCTGCCCATGGCGCTTCGCACAATTCCGAAGACGCGATCGAGGAGGCGGCTGACCGACCCCCCGATACGCCCGGCAAGCATTCCGGACATGCCCGTATCGCCCAACGCTTTTTCGCGCCAGCGGCTGCCGGAAACTGGCGCAGACTGGCCCCTGTGCGATCCTTTCCGCGGCTCTGGCGCGTTGACAATCGCACCGCACCGCCGAAGCAGGAGATTGAGACGACAGGCCGAAAAACAGAGACGATTTGCGGATTCCGTTTGCCCGGGACTGTCGACTTGCCTAACACGGCTTTGCAGGTCTCAAGGTCAGTCCACGTGACGGGAACCGACGCCCAGGAAGACAGGCTGCCCAGCCTTGCTTTCAGTATTCGTCCGAATTCAGTCGACGGATTCGAGGCTTGGCGCTATGCGGCTGCGCCCATGTTCGATTGCGAGCTGGCCAACGAGGAGCAGCGCAAAGCCTTCAGCGTGGACGTCGCGGCCTACAATTTCGGCGATATGCAGCTCGGGGTGAGCAGCGGCACGACCTACATTTGCCGCAGAGACGGCGCCGTCATTGCCCGCAGCGGCACCGACCGCATCATCGTGCATCTCTACAGATCGTCGGACTACGTGCTCACGGCAGGCGGTCAGGAAACCGTCGTGACGCCCGGTGATGTCGCCTTTATCGATCTCAGCCGTCCGATGGTCATCCGCAGCGATTTTTCCTCCAATACGTCTGTCGTACTGGAGCGCGGGCTTGTTGAGCCGCTGGTGGACAGCCTCGACGACATGCATGGCACGGTCCTGCGCAAGGGGGCCCCCCTCAACGCCCTGCTCGTCTCGCACATGAGGATGCTCGAGCGTGAGGCGCGCCGGATGAGCCGCGCCGACGGCGAGGCGGTCACCCCGGCAACCGCAGGGCTCGTCGCGGCGGCGCTCGGCACGTCGTCCGACGGCCGTGACGCTGCGAGCGCGGCAACGCGCACCGAGCTTGCACTGATGATCCGCCGCGAAATCGAGCAGGGCCTTGGTGATCGGATGCTCGGTCCGGAGCTGCTGGCGGCCCGTTTCGGCTTGTCGCGCGCCGCGCTCTACCGGTTGTTCGAGCCACTCGGCGGCGTTGGCACCTATGTTCGCCGGCGCCGGCTGGCGCGTGCCTTTCATGAAGTCACGAGCCCGCGGCACTTTCACGAGCGCATCGGCACGATCGCCTATCGCTGGGGCTTCACGGACCTCACGAATTTCGGCCGTCGGTTCCGGCAGGCTTACGAGATGACGCCGCGGGAGGCGCGTCAGGCCGCGCGCGAGGGCCGTGATTTGGTGGCGCAGCGCCGCGATGGCGCCACCGATGCCTTCGGCCTGCTCAACCGCTGGACGTCCTCATGTTGAGCGTCCGAGCCCTGATCGACACGGATCGTCTTCGGATAGCCGATGCGCGAGCAGACCCGCTCAGGGTCGCGACGACGTCCTCGCCGCGGTAGCTAAACCTGGCATCGAGCACCGGCGCGTAGCGCGAAAAGGTGTCGACCACCGTGAGCACCCTGATCTTGCGTCCGGTCGCCGGCGTGCCACCGGTCCGATCAACATCACCCTCGAATAACCACCCCGTTGGAGCGAAAACCTTCCTCCGGCTGTAAAGGCCGGCCTGCACCGGCCACCAGCGCGCCGTCATCCGGTCAAGAGAGAAGCAGGGGCCGCCCTGCTCCCCGAATGGCCATAAACAGGCTTGTGGAACCGTCGTGTGAATAGGCGTCGAGACGTGACCCCGCGCAAATCTGACGCAACGCGTTGATTGGCCTGCGGTATTCGCACTCGTTCTGGGGTCCCGATCGGCGCCGATCGGGACCCCAGAACGAACGAGAATCTATTCGCAATATCATACGGTTGGCTGTGATCTAACGGGGGCAGTCTTCGAAGCCGTTTCACAATAGGCGGACCTGTGCGGCGACCAAGTTGGGCGAACAGCCGCGCAAAAGCAGCATGCGTGCGGCGTCGAGCCGGGCGGTCTCCACGAAAACGGGCGGGCGTTGTCCGTCGCCGCCAAGAACTTGCGATGGAAGATGCGCTGGTAAGGACGACGCGAACCCCAAGAGAGGGCACGTCCAGCGGAAGCGGCGGAGTTGACGCGCCCCGGGGCGAGCCGTCCGTCCTGGGCTCAGCCGATTGAACGCGGGCTCCAGCTAAGGCGGTTGCACTCAAGCGCTGGGACGGAGAACGATCTTCGGCTGGGCGTTGCGGCCGGCGCGGATGTCGGCGAAGGCGGTGGCGCCGTCGGCAAGCGGCCGCGTCTCGAACCAGTCGAGAGCGCCGAGCTGGCCGGCTACCATGGCTGCGAAGGTCTCGCGAAATTCGGTCATCGTGTAGGTGTAGGTGCCGATGAAGGCGATCTCGTGCAGCGTCATGCGGCGGATATCGAGGCCACCCGCAGCACTTGCCAGACCGATATGGACGATGACACCGCCCGGTCGTGCGACCTTCGAGGCGAGGGCGCGGGTCGGCTCGCCGCCATAGGCATCGACGACGACATCGAAAAGATCGCCCTCGGCCGCGGCGTCCACGACCGAGAAAGCGGCGGCGCGCCGAAGGGCGGCGTGTCGTAACACGTTCGGCTCGACGATGGTGACGGCGGCAGCGCCGAAGGCGGCGAGGCAGAGCGCCGCGCCGACGCCGATCGGCCCGCCGCCGATGACGAGCGCGGCGGCACGGGGCAGCGGGAGCGGCGAGAGGGCGGCGGCGCGCTTCACGCCGTGCCAGGAACAGGCGATCGGCTCGCAGAGCGCTGCCTTGTCGAGCGGCATGTCGTCCGGCACCGCGACGAGATTGCGCTCGGGGATCGTGAAGCGCTCCGCGAAGGCGCCCTCGCGCGGCGGCATGGAGATGATTTGCCTGGAAGGGCAGAGGTTGGTGCGGCCGGACAGGCAGGCCGGGCAGACCATGCAGGTAACCAGCGGATTGACGGTGACACGCCGCCCTTCCCCCGGGCCGGCGACGATCACGCCGGCCGCCTCGTGGCCGAGGATGAGGGGCGCCGGGCGGCGCTCGTCATGGCCGAGAAAGGCGTGCATGTCGGAGCCGCAGATACCGACCGCCTCGACTCCGACCACGACTTCGTCGTTGCCACGGCGCGGCTCTTTAACCTCGCGGAACGCCAGCGTTTCCGGGCCAGTATAGACGAGCGCCTTCACGGTATCCTCATTTCGCGAGATAGCCGCCGTCGACGGCGATGGTGCCGCCGGTGACGTAGCCGGAAGCCTTCGACGCAAGGAACACGACGACGCCATCGATATCCGAAAGCTCGCCATTACGGCCCATCGTCGTGGCGGCGGCGTTTTTCGCAACGAGGCCGGGGTCGGCGAAGACCGGCGCGGTGAGATCGGTCGGGAAGAACCCCGGCAGGATGGCGTTGGCGCGGATGTTGTCGCGCGACCACGCCTCCGCCATGGCGCGGGTCAATTGGACGATGCCGGCCTTGGACGCGCCGTAGGGCATGGAATTGGCGAAGGCGCGGTAGGACTGGAGCGAACCGACATTGACGATGGCGCCACCGCCCTTCTCGCGCATGCCCGGCACAAGCGCGCGGGCCAGGAAGAAGGGGACGGTCAGGTTGAGGCGGAGGGTGCGCTCCCAGGTCTCGGGCGTCACCCGGTCGGCCGGCTCGCGGAGATTGATGCCGGCGGCGTTGACGAGAATGTCGGGTTTCCCGAAGGGCCTATGGGCCGACGCGCCGAGCGCCTCGGCTGCGCCGTCGGCGAGAAGATCGCATGCGCGGGCATGGGCCTCGCCCCCGGCATCGCGGATCTCGGCGACGAGCGCCCCCAGCGCATCCGCGCGGCGGGCGACGGCGATCACCCGGGCGCCGGCGCGGGCGAGCGCGCCGGCCATTCGGCGGCCGAGACCGGAGGAGGCGCCGGTCACGAGCGCCACCCCGCCCTCGAGCGAGAAAAGGCTGTCGAGGAAGGCGGACATTGCGGTGACCTTCAGTCGAAAGGCGAGAGGTCGAAGTTGTCGCCCGGGAACCACTTGGCGAGACGCACGTCGCTGGTGCGGGCATGCCCCTCCATACCTTCCAGCCGGGATATCCGCGCGGCGACGCTGCCGATATCGCGGTTCGCCTCGCGCGTCATGCGTTGCCAGGTGACGGTCTTGAGGAATTTGCCGACCGAAAGGCCGCCCGTGTAGCGCGCCGCGCCCTTGGTCGGAAGGATGTGGTTCGGGCCTGACGTCTTGTCGCCATAGGCGACCGTCGTCTCCTCGCCGAGGAAGAGCGAGCCGTAGTTGCGCAGGCACTTCAGCCACCAGTCGAGATCGGCGCAGTGTACCTCCAGATGCTCGGAGGCATAGTCGTCGGACACCTTCGCAGCCTCCTCGCGGTCTCCGACAAGGACCACCTCGCCGTAATCGCGCCAGGCGGCCTCGGCGTTCCTCGCATTGAGCTCGGGCAGGTCGGCGATAAGTTCCGGGACCAGCTCCAGGACCCTTTCGCCGAGTGTCTTCGACAGCGTGATCAGCCAGGCCGGCGAGTTGTAGCCATGCTCGGCCTGGCCGACGAGATCGGCTGCGACGATCTCCGGATCGGCGGTGTCGTCGGCGATGACGAGGATCTCGGACGGGCCGGCGAACATGTCGATGCCGACGCGGCCGTAGAGGATACGCTTGGCCTCCGCGACGAACTGGTTGCCCGGGCCGACGATGATGTCGGCCGGATGCCCGGTGAAAAGCCCGAAGGCGAGCGAGGCGACGCCCTGCACGCCACCGAGATTGAGGATCGTGTCCGCGCCGCAGAGATCGAAAGCGTAGAGGACGGAGGGGACGATGCCGGAACCGCGCGGCAGCGAGCAGGCGATGACGTTCTTCACGCCGGCGACGCGCGCCGTGGTCACCGACATGATGGCGGAGGCAAGGTGCGTGTAGCGCCCGCCCGGCACATAGCAGCCGGCGGTGGTGACGGGGATGTTCTTGTGTCCCGCGACGAGGCCGGGCGACAGCTCCACCTCCGTATCGAGGATGGCAGCGCGCTGCGCCTCGGCGAAGCGGCGGACGTGATCGTGGGCGAAGGCGATGTCGTCCTTCAGACGCTGCGGCACCTTGCCGGCCGCCGCGGCGCGCTCCTCGGCGGTGACGACGATGCCGCCCTCCCACTTGTCGAGCGACCTGGCGTATTCGGCGGCCTTGGCCTCGCCCCCCGCCTCGATCTCGGCGAGCATCTTCTCGACCGTGGCGCGGACGTCGGATTCGCCGCTTGCGGCCGTCTTCTCGGCACGCTTCAGGTATTCAGCCATAACGAGACCTTCCCGATTGTCGGTTGCGTCAGCGCAGCGCCCAAAGTGACAGCGAGGGAATGAAGGCGAGCATCAGCACGACGATGAGCATCGTCACGACGAACGGGACCGCCTTGGCGGCGATTGTGAGGATCCCCTCGCCCGTAAGCCCGGAGAGCACGAAGAGGTTCAGCCCAAGCGGCGGGGTGATGAAGCCGACGCCGAGCGCCGTCACCATGAAGATGCAGAAGTGGATGGGATCCATGCCGATGTTCTCCGCCACCGGCAACATGATCGGCGCGAGGATGACGATGTTCGGCGTGGTCTCCATGACGCAGCCTGCGAGAATGAAGATGCCGAGCATCATCAGAATGATGAGCGTCGGATTTTCGGTTACCGCGGTGACCTGCTGGACGATGGCCAACGGCAGGTCAAGAGCGGAGAACACCTGCGCGAGCGGCAGGGCGAAGGCGATGATCGGCACGATGACACCGTTCACCTTGGCAGAGGATTCCAGCATCTTTGGAAAGTCGGCGAGCGTCAGCGTCCCTTGGAAGAGGCCGATGGCGATGGTGACGACCACCGCGGCGGCGGCAGCCTCGGTCGGCGTGAAGAGCCCGGAATAGATCCCGCCCCAGATGATGATCGGTATCGCCAGCGCATAGCGGCCGTCCCACACGGCGCGGAGCCAGCGGCGGAAGGAGAAGCGCGCGTCGCTGTTCTCGTAGCCGTTGATGCGGTTCAGGATCATGTTCGTGATCATGATGGAAACCATGATCATGATGCCGGGCACTGCAGCGGCAAGGAACAGCGTCGAGGCGGAGATGCCCAGGACCAGGCCGATGATGATGTAGGCGATCGACGGCGGGATGAGGATGCCGGTGCACGATCCCGAGGCGACGAGCGCGCAGGCGTAGGCCGGCGGATAGCCACGCTCCACGAGCCGGTGATGGGTAATGCGTCCGACGGCGGCCGCGCCTGCGGCGTCGGAGCCGGAAATGCAGGAGAAGAAGCCGCAGCCGAGCACGGTTGAGGTGCCAAGACCGGAGCGGAGAGACCCGAGAGTCGCCTCGGCGATGTCGATGAGCTTGTTGGAGAGGCCGCTGCGGACAAGCGCATCGCCGGTGAGGATGTAGAGCGGAATCGCGATCAGCGCGAAGGCGTCGACGCCGTCGAACAGGGCCTCGCCGAATAGCGACATCGGCAGCACCCCGGTGAAATGCAGGAGCGCGACCGCGGTCACGCCAAGCACCACCCAGACGGGGATGGAGAGCGCCAGCAGCAGGACGGCAAAAAGCAGTGGCCCGATGACTTGCCAGCCGAGCTCCGCGGTCACGCCGGGGATCTGGTACAGCATGGCTCAGTCGAACAGGCGTTCGCCGCGATAGGGCGGGCGGCCGGAGCGTATGTCGCCGATGTCGCGGATCATGGATTGCACCGTACGCAGGATGATGAGGGCGAAGCCGAACGGGACTGCGATGAGGAACCAGGCGCGCGTGACGCGGAGCCCGTCGGTGACCGAGTCGAACTGGATCGAGGTCAGCACCGGGGAGATGGTCCAATAGAGCGCGCCGCAGGCAAGCAGCAACGTCAGCAGATCGCCCAGCATGTAGATGAAGGCCGTGCCGCGCGGCGGCAAAATGTCGGAAAGCACGTCGATGCGGATATGCGCGCGATCGCGAACGGCGGCCGCCGCTCCGATCCAAACGAGATAGATGAAGGCGTAGCGCGCGGCCTCCTCGCCCCAGACGGACGAATAGGCGAGGCCGAATCGGCGCACGACCTCGATACCGATCACGAGGACGATGAAGGTATAGAAGCCGAGGAGCAGCCAGCGCTCGCCCTCGGTATCCAACCGTTTCAGAAATCCGCCCATCAGACTCCCTCGGCCCCGGTGAAAGGCAGCCCCGCGGGAGCGGGGCCGCCGGCGTTTACGGACGCGACGAAGACCGGCTGCGATCAGACGTCATTGACGTAGTACTTGCCCTGCGTGTTCGCCGCATCGACGAGCGCCTGGAACTTGTCGGGCGAGCCGAGGATCTGCGTCTTGATCGGATCCCAGTCGGGGAGCTGCGCGCCGGCCTTGTCCTTCCACTGTGCCAGCTCCTCCTCGGTGGGGACGTAGAACTCGACCCCGGCGGCATGCATCTCGGCCATGGCGTAGGCGCGCGACGCCGGCACCTGAGCGAGGTTCTGCTGGAGGCAGGTCTCGGCCGCGGCGCGGATGGCGTCCTTGGTCTCGTCGTCCAGGCCGTCGAACCAAGCTTTGTTCATGGCATAGACTTGGCTGTCGGGAACCGGGCGGTTGAAGGTCACCCAGGACAGGATGTCCTTGAAGCCGAAGGCGTAAAGCGCGCCAACGGAGGGATCGAGCGCATCGGCGACGCCCTGCTTGATGGCCGAAGGTGTCTCGCCCCAGGCAACCGGCGTCGGGTTGGCGCCGAGCAGGCGGTAGAACTGCTTGAGAATCTCCGATCCCGGCACGCGGAACTTGACGCCGGCGAGGTCGTCCGGCGTCTTGAACGGCCCGTCGGAAAGGCCCTTGCGCTTGGCGGCGGTACGCGGGTCGATGCAGAAGTAGAACATCGGCTCGAAGCCCTTCTCACGCACCAGCTTGTTGACCTGGTCCTCCCAGACGGGGCTGGTGATGAGGTTTACGAACTTCTGGTTCTCGCCGCACCAATAGGGCAGGTTGATGAGGTCCACGGCGGGTGCGAAGGGCGCGAAGTTCGACAGGCTGAACTGGCCGATCTCCACCGTGCCGGCCTGCACCTTCTGGGCCAGAGCCGTGCCGGTGCCGAGCGCGCCGCCCGGCTGCAGCTTCACGTAGATCGCGCCGTTGGAGAAGTTCTGCAGGTTCTCTTTCACATTGAGCTGGATCATCGGATAGGAGCGCGTCGTGCCGATCCGATATTCGGTGGCGAGCGTGATCTTGTATTTCGCGGTGCCCTCGCGCTGCTGCTCCTCCTGGGCGGTCTGGGCGGCGGCCTCGTCCGACATCAGCGTGCCGGCGCCGGCGGCGACCATCGCGGCGGTGAAACCGAACTTCGCCGAAAGGCCGAGGAAGCGGCGACGCTCCTCTGACCGCAACGCGCCGGACATCCCGGTGCGGCCCTGCATGTGATCGATCTCGCCGAGCGTGCGGTCGAGCGGATTTTTCTTTATCTCGTCCATTGGTTTCTTCCTCCCTTGAGAATCATGAGTTGCGGCCCTGCGGGCGCGTGTCGTCGCCCGCAATTGTCGTGGCGTTCCTCGCCGCTTCCCGGCGCAGGCACTCGGCCGTCAGCAAGGCGGCGGCAAGCGCCAGCATCAGGAAATCGCCGACATCACTGAGAAACGGGCCGACCCCGACTACCGTGAGGCCGATCTTTCCGAGCGCCAGGTCAGCGGCGAAGATGCCGAAGGCGATCCAGAAGAGTACGAACAGGACGCTCATGCCGGGCGCATCCTGCAAGGATGGCATGGCCGTCGCCTCGCTCTGGGGAGCGCGAGCGCGCAAGACGGGGCGGCAACTCGCGGCATGATCGCTTTCTCCCTGTTTGCTCTTCAAAGCAGCATTTGTATGCGCTTACATTTTGTTGCAGGTTGATCGACAACTAGCCGGGTGTCAACGGCGAATTGGAGCAGGCATGACCGCGGGGCCGTCCAGACGAGTGCCGACGCAGAGCGACATCGCCAGAGCCGCAGGCGTTTCGACAGCCACGGTCTCGCGGGTTCTCAACGGATCGCCGCTCGTCCGCCCCGCCGTGCGGGAGCGCATCGAGAGTGTCATCGCCAAACTCGGCTACTTCCCTCATGCGGCGGCGCGGGCGCTGGCCTCGCGGCGGAGCTACACGATCGGCGCCGTCATCCCCACTCTCAACAATGCGATCTTCGCCGCCAGTGTGAACGCGCTCGAGCGCGAACTGCAGGCGGCGCGCTACACGCTCTTCCTGGCGGTTTCCAATTACGACCTGGACGTGGAAGAGAACCAGGCCCGTCGCCTCGTCGAGCGGGGGATCGAGGGGATCATGCTAGTGGGAAACGCCCATTCCGCGCGGGTCTACGAGATGCTGGACGCGGCGGGCATCCCGCAGGTGAACACCTGGGCGTTCGACCCCCGACACGGGCGGCCGAACATCGGCTTTCACAACAGCGAAGCGGCGGCTCTTGTCGTGGACCATCTGCTCGAGCTCGGGCATAAGCGGATCGGCATGGTGGCAGGCATCGTGGACGGCAACGACCGCGCGCGAGACCGGCTCGCGGCCGTGCGCAAACGGCTGGCCGAGCGTGGATTGGCACTGGTCCCCGAAGCGACGATGGAGGCGGAATACGCGATCTCCGCCGGTCGGTCGGCGATGGCACGAATTCTCGAAGCCGAGGTCATGCCGACGGCGCTGATCGGCGGCAACGACGTGCTGGCACTCGGCCTTCTGTTCGAAGCGCAAGACCGGGGCATCGCGGTGCCGGAGCAATTGTCGATCACAGGTTTCGACAATCTTGCCCTGACCGAACACATCAGGCCGGCGCTGACGACAGTGGATGTGCCCGCCGCACAGATGGGCCATCTGGCTGCACGCGCGCTACTGAAATCGATCGAGGGTGGGGGCCGGCCGCGAAGCCAGCGGCTTGCGGCGCCGCTCCTGGTTCGCGAGACGACGGCGCCGCCGCGGCACGGCACGACGCGCGCGCAGAAGAAGACCCATTGACCGAGGGCCCACGCGCTTCCTCGAGCCGGCGCCAACCCGCGGCCGCCCTCACCCTTCTGGTAGACGCGCTGCGCTATCGGTCCTGAAACGCGGACGGTCTTAAAGGGCGCTACGGTGCAGCAGGCGTTCAATCGCCTCTACGGCGAACAGATGGTTCTTGCGGCCCAGCGCGATGGGCCGGATGGCGCGTTCTACGGAGTTGTTGTCGAGTTCGATGCGGATTGTCCGGCCGCGCCCGAAGTAGACGTCGGCCGGCGTCAGGTTGCCGATGCTTTCGTGGTAGCGCAGGTGATTGTAGTTGCCGACGAAGGCGTTGATCTCAGCCTCGAGGTCGCCGGGCAGATAGTAGTTCTCCAGCAGGATGCGGTTCTTCAGCGTCTGGTGCCAGCGCTCGATCTTGCCCTGGGTCATCGGGTGATAGGGAGCGCCGCGAACGTGATCCATGTTCTGGCCATCAAGCCATTCGGCGAGGTCGGCGGAGACGTAGCTCGATCCATTGTCCGATAGGAGCCTTGGTCGGTGAACGACCCGGGCCTTGTCCAGTCCGGAAGCCTGCAGCGCCAGGTCGAGAGTGGCGGTGACGTCTTCGGCCTTCATCGTGGTGCACAGCTTCCAGGCGATGATGTAGCGCGAGAAGTCGTCGAGCACGCTCGACAGATAGAACCAGCCCAGCCGATGACCTTCAGATAGGTGAAGTCGGTCTGCCAGAGCTGGTTGGGTGCGGTGGTCTTGTCGGCGAACTCGTCCGCCGCCTTCATGACGATGTAGGCGGGGCCTGGGGCGCGGTTTCGTGCGCGACAGGTGACGCGCGGACCATTGCCGAAGCGGTGCGGGCGCTGAAGCCGAGTGACCCAGCGCGCTTGGGGGCAACTTTGGGGGCAAGTCTCGGATTTGTGTCCTAACGATTTCATAATTTCCAAATAGTTAGCAGTTTTGTTCGGTAGTCCTCGGCCCACCAACTCCATAAGAACGTCCTTTCCCTTCAAGCTGTTATGCGACTGATCTGCAAACCGCTCAGGTCGGTTTGCCATTTGCTGTTCCCGGTTCGGCCGAACCAATACGCTTCATAGCCTCGCCGCCCAGCCGCTTACGGTTCGCAGCCCCGCAATAGCGCTGCACTTCGGCGAGGCTTCCGTGCCGCTTATCGCCGATTTCGTTGAAGAAGTCCGCGTCGAACAAACCCAGCATCTTCCAGGTTCTAGCCGTTACATTTAGAGAATTATGCTCTGCATTATTCATACGCTGCCCTTTCATACATAGGTATATTGGCGGGCCACGATGTCTATCTCCAAATATCAGTTCGGATTCTGGCCAATTCAGGACCGCATCCTGCAGGAACGCATACATTTTCAAATAGAAATCCCCTTTTTGGATTTCCCCGTCTGGCTGCTTCAGCCGCCCAAATCAATTTGCCAGCTTGCTAGACCTTTGTCAGAGCCGAGCACGTAAGTGTTATAAGGCTCGACCCAAAGCGGAAAGGCTACGTCATCGAGGCTGTAATCAAATCTGTGAAACTCAACCATCCGGGCAGGCAGGTTAAACCGCGGCACAGCCGGCCTAGGCTGTGACTGAAGCCCACGGTACTCGAGGCCTTCTCCGGTATCCACTCGCCGCATCGCCGGCATCGGCTCCCGCGAAAACACCCATTCGGGCCCGGGCTTTTCCTGTCGCGCAAGATCGATATGGGCCGGCCCCCCGCCAAACTCGCGAGTCAACGGCGGCTGCAGAAGTGGCCCCCGAGTCCTGTAGGAGCCACTCGCTCCACCCTCCGTTCCGCCACCCGCCGTAGAACAGCCCGATGGGATGAATTCCATCGACGCGCTCCAGTTGGCGGTCGATCCACCGGTCAGTTCGGAATTGCTTCCTCATGGCCTCGACCAAGGTGGAGCGCTCGCGAATATGCGGCAGTGCGGCCAGCGCCTCCATCAGAAAACTATCGAGGCGAAGCCATGTGCCGTGGTCGAGTTCCGAGGCGAGACGACGCTCCACTCCTGATGCAACGGTCATCTGCGAGTATCGAACACGCTCAAAAGAATTCAGCGACAAGTTCTGCCGCGGACCGATCTCGACGAAGCTTGGCTGCCGATCAAGAACGAACTCCAAGGTAAGGTCGCCAATACGTCCGCGCATCTGCAGGCTTGGCAGCTCGCTCCACGGCGCTCTCCTCTCGCCGAGGACTTCAATCGTGTCGCCGCTCTCTGCATGAACGCACCTGAGACCAGAACCGTCAGCGTCGCGCCATGCACCTTCTGATGCGTCACCGCTCATTCGCGTCACCTTCCTCGCTATCCACTGGGACGCAACGAAGTAATCGGCATCAAAATCAGAGTAAATGAGCAGGCGCTGCGGCAAAGCCGAATTAAGCCCACCAAGGCCAGCGACTCCGACGTCCCGCTGTGTCGGCCGACCCGCAGGCGTCCACCTGTCTTCCCCGATGGCGTTCACGCCCCGCCGCTCCTCAGCGCGCCTTCTCCTCGCTCTTGCAGGTTGCAGGTTCGTGCGTTCCGGTCAATCGGGAAACTCCACCTGTCGTCTAAAATTTACAGGCGGCGCATCACGTGTGCGGCGGCGGTTACTAAAAACCTAAGCGGAAGCCTTCGCCGATCTGTCTGCACTTGCGCCGCGGATCGACAGAGGCAGGGGACGGCTGCATCCCTCGCAGAGCAGAGCGGCTCGCGCCGCTACTCCTCGCGAAAAGCCTTTGCGATCTGGTCCCTTAGCGGCTTGACGAAGGTGGAGAGCACGGTGCGCTCGCCGGTCTGGACGAACACCTCCACCGGCATGCCTGGGGCCAGCTGGCTTACGCTGCCCGCATTCGGCTCACGCGGCGAGCATCACAGGCGCTGTCCTCCGACGTCTTGCGCTCGAAGTCGGCAGCGCCACGCGCCCACAACGCCACTTCCTCATGAACACATTCCTGGTTGCATCTCCGGCAGCCGGCACATCGCCGACCGTGCCGGTCGACCCGTCGCTCCAGGTGAAGCTGCCGGTGCGCGCCACGACGTTCAGCCCGTTGGTGGAGCCGTCGGGAGTCGCCGTCAGCCCGATGGAGGTGATGCCGAGCGCGTCGAGCGTCTTCAGCTCGCCCGCATCGGTGACGGAATCCCCGTCCGCGTCCTGCCATACGACGAGATCGTCGAACGCCGTGTCGCTGGCGTCGATGACGCCGTCGGCGTTGCTGTCGTAGAGCGCCAGCTCGGCAAAGCCGGAGACGTCGTCGTGCCCGAAGAGCTCGGATCGGCCTCGGCACTGTATTCGGTGCCGAGATTAGCCTCGTAGTGTAGCGATATCCGTGGGCGAAAGTGCGGGCATTATCGCCTCCCTAGAAGCTATTCGTTGGCATTGGGATCGTCACAGGGAAAGTAAGAACAGAGCAGGCTTTGCAGCTCACCGAGCCGCTCTTGCACGAATGCCCGACCGCCATGGAAGCGAAAGTCGACGAAATTGATTCGTGCCAGCAGCACCTCACTGAGACGCAGCTCGTAAGTGCAATAGTCGTTCGCATCCGCTCGCGCCTGATCGGTCGCGCAATCGATGATCTGAAGCTCAGGGTAGGCGCGGTCTGTATAGTAAACTGGCCCCCGGCCGCTTGAGTAGTAGAAAATATCCAGTCCGTCTGCGGTGGAGCCCCTATTGGGCGCTTTAGAATAGATCGCGACCTGTCGATAGCGCCCCCAGTCAATCGGGCGGACATCAATCGTCGCCATCTCCGTTCGTATTGAAGCGGCGGCGGCGGAGGTTGATAGTCCCTGTGCCCTCTTAAGCTCGTCCAAAGCCGCTAGGTAGGCCCCGCCGTTTCCATGTACCAAAAGCACCAGATGCGTAGTCCAGATCTCACTAGGAAGCACTGAGTGAGTATCGTTTGAGTACGGGACCGCAAAGATCACAAGTCCGCGTGGAACCGTGCCGCTCGTCACGATGGGCTGCTGCTCCGCGCTTTCCGGTGTGAGACCCGGTTCATCCTCCACGAAATGAACGGCGACGAGAGCGATATCCTTTGATGCATAGTAGCTGCGACCGACATACGGCGTTCCGGGGATACGATCGGCCCAGGCTGATGCGGAAACAACGGTGATCGCCAAAGCGAAACTCGCGAACATGCCAATCAGCCGTGAGCGAAGAAGGCGAGTAGCCCCTTCCCGGAGCGCGCACCGAGCATTCAGCAGACGCCAATGCATGCCAAATTCTTTCACGCCCGGCCGCTCCTCAGCGCGCTCTTTCTCGCTCTTGCAGGTTGCAGATTCATGCGTTCCGGTCAATCGGGAAAATCCACCTGTCGTCGAAAATTCACAGATGGCGCATCACACACGCGGCGACGGTTACCAAAAGCCTAAGCGGAAGCCTTCGCCGATCTGTCTGCGCTTGCGCTGCGGATCAACAGAGGCAGGAGATGGCGGCATCGCTCGCAGAGCAGAGCGGCTCGCGCCGCTACTCCTCGCGAAAAGCCTTTGCGACCTGGTCTCTTAGCGGCTTCACGAAGTAGGAAAGCACCGTGCGCTCGCCGGTCTGGATGAACACCTCCACCGGCATGCCGGGCACGAGCACCAGCGCGCCGAGGCGCGCGCGTTCGTCTTCAGGAACGCTGGCACGCACCAGATAGTAGCCGGCGCCCGACTGCGGATCGAGCGTCACGTCGGCGGCGATGCGGGTGATTTCGCCGGTCAGTTCCGGCGTATATCTCTGGTTGAAGGCGGTGAAGCGCAGTCTTGCTGTCTGTCTGAGGTGAAGCTGGTCGATATCGCGTGGCGAGATACGCGCCTCCACGCGCAAATCGTCGCTCTGCGGCACGATCAGCATGACCGGCTCGCCCGCCGCGATGACACCGCTGCAGCCCGATTTGCACCACGCCTGTATGAATGGTGGAATGAATGAGTTCGTCGGCCGATTTGCCGTCTGCGACGGCGCCTGCGCTAAGCCATGCCCCAAACCGGCTGTGGAAGTTCGTGTAGAATTCGTCGGTTTCGTCGACCGTCTTCCAAAGTGCGTTATAGACTATCGACGGGTTCGGGCCGTCGCCGAGCATCCTGCTCGTATTGCCCGGCACATCCGGATCGGCACGGTCGCTTTCTTCGGGGGAAGATATTTCGGGGCTGTCGAGAAAAGCGTCTCGAAGCGCCTTGTCGGAGCTTAGGAGCTCGCTGAACTCCTGGCCTGATCCCTCCGTTCGGATCACCAAGTTGTGCAGCGCCGAACTGTGGAGCGCCACCGAACTGCCGTCACCCACGTTGTACTGGACATCTGGCGCATCGAGCTGCTCGGCACCTAAAGCGTCAAGAACAGACCCTATTGCACCACTGGTTAGTGCCTCCCCTTGAATGGAATGTATGCTTAGTTTTTGCTGCACTGATTGAGTGTACGTATCGAGAAAGGCCGCTCTGCCCGCTACGACAGCGGCTCGTTCGATAGCGCTCAGGGATGTTTGCAGCAGAATCTTCTCGAGTGCTGTCCCACCTTCTGCAAAGGCAGCTTCGACGGTGTATAGAATACCTCCCTCATAAATATTGTTCCAGGTCGCTGCCGTCTCGCGGCTGATCCCCTGCACTTCAAGAGCGGCCACTGTCGCCTCGCACCTGAGCTGATTTCAGGAACGGCGCGGGCGCAATCGCATACCCGGTTACGTCTTTTATCGCCGAGACGAGCCCGGCCAGCCCGCCACCCAAGGACTGCCCCGTTACGACAATCTCGCGGCCGGCGGCTACGGCGGCGGCGGCCTCGTACAGCGCCAGGGCGTCTGTAAGCTGCGATTCCTCAAGGGTTCCGGAGCCAAGAGCGAGATTGTTCTGCCAGTCATGGGTATCGGCGTAACCTTCCGCCCATCCGGTCCCGGCTATCGCGTCCGCGACCGCCAAAGGCCCACCGGACACGTCCGTGCCCCGATAGACAACGAAGATCTTTCCATTCGCCTCGAGAATGCGGCCAACAAAGCCAGTCGCGTAGTTGTAGTAATACCCGTCCACCTTCACAATCGGCGAACCCTGTAGGTCGCCTGCCACGTCATCGGAGACTCCTATGTCCTCATCGGTTAATTGCTGGTCTAGGTTGCTCCGACGATAAGCTTGCTCGCTTAAGGCTGCCGCGACTTGAAGGTCTGTCAGCGTGGGCATCACACGTCTCCTCTTGTCGAGTTTAAGCGAATGTCAGTGAAGTCGAAGAAGTATTCATCGCGGTAAGCAAACCAGGGGAGAAACGTCCATCTCCATTTTTGCGGGGCGCCATGTATCGGATCTCCGTCTACTAGGTAAACCGCCGGCTTTTCTGCAAGCAGATCGCCGGCCTCGGAGCGGCTCCTGTCCATCTTTGCGAAACAAAAAGCAAATCCCCGCGACTTTCCGTTTCGGACGCTCACTTCAGTGGCAACAATTGGCTCCGGTTCCTGTTGGATGAAGCCGACCCAGACGTCGGGGTCTGCGGGCCATTGGGCCCAAGAAGCGAGCTCCCCGTCGACCGGATAGAACGACGAGGTGACCGAGTGTCCTTCCGCCTTTCCCCACATAAGGCCGCCCCCGTCGCTCCGCATAACGCCGAGGTCGGCCATCGAGTTGCCGCTCCAGAAGCGCCTCGTAAGCTTGAAGGGGCCGCCCGTGTCACGCTGCACAGGGACATCTCTGAAAATCCCAAGTGCTTCTGCCTGAAGCGGCCAAGTCGGCGGCAACCAGTAGTCTGGTCGATCTGCCGGCCAATATTTGCGGATATGGTCTTTAACTGAGTCCGGGATGAGGAACCGGCGGTAGGCATAGCAGACCCGCCCGAAGGGCGGATACACCTTTGTCAGGCCCATCCCTTCAACGATATTGGCGGATTGGTATGAGTGATAGGAATCGCGGCTGACGAGGTTCGGTGGACCGTCGCGCCGGAAAGCGTCGAAGTCGGCGCGGGACGCGGCTTCGACCGTGGCGCCTCCGAACGACAGCTCCGAGAGCGGGCTCTCATAGGCCTCGTCGGAGATGTAGGCCGTGCCGAATGCGAGCGTATCCGCATCGTCATAGACAACGACGACCGGCATGAAGGTTGTCGGAATCTCGCCGTTCGCAGTGGTCTCTCCACGGCAGGCGGCTGGCGGGCGAATGACGAGACCTTTGCCTTCACTCATCCGCCGCCCATAAACGGTCGGCACGAGGCCGACCTCAGACGTCCTGCTGCCATCCTCGTAGTTGATCTGCACGGCGTTGCAGCCGACGACGATGTCAAAGTCCTGCGGCTCGCCCTTGTAAGTGAGTTTCACCTTCAGGCGGAAATAGGTGCCGCGGTCGACTTCGACGGACTCGGTAGAGCTCCAGCCGAAAAGCGCTTGTCCGGCGTTGCTCCCAAGCACTAACGCCGCCAGGACAGCGGCGCCCGTTAGTATGCCTATGAGCCACGCGCAACTCATCAGCTACTCAGTCATCTGGCGAAGCAGCACATGGCGTTGCCGCGCGCCGTCGTCTGTGGCCCTGAACTCACGCCCCGCCGCTCCTCAGCGTGATTTTCCTCGCTCTTGCAGGCTGCAGGTTCGTGCGTTCCGGTCAATCGGGAAAATCCACCTGTCGTCGAAAATTCACAGACGACGCATCACACACGCGGCGACGGTTACCAAAAACCTAACCGGAAGCCTTAGCCGATCCGTCTGCACTTGCGCTGCGGATCGACAGAAGCAGGGACCGGCTGCATCCCTCGCAGAGCAGAGCGGCTCGCTCCGCTACTCCTCGCGAAAAGCCTTTGCGATCTGGTCTCTTAGCGGCTTCACGAAATAGGAGAGCACGGTGCGTTCGCCGGTCTGAATGAACACCTCCACCGGCATGCCCGGCACCAGCACCAACGCGCCGAGGCGCGCGCGTTCGTCTTCAGGAACGCTGGCGCGCACCAGGTAGTAGCCGGCGCCCGATTGCGGATCGAGCGTCACGTCGGCGGCGATGCGAGTGATCTCGCCGGTCAGCTCTGGCGTATATCTCTGGTTGAAGGCGGTGAAGCGCAGTCTTGCTGTCTGTCTGAGGTGAAGCTGGTCGATATCGCGTGGCGAGATACGCGCCTCCACGCGCAAAATCGTCGCTCTGCGGCACGATCAGCATGACCGGCTCGCCCGC
>CAWDED010000016.1:0-26094 GCA_963801225.1 uncultured Alphaproteobacteria bacterium
TGAGAAACGCGCTGAGGAGCGGCAGGGCGTGAGTTCGATGCGAGAGATGACGTCGCCTTTCCTCCTGGCCGAGAGGGTGGGATCGGAAAGGCCGTCGAAGCCGCAAGCCCGGAAACCATCCTTCTTCGGGCGGCGGAGGCGCTGGATCGCGCTCATCGTGCTGCTCCTCGTAGGATACGTGGCCTACGGTGCGGTCGGTGCGCCGCGTTACAAATACACCGTGCACGAGACGAAGCTCATCGTGGACGGCGAGGAGGTCACCGTCACCGGGCTGCTGGAGTGCGCCCGCGACTTTCTTGGTTTGCCGACAGATAAGCCTAGTATTTATCACATGCTTGGCGGGACCGCTGCCGCCGCCACGCGACTGAAGAACGGCGGTGCGGTTCTGACGATGTTTCCCGATGCGTGCAGCGCGGGGCCAGGGCGTGATGCCAACGCGATGGACCATCCGGGCGTCTACCCGGCCATCTACCTTATTGACAGCGCGACGAAGCCGAGCAGGATCGACTACTACTTCTCCGACGTGAGCCTGCGCGACCCGAAGTCGAGGGTACGCCTTGTCGACTTCCACGCGCGCCAGTCCTGGTCGCCGATTCGCTCCTACCATCTGCTTGCCCGCTATCGATGGGGCAATCTGTCGTCCGCTGTCCCGGGCTTGATGGACGATCTGGCGATATACGTCGGGTACACCATGACGGTGCTGCCGTTCTCAGAGCTGACAGACGACGAACGCTCGTTTCTTGAACCCCTGCTAACAACGACCAATGATGATTTGATTTGGATACGACCGAATTCGCCTGAGGTCAAAACTGCGGTTCGAGATCTTCTTCGCCAAACCAACATGCACATTCCGGACGCCAGCGTTGGGCGTATGTGTCCGCCCTGGGTCAGGGAGGCGGATCCCGACTGCGATGCTTTTCGGCGTACGTTTGGGCTGCCCCTTGTCGATGGGGTGCCGACCTTGACGAGCGACGAAGAGCTGCAGCCCTATGTCGAAATGACAAGGCGCCCAAAGGTGGCTGGCGCTGATCAGGATGGCACTCGAGCCGTTCTGCCTCCGGATGCGGTTACGGAATTCAACCTGTTCGGCAGGCTGGTGGCTTTTAGCAAGGCAGACTTTTTCGGCCTGGCGCTCGTAGCGCCGCGCGAACAGATCGCTTTCGGTATTGAAGCTCAGCTTTTCTCGAAGGATCGCGTGCTTCAGCAGAGATAGGAGGGTGACATGGCCTCAGCTCACGACTTGTCGCTGTTATCAATGGACGTCTACAGCTCACGACACAGCGGTGAACGGGTGGACGAGGCTGCTCTCTAGGCAGGTGGGTAACTTCTACGCCGAAGCCTACCAGAATGGCACCGAAGTTTTCATCGCATATCGCGGCATGGATAGCTCTGTCTCGGATCTCAGTGAGGTCATTCTCGGGGCGTACACGGGAACGCGCGAACCTGCAACCTGCAAGAGCGAGGAAAAATCACGCTGAGGAGCGGCGGGGCGTGAGTTCAGAGCCACAGACGACGCTGCCTTTTTTCCTGGCCGAGAGTGTTGGATCGGAAAGGCCGGCGAAGCCGCAAGCCCGGAAACCGTTCTTCTTTGCGCGGTCGCGGCTGTGGCTCGTCCTGATCGCTCTGCTCGTGCTGCTACCGATCGGATACGTGGTTTACGGCATGGTCGGCCCGCCGCGTTACAAATACACTGTTCACCAGACCAAGCTCATCGTGGACGGTGAGGAAGTGACTGTCACCGGGCTGCTGGAATGCGCCCATATTCCTTTCCCCCATCTGTCGGAGGGGGCGTCCTACCGCATACGCGGCGGTACGACAGCGGCGGCGGCACGGCTGAAGGGCGGCGGGGCTATCCTAACCATGTTTCCAAACGCTTGCGGTACGTCAGGCGCACGCATCAGCGGCTACATGTACTACCCGGGCTTTTACCCCGCGATCTATCTCGTAGACAGCGCGACCGACCCGCAACGCATCGACTATTACTTTTCCGGCGTGAGCCTGCGCGATCCGAATTCGCGCGTTCAGCTGGTCGAGTTCACGACGCTCCGCTCCTCGTCGCCGATCCGCTCCTATCATCTTCTGGCGCGCTACCGCTGGGGCAAGCTGACGTCGGCCGTTCCGGGTCTTATGGACGACCCCGCAATGTATGTCGGTTACACCATGACCGTGCTGCCGTTGCCCGAACTAGCGCCCGAGGCGCGCGCGGTCATTGAGTCCGGTCAGGGTGCGGAAGAAATAGCGAGAATATCGGTGAACGCACGCTCTCCCACCGCCGCAGTAGATCTGCTTGGGCAACTGAACGGCGATCTCGTAGGACCAAACACTGCGGCTGGCTGTCAATTCGAAGTCGATGATGGCTGCAGAGTGCTGCAACATACATTCGGCCTGCCTGTCGTAAATGGCGTGCCGACTTTGCGGAGTCTCGACGAACTTGAGCCGTTTGTTGAATTGGTCAGAAGGGCGGACCTCTCGGGCGAAGACAATGGACTCCGCCGGCTCGACAGTATCGAGGATACGATGCAGTTCGAGCTGTTTGGCCTCTCTGAGCGGGTAGGTCGCCTTGACCTCCATCAAACGATGTTTGTGACGCCTGACCGGGAAGCCATATTTGGCCTCGGAGTCGAGCTTCTTTCGAGAAATCGGATCTTGGATCAGTAGAGGAGAGCATTTGATGGCGACAACCCAAGACTTAGCTCTTCTCTCGCTGGACGTCTACAGTGACACGTCGACGAATTCGAACGGTTGGACACGGCTGCAATCGGTGAATATCAACAACTTCTTTGCAGCGGTTTACCAGAACGGAAATGGCGAATTATCTGTTATTGTTCTACAAGAGGAGATGCAACCAGGAATGTGTTCATGAGGAAGTGGCGTTGTGGGCGCGTGGCGCTGCCGACTTCGAGCGCAAGACGTCGGAGGACAGCGCCTGTGATGCTCGCCGCGTGAGCCGAATGCGGGCAGCGTAAGCCAGCTGGCCCCAGGCATGCCGGTGGAGGTGTTCGTCCAGACCGGCGAGCGCACCCATGCACTCCACCTTCGTCAAGCCGCTAAGGGACCAGATCGCAAAGGCTTTTCGCGAGGAATAGTCGGGCGAGCCGGTCCGCTTGTGCGACGGATGCGCGCCCGCTGCTTTGTCGGCGAACGATGCGAGCCGGACGGTCTCCAGCGAACGCTGTCCCTTAGGCATTCGGTAACCGCCAGCGCAGGCGTGACATGTCCTCTGTGAATTTTCGGCGAAAGGTGGGCTTACCCGATTGACCATGACGCGCGAACCTGCAACCTGCAAGAGCGAGGAGAAAGCGCGCTGAGGAGCGGCGGGGCGTGAGTTCGTTGCGACAGATAGCGCCGCCGGTCCTCTTGGCCGGGAGGGGGGCATCGGCGAAGCCGAAAGCCCGGAAACCATCCGTCTTCGCGCGATGGAGGTTGTGGCTCGTTCTGATCACGCTGCTCGTGTTGCTGCCGATCGGATACGTGCTCTACGGGATGGGCGACAAACCCCGCTACAAATACACCGTCCATGAAACGAAGCTCATCGTGGACGGCGAAGCGGTGACGGTTACCGGCGTCTTGGAATGCGCGAGGAGCTTGCTCGGATTTTCAAGCTCGCCCTCGTCCTACTACATGGTTGGCGGGACCACCGCAGCGGCGCTTCTGCGGCGGGGCGGCGCTGTCCTCACCATCTTTCCAGACGCCTGCGGCATCGACACCTATATGTACGAGCCGGGCTATTACCCGTCGATCTACTTGGTCGATAACACTACGAACCCGCAGCGGATCGAGTATCATTTTTCGGATATTAGGCTGCGCGATCCGGATTCGCGCGTTCACTTGGTCAGTTTCGAAACCCGTCGTTCGTCATTCCCGATCAGGGATTACCGACTTTTGGAACGCTATCGCTGGCGCGACAGCCTAGAATCCACGATTCCCGGACTGGTCCACGATCCGGCGCTCTACCTGGGTTATTTGATGACGGTCCGGCCCGTTGCAGCGCTGCCGAGCGACGAGCGGGCGGCTCTCGGGTCGATGCCGGCCGATGGTGGGGAGCCTGCAGATAAGGGTGGAAGCTACCCGTTGACCATGCAAGCTGCGCCGGGTCAGGTCAGCATGAACTTTGTTTGGGGCTCTGTGGGCCATCTCTGCCAGCTTCAGACCTTCAGAGGCGACGCGGCCTTGTGCGACAAGCTCCGCCGCACCTACGGGATACCGATCGTTGAGGGAAAGCCGACCCTCGGGACTTTGGCGAACCTGCTGCCGTATGCAGAGCTTCGCCGACGCTCTGACGTTCACTTTCCGCGAAGTGTCCAGCCTCCCGGCCGTGTCCTACCGACAAGCGTCGACCGGGTGACGTCGTTCTTTCTCTTTGGCGAAACGTATGAGGTGCGCGGGGGTGCCTACGACCGCGTAATCTTCCTGACGCCTGATAGGGAAACTCTGTTCACACTGGGGGTGAACGCGCTCCCCATCTGGCACATTCCACAACCGTGACCGGGAGATATCGATGGCAACCACCGAAGACCTAGCGCTTCTGTCTCTTGATGCCTATTCCGATCCCTCGCAAGAAGCGACGTTGAACGGTTGGACTAGGCAGACAATATATGCCGGTAATTTCGAGGATAACAACGGCACCGGTTTAGTGCGACTGTCTACAAGAATAGCAGCGACGACTTCGTCATCGCCTATCGGGGTTGGGATGAACTCCGACGATCTCAACGATATTTTTCTTGGCGCGTATATTGGTAATCCTTTCGAACAGATAGCCTGGGCTCAGGCGCTCTACGATCAAGTCAGAGTGGTCAATCCCACTGCCTCAATCACACTAACCGGTCATTCACTTGGTGGAGGGCTGGCGGCTGCCATAGCAGTTAGAAACAATGAGACTGCCGAGACCTTTGCCGCGATTGAAATGACGGAAGCCACATATGAGAGCATGAACGGCTCTAGTGGTTCGGGTTGGCAAATCCCGCCTGCCCAGGCGAACACCACTCTCACGAGGGAGCAGATCGGCAACTTCGGCTTGGTAACGAATCATGTCATCGCCGATGAGATAGCAAATTGGTCAGACTTGCCCTTCGTTCCTGACAATATCGGGGTCGAAGATATCAGAGGTGGGTCCGCTTTTTGAGACAGTTTGGCGGCTTGGCTAAGGTGGATTCCGGTGTTGCTTACGCCGCCAATTTTTGCTGCTCGCTGTCGATAGCATAGACCTCGTCGGGCGTCCTGCCGCCGAATGAAGAGTGCGGGCGCGAGGCATTGTAGTAGCCGATCCAACGACCGATCCCGCTCCTTGCCTCGCTGCCGGTCTCGAAGGCATTGAGGAAGACGCACTCGTATTTGAGGCTTCGCCACAGCCGCTCGATGAAGACGTTGTCCATCCACCGCCCGCGCCCGTCCATGGAGATGCGGATGCCGGCGTCCTTGAGCGTGTGGGTAAAGGCGAAGCTGGTGAACTGCGAGCCCTGGTCGGAGTTGAAGATGTCAGGCCTGCCGTATCGGGCGATGGCCTCCTCCAGCGCCGCGACGCAGAAGTCGGCCTCCATGGTGTTCGACAGCCGCCAGGCGAGCACCTTGCGGCTCGCCCAATCCATGATGGCCACGAGGTAGAGGAAGCCACGCCGCATTGGGATGTAGGTCACGTCGGCGCACCAGACCTGGTTCGGTCGCTCGACCGCCAGATGCCGCAGCAAGTAGGGATAGACCTTGTGCTGCGGGTGCGGCTTGCTCGTCTTCGGCGCCTGATAGATCGGCGAGAGCCCGATCTTGCGCATCAGGCGCCGCACGCGCTTGCGGCCGACATGACCAGCCGAGCCGCCGCAGATGACGCGCCATCTGGCGAGCACCGTAGAACGGGCATTCCAGGAACGCCTCGTCGATGAGCCGCATCAGCAGCGAGGTTCTCTTCGCTCTCGCCCGCTGGCCGGCGGTAGAACGAGGCCCGAGAGATCGACACGAGCTCGCATTGCCGGACGATGGAGAGCCGCTTGTGATCGGGATCGATCATCATCTTCCTCCGATCCAGGCTCAGCGATCGAAGGCTTTGGCCAAAAAATCGCGCTCCACCACGAGCTGGCCGATCTTGGCGTGCAGCTTCGTCACCTCAGCGTCGCGGCTCGCCTGAACCTCAAAGCCCTTGTCGTCGAACACTTTCGCCAGCTTCTCGATCGCCTGGCGCTTCCATTGCGTGATCAGGTTCGGATGCAACTCGTGCCGGGCGGCGAGCTCCGCGATCGTCCGCTGCCCCTGGATCGCCTCAAGCGCGACCTTCGCCTTGAACTCGGCCGTGAACCGTCTGCGCGTCCTCATGGTGGATCGTCCTTCTCATCGGCGAATCCACCTTAGCCGCCTGTCTCACAAACCGGGACCAGCTCTGAGTACGTTATTGCCTATCGAGGTTGGGACGGCTTCGACGAGAACGATAACGACGACATTCTTGCCGCATACCTTGGCAATCCCTTCGAGCAGATCGCGTTGGCTGAAGAGCTTTACGATCGAGTCAGAACAGATAGCCCAACCGCCTCGATCACGCTAACCAGCCATTCGCTTGGCGGAGGACTCGCGGGCGCTATTGCGGTCAGAAACAACGAGACTGCGGAGACGTTTGCGGCGCCGCGTGCTACTTCTTCAACAGCCTGCTATATCCGGACCTGGCAGGGCTGGCTTCACTTGGCGGTCGTCGTCGACCTCGTTGCACGCAAGGTCGTCGGCTGGTCGATGAAACCCAGTCTCTCGAAAGAGCTGGCCCTGGATGCGCTGCTCATGGCTGTCTGGCGCAGAAAGCCCGCCGGCCGCGTCGTTGTGCATTCAGATCAAGGCAGCCAATACGGCAGCGACGACTTCAAACGGTTTTGCCAGGCCCACAATCTGGAACCGAGCATGAGCAGGCGCGCCAATTGCTGGGACAACGCCGTCGCGGAATTATTCTGCAGCAGCCTGAAAAAGGAGCGCATCCGAAAACGCATCTACAAAACGCGAGACCTCGCTCGAGCCGACATCTTCGATTATATCGAGGCGTTCTACAACCGAACCCGCCGCCACAGCCATTTGGGCGGCATCAGTCCCGAGGCGTTCGAAGGCGCCGCGGCGTGAGGTTGGGAAATGTCTGCCAATCCGGGGGCAGTCCATCCGCATTCAGGCGGCTGTGTATCGCGCCAAAGGCGGCACGGTTGCCGGTGTGGTCTCCGTCAGTAGTGGATGCGCACGCGGCCTTCGCCGGCGATGGAGTGGGAGTTCTTGGACAATGTGCCGCGCGCCTTGAGCCCGATTGAGACGCGGTCGCTCACCATGACGTTGAAGCCTGCCTCAAGCTCGCCGTAGAGCCGGTCCTGCGACAGCTTCGCCGTCATCTCCGGGAAGCCCGCGCCAAGGTCCGCAAAGCTCGAGGTGACGCTCACATCCGGGTCGGTTACGAACGCGGTCACACCGCCGCGGACGAAGGCCGTTGCCGCCATGGAGCGGATGTCGAACGCGGTACCGAGCTCCAGCGAGGGGCGCAGCGCCACATTGGTCTTCGAGATCGCATCGACATGCTGGTCGAGCAGCCCGCGCCCGTCTCGGTGAAGGCATCCTGCCAGGTCTGCGTCACCGCAACCGCCCCGCCCGGCTTGGCATAGAAGCCCAGCCTCTCGAACAGAGCCGTGATGCGCGCCTCCGCCGCCAGGTAGCGCCCGTCGGGCTCGCTCTTGGCGGTGAACGTGTCGGGGCCGATCGTATAGTTGCGCTTGTAGCCGTAATCGTAGATGCCGCCGCTCAGCGTCGTCGACAAGCGTGTAGCGGCCGATCTCCTTCTTCAGCGCCGCACCGCCGCCCAGCCGGTAGCCGTTCTGCGTGAAGTTGGAGCCGTCGACCCACACGCCCTCGCCGTGGCCGGCGATCTCCAGGAAGAGGTCGTCGCCGATCTCCTTCTGGAAGCCGGCGGCGAGCCCGGTGCCGGTCTCGTCGTAGCCGGGATTGCTGCCGGTCTTGTCCTGGTGGGTGAACGAGCCGACCGGCTGCGCCCACAGGCATTCCTGCTGGTGATAGAAGCTGTCCTGCGGCGTCGCCTGGAGCTGCGGGCAGCTCTGCAGGAAGCCGTGCATGGCAAAGGTGCTGCCGAGCGAGCCGAGCACGCCGACACCCGCCTCGTCGAGCGTGAAGGCGTCGTAGATGTCCTCAAGCACGCCGGCATCTGTGGCGTTGAGCACGCTGTTGACGAAGGTCTGGAAGACCTGTTGCTCGGCGGAGCCGTCGGTGAGGTTGGCGTTGGCAAAGCTGATCAGCGTATCCAGGTTCTGACCGAAGCTGCGCGCGTTCTCTCCGAGAGTCGCGCCCGGGCAGTCGCCGCTGTAGTCGATGGCATAGCTGAGATAAAGGTCGTCGCCGCTGGTCGTGAGCGAATAGTCGACGGTGGCCGTGTCGGCGACCGTAAGGCTGCTCGTGTCGAACGACGCGAGGCTGCTTCCGGACAGGATTTCGATAGTGCCGGAATCTCCTGAGGTGGCCGCGTTTACGCCGACGACGTTGGGTGTCACGTTGCCGGACAGCGTCACGTTCGCGCTGTTGGCGATCTCTATCAGGTCGGCGGTGGTGACATTCGAGTTCGACGCCAGCGTGAGGTCGACCCAATAAGTCCCGAACTTCGTCTGCGTAACATTCCCGGCGGTGAGAGACGTGGTGCCGATCGAGCCCGTCCCGCCCGGAGACATGGTGCCGGCGTTGCTGAGAGTCGCCGTGCTGGCGTCATTGATGTTGACCGAGGAACCGAGGGCGAGCATGCCGCCTATGTGGTTCGTCAGGGTGCTTTCGGTTCCGCCAAGCCCGATTGATCCGGAGAGATACCGTAATTGTCGACCATCAGCGCTTTGCTGCTTCGCAGAACATTGCTTGCGTTGTTCGACGTGTTCTCGATCGTACCGCCGTTGACGAGCGAATTGCAGTCCGTGCTGCTCTTGCAGTTGACGCCATAGAGGAAGGTGATGGTGTCGTAGCCGTCGCCGCCGCCGCTCGAAACGGTGGCGCCCACGTCAACGCCGATGCTGATGATTCCGTTGGTGCTCTTCGCCTCGGTGTTGGCCAGGATCGCGCGGCTATTGGTCCCGCTCGCGGTGATATCTGCTCCAACGACGATGGTCACCGCGCCTGCAGAATCGCCGGAATTGCCGCCGCCGACGCTCTGCGCCACGATGCCGGTCGAGTAGTCGCCGCTGACCGCAATGGCAGCGCCGGTGGTGACCTGCACGACTCCGCCATTGCCGACGTCGCCGGCGCTGCCGATGCGCGCTCGTGACCAGCTCGTTGTCGAAGTCGAGCTGCCCTTCCGCGCCGCCGCTGCCGCCGACCGACTGCGCCCAGATGCCATGCGCATAGCTGCCGGTGGTGGTGATGGCGGATGTGGTGGTGACGGTGACATCGCCCCCGTCACCGCCGTCGCCCGACGTGGAGCTGGCAATGACGCCCGTCCCGAAGGCGAGGTCGTCGAAGGCCGCCCCGAGCGACACCTCGACGTCGCCGGCCGCACCGCCGCCGCCGCCGACGGATTGGGCAAAGATGCCCATGGCCCGCTCGCCCATGGTGTTGATCGTGTCCCCGAGCGTCACCGTCACGTCGCCGCCGGCGCCGCCGCCGCTGCCGAGGCCGCCGGCCGTGTAGCCGGTTCCCATGCCCTGCAAGCCGTCGCCGCCGGAGCCGCCGCCGCCACCGACCGACTGGGCAAAGATCGCCGTGGCGTCGTTGCCGATCGTGGTGATGGCGCCACCGCTTTCGACCTCGACCTCGACCGCAGCGCCGTCGCCGGAGGCGCCACCCGAGCCGCCGACGTCGATGGAGAAGCTCTTGTAGAGGCTGGAGAGGTCGCTCAAGCTGCCGTCGATCGCCTGCGCCGTGCTGATGTCGGCGTCGATATCCGCCACCTCGGCGACCCAACCCGTGAGGCTGATCGAGCCGTCGCCGCCATTGCCGCCGCCGCCGCCGACCGATTGCGCGAAGATGCCGTAGGAGGCGATGCCGGACGTCCCGATGGCGCCGCTGCTGTCGACCGTCACCTTGTCGCTGTCGCCGGCCGAGCCGCCCGAGCCGCCCATCGTGAACGAGAAGGACCAGCTGTCGGCCGAAGCGTCCGACGAGGTCTTCGTGTAGCCGATGGAATAGCTGCCGGCGCTGCCGCCATCGCCACCGCCGCCGCCGACCGACTGCGCAAAGATGCCCCGCGATGTGTCGTCGCCGGTTGTGATCTGAGCGGTGTTCGTCACTGAGACCGCGCCGGCATCCTGGCCCGACCCGCCGGTCCCGCCGACCGTGGCGTTGACCGTTCCCTGGAAGCTGCTGGTCGAAGTGGAGACGAAGTTGGCGAAGATGTTGACCGCCATGCCGCCGGCCCCGCCATCACCGCCGATCGACTGGGCATAGATGCCGTTGGCGGCGCCGCCGGTGGTGGTGATCGTGTCGTAATTGTCGACCGTGACGTCGCCCGCCTGGCCGCCTGTGCCGCCGTCGCCTCCGACCGTCAGCGCGACCGCCATCGTGTCCGACTCGCTGGCGTTGAGAATCGCCGCATAGGAACTGCCGCCGCTGCCGCCGTTGCCGCCGATGGCCTGGGCCACGATGCCGTTGGCGAAGTCGCCGCCGGTGTTGATCTGTCCGCCCGAGTTGTTGGTGACGGTCACGTCGTCGCTGGAGCCGCCGCCGCCGCCATCGCCGCCGACGCTCAACGTTATGCCGTACGAGCCGTCCGACGACGCCGAGACCGCGCCCGATATGACCGATCCGCCGGTGCCGCCGGCCCCGCCGATCGACTGCGCCAGGATGGCGGTCGAGGCGAAGCCCGTCGTGGTGACGGATTTGTCGTTGGTCACTTTCGTCGTGCCGGAGCTGCCGCCGTCGGCGCCATCGCCGCCGAGTGACAGATCCACCGAGCCGGCGACCTCGCCGGCGCTCACCGCGATGTTCATCACCGCTCCGCCGGCACCGCCGCTGCCGCCGATCGACTGGGCGGAGATGCCGTAGGCATAGACGCCGCCCGTCTGCAGCTCGGCGTCGTTGTTAACGGTTACGTCGCCACTGGCACCTCCCGCGCCGCCGGCGCCGCCGACGGCCAGCGAGATGCTCTCCATGGAAAGCGTGCCGCTGTAGCTGGAGCCGCCGCTGCCGCCGCCTCCACCGATGGACTGTGCCAGGATGGCCGTGGCGTTGCTGCCGCCTGTGGTGATGCTGTGGTCGGTGTTGACCGTAACCGTGCCCGAGGTGCCGCCGTCGCCGCCTGTGTTGCCGACGGTCAGCGCGGCGGAATCGGAGCTGAAGGCGGTGACCGAAACGACCGACCCGGCATTGCCGCCGGTCCCGCCGATCGACTGCGCCAGGATGCCGTAGGCGTTCTCGCCGCTGGACGAGAGCACCCCGCTCGAATTGACGGCGGCAATGCCGGCCGTCCCGCCGGCGCCGCCAGACGAGCCGATGGTCATGCTAAAGCTATCGGCCGAGCCGCCACTGCCGGTGAGGGTGCTGCCGCCATTGCCGCCATTGCCGCTGATCGACTGCGCCACGACGACACTGGAGTTGGCGCCGTATGTGGTCAGCTCCGCACCGCTTTCCACCTTGATGAACGCTTTGGCGGTGTCGCCGCCGTCGCCGCCGGTTGCGCCCACCGCGACTGCGAACGATGTATCGCTCATCGCATTGAGCGAACCCGTAGCGCTCGACTTGCCGCCGCCGCCGCCGATCGACTGCGCCAGAATGGCGATCGAGTTCGAGCCCTGGGTCGTTATATCGCTATAGGTAGTGGCGGCGACCGCGGAGCCGTCGCCGCCGGACCCGCCGTCGGCGCCAAGCGATAGCGATACGCTGGCGTCGGAGAGCCCGCTGCCGCTGTAGACGGAGCCGGCGTTGCCGCCGCCGCCGCCGATCGACTGCGCCACGATGCCATCGGACTCGTCGCCGCTGGTCTGGATCGTGTCGCCGCTCGACGTCACCGTGACCGTACCGCCGGCGCCGGCCTCGCCGCCCGAGCCGCCCACGGCCAGGGACAGGCTGACGCCGTCGATCGCCGTGCCAACGGCGATCGCGTTGCCCGACGCGCCACCGCCGCCGCCGATGCTCTGCGCCAGTATGCCGGTTGCGTGATCGCCCGAGGTGCTGATCGAGCCGGCGGGCGTGACCTGGACCGTGCCGCCGTCCGATCCGTTGCCGCCGTCGCCCGACATGCCGAGCGAAATGTCGACGCCGACGCCGGCACTCACCGTCAAATCGTTGCCGCCTTTGCCGCCGCCGCCGCCGACCGACTGGGCGACGATGCCGGCGGACCGGTCACCCTGGGTCGTGACCGCAAAGCTGCCGTTATCGGTGTAGGTCACGTCACCGGCGCTGCCGCCGTTGCCGCCCGTACCGCCGTAGCCCACGGAAAATTCGACGCCGACCGTGACGACATTGGCCGCCTTGCCGCCGCCGCCGCCGAGCGACTGGAGGACGACGCCATCGGAATCGCTTTCCATCGTGGAGGAATAGCCATCGCTTCCCGAGGACGTGAACGTGACGTCCCCGCCCGCGCCGCCATCGCCGCCGCTTCCGCCATGGGCAACCACGCCCGACGTAGAGGTGGCGAGGCCGCCGCCGCCGCCGATGCTGGCGCCGTAAACCCCGTCCGAATATTGCCCGCCGGTCTCAACCGTGGCGTCAGTCAGATTGATCTTCACCGTGCCGCCGTCGCCGCCCGACCCGCCGGAGCCGCCGATCGAGACGATTCCGCTTTGCGCGCCGCCCGCGCCGCCGCCCCCGCCGACGCTCATCGCCCCGATTGCCGCCGAATTGTTTCCGCTCGTCGACAGCTGGGAGCTCGTTGCAGTGACGGTAACCGTGTCCGCACTGCCGCCTGCGTCGCCGGAGCTGCCCAGGCTTTCGAACAGGCTGACGGAGGTAGAGCCTTGACCGCCGCCGCCGCCGATGCTCTGCGCGAAGATCGCCGACGACGAGTCGCTGGCCGTCTTGATGGTGCTGCCGGAGTCCACGGTGACGGTGACCGTGCTGCCGTCGCCGGCGCCGGCGGTCGTGTCGCTGGTGCCATAGGTGATGAGGGTCGCCGCTTCGGCGGCGTCGCCATAGAAGCCCCCGATACTCTGCGCCAGGATTCCGTTGGCCTCGTATGAGGCGGTGCTCATCGTGCCGACGTACTCCACGGTTACCGCCCCGCCGTCGCCTCCGGTCCCGGACGAACCATCGTCCTCGTCTCCGCCGTGCGCGCTTCCTGCTTCCCCGCCCGCGCCGCCCGTGCCGCCATAGCTTTGCGCCAGGATGCCCTGGGCCTGCTCACCAGTCGTGGTGATGGTCGCATCGACGGAAACCGACACGGTTCCGCCGGCCCCGCCCGCGCCGCCGTCCCCGCCGTGGCTGTTGGTTCCGGCCGTTTCGTTTCCGTCGCGACCTTCGTGACCGGCGCCTCCGATGCTCTGTGCGAACACGCCATGTCCGGCCGTGGGGCTCGTCGTGATGCTGCTGGTTGCAGCCGTGGCCGTGATCGTGACGTCGCCGCCGGCGCCCCCGGCGCCGCCGTCGCCGCCGTAGCTCGATCCGACATATGGCTTACCCTCGCCGCCTTCGCCGCCCTCGCCGCCCTGGCTGGAGGCGTTGATCCCGTAGGTGCCGTGATCGATCGTAAGGGCGTCGTTCAGCGTGATGGTGATGGTGCCCCCGGCTCCGCCGGTGCCGCCGGTGCCGCCTTCGCCCTTGCCGCCGCCGGCGGCTTCGCCCTCGCCTTCGCCGCCTTCGCCACCCGCGCCCCCGATACTGGTCACGTAAAAGCCCGTGGTGGTGGCCTCTATCTCGGCCACGGTGACCTTCATGGTGCCGCCGGCTCCGCCGGCGCCGCCGGTGCCGCCGTAACTGGTCCTAGAGCTGGACTTACCTTTGCCGCCTACGCCGCCGCTGCCGCCTTGGGAGAGCATGTAGAGTCCGGTCGACTGGGTCTCCAAAGGGGTCGAGCCGGACAGCGTGACGGTGGTGTCACCGCCGGCGCCACCGGCATCGCCGGTGTCCCCGGTCCTGCTGCCGCTGCCCGAGCTTTCGTCCCCGTCCTTGCCGTTGCCGCCGAGCGTATAGGTGTCGATGCCCGTGGTCGTGGCGACGATGCCGAAGCCATCGTCGAAGGTGCCCGTGATTGTCAGGGCCGCGCCGTCATCGTTCTCACCGGCGCTGGTGTCATGCAGCTCGACCGCCGTGTCGCCGGAAACATCGGCCGTGAGGTCTTCGATGATGATCTCGTCGACCGAGCCGTCGGTATAGGAGATTGCGCCCGGGTCATCTGTGCAGGTCGCCGTCTCGGAGGATATCGTGCACTGCGCCTGCGCGGGGGCAGAAGAGAGCGCCAAAACGGCAACCATCGCGAGACCGAGCGCCGCCGCCGATCGGCGGACATCGCCGCGAACGCCCCGCGGGGCGATCCGCATCAACAGCAGACCAGCCGGCCCCCTTGCCGTCCCCCAACCGCAGAGATGCCTCGCGACAGGCCGTCTCGTATCCATCGAGCCCCCCCGGCGAATCAGTGCAAGCATCATCGCTCAAGTTTCGGACAACTCTTCGTTTAGTCCATGGACTCACGTCTCATTTCGCTTGGACATTTCTCTCACCAGGCGGCAGACCGGCCTTTAATCAGAGGCCTTTGAGCCAAGTGCTCATCGCCTCGCTTCTCGTCTCAATACCGGGCGGGATCGGCAATCCTCCGGGCGGCATTGTTACAGTAGCTGCCGCAGCTACCGCACTCCCTGGCCGGTAGCATGGAGGGATGAAGTCGCTCTCGTTCAAGCGCCATCGCTTTCCGCCCGAGATCATTCGCCACGCGATCTGGCTCTATGGCAGGTTCACTCTGTCATTCCGGGATGTCGAGGAACTGCTCGCCGAGCGGAGCGTCGATGTCTCTTACGAGACCGTCCGACGGTGGTTTCTCAAGTTCGGCCGGTCTATCGCAGCGAACATCCGGTGCTCAAGGCCGCGGCCGAGCGACCACTGGCACCTCGACGAGATGGTGATCACGATCCGCGGTGATCGTTACTGGCTTTGGCGGGCCGTCGATAACGAGGGCGAAGTGCTCGATTTCCTGGTCCAGCGCCGTCGCGACACCAAAGTCGCCATGAAACTGACGCTCAAGCGCCTGAAGAAATACGGATTCGCGCCAACCCGGATCGTGACCGACCACCTGCGGTCCTATCCAGCAGCGTTCCGAGCGATGCGGCTCACCGCCGACCACGACCGAGGCCTACGCGCGAACAACCGGGCCGAGAACTCGCATCAACCGGTCCGCCGGCGGGAGCGAAAACAGCAGCGGTTTAAGCCTACCATCGACCGCTTGTTCCGCTAAGCTCCACAAGCGGCCGCGCGGGCGTGGCGGCTGTGCGGGCCGGCGCGGGCAAGGTCGGACGGCAATAAGCGGTGCTTTGGGGTTCGCCTCTGGCACCCGACTTGCAGTTCTCAAGGGCCATGAGGCCACCGAGAGAGGCGAGCTTGTCAGCGCACGTGGACTACCTTCCGGCCTTCCTCCGCACCCGCCAGCACCTGCTGCCGCTGCTGATCCTCATCAGCCTGATCATGACCGGCAACGGCATCGTGGCGCCGATCCTGCCGGTCTACGCGGAGCATTTCGGCGTCGGCGGAACGCTGATCGGCATGATGATCACGCTGTTCGGGGTGGGGCGGCTGATCGCCAACATCCCCGCCGGAATCCTCTCCGAGCGCTTCGGGCGCCGACCCTTCCTCTGCCTCGGGCCGGCGCTGATCGCCATCGGCGGCGTCGGCGCCGCCATGTCCGGCAATTTCGAGATGCTGCTCATGTTCCGCTTCGTGCAGGGCATCGGCTCCGGCATCTACATGACAATCTCCGCCACCGTGCTGGCGGAGACGACGCGCAGCGGCGAGCGCGGCCGCGTGATGGCCTTCTATCAGGGCTCGCTTCTGGTGGGCGCCGGGATCGGCCCGGCGATCGGCGGCTTCGTCGCCCTGCATTTCGGATATTCGGCGCCGTTCTGGGCCTATGCGGGTGTGGCCGTCGTCACGTTCCTGGTGGCGTTCGCCACGTTCCAGGAGCCGCCGCGGCACGGGCACGAGCACTCGCGGCAATCGCCGGAAGCGCGGCCGCGCTTCCGCAGCTTCGCGACCGAGCCGCTGTTCCTGATGCTCTGCGTCATCACCTTCGGCGTCTTTTTCACCCGCACCGCGTCGCAATGGCTGATCATCCCGTTCGTCGGCCACGACCGGTTCGGTCTTTCCGTCGATATCATCGGGCTGGCGCTTGGGGCCTCCGCGTTTGCCAACTTCCTGATGCTGCCGATCGTGGGCCCGGCGGTGGACCGGTTCGGGGCGCGGCCGATCACTGTCGCGTCGACGATCCTCACCGGCCTGGCGCTGTCGCTGATGGCGGTCTCATCCTCGCCGATCCTCTATTGGGCAGGACTGATCCTGCTTGGCATCAGCTCCGGCTTCAACGGGCCCGCCGTGGCCGCCGCGACCGCAGACATCCTGCCCGCCGGCCTGTTCGGCCCCGCCATGGGAATGCAGCGGGCCGTCGGCGATGCGGGTTTCGTGCTCGGCCCGATCCTCGTCGGGCTGGTCTACGACCTGACGAGCGCGGGCTATACGGGCGCGCTGGTGGGTAACGCCGCGCTCATGATGGTTGCCGGGCTCACACTGGCGGGCGGTATTGGCCGAACGGCGAGCTCGACCAAGCCCGCCGAGTGATACGATTGTCGGCAGAGCCCGCAGGCACCTGCTCACCGCGCAGCCAGTCGACTATTAGCTGAGCTTATAGAGCCGGAGGCGCGGCGCGGGCGGTCCGCCGCGGGCCTGAACGGACTCTGGTTCGGTGTCCGTGCCGCAATGCAGCGTAAAGCGCCGCGCCGCGTCCGCCCCTGCGCCTTCCTGCCCCTGCCAGCGCACGCTCAGAACCTCAAGATTCTCTTACAGACTTCCGCTGGCACGCTTTGTGCTCATTTCTTGCTGAGCCGGAGCGTCGCTGCACCGGAGACCGAGAGGCGGACATGACTGCCAGGCCCAAGCTTCGCATCGAGGGCGTCGAAATGCGCTTCCCGACTCCCTCGGGAGAGTTTCAAGCGCTGGCGCCGGTCGACGTGACGATCAAGAAGGGCCGTTTCGTCAGTCTCATTGGGCCCTCGGGCTGCGGCAAGAGCACGCTCTTCAACATCATCGCGGGACTGCAGGAGCCGACCGAAGGCTACGTGCTCATCGATGGAGACGATTCGACCGGCATCATCGGTCGTGTCGGCTACATGCTGCAGAAGGACCTGCTGCTCCCCTGGCGCACGGTCGTCGACAACATCGCGCTCGGCATGGAGATCAAGGGCGTCCCCCTCTCTCAGGCGCGCGAGCGCGCGCTGCCTTTCATCAGGCGCTACGGCCTCGCAGGATTCGAGAAGGTCCACCCACGCAAACTTTCCGGCGGCATGCGCCAGCGGGCCGCGCTGCTGCGCACGCTCCTCATCGACACCGACATCATCCTGCTTGACGAGCCGTTCGGCGCGCTCGACGCGCAGACCCGCATGAAGATGCAGGAATGGCTGCTGACGCTCTGGAGCGACGTCGGAAAGACCGTCGTCTTCATCACGCATGACGTGGAGGAAGCAATCTTCCTCTCCGACGAAATCCACGTCATGGGAACGCGCCCCGGCCGCATCGTGGAAAGCATCGAGGTTCCACTTGGCCGTCCACGCCCCCGCTCAATCACGTCATCTGCCGAGTTCAATGCGCTCAAAGAAAGCTGCATGGCGCTGTTGCATCTGGAGGAGCCCTCTGAGGTGGAACCGCTGACCGAAGCCGCTTAGCCCCGCCGAGGACAATCTGATGAGCATTCAAGAGACCCACGCTCTACCCGAACTTCAGACTGCGACGGTCGAAGTCGCTCGCCACCGGCGCTGCATTCCGCCGCCTGCCTGTCCAACGCGATTGGCCGACCTGGCTCATCGTGCTGGTGCAGGTGGGAATCTTCATCGCTTTCATTGCCGCCTGGGAGATTGCCGCGACCACCGGCGTGATCAGCGCGTTCTTCTGGTCGCAGCCGAGCGCGATCTTCCACACGATGACGATCTTCTTCACGGCCGGCGACGCGTTCGTCGACATGGGCTTCACCTTCCGCTCCACCATCCTCGGCTTCATCATAGGGACGACAATCGGTTCCCTGCTCGGTCTGTCGTTCTGGTGGTCGAAGAACTACGCGACGATCGCGCAGCCCTACGTCATCTGCTTCGAGTCGATGCCGAAGCTGGCACTGGCTCCGCTCATCATCCTGGTCTTCGGGATCGGGCTGAGCTCGAAGGTGGCGGTGGCCGTCGCGCTGACCCTGGTCGTCTCCACGCTCACCACTTATTCCGGCGTCAAGGCCGTCGATCCGGACGGGGAACGGCTGTTCTATTCGCTCGGAGCCAGCCGTTGGCAGGTCTTCCGCAAGCTCGTCGTCCCGTCCTGCGTGCCGTGGATGATCTCGGTGCTGAGGGTCAACATCGGGCTGGCGCTCACCGGCTCGATCGTCGGCGAATTCGTCTCCTCACAGCACGGGCTCGGCCGCACCATCCTCTATGCCGGCCAGACCTACGACATCGCGCTGGTCTGGGTGGCGGTGGCAATCCTCTCGGCGCTCTCCATGGCGATGTACGTCGCTGTCTCGTGGCTCGAATGGGGCCTCAGGCGCGGCGTCGAAGGCTGACAAATCAACTCTGGAAACGCCTGTCGGGCAATGACCTGGAATCCCTTCAAGACAGGAGTCGAGTGACATGAACAGACGAGAGTTTCTCGGAACGGCCGGCGCCCTTGCCGTGACGGCGGCATCCGGCGGATGGCGCCCGGCGCGCGCCGCCAGCAAAGTCATCATTGCGGAGCCGGTGCACGGCACAGGCTACCTGCCGCTCTACGTCGCCATTCAGAAGGGCTACTTCTCCGAGGCCGGGATCGAGGCGGAAACGCTGACCACGGAAGGCGGCGGCGCGCATACCAACGCCGTGCTCACCGGCCAGGCCTTCGCCTTCATCGGCGGCCCGGAGCACAACGCCTTCGCCAAGGCCAAAGGCGCCGAGCTGCGGGCCATGGTGAACTGCGTCGACCGCGGTAACACCTACTATTGTGCAGCACCCGGCAAGGAGCCGACCGATACCGACTGGGCGAGCTACTTCAAGGGCAAGACGATCGCCGTCAGCCAGTACGGCGGCACGCCAAACTCCATCACCCGCTATCTGCTGAAGACGTGGGAGCTCGACGCCAAGTCCGACGTGACGCTGCTGGAGACCGCCAATGCCGGTATCGCCGCGGCAGTGAGTGCCGGCCAGGCCGATATCGGCGTGACCAGCGAGCCGATGCTGACGCAGGGCATCCGGCAGGGTATCTGGGGCGAGCCGTTCTTCAATGTCCCGAAGGAGCTCGGCCCCTACGCCTATTCGACCTTCAACATCCGCAAGCAGAGCATCGACGAGGAGCCGGAGGTGGTGGAGGCGTTCGTGCGCGGCATGATGCTGGGGCTGAAGTTCACGCACGAGAATCATGAAGGCGCGGCGGAGATCGCCGCCAAAGAGTTCCCCACCATGGCACCGGAAGATCTGAAGGCGACGCTTGATCGCTCTTTCGCGGATGATCTGTGGAGTCCCGACGGCTGGATCTCGCCGGAATCGTGGGCGACGGGAAGCAAGGTGGTGCGCACCGCCGACATCCTGAAATCCGACGTCGCCTACGAAGAGATCATCGACATGAGCTTCTTCAAGAAGCTGAGCAACACCTGAGTCTCTTTCGCAATCACCGGGCGGCCGGCCGCGCGCGGGCTGCCTTCCTTCCACAAGAGAGGTCAAAGACATGTCAGAACCCGTCTGGGACAAATTTCTCACCGAACGCGACAAGGCCGTGTTTGCCGCCGCCGGCTACGGTACGCGCGGCGGACTTCGGAAAGCGGCCGGCGCTTCTCATCATCGACGTCAACTGGGCCTTCTGCAGCGACAAGCCGGAGCCCATCCTGGAGTCGATCAAGAAATGGCGCACGTCATGTGGCGAGGACGCCTGGGAGGCCATGCCCTATCTCAGGCAACTCATCGACAAGGCGCACGAGAAGAGCCTGCCGGTCATCTACACCACAGGCGTGAGGCGCTCGGACAACTGGGACAGCGGCTCGTGGTCCTGGAAGAACAAGCGCAGCAGCGAGAAGCCCAAGCCGCAGGTCACCAACCTCGACGGCAACGAGATCGTCGCCGACATCGCGCCGGCGCCGCAGGACATCGTGGTCTACAAGCAGAAGCCGTCCGGCTTCTTCGGCACCAACATGGCGAGCTACCTGACGCTGCTCGGCTGCGACAGCGTCATCGTCACCGGCACGACCACGTCGGGCTGCGTGCGGGCCACCGTCATCGACGCGTTCAGCCTCAACTACCGCGTGGCGCTGGCGGAGGAGGGGTGCTTCGACCGCTCGCAGGCGAGCCACGCCATCAATCTCTGCGACATGAACGCCAAATATGCCGACGTGGTGAAGACCGCCGAGGTTCTGACGTTCTTCGATAGCCTGCCGGACGATCTCTTCGACCTGCCGAAGGGATCGGAGGTGAGCGCGCCCGACCTGACGCCGAAGATGGCGGCCAACTTTTAGGAGGCGAGAATGACGGAACGTATCTGGGACGCCTACCTCACCGAGCGCGACAAGGCGGTGTTCGCCGCCTCCGGCTTCGGCGCGGAGGGCGGCTTCGGCAAGCGGCCGGCGCTGCTGGTGATCGATGTGAGCTGGGGCTTTGCCGGCGACAAGCCGGAGCCCATCCTGGAATCGATCAAGCGCTGGTCGAATTCATGCGGCGAGGACAGCTGGCCGGCGATCGAGATGATCGGCGAGTTGGCCGAGGCCTTCCGCGCCAAGGGACTGCCGGTGATCTATACCACCGGCAAGAACCGCTCCGACGGCTGGGACGTGGGCAGCTGGGCCTGGAAGAACAGCCGCACGGGCGAGTCGCTGCCGAAGCCCGAAACCAATCTCGACGCCAACGATATCGTCGCCGACATCGAGCCCGAGCCGCAGGACATCGTGATCTACAAGCAGAAGCCCTCGGGCTTCTTCGGCACCAACATGGCGAGCTACCTGACGCTGCTCGGCTGCGACAGCGTCATCGTCACGGGCACGACCACGTCGGGCTGCGTGCGTGCCACGGTGCTCGATGCCTTCAGCCTCAACTATCGCATCGCGGTGGTGGAGGACGGCTGCTTCGACCGCTCGCAGGCGAGCCACGCGGTCAACCTCTGTGACATGCATGCGAAATATGCCGACGTGGTGCCCGGCAAGGTCGTGCTCGACTACGTCGCTGGTCTGCCGGACGGGCCTGTTCCCGAACTTACCCGACGCCAAGGAGCGCTCGGCGCCAAAGCTGGAGATCGTCGCCGCCGAATGACGTGCTGCAAACCCCGCCGGGCGCGGGTCCTTCGTTGGACCTGCGCTCTGTAGAAGTGTTCCTGGCCTATTGCGAGGCGGGCAGCATGAGCGCGGCTGCCCGCAGCCTGGGACTCACCCAGGCGGCGGTCTCTCAGCAGGTCGCCAAGCTCGAGAAGGAGATCGGCGTTCAGCTCGTCGACCGCTCGGTGCGCCCGCCCCGTCTGACGCCCGCGGGCACCAGCCTGCGCGAGCGCGGGCAGCGGCTGATCACCGATCTTGACGACATGCGCCACCACCTGGAGCGCTTCCGTAACGACAGCCTGCCGGAGCTGAAGATCGGCATCGTGGAATCGCTCGCTCCGATTCTGTTGCCGCGCATCATACCGGGGCTTCGCCAGATGGTTTCCAACCTGTCGATCAGTGCCGGGATGGTGCCGCTGGTCCCGCAATTCGTGCGCGGCGATCTCGACATCATCATCACCAGCGAGCGGCTCGACGAGATCGACCCGCTGGAGGTGCGCCCCCTCATTCGCGAGCCTTTCGTCGTGGTGACGCCGCACGGCACCGAGCAGCCGCAGCAGCCGTACGACCTTGCGCTGCTGTCGCGTGAGCTGCCGATGATCCGCTATTTGCGGCGGCGGCGCATGGCGGAGCTGATCGAGCGTCACCTGGAGCGGCACAATGTGGAGATCGCCTCCGGGCTGTCGCTCGACTCGACTTTTCCCATCCTGGACATGGTGCGGCAGGGTCTGGGCTGGACCATCACGACACCGCTCGGCATCGTCTCCGCCGGCATCCCCAAGGAGGAGATCGTCGTGTCGCCGGTTCCCGGCTACGCGATGTCGCGGCGCATCGACGTGGTGGCGCCGAAGGAGCGGCTCACCGTGTTTCCCGACCGCATCGCCGCCGATTGCCTGGCAGTGCTGGAGAGCTGGGCGGTTCCCCGCGTGCTCGAATATGCCCCCTTCGTGAAGGGGCAAATCAGACTCGGCCCGGACTGACCGAACTGACATCATGGCACACCAGCTTCCGCGTTGGGTCTTGGTAGCTGGAGACCACGGCGCTCTATGCGCGCGTCGCCACCAACACGATCCGTGCCGTCATGGGCCGCTCGACCGCATCAGTGTGATGGCCGAGGAGGAGATGAGACCGGAGGCTTGACGCTGCGGCTTCACCCATTGCCGTCTACGGAAGCTCACTCCGCCCCCCGTCCCATTCGATCACGCTTCGCCAATGATCATGCACGGTGACATATCGGCGGTCAGATATTTGTGCGCCCCGAAGAATTGGGCTGCGCCACACGGTCAGACGCGGGGTCGCTCGTGTACCGCGGTACTCCGGCGTGGAATGCGGCCTGGATGATTAGCTCGGAAATTTCGGCTGCAGTTTGCCCGCTTTGCGGATACGTGAGCGCTATGCGCGAAGCGCTTTGATCCGGATACACACTGTCGCGATCTTTGATGGCCTCGGCTATGACGCGACGTACCTCATCCGTTACAAGCAGCTGGTTCAAGCGAGCCATGGTAAGCTCCCGTCAGTCAGGCGGGAGTGCATTGTCTCTCTGCCACCGAAGCGCGCGCAAGATCCGGAAGGGAGATATCTTTGCCGACGCCCCCCGACACCATCGGTTCGCCTGCGGGCCTCACCCGGTCGTAACGAGATAGCCAGACCCGCAAAGGAATCCATAGTCTCCCGAGCCATCCGAATGGCTGCTTCAATTTCATACTCTGAGGGCAATTTGTCTTCTGACATGACCGTCTCCTAGTTCAAACCTCGGAGCACAGAATCACTTGATGCGGAGAAACAGTTCACGGTGCGGTGTCAAAACTTCTTTCCTTTGATCCACGCGTGAACGTCGCTGTCCGCCAACCCCTTTGAGATCCCCGAGCGGCCTTGGACCATCTCGCTGAGCTGAGCCTCGTTCTTGATTGTCGAGAGGTCGCAGTAAGTCAAAAAACCCCATCTGTTTTTGGCCTCCTGTCTGTAACCCCACTTGCGCGCAACCGTGTCGGGGCGCTCGCGACCTCGGAATCCGAACATGATGGCCCTCCTATCAAAGCTATAAAGCGAATGGCTGAGGAGCTAACGGCAGCGCGCCGGGATAGCGATGCGAGCGCTGTGTTCACGCAAGATCCCGGGTTCACGGAAGGTCCTGGACTTTTATCTGGTTACGATTAAGAATAATGCAATACCGTACAATGTATTTTTCAAGTTATTTTTGTCTCATTTTTCAGCTGCACCGGCACTCCTGCAAAAAATATTGAACAAATATTCTATGATCGCGGCGCCTCCAGTGAAGAGAAGTCGGAACTATTTAGGCAGCCAAGCGTTTCCACTCTGGAGACTCCGGTGCTGCGCAAGCGCAGAACGCGGTCGAGAAGTCGAGAAACAGAGGAAGGATCGCGTGTTCTGGCGGACGCTCTGAGGAGGAGAAGGCTTCTCCTCTGCACCCGGTGAAAGGAAACAGCCATGAAAATGAATCCAAACATTAAGCCCGCCCTTTGGGGCGCGGTGGGTGGAGCCGTGGCGATTGCTGCCGTCGGGTTCTCGTGGGGTGGATGGACGACCGCCTCAACCGCGAGCCGCATGGTCGAGACGGGTTCTCAGAAGGCGGTCGTGCTGGCATTGACCCCCTTCTGCGTCGAGAGGTTCAATGCCCAAGCTGACGCCGTTGCGAAGCTCGACGAGCTGAAAAAGCTCGGTAGCTATTACCAAGGATCATTCGTCGAAAAGGCGGGCTGGGCGACCTTCGGGAGCGACAAGCCGAACTCGGCCGTGGCCCGGGCGTGTGCAAACGCACTTACTTCAGCGCCGAGCAAGTCTGCGTCGGCATCTTGATAAGCGGCGCCAATCCCTTACGCGGCCGAATCTCCGCTCCTCGTTGTTGAGACAAAGAGCGGCGATCGTCCGTATTGAATAGCCCCTAGTTTTCTAGACGCCCTCGGATGTCATTTCCTGCTGTCGTTCGAACTGAACGGGCGACAGCATCCCGTTCCTCACACGCTTGCGCGTCGGGTTGTAGAACATCTCCATGTAGTCGAACACATCCTGCCTTGCCTCGGCGCGGGTCTTGTAGGTCCGGCGCCGTTTCCCTCCCACGCCATGCTTGCCTACCGATCAGACTGCGGCCTGAAGTTGTGGCATGGCTCGGTTTCCCCTGGGGCGGAAGTCGAAAGGCGCTATAGTGTTTTCGACTCGCTTCCCGCGAGAAGAGCATCCCGCGAGACGATCAAGGGCGAGCGGCGGTTGGTGCCCGGTCGGCGCCGGCCGCGGAACACCTGTCGAGGAAACGGCCATGAGCAAGTGTCAGCCGCTGGCCCTCGGCGTCGCCGTTGGCGTGCTGTGGGCCATCTACGTCTTCCTGGCCGGCATCATAGCGATGTTCGATTGGGGCACCGCCCTCGTCGTTGCCCTCTCTTCGCTCTATGTCGGCTACGGGGCATCTATCATCGGGGCGCTCATCGGAGCGGTATGGGCGTTCGCCGACGGCTTCATTGCCGGCGCGATCATCGCGTGGGTCTACAACATGGTGGCCGCCGAAACGCCGGCGTGAACTGAGCCGCCGGTCATCGTGCAGAGCGATCCTGAGCCGCGTTCCCTCCAGGGCGGTGGCTCGCGGTCGCGCGTGATCTCTCCCCCTCGCGGGCGGACGGCGGCATCAGTAGCGGCTATGGCGGCGAGCCCATCTTCGCTATGCTCCCTGGGACAGCAAGGAACGCGATATGGCGACGGTACAAGTCCGCTACATCGTACATAACGTGGACACCGCAATCGATTTCTACACGAGATTGCTCGGCTTCGCTGCGCCGGCGACGTGTGGTTCATCCCCTACGAGACGATCCGCTCCAAGGCGCAGCGCGACCACCATCCGAGCCCCTTCCCCGTGGCGCTGCCGGAGCGCTGCATCAGGCTGGCGGGGCTGCCTTCGCCGGCGGCCGCCGAAGCGGAGCGGCCCGTGGTGCTCGACCCGTTCCTCGGCATCGGCTCCACGCTCTTGGCCGCGCAGCGCCTCAACTGCCGCGGCATCGGCATCGAGATCGACCCGGGCTATGCCGAATCGGCGGCGTGGCGTCTCAGGGAGCGGCTGATCTAAGGTTAGTTCGAGCGCTTCATGTTCGACACGACCCTTTCGACCACCTCTCTTCGCTCGCTGAGCCGCGACGCATCGACCCCCGGCGGGACCACGTCGCGATCCTGCAGCTCGCCCAAAGCATTGAGGAATGTGTGCAGGTTCCTGAGCGCACCAAGACCGTCGGGCGCGAGCGAGAGGCTGTCGGTGAAGTCGCGCGCGGGATCGCCGTATTCGCCGGCCGGCGCAGCGGCGCAGCAGAGCTGCGCGTCGACGACGCCCAGCATGTTGCGGTATTCGCTCCCGTAGGGCGCCTCCTTCAGCGCCTGCGTGATCAGCCCGCGCGCCTCGGGCCAGTCGCCCTCCGTCGCGGACATCGCGCCCATCAGCGCCAGCGCCAGCGCGCGAGCGCCTTTCTCCTCCGCGCCGCTGTCGTTCTCCTCAAGGAAGCGGACGAGGCTGTCGCGTGACTGCTGCCCGGCGCTTTCCGGCGGAGGCGCAAAATCGCCGAAATGGGTCAGCGCCTGCTGGATGCGCAGATAGCCGAGCGCGCCATTGAGGAAATCCAGCTCGGGCAGCTTGCGATGCAGGAACCGCGAGACCTCCGGATCGGAGTGGATGTAGCCGGACAGGCCGCCGAAGAAGTCGCTGATCTTCAGCCAAGCACCGCCGTCCAGGATCT
>CAWDED010000017.1:0-23188 GCA_963801225.1 uncultured Alphaproteobacteria bacterium
GCACTTCCGAGAAGCGCCAACAGGCGACATTGCAAGCGCCATCGCCAGATTTTCCGGATGGCCACTGGCTTCCGGCTACCTACTCCCGGTCGGTAGTGGTAGAATGCTGTTCAAGCCGTCCTCGTGTCGCGCAGGGGTCATGATCCACCCCCACTGAAGTGGTCCGGCCTGATGTATGCCTTTTGGCAGCAAGGAGGACGGATCAGATGCCGAGGACGAGATACAAGCCCGAAGAGATTGTCGCGAAGCTGCGGCAGGTGGATGTTCTGACATCGCAAGGCCAGAGCGCGGCCGACGCGATCCGCTCGATCGGCGTGAGCGAGGTGACCTACTATCGCTGGCGGCAGGAGTTCGGCGGCCTGAAGAGCGACCAGGTGAAACGGATTCATCGAGAGCTTCAATGCGCGCCTGCGCGACGAGCTGCTCGACGGCGAAATCTTCTGCACGCTGCGCGAGGCACAGATCGTCATAGAAAGCTGGCGGCGCCACTACAACGCAGTACGGCCGCATGCCTCGATAGGATACCGAACTCCCGCACCGGAGGTGTTCGTGCCGGCGCTCACCGCATGGCCGGCTGCGCAACCCGCCCCGGCTTCGCCGGCCATGCTCCGGCTGGCCTCAGCGCCAGCCCTGAACTTACATTGCAGTCGGACCACTCAGCGGGGGCCGGTCAGCGTGGGGAGAGCGACTGTGGAGGTTTGGGCCCGGTGGGTATTGGTGGAGCTGCAACTGTCGAGAAGGCGAACAAATTCTCCTTGTAAATACGCCGGCGCGCTGTGCGGCTAGTTCTGGATCACGAACGTGAGCATCCCTTGCGGTCAGCAGCGATGATGACGGAACACGAGTGACAATCATTTATGCTTGCAATGAGGAAGCAGTTTTCTGGCCAGCGCCTGCGCCGCCTCGATCAGATGGCCTGTCGTTCTCACGAGGGACGACTGGTCCTTCGTCGCCAGCCATTGATTCAGGATTCCCACGAAACAGGCATAGATGAAATCCGCCAGTTCCTCGATCTGCAGCCTCGTCGTGTGGGCCGACATCGCGGCAGTGCCGAAGGGACACGCTGTACAATGACTTGATTTCGCGTTCCTTCTGGGCAGCCAAGTGCTCGGCATGCGACACCCGCAAGACATAGAGTGTCATCTCCTGCAGTACGAGTTGCTCACCAGGTGCCTGCTTGATTTCTCCCCAGATGAACCACAGGAGATCCTGTATCCTGTCACGAAGGTTCTGCGGCTGCGTAAAATGTGCTGACAGGGTATTCCGATAGCTTGACGCCAGTTCCTCCATCGCGCTGAAGATGATCTCTTCCTTGTTGTGGAAATGGTAGTGCAGCGTCGCGACATTGACGCCGGCAGCTTCGGCGATCTTGCGCGTGGTAGCGTTGTAAACTCCATTGGAAATCATCACCGTTAGCGCAGCGTCGATGATCTGCTGGCGGCGGCCGGTGCTCTGCGGGCGAACTGGGCTCCTGCGTATTTTGAGTGCTTCCCTGCCTGCCATATTGATGCCTCCCCGGCGAATCCGCGTGAGCCCGCGCCAAGCGCTTCAATCTTTTATGCGATCCCGCCATTTTGCGCACGCCGGGCGATGCACCGCGGTTCTTGGGTCCGACCCCAACGCCTCCTGTTTGCGGCGGCCTCCGGGCGTTATTGTAATCACGAACCAAAATCCGTTGACGAACAAGCGGACTTGATCATACGAATTGGTCACTTGATTGGATCAACATACTAGTTTCCGGTCAGGTTGGGGAGAGGGTGGTCGCATTTTGCGACTTGTTTTCGGGGCCGGCCCACAGGCCCATGTATCGGGAGGACCAAATGACCAATTTGTTGCGAAAAAGCGCGGCAACCCTGTTTTTCGGCCTTGCTGCTTCGATGGCGGTGCCGGCAATGGCTCAGGACGAAGTTCAGTTGCTGCCGCCCAATCTGATTGAGGCCACATCGCCCAACATGACTCCGGTGGACGCGTTCAAGAAGGATCCTCCCTGGAAGATCGGCGTGTCCTTCGTTGGCGTCGGCAACACCTGGATCGTCCAGATGATCGAGGAAATGAAGCGCGAGGCGGCCAGCAATCCCAATATCGGCGAGTTCATCTTCACCGAAGCGAACTGGCAGCCGGCCAAGCAAGTCGCCGATCTGGAGGATCTGCTTGCCCAGAAGGTCGACGCACTGATCGTCGCGCCGCTTTCCGCCGGCGCTCGTCAAGGACCAGGTGGCCAAGGCGCTCGCTGCTGGTGTTCCCGTTGTCAATTTCGGCACCGGCGGCGATGTCCTTACCACGACGGTCGAAGTGATGGGCGGCGGAGAGCGCTTCGGCGAGGTCGGCGGCGAGTTCCTGAGAGACAAGCTGCACGGCAAGGGCACGATCTGGGTTTTCCGCGGCATTGCCGGCGTAGAAGAAGAGCAGCAGCGCTATGACGGTTTCCGCAAGGCGATCGAGGGAAGCGATATCAAGATCGGCACCGAGGTCTATGGCGACTGGAACTATGCCAAGGGCAAGCAGCTTTGCGAGAACCTGGTGCTTTCGGGGCAGCCGGTCGACGGAATATGGTTTTCCGGCGCCGACATGACTCGCGCCTGCATCGACGTGTTCGCCGAGGCCGGAAAGCCTTTGGTGCCGATGACGGGCGAATCCAACAACGGATTCCTTAGGGCGTGGAAGGATGCCGGCGTCGACGGCGCTGCGCCGATCTTCACCCCGGGTCTCGGACCGGCCACCGTGCGCGCCGCGGTTGCCCTGCTGGAAGGCAAGTCGCTCCACACCCACTACTATTCGTCACCGGCGCCGATCACCAACGAGAATATCGACAAATACTACCGGCCCGACCTCAACGACGCTTTCTGGGTTACGTCGACCTTGCCGGAAGACAAGATCGAAGAAATGTTCGCGAAGTAATCCTCCTTTTCGCGGAGCACCATCCGCCCGCATCCATTGGGCGCGGGCGGAAGGAACGCCAACAACAATGGTTGGCCAGCCAACATGATTGCGTTCGACAATGTCACCAAGCGCTTCGGTTCGAATTTGGCGCTTTGTGATGTTTCCTTCGACTGCGACGCCGGCACCGTTCACGCCATCACGGGCGAAAACGGCGCGGGCAAGTCAACGCTGATGAACCTGCTGGCAGGACTCTTCCCGGCGGACAGCGGCGAAATACGGCTGCACGGCAAGCCAGTCTCGCCCGAAAGCCCGGCAGATGCGCGCCGCCTCGGCATCTCGACGATCTTCCAGGAACTCACCCTCCTGCCCAATCTCACGATCGCGGAAAACCTTTTCCTTGGCCGCGAACCGGTTCGCCGGGGTTCGGTCGACCGCCGACTGATGCGCGAAAAGGCGCGGGAGATGATGGCCCGGCTCGGCAACAGCCTCGATGTGGACGCCTATTGCGGAGATCTTTCCGTCGCCGGCCAGCATCTGGTCGAAATCGCCAAGGGCGTGTCCGTCGACGCCGACATCTTCATTTTCGACGAGCCGACGGCCGCGCTGAACGCACCCGAAGTCGACAGGCTTGGCGAACTCCTGGCGTCCCTGAAGGCGACGGGTAAGCTCGTATTCTACGTAAGCCACCGCCTGGACGAGATTTTCAGGTTCTGCGACAGGGTGAGCGTCCTGAAGGATGGCCGCCATGTCGAGACCCGCGCGACGCAGTCGCTGACCCGCGACGATCTGGTGTCGCTGATGGTCGGCCGCGTCCTTTCGCAGTTCTTCCCGGCGCGGCCCGCAAACTCCGACGGCGCTCCTGTTGCGCTTTCGGTCCGCAATCTTCAGGCGCACGAGGGCGACCCGGCGGTTTCCTTCGATCTGAAGCGCGGCGAGATCGTCGGCTTGGCAGGCCTGGAAGGCCAGGGTCAGCGCGATATCATCCGCGCGCTTGTCGGGACTGGAACCCTCGGCGGCGGGAGTGGTCAGGAAGGGTGAAGGTGAAGCCCCGCTCGACCTCGATGTGGTGAGAACCGTGCTGGCCGGGGTCGGCTTCGTTCCGGAAAATCGCAAAACCGAAGGGCTCTACCTTCCGCTCTCGATCAACGAGAACATCACGCTCGGGATGCTGCGCCGCTTGCCGGTCTGGCGGTTCGTGCGCAGCCGGCAAGGCGTGATCGCGGAGTTGATGCGGCGCCTTAATATCCGGTCCGCCGGCGCGCGACAGGAAGTCGGCGAACTCTCCGGCGGCAACCAGCAAAAGGTTATGATCGGTCGTTGGCTCGCGGCGGGCATTGACGTGCTGCTGCTCGAGGAGCCAACCCGGGGTGTTGATGTCGGGGCCAAGGCAGAAATCTACGGATTGCTGCGTGAATTCACAAATGAGGGAGGTGCCGTTCTGACAGTATCAAGCGAATTGCTGGAGTTGCTGGGGTTGTGCGATCGCATCCTTGTCGTGCGCCAGAAGGAGATCGCGGCAGAACTCGACGGCGCGCGAACCACTGAGGAAGAAGTCATGCGGCATGCTCTTGTCGGAGACGCCAGCCGGGTCACGCATGCCGATGCTTGAGCTTGCCCGCAAATCCCGGCGCACCGGGTTGTCGACGATCGTCGTCGCGCTGCCTCTGTTGCTCTTTGCTCTTTTGTGCGTCTCGTCCGGCACCTTCAGGAGCCTCGAAAACCTGGCCAATGTGAACAGCCAGATCGCGGCGCTGATGATCGCTTCGCTCGGCCAGGGCATCGTGGCGATTTCCGGCGGCATCGATCTTTCCGTCGGCTCGGTCATGAGCCTGACGAGCGCGATCCTCGTGACCGCGGACCCAGCCTGGGCGGTACCCCTCGCGCTGGCGATGGGAGTGGCCGTTGGGCTGATTAATGGCTTCGGTGTCACCCTGTTCAAGGTCCATCCGCTGGTGATGACACTGGCGACAATGACGTTCGTGCAGGGTGTCGCATTGCTGCTGCATCCGGTTCCCGGAGGCGCGGTCCCCGCCTACCTTCGAACCCTTGCGGTGTCGCAAGTCGCCGGTATGCCCGCGGCATTCTTCTGGTGCGCCGCAGCCATCCTGGCAGCCTGGTACCTGCTCGGGCGCTCGCCGTTCGGGCTGCGCGCCTACGCGGTCGGCGCCAATCCGGTCAGCGCAGGGCGCAACGGCATCGCCGTGATACGACTGAAGGTGGCCTGTTTCGTTCTTTGCGCGCTCTCTGCGGTGATCGCCGGCATTTTCCTGACGGCGCGCGTCGGTGCGGGCGACGCGACGATGGGCAATCCGTATTCACTTGATACGGTTACCGCGATGGCGCTTGGCGGCGTTCAGCTCGCCGGCGGTACCGGCAGCGTGCTCGGCATCGTCGCCGGCGTGACCACGCTCGGGCTGATTTCCAATGGCATGAACCTTCTGGGTGTCTCCCCGTTCCTGCGTGCCGCGCTGACCGGGGTGCTCCTTCTCACGGCGATCGGATTGCAGCGCCGGGAGACGATCGGCGCATGATGGGAGAGGCGGTAACACCATCGAACACGACGGGGCAGTGGCTGCGTTCGGCGGGCAGGACGCTGCTCTCGCTTCCCTTCGCATATGCGGCGATGGCCATCCTGCTGATCGTCGCTTATTTCATGCGCCCGGCATTGCTTTCGCCCATGTTGCTGCTGCTGATCGCCAGGCAGGCCGCACCGCTCGGCATCGCGGTTCTGGGGCAGTCGTTGTGCATGCGTGTCCTGTCGCTCGACCTGTCGACGGGAGGCGTCATCGTTGGCGTCAGCTACATCCTGACCAGCGGTCTTCTGCCCTTTTCCGATCCCGTGCTGATACTGGTCGCAATCCTTTTCGGCATCGCGGTTGGCCTGCTCAACGCCTTCTTCATCACCCGGCTTCGCGCATCCTCGGTCATCGTGACGCTCGCCGTCACCCTGGTGATCACCGGCGTCGCGGTCGCCTTCAGCCAGCTTCGCTCGCCAGGCGACGCGCCGGAAGTTCTGCGTCAGGTCGTTCGTTTCAAGATCGGCATCGTGCCGGTGGTCCTCCTCATGTGGGCAACATTGCTGCTCGCCATCGCGGTGTTCATCCGCGGATCGGTCTTCGGCCGCTATGTCGACGCCATCGGCGCCAATCCCCGCGCGGCCTGGGTCTCGGGCATACCCTACGTCCGGGTGGTAACGGTCGTGCACGTGATGTCGAGCCTGTTCTCGGTGTTCGCCGGATTTCTGCTTATCGGCTTCGTCGGGGTCGGCAGCATGGACCTTGGCCGCGATCTCGCATTGAATTCGCTGGCCGCGGTGATCCTTGGCGGTGTCACCTTCGGTTCCGGCAGGGGCGGGGTCCTTGGCCCGACGGTCGCCGCCCTCATGCTAACGTTCACCTTCAATCTCCTCACAAGCCTCGGCCTCGGTGAGCCGGCCAAGCTGATGCTGCAGGGGACCATCATCGGCGTCGCCGCTGCGGCGTATTCCGTGCAGCGTAAAAACTGACGGGTCACTCACAGAAGAAGGAGGCACCGCAAAATGACGGAAATCATGGAGGGCGCGGAAGCGTTTCGCTTCGAGGCCGCGGGCCAGCCCGCGGTGCTCCTCCTGCACGGCTTCACCGGCTCGACCCAGAGCATGCGCTACCTCGGCGAGCAGCTTCACCGCAAGTTCGGGTTTTTTGTCTACGGACCGCGGCTCGCGGGGCACGGGACCTCGCCCGACGACATGGCGACCACCGGTTATCTCGACTGGCTGGGCACAGCGGAAGCGGCACTCAAGGAAATGGCCGCCTCGCACGGAAAGGCCTTCGTCACCGGGCTGTCGATGGGCGGCACGCTCTGTCTCAACCTGGCAGCCAGGTTTCCCGAACTTGTCGCCGGCATCATTCCGATCAACGGATGCGGCGGCAAGCTGGGCGCCGAGGTGTCGGAATTGGTACTCGCCAGCGATGCTCCCGATCGCGTCCCTGGCATCGGCTCCGACATCAAGGCCGAAGGCGTCGTCGAACTCGCCTACCTGGAGGTCCCGGTGAGGTGCCTGCGGGAGGCGAATGTGCTGATGGGTGCGACCGGCAACCTCCTGCACAAGATCGCATGTCCGACCTTGGTCATCCAATCGCGCGAGGACCATATCCTGCCGCCTTCGAACGGGCCAATGATCATCCAGAGCATATGCTCGCGAGATGCCAGAATCTTCTGGCTCGAAGACTCTTACCACGTCGCGACGCTGGATAACGATAAGGACATCATCGTCGAACGCATCGGTAAATTCGTGACTGAAGTTGCTGGGCCTTGAGGGGGCCTCGAAGAACTGATGCCGTCTTTCGGGGGCGCTGGACCGCGCGAACTCGCCTTTGATCCCGGCAACCGGGATGTCCGTGGAGAGTGCTGAAGTCTCCGGCAGTGACGGACGTTCGTGATTGCGCCTCCAAGGTCTGCGTTCAGGAATAGAAAGAGACGACCTTTTTGGCCGACATCAGGCGCAGAGCCGCCGTCCACCTAATGCAATGCATAAGGCGGCTTTGGGTCAGGTCCTGAAGTCCCGCCACGCCAAGCATCTGAGGTCGGTCCGACCAGAGCCAGATTACGGACGCGCCGAGACACCTGCGCTTGAGCCATGATCGAACCGTTCAAGACGATCGGAGGACGATCATGGAAACGAACGTGACGACGCGCGAAACCTTCTCGGAGCACCGGCCCTGGAACAAGGGCAAGCTCATCGGCCAGAAACCGCCGCTTCAGACGACGCACTGGCGATTTCAGAACAGGTGGACGTCTGACATCAGGGGCGAAGCGGCGGCCCCCCTTGCCAGCGCTCGGCAGCATCGCGCCATCAGCGGTCAATGTCTGGAGCATCTCAGCAGCTTCAGGAAAGATGTCCTCAGCCCGGCATGAAGTGGCTAAGCTTCACGTCGAGATAATCGTGGATCGCCGGCCGGCCGCCTTCGCGCCCCATGCCAGAATGCTTGACGCCGCCGAAGGGCGCCTCTGCGTGGGCGACGAGGAAGGTGTTGACGCCGACCATGCCGCTGCGGATCTCGCGCGCCATGTGCTGGGCGCGGCTCAGTGAGCGCGTGAACACATAGGCCGCTAGGCCGTATTCCGTATCGTTCGCGCGCACGATCGCTTCGTCGAGGTCGCTGAAGGTATTGACCGGCGCCAGCGGCCCGAACGGCTCCTCGTGCATGATGCGGGAATCGTCGGGCACGTCCTCAAACACCGTCGGCTCGAAGAAATAGCCCTTGTTCGTCTCCTTTGGACGATGCGCGCCCGTCAGCACAGTTGCTTCGGCGGCGGTGTCGGCCGACATCGACTCGATGCGGTCGAGCTGACGCCGCGTGGTCAGCGGTCCCATGCCAGTGTCGGCTTCGCGGCCGTCGCCGAGCTTCAGCGACTTGGCGTAGTCCACCATGGTCTGCTTAAACTGAGGTGCCACCGACTCATGCACATAGAAGCGGTTGGGCGCGATACAGACCTGCCCGGCATTGCGGAACTTGAACTGGCCGCAAAGGTCCGCGACGGCCTTCACGTCGACGTCGTCGCAAACGATCACCGGGCTGTGCCCGCCGAGCTCCATGGAGCAGCGCTTCACCGTGTCGGCCGCGGCCGCCATAAGCTGCTTGCCGACGGCGGTGGAGCCGGTCAGCGAAATCTTCCGCACCGCGTCGGAGGCCATGATGACATTGGAGATCGTCTCCGCCTTGCCGGTGACGAGCTGAATGGCGTCGGCGGGAATGCCGCCTTCCAGGCAGCATTCCACGATGATCGTCCCGACCGAGGTTCCCTGTTCCGACGGCCGGCAGATGATCGTGCATCCAGCCGCCAGCGCCGGCGCGATCTTGCGGGCAAGCAGGTTGATGGGAAAGTTCCACGCCGTGAACGCCGCCGCGACGCCGACCGGCTCGTGGCTGACGATGAGCTGACCCCCCTGACGCGAGGGGAGCGTATCGCCAAAGAGCCGTTCCGCCTCTCCGGCGAACCAGTCGAACTGTTCCAAGCCCGCCTGCACCTCGCCGAGTGACTGCTGGAACGGTCGGCCGACCTCCAGCGTCAGCGCTATCGCGAGCTCCTCGCGCCGCGCCTCCATCTGCCGCGCCACGGCGCGCAGCGCCTTGGCACGCTCCCAGGGATGGACACGGCTCCAGGTCTTCAGGCCCGCTTCGGCGGTCGCGATCGCCTCCTCCACGTCGGCGACGGTGGCCGCGGGAGTCTCGCCGAGCACGTCCTCGGTGGCCGGGTTGATCACCGGAATGCTTCCACCGTCTTCGGCGCCGCGCCAGTATCCGCCGATGAACATTGACGGCTGGTGGTACATGAGAATCCCTCCCTCGCGTTGCGGGTGTTATTACTGAGAGGCGGTGATGCCCCCGTCGACATAGACGACCTGACCGGTAACGTAGCTGCCGGCCGCCGCGGCGAGCGCGACCACCGGCCCGGCGACCTCGATCGGCTCGCCGATGCGTCCAAGAGGATTCCGGGCAAGGATGTAGTCGCGGAACTCGGCGCGATCGAGATGCGGGCGGATGCGGTCGGACTGGATGAAGGTGGGCGCTACGCCGTTCACGGTGATGTTATGCGGCGCAAGCTCCACGGCATGCTGCTTCACCAGCATGAGGAGCCCTCCTTTCGTGCTGCAATAGGCCGAGTAGCCGCGCCCGGGCAGCGCAAGCTGAGAGCGCACCGACAGAAGGTGGATGTGCCGCCCGGCAATCCCCTCGTCGATCTGATGACGGGCCACGGATTGCGCGAGGAACATCGCCGACTTCAGGTTGGTCTCGTAAACGAGATCGAATGCTTCCTCGGTCACGTCGAGCAGCGACTGCTCGCGCTGTATTCCCACGCAGTTTACGAGGATATCGATGCGTTCGAAGGCATCGACCGCCGCCCGCGTGACCTGCCGGATCTCCGAGACCGAACGGGCGTCGAGGCCTGAGCCGACCGCCTTGAAGCCGGCCGCCGATATCTCGCTTGCGAGATTCAGTGCTCTCTCCCCGGACCGGCCCGCTACGAAAACGTTTGCGCCTCTAACGGCGAGTGCCCAGCAGATGGCTTCACCGAGCGCCCCATAGCCGCCCGGCACAAAAGCCGTCTTGCCCGTCAGATCGAACTGGCGTTTCAGCGCCTCCAGGTCGATCTTCGGCGTCAGGCCCGCGAGGCTGAGTGTCGAGGCCACGCTCATGCTTCCACTCCAATTGTCCGCTTGGTCACCGTCCAAGCACTGATCGCGAAACATGTGGGGTTCATTCGAGGAGTCCCCCGAGATAGCCGCGCACGTCGTCGCGACCGACGAGCTCGTCATAGCTGCCGACATGCGTGAGGAGCCCGTTGTTGACGAAGATGAACCGCTCGCAGACGTCCTGCATTATCTCCAGATGGAAAGCCTCGTTCGGATGGAGGCACAGGAAGACCAGCCGTCCCTCGCTCCTCAGCCTTGCGAAGAAGTCGAGCATGAACCCGATATAGCCGTCCTGCGTATTGAACTGCGGCTCATCGAAGAGATGTACGATCGGATAGTCGCGCCCGGCCCGGCGCAGGAACATGTTCGGGACGAACGAATGGAAGTGCCGGACCTGATAGGACTGGTGATAGTGGATGGCGAGCCGATCGCGCTCGTCCGTGCGCACTTTGTGGATGTTGCGCCCGTCGACGCGCACCTCTCCGGACGTCGGCGTGTTGGAACCGGTGATCAGCTCAAAGAGCGTCGTCTTGCCCGATCCATTCGGCCCCATCAGGCCGACGATCACCGGCTCCTCGATCACGAAGTCCGCTGCCAGACGGAATGTGGGCGTGCGCGAGAGCACGCCGCGCGTGTAGGACTTTTTCAGCTCTTTGACCTCAAGCAGGGCCATCGCTCAGATTCCGATCAGTCGGCGGCGCAGCGCCGCGTTCTCGCGTAGCTCCGATGCCGCGCCTTCATGCGCGATCCGGCCGCGGTCCATCACGTAGACGCGGTCGCAGACGTCGAGCGCCGCGAGCGCGTTCTGCTCGACCACGAGAACCGAGATGCCCTCGTCCTTCAGCCGCAGGATCGTCTTCATCACGTCCTGCACGATCTTCGGTGCCAGGCCCTGGCTCGGCTCGTCGAAGAGCACCAGCCCGGGCGAGCCGAGCAGCGCGCGCGAGATCGCAACCATCTGCATCTCGCCGCCGGACAGGTTCTCGCATTCGCGCGCCATGAGGTGCTCGAGCGCGGAGAAGATCTCGAACGTCTCGGAGAGCGTCCAGCGCCGGAACCGCGTCCTGCGCTCCGAAATCTGCAGGTTTCGTCGCACGGTGAGGGTCGGGAAGATGCGGCGGTCGTCCGGCACCCACGCCACGCCCATGCGGGCAATCTTGTGTGTGGGAAGGCGGGTGATGTCCGCGCCGTCGAACTGGATCTGTCCGCGACGCGGCGGCGTCAGTCCGAGAATGGCGCGAAGCGTCGTCGTCTTGCCCGCTCCGTTCGGCCCGAACAGCGCCACGACCTCGCCTGAGCCAACCGTGAGGCACGGCCCGAACAAGGCCTGCGTCTCGCCGTAATAGACATCGATCTGGGAGACGCCGAGCATCAGGACAGCGCCCCCAGCGCGGAGCGTTGAACCCATTTGTTGGTGCGCAGGGCGTCGGGGGCGCCCTCGGCGATGACCTGGCCCCAATGCACGACAGAAATGTGGTCGGCCAGATCGAACAGAAAGCGCATGTCGTGCTCGATCATGACGATCGTGTATCGGGAGCGCAGCCTGCGGATCAGGCCCGCAAGGTTATGGGTGGCCTCCGACCCAAGCCCCGAAGTCGGCTCGTCGAGGAAAAGTATCCGGGGGCGCGCCGCTAGCGCTACGCCGATCTCGAGCGCTCGCCGGTCACCGTATGGGAGCGAGGCGGAGGTCTCCCATTCCCGCCCGGAGAGCCCCACCTGGTCGAGGATCTCGCGCGCCGCGTCGATCAGCTCCGGCGCATCGAAGACCGAGCTGGTCAATTGCCGCCGCCGCTCACGAAACTCCGGCAGCGCGATCATCACGTTCTCGATCACCGCCGACTGGTCGAACAGGCTCATGATCTGGAAGGAGCGCGAGATGCCCTTGCGGGCGAGCGCCTGCGGCGACCGGCCGGTGATCGTCTCACCGTCGAACCGGATTTCGCCGCGGTCGGGCCTGTAGCGGCCGGTAAGCACGTGGAAGCAGGTCGTCTTGCCCGCCCCGTTCGGCCCCATGATGCCGCTCACCCTGCCTTCCTCGAAGGCCAGCGAGATGTCCTCCAGCACGACCTGCGCGCCGAAGCGCTTGTGAATGTTTTGCGCTTCGAAGAGAGCCATCACGTCTGCTCCGCTGCCCGTCGTGCGACGGCGGGGCGTGAGAAGAGCCGCCGCGTCGCGACGTGAATTGCGCCCGCCAGGCCTTCGGGGCGGAACATGACCATGACGACGAACATCAGGCCGTACCAAAGCAGCCAGGTCTCGGTAAGCGCACCGAGCACATCGCGCGCCACGAAGTAGAGAATCACGCCGAGCACCGGTCCCCAGAAGCTGACAAGCCCGCCGCCAACGAGCACCATCATCACGATCAGCCCCGATTGGTGCAGGCTCATGATGTCCGGATAGGCGCTCTCCTGCGCCATCGCGAAAAGACCGCCCGCCAAGCCTGCGAACATCGTCGAGGTCACGAAGGCGGCCCATTTGAAGCGCCAGACCTCGTAGCCGGCAAAGGCCGCGCGGGTCTCGTTCTGGCGGATGGCCTGCAGAATGCGGCCGAAGGGCGCGTTGGCGATCCGCCACAGCAGAACGACGGTGACCACGAGCACGGCGGCGACGAAGTAGTACATCGCCGTGTTGTCGTTGAGATCGATGCTGACGAGCCCCAGATTGAGCGACGGCCGCGGGATGTTCAGCAGCCCGTCCTCGCCGCCGGTCAGCCAGTGCATCTTGATGGCGCAGAACCAGACCACCTGGCCCCAGGCGATGGTGAGGAGGGCGAAATAGATGCCGCGCCGATGCGATACGGCGGCGCCGACCATCGCACCGCCAATACCTGCAGCGATGATCGCGGCAAGCAGCCCGCCCCAGAGGCTCACGCCAATGTGGTGCTGGAACAGCCCGAACGCATAGGCGCCGATGCCGAGGAATGCGCCATGGCCGAAGGAATGCAGCCCGCTATATCCGAAGAGCAGGTTGAAGCCGAGCGCGTAGATCATCCAGATCGCGATCTCGATACCGAGATACTCGTAGAGGCCGATCGGGCCGAGCCATAGCGGCGCGCTCACAACGAGGACGGCGAGCGCGGCGATCTGCGGCGTGACCCAGGACCCGGCGCGCGGCGAGAGGTCGGAAAGCGAGATCACGGCCTCAAGCCTCGAGCGCGCTCTTGCGGCCGAACAGCCCGCGTGCACGGAAACCCACCACCGCGATCAGAAGCAGGTACATCGACAGCAACGACCACGCCGGGGCGTAGGCGCCGGTAATCCCGATCGCCAGCCCGACCATGATCGCCGCGAGAACGGCGCCCCAGAAGCTTCCAACGCCTCCCAGAACGATGATCAGGAAGGCGGGGATGACGACGTCGATGCCGACATGCGGTCTGAGCCCCCAGATCGGAACCATCACCACGCCCGCAAGGCCGGCAAGCGCCGCGCCGAGGCCGAAGACCAGCATCCTGAGCTTCGACAGATCGTAGCCGAGCGCGCGCACCATCTCGCTGTCATGCGCACCCGCCTTGATGATCGCGCCGTACGGCGTGCGCTCCAGGAAGAGCCACACGGCCGCTATCGCGATCACCGCGAAGCCGGCGGCGAAAAGCTTGTATTTGGAGAAGATGAGCCCGCCGATGAGGACCGCCCCATTGATCCCCTGCGGAAGCGGCAGGCTCTGTTCGCCGGTGCCCCAGACGACGCGGATGGCTTCCTCGATGACGAGCGCGGCGCCGAAGGTCAGGAGCAGGGCGTAGAGCGGCGCTTTCCCGTATGTCGGACGCAGGCAAAGCTCAAGCAGCATGCCGGCGACGCCGGCAAGCGCCGGCCCGAGCGCGAGCGCAAGCACGTAGCGCGCCGTAAGCGGCAAGCTGATCCACCAGTCCCAGAAGGCGGTACCCTCAGCCCATGTGGCGCCGATGATCGTCAGGGCGAAATAGGCCCCAAGGGCAAAGAGCGAGCCATGCGCGAGGTTGATCACCTCCATCACGCCGACGATCAAAGTGAAGCCGAGAGCGATCAGCGCAAAGAGAAGGCCAAGCGTCAGGCCGTTGAACAGATGGGGAGCAAGTGTTGTCACGCCCGCACACTCGGTTGGTGAACGACAAGAGATGCGCGGCCGGCACCCGACCGGCCGCGCGAGTTCGGATCATACTCGCTGCACGTTAGGCGTCGAAGGTGGGCGTGTCCTCGTATGACTCGAGATGGCACGCGCCCTGCGCCGCCATGTCCTGCACATCGTCCGGTGCGGTGTGGTTGAGGATCTTGAACATGTCGTCGGAATCCTCGGTCCCGGTGTTCGCGGTCGCGAGGTAGATCGTCTGCTGCACCTGGTGGGTGACCGGGTCGATCCACGCATCGTTATGCTGCATGCGCTCCTCCGCCGACATCTTGTGGCCTTCGAGCTGCTTGATCACGGCGATGTTGTTGGTCGTGCCGGCCCGCTCGATAGCGCGCAGCAGCTCGCGCGTGGCCATGTAGCCGTTATAGAAGACATTGCCCGGGACGCGCATCGAGGTGTCGGGATATGTCTCCTGGTAGCGCTGCACGAACTCCGGCACGCCGGGCAGGTCGAGCTTGTAGTACCAGGTGGTGCCGAAGACGCCGAACAGGTTGTCGAGCGGCAGGCCATAGACGTCCGGCCAGTCCTGCTGGTTGTTGATCCAGGCGGGATTGTCGCCCATGCCGAGCTGGGCGACCTGCTGGCGCATGGCCTTCTGGTCGTCGCCGCCGACGGCCGCTGCGACCACGTCCGGCGCAGCACTCTGGATGGAGAGCAGCGCGGCGGAGAAGTCGCGCGTCCCCTGCGGCACGAGGATCTCGTCGATGACCTCGCCGCCGTATTCGTCGAGCAGCTTGCGGGTGGCGGCGGCCGTGTCGTGGCCCCAGACATAATCGTTGGTCAGCAGAAGCCACTTGCTGCCGAACTGCTCGACCGCGTTCCTGACGGCGGCCTTGGCGAAGTTGGTGCCGTTGCCGTCCCACACGAACTTCACGCGGTGGCAGTTCCCGCCGGATTCGGAGGGCGAGCTGGAATTGGTGTTGAGGTAGACGACGCCGTACTTCTGCGCCACCTGGCTGATGGCGTTGGCGACGCCGGAGCTCACCGCGCCGATCAGGAAGCCGCACTCCTCACGCGTGATCATCCGCTCCGCAACGCGGCTGCCGGTGGCCGGCGTGGTCTCCGTATCGATATGAATCGTCTCGACCTGCCGTCCGAGAACGCCGCCATTCGCGTTGAACTCGTCGATCGCCATCAGCATGCCGCGCCGGTCGCTGGCGCCGCTGTTGGCGTATTGGCCGCTGGCGTCGGACGTCAGACCGATCTTCAGCGGCTTATCCTGTGCGTAGGCACGGTTATATTTCCACGGGCCCATCAGCGATGCGCCGGCGATCAGCGATCCCGATCCGGTGAAAAACGAACGCCGTGACAACCCTTTGCGAGACATCAGCTTCCCTCCCTCTTGGCGCTGTCCCTGGGATCGCCCGGCCGCAGCGCCGGCCGATCCTCTCCTTCTGCGGGCAGCTCTTTGAAATGAACTTTCTTTCTATTGAAAGAAATTTCAAACTCCTTTGCAAGTCCAAACGTGCCAGAAAGGGATCGATTCATGCGCAGGGCATGGGATTGTGAACGATCGAGGTGCAGGCGCCGGCATGCCCAACACCGCTATGAACGAGACCTTTGACGCGTTCCGCGTGCGCCTTCGCTCGCGCTACGAAGAGCTCAGCCCGCACCTCCAGCGCCTGGCGCGCCTCGCGCTGGAGGATCCCAACGTCGTGGCGCTCGAGACGATCACCGAGGTCGCCGCACGCGCGAGCGTTCAGCCCTCCACAGTGGTGCGGTTCGCCAAGGAGTTCGGTTTCACCGGCTTCTCGCCACTGCAGAAGATCTTTCGGCTACGGCTCATCGAAGGAGAGCCGTCGCTGCGTCAGGACGCCTATAGCGACCGCAAGCGCCTGGAGCAGACGGCGTTCGCCGACCCGGCCGCGGTGCTGACGGAGTTCGCCGACGTCTCGGTAGAGAGCCTCACGCATCTGAAGCAGAACGCGCCCGCGGAGGATCTGCGACACGCCTTGACGATGCTGAGCGGCGCCGACCATGTCTACGTTATCGGCCAGCGGCGGGCGTTCCCGATCGCTGCCTACATCGCCTACGGGCTTTCGCGGCTGGAGCTGAGGTGTACGTTCCTCGATTTCGTCGGCGGCATGGCCCCGCAGCAAGCGGCAACAATGCGCGCCAGCGACTTGCTGTTCGCCGTTGCCTTCGCCGAATACACGCCCGCGGTCGTCGACATCGTGCAGGACGTGCATCTCCGCGGCGTACCGGTGCTCGCCATCACGGATGTTCCGGAAAGCCCGCTCGCACGCTACTCCAGCCTCAGCTTCCTCGTCGATGAAGCGGACACGCATCAGTTCCGTCCGATCGCCGGAGCAATCTGTCTTGTGCAGACCCTGATGATAGCCCTCGGCGCCGGCCGGGAGAGAGCCGAGGGCCTGGCGCCTTACTCGTAGTTCAGGGGTCGACATCGAGATGCGCTTGTCTGCTTAGGGTCAAAATGCGAAGTGGCTCGCTGTCCGCGCCATGTCCACTGAGCACCCGAACTCGGACACACTTAGTGCGCCCAGCGACTTTTGAGGCGTGTCCTCGAACTGGTCGAATTTCCGCCCATGGGCGGATTTACCGCCGATAAGGGAGGCGTTGTCCTAAAATGGCTGCCGGCTGTTCTTTGCGCCGGAGCTTAGTGACCGGCCGCTGCATGGGCAGGGGAATCAAGACGTCGAGGGATCTTTAGGTCAGAAATTCCGCCCATGGGCGGAGTTGTTGGCGGCGAAGGCGACAAAGGATTGGAGCTTTTGGCGACGGCAAAGGGAAATCGCATCAACACCTATGACGGGCTGGAATTTGTCGCGGCATTCAGCTTCGAATTCCGCACTTTGCCATCGCAACCACTGCAAAAGTGCGGCTAGCGTTCGCATCCAGGGCTTCGAGCCGCCGATAGGTCCGCCAGTGCATGCCTTTCGGCTTTGGAGGGAACGGCTCAACCATCGACGGGTTTCCTCCAAGCCTGGTCCGGATGCTCTGAGCTCTTGAAAGACACCGCAGCCAGGGCGCCCCGGTACTGGCTTTCATACGTCAGGCGATTGCAGCGACGGCAGCGGAAGCGAGAACCGCCGTAGAGGACCCGGCAGTTACGCAGGCAAGATGGGCATTGGAACCAGTGCCTACGCCCGCCGAATGCCGTGCTGGTCCAGGTGAACGGGATTTCTTCAACCACCGACGTCCATTCCTCATCGACAAGCGATCGGGTGCGGTAGTCGAGGCATAATGCGCGAGGGAGTACTGTTAGCCCTATCGAGCCCGTCGCGGACCCACCGTGGGACCAGTGCAGCGAGCCACTTTGGTAAGGCCGGACGAGGCCGCGGCGGTTCAAATAGGCCAAGTCAATGCTGCGCATCTGGCCGGTGCGCCGCGCATCCCGATCGTGCCATGCCCCCGAACCGTAGCCGCCCATGTCGTCTGCGATCTTTTTCGAAATCATTTGGCAAGTTTGATTTTTTCGTTTCCGGCAAAGCCGCCCGTTCGTACTGGCACTATGAGGCGTACTTCGGCCGCGCACCTCTTTTATCGTATCTGGCCTACGGTGTGCCGCGAGCGCACGAAGCTCCGCCGTCGATTGTTCGGCGTGGTGGCGTTGCGACCGCCACGACCTTCGCCCAGCCTTGATCCACCTCCCGCTAGTTTTGCAACTTTTCCAAAAAGCCCCGGTCATTTCGATTCAGTGCTCTTTGATCGGGAAGGTTTCGCCCTCACGTTTCCGCGTGTCCCAAATGGCGGAATGTGGCGAGCATTGCCAGTGTCCATTCAACCATTGCTGTTCGCACTCTCGATGCAGAAGGTCGCATCTGCTGCCGTCAGTCACTCGGTGCAAATCATTTCCTTTGCGATGCTTTTCGCCGCAATAGTCGCATCGTATTTCGGATGTGATGCTTGTTGCGGACGTTGGCGGGGTGATGCTTGCTGCGCACGTTGGAGGGGCAGACCCGGGGAGACCTGTCAATCGGCGCCCAAAATTGACCCCGTGATTGGAGTGGGCCCCTTGGGCCGGACAATTTGAGCGGAATGAGTTGACCTGGTGAGCCGGGCTTTCGAAGGATGGAAGCCATGGCAAGACACCGATCCCACAGCGTCGAGTTCAAGCGGCAGGTCGCACAGGAGTTCCTGGCCGGCGAGACCCTGCACGGCTTGTCGAAGCGCCACGACGTCTCCCGCAACCTGATCCGGATCTGGGTCGAGAAGTACGAAGCCGGCGCGTTCGATGAGGACGCGCAGGCGGCGGACCTGATCCAGGCCTACGAGGCGCGGATTGCCGCGCTCGAGCGCCTGGTCGGCAAGCAGGCGCTCGAGTTGGAGTTTCTAAAGGGGGCTCATCGGCTCGGACCGCGGCCGACAAGCGCGCCCATGTCCGTGATAACAGGCCCCGCGGCCTCTCCGTCGCCGAAGGATGCCATCTGATGGGGATCGCGCGTTCCACCTACTACGACGCGCCGAAGCGAGCCGTCGATAACACCGCGCTGGTCGAAGCGATGCACACCATCAAGGACGAGTTCGAGGCCTACGGCTGGCGGCGGATGCAGGCGGCGCTCGGCCAGCAGGGCTGGGTCGTAAACCACAAGAGACTGAAGCGGCTGATGCGCGAGCACGGGCTGAACGCCCGGCGCCGGCGGCGTTACGTCACGACTACCGACAGCGACCACGACCAGCCGATCTTCCCGAACAGAGCGAGGGACATAATCGTCGACGGCCCAGACCAGCTCTGGGTCGCCGACCTGACCTACGTGGCCGTCGCCGTCGGCTTCGTCTACGTCGCCGTCATTATGGATGCCTGGTCCCGACGGATCGTCGGCTACGCAATGAGCCGTCGGATCGATGTACGCCTGACGCTGGCAGCTCTCGACGCGGCAATCGCACTGCGCGGCCCTCCTGCCGGTTGCGTGCACCACACGGATCGCGGGTCGCAATACGCTGCGGAGAAGTACCGCGACCGCCTCCACCAGGCGAAGCTCGTCGGCTCGATGGGCCGGCGAGGCAATCCGTACGACAACGCGATGATGGAGAGCCTCATGAAGACCCTGAAGGTGGAGGGCGTCTACCCGCTCGAGTTCGAGACCGCAGAGGACGTCGCCGAGCAGCTCCCGGCCTTCATCGAGAAGTATAACGCCAGGCGTCTTCACTCATCGCTTGGCTACCTCAGCCCCGAACAGTATGAGAAGCAGCACACCCGGCCGCCGGTCAAAGACGCCGCCTGATCGTGTCCGGCCCAAGGGGCCCACTCCAGTCCGCGCGGCCGGCCGGCGCGCGGCCGAGCGTCGCGCCAGGACTGAGCAGGCGACGCGCCCGGTGCTGGGCGCGTATGTTGCCTAGCCCTCTGCGGGCCGGCTTGCTGCTCGCCCTATTCTGATTACGGAAAAATCTTATTTTTCAGCGTATTGCACAAAGACCTATATTTCTATCGACACAATAACCTATAAATGATACAACACGAAAACCTACAAATAGTCCGGCACGATAACCTGTAATCTCCTCGCCGGACGAATACCGTCCGGAGACAGGCAGTGGCAACACCGCAGGAAAAGCTCGCTGAGTCGTTGGAAGCGCTGAAAGCGCTGCAGGATCGTCATGTCGTGGCGATCCGCGCCCGTGATCTGTCGCGCACCCATCGCGAGCGCCTGCTGCGAAGCGGCTTCCTCCGCGAGGTGATGAAGGGCTGGTACATCCCGGCGCGCCCCGGCGAGCAGGAAGGCGACAGCACCGCCTGGTACGCCTCGTTCTGGGATTTCTGCGCGGCCTATCTGCGCGCCCGCTTCGGTGAGGACTGGTGCCTGTCGCCCGAGCAGTCGCTGTCGCTGCACGCCGGCAACCGTGCGGTGCCGGCGCAGCTTCTCGTCAGGACGCCAAAGGGCGGCAACAAGCCGACCGCGCTTCTTCACGGCACGTCGATCTTCGACATGCGTCTGGCCATGCCGCGCCGCGCAGGACGTCGTCGAAGAGCAGGACGGCTGCGCCTCTTCTCCTTGCCCGCCGCGCTGCATCGAAGCGTCGCCCGCCTTCTTCACGCAGCACGCGATCGACGCGCGCACCGCGCTGGCGCACCTTGTCGACGCTTCCGAACGTCTTGCGCCGTCTGCTTGAGGGCGGGCACAGCGCGATCGCCGGGCGCCTTGCCGGCGCGTTCCGCAATATCGGCCGCGACGCGCGATCGCCGACGATATCGTCGCCGCGATGAAGGCCGCTGGCTACAAAGTCCGCGAGCAGGACCCGTTCGAATTGCGGATCGAATACTCGATTTGCCGCGCGCGCGAACGCTCGCCTTATGCGAACCGCATCCGGCTGATGTGGCAGCAGATGCGCGAAGCGGCCATCGCGCAATTTCCGCCGAGACGCCGGGCCAACCGAATGACATCGACGCCTATCATGGAGCGGGTCGAGGATATCTACGTCACCGACGCCTACCACTCGCTTTCTATCGAAGGGTACCGCGTCGGCGCCGAACTGATCGAGCGGGTGCGAAGCGGGCACCTGGAATCCCGATGTAAGCGAGGAAGACCGGGAGCATCGTAGACGCTCTCGCGGCGCGCGGCTACTGGCAGGCGTTCCAGGCCGTCAAAAAAAGCGTGCGTGCGCGTCCTTGAAAACCACAATCCCGGCAGCTGTCGCCGACGAAGATCACGGCTCCTGGTACCGCGAGATGTTCGCGCCGAGCGTTACCGCCGGCTTCATGCGCGCCGGCAAGCCTTGCCGGTTATCGCGACGGCCAGGTCTACATCCGCCGCTCGAAGCATGTGCCGTTGCCGCCGCACGCGGTCGCGCGATGCGATGCCAGCCTTCTTTGAAATGCTGCAGAAGGAGGAGCATCCCGCTGTCCGGGTCGTGCTCGGGCATTTCGTGTTCGTCTATATCCACCCTTATATGGATGGAAACGGTCGCATGGGACGGTTTCTCATGAACGTCATGCTGGCGGCCGGCGGCTATCCTTGGACGGTGGTTCCGCTGGAGCGCCGCGATGCCTACATGGCGGCTCTTGAGGAGGCCAGCGTTGGCGAGAACATTGTGCCGTTTGCGCAGTTCCTTGGCGGTCTCGTGAGCGAAGGCCTTGCCGGGAAGACGGTCGCGAAGGCGCCGGAGAGCCCGCGGTGAACTTCTCATCCCTTCTGAGCGCAAACGGGATTGATCAGCGCGACGTGCTGGTCTTGCGGCATCGTCCGTTCGAGCCGGAACTGCGAAAAGTCCTTCCGTGGCTCGCGGCAGAAAAACCGGAGGTTTTCAACGCCTATCAGCAGACCCAGGGCGAGAAGCTCGAGAAGGCGATGCTCGGCGCCGAAATACGTCGCTTCGTTCATCGGCCATGAGCCGGGCAGGGCGCTGTTCATCGGGCTCTATGAGATCGGCGCATCAAGGCCGCTGACATTCGAGGAGTATTGGCAGGTCCCGGCCTATATCGAGATGAAGGCGTTCGGGATGCGCGGCTTCACCGGCGATCGTCCTAGCCTTCTCTGGTTCAATCTCGCGCCGACCGATTTCTACGCGCATTGGAAAGGCAAGCTTGTAATCGGCTGGCCGCCGCCCGAGCGCTCATGGTGGCGGCGCGCACACCGCAACGAAATCCCGGTGCTTGCCGTGCTCGAAGAGAGCATGCTCGATGCCGCCATGCCGCCGTGGGAGGAGATCGATCTCGGCTGGGATGAACTTGCCGTATTGCCGTCACGCTGGCGCGCGGCGCTCTCGCAGTGGCGCGGCATCTACTACATCTTCGATGCCAGCGACGGAAAAGCCTATGTTGGCTCCGCCTACGGCGCGGACAACCTGCTCGGCCGCTGGCGTAACTACGCGGCATCCGGCCACGGCGGCAACCGGCGGCTCCGCCAGCGTGATCCAAGGAATTTCCGCTTTACGATCTTGCAGCGCGTATCGCCGGACATGGACTCTGCCGATGTCATTCGCCTGGAGGCGACGTGGAAAGACCGGCTCCACACCCGCGCGGCCGCTGGGCTCAATGACAATTAGCATGAGGCACTGGATGGTGATGACTCACCATGACATACGCAGACGATTTCGAGTTTGTAATTTCCGAATGCGCCCGGCTTGCAAAGCTTCCGCGCCCGTCCGGCCTGCCCTTTGAAGAGGTCTTCTCATCACTACCGCATCCTTCCGGACGGAGCGAGATGATCTGCGGGTCAGCAACCTATCAGCGTGTCCGCGATGTTGCCGAGCTGGCGTTATCGCGCAGCGTCCATGCCGGGCGGATCGATCGCGAAGCCGTTGTCCGCAACCTCAAAGAAGTAATCGTCCAGCGCTTCCTGCAGGAAAAGCGCGATCTCAATCAGGCGCAGGCGGAGAAATCCGTCCACTGGGCCGTCAAGCCAGCCGCCAAGGCCGCATGCGATTTGACGCACTTCGTCCCGTGCCAACTTGGCCACGCGAAAACTCCGGAAGAGTTCTCGATCGGCCCCGTCCGGTTCCTGCAGCGTGCGCCCGCGCTATCGCGCCTTGAACTGTCAATCGGTGCGTTCGCGAACCATCGCGCTCCGACTTGGCCAAAGCTCTTGGCCTCTTTCAGGCGGCGCTTGGCGCGCTGCGTTTCGATCGCCGGCGACCGCTTCCCGGATCATCCGTCTCGCGTCGAGACACATTTCGCGTGCCCGGGCGAGCGATATTCCGTCTCGGCCGTATTTGCCGAGGTTTAGCGTCTCGCGGCGGCCGTTGAGCCGGAAGTCCAGCCTGAACGAGAGAGTTCCACCCGGCGAGACATGGACTTACATCCCATCCCGGTCCGTCACCTTGTACGGTTTTTCCTTTGGTTTCAGGCTCTTAAGAGCGGCGTCCGTCAGCATACAGGCCTCGCATGGCAAAACACCGTCAGGCAATCTTCAGAGGCCGAATGACGAAATTTGCTTTCTTTTTCAGCTTGTTAGTTCCGAAAAAACACCGTCACGCGGCCGTCAGCGCTGACGGCATTCTGAAAAGTGCGGACCGGCAAGGATCGGTGACACCGTCAGTTATGACGGTGTTTGCGTTTACTGCCCACCGAATGTCAGCAATAGAGGCCGGTGGATTATTCTTTCTATTTCAGTATGTTGAGTGAGACTTCGC
>CAWDED010000018.1:0-161068 GCA_963801225.1 uncultured Alphaproteobacteria bacterium
AGTCGCTGGCGGCCGAATACGCCACGACCGGAATTCGCTTCAACGCCATCTGCCCAGGCGGGTATCCGCTCGTCCATGAGCAGCTGTACCGGCCGTGCCGGACGCCGATCCCGATCTCGCGTTCCGGCGCTCCAAGCTGCGTGGCTTCGAGGGCGGGCTCGGCGAGCCCCGAGGGATGTGGCGGCGGCTTTCGCCTACCTCCTCTCGGAGGACGCGCGCTTTTTGTCTCAGGCACGGTACTTGTCGTTGATGGCTGCTCAGTTTCTTCTTTAGGTGCCCTCGGCCGCCGCAGTCGATCCAAGGCGGCCGTTCCGGACGCCCTGAGGGAAGCTCTGATGGAATATCTCTCGCAGGTCATCGCACTCGGACCGTATCGCTTGTTTCCCGAGCGGGCATTCATCGTCACGGACGATGGAAACGCTTGACATACACGGCGCTTCTCGGCGCCCGCACGCGCAGCTCGCCAACGTGCTTGCCGCGCAAGGCGTCGCGAAAGGCGACCGCGTCGGGCTCTATCTGCCGTCGACCCCGCTGATGGCGCTGGCCTTCTGGGCCTGCCAGCGCCTCGGCGCGGTGCCGGCGCCGCTGAGCGCCATGTTCCGGCACGACGAGCTGCGCAAGGTCATCGAGCGCACAGGCATCACCGCGCTCGTCACCGACGCCACGACCTACCCGTATTTCAGCCAGATCATCGGCGAGTTCGCCGGGCTGAAGGCCTGTCTGGCAAGCGGCGGCCCGCAGGAAGGCGCACTCGATCTCGACGCTTTGGTGAAGCACGCCTCGCCGGAGTTCGAGGACGCCGCGTGCAGCTATGGCGAGATTGCCTCGCTGTTCTTCACGTCGGGCACGACGGGGACGCCGAAGGGTATCGCCCAGACCCATTTCAGCACGTGCTCGACGCTGCGCGACATGATGGTCTCGCACCGCAGCCGCTTCGGCCGCGAGATCTATCTGAACGCGGTGCCGCTGTTCACCAATTTCGGCCTGACGTCACGCTGAACCTGTGCGTCTATCACCGGCGGGACGATCGTGCTTCACGAACGTTGGGACACCGAGAAGGTGATGGCCGACATCAAGCGCCACAGCGCGACCTATTTCGGCGGCACACCGACCATGTACGTCTACATGGTCAACGATCACGACCCGGCGCGCCACGACCTTTCGACCCTGCGCATCTGCACCACCGGTGGCTCGCCCGTGCCGCGACCCGTCATGGAGAGGTTCGAGGAGATTTCGGGCGTCCGCGTCACCCAGGTCTACGGCGCCACCGAAACCTGCGGACAGAACGTGATGGAGCCGACCACCGGGGTCCGCAAGCCAGGCGCGGCCGGCCTGCCGGTCGGATCTCGGTGATCAAGGTCGTGGACGACGATGGGAATCGAGTGCCGACCGGAGAGATCGGCGAGATCATCATCGGCGGCGATTGCGTCGCCAAGGGCTACTGCGATGACGAGAAAGCCACCGCCGGAGGCATTCACCCGACGGCTGGAATCCGGCGACCTCGGCTTCGTGGACGAGGATGGTTATCCTGTTCATCGTCGACCGCAAGAAGGACGTGATCATCGCCGGCGGACACAACATCTATCCGCTGGAGATGGAAAGCTGCTCTACCAGCCATCCGTCGGTGGCGATGTGCGCCGTGGTCGGCGCGCCGGACGAGCGAAGGGCGAGATTCCCGTTGCCGTCGTCGTGCTTGCGCGGGCGCCGCGAAACCGCGGAAGCCATCCGCCTTCTGCCGCGAGCATCTCGCTGCCTACAAGGCGCCGCGACCGGTCGAATTCATCGACGAGATGCCGGTGGAGTCCGCCAAGATCCGCAAGCGCGACCTGGTCGTGGCGCTGAAGGCGGCAGCCTCGACAGGTTCAGGAAACGCTGATCCGGATCAGGGCGAAGGCTAGGCCTCGCCGGTCGGCTACCTTCGTCACGTCGCCGGCCGCGCCGTAGACGCTCCAGCCGCCATCGACGGGCAGCACGCGCCGGTGATGTAGCACGCCCAGTCGGACAGCAGGAAGGCGGCGGCCTGCGCCATTTCTTCCGGCCGGCCAGCCGGCAGCGGCGTGCGCCGCTCGATGACGGCGGATCGAAGATCTTGCGCTCCAGCAAAGAACGGACCATCGGCGTGCGGGTATAGGCGGGCGCGATGCAGTTGACGCGGACGCCGAGCGGCCCCCACTCACAGGCAAGCGTCTTCGTGAGGTGGATGATGCCGGCCTTGGCTACGCCATACGCGGAGCGACCGGGAAAGGCGCCGAGTCCGACGATGGAGGACACGTTGACGATCGAGCCGGAGCGGCGCTCCACCATGTGGCGGCCGGCCGCCCGGCAGACGAGATAGGTGCCCCGCAGATTCACATCGACCACACGCTGCCAACGCTCCGGATCCTGCACGTGAACCGGCACGAGGTCGTCGCCGATCCCTGCGGAGTTGAAGACCAGATCGATGCCGCCCAGGCGCGAATGCGCCTCCCCCACCATGCTCTCAACGGCGCTCGCGTCTGCCACATCGCCGGCCACACAGAATGCGGCGCCGGTGTCCGCCAGTGCCGCCTGCACAGCCGAGCCATCGATGTCGGCGATGGCGACTTGAGCACCGAGCTCGTGCAGCAGCTTTGCCGTGGCGGCACCGATGCCGCTCGCGCCACCCGTAACGAAGGCCTTGCGACCGTCAAGCCGCAAGGCCGGGCCCTGATTGTCAGCCATTGGGATCGCTCTCGCCATCATTGTCGACTTTGAAATGGAAATCCGGCTCCCACTCGGACGAGGGCCGACGCTGAACGTCGAGATAGGCCTGCGCGACGAGATCGTGGTCGTAAGGCGTGCCGGCCTGCATCGTTCCGTGAATGGCGATCGTCGACACATGGATGCCATGGCCGACGAGCTCCTTGTGCAGAGAATGACCGAGGCTGCGGAGCGCCGCCTTGCCCATCGAGGTGACACCCCATTCGATCCACGGCCCGAAGGCCAGCACCCCGCCGGTGAACAGGATCGTCCCGCGGCCGCGCTCGATCATCGCAGGAGTGACCTTTGCAGCCGCGTGATGGGCGCCCGCGACGTTCGTGCGGAACGCATCGACCACGTAGTCGAAACTCGCCGGCTCGCCCCTTGCGGACCAGCCTTCCGCAGTGCCGTATTTGGCCTCAGCGACGGCCGACGGCGTAACGAAGCGCGCCGGCTCTATGATCGCGGCGTTGTAGATCAGCACTTCGGCGTCGCCGTAGCGACCACGGATGCGACGGTGCACCCCTTCCATGACCTGGGGATCGCCGGCATCGCCGGGGAAGCCGGCAACCTGCATCCCCTGTGCCCGCAATGTCTTTTCGTGATTGGCGATCGCGTCGCTTCGACGCCCGACGAACGCCACCGCAAATCCGTTCGTCGCAAATTTTCGCACGAGCGCCTGGCCGAGCCCCGGCCCCATCCCGATGACGACGGCGAGCGGCTGCGTCACGGCGAAGCTTCCGCGGGCGCTTGTTCGCTCACCGCTTCGGATACTGCCGGCTCGCTTGGCGCGGATCGCCTCGCGATGCGGTTTGACAAGAGCTCTTCGAGCGTGCCGACAACGCCCTTGCGCAGGAACAGCACACAGAGCACGAAAATCGCGCCCTGCATGACTACCACCCAGGAGCCGAAAGTCGCGAGCTTGGTCTCAAGAGTCACGACCACGGCCGCTCCGACGATCGGCCCGAGCAGCGTGCCGACCCCGCCGATCAGCGTCATCAGCAACGCATTGGCCGAATTCATGAAGTGGACGTCCGCCAGCGACGCGATCTGGAAGACGATCGCATTCAGTCCGCCGGCGAGCCCGGCAAGGACTGCCGAAAGGGTGAAGGCGATCAGCTTGAAGCTGTTGGTCGAATATCCGAGCGAAATGGAACGGGACTCGTTCTCCCGGATCGACTTCAGCGTCTGGCCGAAAGGAGAATGCACCACCCGGTAGACGAAGGCGAAGGCCGCAAGGAACACCGCCAGCGTCACAAAGTACATGTTGTAGCGGGTCGTTGAGGTTGATGAAGCCGAACAGGGTCCCCCGCGGGACCGACTGAATGCCGTCCTCCCCGTGTGTCCAGCTCGCCTGCAGGGCGTAGAAGTAGACGATCTGCGCCAACGCCAGCGTGATCATGGCAAAGTAGAGGCCCTGCCGCCGTATCGCCAGCCAGCCGAAAGCGACACCCAAAATGCCTGACATCAGCACACCGGACAGGATGCAGATTTCGGGGGGCAGGCCCCACGCCGATGCCATTTGCGCAGCGACATAGGAGGATACGCCAAAGAAGGCCGCGTGCCCGAAGGCCAGCAGGCCGCCATAGCCGAAGACAATGTTGTAGCCCATGGCGAAGATCGCCATGATGAGAATCTTCATCGCGAAGATCGGAAACAGCAGGAACGGCAGGACCGAGCCGACGCCCAAGAGCACGATCACCCAGAGCCGCCCGTTCTCGAGAATGCTCCCGGCCCGGCCGGACGAGACGTCCGCGACCGAATGCGCCTGGGTGTCGCGACCGAAGAGTCCGGCCGGCCGAAGCACCAGGACAATCACCATGATCACGAAGATCACCGTGGTGGAGGCCTGCGGATAGAAGACCTTGGTGAGCCCCTCGATCATGCCCAGCATGAGGCCGCTGACGATCGCCCCGAAGATGGAGCCCATTCCGCCGATGACGACGACCGCGAAGATGGTGATGATGATCGACTGGCCCATCTGCGGACCGACCTGGTAGATCGGCGCGGCCATCACGCCGGCGAGCCCCGCCAGGCCGACGCCGAAAGCATAAGTGAGCATTAGCAGGCGCGGCACGTTGATCCCGAAGGCGCGCAGCAGGTCGGGGTTCTCGGTCGCTGCGCGGAGATAGGCGCCAAGTCTGGTGCGCTCGATCAGAAACCAGGTGCCGAAGCAGATCACGACCGCCGCGACGATCACCCAGGCGCGGTAGTACGGAAGGAACATGAAGCCCAGGTTGATGCTGCCGCGCAGCAATTGCGGCACGTCGTACTGCTGGCCTGCCGCGCCGTAGCGCACGTTAAACAGGCCCTCGATGACCATCGCCAGCCCGACCGTCAGCAGGAGGCCGTAGGCGTGGTCGAGGTCGTAGACGCGGCGGATGAACAAACGCTCCATGAGCGCACCTATCACCCCAACGCCGAGCGGTACGAGGAGCAGAGCCCCCCAGTAATTGATTGAAGGCAGGCCCAGCCCGGGGAAAAGCTCGGGCAGGCTAATGAGGTACCAGGCCCCGAACGCGCCGAGCATGTACTGCGCACCGTGGACGAAATTGCCGATGCGCAGCATGCCGAAGATGATCGCCACGCCGAGGCTCATCATGGCGTAGAACGAGCCATTGATCAGGCCGATCAGCAACTGGCCGAAGAGCAGAGCCGGCGGGATTCCAAGAAGGTCGGTCATGCCCTAGACTCCAAGATAGGCTTGGATCTTCTGCTCGTTCGCCGCCAGGTCACCCCGATCCAAGGTCTCGACGATCTTCCCACGCTCCACGACGCAGAACCGATCGGCCAGCTTCGCGGCGAAGCGGAAATTCTGCTCGACCAGGAGGATCGTGTAGCCTCGTGCCTTCAGCGCCGCGATGACGGCCCCGATTTGCCTGACGATCACCGGGGCCAGCCCTTCCGTCGGCTCGTCGAGCAGCAGCGTATTGGCACCGGTGCGCAGGATGCGGCCGATCGCAAGCATCTGTTGCTCGCCGCCGGACAGCTTCGTGCCCTGGCTGTTCCAGCGTGCCTCGATGTTGGGGAAAAGTGCCAGCACCTCGTCGTTGGTCATCCCGCCCGGCGCAATGATGGGGGGCAGCTCGAGGTTTTCGCCGACGGTCAAGCTGGAGAAAATGCCCCGTTCCTCGGGGCAATAGGCGAGGCCCGCACGCGCCGCCACCTCCGGCGGGGTACGCGACAGGTTCTTGCCGGCGAAGCGTATCTCCCCGGATCTGCGGCGCATCAGGCCCATGATGGCGCGCAGCGTCGAGGTCTTGCCCGCGCCGTTACGGCCGATGAGCGTCACAAGCTCACCGGGGCGTACGTCGAACGTGATGCCGTGCAGCGCCTTGCTCTCGCCATACCAGCCTTCGACGTCCCTGACCTCAAGGATCGGAGCGCTGACCGGCGCGGCGTCAGTCATCAGTGCCTCCGATATAGGCCTCGATGACGCGGGGGTTGCGCGACACCATCTGGTAATCGCCTTCCGCCAGGATTCGGCCGGCCGCCAGTACCGTGATCGTATCGGAGAGCTCCGCGACCACCGAAAGGTTATGCTCCACCATCAGGACGGTCCGGTTGGCCGAGACGCGGCGGATCAATGACGTGATCCGATCGACATCCTCGTGGCCGAGCCCGGAGGTCGGCTCGTCGAGGAGCAGCATCTCGGGATCGAGCGCAAGGGTGGTGGCGATCTCGAGCGCCCGTTTTCGGCCGTAGGAAAGTGACGTCGCGGGGCTCTCTCTGTAGGGCAGCAGGCCTACTTGGTCGAGCAACTCGTCGACCCTCGGATCAAGCGCTTCGAGCGCCTTCTCGCTCTGCCAGAAGCGGTAGGAGTTTCCCATCGGGCGCTGCAGCGCGATCCGAACGTTCTCGCGCACGCTCATGCGCGGATAGACTGCCGAGATCTGGAAGGAGCGCACGATGCCCCGCCGCGCGATCTGCTCGGGTCGCAGCGTCGTGATGTCCCGGCCGTTGTAGCGGATCGTGCCGGCGGTCGGCTGCAGGAACTTGGTGATGAGATTGAACATCGTCGTCTTGCCGGCGCCGTTCGGGCCGATCAGCGCGTGGATGGAATGCCGCCGCACCTTCAGATCGACGTTGTTGACCGCCGTGAAGCCGAAGAACATCTTCGTGAGACCGGATGCCTCGATGACGAAGTCGTCACGCGCTGCCGCCGTCGTCATCGCGACTGGGCTCCGGGCACGAAGCCGTCGACCAGGATACCACGTCCCTTCGAGGCGCGCTGGCGCAGCTGGACTGTGCGCTGGTAGGGCTCGGAATTGTAGAAGTCGAGGGCAGCCTGATAGGAAGGGAACTCCACCACGGAAATCGTGGGCGGCTGCCAGCCGCCCTCAAGCGGCGTCGCGTCGGCGGAGTTGACCAGGAACTTCCCGCCGCTTGCTGCCATGATAGGACCCGCCACCCGCCGGTACTCTGCCCAGGCATCGGGGTCGGTGATCTCGATCTCGAAGATCATATAGCCGGGCACGAGTCGCCTCTGGGGTTGGAAAGCAACATCTTATCACCCGCTGCCGATCAATTGAGACCAGGGTGGCGGACAAAGCCCGCCACCCGCTGGTCTTGCGAGAAACGCGCTCAGCGTTACTTGCCAATCGTGCAGGCCGAATCCGAATAGGGCAGGAAGGCCTTGTCCGCCGGCACAGTTCCGATCCGCTCGAAATAGTCCTGATCGGTAACCTCTGACTGCGTCTTCACCTTGAACAGATAGAAGTCGTGGATGAGCCGTCCGTTGGGGAACATCGTGGAGTTGTGGATGAAGAAGTCCTCGATCTTCATCTCATGCAGAACCTTGAGCACGGCATTGGGCTCGTCGGTCCCGGCCGTCTCCACGGCGTCCAAATAGTTCGAAACGGCGGAGTAGGTCCCGGCCGCGATCCAGCCCGGTGCGTTTCCGGTAATCGCCATCATCCGCTTGCCGAACTCCATGGACGCATCGTCCTGGTTCCAGGCCCACGGCGCCGCGAATACGATGCCATGCAGGGCTTCCATGCCGATTGCCCGAGCGTCGGATTGGTGCAGCGCAGGCGTCGACACTCTCATGCCGTTGCCCATGATGCCGAATTCCTGAATCTGCTTGACCGCATTGACCAGATCCGGACCGCTGACGTTGAGCATGAGGGCCTCAGCGCCCGACGCCTGGGCCTGCAGCAGGTAAGACGAAAAATCCGTGCTGCCGAGCGGCGCCCGGACCGTACCGAGGACTTTGCCGCCGCCCTCCTCGATGGCCGCCTGTTCGGTCGCCTCCTGCACCTTGCCGGCCTCGTAGTCGGGCGACAGGATGAAGTAGGTCTTGACGCCGTCCGCGAGCAAACCGTTCACCGGGCTCGTCAGAAACGCGTGGGGACTGTAAGCCCATGCGATGACGTGCCCGTTGCAGTCCGCTTCCATCGGCTTGTTGGTCAGCGGTGAGACGAAGAGGCCGATCTTGCCGGTCTCGCCGATCAGCGTGTTCACGCCGAGCGAGATGGCCGAATTCGCCATGTCGGCGATGACATCGACATTGTCCTGCTCCAGCCACTGACGGGCGATCGAAAGCCCGACTTCCGGCTTGTTCTGGTGGTCAGCCGACACAAGCTCGATGGGCTTGCCGAGTGCCATGCCGCCATGGTCCTGGATCGCAAGCTCGACAGCATGGACGACCTCGGTGCCGCCGAGTGCCGAGAACGACGAGCTCTGGTCGTTGAGAACGCCGATCTTCACGGCGCCGTCCTGTGCAAACGCAACACTGGACGCCAGCGACAGCGCGAGCGTCATGACCAATTTCGGATTCATGGATATCCTCCCTTTTCGACGTTCCGCGTGTTGGCTGCACCGCTGCCGCGTTCCGCCTTGCATGGTAATCTTCTGGACTTTTTCACGTGCCTCCTCCGGCCGTCCACCAGCATCGTCCAAAGGGACTAGTGGCGGGGCGGCACCGATCGTCGTTGCGCCCATATGATCCGTGCCGCACGGGATTTCGATAGAGGCGATACCGCGACCCCTCTCTCCCGATCGAACGGTAAGGACGCGCTGCAGCGGGCCCGGTTCGGCAGCTGACATCGCTCCCTCGCATCCGAGCCGCCTAACGAGGACGAGGCGCAGATCGCCATCCGGGCCAGCCGCGGCGGTAGTCTCATCGGACGATGCCGCACTGGCATCCTCCGGCAATTGTCGAGCGACAAATGCACTGTGTGCCAGCAGCTCGAATTGAGACGACCATGAAGGCGGTGATCTGCAGGGAATTTGCGCCTCGCGCCGGGCTCAAGCTCGAGGACATTCCCGCGCTCGCGCCACGCTCGGGCGAGGTGCTCATCCGCGTCGAGGCCTGCGGCATCAATTTCTTCGACGGCCTGATGGTGGAAGGCAAATATCAGAGCAAACCGGACCTTCCCTTCACGCCCGGCAGTGAGGTTGCTGGTGTGGTTTCGGCCGTCGGCGATGGCGTCTCATCAGTGCAACCCGGTGCGCGAGTCCTCGCATTCAGCGGCGTCGGCGGATATGCCGAAAAGGCGATCGCGCAGGCCGACAGAGTTTATCCGATCCCCGCATCGATGACCTTTGCGCAGGCGGCCGGCTTCCTCATCACCTATGCCACGTCGCACCACGCACTGAAGGATCGCGGCTGCCTCCGCGCCGACGAGACGCTGCTCGTGCTTGGCGCCGCCGGCGGCGTTGGCCTGACGGCCGTGGAGATCGGCAAGCAGATGGGCGCGCGCGTAATCGCGGCCGCCTCGACGGAAGAGAAGCTGGAGCTTTGCCGCGGCTACGGCGCCGACGAGACAATCAACTACTCGCTCGAAGAGCTGCGGCCCCGATTGAAGGAGCTCACGGACGGCAATGGGGTCGACGTCGTCTACGACCCCGTCGGAGGCGCCATGAGCGAAACGGCGCTGCGAAGCCTCGCCACGAACGGCCGACATCTCGTGATCGGCTTTGCGGCAGGGGACATCCCGAAGATTCCGTTGAACCTTCTGCTTCTCAAACAGACCATGCTGATCGGGGTGTTCTGGGGTGCGTTCGCGCGGGCCAATCCGCAGCGCCACGCCGCCAACATGGCCGAGTTGTTCGACTGGTTCGAGCAGGGCCGGCTCAGGCCGCACATCTTCTCCGAATATCCCCTGTCGCATTTCGCCGAGGCCCTGAACGCCGTGATGGAGCGAGCGGTCCAGGGCAAGGTCGTGCTCAGAATGAACGGCTCGGATTCCGGGCAATGTGTCGGCGCAGCTCCATGACCGGCACCGCAGAAGAAGCAGTCTCTCTCGAGGAGGTTGGGCCCGTCCTCGTCGCCACGGTCGACAATCCGCCGGTCAACGCACTGTCCCGTTCCGTCCGCGCCGGGCTTGTGGAGGCAGTCGGGCGGCTTGAGCGGAGCGCCGACGCGAAAGCGCTCGTTATCATCTGCGCCGGTCGCACGTTCATCGCCGGGGCAGACATTCGTGAGCTCAACAAGCCGCTGCAGGAGCCGCGGCTCGGCGTGCTGATCGACCGGCTGGATCGCTGCAGCAAGCCGATCGTCGCCGCAATGCATGGAACCGCGCTCGGCGGTGGGCTGGAGATCGCGCTGGCCTGCAGCTACCGCATCGCGCTCGACAGCGCCCGGCTCGGCCTGCCGGAAGTCAAGCTCGGCCTGCTGCCCGGCTCAGGCGGGATTGTCCGTCTGCCACGGCTGATAGGGGTCGAGCACGCCCTTAGCATGATCAGCGAGGGCAATCCGATCACTGCGAAGGATGCCTTGGAGAAGGGCCTGCTGGATGCGGTGGTCGCCAACGACCTCAGGGCTTCGGCGATCGACTATGCGAAGCGCATCGTTTCCGCCGGCGCAGGCGTCCGGCGCACCAGCGAGCTTCCCGTTCCGGCCTTCGATGCCGCCCTGCTCGACGCCAGGCGGATAGAGCTCGGCAAGAAATACAAGGGCATGGAAGCGCCACAGCTCGCGGTCGACCTTGTAGAGATGATGTCGAAGACACCTTTCGCCGAGGCCGCCGAAAAGGAGTACGCCGCCTGCAAGGCGCTTATTGCTTCGCCGCAATCGAAGGCTTTGCGCCACCTCTTCGCTGCCGAGCGCGCCGCGCTCAAGATCGATGACGTGCCCGAAGGGACAACACCGCGCGAGGTGCGGAAGGTCGTTGTGGTCGGGCCTGGAGTGATGGGCCGCGGCATCGCCATCTGCTTTCTCAACGTCGGTATCCCGGTCGTGCTGATCGGCAGGCGTCAGGAAGGCCTCGAAAAGGCGGTGGCGAGCATCCGCAAGATCTATGAAGGCAGGGTCAAGCGCGGCGCCATGACCGGTGCCGAGCTCGAGGAGCGAATCGCGCGGCTCACGCCGACACTCAGCTATGAAGGCCTGGGCGATATCGATCTTGCGATCGAGGCGGTGACCGAGAATCTCGACATCAAGAAGACGGTTCTTGCCGAGCTCGAACGCGCCCTTCCCGACCGTGCGATCATCGCCACCAACACCTCCTTCCTCGACATCGAAGCCCTGGCTTCGTCTGTTGCACGCCCGGAGAACTTTGCGGGGATGCATTTCTTCAACCCCGCCAACGTCATGAAGCTGCTGGAGAATGCCCGCACCGACAGGACTGCGCCGGACGTCCTGCTGACCATTACGGCGATCGGCAAACGGCTCGGTAAAGTGCCCGTCATGGTCGGGCGCTCGGAAGGCTTCGTGGCCAACCGCATGCTGTCGAAGCGATCGCGCGAAGCCCAGTTCCTTCTCGAGGACGGGGCAACGCCGCAGCAGGTCGACAAGGCTCTTTTCGGCTTCGGGTTTCCGATCGGTCCGTTCGCGCTTGCCGATCTGGCAGGCATGGATGTGATGGCGGCCGCGCGGGCTGCGCGCCTCGCCGGCATGACGCCGCGCGAGCAGGCTTGCGACATCGTCGACCAACTCGCGGCCGCCGGACGCCTCGGTCAGAAATCCGGTGCGGGCTACTACCGCTATGGCGAAGATCGCAAGCCCCAGGCCGACCCGGTCGTAGACGACTTGCTCGCCGCTCATCGTGCGAAGCGCGGCCTGCCGCAGCGTGAGATCACCGATCAGGAAATTCTCGAGCGCTGCCTTTACGCCATGGTCAACGAAGCCGCGAAGATCCTCGACGAGGGCGCCGCGACGCGGCCCGGCGATATCGACGTAATCTGGACCAACGGCTTCGGCTGGCCCAGCCATCTCGGCGGGCCCATGTTCTGGGCCGATCAGATCGGCCTGCCCGAAGTCAAGAAGGCGCTTGAGAAATACAGCGGCCTCGTTGGTGAAGAATATTTCAAGCCTGCCGCGCTCATCGAACGCCTGGTCTCGGAAGGCCGCGGCTTCTTCGGCTGACACCACCGCAAAATCAAACAACGCGCAGGACGGATCGGTAGCCCATGAACAAGGAAATGTCTCTCAGGTCGGTTGTCGCCGAATTGCGCGACGGCATGACGATCGGGGTTGGGGGCTGGGGACCGCGCCGCAAGCCGATGGCGCTGATCCGCGAGATTCTCCGTTCCGACCTGAAAGACCTGACGATCGTGGCTTATGGCGGACCGGAAGTCGGCATGCTTTGCGCGGCCGGCAAAGTAAACAAGGTGATCTATGGGTTCGTTTCGCTCGACGTCATCGCGATCGAGCCCTACTTCCGCAAGATGCGCCAGGCCGGCTCCCTGGAAATCTGCGAGCTGGACGAAGGATTGCTGGTGCTGGGTCTCCGGGCCGGCGGCCATAACGTTCCATTCGTCGCCACCCGCGTCGGGCTCGCCTCATCGGTGATGACCAACAACCCGGACTTCAAGACCATCAAATCGCCGTACGAGGACGGCGAAGAGCTTCTCGCCATGCCGGCGATCAAGACGGATGTCGCGCTCATCCATGTGAGCCGCGCCGACCGTAGCGGCAACACGCTGACATTCGGGCCGGACCCTTATTTCGACGATCTTTTCGCGCGGGCGGCCGGCGAGGTCTACGTCACCACCGAGGAGCTCGTCGATTCGATCGCCTCAGAGAATCCCGAGGAAATGAAGTCGAACCTGTTCGAGCCCTACCTGGTCAAAGGCGTGGTAGAGACGCCGCTCGGCGCCCATCCGACCAGCTCGCACTACGGCTACGGCTGGGACATGGATCACCTCAGGGCCTATGCCGCATCGGCAGGTGAGGACGGCGGCTGGGATGCCTACTTTGCCAAGCACTTGGCCGGCGACGAGGCCAGCTACGTCGCGAGCGTCGGCGGCGAGAATCATATTCGCAACCTCCCCATTCCCATCTTCTGATCGGACGATCCATGACGACTGCGAAAGACTTCACGCTTGCGGAGCTCATTACCGTCGCCGCCGCCGAAGCCTGGAGAGACGACGGTGAGCTTCTTGCCGCAGGCGTCGGGCCCCTGCCCCGTCTCGCGGCGAGCCTTGCCAAGCTGACCTTTGCTCCCGGTATTCAGCTTTCGGATGGCGAGGCTTTCCTCGTCGAGGAGCCCGTGCCGCTCGGCCCGCGCGGCGATTATCGCCCGCGTTACACGGGCTGGATGCCCTATCGGCGCGTTTTCGACAGCGTCTGGTCGGGCCGCCGCCACTCAATGGTGACGCCGGTTCAGGTCGACCGCTGGGGGCAAGCGAATATCTCGGCGCTCGGGTCGGATTTCCGCAAGCCCAAGGTTCAGTTGCTGGGTGTGCGCGGCTTTCCGGGCAACAGCATATCGCACAAGAACTCGATGTTCCTGCCCAGCCACAGCAAGCGCACCTTCGTCGAGGGCGAGGTCGACGTCGTTGCCAGCGTCGGCTTCAAGACCGAAACGTGGCCCGCCAATTCCGGACCCGACTTCGTGAGGATCGGGCTCATCGTGACCGATCTGTGCGTGTTCGATTTCAATGGTCCGGATCATGCCGCGCAAGTGCTGTCGCTGCATCCGGGCGTGACCTTCGACCAGGTGCAGGCGGCCACCGGTTTCCCGCTTTTGCAGGCGACTGACATGAAGGAGACCTCGGCGCCGACCGAGGAGCAACTGGCCATCATCCGGCGGCTCGATCCACACGAGGTCCGGGCAGGCGCGATCAAAGGCAATCCGCCAGGTCCCCGCAAGGTGGCCTGACGGCCGAGAATGACCTTCAGCGCAGCGCTCCGGGGACGGCTCGAAAATGGACTTTGAGCATAGCGACAAGACGAAGCGGCTGCTGGAATTTCTCGGCGCCTTTATGGACGCGCATGTCTATCCGAACGAAGCGCTCTACTACGAGCAGGTTGCTGCCGACCGCTGGGGCAGCCCCGCCATCATCGACGAGCTGAAGAAGAAGGCGCGGGCCGCGGGTCTCTGGAATCTGTTCCTGCCCGATTCCGAACACGGGGCAGGACTGACGAACACTGAATATGCCCCGCTTTGCGAGGTCATGGGCCGCGTCCACTTTTCGCCGCAGATCTTCAATTGCGCGGCGCCGGACACCGGCAACATCGAGACCATCGAGCGCTATGGTACTGCCGAGCAGAAGGCACGCTGGCTGCCCCGCATGCTCGACGGATCGATCCGTTCCGCCTTCGCCATGACCGAGCCGGACGTCGCCTCAAGCGACGCCACGAACATCCAGAGCTCCATTGTTCGAGATGGCGAGCAATACGTGATCAACGGCCGCAAATGGTGGATTTCGGGCGTGGGCGATCCGCATTGCGAATTGCTGATCTTCATGGGCAAGACCGACCCGTCGGCGCCCAAGCATAAACAGCAATCCATGATCCTGGTGCCTCTGAAGACCCCGGGCATCAGGGTGCTGCGGCCGATGACCGTATTCGGCTATGATGACGCGCCGCACGGCCACATGGAGATGGTTTTCGAGAACGTCCGCGTGCCGGTCGAGAACATCCTGCTCGGCGAAGGCCGCGGATTCGAAATTGCCCAGGGCCGCCTCGGGCCGGGGCGCATCCATCATTGCATGCGGCTGGTCGGCCTGGCGGAGCGGTGCCTTGAGCTGATGTGCCGACGAGCCACCAAGCGCGTCGCCTTTGGCCGTCCGATCGCCGAGCAGGGTGTAACGCTGGAGCGCATCGCCGAGTCGCGTATCCTGATCGACCAGGCCAGGCTGCTCACTCTGAGGGCCGCCTATCTGATGGACACGATAGGCAACAAGCAGGCGCGCGCGGAGATCGGCATGATCAAGGTCGCGGCGCCTAACATGGCCTGCAGGGTCATCGATTGGGCAATCCAGGCTCATGGCGCTGCCGGCGTCTCGCAGGACTTTCTGCTGGCCAACTACTATGCCCATGCCCGCAAGCTCCGCTTCGCCGACGGACCGGACGAAGTGCATCGCAACCAGATCGCGCGGCTGGAGCTGAAGAAATACGCGGAGGCGTCCTGACACATGGACGCGGCGCGCTTTGTCGGTACTGAGCCCCTGTCGCCGGACAGCCCGATCGATCGGACGAGACTGAAGCCGTTATCTGCAGCAATCCCTACCGGACTGCGAGGGCGAGCTGACAATCGAGCGGTTCCGGGGCGGGCAATCAAACCCGACCATGGTCCTTGCTTTCGACGGCCGGCGCCGACTCGTGCTGCGCAAGAAACCGGACGGCAAGTTGCTGCCGTCGGCACATGCCGTGGACCGGGAGTTCCGGGTCATCACAGCCTTGCGCGACTCAGGCATTCCCGTCGCGAATGCACGCCTGCTCTGTGAAGACGAAAGCGTCATCGGCACCATGTTCTACATCATGGATTATGTCGAAGGCCGCTCATTCTGGGAGCCGTGGCTTCCCGATCTCGTGGAGGATGAACGCGCCGCAATCTACGCTGAGATGGGACGCGTCATCGCGACGCTCCACGGCATCGACCATGCAGCGGCGGGTCTGGGGGATTTCGGTCGGCCGAACGACTATGTCGCACGCCAGGTGGCGCGCTGGTCGCAGCAATATCGCGCGTCGGAGACCGAAACGATCGAGGCGATGGACCAGCTGATCGACTGGCTGCCACGGAACCTGCCGCGGCAGCGCCGCAGCGCCCTCATCCATGGCGACTACCGCATCGACAACATCATCTTCCACCCGGTCGAGCCGCGCATCCTCGCCGTCGTCGACTGGGAGCTGTCGACCATCGGCGACCCTATCGCGGACTTCGCCTATCACATGCTCGCTTGGCATTTTCCCAGAAGTCCCTATCGAGGTCTCGGGGACGTCGACCTGCAATCGCTGGGAATCCCTCAGGAGCGGGCTTATCGCGACGCTTACCTGTCCGTCACCGGCCAGCAGGATGTCGGAGAGCGGGACTGGTACACCTATCTTGCCTTCTGCCTGTTCCGCGTTGCCGCGATCCGGCAGGGCATCATGAAGCGCGTCGTGGAAGGCACCGCGTCGAACCCCCACGCGCGGGAGGCCGGTAGACTGGCAAGGCCCGTTTCGGAGCTCGGCTGGAGCTATGCCGAGCAGGCGATGCAACACTGAGGAAACCGATGACCGAAGCCACTGCTCCATTTCCCGAAAAGGGCCGAGCGCTCGTCATTGGCGGCAGCGGCGGCGTTGGTGCCGAGATCTGCCGCGTGCTGGCGCGCGACGGATGTGACGTGTCGCTGACCTATTTCAAGAACCGCGACAAGGCCGAAGCGGCAGCCGAGCTGGTACGTTCAGAAGGCCGGAACGCATCGGTCCACGGCATTAATATCGAGGAGCCGGAGCCGGTTCGGCGACTGATTGAAGACGTGGCCGCGGCGGGCGCAATCCACACGGTCGTCTACGCTGCCGGGCCGCTGGTACCGCTCCTTCATCTGAGCAAGGTGGAACCGGAGCTGATGAAGAAACATCTCCTTCAGGACACGTTCGGCTTCTTCAATGTCGTGCACTATGCCATTCCGCATCTCAGGCAGATGCGCGGCTCGATCGTCGCGGTGCAAAGCTCCGCGCAGTTCCGCTACGCTTCGGCCGACGGGCTCTCCGTCGTGCCGAAATCCGGCGTCAACGCCATCATGAAGGCGGTCGCCAAGGAAGAGGGCCGCTACGGCGTTCGGGCCAACGGCGTGGCGCTCGGCATCATCGACGCCGGGCAGCATCCCGAGCTGATGAAGCAGGGCTTCATCGATGAGAAATACTTGGCCGCGGCAACCGCCAATGTGCCCCTGAAGCTCTGGGGCGCGCCGATCGATGTCGCCGAAGCGGTGACCTATCTCGCATCGAGCCGCGCCCGCTTCGTGAGCGGTCAGGTGATCAATGTCGACGGCGGCTACCACGTCTAGACCCGCAACGTCCTACCGTCCCGCGCCTCCCTTCGAAGGCCCGTGGTATGCACGAATTCGACTACGTCCATCGTCGGCGCCAGCGGCGGCATTTCCGACGAGAGGCGGGTCAGACGGTCAGATATTTCTGCGTGATTTCGGGATGTTCGTCGAATTCGTTCCAGGATCCTGAAGAGGCTCCGGATTAGAGTCCCCCGAAACCTCCTCAGCGCTCGCGTCCCATATGCGTCGAAGCCGGGGGCATCATGCCTCCGGAACCCCTCCAAGCTCGAGCAGACGGTTCCGGTCTTCGACATCGATGTTGATGTCGAACACCACGCCGTCGGTTCGGTAGACGAGCTGGGCAAGACACAGGACCTCCCTGCGTCGGTTGAGGAAGATCCGGCGGACCTGCACCACGGGGTCATGGACGTGAATGCCGAGCTCCGCCGATTCCCGCGCCATCGATGAGATCACCCTGAATTCCTGGCGGACGCCTGCAAGGCCGACCCCCTTGGTGTCGTAAAGGAGCGCGCTGACCAATTCCTTGGCCCACAGGCGCTCCGGTATCTTGCTGTGGACTTCGTCGGCGACCAGGTATTCGCCGACGATGAAGGGCCGCCCGTCGCGCGCGAAGATACGCTTCATGTAGCGGTAGCTGGGAAAGGCGATGCCGTCGTCGGCAAGGATCGTCAGCTCGCCCGCGGCGGGGCGCGAGGCGACGCTCCTGAAGCTCAGCGAGCCCCCTCGGCGGCCGTGTATCTGGTTGAGCTGATAGGGGACGGATCCCGGCGCCCCGGGCTTGGCGATCACGAAGGTGCCCCGCCCCCGCTCGGCGCTGATCAAACCTTCTTGCTCCAGGCCGGCCAGTGCGTGGCGCACCGTCATTGGCGACAGGCCGAAGGTGGCGACGAGATCGCGCAGGGTCGGCAGCTTGTCGCCCACGTCCCAGCTCCCGTCCGCAATCTGACGGCGAATGATCGCCGCCAGCTGGACGTAGTAGGGCGTTCCGTCCTTTCGGAACCGGTGCTTGGGTTTTGTCGCAATCTGCAAGTGCCGACACCCGTCCGGAGCTTGGTCCGTTCTTACGCTCCGATTGCATCGCGACAACGGTGCGTAGCCCCACCTTTTACACGGCGGGAGGCTTATCAGCCTAACATCATAGTGCTAATGTGCTAGTGTTAAATCACAATGAACGCTGGACCGGGCTATCCACCCCGGAAGCTCGCGCGCCGGCTGCCTGCCGCAGCCTCACAAAGGGAGGAACGAATGAAGAAGTGTATACGACACGCAATTCTGGCCGCGGTGGCGAGCGCAGGCCTTGCGCTCGCGCCACACGTCGCGAGCGCCGCGCCGAGCGGGACATTCAGGTTCGCGGAAGAGGTCAAGCTCGTAACGCTCGATCCGCATCAGCACTCGGGCGGCGGCATCTCGTATCTGCGCCCCGTCTACGAATCGCTGTTCGCCCGCACCCCGGATGACAAAGTCGTGCCATTTCTTGCGACCGGCTACAAGCAGGATGGCCTGAAGGTGAAGATCACCCTGCGCAACGACGTGAAGTTCAGCGACGGCACGCCGTTCGATGCGAGCGCGGTGGTCGCGAATCTCAAGCGCGGCGTCAAGTGTGGGCGTGCTCGCCGCCCTGAAGCCGATCGAGGACGTCGTCGCCGACGACGATTTCACCGTCACGATCACGCTCAAGAAGCCGGACCCCTCCCTCATCCGCGACCTGACGAGCGAGCCCGGCATGATGATCAGCCCGAAGGCTCTCGACGATCCGGCGCTCGACCGCAATCCGGTCGGCACGGGACCCTATCTCTATGACAGTGCCGACTTCGCGCGAAGGCGAAGTGCGTGTCTACACGCCCAATCCCAATTACTGGGCACCCGACGAGGTCGGTCTGCAGCGCCTGGAGATCTGGGAATTGCCCGATGACACCGCGCGTCTCAATGCCCTCAAGACCGGCCAGGTCGACATCGGCATCTGGCTGTCCAACCCGCAGTCGGCGATCATCGACAGGACGCCGGGCCTCAAGCTTGTGCGCAACACGGGCGGCTACACCTACCACTTGATCATCCAGGACCGCGACGGCACCGTCGTCCCCGCCTTCGCCGACAAGCGCGTGCGGCAGGCGATGAACTACGCCATCGATCGCGACGCCTATAACCAAGGCGGTAGACTTCGGCCTGTCCGTGCCGGCCTATCAGCCCTATCCCGAGGGCACCTGGCCGCACGATGCGAGCCTCGACGGCCGCTACAAATACGACCCCGACAAGGCGCGGGAGCTGCTGAAGGAGGCCGGTTACGCGAACGGGTTCACCTTCGACATGCCCAGCATCCCGATCTTCCAGCCACGACTGGAGGCCATCGCCGGCTTCTTTCGGGATATCGGCATCACGATGAACATCGTGCCCGTCGAGCCAGGGACACTCGCCCGCCGCAGCATGACGACCGACTTTCCCGCCACCAACCTGGTCTGGAACAGCCAGACCGACCCGTCATATCTCGGCAGCTGGTACATCTCGCCCGACGCGTCGTTCAATCCGTTCCATGTCAAACCCAGTGATGTGCTGGTCGATTTGAACAAGGAAGGGCTGGAATCTTCGGATCCTGACGTTCGGGCGCCCATCTACAAGAAGATGGTGGAGGAGCTGGAGGACGAGTCCTTCCTGATCTACGTCACCTCCACGCCGCTGCTTTTCGGGGTAAGCGAGGAGGTCGCGAAGAACCCGACGCTCAAATACCGCCCCGGGGAAGACACGATCTACTTCCGTGGCCTGAGGGTGAGCAACTAGGCAGAAGGTCGGCCGCGACAGATGCTCAGGCTCGTCGTTCAGAGGCTTCTGGCTCTCATCCCGCTCCTGTTCATCGTCTCGGTGCTGACCTTCTCCTTTACGTCCCTGCTCCCCGCCGATCCGGCAGACCTGATCATCGGGCAGCAGGGCACCCCGGAGCAGTTCGAGATGGTGCGTGAGCGACTGGGCCTCAACGAGCCCATCGTCACGCGCTATCTCCACTGGGTGGACCGGGCCGCGCACGGCGATCTGGGGACATCCTTCTTCAACAGCGTAAAGGTGACCGACGCCGTCATGCAGCGGCTGCCGGTCACCGCTTCGCTCACGGCGGTGTCGGCGTTGATCGCCATCGTCTGTCGGGCTGGCGGCGCGGCATTGCCGCGGCGCTGCGTCCCCGCTCGCTCGTCGATCGGCTCGCGACGCTCGGCGCCACCTTCGGGCAGGCGATTCCCAATTTCTGGTTCGGGCTGCTTCTGGCGGCCGTCTTCGCTGTCGGCCTGCGCTGGTTTCCGGCCACCGGCTTCACGCCGATGACGACATCTCCCTGGGAGTGGCTGCGCAGCGTCACCCTGCCCGCGCTCGCGCTGGGCCTGGCCTCGAGCGCCGCGATCGCCCGGCAGGTACGCTCGGCGATGGTGGGGGTGCTGCAGCAGGACTATATTCGCGCCGCGCGGGCGCAGGGGCTTTCGCGCGCGGCGCGTGATCTTCAAGCATGCGCTCAAGAACGCCTGGTGCCCGTGGTGGCGGTGCTGTCGTTTCAGGTCACCGTGCTTCTCGGCGGGGCATTGATCGTCGAGCAGGTCTTCGCCATCAACGGCCTCGGCACGCTTGGCCATCACCGCGGTCCGCCGGCAGGACATTCCGATGATCCAGGGCCTCGTCCTGGTGATGGTGGGCCTCGTGGTGGTCGTCCAGCTCGCCACCGACCTCGTCTACGGCTATCTCAATCCGAAGGCACGGCCGTCGTGAGCGTGCAATCCGCTGCCGAGCCCGCTCGCCCTTCCCGCGGCGCGCCGGCACGGCGCGCCTCCTTCCTCGCGATCACGGTGCCGGCCACGGCGGTGCTGGCGCTGCTTGTCTTCTTCGCAATCTTCGCCAACTGGATCGTCCCCTACGATCCGCTCAAGCAGAATCTCCTTCACGCGCTGCAGGGCCCCTCGGCCGCGCACTGGCTCGGCACCGACGATCTCGGTCGCGACGTGCTCAGCCGGCTGATCGTCGGATGCCGCATCGCCGTCATCGCCGCGGCGGAGGCCACCTCGATCGCCGTCATCCTCGGTGTCCCGATCGGCCTCATCATCGGCTATCGCGGCGGCTGGTGGGACTGGATCGTGATGCGCCTCGTGGAGGCGATCATGTCGATCCCCGGCATCATGGTCGCCATCGTGATCATCGCCATTCTCGGCACCGGCCTGCACCGCGCGATGATCGCGCTGGGCATCCTGTTTTCGACGTCGTTCCTGCGGCTCGCGCGCGGCGTCGTGCTGGCCGAGCGCGAAGAGGTCTACGTGAAGTCGGCGCGCGTCGTCGGGGCTTCCGACCGGCGCATTCTCCTGCGCCATATCCTCCCCAACGTCGCGCCGCCGCTGATCGTGCAGGTCACGCTGACCGTCGGCGCGGTGCTGCTCGCCGAAGCGGGGCTGAGCTTCATCGGCCTCGGCGTGCAGCCGCCGAACGCGAGCTGGGGCACCATGCTGAATACGGCGGCAAGCTACATGGAGCTCGACTGGTTTCTCGCCATCCCGCCGGGCATCGCGATCGTGTTGACGGTTCTCTCGGTGAACCTTCTCGGCGACGTCCTCCGCGACACCATCGGGCGCGGCATCGCGGTCGGCCCGAGCCCGACGGTCGCCGTCGCGCCTTTCGGCGGCGTCAGAGGACAGGAGGAAGATGCCTCGCGCGCCGCCCGGCCGGAGCGGCGACGACGTCCTCCGCGTCGAGGGCCTGCAGGTGGTCGTCTCGGTGGCCGGCGGCGAGGTTCCGGTCGTCACCGACCTTTCGTTCGGCATCGGCCGAGGCGAGACGCTCGGGCTCGTTGGAGAATCGGGCAGCGGCAAGACGATCACCGGCCTGGCAATCCTCGGGCTCATCGGCGCCGCCGGCCGCTCGACGCACGGCACCATCACGCTCAACGATACGGAGCTCGCTAGGCCTCAGCCAGAAGCAGATGGAGAAGGTCCGGGGCAATCAGGTGGCGATGGTCTTCCAGGACCCCACCACCAGCCTCAACCCGGCTTTCTGCGTCGGCGACCAGATCGCCGAGGTGCTGCGAACCAAGAAGGGCATGTCGCGGACCGATGCCTGGGCACAGGCGATCGAGCTGATCGACCGTGTCGGCATCCCGCGCCCCGCCGAGCGGGCCAAGGCCTATCCGCACGAATTGTCCGGCGGCATGGCACAGCGGATCGCCATCGCGCGGGCGCTCAGCTGCAACCCGAAGCTCCTCATCGCGGACGAGCCGACGACCGCGCTCGACGTGACCGTGCAGCAGGAAATCCTCGATCTGTTTCGCGACCTGCAGGACGAGCTCGGCATGGCCGTCCTCTTCGTGACACACGATCTCGCGGTGGCGGCCGACGTCTGCGACCGGATCGCCGTGATGTATGCAGGCGAGATCGTCGAAGTGGCGCCGGTCGGACGAGCTCTTCGCGAGGCCCCGCCATCCCTATACGGCAGGGCTGCTTGCCGCGAGCGCGCACGGCGGGGAACGCGATGCGCCCCTTCCCGACGATCCGCGGCAGCGTCCCCAGGCTCGGTTCCTGGCCGACCGGCTGCCGCTTCTGCGACCGCTGCGCCTACCGGCAGGAGAGGTGCGAGGAAGCGCATTCCCTTGACGGGCACCGCGCGACTGGTGCGGTGCGTGCGCGCCGACGAGCTCGACTTGGGAGGCGCCCGGTGACGAGCGAGCCTCTCCTGGAAATTCGCGACCTCTGGGTCACCTATTGGGCGCGCTCCGGCCTCAGGCTGCGCCGCCGGCCCTTTCATGCCGTCAAGGACGCCACGCTGAGCGTCGGTGCGGGACAGACGCTCGGCCTGGTCGGCGAGTCCGGCTCCGGCAAGTCCTCGATCGCCAACGCCGTGCTCGGCCTCGTGCCGGCCGCCTCCGGCTCGATCCGCTTCATGGGGACCGAGCTGGCCGAATTGAAGACACGCTACCCGCCGCAGATACGCAAGCAGATACAGGCCGTCTTCCAGGACCCGTTCTCTTCGCTCAATCCATCGATGACGGTCGAAGACATCGTGACCGAGCCGTTGTCGGTCCACACCGCGCTGACACGCGACGAGCGGCGGGCGCGCGCGGGCGAGCTTCTGGAGACTGGTGTCGCTGTCACGAGACCAGCTCAAGCGGCATCCGCATGCGTTTTCCGGCGGCCAGAGACAGCGCATCGCCATCGCCTCGGCGCTCGCTCTGCAGCCGAAGCTGATCGTGCTCGACGAGCCGGTGAGCGCGCTCGACGTATCCACCCAGAATCAGATCATCAACCTGCTCTACGAGCGTCGAAGCGCTTTTGGCATGGCCTATCTGCTGATCGCCCACGATCTGGCGCTGGTGCACCACATCTCCGACCGGATTGCGGTCATGTATCTCGGTCACATCGTCGAGGAAGGACCAGCGGACCGCGTCTATTCATCGCCGGCCCACCCCTACACAAAAGCGTTGCTGGAGGCAGTGCCGTCTCTCGACGCGGCCAGGCAGCGTAAGCGCCGCGCCTTGCGCAAGACGCGCTATGCGCGCGAGACGCCACGCGAGCGCCGATACGGGATGTCCCTACAAGAACCGCTGTCCGAGCGTCATGGCGCGGTGCGAGACCGAAGCGCCGACACACTACCCCGTCGAAGGCGGCGGCACGGCAAGCTGCTTCCTCTTCGCCGATGGCTGCGGAGGCCCGAAGGCGGCCGATCGAGCTGAGGCGGCGCCATGACCGCCGCACGCTATCAGCCTCGCTACGAGGAGAGCCGCGTCGCGGTGTCGCACCGAAATTCCGCTTGGGAACGGAGCGGGTGGCGCTTCGGCCCGACTGACGTGCCGCTGGCCCGCCGATAAGGCGGCAAAGGCTTTCATCGTGTTCTGTCACGGGCTGGGCGCGAGCGGCCGTGCCTACGGAGAGCTTTCCAGCTATTGGGCGGCGCACGGCTACCTCGTCATCCATCCGACATTTCCCGACTGGATCAACACCGTCGCCGCTGCGGAGCCCGCGCTGGGACTCGATCCCGCCGGCGATCTTTCGGGCTGGTCTGCCAATCCCGAAGTCCTGGCGCGGATGCACGAGATCCTGCATACGCCGTTTTACTGGACGGAACGGATACGCATCGTTCGTCAGGTCCTGGACGGTATGGATGCAATCCTCGCAGCCACCTGCGGCGCTCCTGCCCGACAAGCTCCCGAGGCCATTCCCGGCGCCATCGCCGGCCACTCCTTCGGCGCCTACACCTCGCAGCTCTTCGCTGGTGCCGAGATCGACCTGCCCGGCCACGAGCATGGCCGGTTCCGCGACGACCGCTTCAAGGCTGCCGTGCTTCTGAGCGCTCAGGGGCGCGATCAGCAGGGCTTGCGTGAAGGATCGTGGGACACGATGACGGGGCCGGTTCTCAACGTGACCGGCACGTTGGATCACGGCGCGAAAGGGCAGGATTGGCGCTGGAAAAGCGAGCCCTACGAGCTCGCTCCGTCCGGCGACAAATATCTCTGCGTGCTACAGGACGCCGATCACTATCTCGGCGGCATCGGCAATGCGCCTCCCGCCATTCCCGAGCAATACGATGCCGTCTGCCAGCTGACGCTGGCGTTTGTGGACGCGTACGTGACGAAGGACGGGTTTGCGAAATCGTGGCTCGCCTCGATCTCCGACCGCGTCGCCGACAGCTCCGTCCTGTTCAAGCGAAAATAGACAGGCGATCAAGTGGCATCCACGAAACGAAGGATCGAAGGCCGCCTCGCGTTTCTGACGTGCCCAACATCGCGGGTCGGCCTCGATCTTCTTCATGACGGAGCGTTTTGATGTTTCAGCCGCTTGCCAATGTTCGCGTTATCGATCTCACGCAGGTGCTGGCCGGACCTTACGCTGCGTACCAGCTCGCGCTGCTGGGCGCTGACGTCATCAAGATCGAGACCCCCGGCATCGGCGACTGGTCGCGCCAGCACGGCTATCTGTCGAGCCTGAACGAGGCGGGGATGGGCCTCACCTACCTGACCCAGAACGCCAACAAGAAATCTGTCACGCTCAACCTGAAAGCACCGGAGGGCGTGAGCATACTCAAGCGTCTGATTGCCGATGCCGACGTGTTCATCGAGAATTTTCGGCCCGGCACCATCGCCCGCCTCGGGCTTCCGTTCGACGTCGTCAAGGCTCTCAACCCCAGGATCGTCTACTGCTCGATTTCCGCCTACGGACAGGACGGCGACATGAGCCGTCGCCCGGCCTACGATCATGTCATTCAGGGCATGTGCGGGATCATGAAAACTACAGGCACGGCCGAGACCGGTCCCGTGAAGGTCGGTGCGCCCTATGTGGACTACGCCACCGGCCTGAATGCCGCATTCGCTATCGTCTCGGCGCTTCATGAGACCAGGCGCACGGGCAAAGCCGTTCATCTGGACGTGGCGATGCTCGATACGTCCATGCTGCTCATGGCCTCGCTCCTGACCAGTCACCTGACCGGCGGATGGGCACCAAAACCCTCCGGCAACGAGGCCTGGAGCCAGAGCCCGTCGTCGGGCGCGTTCGAGACGGCCGATCGCCTGCTGATGGTTGCCGCCAACAACGACAAGCAGTTCGAGGCGCTCTGCAGAGGAATCGAACGACCGGACATTCTGGAAGACCCGCGCTGGAGCACCGCGGCCGAGCGCGCACGGCACGCAAAGGAGTTGCGGGCCGAGCTGGTGAAGGTCTTCAAGTCGAGGCGCGCCCTCGAATGGGAGCAGGCATTGGACGACGCCGGTGTCCCGGCCGCCATGGTGCGATCCCTCGACGAGACGCTTGCCGAAGATCATGCCAAGGCGCGCCAGTTCACCCGCCGCTTGCACCTGTCGCACCCGCCCAGCGATGTCGACGTCCCGACCCTGGGCTTCAAGGTGAACGACGAGGTCGTTGCCCCGAGCGTGGCCCCTCCCGAGCTGGGGAACGATACACGTGCGGTGCTGCAGAGCATCGGATACGATGAAGCGGATCTTCGCCGCCTGACGGAGCAGGGCGTCATCTGAAGGCGCAAGGATCGGAAGAGAGAAAGAAGGCCGGCTCCAGGCACGGATCCTGTTCAAACCCGCAAACGCAAGCGTAAGCCGAACGCTCTAGTATTTCGGCTCCGTCTTCGTGCGGAAAGCCGCCAGGCCTTTGGCCAAATCGCCGCCGTCGACGTGGCGTCCGAAGCGCTCCAGCTCCGCACGCAGCCTGTCGACCCGCGGTGCCGCACGGCACGCGCCTCCCAGCAACGCCTTGATGTGCCGGACGGCTTCGGGGCTGCGCTGGCTGATGACCCGCGCGATTTCCATCGCGCGCTCCATCAGTCGTTCCGCCGGAACCACCTCGTTCACAAGGCCCCATTCCATCAATGTCTCCGCATCGAACAGCAGGGCCGTGTAAAACAATTGTGCGGCACGCGATGGCGACACCCTTTCAGTCAGGCGCACGGTAGCTCCTCCTGCCGGCACGATTCCGTAACGCGCGTGGCCGTCACCGATCTTCGCGCCCGCCGCCGCGATGATGATGTCGCAGCAGAGCAGGATCTCCAGGCCACCGGCGACCGCGATGCCGTTGACGGCACCGATCACGGGCACCGGCAGGTCCTCCACCATCTGGATGACGTCCTGGTTGTAGCGGAGGTCGTCGAGAAGCTGCTTCTTGTCGGAGGCGAACGCCGCTTCGAACTCGGCCAAATCTCCCCCGGCGGAAAACGCCTTCCCTGTTCCCGTGATGATGACGGCTCTCAAGTCCGGGAGTCCGGCCACGGCCCTCAGCTGACTTTCCAGCGACGTCATGAGCTCGTGCGAGGCCGCATTGAGGCGATCGGGCCTGTTGAACGTGATGGTCGCGATGCCGCCATCAACGGCGAGCGTACCGCATCCCCCACTCACTCCTCCTTTGCCTGGCGGATGACATAGGTCTGCGGAAGCGGCCGCAGCACAGCCTCCAGCTCCTCCGCGCCGCCCGGCTCGGCGCCGTTCAGAAGAACCTCCACCACTATGTTCCTGCGGTCGTCCAGCCGCACCTCAACCTCCGCGGACGCAGCCGCCCCGCAGATCCGTGACGCTTCGAGCCGGACCTTCTCCACGATCGCCATCTCGCGAAGGGTAGGCTTGAAGATCTTTCCGACCGCCGTCACCGGCAGAGCGTCGATGACCTTGATGACCTTCGGCCGAGCGGGCGCCTCGTGGACGTTCGCTTCCATGTATTCGCCGAGGGCATGGAGATCGATGTCGGCACCCGGCGCGGGGACCACGAAAAGCGCCGGGACCTCACCCGCATACTGGTCGGGCATTCCGACCGCCGCGCTGATGTGGACGCCCTGGAACTGGTTGGCCACGTCCTCGATCGCGGCAGGGTCGATATTGTGGCCGCTGCGAACGATGAGGTCTTTTTCCCGTCCGGTGAGGACGAGACGCGAATCCTCGCTCAGGTATCCGACGTCGCCCGTGGTGAGCCAGCCGTCAGCGTCCAATGTTCCTTCGTTGTGGGCGGGATCCAAATAGCCCGGAAAGACCTGGGGACCGCGCACCTGAACCAGGCCGCTCTCGTTCGGCTCGCACAGGCCATCAGGCTCCGTCGGGTCGAGCGCGCGGATGCGAATCTCGGAGTAAGGCGCACGAAATCCCACACTTCCGGCGACCGGCTCTCCGCGGCCGGGATTGAATGCGATGGCTGCGGCCGTCTCGGTCATCCCGTAAGTTTCGAAAATTCGGATTCCGGTCGTTGCCTCGAAACGGCTCCCGACCGCCTTGGGGAGGACGGCGCCGCCGGTAATCGCCATGCGCACCGACGAGACGTCCGTGCCGTCCCTCCAGGAATTGGTCATGGCGGCGATCGAGGTCGGCACCCCGCCGACGACCGTCGCCCTGAAGTGCTGGACGATGTCCCAATAGCGCTCGATGACCGCCGGCGGGCGCAGCGCGTAGGGCGACGGCACGACGATATGGCCGCCCGCCGCAATCACCGACAACCCGACCGTCATCGTTCCCCCCACATGGAAGAACGGGAGGCCATCGATGGCCGTGTCGTCCTCGTCGTAGCCGTAGACCTGGGCAAATCCGAAGGCGGCGTGGATCTGGTTTCCGTGCGTAAGCCGCACGAGCTTCGGGCGCCCCGTCGTGCCGCCCGTATGGAACAGCGCGCAGACGGCGCCGCGATCGGTCGTGGGCTCGAAGGCGAGCCTTTCGCGGCTTGCGCCTTCCATGGCCGCAGCGAGGCCGCCGAAGCCGGAGACACCTTCGGTTTCCTCGCCGATCACCAGGACGTGGCGAAGCGTGGGGACGCGTTCGAAGATGCCTTTCGCCTTCGACCAGCACATCTCGTCGAGAGCCCGCGAGGCAATGACGAGGATCGTCGCCTGCTGGGCGTCAAGCAGATCGACGATCGCGTTCCGGCTGAGAAGATAGTTGAGCGAGCTCGCGACACCCGCGACCTGGGCTCCGAGAAGCAGCGCGGGAAGCTCCGGCAGTGTCGGCGCGAGGAACGCGGCGACCCCCTCCCCCGGTGTCAGTCCCAGCGCATGGAACATGTTGGCCGCCCGCGTGACTTCCCCCAGGAGCTCGCGATGTGTGAACGACGCCCCGACATCCAACGGGTCTTCGCTCCGCAGCACTGTCAGCGCTTTCGAATCGCCCACATGCTCCGCGGTCGCCAGGAGAAGGTCGTAAAGGTTCCTGGCGGTCACCAGCTCGTCATAGGGATGGCGCTCGATGGCCGCGATGTCCTCGATCGTGCGGACAGTCCTCACCGGTCGTGTCGTCTTGAGGCGCCGCGCCATCAGTGCACCGCGGCATACATGATCGTCTCTTCGTCAGCCTTGTGGCCCTCGAGCTCCTCCACGATACGGCCCTGCCTGCACACGAGGATGCGATCGGAGAGCTGCAGGATTTCGGGCAGATAGGAGGAGATGACCACGACTGCGATGCCGCTGTCGGCAAGCCGGTTGATCAGGTGATGGATCTCGGCGATCGCGCCCACGTCGACGCCGCGGGTCGGCTCGTCGAAGATGATGAGCTTCGGCTTCTGGACCAGCGCCTTGGCGACGACGATCTTCTGCTGGTTGCCGCCGGAGAGCTCGATGACCCGCACGTCGCCGTTGATGGCCTTGACGGCGAGCGTATCGATCCACTCCTTCGCGATCGCCTTCATCTCGCTCATGCTGATCGTCTTCGAGTGCGTCTGCCCGCCGGCCAACGCGCCGAGATAGATGTTCTCCGCAATGGACATCGTCTCGAAGAAGCCTTCGGCCTTGCGATCCTCCGTCACGTAGAGAATGCCGTCGCGCACCGCTGGACGCGGCGCCCGGTAGCGGACGGATCGGCCGTTGAGCAGCACCTGCCCGCCGTGGAAAATATCGCGCTTCAGGACGCCCGAGATCACCTTCGCCGTCTCTGTCCGGCCCGAGCCGATGAGGCCGAACATGCCGGTTATCTGGCCGGCAAATACGGAGAACGACGTATTGCGGACAATATTCTGCATCGAAAGGTTCTGCACGCTCAGCACCTTCTCCCCGGCGCGGCGGGCTTTGCGGTCCCGGTGCGAGCCGTAGAGCTCCTCGGAGAGCGAGCGTCCGACCATGGCGCGGATGATCTTGTCGCGGTCGAAGGCGGAGGTAACATCTGTGACGACGTGCTTCCCATCGCGCATCACGGTGATGCGGTCGGAGATTTGCAGTGCCTCCTCGAGAGCATGGGAAATGAAGATGATGGAGACGCCGCGTGTCCGCAGCCGGTCGACGAGGGAGAAGAACTGATACTTCTCCTCGGGCGTGAGCGTCGATGTCGGCTCGTCGAAAATGATCACCTGGGCGCTGTGGTGGACGGCCCGAGCGATCTCGACCATCTGCTTCTGCCCCGCTCCGAGGCTCGACACCAGGGCGGTCGGGTCAACGTGGAAATTCAGCGATTGCAGGAACTGCTGCCCGGCAATGAAGATGCCGCGCAGCCTGTGGAAGCGCTTCTTGTCGGTCGAGGTAGAGGTTCTGCGCGACCGTCAGCGAAGGCACGAGGCTGGTCTCCTGATAGACCATCGCAATGCCGCGCCTGAGCGCTTCGGAGGGCGTCCTCACCTCGATCTTTTGCCCGTTCATCCAGATTTCGCCCGCCGTCGGCTCCACCACCCCGGCAAGCATCTTGGTGAGCGTCGACTTGCCCGCGCCGTTTTCCCCGACAAGCGCATGCACCTCGCCCTTGTTGAGGGTGAACGTGACGTCTTTCACCGCGGCAACCCCGCGGTATTCCTTGGTGCCGTTCCTGAGCTCGAGCAACGGCGTCATTCCTCGCCTCCGAGGTCTTCTCGGGGAATGACAACGACAACGTCATCGCCGCGCGCCGCGATGAACACACGATCCCGATGCTGGGCCACGCTCGTCACGCCGTGGGTGGCTCCGTCGGCACGACTATGCAGGCTGAGACGGGCCTGAAATGCGCCGTCAAGCCGAACGACCAACCCGGCTGACATCGTTGGTGCCCAAGGCTTGAGAAGGCCGAGCTGCTTCACCCCGCCGCCCTGCAGCGGCTCGTAGAAGCTGCGGCCGGAACGCAGCTTCGGAGCGATCCAGTAGGCCGGCGGCACCTCGGCGATCATGCGCTTGCGATAGCCTGCCTCGCGAAGCACAAACTCGACGAGCTGGGAGCGCGGCGCGAACACGGCAAGCCAATAGCCGTCGTCCGCAGGAGCGATCCGACCGGGATATCCCGGCAGGTCGGCATAGAGGACCTGCGTCTTCTCCGGTCTCGCTGCGTCGATGCGCACGAGGCGGTTCCGCCAGGCTTCCGAACAGACAATTGTTGTGCCATCGACGACGAGACCCGCCGGAAAGGCAAGCCCGGTTGCGATCCTGCTGCTTGCGCCGCTTTCAAGATCGATCCGCCAGATGCTGCCCGAGGCATTGCGCTGCAGAAGGTCCAGCTGCCAGGCCTCGGGCGGGTTGGTTGCCGAGCCGTTCGCGACGTAGAGGATCGCGCCGGACGCGGCGAGTGCCGTGAGGCAGCGAGCCTCCGGGGCGACGCGATACCGACGCCCGTCGAACAGGCCGCCCTCTATAATGATCTCCCCTGTCGCGAGCGCCACTGCGAGTGCCCCCTCACCGGCTGCAGCGATGCAGGTGACCTCGGCCTCGTACTCGCTCCTTTTTCGCCAGCTCGCCTCCCCCTCCAGGGCATGGATCGCATTCCCGGCCGACGCCAGCAGCGTGCCGGAGACCACCGCAAGACAATCGACACCGGCCAGCCCGATCCTGGACGCCGCTTCGTCGAGCTTGCGGTTGGGCCGCAGCGCGCCATCCAAAGGGGGGACGGTGGCGGCGGCTTCGCCGACTCCGAGGAGATTCTCCCATCCGCGCTGCAGCGCGCCGATCACCGCTGCCCCCAATAGGATCGGAACCCTGTCCAGTCGGGATCGGCTCCCCCGAGCTTCAGTCGTCCGATGCGATTGTTCGAGATGCCGCCGATATAGAGATAGCCCTTATGCTCACGCATCGAGGTGATCATCGGGTGGTTCTCCCCGCCCAGATCCCAGAGTGTCTCCACGATTCGACCGCGCTGGTCGAAACGGACGATGCAACCGGTATTGATGTTCGCGTAGAGCCACTCGTCCGGCGCCACGCGCCGAGCCATGCGTTTGCGGAAGCCCGGCATTCTGAGCGCCAGGTCGAGCGAAGGCGTCCGCATGCCGACGATCGCGAGCCAGTAGGTTCCGTCGGAGGCGCGGTTGATGTTGTCGGGATAGCCAGGCAGGTCGGCGATCACCACTTCAACGGTTCCGGCCTTCGGTCCATCGAAGTAGTAGCGACTGACCCGGCAGGCCCAAGTCTCTGCGAAGTAGAATGACTGCCCGTCATGGGCCATGCAGATCCCGTTCGGGAAAACCAGGTTCCGGATCACGGTGCGCGTCGTGCCGCGGTTTGGATCGAAGCAGATGATCCGCCCGTTGCCGCGTGATTCCAGGCAGTCGACCGGCCATTCGTGCATCTCGTAGCGGATCGTCGCTTCGCTGAAGAAGATTCGCCCGTCCGCAGCGACGTCGAGGTCGTCGGCAAGCTTGAGCCGCGAATCGTCGATGACCGAGATCCAGGAGCGATTGGTCTCGTCGGTCAGCTTCTCGATCGTGCGGTCCTGCCGCACGCGGTAGAGCCCCATTCCGCCGATGCAACAGAGCAGCGAGCCATCGCGCGCGAAGGCCATGCCGAGCGGCCGTCCCCCGACATGAGCATAGACTTCGTGCCGCGCATAATCGGGCGCGAAGAAGCGGATGATGTCGCCGGTGCGGTTGCCGGCGTAGATGTTGTCTTCCTCGTCGAGGATCACATCCTCCGGCCCTTCGATCTCACCGAGGCCGATGCGCTCCACGGGCCGAAGCCTGTCGTTCAGTGCGAAGGGTGACGGGCCGTCCGTCGCGGGCGGGACGGGAAGCTCCGCGTAGGTCGGCGATACATAGACCTTCGACAGCACCTTGTGACGGTTCTTGAGCCAGCGTACGTCGATCGCCACTGCCACAAGCAGGAAGAGCCCGAGAAGCAGCGAGTTCGCGCCGCTGTGGACGCCGAGACGCACCAGGCTGTTGACGATCAGCATCACGGTGATCGAGCCGATGATGGCTTTCGCCGCCGAGCCGCGTCCGCCGCCGAGACTGTTGCCGCCGACCACCGCGGCCGTCAGGGCCGCGATCTCCAGGCCAATTCCGGTATCGGCGCCGGCGCCGCCGAGGCGCGAGGCGAACAGCAGCCCGGAGAGAGCGCACAGGGTGCCCGATACGACATAGGTCATGCAAACGATCCGCCGCACCGGAACGCCGACATTGTGCGACGACCTGCGCGAGCCGCCGATCGCGAGCACGCGCCACCCGAGGCGTGTCCTTGAAAGGACGAGATGCAGCGCGACCGCGACGATCAGGGTGACCACGACGCTGAACGGAATTCCGAGGATCGATCCCTCGCCGAGAAAATACCACGCATCGGAATCGACGAACGATCCCGCGATCAGGACCGAATATTTGAGCAGCAGCACGTCCACCACCGCGCGCACGATGATGAGCGTGACGAGGGTCGTGAGAAACGCCCGCAGGCGAAGGTAGCCGACGAGCAGGCCGTTCAGGAGACCGACGGCCGCGCCCGCGGCGAGTGTCGCCGCCACCACCGCCGGCATCGACCATCCGGCCACGTTGAGCAGAGCGAGCGCGACGATGTTGCCGAGTGCGAAGGTGGAGCCGACGCTGAGATCGATCCCGCCGGCCACCATGACGAGGGTCAGCCCCAGGACCAGCAGGCTGAACTCGCCCCACTGGCGCAGAAGGATCGTAATGCTGGAGGCGCTGTAGAAATCGGGAATGACCGACCCGAAGGCGACCACCACCGCGACCAGGAAGAGCAGCGGGATCGCATTGTCGATCCACCGCTTGGAGAGGATCTCGCCAAGCAGGTGATCGGGCACGGCGCGGTAACGCCAGCGCGTGATCGTGTCGGACATGGACATGGGTTTGGCGTGCCTGCAGGGACCGGTGCGGCGCGGGCTCTATGAGCCCGCGCCGAACGAGAAGGCGATCAGCTCTTCGAATCCAGGCTCCAGCACGAGGCCGGCTTGATATTGTCCTTGGTCAGGAATTCGATCTGCGTAAAGAGCGTGGTCTTCATCGAGCCAGGCTCCGGCTTGAGCTGAAGCAGCTGCTTGATCATGTCGGAGATGTCGCGAGCCTGCCCGGGAACGAAATAGACGGCGACTTCCGAAAAGGTGCCATTTTCGAGTGCGTCGCAGGCCGACTGGTTTCCACCACCCTGGGTGAGCAGGTAGATGTCCTTTCCAGACTCCTTGATCGCCGCCGCGGTTCCGACATCCATCACGTCCCAGAACCCGGCAATTCCGCAAATGTCGGGATGCTGCTGGATGACTGTCGCCGTGATGTTCTTGGCCTTGGTGGCGTCCCAGTCCGCCGCCTGGCTCGAAACGAGCTGCATGTTGGGGTGCTCTGAGAGCACGTTGCTGATGCCCTGCATCTGGTAGACGCTCGCGGCGGCGGTCAGCACGCCTTGCGTAATGGCGATCTTGCCGCTTCCGCCGTTGGCAGGATCGCACTTGTCGACCAGCTTCTGGCCGATCATCTCGCCGAAGCCGACATAATCCACACCCACGAAAGCGTCGGTGGGATAGCTCGACTTCATGTTGACCTGCACGACGTAGATGCCGGCATCCTGGGCCTTCTTGAGCAGGCGCGCGTAGGACTGGACGTCAGGATTGTGAACGACGATCACGTCCGGCTTTTCGGCGATGAGCGACGTAAGCGCCTGAGCGCCGGCATCGGTGTTGAAGTTCGGATCCCTGATTTCGAACGTTACGCCGAGCGGCTCGAGCGCCTCCTTCATGCCTGCCGCCCAGCCTTCGGTCAGGTCGATAGCCCATCGCGACCGGAACGAAGGCCACAGTCTTATCCTTGAACGCATCGTAGTAGGCATCGCGGGTCGGGTCGTCGATGCCCTGCGCGAGCGCGGCGCCTCCCACGCAGGCGATGGCGGCAGCGCTGATTGTTGTCCTGAGCATTCGCATGTTTTTCCTCCCATAGAGAACGAGGCTAGATGTCCCCTTGCTGAGCTGTCTGCTCGTCGCGGGGGTTGATGATCGTGTCGATCACGATCGCTGTGAGAAGGATGACGCCCTTGATGACGTTCTGGACCGTGTACTGGATGTCCATGATCGTCATGCCGTTGAGCAGCACGCCGATGAGCAGCGTGCCGACGATGACGTTGCGCACGCCGCCGCGCCCGCCGGACAGGCCGATGCCGCCGAGCACGACGACGAGGATCACGTCGTAGACCAGGGTGGAGTTCGCCACGCGGATATTCATGCTGGCGACCGATGCCGCCATGATGAGGCCCGCCGCAAAGCCGATCAGGGCGGAGAGCATGTACTGCAGGACGATGATCGGGCGGGCCGGGACGCCGGTAATGCGCGCCGCCTGGAGGTTGTCGCCCACGGCGCGCAGATACCGACCGGACTTCGTATAGCGAAGGAAGAGATAGCCACCGAAACAGACGCCCGCGAACAGGAAGATCGGGACGGGAATGCCGAGCACCGTGCCTTGGCCGAGCCAGAGGTAGCGCGTCTCCGCGGGCAGGTAGATCACGTCGAGGTCGAAGAGAAAGTAGCGACCGAAGCCGTAGACCGTGATGCCCATCGCCAACGTAGCGATGATCGCCGGGATCTCGACATAGGCCACGATGAAGCCGTTGATCATCCCGACGATCAGGCTGAAGGCCAGGCCCAGCCCCAGGGCCTGCGGCAGCGCCATGCCGTTCGTGGCAAGCTGCAGCGCCCAGGCGACCGTGATGGCCATCACCGCCACGAGCGACAGATCGATTCCGCGCCCGATCACGACAAGCCCCATGGCCACGCCCAGGATACCCAGGATCGATACGCTTCTGACGAGGATCAGCAGATTGCTGGCCGTGAGGAATCCCGGCAGAGCGATGGCGAACGCAATGCAGAGGAGCACGGCGAGCCCGAAGACGATCTGTTCTTGGGTCAGGCGCCCAAAGACCTGCATGGCCCCCTCCCTGCCGGTGCGGTCTCTTCATCCAGGCGAAGATCTCCCAAGAGAGTATTGCGGGTGGCCGTCCGCTTCTTTTCTGGGAATGCAGCCCTTTTGTGCGACAGCGCACTCAGGCCGCTTCTTGCCGGACTGCCGCGCGATGGGCTACTAAGTTACCCGGCCATTGTTAGAGAACCGGCGGACGAGCCGATTTCGTCCACTTGAAGCCGGTCGGAACAGACGGCCCGGGGTGGAGGAACCCATGGACGTCGTCTTCTCGACGGACGCCATCGCTCAATCCAGACGCTATGCCGCCTGGCGCGATGCCATCTGCGACACCTATGTCCACGTCGACGTGAAAGCGACGCGCCCGGAGGACTACCGGGGCTTCATTCGCGAGGGGCAATTCGGCGAGGTCGTGCTGACCGACATATTGCTCTCCGAGCAGCGTATCAGGCGCAACAATCGGCACATCTCGCTCCTCGACAAGGACTGCTACTATCTTCAACTGCTCCACAGCGGGAAAATAAACGTCATCCAACGCGGCGCGACGCACCAGTCGAACGCGGCGCGGGGGGCAATCTTTTCCGCGACGGAGCCCTACGAGCTCCAATGCATCGGCGAGGTGCGCTCCTTCTACCTCGAAATCCCGCGCGACGAGTTCGCCCAGCGCTTCCCGCGCGAGCACATCCCCGTCTCCGCCGAAATCAACAGCACGCAGGGTCTCGGGCGCATCGCGACGGAGTTCTGCGCCATGCTCGCCACGGAAGGCTCCAAGCTCGACGAGGAAGCCCGCGCGCATCTCGGCGGCCAGCTGATGGACATGCTCGCCTTCACGCTGCTGTCCAGCGACAAGGAGATGCCCACCCTCGACGGCACGGTCAAACAGGCGCGCCTGCGGTCCGTCCAGCAGTGGATCGAGGCGCATCTCGGCGACCCGAGCCTCTCGCTGGAGAAGATCGCCGCCGCGAACGGCATGTCGGTGCGCTACCTCCATCTCCTTTTCCGCGCAGTGCGAGATGTCGGCGTCGGAGTGGATATGGAACCGGCGTCTGCAGCTTTGCTATGACGAGATCGCCAGGGGCGACGGCCGATCGCTAACGTCGATCGCCTTCGGCCACGGGTTCAACAGCTCCGCACATTTCAGCACGATCTTCCGCCGCAAATACGGAATGTCGCCCCGCGACGTCGCGCGTGTTCGCCGGGCACCTTGAGGATCGGGCGGACGAGACCACAATCCCGAGCGGCCGCTATCCGGTTCGCTCTCTCCGCGCGACGCTGAAGAATGTCGCGGCGACCAGGGTGACGGCCCCCAGAACGATCAGGTGCATGGCGGAATCCGAATTGATGAACGAGGACGCGCTCGACAGCGACTGCACCAGGGCAGCCCCCATCAGAACGGACAGGACCGAGCCGCGCCCGCCCGCAATTCTGGTGCCCCCGAGCACCACGGCGGTGATGCTCATCAGCGTGTAGTCGATTCCGGTGGCAGGCGAGCCGATGCCCGACCTGGCCCGCCAGGATCAGCCCGCCGATCCCGGTCAGCAATCCCGACAGCGTGAAGGCCAGCAGGATATGCCGGTTGGCGTTGACGCCCACGCGCGTTGCGGCAAGCGGATTGGACCCCACGGCACGCAGCCGCCGGCCAAGCGCCGTGCGGAACAGGCCGAACTCGAACACCGCGACGATGACCACGATCGCCAGGAAACAGGCGGGCACCGCCGCGAAGCTCCATTGCGTCACGTCGGAGACGTAATCCGTAATCGCCCCGCCTGCCTGCGGCCGCAGCACCAGCGACATGCCTTGCAGGCCGATGAACGTGGCGAGCGTCACCACGATCGCCGGTATGTTGAGCCAGGTCACCAGCCAGCCCTGGATCAGCCCGAACCCGGCCGTGATCGCCAGGATCAGCGCCGCACCCCATAGCGCCTGACCGGGCCCCGCGCCGTCGGGCATCAGGAACGATGCGAGCACGACGACAAATCCGGCCAGGGCACCGACCGAAAGGTCGATCCGGCCGACCAGGATGGTGCCCAGCTGGGCGATCGAGATGAATGCCAGGATCGAGAGGAAGGTCAGCATCGTCTCGATGTTGAACGGCGACAGGAAATACTCGCTGACCGAATCCGTGCCGAAGAGCACGATGGCCGTGAGCACGCTCAGCACCGCCGCCGGAAACCAGTCGGCGGCCATGATGCGGCGCCAGGGCTTTTCGTCTCCCTTCCTGGCGCGGGCCGGGCCGCCTTCGCGCGCCACCGTGGCGGTCAGGTTCGCCTCGGTGATCGCTTCGTCCGTGAGGCTGTCGCCCTCGAGCTCCTTCACGATCTGCCCGCGCGCGAACACGGCGACGCGGTCGCACAGGCCCTCCAGCTCGATGCCGTCGGCCGACGACACCACCACGGCGACGCCGCTGTCCGCCAGCTCGCGCAGGCGCTCATAGATTTCGGCGCGCGCGCCGACATCGACGCCCTTGGTCGGCTCGTCGATGAGGATGACCGCGGGCTCGCCAGCGATCTCGCGTCCGATCAGCGCCTTCTGCTGGTTGCCGCCGGACAGCTCCGCCGCCGTCGTCTCGTCGTACTCCTTGATGCGGTAGCCGGTGTAGATGCCGAGCCTGTCCATCACCTCCCGGGTCAAGGCGCGGTCGCGCTTCCGGTCGATCACGCCCGCGGTGGAGATGCGGTCGAGCGCGCCGATACCGATGTTCTCGCGCAGCCGCAGGGTCAGAAACAGCCCTTCTTCATGGCGGTCGTCGGTGACGAAGCCGATACCGGCGTGCCGCGCCGCCGCTGCGGTGTCGCCCTCGACGGCTTTGCCCTTGATGCGCACCGATCCGGCGGTGCGCCGCTCCAGCCCGGCGACGGTGCGCAGGAACTCGCGCTGCCCCTCGCCTTCGACGCCGGTCACGCCGACGATCTCGCCGGCATGCGCGGCAAAGCTGACATTCGCGAAGCCCGGTCCCGCGAGATTTTCGACCTCGAGGATGGTCTCGCCCGCGCCCTTTGCCTTGGCCGGAAACACCTGTCCGAGCGGACGGCCGGCGATCATGGTGATGATCTGGTCGGTGGTAATGCGCGCCGCCGGGCGGCTGTCGATGACCTTGCCGTCGCGCAGCACCGTGATGTGATCGGCGATCTGCTCGATCTCGCGCAGCCGGTGCGAGACGTAGACGATCGCCACGCCTTCCTCGCGCAGCTGTTTGATGAGCTCGAAAAGCTTGACGATATCGGCCTGCTGGAACGGCTCCGTCGGCTCGTCGAGAAACAGCACCTTGGGCTTCGACGCGATCGCTCCGGCGATCTCGATGATGTGAAACTGCGCCAGCGTCAGGTCGCGGACCCGCACGTCGAGCGACATGGCGTGCTGCTCGGACCCCACCGCCGCCAGCAGCCGCTCGGCCTCCGCCCGGCCGGCCGCGCCGGTGAGCGACGGCGCCGCAAGCTGGAGATTTTCGAAGACCGTCATCTCCTCGGCCAGCTCGGGGTGCTGGAACGTCACCGCCACGCCGGCCCGGTGCAGCTTCTTGGCGTTCGGCCTCTTGATCTCCTTGCCGGCCACGCGAATGCACCGCGAAGTCGGGCGGCACCGCCCCGGTGGCGATGCCGATGAGCGTGGATTTTCCCGCGCCGTTCTCGCCGACGACGGCCTGCACCTGGCCGCGCCGGATGCTGAGGCTGACGGCCTTAAGCGCCTCCACGGGGCCGTAATACTTCGTCGCCCCCACGATCCCCATGACCGGGGCGCCCAGCAGATTCCGTTTGCCGGCGTTCATTCTGTGATTTCGAGTCGCTTCTTCAGTCGCAGGTAGGCGGTGCGCCAGCGCCACCTGACCTCGGGCGCGACGTCCAGCAATTTCGACAGGCCCAGCCGTGCCATGGTTCGCGTGAAGGTCGTTCGAATCCGAAACTCGACGTCGGGCGACGTGATCCAGAACTTGAAGCGGATCCATTCGAAGCGAATCCGCCGACCCGCTTCGACGATGCCGACGCTGGCGATGATGATGATGGCCTGAACGATGTTCTGGGCCGATGTCTCGAAGCCGACGGCGAGCACGAGCTGGCCGAGATAGGTGAGGAACAGCGCGCCGACGATGGTTGCGGTGACGCTGCCGCGCAGGCCGCCGCCGATGGGATTGCCGCCGACCACGACCGCCGCGACGGTCGCCAGCAGGTAGGGCATGCCGCTGAACACGGTCGGCGACAGCACGTAGCCCGCCAGCAGCACGCCCGCCGCGGCATAGCAGAAGCCGGCAAGCGCGTAGGTCGCGACGCGATACAGGTCGAGCGGGATGCCCACGGTCAGCGCCGCATCCGGATTGACGCTGGTCGCGATGAAGCGCCGCCCGACGGTCGTTTTCTCCAGGACAAAGATCGCGATCGCGGCGATGACGATCAGGACGTAGAGGGTCAGCGGGACTTCGAGGAACTTGCCGACGCCGAACTTGTTGAGCGGCGGCGGCGCCTGCTGCGAGAACCCCCTGGTGACGTACATGGTGATCCCCAGCATCAGCGAATTCATGCCGATGGTGGTGACCAGCGAGTTGACGCGGAGCAGCGCGACCAGCGCGCCGTTCACCGCGCCGACCCCAAGCCCCATCGCCAGCGCAAGCGCAACGAAGGCCAGCGTCTCCGGGACGCCGGCCTCCGAGCCCGGCAGTGCCGAAACCATGACTGCCGCAAACGACATGATGCCGGCGACCGACAGGTCGAGCCCGCGCTGCTGGATCACCAGATGCTGGCCGATCGACGCGACCGCAAGGACCGCGAAGAACGGCAGCATCAGCTGCAGCGCGCTGACCGAGACGGTGCTGGGCGCGACGATGCCGCCGCCCACCAGCAGCACGACCGTGGCAATCGTCACGATCAGCAGCCGGTGAAGCGGCTTTTTTCGCCCCTTGTACTCGCGCCTCGTCCAAGCGCGCTCCGGCCGCCGCCGCTCCGATTGCGGCTCGGCCGCAGTCGCCCCTCTAGGTGGTATCATCGTCGCGGTCGCCGAAAGCAAAGAGTTACTTGGACAGGATCTCCTTCATCTCCTCGCCGGAGACCATGGAGGAGGGAATGGCCGTCGGCGGCAGGTCCTTGTCGCACTTGACCGCGAGCGCCGGGATCGGACGACGTGCTGTCCTCGGAGAACGGCAGGTCGATCAGGCTGGGCTCGGTGTTGTCCATGCCGTTGACGCCGCGGCGACGCCCTTGCGCAGCGCCAGGCGGACCAGCCAGGTGTGCGCGCTGGCCGTCGCCAGCTTGAAGGTCGGGTTGTCCGCGTGATTGTCCTGCCACAGGCAGCTCAGCTCGTTGAGGTCCTGGCCCGCCCAGGCCGGAATCGGCCGGCCGGCGGCGAGGAAGGCCCGGATCGGGCCGGTCGTCTCGGCCATGATGCCGTCGATCTGCGGATACTTGGCGATCTCCGCCGGCCGTCACCTTCTGCGCCAGCGCCGGATCCCAGTTGGTGTCGACCGGTCCCTCAAGCACGTTGATGCCGGGGTTCGTTGGCGAAGACCTCGCTGCCAGCCGACTGCCTGCGACGCGGTCATCGGATTGCCGGGCGTGCCGCCCTGCACGATCACGTTGCCCTTGCCGTCGAGCGTCTTGACCATCCACTCGGCGAGCATCTTGCCGAGCGCCGATCTGCGTCTCGGTCACGCGCACCAGATAGTCCTTGCCCATCTCGCCGAACGGGCGCGTCGCCGGTCGAGAACGGAATGACGGCGATGCCGGCCTTCGGTCGCCTGGCGCATGACCTTGAGCTGCGCCACGCCGGTGTCGGCGAAGACGACGATGACGTCGAACTTCTGCGCGATCAGGCCCTGGATGTCGGCGATCTGCTTCTCGGCCTTGAACTCGCCGTCGGTGTAGCGGACTTCCGTGATGTTCGGGCACTTCTGGCGCCTCGTCCTCGAACTCGCGCGCGGGTGATCTGGCGCCAGTAATTGCCGCCCCAGCCGTCGGAGTAGGCGACCTTGATCGGCTTGGTGCCGCAATATTTCGAGATGTCCTTCATGTCCTCGATGCCGCCGATCTTGTCCGGGGCCAGGTCGACATCCGAGAAATTGTTCTGGGCGACTCGCCGGCGCTGCAGCCGCCATCTGCCAGGCGAGCGCCACTGCGGCTGCGCTGCGGATAAGCTGAATTTTCGATGCCATTCGTCCCTCCCATTGATGCTCGTCGGGACCGCTTCTGATTTGCGATTTTGATTGAACCGACCATAACGACACGCGACACTATAGTCTAAGAACAATCGGTTTTCCAACCAGCGATACAAATCTGCGAGGGAGGACGTTCAAATGAAACTCAGCACGGAAAGGATTCTTACCACCCACGCCGGCAGCATGCCGCGCGGCGAGCCGCTCAGCTCGATGCTGATCGACCAGGAGGAAGGCAAGAGAGTCGATCGCAGGAAGATCGACGAGGTCACCGACGAGCGCGTCGCTACATCATGGAAAAAGAGGTCGAGGCCGGCGTCGACATCGCCAATGACGGCGAGCAGGGACGGGTCGGATTCCAGACCTACGTGCCGCAGCGCTGGAGCGGCTTTGGCGGCAAGTCGAGCCGTCCATATGGCAGGGAGTTCGTCGAGTTCCCGAAGTTCACCGAACGGATGATGGCGCGCATCCCGAAGACCGGAAAGGTGTTCGACGCGCCCGAAGCGATCAGCGAAATCCACTACCACGGCGAAGCCGAGCTGCAGAAAGAGATCGACCGCTCGAAGCGCCAGGCGGAGAAGACCAACGCGCACGTCGCCGAGTGGTTCATGAACGCGCCGTCGCCCGGCATCATCGCGTGCACCATGCTGAACGCCTATTACGATTCCGACGAGGCCTATCTCGATGCGGTCGCGCGCGAGATATCGAAGGAATACAAGGCCGTCGTCGATGCCGGCTTCATCCTGCAGGTCGACGCGCCCGATCTCGCCATGGAGCGGGTGCTGCTCTATCAGGATCTGACCGACGCCGAGTTCGCCGAACAGACGGAAAAACATGTCGAGGCGCTGAACAAGGCGCTTGAAGGCATTCCGCGCGACCGCGTCCGGCTGCATGTCTGCTGGGGCAACTGGGAAGGGCCGCACTAACCACGACGTGCCGATGGAGGTGGTGCTGCCGCCGCTCTATCAGGCGAATGTCGGCGCGATCGGCCTGGAGTTCGCCAACCCGCGCCGTCAGCACGAGACCGCGGCGCTCAAGGCGAACAAGCCGCCCGAGGACATGGCCGTCATCCCCGGCGTGATCGATTCCAAGAGCAATTTCGTCGAGCACCCCGAAGTGGTCGCCCAGCGCATCGAGGCCGTGGTCGACGCGATCGGCGACAAGGAGCGCGTGATCGCAGGCGTCGATTGCGGCTTCGGCACCTTCATCGGCTGGGAGTGGGTCGCGGAGGACGTGGTGTGGGCCAAGCTGAAGTCGCTCCGCGAAGGCGCCGACATCGCCTCGAAGCGATTGTGGGGGAAGTAGAGGTCGCGTAGCGCAGTTCACCGAAGCCGGCCGCCGGGTTCGCCTTGCGGCACGCTTCGGGGATCGTGACTCTATGCGCGGACTTAGTCACGCCCACGTGGAATGCGCTGGACGAATGTGACTGGCGAGCGAGCCTCCAGGTCGGCGCCTCCTACGTGTAGTTCCAGGCACACGGTGAATTCGCCGGCGCGAGCCTCGTATGCAACCTTGGGAAAACCGACCAGAAAATTGATGGTGGTCCCCGGCTCGATTTCGAAGTGTCCGGGCTCCAGTTCCTGATCGTGACTGACATCAAAAAGCGTGACTTGAGCCAAGGGTTGCCTACGTTCCCCAACCTCCAGCCACACTGCCCCAAGGGAAGCGATCTCGGAAGCTTGGCCGTGATTCTCCAGACGAAACTGCCCGTAGCTCACGGCGGGATCGGCGACGCCGCTTACCGTGACCGCCTCTCCCGTGAGCTCGACCGCCGGCTGCAGTGAAGTCATCTCAAGCTCACCTCCAAAAGCAAGAAATCCGAGAGCAAAGACAACTGCGATCACGGGCAGGTCCACCCCGCGGTTGGATGCGTTACCTCGTTCACTAGCGATATCGGACCTGGAACTTTTTCGCCAACCGCCGCCGCTCGGGTGTAGATGGTGCCGTCGGGACGTTGCACCCTGACATGTCCCGCTGCCGCCGCCTTGCCAATGATCTCATCGCTCGTGGGGCCCGCGGGCACCGAAGGGTAGGCCGAGGCGACAAAAGCTCCTACCTTTGCCGGATCAGCGAACTGGCGACCCTGAGCGTCCGTCGAACGAAGGCTTTGCCGGCCCCCTAGGCCTAGCGCTATGCTGAACTCTTCACCGATCCGATATGCGTAGACTTCCCTTTCCCTTGTTGTCTTGTGTGAGGTCGGCTGCTCGGCGTGAAGAACTTCGTGATAGAGGGTCTCGGTCATCTCCTCACATGATGAGTTCAGAACCCCTATTTCGGTTCCAGTGTTGTAGCCGCCGCCGGGAAATGGAGCAGGGATCCAGGCAGCTCCATCCCACTCCTCATCGGCCCACGAAATGTTGTCGAAGGACTTGAGCGTAATGCGGGCTCTCAAGACATCGACCGTGTGCGGGCTCCACGGACACAGGATCGAACGGACACACGCTTCGGTCCATGGCGCAGAGCGGGCCGCTGGCGCTGGAAGCACAGGCGCGGCAAATCGTGCGTCAAGCTCAGTCATCGTGAGATGCCCGACCTCGCCGTCGTCGTTCAGCGGCGGATTCGCCCGCTGAAACGCCTCGACGGCCTTTTTCGTCTCTGATCCAAAACGGCCATCGGCGCCACTGGCCGGCAGCGAGAAACCCAAATCGTACAAGGCTTGCTGGATGGCCTGCACTCCCCGTCCTGTGCTTCCGTCGCGGAGCACCGTCTCGTCATCATATGCTGCCTCCAGGTCCAGGATGCTGCTGAACCGCGGAGAGGTCAGGTCATGCCCATCGCCAAGTGTCCTTTGCACGCAACCGGATCCGACAGGGGACGCTGTCTGACTCCCCTGTTCGCTTCCCTGCTGCATGGTGTGTGCCAGTTCGTGTGCCATAAGGCGGTGGCCTTCGGGCGAGCCGGGCCTGAATTCTTCCCTGGCGAAAGCGATGTCGCGGCCGAACGTGAAGGCCCGCGCGTTGATGGATTTGGCCGCTCCATCGGCCGCCGGACCGTGGTGGATGCGCACATGCTCAAACGAGCGTCCGAAGCGCGGCTCGAAAAAGGCGCGCTCCGAGGCCGTCAGGGGCGATCCACCGCCGCGCAGGCTTTGTACGGCGCTCTCTGAACCCGCCGTCAGCGACGGCCCCGCGCCGGGCGCCTCCTTGGTGCGGATCAGTTCCTCGTCCTCCTCCGCCTCCATCCGCTGCACCGTTTCTTCCGCCGGCTTGCGGTGCATCTTCTCTTCGCAGTCGGCGCAGAGGCGGCGTACGGGAGCCGAGCCAGACTGTCCAAAGATAGAGGGGGGGCAGGAAGGAGCACAGGCCGCTGTCGGCTCTGGCATGCGCATCACCTGATCGGCCACCCGATCGGCCTCGGCCTCCGCCGGGTCGTTGACTGCACCGACCTTCAGCTTCGGCTGGAGACCGGGGCTGTGCAGGATCGCGCGAATGCCGGCCATGCGTCTCAGGCGCGCGTGCTGGCTGGGCGGTGGCGCCCCGCGGGCCGGCCGTGTTTTCTGCGTCGCGAAGGTCAGCATGGTCTACGGGTCATACTGATAGCCGGGCGGCGTGTCGGAAGGCCCGCCTCTCTGTGTCGGCGATTGCGCCTTGGGACCTTGCGAGGTAGGCGTCCATCTGCGGCTTGCGAAATACCCGCTGTCCTGCCGCGGCGTTCTGCACGTCCCTCTGAGGAGGTTCGGTATCGCATAGAACCCGCCGCCGCAGGTCATGCCATCACAGTCCTCAAACGTGCCAGTGCACTCGCCATCGGAAAGCTGCACCCACACGCTCGGCTCTCCGACCAGAGCCCACTCGATCCCGTCATACGCAAGGCAACCCTTGCCGGCGAGGCCGGTCCAGCCGTAGTCCGAGCGCTGGATGGGCGGATCGGCGGAGAAAGGCGTGATGGTCGAGCGATTCGGCAGGGGGTCGGCATGTGCTGTGCGCCCTTCGGCGTCTGGTGCTGGTCTCCGAGGGAACGCGTTTTGCTGCACGGTGTGCGTCAGCTCGTGGGCGACGAGTTCGGCGACTTTCCGCCGAGCCTGGGCTGTATTCGCCGCTCGCGAAAGCGATGTCGCGACCAAGCGTGAATGCACGGGCGTTGATCGACTTGGCTGCGGCATCGGCCGTCCGGCCGGTGTGGACGCGCACATCCTCGAACGAGCGGCCGAAACGCGGCTCGAAGAAGGCGCGCTCGGAGGCCGGCAAAGGCGACCCGCCGCCTCTGAGACCTTGGACGGCACTCTGCGAGCTCGCGGTCGGCAGCGACCACGCGCTTGGTGATTTCTTGGTCTGGATTTGCTCCTCGTCCTCCTCCGCTTCCATGCGCTGCACGCCTTCCTCCGCCGGCTTGCGGTGCATCTCCTCTTCGCACTCAGCGCAGAGGCGACGGATGGGCGCACAGCCGGGCTGCCCCGAGACGAAAGGAGGCTCGCCGGACGCATGGCTCGCCGCCGGCTCAGGCATCCGCATCACCTGATCGGCCACCCTGTCGGCCTCCGCCTCCGCCGGATCGTTCACCGCGCCGATCTTCAGCTTCGGCTGCACCTGCGGGCCGTGGAGGATGTTTCGAACGGGCGGCACACGTGCAGCGGCGGCGCGGGCGGCTACGGCCGGCGGGCGTTGTCTCGTGGCACGAGCTTTGGTGGCGAAGGTCCGCATCAAGGCCGTTCCTCCATCCAGACGTCTAGAGTGTAATCTTCGACTTCAATTCGCTCAACAGCGCTTCCTTGATCACATTCTTATCAACCAGTGCATTGACGTTGGGCCATGGGCGTCCGCCGATAATCCTGTCGGCGGTCGCCGCGCCGACGCCCGGCAGCGACATTAGCTGTTCCCGGGTCGCGCTGTTGATCCTGATCACATCGATTTGCGGCGCACCTGTCGGTACCAGATAGAACCAGCTTTCGAAATCGCTGGCATGCCCGATGTCCGAGATTGCTGAAATCGAAGATCGATCTGCTTGCCGCTCGGCAACATCGGCACGTGGCCGTCGAGCGGGTTGTTCTTCTCCTTCTCGAAGATCGCGCGGCCGAGCAGCCGCACCCGGCAGCGCAGGCTGGAAAGCCTGGATTTATCAGCCCACTGCTCAGCAGCCCACTCAGCGCATCGAGAGTGATCGCGGGTGTATAGACGACCGCTTTCCCGCTGCTCGACGCAGATCACATCGCCATCGAGAATGCGGCTCGTGAATCGACCACTCCCCGACCGGCTCCTCCCAGGTCAGGATGAAGGTGTCGGGAGAGATCAGGTCCGTCACCATCGGTCGATCGAAATCGACGCGCAAGCCCTTGACGAAGTCGCTGAGCGCAAGCGGTGCATCGTTCTGCCAGCTGACCTTCACCACTTTCGGCAGGTCAGGCTTCTGCGCTTCGCGTCCGCAGAGCGCGTTCAGCGCCTTCTCCACCGTGTCGGCCTTCTCGTCCTGCAGGAACTTGCAGCCGGCCTTGTAGCCCACCTCGCCGGCGTCGAGCCTGTGTACGCGCGCGGAGAACCAGACCGGCGCCGCATCGTTCTGCGGCGGGTTGACGAGCTCCGCCTTCAGCCCGTGGCACCCCTCGTCGCCGGCCACGTACCAGCGCGCATAGGCTGCCCCGTCCGCATCCGATTTGGCGATGACCTCCTTCTTGTTCTGCGCGGGATTGGTGCTCCCGGTGATCTCGAAGACCTGGTCCTTGGGCGAGTGGGCGACCGTGAACCGCACCTCCTGGTCCTTCACCGGCTTGCCGTCCTGGTCCTCCACAACGACGGAAACGGGACAGGAAAGCAGCGTGTCGGGCGGCGCCTCCTGCCCCGTCCCCTGCATCATGCGCAGCGCCATGGTACGGCGGCTGCAGCCGCGCGCAGAAGGCGTCGAGCGCCTCCTGGACGTTGCCCGCGCCTTCGCCCTTGGCATAGTCGCAATGGCTGTTGTCGTAGCCGACGTCACCGGCCTGCAGGCAGGTCAGCGCCGGGAAGTGCAGCCGGCGCTTGTCGGCCGGCTCGATCTCCGCGAACGACGTCCCGTCTTCGCTGAGACCGATGAAGCAATAATGGTGCCGGATGCCGATGGGCGCCTCGCTCAGCGCCCGTATCCTCTCCGCTTCCTCCGCCCGCGTACGCCCCAGCGCCAGCCAGTAGTCGCCGGCGAGGACGGCAATCGGATTCCCCGCGTCGTCGTTTCCGCTGAGCGTGACCTCGACCTGCAGCGCCTCGAGGTTGACGACGAAGGTCTGGCCGTTCCTGGAGACCTTGCCGTGTGCGTCGGCCGCCAGCCCGGCGGCCAGGTCGATGCCCTTGTCCCAGCCGTCGACGAACGTGCCGTTCTTGAGATCGAGCGTGCAATATCCGTCCCAGCGCCGGATACGGTCGAAGCTGCCGTCCGCACTGGAAGGATCGGCGTGCCTCAGCTCGCCGCGCGGCGGGCTGCTGCCGTAGCCCGCCACGGGAATGCCGGTGAGCTTATCGAGCGCTTCGGTGAAGAACTCGTGGGCATAGTCGGCGTCGAGCACCGAATGGTCGAAGTCGCCGGGCCTTTCGTACTGGACCGCGCCGTTCTCGCTCGACCATTTCAGCGTCACCGACTCAGGCACGCCCGCCGCGGAATAGCCCACGTCATGCACCTCGAGGCGGAACAGGTAGTTGCCGACGTTCTGTTCGACGTCCACCGTCTCCGCGCAGGGATCGCAATTGTCCGGACCGGCCAAGCTCTGCCGCAGCTTAACGCTGAAGCGCCCCGTGCCGATCGACGGCATCTTCCGAGGATCCAGCCGCCGGCCGCATAGGCGTCTGCTCGGTGAAGCTGTCATCCGCGACGCGCTTGATCTGCACCAGCGTCTGCGTGACGAAGCAGGTGTGCGCGCCGTGCAGGCCGGGGTCGAGCAGGTCACGATCGTCGAAGGCGGTGACGACCTTGTCCCAGATGTCGGCGTAGAGCAGCGCCTTGTCCGCAAGCGGTGGCGTCAGGTCGGGCAGGTCGCGCTGGTTGTTGTAGGCAAAATCGGCGTCGGCATCCCGCGGGCGCGCTTCGCCCCCGACGCCGTCCGCCACCACCCAGCCTCCCTTGGCGGCAAAGCGTGCCGACCAGAGATGATTGGGCCCGCCGGAATCGGCGAAGCCGGTCAGCAGGCCGCCCTTCGGCACGCCGCTGGCGGAAACCGCGCGGTTGACGTTGTCGAGGCGCTCCTTCAACCGGTCGCATAGCGCGTTCCAGTCGCGGTCGGTGATCATCGTCCCCTGTTGCAGGTAGACGCCCGAATAGCTGTCCTCGGCTGTGAAACCGTGGTGCGATATCTCTGCTTTCATCGTTGCACCTACCGTACGAATTCACGCGACTGGTTTGGGTGGCTTGCAGAGGAGCTGGTCGTCCCAGACGACGACCGGCTCGATGCCAATCGGCAGATAATCCTTGAGCTTCGTGGCCAGGGCATCGAGCTGCGCGCCATAGCGCCAGTCGTGATAGGCGCCGAGCTCGCCTTGATCCTCGGCGCCGTTGCGGATCGCTTTACTGGCGTCCTGGCGCAGCACGCCGCAGCCGGGCGTGCAGAACGTGCCGGTGAAGAAGTCCGGCGGCGCCGTCGTGATGCCATCCTCGCGGGCGATGGGCGGCATGGACGCGTAATAGCCCGGGCTGACGCGCGAATAGCGGACGCAGTCATCGGCGTGAAAACCGTGGATCGGGCCGGCGAAGATGGCATCGCTGGCGAGCAGCCGCCTGACCGTGAAATCGGCAAGCACCGTCACATATTCGGCCTGCACGACATTGTCGGGCGCCGAGACGGTCTCCGCTAGGCAGTCCCTGAGCAGTATGCGGGGACCCTCCCCCGGCGCTTCCGCCGGCGCCTCGCTGACCAGCGCCTTGACGGCACAGCGGACGAGATGCAGTCGGCCGTTCTTCAGCCGTATGCCATCGGCGAAGCGCAGCTTCTCGAAGTGGAAGTCGGTATCGGCATCGAGCACCACCTCGCCCGTGATCTCCACCGCGCGCGATGTGGTGTTGCGGTAGACGTCGCTCCCGACATCCCGCGTCACGAAATCGGAGAGCTTCGGTGCGTCCTCACCGGCCGAGCCTTCGAGCGTGGAGCTGAGGTCCGCCGTCCAGGCGAACCGCGCGGGCTCCGGCGCGCACATCCCGTAGGGCGGCGGCAGATAGACCAGAACCCGCTTGGGGTGATAGCGGCCGTGTTCCGCATCCGGCGCCCGGACGTCGACCGTGCGCAGCGAGACGTCGCAATAGCTGTCGGGGAAGCAGGGCGCGCCATGCGGGTTGGCCTGCCGCCAGAAGACGCCCTCGTCGGCGCTGGGCTTCTCGGCAAGCGCCTCGTCGTCCTGCGGCCAAACACGATACGTGCCGCCGAAGCGCGTCCGATGCGAGGAAGGCGTACCCGGCTCCGCTTCCACGGAACGGGAAATCCGGCGGAAGTCGGGAGTCACCGCGCGGATCGCCGGATGGCGGGCGACCTGCTGTGGGTTCGGCCGCTCGACGCCTGCCAGAGCTTTGTTGTCCGCCGCGGCGTCCGGCGGCCACGGCGCATCTTCACCCATCGCCATGGCGGAGAGGAGCGGCAGTCCGATCCGCGCCGTCGTGGCGACCCGCTTCCAGCCCTCCTGCACCTCGCCTTCCGACTGGGTGATCGCCTCGGCGATCTCCTCCACCGTCTGCAGCGATCCCTTGCGCTGCGCCCAGCGCACGGCATTCGCCACCTCGTCGCGCTGTCCGTTGAGGAAAGGCGAGCGAAGGCCGACCGCGAAGAGGTCGGCGAAATAGGGGACGATCCAGTCCTGGCACGCATGCCCGGGCACCGTATTGTCGGGAAAGCTATCGTCGTAGCGCTGCTCAAGCGTGTGGCGCACGAGGTCGAGCAGCGAGCCGAAGGCCTGCAGGTAGTGCTTCAGATGCTGGTCGTCGGCCGGATCGCCGGAGGTCGACCAGTCGCGGTTGCGATAGACTTCCGGAAGCAGCCGATAGAGCTGATCGGTGCTGTCCATCGGATAGGAGGTCATACGATCACCTCCTGGCGGATGATGGAGATGGCGGCCGGGTCGGGCAGATAGACCACCTGCCGGTCGGTCGGCCAAAGTGTCCTGATCTCGCCTCCTGCCCCGCGCGAGACGCGGCGCAGCGCGTCATTGCCCTCACTGAGGATCGGGTCGGGCCGGCTCTTCCAGGCGAAGTCCGCGAGGACCGGCAGGATCACGACATCGGCGTTTGCCACGCCGGTCACCGACTCGATGCTCGCATAGATCTCGGCGCGGTAGACCGGCCGGCCGGGCGGGCGCGCCTCCAGCTTGAAGGATTGATAGACCGCGTCGCGGACCGCCTTCTCCACGCTGGAATAGTCGAAGGCGTCGGTATCGACCCTCAGCGTGATCCGCAGCGAAAGCGGCACCGGGTCGAAGCGGGAGGCCTTGAATTCCATCCCCGGCGGGGACAGCTCGGCCAGCCGCTTCTCCAGCGCCGCCTTCAGGTCGCCCAGCGCGCCGCCGTCCGCCGGCACGACGGTCAGCTCGATCAGCTCGTGCTTGTGGGCGCCGGCCGGATTGAGGAAAGCCCTGGCGTGCCAGACGCCAGGCTGGCTGGCGGCCAGATATTCCACGTCCGGCAGCGAGACGCCTCTGTCCAGCGCGCGCAGATGCGCCGGCGCGTTCTGCCGGACCTGGTTGACGTCCTCCATCTCCTGTCCGCCCGAGGTGGAGAGCGGCTGGCGGATCGCCGCGACGAAATTGTGCGGCTTCACCTCCTTCACCAGGCTTCCGGGCGGCAGGTTGTTGCCGGCGCTTCCGGTTCCGACCCGGTAGGAGACGGCGATGTTGTTGGCGCCGGTGGGGAGCCGCCGGCCGTGAAACCCGTCACCGAAGATGATCTGCAGATAGCCTTCTTCGGTCATGTGCACGACGTAATGCGCGTCGGTGGCCTCCGAGTCGGCGAGCGTCGCGACCTCCTCGTAGAGCCCTGCGCCCACGCTGATATTGACGGCGGCGCGCACGCCCTGCGCCAGCGACGGATCGGCGCGGAACGACACCCTCTCCTTCTTCAGCGTGAAGCTCTGATTGGTCTGCGCCGCATCGCCGCTGCCGAGCGCGATGCTTGGCTTTGTCTCGCCGTGCCCGGCCGCCACCGCGTTCGCCCTGATGACCACGCTGCCGCGCGTGTAGCCGCCCCACCGCTCGGCGCCCGCGTCGAGGACGAGCCGCACCTTCGCGCCGCGCGCTTCCTCGGTCTCCACGATCGTCGCCTTGAACGGCAGCGCGGCCGCGGTGTCCTTCTCCGGCTCCACCAGGATCGTCTTGCCGGCCGTCAGCCCCGGCGGCAGCGCCTCGCTGTCGAACGCGAGCTGCAAGCTCGCGGGGTTGACCGCTCTCGGATCGCGATCATGCCCGACCGGCCGCAGATCCAGCGTGAAGGGGCCGTGCAGCCGCTTGATGTCGTCGAGCCCCGGAGCGTCGGCGAGCTCCAGCGAAAAACTGTCCTCGCGCTCGATGAGGCTCTCGACTTGCACCGCCTCCATGCCGCCGGCAGCGCTCTCTGCAACCAGATAGTCGCCGCTCTTGAGCGCCCCGATGCCGCCCTCGAAATCGAGCCGCGTGTCTGCCGGCCTGCTCAGCGTCGTCGCGATCGCCTCGTCCTTGTTGGCGTCGAAGAAATGCAAGGCATCGGCCGTCACCGACGGCAGGAGCGTGAAGCTCGGATGGTCGACCTCTGGCGGGTCGAGGTCGTCTTTCGTCTTCAGCGACCCGCCGATGGAGCCGCCGGCCGCCACAGCGGCGATCCTGAAGGAAGCGGACTTCGTTGTTTTGGCATCCAGCGCGAAGCGCCACTGGCTATCGTTGGCGACGAACTGCGCCTGCGTGATCGCACCGGTGCCGTAGACGTGAACGTCCGCGCCCGTGATGTCCTCAGCCGGAACGACATTCGCCACCTGCACCGACGTCCGGTCGGCGGCGACCACGCGCGCGAAGCCGACCGTGCTTCCCTTCTTCCAGCCGATGACCTGGCCGACGGACAGCCCGTGCCCGTCGCCGAGCCGCAGGACGTCCGCTCCGTTGAGCCGCGGCAGATAGACCTTGTCCGGCGCCAGCAGAAGCTGCGTATCCCCCGCGATCCGATTCCGGTCCTTCGGTCCGGTCAGCTCCAGCTCCGAGCGATCGTCGGAAAGCGCTGCGACCGTCACCGCTTTCGCCCCGACCCTGTCGAGCAGGACGCCCGGCTGGCCGACGCTCACCTCGGCGTCGTCCGGCAGCGCCCATAGCGGGTTGCCATTCAGCCGCCGGAACGGGTTGAAGCGTCTCGGATTATGGTCCCAGCCGTCGAGCCGCACCTCGTTCAGCCGCGGGTCGACCTCGATGTCCTCGAGCGTCTCGAAGATGACCGGCGGGCTGCCGTCCTGCGGCGCGAATTTGATCTGGAAGCCCGCCTTGACCGTGCCGGCGCCCTTGTCCGGCTTGGCGATCAGGGCCAGCGTCGTGGAGGCGGAGGCCGGCGGCCTCGGGTGATAGTCGAGCAGCGCCACCAGGCGCCGCAGATAGTCCCATTGCGTGGCGGTGGAGATGTAGCCCTCGTTGGCGAAGGCATTGGCGTGCTCCGTGAGGATGTGCGTCGCGCGGGCGAAGCTGCGGGCGATCTCCCACGCCCATTCGCGCCGCGGCGCGCCGTATTGGGCGACGATGCGATCCTCGGTCTCCAGCCGCGTCTCGTCCGCCGGCACCTCGACATTCGCGTCTTTCCACGCCGGAAAGGCGGTCGCCAGCTCCTTCCTGATCGCCTCCAGGAAGGTGACGGCGTTGCCGTCGATGTAGCGGAAGCGCTCGAGACCGGCGCGGTTCCACCGGGTCAGGTTCTGCTCTCTGATCTCCCTGGGGGTCATGCGCCGTGGCCCCCATGCGTCTTGATGGCCAGATAGCCCCGCTCCATGCGTCCCCGGTCGGAATCGCAGACCGCCAGCTCAAGCCCCTCCAGCACGATGCGCCCGCTGTCGGACTGGTCGGGGAACTGGCTGCCTGTGCGCTTGAAGCGGATGAGACAGACATTCTCCACGCCGTCGAGGCGCATGAGCGCTGCCACGAGATCGCTGGCGAAGAGGTCCTCGCCGAACCTCAGCCGGCCCGGCTCGAAGAAGCCGCCGGGCCCTTTGCCGAGCGCCTCCCCGGCAGCGGCCGCCACTTCCGAGCGGAAGTAGTTGGCCTGCACCACGATCGACACGATGATGGTGATGCCAACCGGCACGGCGTCGTGAAGAATGACCTCCTGCCCGGTCATACGGTAGAGGTCGAGATAGGGGCGGATGACCGTCCTGATGGTCGGGTCGCGCTCCCACACCGGCACCGGTATGCGGCGCCGCTCGTTGAAGCGCTCGATCTCCTCCTTGAGCCGGCTCCGCCGCGCTGCCTCCGGCGCGCTCAGGCCGCCCGTCTCCTGCGGGACCGGCATGTCGAGCGACAGCGTCGTGTCCCACGGAATGATCGCCACGCTGATGGTTTCCCAGGAGCCCGTCCACTCGGTCCAGGCATGCGCCCGCAACACGAGCGGATGGTCCTCCATCCGCTCGGCATAGTCCTCCACGGTGACCATGCGGTGCTGGGTGCGGATGGCGCGCGGGCCCGCCTGCCGGGCCTGGTCCATGGCGTAGGGGTTGCGCGTCCAGAACGCATCCAGAAGCGCATTGGCATCTTCCTGCGGGGTCGATTCGTCGATCTCTATTTGATTGAGCGCGTCGGCTTCGGCGGGTGCGTCGTAGGCGATAAGCGCAAGCAGGCGCCGCACCGAATCCGGGCGCCGGGCGGTCTCCAGATAGGCCTCGGCGAACACACGGTCGGACATGTCGGAGAGCTGGTCGAGAACCGCCGCGAGAATTTCGACGATGACGACTTCCATGTCCGCCGGCGTCCAGCGGGTGCGCTCGGGAAAGCGGGCCGCCAGCTCCTCCAGCATGAACTGCCGGAACCCGTCATAGTCGCGCACCCGCCAGTCGAAGTCGTTGCCGGCGTCGGGCAGCGGGCCGGGAATGGCGATGTCGCGCCCGCCGCAGCCGAAGCACTTCAGCGCTTCCGCCACATCGCGGAACACCAGTTGCGGGACGGGGGTCTCAGCCATGCGCCACCATCCTCGTCACGAGCTCGCGCCGACGCTGGCGGTGAATGCCGCCTGATGGCCGATGGCCGCGAGCGTGTATTCGATGCGCACCAGAAGCTCCTCCGGCGCGTCGGGGTTGGCGCCCACCGTGATATGCAGGCTCTTCGGATCGACCTCGCCCTGAAGCGCCGCCTGCAGGGACGACTGAAGCCGCCGGGTCAGGACGGTCGCGAGCGCGTTGTTGTTGGGCTCGAAGACGAGGCGCTGGACGCCTGCGCCGAACTCCGGGCGGAAGACGCGCTCGCCCGGGATGATGAACAGCACCTGCTCGATCTGCTCGCGCACATGCGCGACGCGCGTGCTCGTTGCGCCGCCGTCCGGCCCGACGCGGAACGGGAACGCGAGGTAGCTCGTATCGGGCAGTCGCTGGCTCATCCCGATTTCCCTCAAGCGCTCGTCACCTTCAGCGAGAGCGAGCTCATCTCGCCCTGCGGCACGGGCGGCCCGCTCGGCCCGAGCGCCGTCGGATGCACATGGGTCATGAACAGCGTGAGAAAGCTCTGACCTTTGATGACCGGCTCGCCGCCCTGCCCGCCGAGCATCACCTGCTGACCCTCGACGACGATCTGCTGCCCCTTCACGGTGACGCCGGCCGCCGCCATCTCCACCTTGTTGCCGTTGGAATCCTCGACCGTCGTTCCGCTGGAGCTCATCACCAGCTTGTTGCCGTTGGTATCCTCCACCTGGATCTCGTTCGCGTCGGCATCGAGCGTGAGCTTGGCGCCGTTCTTGTCGGTGATCGCCACGCTGCCCTTCTCGTCGATCAGCATCTGCGCCGCCGAAGCGTGGCGGAGCGTGATGCTCTCCTCGCCGGACTTGTCCTGCAGCTGAAGCAGGTGACCGGACGGGGTCTTGATCAGCCGCGCGGTCGGCTCCTCCGACGCGGCCTCCGCCGGCGGGTCGCCGCTCTGCTGCCAGAACGTGCCGGTCCAGATCGGCCGCGTGAGGTTGCCCTCCTCGAACTCCACCCAGACCTGCGCATCGATTTCGGGGACCATGAAGAATCCCTGGTCGGCGAGGCCGCCGAACGGCAGGCAGGGAAGCGCCCAGCCGGTCTCCTGCGTGCCGAGCACCGAGGGCACCAGAAGCCTCAGCCGGGCGATCTTCTCCGGGTCCTTGTTGTCGACCACGAAGCCGCGATACTTGCCGTAGAACTTCGTCTCGGCGTCCTGGGCCAGGTTCCTGACGACATCGTCCATGGCCTAGCCTCCAAGCACCGCGCCGAGCAGCCCGCCGCCGGCCTGCAGGTCGTCGCCATAGGCGTTGCGGATGAGCGTGAAGCTCTGGCGGTAGCCGGCCGGCGTGAGCTTGTGGGTGACCTGGTCGACATAGTAGCGCCCGCCGAAGCGGGAGCCGACGCCGCTGACGCCAACCGGCGCGCCGAACCGCAGAACGTGGCCATAGAGCGAGCCGTCCAGCTCGCCCGTCGCCGTGATGCGCATCGATTCATTGTTGACGTGGCTCTGCGCGATGGTGCGCGCCTCTTCCGCACTCGGCGTCGTCGTTCGGGTCATCCGCCAGCCGGTCGCCCCGGCGCTTGAGCCTTGGCCGGATGCCGCCTCCGTGCCGAGCGGTTCCAGGTCCGGCGACAGCGTCTCGCTCTCCACCCCGGCGCCCGTCTCTGCCGCGATATCGTAGCTCACCGTGTCGGCCCGGTGAGCGTTGTCGCCGATGTCGAAGCTGATGCAGTTCGTCTTGGCGCCGGCATAGACGAGGATCGACGGTTGCGCCGCCAGCGAAAGCTGCATCGGCCCGAAATAGATCTGACCCTCGCGCGTATAGAGCTCATAGCCGTTGTCGCGCGCGCGGCGCTGCAGGAAGGCGATGTCCGTGCCGTTCTGCGCCACGATGAGGCCGGTCTGCCCCTCCTGGCTGGCCGGTGAGGGCGAGAGGCCGTGATCGGAGGCGATCTCGCTGACGATCGCCAGGTCGGTGGTGAGAGCCGGGACGCCCCATTGCTTCGTCACGTGATCTTGGTCGAGGAGCAGCGTCTCATCGCGGCAGTTGACGGTCACGCGGCTCTGTCCGCGGTCCTGCGGATAGGACGGCGCGACGTCGAGGATATAGCCGCGGAACACCTCCTCGGTCGCGGAGCCGAATACTGCCTCGATGCGCACTGCCTTGCCCGGGTCGATGTCGCCGCCGTCCTGGATGATCCACTCGCCCGACTCGTCGACATGCGCTTCGAAGACGATGGTCGCGGTCGTCGCACGGCCGCGCGAGGCGTTGACCGTGACGTCGGTGATGAACGGATAGAGGTCGGCGATCTCCGCGCCCTCGACCAGGACACGGCAGCCGGCCGGCTCGCGATAGGCATCACCCGAGGACAGCCAGTCGAACATGGCTCACTCCCTCGCCCGCGGGATGAGAATGGACCGCCCGGTCATGTCCTCTCGCTCCAGCGGATCGTCCTCGGGCGAAGCCAGCCCGCTCAGATCGACCAGCATGTCCGGCGCATAGAGGAACAGCCAGCTGGCATCGCCGATGCGCCACCACAGGCGGTCGTCATTGAAATAATTGTTGGCGAGCTGATCGAGCCGTTCGCCGGCCGTGACGCGATGCTCTAGCACGCCCGCCGCCCGCGAGATTTCGCGCGGGCGCACGCCCGAAAAATCCGAGTTGCCTCTCGGGTCGGGCTGGAACGGCATGGTGTCCGCGTATCGGCTGCGTCTCGCCATCAGAGAATCCCCGCGACGAGATCGGCGCCGAGACGCGCCGTGTTGGTGGCCGAGCTGACGACCTGGCGCAGCGTCTCCACGTCGTAGAACGGGTTGCTGCTCTCGATCACCTGCATCTGCAGCGTCGCCTCCGCCCGGTAGGGCACCAGCGACGGCAGGTGCGACTGCTCGTCGATCTGAACGCTCTTCAGGAACACCGGCAGGATTCTGAGGCCCCACACGAACAGCAGAACCGACGCATGTTCGCGGCTCGTTATCGCCGGGTCGCCGCCCGCCCCGAGGCTGGCGAGAAGCTGCACGCCGCCCGGCGCCTGGCTCTTCGGCTCGACCATCGAGCGCAGCGTGTCGATCTCCGGCTGGATGCCGAACGCCGTCGCGATCGGCTCGCCCTCATCCATGCGGTCGGTGGCATCGAGCAGGATCTTGATGGAGAAGCTCTCCGGCTCCATCGACACGCCCTGGGCGGCGCGGGGCGCCTCGGTCGGAAGCGCGAAATCGTATCCGCCGCGCGTTGCGGGCGTGCTGCCGGTCGTGATGGTGACGGAGCGCGTGCGGCTGATGGATTGCGGGTTGAAATCGAAGGCGAGCGCCAGCGGCGGGATCGCCAGCGCGTATTCGATCAGCAGGCCCTTGGTGACCTTAATCATGGCGCCCTCCCCGCTCCGCCAAGCGGGCGCGAATGGCCTCGGCGATGGCGCGGCCGATGTCCCGGTCGTGCTGATGCATGGAGCAGCGCGCCTCGATGCCGGTCAGCCGCGCCACGCTGGCGCCTTCGCCGGCCGGGCCGTTCGCCAGCGCCTCCCCCACATGGCTCACGATCGAGCCGGCACGGTGCTGCAGGCTGGGCGGCAGGGAGATCGACATGCGGCCGATGCGGATCATGCGCGCTTCCTTTCCAGGAAGTGGCCGAGCGCGCCGATCTCGCTGATATTCACCGGCCGGCCCTCCTTCGCCAGCTCGCGCCATATCGACCTGGCGATGTGGTGGAGGCTGATCGGCACGCCGGCGCGCGCCGCCAGCACCGAAGCATGCAGCGCCGCGTTGCGGATGTTGCCGCCCGTCAGCGCCGCGGCGTCGGCGACAAGGTCGAGGTCGACGGACGTGTCGAGCGGCGCCCGCGGGGGGAGCAGCCGCCGCCACAGCGCCTTGCGCGCCGCCCGGTCGGGCTTGGGGAAATCGATCACCACCTGGAAGCGCCTGGCAAAGGCCTGGTCGAGCTGGTCGCGCAGATTGGTGGTCAGCACGCACGGCCCGCGGTGCGTCTCGATCCGCGCCAGCAGGTGCGAGACCTCCAGGTTGGCGTAGCGGTCGCGCGCCTCCTTCACCTCGCCGCGCTTGGAAAACAGGCTGTCGGCCTCGTCGAACTGCAGGATCATCGGCGCGTCGTGCGCGTGATCGAACAGCGCGTTCAGGTTCTTCTCCGTCTCGCCGATATATTTGGACACGAGCCGGCCGAGATCGACGCGGAAGAGCGGCCAGCCGAGCGCGCTTGCGAGCACCGAGGCGGCGTAGGTCTTGCCGGTTCCCGAAGCGCCGCTGAACAGCGCGATCGGCCCGCCGCACGGATTGCCGCCCCACTCGCCCACCACGATGTCATGGCAGGTCACGTAGGCCAGGAACTCGCGCAGCATCTCGATCTGCCCGGCCGGCAGCACCAGGCTGTCCCAATCGGCGCGCGTGGTGACCGGCGTCGTCCCCGGCGGCGGGGTCTGCCTGACCGGCCGCTCCAGCAGCCGGTTGGTCACCCCGGCCGCCGGCTGAATCGTGGAAAACGGCCCATATCCGTCCAGCCGGATCAACCGCCCCCGCCGCAACCTGCCGTCCTCGTCGACGGCCGCGTAGAGCGCCGGCGTGTCGTCCGGCTCCAGGCTCAACAGCTCCTGCAGGAAGTGCAGGGTCGGGTAAGGCTCGTTGGGGCGGCCGTGCAGCGACTGGTACATCCAGGCAAGACGCGGAGAGATCTCCGGCGCGATCGCGCAGGCGAGCACGTCGTATTCCAGACGGTCGAGCTCCTGGCCTACGAGGCCTGACCAGACGCCGTCGCTGCGCGCCTGCAGCACGCTCTCCTGCAGGCTCCTCAGCTGGTCGAGGCGGTCCTCGCCGATATCGGCGCCCTTGCGCGAGTCGACGACGAAGCCGGCGAGCGTCTCGATCCGCTCCCATTCCTTGTTGAGCGCCGCGAGGCTCATCCGCCGCCTCCATTGGCCGAAGGCCCGGACATGTCGATCACCGAAAGCGAAACGACGTTCGAGCGCACGATCGTCGCCTCGCCGCCGGCGTCCGCCAGCTGCAACTCCACGTAGACCATCCATTCGCCCGGCTCGCCCGGCACCGCGATCTGAAAGACCGTCGAGTCCGCCGGAGCGAAATCCGGCAGGTCAGCGTGCTCGAGCTCGCGCCAGCTCCTTCCCTGCTTGGCGAAGAGGAACCGCGCGTGCCCGGCGAGTCCCTCATACGGCGTGAAGGTCAGGTCGATCGTGTCGCGCTCAGTCGTGAAGACCGGTGCGCCTCCGCCTTCGGGAATGCTTGTCCGGCCCCTGAGGACGATCCGGTCGCCGGCCGGCGGGTCTGTGACCAGCAGCTCCGGCGGCAGCTCGGCCTGGTTGGCCTTCGCCTCGGCGATCAACGTCCGTTCCGGGTCGGCGATGGTATTGAGCCGGGGACCGCCGTTTCCCCCTATGCCGGGGCCCGCCGCGCCTGCCACGAAGGGCAAAGGCCCGGACGACAGGTCTACCGAGCCAACCGGCGCAGCAATCGCCCGCGGCGTTGTGGGAACGATCGGCGCCAGCGCCAGCTCGTAGGCCACCGAGGAGCGATAGGCGGCGTCGCCCTGGGTCGCCCATATCTGGTTGATCTCCTCCGTCGACAGCGACTTGAAGACGATCTGCAGGCTGGTCCGTATCTCTTCCTCAAGCGCGGTCTGCGCATTGGTGCGCTTGAAGACCACGTCCTGCACCGGGTTCTCGTGGAACACCTGAAGCACGCTCCCCAGGAGCCGCAGGTTGATCTCGCCGGCGCTGATGCTGCTGTTAGCGTCGCCGTCCCCCTCCTCCGGAGCCGTGGAGCCATAGGCCGTCACCAGGCACTGGATGCGCACGTAGAAGGGATCGTGGCTGGACGCGTCCGCGTAGAAGCCCGACGGCTCGATCCGGTAGAGGAAGAGGTTCACCATCGGATCGGAATTGCCGTCCTTCGGCTCGGCGTCCGCCGGCGGACCGATGCGCACGTGCGGGCTGCCGCTGACGGTGTTGGTCACCAGGCTGCTGAGATGGCTCGATATGGCGGAGAGAATGTTCGGTTCCGGCAAGGCCATGGCTCAGAACCTCCGCAGGTAGTGGAGGCTGGCGAGCGACGGCGTCGGAACCGGCGGAGCGGCCGGCACCCGCGGCTTGTCCACCGCCGGATCGGTCGAGACGACGGTGATGTCGATGTGGCCGATGTGGACGTCATGGCCACCGGCGGCACGGTCGTTCTGCTTCATGGCGGAGGCACGCGGTTCGGGTGCCTGAGCAAGCCGCGGCTCGGGGCGCCAGGCCGTCGGCGCGCGATGTGTTGGCGGCCCGGCCTGCTCCCCCTCGTGCTGGCTTGCGCCTTCCGCCAATTCTTGACCTCGAGCGCTTCGCCGCGACGTGGCCGGCGCCGGAGAAGCAGCCGCGCTTTCGAGCGGTTGATGTTGCGGCGCCGGTGCCGTTGAAGCCGGCCGCAAACGACCGGCCTCCGGCGGCGCCGGCACCACGGCTTTGCGCTGCGCCGCAATTGCGTCGACGCCGACGGGCTCCTGCAAGAGCGCGGGCCGCGGCGGAGCGTGGCTTGCGCCATCCTGCCTCGGAGCCCGGCCTCCTGCCGTCGGAACGTCGCGAGCGATCTCTTTGCCGTGCGTGCCGAGAGGGCTTGCCGGCACCCGGCCTCGCCGCAGCGCAGCTGCTTCTTCGATGGGAATCCGCACCGCCGAGGATGGGCGCGCCGTTGGCGCCGGCGCCTCCACGACTGTCGGGACCGTTTCCGGCCCGCCGTCCAACTCCCCGAGATCGTCGGTCGCCGTCGCCGCCAATGGCGCAGGCTCCGTGACGAAGGTCTCCGAGCGCGCCGTCGTGTCGATCGACTGCTCCGGCACGGTGCGGCTTGGCGCGCGCATGCGCTCGCCCGCCTCGTCGGCGTCTCCCGCCGCGATCACCTCCGACCTACGAAGATCGCCTCCCGCTTCCTGCTGGGTCGGGTCCGCTTCGACCGGGGAAAAATCCGCCCCCGCCATGGGCGAGAGGCGCGCATGCGCGTCCGCCACAACGGACCTCAGGAAGGTGAGCTTCGACCGTGACGGCGCGCTTTGCATCGTGGGCTCACCCATGCATGCCGCGACGACGATCGATCAGCGCCAGGGTACTGATGGCGGCGCTCGCGCGGGAGCGCGAGGATTTCGCCCTCTCCCCAGTGATAGGTCGCCGCGATGTCGTGCACCTCCTCCAGCGGGTTGCGCAGGCTCGACAGCAGCAGCTCCGCCACGTCGAAGGAGGTCGCGTTGTCCGCACCGCAATCCGGGCATGCGCTGGTCACCGCCGTCGCCACTTCCGGCGCGACCGCCTGCAGGGCCTCGTCGATGGCTTCGAGATCGTCATCGGAAAGCGCCGGCTCCGCATGCGCGTCGCGCTCGACGAGGCGCTCCACAAGTGTCCTGACGGCTTGGCCTTCGTCGGCAATCTCCTCGACCGCCGCCTGATCGCGTCCCGTCGGGGCCCTCAGCCTGACCGTCCGGTGCGCGAGCTTCGCTTCGGCGAACGGATAGCTCTCGCCCGCCGTCTTCACAGGAAGGCGCGCAAGATCGACCGCCACGTCGAACGGCTTTCCGCACGAAGTGCAGTCCGCCGAAAGCCAGAACCGGCTCGCGCCCAGTTGGCGCGCCAGCTGCGCAAGGAGGAACTGCCGGTCGGCCACGGAGAGATCGGCCGCCGCGTCATCGGCATTCTCGCGCGCGCCGGCAAGTGCAATGGCTGAAGCGATCGCGCGCGTGACGGCGCCCACTTTCGAGCGCGCCCCGTGCCACGCCTCCCACAGCGCAAGCTCGACGTGACCGTCGAGGGGCATGAGCGCCCATTCCCGATCGACGATCCCGTCTTCGCGGCAGAGGCCGCCGGGGAGCAGCATGCTCAGCTCTCCGTGGGCTCGGAGACCGCCGGATCGAGCTGCCACCCTTCATGCTCCAGCTTCAGCGTCTGGATCCCGACGGTGTTCATGCTGTTGGCGTCGAAATCCGGAAGCGCCTGGAACTCCGATACCCACGCCTTGATCACCTTGTAGGAGATCGCGATGACGCCCTGCAGGTTCAGAACGTTGATGACCATGTTGGTGCGGAAATTGAGCAGCGACATCCCGCCGTCGCCGTCGATGTTGTTCACGCGGTTGGCGAGCTCCAGGAATTGCGGGTCGTGGGTGAGCCCGGCCTCGAGCGTGATCGGCTCGTATTTCGAGCCGCCGGGAAGCTTGCGCACATGCGACGCATCGCCGGCGTAGCGCCAGTCGACCACGTCGGTCGACTTCTTCAGCGCCGACATCTTGGACAGGCCGGCCACGGTCTGGCCGTCGATGACCACCTGGAACTTGAAGGTCCGGTACGGGTCGTAACGGTGGGCGTTTGCCGGAAATAACGGTGCTGCCATGGCTCTCCTCCCCGGCTATTGCTGAGCGACTTTTTGCTGGATGCGGATGATGACGAACTCGGCCGGCTTCAGCGGCGCGAAGCCGACGACGGCAATGACGCGGCCGGCGTCGATGTCGCCTTGCGTCATGGTGTCTCCGAGCCCGCAGTTCACGAAATAGGCATCGGATGCCTTCTCGCCCTGGAAGGCGCCGGCGCGATGCAGGCCGCCCATGAAGGTGCCGATGTTCAGCCGGATCGAGGCCCAGAGATTGTGATCGTTGGGCTCGAACACCGCCCACTGGATGCCGTCGTAGATGGAGCGCTCGATCATGATCGCCGTGCGCCGGATCGGCACATAGCGCCATTCCGGCGCCGCGTTGGTCGCTAGCGTGCGCGCGCCCCAGAAGACATAGCTGAAGCGCGGCAGGTTGCGGACGGCATTGACGCCCAGCGGATTGAGCTGGTCCTGGATACCGTCCTCGATCTCGTACTGGGTCCCCGACACGCCGAGCAGCCGAGTGTTGATGCCGGCCGGCGCCTTCCAGACCCCGCGCCGCCCGTCGATCTTTGCCCACATGCCCGCGGCGGCCGCGGACGGCGGAATGGTCAGCGTCGGCGGCTCGGCTGGGCGCTTCTCCGCGTCGTAGAACGGGTTCGAGACCTTCAGCCAGGGATAATAGAGCACCGAATAGGTCGAAGTCGGCAGGCCCAGGGTGTCGACGTCGGCGCCAGTCCTCAGCTCGGTGGAGCTCGGCGGGTCGACGATCACCATGCGGCTCTTGACGCTCTCGCAATGCGCGATCACCGCGTCGATGATGTCCCGCGAGGTGCCGGCATAGCTGTGGCCGGGCAGCAGGACGATGCTGACGTCGCGCATCTTGACCAGCTGATCGGCGAGGAAGCTCTGGTAATCGGCTTTGCCCGGGGCGGCGCCGTCGTCGCCGCCGGTGAAGCCGACGGCCGCCGGCATGTCGCGCGGCACGATATCTTCGTCGCCGCGCACCGTGACGGCGCCGGCCGCTAGGAGATTCAGCTTGGTGGCGAGCGGGCTCGGATAGATCCTGACGGAAGACGAGGCCGCCTTGGTGCCCGACGATAGGGTGACCACCCCGGCGGCATCCGCGCTTGCGAAGCTCTGGTAGGAGGCTTGCGTTCCGAGCTTCTTGACCTCGGCGACGAGCGCCGTGTGGAAGCTTCCTGCCGTGTAGGGCGGTCCGCCCGGAGCCGCGGGCAGGGTGACGGTCTGTGCGCCGAGACCGTCGATATCGAGCTTCAAGGTGTCGCCCTCGGCGATCACGCCAAAATCGGCGACGGCGCTTCCCCCGGTCACCGAGCCGGTCTTGAGATTGGCCGCGGCGATCGCATCCGCGGTCGGGGTCGCTCTGATATATTTGGAGTCCTTCGTCAGCACCGCCGGGGCATAGCTCGCGGCATGATCGTTCATGCCGAGCCCCGAGAACGCTTCCACCACGGTGGGCGTCCCATCGATCGAGAGCGACACCTCCAGGTCAAAGGTCACGCCGTTGCTGTTCTTGACCTGGACGCCGAGCTGATCGCCCCATTTGCCCGGGTTGGCGGCCGTGACGGCGAGCGGGTTCGTGTTGTTGAGATTTCCGCCCGCCAGCCCCGGCATTGTGGCGTTGCCGCCGTCGATCCCGGGCAGGCTCGATTTCAGGGCGCCCTGGGCAAGTCTTGCGACATAGGCCGCGCCGCCGCCATTGGTGAAGAAGGAGGAGACCGCCAGGCCCATCGCGTCATCGGTCCCGCTGACCCCGCCATAGGTGTCGGCATAGTCATCCCATTTCAGCAGGTACTCGGCCTTGTTCAGCGGCCCGTTCGCCGCCGCGCCGATGAAGACGGGGATCGAGGTGCTCACCGCCGTGATCGGGCGCGCGGCGCTCGGGATCTCCTCGATATAGACACCTGGATGAAGATATGTCGGCATCAGCTTCTCCTCATGCGGCGCCATCACAGGCGTTGTTCAGGGCCAAGGCCCGCGGACCGGCTCGCTCTTCATCACGCTCAGTGAAGATCGACACCGCTCCTCCTCGATGCGCGTTGAAGGGTCTCTTCGATGAACGCACAAAGGGCGGGCAGATCGGCGAAATAGCGCTCAACACCCGTGTTGGTGTGCTCCACGCGCACGCGCCATGCGGGCCGGTCGCCTTCCTGGTCGCGGCTGTCGTCCCAGCAGCGGACGATAAAGACCTGGTCATCAGGCATCCCCTGCACGCCTTGCCGTATGTCCATCCGCCCCCCGTCTGCAGCGTGTCGATATAGAGCGACGGCCTCTTGCTCCGGTCACGCCGGAATTGGCCGGTGATCCCCACCCCGCCCCGCGCCGGTCAGGCACAGCTGACCGGGCAGGCACAGGAGCGTCACGCCAGCATCACGCGCCGAGCACAGCGCGCGACGCGGCGCGGCTTCCGAATTTGCCGTGTCTGTCAGAACGATGAGGAAGGGTCATTCGTTGCACCCGCCTCACGCATCACGCGAGGACGGGAGCGTGCGATGCGTGCGAGGCTCAGATTTCTTGCGAGTCGCGCGCTACGAGAGCCGAGTAGACCGACGCGCGGCTGTGCCCGCATTGCCGAAGGAAGCTGCGGATCGTCGCGCGGTCCAGGCTGGCGAGCGCCCTGTCGGTGGGCGCCACGGCCATGCTGTCAGCGTCGCTGAGGACGTGTTGATAGAGCGCCGTGGTTTCCGACATCGGCTCGATGCCCAATTCTTTCTTCGCGCGGGCGCGAAACTTCCGGTACTGCGCGATCGCCTCGCTTCGCTGACCGTTCATCACGTAGAGCCACATGACCTCCCGCTGCACGGCTTCGCGCATCTCGTCGGTGGCCAGAATGGCCCGGCCGCATTCCAGCGCCTCCTCGAAGCGTCCGTCGCGCGTCAGGTCGTGCATCAGCAAGGCCTGTCCGCGGATATAGAGGCAGTGAAGCCGCTCGCGCTCGCGCAACACCCAGTCGCTGTCGTGGCCTTCGAGGAACACGCCGGCATAGCCCTCCAGGTCGGCGCTCAGTGCGAAACGCTCGCTGACGGACAGGCTGCCCCTGTCGCGCACCGCCAGCTCGCTCTCCCGCACGCTTTGCCGCAACGCATGGCAGTCGACGTAAACCTCCGTCGAGAGCTGAAGCATGATGGAGGCATGCGTCGCGCTCTCGAGCCGGATATGGCTCTCAACGCCGATCGATCTGAGCAGCCCGTTGATGCGCCAGATCGTGGTGTTGAGCGACGAACGGGAACGCTGCTCGGCCTTCTCCGGCCAGACGAGCTCCGCCAGCTTCTCGCGGCGATGCGGCATCCCGGAATGCAGTGTGAGATAGGCGAACAGCTCGTCGGCTCGCTGTCCGAGGCTCGAAGAGACCATGGTGTCTTCAAGGGCGATGGTTACGCCGCCAAATAGGCCAACGCGCGGCATTGCGACCCCCGTCTGTTAACCCAAGGTCGCAACGACACAATTTAAAATGGACAATAATGCGGCTGGCTGACAGCTCGCGAGCCAAAAACGACTTACGGCTAACGCGAGATTTCCGCCGCTACCACTAGGTTGTATCGCGAGCCCGCGAATGCCGAGCCTCCGGAACGCCTCAGGACAATGTCGTCTGGTTCGCGCCGTTGGACACGGAAACCGCGCCCACTTCCGCCGCGGAGGGCCGCTGCTCCGCCGCGGCAGGCGCCGCGACCGCCTTCCCGTCCTCGTAGAGATGGCAGAACACGAAGCGTCCGGGCTCCGTCTCCCGCCTCGCCGGCGCTTCCACCGCGCAGCGCTCGAAGGCATGCGGGCAGCGGTCGCGGAAGCGGCATCCCGACAGCGGATTGCGCGCATCCGGCACGCCCGGCTTCAGCGGAAGCGGCTCGTGCGACTGGTGCGGGCTGGGCACCGGCACGGCTTTGACCAGCGCCTGCGTGTAGGGATGCTGCGGCGCGCGGATGAGATCGGCCGTCGGGCCGTCCTCGACGATCTTGCCGAGATACATGACGATCGTGCGCTCGCACACATAACGCACCAGCGACAGGTCATGCGAGATGTAGACCGCCGTCAGCCCGAGCCGCTCGCGCACCTCGCGCAGCACGTTCAGAATGCCGGCGCGCACGCTGACGTCGAGCATCGACACCGGCTCGTCCGCCACGATGAACTTCGGGTCGAGAATCAGCGCGCGGGCGATCACCACCCGCTGCAGCTGGCCGCCGGAGAGCTGATGCGGATAGCGGTCGTAGATCTCCTCCGCGTTCGGCAGCTTCACCGCCGCCATGGCGCGGTCGATGAGGGCGCGATGCTCGCCGCGCGGCACGCCGGCATTCACGAGAGGCTCGGCCACGGCGCGCTCGATCGTGAAGCGCGGATTGAGCGCGTCGAACGGGTTCTGGAAGATGAGCTGCGCCTTGCGCCGGAAGTCCCTGGCCTGTGCCGCCTGGAAGCGGGCGATGTCCTCGCCGTCGAAGCGGATGGTGCCTGCGCTCGGCGGCGTCAGGCCGAGAAGCAGGCGACCGGTCGTCGTCTTGCCGCAGCCGGATTCGCCGAGCAGGCCCACGCTCTCGCCCGGCTCCAGCGTCAGATCGATGCCGTCGACCGCGTGCACGAAGGCGCGGCGCCCGCGCAGCGCGTCGACCAGGCTCGTGCGCGCCTTGAAATGCTTGGTGAGGCCGATGGCCTCGATCAGCCGGTTTGCCACGTTCCCGGCTCCCTGGCGCGTTGTCGAAGCTCTGCCGCCTCTGCGGCGCGGATGCAGGCCGCCTCATGGCTCGGCGCGACCGTCTGCAGCGGCACCGCGCCTTGCGTGCAGGCGGGAATGGCGAAGGGGCAGCGCGGCGCGAAGCGGCAGCCCGGCGGCGGCGAGCGAAGGTCGGGCGGATGCCCCTCGATCGGCGTCAGCGTATCGACCGCCTCGGCAAGATCGGGGAAGGCGTTGTAGAGGCCCATCGTGTAGGGATGGAACGGCGCGGTCAGCACGAGGTCGGTCGGCCCCGACTCCACCACCTGGCCCGCATACATCACCACCACCTGGTCGCAGACATAGGCGACGACGCTGACGTCGTGCGTGACGAGGATGACGGAGATGCCGAGCTTCTGCTGCAGCTCCTTCAGCACGTCGAGGATCTGCCGCTGCACGATCACGTCGAGCGCCGTGACCGGCTCGTCGGCGATCACCAGCTTGGGGTTCAGCGCAAGCGCCAGCGCGATGGCGACGCGCTGGCGCATGCCGCCGGAGAACTGGTGGGGAAAATCGCGCAGCCGGCGCGGCCCGATCCCCACCATGTCGAAAAGCTCGCGCGCCCGCTCGCGCGCCTTGTGGGTGGACATGCCGCCGCGCTGGCAGAGCACCTCGAGCAGCTGATCCTCCACCCGGTAGACCGGGTCGAGCGAATTCATGGCGCTCTGCGGTACGAAAGCGATGTCGCGCCAACGCAGCGCGTTGACCTGCCGCTGGCTGAGCGCCATCAGGTCGCGCCCTTCGAAGAAGGCGTGTCCGCCGGTGATGCGGGCGTTCCGCGCAATCACCCGCGTGAGCGCCCGCGCCATCGTGGTCTTGCCGCAGCCGGACTCGCCCACCAGCCCGACCAGGCTCCCGTGCTCGACATCGAACGTGGCGCCGTCGACGGCGCGCACGGACGCGCCGGGGACGCGGAACTCGACTTTCAGATCGCGGACTTCCAGAAGCGCCATTCCGCCTCAGTCCTTCAGCTTCGGGAAGAGGATCTCTTCATAGCCGCGGCTGATGAAGAAACCGGCGAGCACCACAAGCACGATCGCAATGCCGGGCGGCACGAACCAGAACCAGGCGCCGCGCGAGAGGGCCTGCGAGGCATAGGCGTCCTGCAGCATCGTCCCCCAGGAGATCACATCCGGATCGCCGAAGCCGAGGAAGCTGATGCTCGCCTCGGTGAGGATCGCCCAGCCGATCGCGATCGAGCCGTAGAGGAAGGAGAGCGGCAGCACGTTCGGCGCCACATGGATGAACAGGATGCGCATCTGGCTCGAGCCCGTCACGCGCGCCGCTTCGACGTAAGCGTGGTTGCGGATGGTGAGCACCTGCGAGCGTATGACGCGCGCCGTGTCGCGCCACAGGATGAGGGCCATCGCATAGACGACGTTCCAGATGCTCGCTTCGCGGAAGGCGGCGATGACGATGATGAAGGGAAGCAGCGGAATCCCGAAGGCGATGTCGGCGACGCGCATCAGCAGCATGTCGACCAAGCCGCCGAAATAGCCGGAGACGAGCCCGACAAGCGTTCCGATCACCACGACCATGAAAGCCGCGGTGATCCCCACGATGAGCGCGCTCTGCGTGCCGATCACCAGCTGGGAGAAGATGTCGCGTCCGAGGTTCGTGGTGCCGAGCAGATGCTCGGCGGAGGGCGGCAGGCTCGCCGCGAGCTGGTAGTCGGGCGTGAACAGGATCTCGAGCGGATCGTAGGGGGCGAGCCGGTTGGCGAAGATCGCGATGATGACGAAGACGGCGTAGATCGCCAGGCCCGTCATGGCGAACGGGTCGCGCCATGGGATGAGCTCGAGCTGCTTGCGCAGGAAGCGCGCCACCCAGGGCGGCTTCGCCCGCGCGGCGACGGCCTGCACGTTATCGGACATGCGACACCCGCGGATCGAGGAACGCGTAGAGCAGATCGGCGACCGCGTTCATCAGGATCATGACGAAGGCGATCACCAGGAACGCCCCCTGCGCCAGCGGATAGTCGCCGGCCAGCACGGCCTGAACGAGCACCCGCCCGATGCCCGGCCAGCTGAACACGATCTCCAGCACCACGTCGCCGCCGATCGAGTAGCCGATGCCAAGGGCGAAAGCGGTGACGACGGGAAGCAGAGCGTTGCGCGCGGCGTGGCGCACCACCACCGTCCATTCCGACAGCCCCTTGATGCGCGCCATCGTCACGAAGTCCTCGTTCAGGACATCGAGCATGTTCGAGCGCATGAGCAACAGCGGCAGGCCCTGCAGATAGATGGCCAGCGTCAGCGCCGGCAGGAAGAGGTGCACCAGGAAGTCGCGCGAGAAATAGCGGTCGAAGGACCCGGAGAACGTGGCGCCGGGACTGGCCGCGCCGCCGGCCGGAAACCAGCCGAGCGTGAAGCTGAAGAAGGCGAGCAGCAGCATGCCGAGCCAGAACTCCGGCGCCGCGCGCGTGGTCAGCACGACCGGTATGCCGACGCTTTCGATCCAGGTGCCGCGCTTATAGGCGAGCAGCGCGCCGCCCAGGACGCCGAAGACATAGGCGATGATGAGCGCAGTCAGCGTCAGCACCAGCGTGTTGGGGAACACGCTCCAGATCACCTGCCACACCGGCGCCTTGTAGAAGAAGCTGGTGCCGAGCTCCCCGTGCAGCAGGTTCCACAGATAGATGCCGTACTGGTCGATCAGCGGCCGGTCGAGGCCGAACTGATGAAGCAGGATCTGCTGCTGCTCTTCGGTGAAGTTGGGATCGATGAAGGCCGCCAGCGGATTGCCCGGCATGAGGCGGAACATCAGGAAGAGGATGGTGACGACCGCCCACAGGACAAAGACGAGTTGCCCGAGCTTGGAGAGGACGCGCATCAGTCCTGGCAAGGATCGGTCTCCTCGTCCGGCCAGAGGCGAAAATTCGAATTCGAAGAGTAAGGGACGCGGACGAAGTCCGCGACCCTATTTTGTCGGATAGCCCGGCCTAGTTGGCGAGGGTTTCCTTCTCTCCGTCCGGATAATGGAGACGGCCGTCCACCACCGTGTAGCCGGCGTCTTCCAGGATCTTCTTGGCAGCGTCGGTCCCGGTCGCGTCCGCCTTCAGGTCGGGATTGCTCCAGAACGTCAGGACCGGCGAGATCACCGAGGTCGCCGGGACGGCGTAGCCGTTATAGCCGGCGGCCGCGATGAGGGCCCGGTTGGTCGCCGCGGAGAGCGCCCGGCGGAACGCCGCATCGTCGAACGGCGGACGGCGGTTGTTGAGGCCGATGTAGCGGAAGCCGAGATCGATCGCCGCCACCGTCGTGATGTTCGGGTCCTCCGACGCCATCTGGTCGAGCACCTTCGGGTCGCCGTTGTAGTCGCTCAGGAAGTTGAGGTCGCCGCTCTTCAGCATGCCGAGCGCCGCTTCCACGTTGGGGATGATCCGCAGGATCCAGCGCTCAGCCTTCGGTGCGGAGAAATGGTCCGGATTGGCTTCCAGCACCACTTCCTCGTTGTTGCGCCAGGAGACGAACTTGAAGGGGCCCGAGCCGACCGGCATGTCTTCCTGATAGGATTCCGCGTTCTCCGGCTTCGTCGCGAGGTCCTCCAGGATGGGCTCCCAGACGTGCTTCGGGACGATGTTCACCTTGGCGAGCGTCGAGGTGAGGAACGACGCCGCCGGCTTCTGCAGCTTGAAGCGGATGGTGTTGTCGCCCGTCTGCTCGACCGAGGCGATATTGGTGACGAAGGGCTTGTACATCGGCACCTCGTCGCCCGCCGGCGCCGTGAACGAGAAGATCACGTCCTCCGGCGTCACCGGCGTGCCGTCGCTGAACGTCATGCCGTCGCGCAGGGTCACGTCGAGCGTGGTGTTGTCGACCCAGTCGACGCTCTTCGCCGCCCAGGGCTCGGGCAGGCTGTCGGGGCCGACGCGCATCAGGCGGTCCCACAGGAGCTCGGTGATCCAGCTGTCGGTCGAGCCGGAGATGTAGAGCGGGTTGATCGCCTTCACCGTGTCGGCCGAATTGAGGATGATGTCCTTCTGGTCGCCCTTCGGGGTCAGGCCGTCGAAGGTCCAGAAGTTCTTGATGCCGATGCCCTTCTGCTCGACGACCGAGCTCGGCTCCCAGATGTCGCTGCGATAGGCGTAGATGGTCTTGGGATGGACCAGCATGATGGTCGGCTGGTCATGGAAGATGATGTCCTGCGCCTCGAACACGAGCTTCTGGCGCTTGTCCTTGTCGACCTCGGCGCGCTGCGCTTCGGCGATCTTGTCGTAGTCGGGATTGATGTAGCCGACGAAGTTGTAGCCCTTCTCCGCCGTGCTGGAATCGTAGAGATTGTAGATGAACTCGTCCGGGTCGCTGCGCTCGGGGCGCCCGACCATCTGCCAGGAGGTCATGTCCCAGTCCTCGCGCTGGTACCAGACGAGATCGGCCATCTGCTCCCAGGGCATGACCTTCACATCGACGTCGAGGCCGAGCTTGCGCCATTCCTGCGCGACGAGCTGAGCCGCCTGGAACTCCTGCGGCTGCGCGGCCTGGGGCCGCGACAGCAATGTCAGCGTTCTGATCTCGTCGCCCGCCGCGAGGCTCGATCCGCATCCGGCAGCGTAGGCGGCGAGCAGTCGCCGCAAACGCTAGTGTCTTGCGTCCCATCCTGTGATCCCCTCTCTTGTGTTGTGGTACGATGTCACCCGATGCCGCGTCTCGCAGTGGAGGCGGCCCGTGCAGCAGCTACGGCACGAACTCGCGTCGCCGGTTGCAGCGGATTCCGCTGCTCCTGACGACGAGGCTCGCCTGTGGTAGATGCACATCGGCACAGGTTCCGTTGTTTCATTCAGCGAAAAAAGGTTTTATTTGTCGGCTCACCTTAAGGCGCGCGGCGGCGCTTGACAATTGGGCATGCTCAAAATGTTCGCGTAGAGCATCAAAAGGGCTGGGAGAGGAAATGGCTTCTGAGACGGAATTACGTGATCGCGGCGGCCGACCGGGCGCTGATGGTGCTGGAGGTGCTGGCGCACGAGCAGCAACTGGGCGTGACGGAAGTCGCCAGCCGCATGGGGATTACCAAGACCCTGGCCTTCCGCCTCCTCCACACGCTGGAGGCCCGCGGCTACGTTTCGCGCGACCCGCGCCGGCGCACCTACTCGCTTGGCTACCGGGTGTTCTATCTCGGCGCCGCGCTCGGGCATCAGGACAGCCTGGTCCAGGCGACCGCCAAGCTGATGGACGAGCTGGCGGCCGAATCGCCGCGAGAACGTCAACCTCGTCGTGCGCGACGGCATCGGCAGCGTGGTCGTTGCCACGCGGGAATCCCCGCACCAGGTGCGGCTGTTCGCGGAGCCCGGCCGGCGCGGCCCGCTGCACGCCGGGAGGCGCCAGCAGCGTGCTTCTCGCCTTCGCCCCGCCGGAAGTGCAGGAGGAAGTGCTCGGCTCGGAGCTGCCCGCCTACACGCCCTCCACGGTGACGGACCCCGAAAAGCTCCGCATGGTCCTGCAGCGGATCCGCGAGCGCGGCTTCCATGTCGTTAGCAGCGACCTCGACGAGGGCGCCTTCTCCATCGCCGCTCCGATCCGGGAGCAGCGGGGCCAGGTCATCGCGGCGGTGAGCGTCGCCGGCCCCGTCAGCCGCCTCGACGAGGTGACGGAGACCCGCCTGCGCGAGCTCGTGCCGGCCTATGCCGCGCGCATGTCGCAGGCGCTCGGCATGGCCGGCGGCATGCCGGAGCGCCTCGCCGGCTGAGACGCCCGCAGGCCGCGCCGCTTTTCCAGGCATCGACAAAATCTATGCAGAACCGGCTTGAGGCCGGAGAGATGCCCTGCTATTTTTCCAGATGCTAAAACGATGTTTTACTGATCAAAACAAAAGGGGGCGGGCATGTTGAGCGACGTTGAAGGGACAATTCTTGGACAGGCCTCGCTCGACGAGCCGTGGGGGCTGATCGAAGACTTCTCCACCCTGATGCGCGAGCACCCACGCGACGTGAACCGCGCCATGGAGATGGTCGCCGACCGCCTGAAGGGCCACGGCGTCCCCGTCACGATGCACCGCCCCACCCTCTATCTGAGCCTGCCCGGCAAGGCGCGCGTCGAAGCCGGCGGGAAGACCTTCCGCGCCAAGCCGCCCGCCTACTGCATCCCCGCGTCTGTCCGGGTTCAGCGGCAAGCTCGTCTACGTCCCCTCCAACACCGGCGACGGCTTCGACAAGACGTTCAGCAAGGATCCGACGACGGCTCCGCCACCCGTCGGATCGCCGGCAACATCGTCATCTCCGAGGGCTATGCGAGCCCCAGCCTCGTCTATGCCTTCGAAGCGCTCGGCGCGGCCGGCGTGATCGCCATCAATCCCGGCGTCGACATCCACTGGGGCATCTGCACCACCATCTGGGGCACGCCGGACCTGGAAGACCTGCCGCGCAAGCCGAAGATCCCGGCCGTCGCCGTCAACAATCCCGACGGCAAGGCGCTGATCGAGATGGCGGCCAGCGGCGGCGAAGCCACCGATCTTCGCCGACATGGAGGAGGGCTGGTTCGAATCCAACCTCCCCGTCGTCGATATCCCCGGCACTGACGGCTCGGGCGAATACGTGCTGCTGCACGGCCATCTCGACAGCTGGGACGTCGGCATCGGCGACAACACCGTGGGCGACGCGACCATGATGGAGATCGCGCGCGTGCTGTGGGCCAACAAGGACAAGCTGAAGCGCGGCGTGCGCATCGCCTGGTGGCCGGGCCACTCGACCGGCCGCTATGCCGGCTCCACCTGGTTCGCGGACGCCTTCGCCATCGATCTTGAGGAAAACTGCGTCGCGCAGGTCAATTGCGACAGCCCCGGCTGCCGCTGGGCGAGCCAGTTCACCAGCCTCTCCTGCACGCCGGAGACGCACGCCTTCATCACCGAGGCGATCAAGGACGTCTGCGGCGAGGACATGCTGGTGGAGCCGGAGCGCGCCCATCAGGCCGGCGACTACTCGTTCAACAATATCGGCCTCACCGGCTACTACATGCTGTCCTCGACCATGCCGGACGATCTGAGGGCCGAGAAAGGCTACTACGCGGTCGGCGGCTGCGGCGGGAACATCGCCTGGCACACCGAGAACGACACGCTGGAGATCGCCGACAAGGACAATCTCCTGCGCGACATCAAGGTCTACCTGCTCTCGGTGCTGCGCAACGCCAACGCGGAGGTGCTGCCCTTCGACTGGCGGATCGCCGCCGAGGAGTTCGTCTCCACCATCGACGGCTACCAGAAGAAGGCGGGCGACCGCTTCGACCTGACGCCGGCGCGCGAGGCCGCCGCGGCGCTGAAGGCGGCGGCCGACAAGCTGCATAAGGGCGTCGCGGCCAAAAAGGTCGCGCCGGCGGCCGCCAACCAGGTGATCAAAGAGCTGGCGCGCGTCCTCGTCCCGATCAACTTCACCCGCGAGCCGCGCTTCCGTCACGACCCGGCGCTCACCATCCCGCCGCTGCCGACGCTGTCGGTCGCCGCCGAGCTTTCCGGCTACGACAAGGACACGCTCGGCTTCGCGCAGACGAGCCTCATGCGCGGACAGAACCGCGTCGTCTCGGCCTTCCGTCAGGCAACGCGAATGATCGAGGCGGCGACCGCGTAAGAAGGCGACGGCGGATGTCAGTCGATCGCGACGATCACCTTGCCGACCAGGCCGCCGCTCTCGGCGGCCTCGTGCGCAGCGGCGATGTCCGTCAGCGGGAAGGCGTGGATCGCCGGGTGATGCAGCGTGCCCGCCGCGGCCATCTTCGCGATCCGCGCGATCGCCTCGGCACGCATCGCCTCGGTGAGCAGAAAGCCCTGGACAAGCCTGAGATTGGCACCCTTGAAGGCGAGGTCGTAGTAGGGCAGCACCGGCTCCGGCACGCGCGTCGAAGAGTAGGACGCGATCGTGCCGTTCGGCGCGATCAGCGCCGCGTCGATCGCCATGTTCGCCCCGAGGTCGACTTCGACGATACGATCCAACGAGCCCGCCGGCCAGCGCCTTGACGCGCGCCACCACATCCTCGCGCCGATAATCGACGGTCGCATGCGCGCCGGCTGCCAGCGCCGCCTCGGCCTTTTCCTCGGAGCTGACCGTGGCGACGACAACCCGCGCGCCATCGTCTCGCGCAAAGCCGATGGCGTATTGCGCGACCGCGCCTGCTCCGCCGGCGACGAGAACCGCCTGCTCTTTCACCGGCCCGTCGGCGAAGACCGCGCGATGGGCGGTGAGCGCCGGAACGGGCAGGCCCGGCTCCTTCCGCGAAACTGATCTCATCGGCAGCGTCACCGCCTGCTCGGAGGGGAGCGCGACATACTCCGCCGCCGTGCCGAAGGCCCGGCCGATATCGGCGCCATAGCCGCCCTGCGCGTTGTAGACCCACACGCGCTCGCCGATGCGGTCCCCGCTCACCCCCTCGCCTACCGCTTCGACAACGCCGGCGCCGTCGGTGTGCGGGATCACGAGTGGGTGCACCATCGCCTGGCCGCGCCATCCCGCGCGCCGCTTGGTGTCGGCCGGATTGATGCCCGACGCGTGCACGCGCACGAGCACTTCGCCCGGTCCCGCCACGGGCTCCGGCAATTCGCCGACATGCAGAACCTCGCCGGCCGGTCCGGTCCGCTCGTACCAGGCGGCCTTCATGCGAAACGTCCTCGGCGACGGATCATCGCAAATATCCCTCTTCGATGCGGCGGCGAGTCCTATGGCGCGGATCATGCTCCCGTCAAACGCGCCGCGGTCGCAAACATCGACAACATCTCAACCGTGTTCCAGGGCGATTGCCATGAGTGACCTCAAAGACCGCATGCTTGCCGCCATCTCCGGCGACGAGATGTGGAAGCATCTCGAAAAGCTTTGCGAATGGGACCGCACGACCGGGACGGAGGGCGAGTTCGCGGCCGTCGACTACATCGCCTCGGTGCTGAAGTCGTACGGCCTGCCGGTCACCCTCCACGAATACGACGCCTACATCTCGCATCCCGTCTCCGGCGGCCTGACCGTGACGCTCGACGGAGCAGCGGTCGAGATTCCCGCCAAGACGCGCGCCTTCTCCGCCAACACGCCGCCGGAAGGCGCGACCGGCCCGCTCGTGTCGATCCAGGGCGGCACCAACATGTTCAAGGCCGACAACGCCGTGAACCAGATCAGCCCCGAGACGGTCGGCGGCAAGATCGTGCTCAGCGAAAGCGGCTCGCGCGCCACCATGCTGGCCGCCAAGCGGAACGGCGCGATCGGCTACATCCATATGTGGCCGAGCGACGAGGACGTGATCCACGAAGGCATCGTCACGCCCGTCTGGGGCACGCCGACGCCGGAGACCGCCGGCAACATCCCGAGCTTCCCGCTCGTCTCCATCAAGCACAAGGACGGCCTGCGCCTGCGCGAGGCGCTGGCCAAGGGCGACGTCACCGCCACGCTCCGCAGCGTCACGACCACGGCGTGGACGCGGGTGAAGATGCCGGTCACCCACATCGCCGGCCGCGAGGACGACTTCGTGCTGGTCGCCGGCCACATCGATTCCTGGCACTACGGCGCCACCGACAACGCCACCGGCAACGTCTCCTGCCTGGAGCTCGCCCGCGTTCTCGCCAAGCACCGCGACGAGCTGCGCCGCGGCGTGCGCATCGCCTGGTGGGTCGGCCATTCGACCGGTCGCTATTCCGGCTCGACCTGGTACGCCGACCAATCATTGGGACGAGCTCGACCGCCATTGCGTCGCCTACATCAACATCGACTCGCCCGGCTCTCTCGGCGCCACCGATTACTCCGAGGTCTCGGCCGTGCCCGACACGGCGGAGCTCGTCACGGAGGCGGTGTGGCGCTGACCGGCCAGACGCCGGCCATCGACCGGCCGATGCGCGCCGGCGACCAGTCCTTCTGGGGCGTCGGGGTGCCCTCGCTCTTCATGCTTCTGTCGAACCGGCCCGAAGGCCAGCGCGCCGCGGTTGGCGGCTGCGGCATGGGCTGGTGGTGGCACGCGGAGGAAGACCTCATCGACAAGGCAGACCGCGATGTCCTCCTCAAGGACACGCAGATCTATGCCCACGCCCTCCTGCGGCTGACCCAGGACGAGGTGCTGCCGCTCGACCTGAAGGCGCAGGTCGCGGAGCTGCGCGGCTTCGTGGAGGAGATCGCCGCCGCCTCGGCCGGCCATTTCGATGCTTCAAGCGTGCTCTCCAACCTCGACGCGCTCGACGGCGAGCTCGATACGATCGCCGCGCTGCCGCCTGCCGTCGCCAACGAGACGATCCGAAAAGTGTCGCACGCGCTGACGCCGCTCTCCTTCACCTCCGGCAATCGCTTCGACCACGACCCGGCGATGCCGCTGCCGGCCTTCCCGGCTCTCGACGCGGCGCGCAAGCTGGCGCAGCTCGCGCCCGGCAGCGACGAATACGGCTTCCTCACCACGCGGCTTGTGCGTAATCGCAACCTCGTGAACCACGAGATCGCGGCCGCGGCCGATATCTGCCGGGCGGCAAGCGCGCGCGCCGCCGCCTGAATTTCCCAGTCGGCGGACGCTCGAGGTCGGCGCCCGCCATCAAGGAAGGACTGACGCCATGCGGATATGCTTCCTCGGAACCGACGAGCGCCTCGCCTATCTGAGGCGCTTCGCCAGCCCGCAGGTCGAGCTCGACAATCTGAGCGATTTCGTCGGCGCGATTCCGTCTCCGTCGAGCATCGAGTCGCGCATGGAGGAGCTGGAGCTGGCCCGCGCGGTGATCGAGCGCACCATCGAGGCGGAGCGTCGCGGCTACGACGCCGTCATCACCGGCTGCTTCGGCGATCCCGGTGTCGACGCCGCGCGCGAGATGGTGCGCATCCCCGTCATCGGGCCGGGCGAGACGGCGCTCCTCACCGCCCGCATGCTGGCAAGCCATTTCAGCATCCTCACGCCGGTGGCCGCAACGCTGCCGATCGCCCGCGAGCAGGTGCATAAGGTCGGCGTGGAGCGCTTCGTCGCTTCGATCCGCCCCTTCGGCGCTTCGATCGAGAAGATCCGCAGGCGCGAGCCCGCGATGATCGACAGCCTCGTCGCGCTCGGGCGCCGCTGCGTGGAAGAGGACGGGGCGGAGCTTCTCGTCTTCGCCTGCGCCAGCATGTCGGTGCTCGCCGATACGGTGAAGGAGCGGATCGGCGTGCCGGTGATCGACTCGGTGAAGCTGTCGCTGCGTGCCGCGGAGATGCTGGTCGGCAGCGGCCTCACCCACAGCGAGGTCGCCTACCCGCGGCCGCTGAAGATGCTGGCCGAAGCGGCGGAGTGAACAGGACGCCGCGCTACCGGCGTGCGGAAGACGGATCAAGGTTTGGTGCGGAACCGAATCCCGTCCGTGCCATCCCTTTGAGGAAAGAAACATGCCTGCGTTGAGCCAGAACCTGAAACTAGCGCCGGTCGAAGCCGCCGAGCCGGCCGTCCTGTGCGACCCGGTCACGCTGGAGATCGTCCGCGGCGCCATCACCGCGGCGCAGGCCGAGATGGAGGCGCTGATCGAGCGCACCGCCATCTCCGCCTTCATCCGCGAGAAGAAAGACTTCTACACCGCGCTCTTCGATGGCGAGGGCGTGATGGCGGTCGGCTCCATGGTGCCGATCTTCGGCGACCTCACCTCGCCGGTGCTCGAACGTCTTCCCGATCAGCGACGATGAAGCCGGGTGACGTCTACTGGTACAACGACTGCTACGGCTCGCGCGGCGCCGTCTCTCATTCCAACGACCAGGTGCTGCTCGCCCCCGTCTTCCGCGAGGGCCAGGTCTGCGCCTTCGTGATGAGCTGGGCCCACTTCGCCGATATCGGCGGCCTGCATCCGGGCTCCATCAGCCCGGACGCCACCGACATCTTCCAGGAAGGCATCATCGTGCCGCCCACCAAGCTGATCGATGCCGGCGTCACCAACGAGGCGGCGCTCGCCATCTTCCATCGCAACTCGCGCTACCCCGACCAGAGCATCGGCGACATGAGCGCGCTGATGGCGAGCGTCGAGCTTGGCGCCACCCGGATCGGCGAGATCTTCGACCGCTTCGGCGTCGCCATCGTTGCCGATGCGCTGGCGCAGCTTCTGGCGCGCACGCGCCGCCTCGTGCGCAAGCGGCTCGCCGAGACCTTCGACTACGGCACCCACCGCTTCACCGACGCGATCGACGGCGACGGCCACGGCAACGGCCCGTTCAAGATGCGCTTCGCCCTGACGCGCGAAAAGACGGCGCGACGGCGAGGACCGCTTCATCTTCGACGCGACCGAGAGCGACGACCAGGCGCCCGGCCCGGTGAACCTGGTGATGAATCCCGGCGTGCCAGGCATGGCGCTCGGGCTGTTCTATCTCGGCGGCGACCCGGCGCAGGTGTGCAATGCCGGCGGGCCGCAGGCGCTCGACGAGGTGCGGCTGCGCGAGGGCTCGATCGTGCAGCCGCGCTTTCCCGCGCCGCTCGGCATGCGCGGCCTCACCGTGATGCGCGTGCTGGCGACGCTGAACGGACTCGTCAACGTCGGCCGGCGGCGAGCGCACCGGCGGCGCACGCCGCCTACGTCATCTCGCTGATGCGCGGCACGTTCACCGACGAAGCCGGCGAGAGCAAGGGCTTCCTTCTCGCCGACGGGATCGGCGTCGGCTACGGCGCCCGCGCCTTCGCCGACGGCATCGACGCGGTCTATTTCGTCGCGCAGGAGAACTATCCCATCGAGTTCCTCGAGCTCGGCTATCCGGTGCGGCTCCGAAACTACGGCATCGTCGGCCGACTTCGGGCGGCCCCGGCCGCTTTCGCGGCGGCTGCGGCATTGTCCGCGAATACGAGATCCTCGCCGATCAGGCGATGCTGGCGATCCGCATCGACGGCGTGCTATACCCGGCATGGGGGATCGCCGGCGGCATGTCGGGCGGCGTGGGCAGCATCGTCGTGAACCCCGACACGCCGGAAGAGCGCAAGCTCCACCCGCTCTCCGACGGCAACTTCCTGAAATACGGCGACGTCGTGCGCATCGTCACCGGCGGCGGCGGCGGCCACGGCCATCCCTTCGACCGTCCGGCGGAGGCCGTGCTGGAGGATGTGCTCGGCGGCTTCGTCACGCCGGAGGGCGCTGCCGAGCATTACGGCGTCGTGATCCGCGACGACGCAATCGATGTTCCCGCGACCGAGGCGCGCCGCGCCGAGCGCACCCCGGTCCGCGCCTTTCACCGCAATGAGTATGTTGATGCCCTCACCTGATTCCGACCTCGCCGTCGCCGTCGATATCGGCGGCACCTTCACCGACATCGCCCTCGTCGACCATGCGACCGGTCGAACCTGGCGCGCCAAGACGCCGAGCATTCCGGCCGACCCGTCGGAGGCATTCCTGAACGGCATCCGCATGGTGCTGGAGGACGCCGAGCGCGAGGCCGCGACGCTGTCGCAGGTGCTGCACGGCACCACGGTCGCCACCAACATGATCCTGGAGCAGCAAGGGCGCGCGCGCTGCGCTCGTCACGACGCGCGGCTTCCGCCACGTGCTGGCGATCGGCCGCCAGGACATCCCGCGCAAGGCCAATCTCTACACCTGGGTGAAGCCCGAGCGCCCCGTTCCCGCCTCGCGCATCGTCGAGGTCGACGAGCGAATCCTCGCCGGCGGCTCCGTCGGAAGAGCCGCTCGACGAGGAGAGCGTCCACGCCGCCGCCGATGCGCTCGCCCGCATGCAGGTCGAGGCGGTCGCGGTGTGCCTGATGCACGCCTTCGCCAATCCCGAGCACGAGCGCCGCGTCGCCGAGATCCTGCGCGAGCGCCTGCCCGGCGTCGCGGTGACCATCTCCACCGACGTGTTCCCCGAGGTGCGCGAGTTCGAGCGCTCGCTGACGACCGTGCTCAACGCCACCGTCATGCCCGGCGTCACCAACTATGTCGGACGGTTGGAGGCGCGGCTCGAGGACGAGAAGGTCGCCGCCCCCCTCCTCCTCATGCAGTCGAACGGCGGCGTCGCAGGCGCCGACACGATCCGCCGCGCGCCGGCACTGACCGCGCTCTCCGGTCCTGCGGCCGGCGTGGTCGGCGCGCGCGGCGTCGCCGAGGCCTGCGGCATCGGCGACATCATCACCATCGACATCGGCGGCACCAGCGCCGACATCTGCCTGATCAAGGACGGCCGCATCGGCCTGACGCAGAAGGGCCAGATCGGCGACTGGCCGCTGCCGCTGCCCATGGTCGACATGGTGACCATCGGCGCCGGCGGCGGGTCGATCGCCAAGGTGGCGGAGGGCACGCTCTCGGTCGGGCCGCAGAGCGCCGGCGCCAGCCCCGGCCCCGCCGCCTACGGCCAGGGCGGAGAAGCGGCCACGGTCACCGACGCGCATGTCGTGCTCGGCCACCTGCCGGCGCGGCTGCTGGGCGGCCGCATGGCGCTCGACGTCGAGGCTGCGCGGAAGGCGGTGACGGAGGGCGTCGCAGCTCCGCTCGGCCTGACGACCGAGGCCGCCGCGCGCGGCATCCTGGCGATCATCGACAACAACATGGTCGGCGCCGTGCGCGTCGTCTCCGTGGAGCGCGGCCACGACCCGCGCGACTTTGCGCTGGTGCCGTTCGGCGGGGCGGGCCCGCTTCACGGCTGCGCGCTGGCCGAGCTGCTCGGCATCTCGCGCATCGTCATCCCGCTCGCGCCGGGCGTGCTGTGCGCCGACGGGCTCCTCGTCGCCGATCTCAAGGCGGAGTTCAGCCGCACGCTGCAGAAGGCCGGGCCCGTCGATGTCGAGGCCGCCGAGGCCGTGCTCACCGAACTGGAGGAACAGGCGGAAGCGTGGCTCTCCGACGAAGCGTCGCGCCGGAAAATCGCCGCATCGCCCGCGTCGCGCTGCTACGCTATCGCGGCCAGGGCGGCGAAATCCCGGTGCCGTGGGGCGGAAGCGCCGAGCGCACCGAGGAGAGCTTCGCCGCCCAGCACCGCGCGCTCTACGGCTTCGCGCTGAAGGCTCCCATCGAGCTCGTCACGCTGCGCATCGAGGCAACGGGCCTCGCCAAGGCACCGCCCGCCCTCACGCTGGAGCCGGGCGGCGCCGTCGAGCCTTACGACCATGTCCCGGTCCACTTCGAAAGCGGCACCCGCAGCGTCCCGGTCATCGACCGCGCAACGCTCGGCGCCGATGCGACCTTCGACGGCCCGGCGATCGTCACCCAGCTCGACTCCACGACGCTCGTCGCGCCTGGCTGGCACGGCCGCGTTCACCCCAGCGGCGCGATCCTCCTGACGCGTGAAGGAGGCGAATGATGGCGGCCACTGACGCAACGCTGCAGCGCGTCTTCGCCCATATCGAAGAGAACCGCGCCGCCTTCATCGAACGGCTGATGGACTATGTCCGCCATCCGAGCATCAGCGCCCAGAACAAGGGCATCGCCGAGGTGGCGGCACTGCTCGTCGACATGCTCGGCAAGCTCGGCATGCAGGTCGAGGCGGTTCCGACCAGCGGCCATCCGATGGTGCTCGGCCGCACTCCGCACGTGCCCGGCAAGCCGACCGTCCTCCTCTACGGCCATTACGACGTGCAGCCGCCCGAGCCCTACGAGGCGTGGGTGAGCCCGCCCTTCGAGCCGACCATCCGCGACGGGCGCATCTACGCCCGCGGCGTCGGCGACAACAAGGGACAGCACTTCGCGCAGTTGATGGCGATCGAATCGCACCTTGCCGTCGCAGGCGCGCTGCCGTGCAACATCATCTTCCTCCTGGAGGGTGAAGAGGAAGTGGGCAGCCCGCACATCGCCGGCTTCGTGAAGGAGAACGCCGAGCGTCTGAAGGCCGATCTCGTCGTCACCTCCGACGGCCCGCTGCACGAGTCCGGCCGGCCGACTATCACCTTCGGCGTGCGCGGCATGGCGACGTTCGATCTCGTCGCCAAGACCGCCTCCCGCGACGCGCATTCCGGCAATTACGGCGGCGTCATGCCCAACGCCGTGTGGAAGCTCGTCCACCTGCTTTCGACCATGAAGACGCCGGACGGGACGATCACCATCGAGGGCCTGCACGACCCGATCATCCCGCCGAGCGAGCAGGAGCGCGCCGCGGCCGCCGCGCTCCCCCTCGACCTTCCGGCCTACATGGCCGACATGGGCATGAAGCAGCTCGACACGCCGGCCGACCGCCCGTTCTACGACCGCCTGATGTTCCACCCGACGCTGACGATCAACGGGCTGCACGGCGGCTATGGCGGCGCCGGCTCGAAGTCGGTGCTCCCCTGCGAGGCGATCGCCAAGTGCGACATCCGTCTGGTCGAGGCGATGACGCCGGACCAGGTCTTCGACGCGGTCAAGGCGCATGTCGCAAAGCATGCGCCGGATGTGGAGTTCATCCCGCGCGGCAGCATGCTGCCGTCGAAGACGCCGCTCGAACTCGCCCTACGCCGCGGTGCTGCGCGACGCCATCGTCACCGCGCGCGGCGTGGAGCCCCTGCTCTATCCCTGCGCCGGCGGCAGCCTGCCCGACTACGTCTTCACCAAGACGCTGGGCCTGCCCGCCTTCGTGGTGCCTTACGCCAACGCCGACGAGGCGAACCACGCCCCCAACGAGAACCTGAAGATCGACTGCTTCGTCGACGGCATCCGCACCGGCGCCGCCCTCCTGAGCAGGCTCGGCGCCATGAACGCCTGAGCGCCCGTCGCTTCCGACAGGGATTCACCGCCCGTCGTAGAAGACGCGGAACCCGGTGTTGCTCGCCCCGCTGTCGGCCGCCACGGCGGAGCGGGCGGCGATGCGATAGCGGTAGCAATAGCTCTTGTGGCAGAGAAAGCTGCCGCCCTTCATCACCTTCTCGCCCCGCTCCTTCGCCTGCGCAATGCGCGCCTTGGCGGCGCGGGCGAGCGAGTGGATGCGGAACGCATCCGCGGTCCATTCCCAGACATTGCCCGCCATGTCGTAGAGCCCCGCACCGTTGGGAGCGAAGCTGCCGACCGGCGAGGTCCCCATCCAGCCGTCGGCAAGTGTGTTCTCGCCGGGAAAGCGCCCCTGCCAGATGTTGCAGGGCTGAAAGGCTTCGTCGTCGGGCTCCTCATCGCCCCAGGGGAAGCGCGGATCGGTGAGCCCGCCGCGCGCCGCGTGCTCCCACTCCGCTTCGCCCGGAAGGCGTCCGCCCGACCATGCGGCGAAGGCCGCCGCGTCGGCCCAAGCGATATGCACCGCCGGGTGGTCGGCGCGGTCCCGCACGTGGCTGCCGGCGCCCTCGGGCGCGAACCAGGCGGCGCCGTCGCCCTTCCCCCACCATGGCGTGGCCGTGTTGGACGGCGGCACCGCATCCGGATCGGCAAGCAGCGGTCGGAACACCGGCGCCCAGCCAAAGCGCTCCGCCTCGGTGACGTAGCCGGTCTCAACGACGAAGGCGGCGAAGCGCGCATTGGTGACGGGAACGACCTCGGCTTCGAACGGCGCCAGCGTCACCCGCCTTCTCGGCCCCTCGCCATCCGGCAAAATCACCGGGCTGTCGGTGCCCACATGGCTGCGCCCGCCCTTGAAGGCGGCGCGCGCGGGCGGACGCGCATCGGCGATCGCAGCGATCTCAGCCGGAGCTTCGCTTCGCGATCCCGTGGCGCCTCGCGGGCCAAGCTCCTGCGCGCAGCACCCCATCAGCCCGCCCGGTCCCCTGCGCCGAGCGTCCCCAGCACCGCCGCGCTGTCATGCTCGGGGATGTCGCCGATCTCGGCCATCTTGGCATCGAGCTTGGCGAGCATGGTCGCGGAACACTGCCGCATGGGCCGGGTCGCCGGCCAGGTTCATCAGCTCGAAGGGATCCGTCTCGCAATCGAACAGCTCCCATTCCGGCGGCGCGCCGTTCGGCCGCGCGCCCGAGCTGGCCGAGATCGTCGTTGTACCAGTAGATCAGCTTGTAGCGTCCGTCGCGCACGCCGTAATGCGCCCACGCCTCGTGGATGATCGTCGTTGTGCATCCAGTAGCGGTGATAGGCCAGTCTGGTCCCAGTCCGCCGGGCGCTTGCCCTCCAGCACCGGCTTGATCAGCGGCCCTGCATGTAGCTCGGCACCGGCAGGCCGGCATAGTCGAGGAAGGTCGGCGCGAAATCGACGTTGCAGGCGATGTCGCGGCTGGTCGCGCCGGCCGGCGATCGCGGCCGGGTAGCGCACGAGGAACGGCATCTGCAGCTTTCCTCGTACATGAAGCGCTTGTCGAACCAGCCGTGCTCGCCCAGGAAGAAGCCCTGGTCGGAGGTGTAGATGACGAGCGTGTTCTCGCGCGAGGCCGAGCTTCGTCCAGCTTGTCGAGCATCCGGCCGACGCTGTCGTCGATCGCCTGGACGGTGCGCAGATAGCGCTTCATGTAGCGCTGGTATTTGAATTCGGCGAAGCGCCTGCGGGTCGTCGAAGCGTGAAGTTCTCGCCGCGTCTCGGCGCAGATCACGGTGATCGTCTCGCCCGGCTTGAGCTCGGGGATCTTGCGCATCGGCCAGTAGTCGATCATCAGCGCGCCGGCCATCGCGCAGCCGCCCTCGGGCTGCACGCAGGCCGAGGTCCTCGTAGAGTCATGTCGGAGCGGACCCGCATCTTGGCGGCGGCGGCGGCCGCGGCGCGGTTGGCATAGTCGTCGTTGAAGGTCTCGGGCAGCGGCAGGTCCTCGTTCGGACCATGTCTGCCGGTAGCGTCGGATGCGGCTGCCAGTTCCGATGCGGCGCCTTGTGGTGGCACATCAGAAAGAACGGCCGCTCGTCGCGCCGGTCGATGAAGTCGAGGCGACATGTCGGTGATGATGTCGGTCACGTAGCCCGGGATGCCGCCGCGCGCCGCTCGGGTCGATGATCGCCGGGTCCCAATAGTCGCCCTGGCCGGGCAGCACGCGCCCATTCGTCGAAGCCGGTCGGCTCATGCGCCTTGCCCTCGCCGAGATGCCACTTGCCGAACATGCCGGTGCGATAGCCGCCGGCGCTGCAGATGCTTCGCGACGTTCGGCAGGCGGTTGTCGATATGGGTCTCCAGCGTGGTGACGCAGTTCACGTGGTTGTAGGTGCCGGTCAGGATCGCGGCGCGGCTCGGCGTGCAGATCGAGTTGGTCACATAGGTCGCGTCGTGGCGCATGCCCTCCGTCGCCAGCCGGTCGATATTGGGCGTGTGGTTCAGCCCGCCGCCATAGGCCGAGATCGCGCGCGCGGCATGGTCGTCGGACATGATGAAGATGATGTTGGGACGCATTCTCGATGGCACGCTTGCACCTTCTTGTTACCGGCTCCGGCCAACTCGCGGGCACCGTAGCGGACGCGCCGCGCCTCCACCATGAGCGCGGTGCCATTCGCCTGTAGGATGCTGTGCGTCGCCGCCGCTACCGGTGCGCGGGGGCCCTGAACCGCGAGACGGAACTCATCGGCCCGACAGGCCGGCTGTCGCCTCCGGAGAGGCGGCTTTACTGGCCGGCTGGCCGCGCCGCTTGAGGAAGCGCCCGTCGCCCGGGGCGCCGACATATTTGCCCTCCTCCACGATGACCTTCCCGCGCAGCAGCACGGTCTTCGGATGGCCCTTCACCCAGTGTCCCTCATAGGCGGAATAGTCCATCGCATTGTGCATGGCCGATTGCGTGATCGTCGTCTCGGCTTCCGGGTCCCAGATCACGATATCCGCGTCGGAGCCGACTGCAATGTCCCTTCTGCGGAAAGAGCCCGAACACCTTGGCGGGCCGCGCCGCCACGAGGTCGACGAACTGCGTCAGCGAAATGCGCCCCTCGTTGACGCCCTGATAGACCATCATCAGGCGTTCCTCGATGCCCGGCGTGCCGTTCGGTATGACGCGGAAATCGTCCTTGCCCTTGCCCTTGTCCTTGTGCCCCTTGAAGAGCCACGAGCAATGGTCGGAGGAGACCGTCTCGAGCCGCGCGCCTTCCGCCAGCGCCTTCCACAGCGCCTCCTGATCCTTCTGCGGCGCGCGGCGGCGGCGTGGAACGTATCAGGACGTTCATGCACCCTGGCATAATCGTAGCGCCCGCTCGCATCGACAGTCCTTGCGGCGGAGCCCATGCTGCCGCCGATCTGCACGACCTTGCCGTCCTCGATGCCGATATCCGCCTCGGAGATGCCGCTCGGCGTGACAACGGTTCCGTTGGCAGATGACGATGTCCATGGAAATCCTCGAACCTCAATAGGCGAGCGCGTGAGACTGACGGCGGCCAGGCGCGGCGGCGCAGGACGGAAGCTCTCGCGGCTTGCAGCGGACGCCCGTCCGTGGAGATGTTGTCCGTTGTGCTTGATAGCATCTGCTCTTCAATCTCCGTGCCAGGACGGCAAGCGGCCGCCCGGACCGAGCTCGTCGCGGCCATTGGCAGAGCATGAGCAACATCGTACGCAACTGCCCAAATTGCATACACTCGCCTGAAACAGGCGCGCGGAGCGCCGGGCCGGACTGCCCCCGGCCAGGTGTTGCCTGCTACCGTGTCAGCCGCGATACGACGCCGGGTCGCGCCGCGCTGCGCTGCGGCCTGAGCCGCGCCGGATCGAAAGGCGCGAGGCTCACGCTCTTCGCCTCCCCGTCGAGGATCAGCTCGGCGAGCGCCTCGCCGGTCGCCGGCGCGTTGAGGATGCCCCACACGCTGTGCCCCGTCGCCACATAGGCGTTGGCGACGCCCGGCACGCGGCCGATGAGCGGCAGGCCGTCCTGCGTGATCGGGCGGAAGCAGGCCTGCCGCGCCAGCACCTTCGCCTCGGCGAGCACCGGCGACAGCTTTCTGCACATCGCCTCCAGCCGGTCCAACGCCCCAGGGTCTGCCGCCACGCCGGCCGGATCGGCCGGCAGCGGCGTCTCCGTGGAAATGCCGCAGACGTAGGTGGTGCCGTCGGTGCGCGGGAAGACTTCCGGCGAATGCACCGCGCCGCCCGCCTCCTGGTATTCCAGGAAGAGCGCGTCGGCCGGCAGCTTCGAGCCGGTCTCGAACACGATGCTGTGCCCCTTCAGCCCGAACACCGGCGGCAGCGGCAGCCACTCGGCCGAAAGCACCGACCACGGCCCCATAGTGACGACGATGGCGTCCGCCTTCATGGCCTCCCCGTCGATCTCCACGCCGCTCGCCGCGCCGTCCGCCTGGGTGACGCCCGTCACCGTGCCGGCCCGCAGCTCCGCGCCATGCTGCTCGGCCGCATGCATGAGCGCCTGCGTGTAGAGGGCGGGATGCACCTGCGCGGTTGTCTTGGTCGAGCCGAGATGGCGATAGACCACGACGTCGTCGGCAAGCCAGCCGAGCGGGTGGCGATTCTCCTCGCCAAGCACGTCGAGCGCGCTGGCGAACCCGCCATAGGCGGTCATGCGGCGATAGCCCCAATCGCCGCCGAGCTGCTCCGCCAGATCTCGAGTGCAGGTCGAAGCTCCGCCGCGCCAGCGCCTGCAGCGGCGTGCCGTCGCACCAGTCGTAGGCCAGGAAACCGCCCGACTTGCCCGACGCCGCATTGCCGACGCCGGTCCGCTCCACCACGACGACCTCCGCCCCGCGGCGGGCGAGAAAATAAGCGAGCGACGCGCCGATCGCGCCTGCCCCGCAGATGATGATGCGCATGGGCCTTACCGTAGCCCGGATGCAGCGAAGCGCAATCCGGGACTCATCGCCGCGTCGATTTCCAACAGCCCGGCTTTGCTGTTAGGTCTGTGGCGAAACGCAAACCGGGGGAAACGATGATCGCAGTGGTGGGCGCCACGGGAAACACCGGGCGGGCAGTCATCAAGGAGCTGAAGGCGCTGGGCGAAGACCCGGTCGCCGTCGTGCGCAACGAGGAGAAGGCGCGCGAGGTGCTCGGCCCCGACGCCAGGATCGCCGTCGCCGAGTTGACCGACCCCGCCGCGCTCGAAAAGGCGCTTCACCGCGTGACGCGCGTCTTCGTCGTCACCGGCCACAACCCCGACATGGCCGTGCAGCAGAACAACGTGCTCTCCGCCGCGCTGACGGCCGGCGCCAAATATCTGGTGCGGGTCTCCGGCGGCCGCGCCGTCGTCGGGCCGAATTCGGAATCCGTCGTCGGCCGCGGCCACTTCGCGGTGGAGGAGCGGCTGAAGGCGAGCGGCATCGGCTGGGTCATCCTGCGTCCCGGCCTCTTCATGCAGAACACCTTCGCGCAGGCGCCGCTCATCAAGAGCGAGGGCAAGATGGCCTTGGCCTTCGCCAGGGATTTGCCGATCGCCTTCCTCGACGTGCGCGACACCGGGGCGCTCGCCGCGCGCGTCCTCGTCGATCCCGCCCCGCATGCCGGCAAGACCTACGAGTTCACCGGTGCGCTTTCCAATTACGGCGCATTCGCCGAGGTCTTCTCCGAGGTGCTCGGCCGTCCGATCGCCTATGTCGAGACGACATTGGAGCAGACCGAACAGGCGCTGCGTGCCCGCGGCATGCCCGACTGGCTCGTCACGCACATGCTGACTGTCTCGAAGCTTGCGGCCAGGGGCGCCTTCTCCGCCGAGAACATGCAGCCGATCCTCGACATCGTCGGCCGCGCGCCCATCACCACGCGCCAGTTCGTGGCGGACTTCAAAGGAATGTTCAGCTAACCGCCGCCTTGTTCCTCCCGCGAAGCGGGCAAGGGGAACCGACGAAGGCGGCGGAAAGGGCGGCCACGCGGCACCGAGTCTGCCGCCGCCCCCTCCGCCATGCTGCGCATGGCCCCCGCTCCCCATCCCGGATGGGGGAGAGCCTTCCCTATCCCACCATCGCCACCACGAGGCAGGCGATCGCCCAGAACACACAATATTCGACACCGCCGATGTGCCACAGCCACTTGCCGTTGACCTTGTAGGTCGCGCCCGCGGCGACCATCAGGTGGAAACATGCGACCGCGCCGAAGATCACCGGGTAGACGCCGAGCACCAGCCCGATTGCCAGCACCGTTTCGATCGCGCCGGCGAGATACATCCAGAACGCCGGCGGCTTGAACCCGGCGGCGTTGAAGAACTCCAGCGCCGCCGGCACAAAGAATTTCCCGTAGATATGCGGAACGAAGAACAGCCCGCAGGCCAGACGCAGGACGACGAGCCCATCCGTGACATCGAAGCTTCCCAGACCTGACATGTGGCTCCCCCCAAAACTTTTCGTTGTGACTTGGCTTAGCCCGTCGCTTGTTCAAGCGCTATCAGCCAGCCGTATCTCACCGGCGCGCGTCCGGAAGCGGCGGCAGCCGCGGCGCCACCGGCGAAGACTGGATGATCGACGTGTTGGTCATGGCGAACGGAATGATCTGGTCGATCACCGCCTCCAGCGCCTGCATGGAGCGCACATGCACCTTGGCGATGAAGCAGTCCTCGCCGGTCACCCGGTCGCACGCCACGACCGCCGTCCAGCCCGGAGATCACCTCCGCCACCTTGTTGAGCTGCCCGGGCATGGGGCGGATGCGCACATAGGCGGCAAGCGGCAGGCCGAGCGCCGCCGGATCGATGCGCGCGGCGTAGCCAAGAACGACACCCGCCTCCTCCAGCCGGCGCACCCGCTCCGTCACGCTCGGAGCCGAGAGCCCGACTATCCTGCCGAGCTCGGCCATCGTGACGCGGGCATCCTCCGCCAGCGCCCGCAGGATCGCCACGTCCGCCGCATCCAGGCTGCCGTTTTCGAATCGAAGGCGTTTCATCGCGATTGACCGCTCGTTCCCAGGCCGCATGCCTAATCATGTGCTCATCTTGCCATACCAAATCCCATCATTCGCCTTCATCATGGCCGAGATGGAGGCAGAAAAAAGACCCCTCACCGCGATAAGCGAGATAGTGCCGCCGCACGCTTGGTTCGGCGTCAGCGCCGTCTTTCATTACCTCGGCCCTTCCTTCGCGGTGCTGCTCTTCCCGATGGTCGGCGTGCTCGGCGTCGCCTGGCTGCGCATCGCCACAGCCGCGCTTGTCTTCGCCCCATGGACCAGGCCGTGGCGCACGCTGGCGCGCGCCGGAAGCACCGAGCGGCTTCTCATCGTGGCGCTCGGCGCCTGCCTCGCGGTCATGAACGCGGCGTTCTACCTGGCGCTCGACCGTCTGCCGATCAGCCTGGTGGCGGCGATCGAGTTCGTCGGCACGATCGCGGTGGCGCTTTACGGGCTGCGCACGCGCCGCAACCTCGCGGCTCTGGCGCTGACCCTTCTCGGCGTCTTCATCCTCGATCGACGTCAAATGGTCGAGCGATCCGCTCGGGCTCTTCTGGGCATTCCTCAACGGCGCGCTCTTCGTCGGCTACATCGTTCTCGGCCACAAGGCCGCGGCGAGCGGCGCCTCGGGTGGCGTGGAGCGCCTCGGCGCGGCGATGGCCGTCGCCTTCGTCGTCGTCATGCCGATCGGCTTCGTCGAAGCGCTGGGCGCCTTCGCGAGCCCCGCTTTGCTCCTCGCCGGCATCGGCATCGGCGTCTCGTCATCGGTCATCCCTTATGTCTGCGACCAGCTCGCCATGTCGCGCCTGCCGCGTGCCAGCTTCGCGCTGCTCCTCGCCCTCCTCCCGGCGAGCGCCACCATCATCGGGGCGATCGTGCTGGCGCAAATTCCAAGCCCAAGGGATGTTCTCGGCGTGCTCCTCGTGATGACGGGCGTTGCCCTGCACAAGCCGGCACCGGCGATCGTTTGATGGCTCTGCCGGCTCACCGGCGCAAAAGCGTGTCGGCGAGCACGCGCGGACGGAAGAAGCTGGTAGGAGCGTCGAGGAAGTTGGCGACGCGGTAGAACTGGTCGGCGACCACGGGGCTGCGATGCGTCGCCTCGTGCACGCGGTCCATGTACCATCTGAGCAGCTTCAGGCGCGCCGACCGCATCCCCTCCATCTCGGGGAAGCGAAGGTCTTGAAGCAGCACGCCTTCCCAGGCGGCATCGATGACGGGCCGGATCGCCACGAACCAGCGCCGGGCGAAATCGGGCCCGATCCCGCCTTCCTGCCGCGCGCGGGCAAGCGCGCCGTTGAGGCATTCCGCCTCGATGGCGCTCACCGTCATGCCCTGTCCGTAGATCGGATTGAAGCTGCACACGCCGTCGCCGAGCACGATCAGGCCTTCGGAGAAAGTCGCCCAGCCGGTCGTAGCGCTGCCGCTGGCTGCCGGCAAACCGGTATTGCACAACCTCCGACAAGGGCTCGCAGGCGCCAACGGCGTCGCCGATCGCAGAGGTATTCAAAGAGCCTACAAACCCGCGCAGTGCCTCGACATCCTGCGGCGGCGGCTCTTCGCCATAGCTGAAGGTGGTCAGCAGCCAGCGGCCGCCTTCGATGGGAACCAGTGTGGCGCCGCGCGTTCCGCTCCCGGTCACGAGCAGCACACGGTTCTGAGGCAGATCGTCCGGCCGCCGAAACAGGCAGGTCGCATAAGCCACGCGCACCGGCAGCGTCTCGGTCGTCGGCGCGGCGAAGCCCAGCTCCGCGACCCAGCGCGGCGTGCCGCTGCCCCGCCCCATGCAGTCGACGACCAGATCGGCGGCGATCTCCTCCGCCACCTCTCCCGCGACACCGGCGCGGAGACCGGTCACGGCGCGCCCGCTGTCGGTCAGAAGGCCTTCGACCCGCCTGCCGTCGAGCACGGTGACGTTGGGAAGCGCGCGCACCCGCGCTGCAACCTTCAACTCCAAAAGCGGGCGGCTCATGGTCAGCAGCGAAAGCGTGCTGTCGTGCTTCATCCGCCAGCGGCCGTCGTGGTGCCAGCCAAGCTCCCGGCCGGTATTGACCAACACCGCTCCTTCGGCGCGAAGCTCGTCCACCAGCCCGGGAAACAGCCGCTCCAGGATCGATTGACCGCGGATGAGGAGCACATGCACGTGGCGCCCCTGCGGGACGCCCTTGCGCGGATCGGGAACGCCGGAATACGCGTCGCGCTCCACCAGCGTCACACGCTCGAAATGCTCGGCGAGGACGCGCGCGGCCATCAGGCCGGCCATGCCGCCGCCGGCCACGACACCGTGACGGAAGGGTCGCATCGTCATACGCTGACCTTTCGACCGAACGGCGGCGACCGCCGGTCGCTCGCGCTAGCCCTTCATCATCGCTTCGACCGGAGCCACGGCCGCCTTCCACGACGGCCGCGCCTCCATACGTTCCATCCAGGCCGCGACATTCGGCGTCTCGTCGAGCGAGATGCCGCCACCCTTGCGGTAGACGAAAGTGCTCGCGAGGGCGAAATCCGCGACGCTCAGGTCACCGGCCACCCACTCCTTGCCCTTGAGGGCGGCGTCGAGCACCGGCAGCAGCTGGCGCATGTCCTTGAGTTGCGATTCGATCGCCGCCTCATCCGGATCGCCCATGCCGAACATCGGCTTCAGGAGCCGCTGAAAAACCACGGCCTGGATCGTCGGGCTGAGATGGACGGCATGCCAGTACAGCCACTGGTCGATGATGGCGCGCTTCTTCGGGTCGTCGGGATAGAGCCCGCGCTCCGGCTTGCTGGACGCGAGATAGTTGTTGATGGCGCGGCTCTCCCACAGCACGAAGTCGCCGTCGACCAGCACCGGCACCTTCCCGTTCGGGTTCATCGCCAGATAGGCCTCGGCCTTGTTCTCGCCGCTCCTGAGATCGACGTCGACGATCTCGATATCGAGCCCGAGCTCGCTGGCGACCGCACGCACGCGAAGCGCATTGGGCGAGAGATTGGCGTTGTAGAGCTTCATCTTTTCTCCTTCGACGCGTGGCGCCCGTTGTCTGTCGTCGTCCTTCTAGCGTGTCGGAAGACCTGCCGCTTTCAGAATTTCGCGAGGTCCCGCCCGCTCGTGCGTTGAGCGCCCATGGCTAGCGCGCCAGCACCGTCAGTCGCGCATCCAAGGCGGCATAGCGGGCGTAACGGAAATCGCGGATGCCGGCCACCCGCTCCCCGGCCCATTCCAGTAAGACGAAATAGGCCGGCACGCCGGCCGCCGATTGCGGATCGGAGACAAGAACGGCCGGTCGGTCCTCGACAAAGCCCGGTTCCAGCCGCCAATCCGCCTTGCCGTCGTAGTTGCCGAAATAGTTGGCCACCTCGCGCCGGCCGCGCATGCGCGTCCTGTTCACGAGCTCAAGCCGAACGTCCTCTGCAAGCATGCTCTTGATGGCGCCGAAGTCGCGCGCGTTGAAGCGGTCGACATAGCCGGCGAGCCGTTCGCGTTCGGCGTTCGACATTGCGGGCACTGGCGTGTCGCCGGGCTCCTCGGCCAAGGCACGCAGGCGGATGCGTCCACGATGCAGGGCCGCCTTGACGGTTGGAAGGCTCGCCTGCATGACCTCGCTCAATTCCTCAAGCGAGTAGCCCAGCACATCCTTCAAAATGACGCTGCTTCGCTGCGCCACCGGCAGACGCATGAAGGTTCTGATGGAGGCAGCCACGATCTGCCGTCCTTCGGTTGAATCAGAGGGATCGACTGCCATGTCGGGATCCTCGTCGGTGTGCCAAGCCTCCCGGCGCGCACGTCGGCGCAGGAAGTCGAGGGCCGCGTTGTGCGCGACCTGAAACACCCACGCCTCCGGATTGGTGATCGGGCCAGCGCGCGGAATGGCCTCGACCACCTTGACATAGGCGTCCTGCAGCGCGTCCTCGCCGTCGATCACCGATCCGGTCATGCGGGCGAGATAACGATGCAGCTTCGGCCGCATGTCGCGAAGTAGGCGATCAAGCGACTCACGCTCGATCGCACCCGGTGCGCTCATTAAGGCCTTAGTCCTCGATCATCCGATAGTTCCCCACGATTGTGGCCGATGCCGGGTTCGGGGGCTCGGCGCAGCGGTCACGGATACCCTCCTGAAAAGCCTTGAATGCCTCTACTCCCTGCAACGGGCTCGATGCACGCGTGCCTTCCGTGATCGCGAAATGCACGAACCGGCCGTCCTCCAGCCTGAGAGCAATATAGCGCAGGCCTTCGGGTGACTTCGCGTGCAGCTCGCGGAAAACGTCGTCGATGAGGCCCTGGTTCTCATCGGCCTTCTCGGGCTTCGTTCGATAGGTCACGAGAGTGCGTTTCATGGTCGGCTCCTTCGGCTCGTTGGTGTTTCTCCCTCCTAGACGTTCGGCGGAGGCAAAAGGATTCACGACCCGGCACGACCCGGCTGCGCGGCCCCGCGCCCGTGCACCCTTTGCAATCCGCCCCGCCACGGCCTAAAGAACAGCCCCAAGGAGACTTCGCCCATGGACAAGTTCACTACCTTGACCGCCGTCGCCGCGCCCATGCCGCGCGTCAATATCGACACCGACGCGATCATCCCCAAGCAGTACCCTGAAGACCATCAAGCGCACCGGGCTTGGGACGGGGCTCTTCTCGGAGTGGCGCTACAACGACGACGGCTCCGACAATCCGGACTTCGTGCTCAACAAGCCGGCTTACAAGAACGCCAAGATCATCGTCGCCGGCGACAATTTCGGCTGCGGGTCGAGCCGCGAGCACGCCCCCTGGGCGCTGAAGGATTTCGGCATCTCCTGCGTCATCTCCACCAGCTTCGCCGACATCTTCTACAACAACTGCTTCCAGAACGGCCTGCTGCCGGTCATCGTTTCGCCCGAGGACCTGGAGAAGCTGATGGAGGACGCCGAGCGCGGCGCCAATGCCACGCTCACCGTCGACCTGGCGAAGCAGGAGATCCATGGACCGGACGGCGGCGTCGTCCACTTCGAGATCGACCAGTTCAAGAAGCACTGCCTCCTGAACGGCCTCGACGGCGTCGGCCTCACCATGGAGAAGCGCGACAAGATCGAAGCCTACGAGCAGAAACACTCGACTCACCGGCCCTGGGTGTGAGCCGCCTCCTGGCGCTCGCGGCGCTGCTGCCGCTCGTCTTCTCCACCGTCCCGGCGGCCGCCGACGAGGTCTCGGAATGCGAGAGCCGCGCGGCGTTCGATCTCTCCAGGGAAACGCGCGGCTCGCGGCTCCGCATCGATCGCGACGCGGTGAATATCGACAAGGCCGAAATGAAGGCGGGCAAGGAGTACGTCTCGTCCGTGATTCACGGGCCGGCGATGCTCCAGACCTCGGACGGATCGACGCGCGTGCGCTTCGTCTGCCTGTTCGGCGGGGTCGGCGTTGGCCCGCTCTTCGTGTGGATTCTCCCCGACTGAGTCGGTCCTCGGCATCCCGCCCGCAGCGCTGGTCTCAAAGCTCCTTCTCCGCCAGCTCGCGGAAGCCGTCCGGCACCGAGCGCGTGACCCCCAGCGCCACCGAGCCGTAGCCGACCGCCTCGCGCCCGAACCGCTCGCGGATCGCATCGACGGCGCGGTCTGAGACCCAGCGCGCCATCCCCTTCTTCGCGCCGGGCCGCCGCGCCTCGTCGTGAAGCCCGAGCGGCAGCTCCAGCTGCATCACCGGATCGGTCTCCAGATGCGACACGGAGATCGCCAGGAGCGAGATGGTCGCCTCGCCCGGATGATCCTCCAGCACGCCGCGCACCAGGTCTTCGGCGATCTCCGCCAGCGTCGCCGTGGCGGCGATCGGCGCCGGCAGCGTGACGGCGCGCGTGACCGAGCGGAGATCGGCGAAGCGCACGCGCACCGTCACGGTCCGCCCCGAGCGCGACTTCGCGCGCAGCCTGGCGCCGATCCTGTCCGCCAGATGGCGCAGCGCCGGCACGAAGACGCTCTCCACCGCGGGCCTGCGGCCAAGCGCCGATTGCGCGCCGGCCGAGCGCGCCCGGTGACGCGTCCTGATCGCACGCGGATCGCGGTTCCAGGCAAGCGCCGACAGCTTCTCGCCCATCGCCTGCCCGAGCAGCGTTTGAAGCGCGCGCGGCGACGTTTCGGCCAGCGCCCCGATGGTGACGATCCCCGCCTCCGCCAGCCGTGCCTTCCCCACCGGGCCGACGCCCCACATCAGCTCCACGGGAAGATCGTGCAGGAAAGCAAGCTCGGTGGCGGGGTCGACGACCACCAGCCCGTCGGGCTTGGCGACCTGCGAGGCGATCTTCGCGAGGTGCTTGGTGCGTGCAACGCCGACGGAGATCGGCAGCCCCAGCTCTTCGCGCACCCGCCGCCTGACGGCTTGCGCGATGGCCTCGGGCGCACCGAAGAGATGCGTGCACCCGGCCACGTCGGCGAACGCCTCGTCGATGGAGATGCGCTCCACGAGGGGCGTGAAGTCGCCGAGCACGCCGATCGCCGCATCGCCCAGCCGCTGGTATTCGCTGAAATGCCCGCCGACGAAAATCAGTTCCGGGCAAAGCTCCCGCGCCCGCCGGCCCGGCATGCCGCCGCGCACGCCGAAGGCCTTCGCCTCGTAGGACGCCGCCAGCACCACGCCGCCGCCCACCGCAATCGGCTTGCCGCGGAGCGACGGATCGAGCAGCTGCTCGACCGAGGCGTAGAAGGCGTCGAGGTCCGCATGGAGGATGGTGGCCGCATCCATGCCGACCGCTCGCCTCACCGTCTGGAATCAGCCGCTGTTCGGCCAACCGGCATGCTGGAACATTACGTGAACATACCGGCTGCCGTCAAGCGTCCATCCACGTGATTCCAGGCATAGGTCAGCGCTCGCAAATGTGTTTTTGGCTCCCCCGGTCGCCTGCGCTAGGTTCCGCGCCCCCACGCCAGGAGAAACGCATGGACGCCGAGACCCTCCGCTCCACACAAGCCCCGCTGAAGCAGAAATACCGCGATACGCCCGACGCGGCGGTCATCACGCTGAAGGCCGAAGGTGCGATCGATGACGTCCATATCGCCTGCAAGGTGGAGACCGGCCGTGCGCTCGTCACCGCCGGCCTGCACCCGGCGACCGGCGGTACCGGGATGGAGGCCTGCTCCGGCGACATGCTGCTGGAGGCGCTGGTCGCCTGCGCCGGCGTGACGCTGAAGGCGGTCGCCACCGCCATCGGCGTGGAGATGAGATCGGCGCATGTGCGCGCCGAGGGCGACCTCGATTTCCGCGGCACGCTCGGCGTCGACCGCGAGGCGCCGGTCGGCTTCCGCGACATCCGCCTCAGCTTCGACGTCGATACCGACGCCGACCAGGAGAAGCTCGACCAGCTCCTCAAGCTCACCGAGCGCTACTGCGTCGTGCTGCAGACCTTGCGCAGCGCTCCGCCGGTCGCAGCGGCAATGGAGCGGGCTCCAGGATAGCCGCGCTCCACCTCACCGACCCTCCGATTTCGGATCCCAGTAGCGGACGTTGATCGCCTTGGTGCGAGCCCATCCGACTTCGAGATCGGTCGCTTCGAGCGCGGTCACATGCCCGAGCCGGCTCTTGTCATCTGCCAGGAAGTGGATGTGGTACGGCGTCTCGAACACCGTATCGAGATATAGCGGCGCGCGGATGCCGACGAGCGTCGCGGCGACGTTCTCGGCTCTGAATTTCTGCGTCCCGATGGTCACGGCCTCCTGGGTATTGCCCGATTCGATCGCTGCCATGATCTCACCCGACGGCCTTGGCCCGGCAAGCTGATACTCCACGGATGAGAGCATGACGTGTGCCTTGAACACATAGACGAAGGTGTCGGTATCGACGAACGTCCTGTCCAGGGCGTCTTGCAGGCCGGCCAGATCTACGGGGCCCCTTATCTCCAGGAATTGCTGAGACGCAAAAGTGAGGACCGCGCCCGTAGGGGTCATCTCGTCGGAGATGGGCCGCGGCGTCGGGTCGGCGGGATCGGCCACGTAGAAAGCACCACCGATGCCGATGACTTCGCCGATGCCTTCGGTGAGCGTTCCCACGCCCGCATCTCCCCACCCCATCAAATCGGACCATGCAAACTCCTTGGCACCGCCGGTCACATGAAACATGAACGGCAGTTCCGGCCCGAACACATGCAGCGTGACCTCGTCCTTCTCCGCGGCCTTCAGCGGAGAAGACACCGCCAGCAGAGCGGCGAGGCAGGCGGCGAACCGGAAGGGTGTGGCGTTCCGCGTTCTCGATTTCATCATTGTCCGATCTCAGAGGCTTGGCCGAGACCGACCATGGCACACCGAAATTAAGCGGACCTTGCGCGCGCCGACAGGCTCGGCCAGTGCCTCGCCCTTACCGAGTGCCACTGCTCTTATTGCAGACTTTGCGTGGAGCGCCGCCGCTCGCCGCCACGCTCAGCCGCAGGGCATGATGATCCCGGAGACGCGAGACCTGGTTCCGGACCCCATCATGCTCTGAAAAGAAAGCCGCCGATCGCTACGCTTTCATGTCGCCTCAGGCCGTCGCTTGGAGCACGTCGGCCGGGCGATCCTTCGCGCGCCGCCCTTTTCGCGCCCGCCGCCCGCTCGCGGCGCGGATCATCGAGCGCATCTCGATGAACGGCACGTAGCCCCGCTGGGGCCGGCCGACCTCGAGCACCGCCCCCTCGTCGACCGCCGCAAAGACCAGCGCGTCCTTGATGTCGGAGCTTGAAAATCCGGATTCGGGAAAGGCGTCGGCGATCTTCTGCGCCTCGTCGCTCAGCGAGAGGCCGGCTCCGCTTCGGGCGGCTTCCCCGACCGCCCGCCAGATCGCGGCCTGCACCAGCAGGCCCTGGTCTCCGGCGCTGCTTCCCGCTTCGGCATGCCCATTCGAAGAGGATACGCTACTTACGCTTGTCACTGTCTCACTCCCCAAGACAATGCCCCAAGCCGAACGCGATGTTTTGCCAGAAAAGCGAAGGTTTATTGGCCCTGAGATGGCGGCCTTGCCTTAATTGGGCCTCCGCCTCCCGCGCGGGCCGCCTCACGCCGCAAACCGGCGCCGCGCTTCATGCGGGCTGCGTCCCTCCACGGGAAATCCAATTCCGGCAACGCTGCCAGATCAGCCGCCCTCGAATGCCGCAAAAGCCGCGTCGCGCAGCGCCACCAGCCGCCACAGCGAGCGTTCCGACAGCTCGAAGCGGAGCTCCCGGCCCTCGCTGCGATGCTGCACGTTCCGCCCCTCATGCGCGATTTCGGCCAGCAGGATCGCGTCGCTCATGGCCCCGCGGCCGCGCGGTGGCGCTTCCCCATTCGCGTGGCCGTTCGCTGCAGCCCGGCCCGCCCGCACCATCGGAAACTCCGCCGCGAAGCGCCGCTCCACCGGCTTCAGCCGCGCCTGCGTGCCTCTCAGCGATCGCACGCCCTTCAGCGCCTCGCCGATCGCCTTCAGGCTGGCGCGGAAAGCGGCGAGCGCCAGCGCCGCGTCGCGCGCTGCGATCGGCCCCCAGCTTGCGTGGAACACGCGTGCCCGCCTCGGCGTGCTTCATCAGCTCCAGCCCGGCGCGGAAATCGCCGATCGTGCCGTTGAGGTCGCCGAGCCGCCGCGCAAGCTCAGCGAGCGCCGCCCGCTCCGCTTCCGCCCCGGCAAGCGCCGGCAGGCGGCGCGACAGGATGTCGAAGCGCGCCGGCGGCCGCAGGAACACCGCCAGCGCCCCGGCGCGTCCGGCACCGTCGCTGGCTGCACGGTCGCTGAGCGTATTGAGCATGACGCCTCCCGCTGGCCGGCCGGAGGCGGACGAAATGGCCTCCCATCGGTCATAACGCCCGGGAGACGGAATTATTCCCCGACGCATGTGACAGCTTAGGAATGCCGGAAGCGATGGCGGCGGAACCGGCCGCCCGCGCGAGCTACACCATGCCCGCCTCGTCGACTTTGCCCATCGGCTCACCGTCGACGACCATATGAGCATCGGCGATGCGGGTATTCGTGCCGATCTTACCGGCGACGAAGGCACTGGGGTCGTGGGCTTTCAGGCTTTCGATCATCTTGATGACGCGTGCTCGTGATTCCATGAACGTCATGTCCTCATCCGCCCTCACCGGCTTGGTCGGATTGAAGCATCCGATGCTCGAAAGGTAGAGATTGGGCGGATGGCCGGGATGCACCAGGATGGCGGTGCGGGCTCCGGTGTTGAGCAGCAGGAAGCCCGGGAGCGGATGCTTCTCGCTGTCGGTGTAGCCGTCAGTCCTGTATCGAGTGCCGAACTGGGTCGAGAGCGGATAGCGGCCCTCGCGAATCCTGAGATGGTCGTGTACTCCGTTCTGCGTGTTGTCGCCCGGTCCGGTCCGCTCGCAGATATGGCCGGCAAGCGCAGCGATCTCCTGCCCCTCCCTGAACACTTGGTAGGTCCCGTAGGTCCTGACGAATCCACCGGAGCGACTCTGAAGACCGAGCCGCTTGACCAGCATTTCCCACCCGTGCCCCTCGATCTCGAACGGCATGGCGCTCTCCTAATGGCCCGTGCTCGACCAATGCGGTGGATCGGAGGGCAGCTTGATGACGCCGTAGGTCGCGCCCACGGCCCACAGGTCGTGATTGAGGCCGCTGCGCGGCAGCGAGGTGATGGCCTTCTCGCTCCCGTTCTTGCGCTTCACGTTCAGCGCGTCGTCCCAGGAGATCGACATATCGATCGCCTTGCCGAAGATATGCAGGCTCGTGAGCGAGGGGCGATGGACGATGCCGTAGCCATTCACCATCGCCGCGGCGGCCTGGCGCGACGCCGGCATGTCGGGAGAGCCGTTGGCCTTCCGGTGCACCCACTCGATATCGACCCCCTCCTGGGGAGGAACGTCGTCCGGATCCACCTCGCCAGTGTTGATGGCGAACGACCAGTGCATGAGATAGGCGCGCTCAGGCGGCCTGAGCGTGGCGCTGATCTTGATCTTGCCGCCGCCCTCGCGGATCGCCGCGAGAAAAGCGTCGCATCTGTCGCGAAAGTCGGGGACGAGCGTTGAGGTTGAGCGGCTGGTCGGAAAACGCGGCACCCAAACGACTCCACTTGGCTCTTTTGCCATCGGACCCTCCTGGTCGCAGTGACTTCGCTTTTTGATTGTAGCATGCGGCGCAACCCCGAGATATGGAGATCGTTGCCCAGCGCCTTTAACTCCCCCCGCTTTTCCGCCATATAGCGCCGGTCTGGAGCACGCTGATGACCATGATCCCGTTCCGCAAGATGAACGGCCTCGGCAACGACTTCATGGTCGTTGATGCGAGAGGCGGCCGCGTGCGTCCGGCGCCGGAGATCATCCGCGGCCTCGCCGACCGACGGCGCGGCATCGGCTTCGACCAGTTCATCACCATCGAGCCGGGCCGCGCCCCGGCCGACGCCTTCATGCGCATCGACAATGCCGATGGCGGCGAGGTGGAGGCCTGCGGCAACGCCACGCGCTGCATCGGCCGCCTCCTCATGGACGAGACCGGCCGCGACGACGCCACCATCGAGACGAATGCCGGCCTGCTTTTCGCCCGGCCCGGCCCGACCGCCGACACGCTCTCCGTCGACATGGGTGTGCCGAAATTCGGCTGGCAGGACATCCCGCTGGCGGAGGAGTTCCACGACACGCGCGCCATCGAGCTGCAGATCGGCCCGATCGAGGCGCCGGTGCTGCACTCGCCGTCGGTCGTCAATATCGGCAACCCGCACGCCATCTTCTGGGTGGACGACGTGAACGCCCACGAGCTGGAGCGTTTCGGCCCGATGCTGGAGAACCACCCGATCTTCCCCGAGCGCGCCAACATCTCGCTCGCCCATGTCACCGCGCCCGACGCCATCACGCTGCGCACCTGGGAGCGCGGCGTCGGCCTCACCCGCGCCTGCGGCACGGCCGCCTGCGCCGTTCTCGTCTGCGCCGCCCGCACCAAGCGCACCGGCCGCCGCGCCACCGTCACGCTGCCGGGCGGCGACCTCCTCATCGAATGGGACGCCCGCGACCACATCTGGATGACCGGCCCGGCGGAGCTGGAGTTCACCGGCTTCTTCGACCCGGAGACGGGAGATTTCACCCGCGAAGACGTGGCCGCTTAGCCAGCGCGCCAGCACCACGCACGGCGCGCGCCTCCCCCATGCGGGGAGGTCGAAACCGGCAAATCCGGCTTCGGGAGGGGGAAGCCGCAAGCCACCGCCCCGCCGACCGCTCCCCATCACCGCTCAGCGCGCGCCGACTTGCGCCCAGCCCCGTTGTGCGGCAGCCTGCTGCGGCACGGCTGGCGGAGCCGCGCTTTCGCCCCACGCGAGGAGGCAGAGCACGACGGAGTTCCGCCCATGCGCACCGCCCTCTCGCTGGTCTACCGCTCGTTCCTCTACATGCTGGTGGGCGCGGGGCTCGTGGTCGTCGCGCAGACCTACGGCGCGACCCTCTTCGCCCGGCTGCTCCCGGAAGAGCTCCGCCCAGGCCCGCACGAGGTGACGAAATCGTCACCTCAGCGGATCATCGACGCCCTCGGCAACATCCGCGGCGCGCTGGAGTAGCGCCGATCGTCGGCCGGCCCGCGAAGGCCGGCGGGACGACTCGGCGCCGCCGGCGGCCTTACGACAATGTGCGGCTGCAGCTGTTGGAGACCCTGTTGGAAAGGCCGTCCGGCACCGTCATGTCGGCGAGCGCGGACTTGACCAGCGCCTCGCGCGCGTCGCGGTTCTTGTAGCCCTTCAGCGTGGTGAGGTCGGTGTTATCCGCCATCGCCATGCGCTCGGCGTTGGACGAGCAGATGTTTGCGAGCGTCTCCACCCGCGCATCCTCCACGGCCTGCGTACGCGCGCCGCTGGTGCTGACCCATCCGGCGCTGAAGGCGACGATCGGTGCCGCGATGACTCCGATGACAAAACCGGTGATGTAGGGCTTGGCCGCTGCCATGCGTTCTTCGAATGTCATGATTGATCCCCTTATCGTGGATGATCGGGATCGATACGAGCCCGCGCTCGGTTCTGAAGCCAATAGCGATGTCCGATGGAATATCTTTACGCCTTTATTTGGAAAAAGGCAAACCATGGACAATTTTAAGGCCGAAATTATCTTCCGATAAATTGGTCTTTTATCGGAAGCTGATTTGAGAATAACTTTGGTCTGATAGAGAAATTACAGGATCGGGACCGAAAATTACTAGCGCGTCTAGTCGCTTGCCGGCTCCCCGCCGCCCTCGCCCGTCTCGCTTTCGCCCGTCTCGCCGAGCAGCCGCTCGAAGTCGGCGAGCAGGTTGGCGATGAGCGTCTTGCGCTGCGTGTCCTGGGCCTCCGACGCCTCCGAAAGGATCGCCAGAAGGTAGCGCGCCTTCTCCACCGCCTCGAACCAGCTTGCCGCCGGCGCGGCGACGAGAGACTTTTCCAGCTCGTCCTGGCGGGCTTTCAGCTTCGCCCGGTCGGCCGCGACTTCGCTCACCAGCCGGCGCAGGTCGGTCGCTTTCTGCGCCGCCATACCGCGGCGGCTGTCGAGATCGATGGTGCGCTCCGTCATGACCGGTTGCCCAGAAAGCCGGAGGCATTCAGCTGGTCGATGGCTCCGCTGCGGATCGCCAGAAGCCCCAATGCCAGCATGCCCAGAAGCGCCGCTGCAATGAGGAGATAGCTGTAGGTCGTCTCCGCGTGCGGCCCGCGCAGGATGCGCAGCGCCGGCCGCCCCTTCTTATCCTGCCGCGTCACAGCTTGCCGCCCGCCTCGGCCCGGCGCTTCGCGGCGCGGACCAGCGCCGCGTCGATGCCGGCGATCTGATAGGAGTGCGGCCCGCTCTTCGGCAGCGGAAGCCTGATCGACGTCGACACGACGCGATAGGCAAGCATGGAAAGCGTTTCGAGCGGCTCTTCGACCGTCTCGATCTCGTAGGTTCCCGCCGGCCATTCGCCGCCGGTCCCTTCCACGCGGAACGGCTCGGTGAAGGTGACGGCTTCGCGCGTGACCCGCTCGCTCATGCGACCGGGCCGAGACGGTGGCCGACATCCCGCAGCCAGAGATCGACGTCCGCCTTGGCCTCTTCGTGCGTCAGGCTGTAGTGCTCTTCGACGGCTGCCACCAGCGCGTCGATGCTGTCGATCTTGGCGTAGTCGGCGGCGGTCAGCCGGTCCCACTTGGCCTGCGCGTCGGCGAGATGGCGCGACCGTATGTCGATTGCGGCGCGCGTCTGGGTCATTCCCGTGTCAAGCATCGCAACCTCCAACCCATGCCGCAGCGGCGCGGAAGTCCTCCGGGCGGGAGTCGCCCTGCCTTCCGATACGCACGCATCGCGACGCATCGGATCATCGAACAGACTTTGGAAGACGCGCCGTTTTCGTTGCGAAATCTCGAGGGCCGCCGGCTTCGTATTCTTCTCGGTGAGCGACCGTCTCGCCGCCTTCACGCCCACGCGTCCGTTCACCTCAAATGGAGATCGCCCGCCGCTTTACAAGGCGCGCCCCCGCCCCAAGCGCCGCGCGTGAGCGGGCGACTCAGCCCGGCGCGGAGCGTGGCGAGCCCCTTCCCCGCATCGCCCCCACCAGCATCGCCACCCCGAGCGCCGCGTACCAAAGCGTCTGCGGATAGGCGGCGGCGCGCTCCATCGTCCCGCCCCCCAGCCCGAGATCGACGTCGGCCTGATAGAGCCACAGCCCGGCCAGCCCGAGCGCCCCCGCCGCGAGGCTGAAGGCGGCGAGCCCCGGCGCGCGTCGCGTGAGGCCGAGCCCCATCAGCAGCATGCCGACATTCCCCGTCACCAGCGTGACCCCAGCCGCCGCGTGATGCAGGCCCGCGGGCCCGCTCACCGGCGCCAACCCAACGAGCATCGCCCCGCCCGCCCCGATCGCCAGCGCCGGCAGCCCGATCATCGTCCCCCAATTGCGCGGCCAAGCGGACCAGGTGAGCCCCAGCCCCGCCAGATGCAAGAGCCCCAGCACCACCAGCCCGCCGTTCATCCAGGCATGACGCGGCGAGCACATCTCCGCCGCGTCCACGCCCGCCTTGATCACCGTCGCCTCGGCCACCACCCCGCAATGCGTCGCCCCCAGCAGGCTGATGTCATAAGCCGCATAGGAATAGCCCGGCCACCCGGCCGCGGCGATGGCTTCCGCCGCGAAGAATTCTAGGCCCGCGATCCAGCAGATGGCGCCGAGGATGACGAGGCGGCGTTGGGAGGGGGTGGTGATGGCGAGGATGGGCAAATGCGGCTCCGGCGAAGGCCCAACGGATGTCGCGCCTCCATACCCTGAACCTAACCCGATTCCGGCGGAGACCGTTGCGCTCCGTCTTAACAAAGGAGCGCAGAGAGGCCGCCCGAAGTAGGATCGAGGCCACGACAAGCGAGCAGGCTGACGGCAAAAAATTACCCCGGGCGCATGCCGAAGCAGAGGCGACACCGGGGTCTACAATGTAAATATGCATAGGGGTGAGGAAGGATTTAAGAGGGGCGGAGATAGGTTTGCCGTCGAGTAGGCCATGGAGGTGTCGTGCACGATCGGCTCCTCGTAGCCTTCCTCACTCCTAGGCTCGACGGCACAGCCGTACCAAGAAGAGTACCAACCCAAGTCGACTGTACGTTCGCATCCTTAAATCGCCTCCTAATCGCCTCCTCTCGGCTAGGCGCAGATTGCAGAGTACCCAAACTCGTTGCCGGGACTGACACGATAGTCCTCAAAGGCGATTGACCCGGCGACACCAGTTCGAGGACAAGCCGTACACTGTCAGGCGGTACGAGACGGTTTTGCTCCGGAAGGTCGGGGCAATTCCCGTCCTCTGCACGACCGCCCGTTACATTCTGTGGGCAGGGGACCGGACTCGTGATCTCCCGCTAAGTCAACAGCCGGATCACGGCAATGCTTCTCATCAACATCCCGACTCCAAACATTGCAAATCCCCCTTGAAGATGCCGCGACACCTCCGTTGAAGTCGAAGACGGGCGCGCAACTCAATACCGTGGAGTTTCCTACCGCTGCGCGGAGAACGCTGGTATGACGATCGAACAGGCTCCCATGAACCCAGCAAGGGAGCTTCCCGAAAGCGGAGCAGTTCGGCAAGCAGCAAAGCTTTCAAGCGAGACCTGCTAGAAGCGAAGAAAGAGCAGATCTGACTTGCTCCCGGTCGAGTAGGACAACTGCGTCGTCGCTGCCCTCACATTTACGGTTACTCGGACCGCCTTCTTCGGAACCATCTGCGAAGAGAAGGCGGTTAGAACATAGCCCCCCAGGAGCACACCCGAGCCCGCTCGATGGCGAAAGGTGCTCGAACAGGTCGGAAAGCTCGACGAAGGCAAAGGCCTGTCCGAGGAAAGATCAAGCGCTCTATATCGTCAAAGCCGTTGGTTCGTGCCAACGTTTGTATTGGTCCAAAGCAGAAGAACAGTAGCTCCGCCGCTGTAAATATCGCCCACCAGGCGAGGGCTGCTCCCCTCATGGCACAGAACCGTTCGCCCCTGGGCGCTTGCGATGTCCCAGAGAGCTTCGATTCAACGTGACTGGGGTACCCTGCCTTATCCAACTCGGACGTATCGGATAATGCATGATCGAAGTTGTATCGTACTCTCCACAATACTGCGATTGGTCGTAGGCTTGGATGATGTTGATCGGAATCTCTTCTTTCGACCACCCGGTATCCTTAGCGATCGCCTCCACATTCCAAACATAACCGGCATCGGGGCGCTTATGTTCGTGACCCATGGCCATAGCCCCATGGCCGAACTCGTGCAGACTGACGCGCCTGACAGCGTTTCAGATGCGCCTCTGCGGACATCTCATCAGGTGCATCATCGGGCCATTGTCGGGCCCCAGCCGCCGACCGATGTTTGAACGGTTACCTCCTGTCTCGAACTTGATCCGAATGTTTGCCACCGACGGATTGTCGAAGACGAAATCCACAGCGATCCCGTGCTCCAGCCAGTCCGATGCGTGAACGCGCACGGCATCGCGCTGCCAAGAGCGCCGTCCAGGAATATGACCCCCAAAGCCACCAACGGACGTCCGTCGGAATGCCGTCCCGCTTTCTCCATAAACGACCGGTACAAGGCTTCCCGAAATCAGCGACCGACACCGCTCTAGCACCTACGGTGTTGCTTTCGGTGACAACGCAGAGCGCCTACCGCTCCGTAGTCTACGACACTGGCGGCTGGCGTTGGCGTAATCAAGGCGTCCCGCACAAGAAGCAATCATCTTCTGTTTCGGCCGACGGTGACGCCAATGCAATCCGTTGAGCCAATCTCCGACCAAGGCCGGGTCGTTGAATGCCAAGGCTGATCAGCCTCCTACCGCACATAGTTCAGAACGACATCGCGCTCGGAACGATGGAGGTGCCACGGCCTAATCGACGGGCCCCCTTGGGCCCCACCCCGGATTGTTGCGGCCTGAGCGGCCTCCATCCGGGCTACCGGCACCCCCATGCCCCTCACCACCCTCACCTTCGGCTGTCGCCTCAACGCCGCGGAATCCGCCGCGATGCGGGCGCGTGCCGGTGAGGCGGGGCTTGCCGACGCCATCCTGGTCAACACCTGCGCGGTGACGGCGGAGGCGGTGCGGCAGGCGCGGCAGGCGATCCGCAAGGCGCGGCGCGAGAACCCGGGCAAAAGGATCGTCGTCTCCGGCTGCGCCGCGCAGATCGAGCCGCAGACGTTTGCCGTCATGCCGGAGGTCGACGCCGTGCTCGGCAACACGGAGAAACTCTCCGCCGACGCCTACCGCGCGCTGGCGGCGCTCGCCCCGGCGGACGCTCGGGGCACGGAGCCTGCACCATACTGATGTCGTCATGCCCGGACTTGATCCGGGCATCCATTCCGGAGCCGTCGACCGCGTCGCCGGCGCCGAGCGGAATGGATTGCCGGGTCGAGCCCGGCAATGACGACAGCGGAGAGGCGCTGCCCTCTCGGCCTCGCCCACGAACAGAAAAATCCGCGTCTCCGACATCTTCGCCGTCCGCGAGAACGCCCCGCACATGCTCGACGCCTTCGTGGCGGCGCATACGCACGAAGCCGGCGCGGACTGGTGGGAACGGGCGCGTGCGCGCCTTCGTGGAGGTGCAGAACGGCTGCGACCATCGCTGCACCTTCTGCATCATCCCCTATGGCCGCGGGAACTCGCGCTCCGTGCCGATGGGCGCGGTGGTCGAGCACGATCCGCCGCCTGGCGCGAAGCGCGGCGTCGGCGAGGTGGTGCTGACCGGCGTCGACCTCACCTCCTACGGCGCCGACCTGCCCGGCGCGCCCGCGCCTCGGCAAGCTGGTCGCGCGCCATCCTCAGGCACGTGCCGGAGCTTCCGCGCCTCCGCCTCTCCTCCATCGATTCCGTCGAGGCCGACGCGGAGCTCGTCCGCGCCATCGCCGAGGAGGAGCGGCTGATGCCGCATCTGCATCTCTCGCTGCAGGCCGGCGACGACATGATCCTGAAGCGCATGAAGCGCCGGCACTCGCCGCGCCGACGCCATCCGCTTCTGCGAGGACATCCGCAAGGCGCGGCCCGGAGATCGTGCTCGGCGCCGACCTCATCGCCGGCTTCCCCACCGAGACCGACGCGATGTTCCAGAACACGCTGTCGCTGGTCGAGGATTGCGGGCTGTCGCTGCTGCACGTCTTCCCGTTCTCGCCGCGCGCCGGCACGCCCGCCGCGCGCATGCCTCAGCTCGACCGCCAGCTCGTGCAGCGCGGCGGGCGCAGCACGATGCAGGCAGCAGGGCCATAGTGCATATCTTCGCCGCCTCGCTTCCGAAGCCGGCAAAACAGCCGCAAATTCTTGTCGAAAAGCCTGGATTCGGCCGCACCGAGCACTACCTCCCGGCCATGATCGATCCCATGTCAGACCATGCGGCCCCCGGCGAGATCGTCTCAGCGAGGATTGCAGGAGCCGGCGATAACATGCTCGTAGCACAAGCGATTCGAGAAGCGGCCTGATGGCGGAAGCGAAGAAGGGCCTGTGGGGCCGGATGTTCGGCGGCGACGAGCCGGCGGCGCCGTCCGATGCGGCGACGCCGCCCGAGCCGCACGCCGCGCCACCGCCGCAACCCGCCTGAAAAGCACGGACGAATCCGGCGGCGGCTGGTGGAGCCGGCTGAAGTCCGGCCTCTCCCGCTCCTCCCAGTCGCTCACCTCCGGCATCACCGCAGGTCTTCACCAAGCGCCGGCTCGACCGCGCCGCGCTCGACGAGCTGGAAGACCTTCTGATTCAGGCCGATTTGGGCGTCGACACCGCCACCCGCATCACCGATGCGCTGGCCCGCGAGCGCCTCGACAAGTCGGTGACGCCGGAGGAGGTGCGCGCGGTTCTGGCCGCGGAGGTGGAAAAGGCTTTAGCGCCCGGTCGCCAAGCCGTTGGAAATTAACGGCGCGCACCGCCCCTTCGTCATCCTGGTGGTGGGCGTCAACGGCACCGGCAAGACCACCACCATCGGCAAGCTCGCCGCCCGCTTCCGCAGCCGCCGGGCAGTCCGTCACGCTCGCCGCCGGCGACACCTTCCGCGCCGCCGCCATCGAGCAGCTCAAGATCTGGGGCGAGCGCGTCGGCGCGCCGGTGGTGGCCCGCGCCCAAGGCGCCGACGCCGCCGGCCTCGCCTTCGACGCCCTGGCCGAGGCCAAGGCCAACGGCAGCGACATTCTGCTCGTCGACACGGCCGGCCGGCTGCAGAACAAGGCGGAGCTGATGGCGGAGCTTGCCAAGGTCGTGCGCGTCATCAAGAAGCAGGACGAGACCGCGCCGCACGCCGTGCTCTTGACCCTCGACGCGACGACCGGGCAGAACGCCTTGAACCAGGTGGAAGTTTTCCGCGACGGAGGCGGGCGTGACCGGGCTCGTCATGACCAAGCTCGACGGAACGGCGCGCGGCGGCATCCTGGTCGCCATCGCCGCGAAGACCGGCCTGCCGGTGCATTTCATCGGCGTCGGCGAAGGCGTCGACGACCTCGCGCCCTTCTCCGCCGCGAGATTTCGCCCGCGCCATTGCCGGAGCACGCCTGATGCACGTCTTCGAAGGCGAGCCCAACGATCCCAAGCGCGCGGAGATCAATCCGTTCCTGAAGCTGGTGCTGGAGCTCGGGCCGCTCGGCGTCTTCTTCTTCGCCAACGCCTACGGCAAGCAGCTGGAGCAGACTCTTCCCCGCGCTGCAGGCGCTCGGCGGCCGGCTCTTCGTCGCCACCGCCTTCTTCATCGTGGCGACGTGCGTGGCGCTCGCCGTCTCCTTCGCGCTCACCCGGCGGCTCCCCATCATGCCGCTCGTCACCGGCATCGTCGTGCTCATCTTCGGCGGCCTCACGCTGGCGCTGCAGGACGAGACCTTCATCAAGATGAAGCCGACCATCGTGAACGTGCTCTTCGGCTCCACGCTTCTGGGCGGCCTGCTCTTCGGCCGCTCGCTGCTCGGCTACGTGTTCGATTCCGTCTTCCGCCTCGACGACGAAGGCTGGCGCAAGCTGACCTTCCGCTGGGGCATCTTCTTCTTCGTGCTGGCGGTGCTGAACGAGATCGTCTGGCGCAACTTCTCCGACGACGTGTGGGTGAACTTCAAGGTGTTCGGCATCATGCCGCTCACCATCGTCTTCACCCTCGCGCAGATGCCGCTCATCCAGCGCCACGCGCTGCCCGAGCCGGAGAAGAGCTGAGCCGCCGAGCTGATCCGGCGTAGCCCTTCGACTCTTCGCGTCAGCTCTTCTCTTTAAGCGCTTTTTCGATGGCGGGGATAAGATCGCTCTTCAGCCCCTCTTCGCTCAGCGGGCCGATGAACTTGTGCGTGATGATGCCGTCCTTGACGATGAAGGTCTCCGGCACGCCGTAGACGCCCCAGTCGATCCCCACCGCGCCGTTGCGGTCGGCGCCGATCTTGGCGAAGGGATCGCCGAGCGCGCCCATGAAGCGCGCGGCGTTCTCCGCCTGGTCCTTGTAGTTGATGCCGACGAGCTCGAAGCGCTTGTCCTTGGAAAGCTGCATGAGGAGCGGGTGCTCCTCGCGGCACGGCCCGCACCACGACGCCCACACGTTCACCACATGCACGCCGCTCTGCAAGGTCGGCGCTCGTCAGGCCCTCGCCCTTCCCCGCCTCGATCGGCGGCAGGTCGAAGTCCGGCACCGGCTTGTTGATCAGCGCGGAGGGGATGCGCGAGGGGTCGCCGGAGCCGAGCCGCACGTAGAACAGCGCCGCCAGCGCCAGGAAGCCGACGAGCGGCAGGATGATCCACAGCGGACGCCGCGGCGCCGCCTGCGCCGCTTCGCCCGAAGGCGTGGCCGCCCGGTCCACGCCGCTCATCGGCATCGCCTCCGCGCGGCGCCGGTGGCCCGCTTCCTCCAGCCGGCGCAGCTTCTCCTTCTGCGCCCGCAGGTCGAGCGCCACCCACAGCCACCATGGCGGCGAGGACGATGGCCGTCGCCGCGTAGGCGGCAACGATGTAGCCGAGATGCGTCATGCCGTCGGACGCGGGCTGAGCGCCGGGCCGGGACGCGCGACCGACGCGCCGGCTGCGCCGCGACGAGCGCCGCGGTGCGCACGCGGCGGCGATAGATTTCCGCGCGCATGGCGCCGAGCCACAGCGACAGGAACAGCATCGCGAACGCCGCCAGCATGACGAGAAGCGGGTACAGCATGGAGGGATCGATGCTCGGCCCGCCGAGCCGCAGGATGCTCGCCGGCTGGTGCAGCGTGTTCCACCAGTCGACCGAGAACTTTGATGATCGGGATGTTGACGAAGCCGACGAGGATCAGCACCGCCGCCACCCGTCCGGCGCGCGCCGGGTCCTCGAACGCGCGCCACAGCGCGATCAGCCCGAGATACATGATGAAGCAGCACCAGGAACGAGGTCAGCCGCGCGTCCCATACCCACCAGGCGCCCCACATCGGCTTGCCCCAGACGGAGCCGGTGACCAGGCCGAGGAAGGTGAAGCCCGCGCCGAGCGGCGCCGCCGCCTTGGCCGCCACGTCGGCCAGCGGATGCCGCCAGACCAGCGTGCCGAGCGCGGAGATCGCCATCAGCGTATAGCAGCCCATGGCGAGCGTCGCCGCCGGCACGTGCACGTACATGATGCGCACGCTGTCGCCCTGCTGGTAGTCGGGCGGCGAAGCGAAAAGCGCCAGATAGAGGCCGACGGACAAACAGCATCGCCGCCGCGCCCGCCGTCCACGGCAGCACGCGCGCGGACAGCGCCAGGAAGCGCGTCGGGTTGGCGAGCGAGGTGATGCTCGGCATGGGCGGAAACCTATTGTCGCAGCCCTCTGGCGGCAATGCGGCAGATCAAGCAGCTTTCGATCACTCCAGCGCAAGCTTCAGCGCGGCGGCCGCCGCGAGCGGCGCCAGCGCCAGCGCCACCAGCGTGCCGGCGCAAAGCAGCAGAAAAGGCGACAGGAACGGCTCCGGGTCGGAGATCGCGCCGAGCGTGGCCGAAACGCCGAAGATCAGCACCGGCACGGTGAGCGGCAGCACCAGCACGGCGATCAGCAGCCCGCCGCGCGGCAGGCCCGCGGTCAGCGCCGCGCCGACAGTGCCGATCAGCGTCAGCGCCGGCGTCCCGACCAGCAGCGTCAGCGTCACCGCGCCCATGGCGAGCGGCGCGAGGTTGAGGAGCAGCGCCGAGAACGGGCGCGGCGATCGACGATCGGCAGGCCCGTCGCCAGCCAGTGGCCGACGGCGCGGCCGAGCGCATAGACGGCCAGCGGCTCGCCGGAAACCACGACGAGGTCGAGCGAGCCGTCCTCGCGGTCGGCGCCGAACAGCCGGTCGAGCCCGAGCAGCGAGGCAAGCAGCGCCGCGATCCACAGGATCGCCGGCCCGATGCGCGCCAGAAGCTGCAGGTCCGGCCCGACGCCGAAGGGAACCACCGTCACCACTGCGAGAAAGAAGATCGAGCGCCGACGACCGCGCCGCCGCCGGCGCGAAGCTCCAGCCGCAGCGGTCTGCCCCACGATGGCGGCGAGCGCGCTCACGCGGCACCGAGCTGCAACGTCACGTCGGGCGGCACGGGCAGCGCCTGATGCGTTGCGGCGACGATCATCCCGCCGCGCGCCGATGTGCTCCTGCATCAGCCGCTGAAGCAGCGCCTCGCCGTCGCTGTCGAGCGCTGCGGTCGGCTCGTCGAGCAGCCACAACGGCCGCGGCGAGAGAATGAGCCGCGCCAGCGCCGCGCGGCGACGCTGCCCGGCCGAGAGCACCCCGACCGGCAGCTCGAGCGCGTGGCCGAGGCCGACCGCCTCGGCGGCTTCGCTCCAGTCGGCGTCGGTGGTCACCCTGCCCTGCTGGAAGACCGCCGCCCAGAAGCGCAGCGTCTCGCCGAGCGTCAACGCCGGCTTCAGCGGCATCGGCATGGCCGAGATAGTGCGTGACCGGCTCGTCCTCGTCCCGCCCGTCGAAGGTCGACGCGGCCCTCGTCCGGCCTCAGCAGGCCGGCGAGCAGCCGAAGCAGGCTGGATTTCCCGGCGCCGTTCGGGCCGGTCACCGCCAGAACCTGACCCGGCTGAAACACGGAACGACAGGCCGGCAAAGACCCTGCGGCCGCCGCGGGAGCAGCCGAGATCGCTCGCTTCAAGCGAAATCGGGGCAAAGGCCTCGGCGTTCGGCATTCGGCTGGCGTGCCCCGCTGTTTGGAATAGGTCCAGACTCTGGTCTCCGCTTACAGAATGGACTATATGCGCGGCAAGCCGGCCGGACAGGCGCTCCTTCTCGCCGGGCTTCAGCAAGCCCATGCCTCGTGCGCATTGCCCGGTCGCCCCGGTCCCGCCGATGCCGGTTTGAACGCCAAGGAGCCCACCTCGTGACTACCCCATCCCTCGACAGCTTCAAATGCCGCCGCACGCTGGACGTCGCCGGCAAGAGCTACACCTATTTCTCCCTGCCCGAGGCGGAGAAGAACGGCCTCCCGGGCATTGCGCGCCTGCCCTTCTCGCTGAAGGTGCTGCTGGAGAACCTGCTGCGCTTCGAGGACGGCAAGACCGTCACCGCCGACGACATCCGCGCCATGGCGGCGTGGCTTGAGAAACGCGCCTCGGAGCGCGAGATCGCCTACCGCCCGGCGCGGGTGCTGATGCAGGATTTCACCGGCGTGCCGGCCGTCGTCGACCTCGCGGCCATGCGCGACGCCACCGCTCATCTCGGCGCCGACCCCAAGCGCATCAACCCGCTGGTGCCGGTGGACCTCGTCATCGACCACTCGGTGATGGTGGATTTCTTCGGCACCGCCAATGCCTTCGGCCAAAATGTGGAGAGGGAGTACGAGCGCAACGGCGAGCGCTACACCTTCCTGCGCTGGGGCCAGGAGGCGTTCGAGAATTTCCGCGTCGTGCCGCCCGGCACCGGCATCTGCCACCAGGTGAACCTGGAATATCTGGCGCAGACCGTGTGGACGCGCGAGGAGCGCGAAGGCGGCGCCAAGGTCACCTACGCCTTCCCCGACACGCTGGTCGGGACCGACTCCCACACCACCATGGTCAACGGGCTCTCGGTTCTTGGATGGGGCGTCGGCGGCATCGAGGCGGAGGCCGCCATGCTCGGCCAGCCGATCTCCATGCTGATCCCCGAGGTGATCGGCTTCCGCGTCACCGGCAAGCTGGCGGAAGGCATGACCGCCACGGACCTGGTGCTCACCGTCACGCAGATGCTGCGCGCCAAGGGCGTGGTGGGCAAGTTCGTCGAGTTCTTCGGCCCCGGCCTCTCGAACCTGTCGCTGGAGGACCAGGCGACGATCGGCAACATGGCGCCGGAATACGGCGCCACCTGCGGCTTCTTCCCGATCGACAACGACACCATCGCCTATCTGAAGGCCACCGGGCGCGAGCCCGACCGGGTGGCGCTGGTGGATGCCTATGCCAAGGCGCAGGGCATGTGGCGGGCCGACGATACGCCCGACCCGTATTTCACCGACACGCTGGAGCTCGATCTCTCCACCGTCGTGCCCTCGCTCGCCGGCCCGAAGCGGCCGCAGGATCGCGTGCCGCTCGACGAGGCGGCGCCGGCATTCAGGATCGCGCTCAAAGAGATCCGCGGCGGCCGCAAGGATCCCGACAGCGCCGTTCCCGGAAGTGTTGCCGAATCTCGCTTCGTGGACGAGGGCGCGGACGGGCGTCGATACCAACGCCGACGGCCACAAGCTCGGCGGATTTCCGGTCGACGGCGCGAAGTTCCATATCGCCGACGGCGACGTGGTCATCGCCGCCATCACGTCCTGCACCAACACCTCCAACCCCTCCGTGCTGATCGGCGCCGGCCTGCTTGCCAAGAAGGCGCATGAGAAGGGGCTGACAGCCGAAGCCCTGGGTGAAGACCTCGCTCGCCCCGGGCTCGCAGGTGGTCACCGAATATCTCGCCAAGGCCGGCCTGCAGGAGCATCTCGACGCGCTCGGCTTCAACCTCGTCGGCTATGGCTGCACCACCTGCATCGGCAATTCCGGCCCGCTGCCGGAGGCGATCTCCAAGGCGATCAACGAGAACGACCTCGTCGCCTGCTCGGTGCTGTCCGGCAACCGCAACTTCGAGGGGCGCGTCAATCCCGACGTCAGGGCCAACTATCTCGCCTCCCCGCCCCTGGTCGTCGCTTATGCGCTTGCCGGCTCGCTCAAGGTCGACATCACGCGTCAGCCGCTCGGCACGGACCAGGACGGCAATCCGGTCTATCTGAAGGACATCTGGCCGAGCTCGGCGGAGATCGCCGGGCTCATCCGCAAGGTGATCTCGCGAGGAGATGTTCCGCTCGCCGCTACGGCGACGTGTTCCGCGGCGACGAGCACTGGCGGCAGATCAAGGTCGAGGGCGGCCTCACCTACAAATGGTCGGACGGCTCCACCTACGTTCAGAACCCGCCCTACTTCACCGACATGAAGCCGGAGCCGGAGCCGCTGACCGACATCGCCGACGCGCGCATCCTCGGCCTCTTCCTCGACTCCATCACCACCGACCACATCTCGCCGGCCGGCTCCATCAAGCGCGACGGGCCGGCGGGCGAATACCTGATCTCGCACCAGGTGCGCCCGACCGAGTTCAACTCCTTCGGCGCACGGCGCGGCAATCACGAGGTCATGATGCGCGGCACCTTCGCCAACATCCGCATCAAGAACCAGATGGTGCCGGGCATCGAGGGCGGCGTCACCGTGCACCACCCCTCCGGCGAAGAGCTGCCGATCTACGATGCGGCCATGCGCTACCAGAGCGAAGGCGTGCCGCTGGTCGATCTTCGCCGGCAAGGAATACGGCACCGGCTCGTCGCGCGACTGGGCGGCGAAGGGCACGCGGCTTCTCGGCGTCCGCGCCGTGATCGCGCAGTCGTTCGAGCGCATCCACCGCTCCAATCTGGTCGGCATGGGCGTGCTTCCTCTCGTCTTCGAGGAGGGCACGAGCTGGCAGAGCCTCGGCCTCAAGGGCGACGAGATGGTTTCCATCAGCGGCATCGCCGATCTGAAGCCGCGGCAGGTGGTGACGGCCAAGATCGCCTTCGCGGACGGCGCAACGAAGGAGATCCCGCTCCTGGTCAGGATCGATACGCTCGACGAGCTCGACTACTTCCGCAACGGCGGCATCCTGCATTATGTGCTGAGAAACCTGGTGAAGGAGGCCGCCTGAGCGGCCTGCACGCTCCAATTTTAAGGATTTCCGGCTGCTCCCTTGCTCGGGAGCGAAACAGCGGTCATCTTCAAATACGCGTGTGTGAATCCATTGTGAGTGGCCGGGGGGAGCGCCTGAGCGTAGCTCTGCGATCATGAAACGCGGAACCAGCCTCCTCGCCGGACTGCTTGCCGGCTTCTGTCGTCTCGGCGTCCGGCAAGCGCCGAGCCTCAGGCGGTCGTCGAGCTCTTCACCAGCCAGGGCTGCTCGTCCTGCGTCCCGGCGGATGCCTATTTTGCAGACCTCGCCAAGCGCGACGACGTGGTCGCCCTGTCGATGCACGTCGACTACTGGGACTATCTCGGCTGGCGCGACACGCTTGGCGACGCGGCCTACTCCACGAGGCAGCGCGACTACGCCGCCGCGCACGGGACGCGCCGGGTCTACACCCCGCAGATCGTCGTCAACGGCAAGGACGGATATGTCGGCAGCGACCGGCGATTCGGTCGATATGGCGATCGCCAAGTTCGAGCCTTCCCGTCCCGGTCTCGATGCGCCACGGCGACGGCACCGTCGAGATCGAGGTGGGAGCGCTGCCCAACAACACCGCGAAACCGGCGACGATCCGGCTGGTGCTGCTCACCTCCGAGGCCAAGGTGAAGATCGCGCGCGGCGAGAACGCCGGCCGCACCATCAACTACTACAACGTCGTGCGCGCCATGCGGCCGATCGGCATGTGGGGCGGCGAAGCGGTGAAGATCACGCTGCCGGGCAACGAGATCATGGCCCACGGCGTCGATGCCTGCGCGATCATCGTGCAGGAGGACCTGGCGAACGGCCCGGGCGCCGTCCTCGGCGCTGCCATGCTTCGCGATTGGTGAGCTCAGCGGCTCGCCTCTGCGTCGGCCACAAGCTGCGCCACCTGCGGCAGGATCGCCTTCCACGATGCGGGCGACGCCCTCCGCCGTCGGGTGCATTCCATCGGCCTGATTGAGCGATGCGTCGGTCGCCACGCCGTCCAGAAAGAACGGGATAGAACGCGACGTCGTATTGCGCCGCGAGATCCGGATAGATGGCGTCGAAGGCTTCGCCGTATTCGTCGCCGAGATTGCGCGGCGCCAGCATGCCGGCAAGCAGCACCGCCTGCCCGCGCGCCCGGAGCTTCGCGAGAATGATCTGGTCAAGCGCATCCCGCGTCACCTCCGGGTCGATGCCGCGCAGCGCGTCGTTGGCGCCGAGCTCGACGATGACGATGTCCGCGGCTTCGGGGACCGACCATTCCAGCCGGGCCAGCCCGTCGGTGGACGGTGTCGCCCGACACGCCGGCATTGGCGACCGTCGACGTCGTCAGCCGCGCTTGCGCAGCGCCGCCTCGAGCTGCTCGGGGAAGGCCTTGCCCGCGTCCACGCCATAGCCCGCCGTCAGGCTGTCGCCGAGCGCGACGATCTCCACCGGCTTGCCCGTAGCCGACGGCTCCGCCCGCGGCGAGCAGCGCGGCGGCAAGCACCGCGCTCAGGGCAGCCCATATTTTGAACTTCTTCATACCTGACCCATATTCGGAAATCCGTGTGAGATATAGGCGGTGGCCGGGTTGAGTGAACCTGCAATCCTTCTCGATGGGGTGGACCTCACCCTGGGTAGCGGCCCGGCGCGAGTGCATGTGCTGCGCGGCGTGAATTTCGAGGTCGGCCGCGGCGAGAGCGTCGGGCTCGTCGGGCCGTCCGGCTCGGGCAAATCCACCCTGCTCATGGTCATCGCCGGGCTGGAGAGCATCGATTCCGGCCGCGTCGTCGTCGCCGGGCAGGACTATGCCGGGCTCGACGAAGACCGGATCGCCCGCTTCCGCGGCAATGAGATTGGCTTCGTGTTCCAGGCCTTCCACCTGATGCAGACCATGACGGCGCTGGAGAACGTCGCCGTGCCGCTGGAGCTTGCCGGGCGCCCCGACGCGTTCGACCGCGCCCGCGCCGTGCTTGGCCAGGTCGGGCTCGGCGAGCGCCTGTCGCATTATCCCGCGCAGCTCTCCGGCGGCGAGCAGCAGCGCGTTGCCATTGCCCGCGCGCTCGTGGTGGAGCCATCGATCCTGATCGCCGACGAGCCGACCGGCAATCTCGACGGCGCGACCGGCCACGAGATTGCCGATCTGCTGCTTTCCTCCGTCGCCGAGCACAACACGACGCTGGTGCTGGTCACGCACGATGTGGAGCTTGCAGCGCGCTGCGACCGCACGGTGCGGATCGCCGGCGGCCGCATCGAGGCTGCAACACCGCCGCGGCTCAAGAGCGCGGCCGGCGGCTGAGCATGATCCCGAAAAGTAGAGACCGGCTTCCCGCCTTCGCGAAGCCCGCTTCGGCGGGCGAAGCAAGGTCGGATAAAGTCATGCTCCAAAAGGTGTGACACGCATGGCCGACCTCGCGGTGGCATTTCGACTGGCGCTCCGCGAGCTGCGCGGCGGGCTCTCCGGCTTCTACGTCTTCATCGCCTGCATTGCGCTCGGCGTGGCGGCGATTGCCGGCGTCAATTCCGTCTCGCGCGCGCTGACGCAGGGGCTTTCGGCCGAGGGCCGCGACCATCCTCGGCGGCGACATCGCGTTCGAGCTGCAGCACCGTGAAGCGACGCCCGAGGAGCTCGGCTATCTCGAGTCGAAAGGCACGGTCGGCGAGGTCGCCGACATGCGCGCCATGCTGCGGGCCACGAGCGACGAGGGCCAGGCGCTGGTGGAGCTGCGCGGCGTCGACGGCTCCTATCCGCATGGCGGCACGCTGCGGCTTGAGGACGGCACCAGCGACGGCCAGCGTCTGCTTGCCAAGCAGGACGGCATCTATGGCGCGCTGGTCGCACCGGAGCTGCTCGACCGTCTGCATGTCGCCGTCGGCGACAGCGTGCGGCTCGGCACCGAGACGCTGCAGATCCGCGGCGTGATTCGCTCCGAGCCGGACCGTCTTTCAAGCGGCATCGGCTTCGGCCCGCGCGTGCTGGTGTCCATCGACGCGCTGAAAGCCTCCGGGCTCGTGCGGCCCGGCAGCCTGATCGAATGGATCTACCGCATCCGCCTGCCGGAAGGCGCCAACGACATTGCCGCGATCGGCCGCATGCGCGGCGAGGCTGACCGGCTGTTTCCCGAAGCCGGCTGGTCGAAGCGCTCGCGCGACAACGCCGCGCCGAGCCTCAAGCGCAACATCGAGCATTTTGGCGCAGTTCCTCACGCTGGTCGGCCTGACGGCGCTCATCGTCGGCGGCGTCGGCGTCGCCAATGCCGTGTCGAGCTATGTCGACCTGAAGCGCCCGGCGATCGCCACGCTGAAATGCCTGGGCGCGCGGAACGGCACCGTCTTCCGCGTCTACCTGATCCAGATTCTGCTGCTCGCCTCGCTCGGCATTGCCATCGGTCTTGCCTTCGGTGCGACGCTTCCCTTCGCCGCGCGTTTCGCGCTCGCCGATCTCGTGCCGGTGGCGGCGATCGGCATCTATCCTCGAGAGCTCGGCTGGCCGTCGTCTACGGCCTTCTCGTCACGCTTGGCTTTGCGCTCGGGCCGCTCGGGCGCGCGCGGCAGCTTCCCGCATCCTCCTCTTCGCCGACCGCGCCGTCCATGCGCCGCGGACGCCCCCCGCTCCGCTACCAGCTCGCCCGCGCCGTGGCGCTGCTCCTGCTTGCCGTCATGGCGGTCGAGCTTGGCCGGACGACCGCAAGCTGGCGCTCTTCTACGTCGGCGCCGTCATCGGCGCCTTCGTGGTCCTGCGGCTGGTGGCGATCGCCATCATGGCGGTGGCGCGCCGCGCCGGCACGCGTGCGCGGCACGTCGTTGCGATTTGCCGTGCGCAATATCCACCGGCCGGGCGCCCTCACCCCGAGCGTCGTCCTGTCGCTCGGGCTCGGCCTCACGCTTCTCGTCAGCCTGGCGCTGATCGACACGAACCTGCGCGACCAGCTCTCCGGCACGATCACCGAGCAAGGCGCCGGACTTCTATCTTCGTCGACGTGCAGGAGAGCGAGCGGCGGCAAATTCCTCGACCTCGTCTCCAGGACCGCGCCGGAGGGCGACGCTCCAGACCGTGCCGATGCTGCGCGGGCGCATCGAGGAGGTGAACGGCGTGCCGAGCGCACGAAGTGCGGGCGCAAGGGCCGCTCGAGCTGGGCGCTCAGAGGCGACCGCGGCATCACCTATTCCGACACCGTGCCGAAGAACTCCTAGCGTCGTGGAAGGCGAAATGGTGGCCGCGCGGGCTATGACGGCGAGCCGCTCGTCTCGCTGGAGCAGGAGATCGCGCACGACCTCGGCCTCAAGGTCGGCGACACCATCACGGTGAACGTGCTCGGCCGCAACATCACCGCGCGCATCGCCAATCTGCGCGAGGTGCAGTGGGAATCGCTCTCCATCAACTTCGTGCTGGTGTTCTCCCCCAACACGCTGCGCCGGCGCCCCGCACGCCTACATCGCCACGCTGCAGCCTTCCCAAGGGCGCCGGACCGCGACCAGGAGCGGCGCCGTGGCTCGGGCGGTGCGGTCAGCCGTCACCGCGCTTCCCCGGGCGTCACGACGATCAGCGTGCGCGACGCCATCGAATCGGTCAACGCCATCATCGCCGAGCTGGTCGCTCGCGGTGCGCGTCGCCGCCTCGCTGGCGCTGGTCGTCTCCATGCTGGTGCTCGGCGGAGCGCTGGCCGCGGGGCACCGCCAGCGCCGGCAGGACGCCGTCATCCTGAAGACGCTCGGCGCCACCCGGCCGGTGCTCCTCTCCGCCTTCTCGCTCGAATACGGGCTGCTCGGGGATCGCCACGGCGCTGTTTGCGCTTGTCCGCCGGGACAGCGGCCTCGGCTGGTACGTGGTGACGCCGCATCATGGAGCTGGATTTCACCGTCTATCCGAGCGTCGCGGCGACCGCGGCAGCGACGGCGCTTGCGGTCACGCTGGGGCTCGGCCTCGCCGGCACATGGCGAATCCTTTCCGTCAAGCCCGCCCCGCTTCTCAAGAACCTGTAAGTAACTTTAACCTGAAACCCGCGGAATCCTCGAGCGATCTTTCCGCCCGCGCAAGGCTTGTGTCGGCGGGCGCAACATCGCCATATTCCGACCGCGACGCTCCCGCCCGATATTGGAGCGAAATCGAAGGAGGACCTTCTATGGCTGAATACGACCGGCAGTACTCGACTGCCGCTCGCGGAGGTGCCGGCGCTCGTGTTGGCGTCGACGAGGGTCTGCGCGCCTTCATGCTCGGCATCTACAACAACATGGCGATGGGCTTGGCCGATCACCGGCCTCGTCGCCTACGGCGCCTATTACGTGCGGCCTTCGCAGAGCGGAACCCTGACGGCGTTTCGGCAGCGCGATCTACACCAGCCCGCTGCGCTGGGTGATCATCTTTGCGCCGCTTCTCTTCGTCTTCGGCCTCTCGGCCGCAGTGCAGCGCATGCAGCCCGCGACGGCGCGGCTCGTCTTCCTCGCCTTCGCGGCGGTGATGGGCCTGTCGCTGTCATCGATCTTCCTGGTGTTCACCGCACCAGAGCATCGCCCAGACGTTCTTCATCACGGCGGCTTCGTTCGGCGCGCTGAGCCTGTGGGGCTACACGACCAAGCGCAATCTGACCGGCATGGGCTCGTTCCTGTTCATGGGCCTGATCGGCTGATCATCGCGATGGTCGTGAACATCTTCCTCCAGTCGCCGGCCATGCAGTTCGCGATCTCGGCGATCGGCGTGCTGATCTTCGCTGGCCTCACCGCCTACGACACGCAGCGGCTGAAGAACACCTACGACTTCGTGGCCGGCAATCAGGTCGCGGCCGGGCGGGCCTCCATCATCGGAGCGCTGCAGCTCTACCTCGACTTCATCAACCTGTTCATGTTCCTGCTGCAGTTCATGGGCAACCGGAACTAGCGGCAGCCGAACGAAAGAGCTTTCAACGCGGCGCTTCGGCGCCGCGTTTTCTTTTGTGCGTCTCGCCGGACAGGGCTGATCGCCATGAGTGATTTCTCCTGCGCCCGACCGAGGAGCGCGACCTTCCGCCATCACCGCGATCTACGGCGAGGCGGTGCGGGACCGGCACTGCGTCCTACGAGCTGGAGCCGCCGAGCCTGGAGGAGATGACCCGCCGATGGCGCGAGCTGGTGGCCAAGGGCTATCCGCATCTCGTCGCCGTCGCGGCGAGGCGTGCTCGGTTATGCCTATGCGGGACCCTACCGGCCGCGGCCGGCCTATCGCTATTACGGTGGAGGACAGCGTCTACGTGGCGCCGGCGGCGCAAGGGCGCCGGCATTGGCCGCGCGCTTCTCGGCGAGCTCATCGCGATTTCGAAGGGCTGGGGTTCAGGCAGATGATCGCCGTCATCGGCGGCGGGACGGAGCATCCCGCCTCGGTCGGCCTGCATCTTGCGCTCGGCTTCCGCCAGATCGGTGTGATCGAAGCCTCCGGCTTCAAGCACGGACGCTGGCTCGACACGGTGCTGATGCAGCGCCCGCTCGGGCCGGGGAAGGCGACCCTCCCCGACGGCAGCTAGGCGGAAACGAGCGACAGTCTCGGCCGGTCGAGGAACCTCAGCACGCCGGCGAGCTCATGGCCGCGGCGCATGATGAGCCCGGTCGCCGCCACGATTCGGTAGGCGCCCTGCTTGCGCGCGTGATCCGGGATTTTTTCCACCCGGAACATCGGCATCTCGCTGGCTCTGCGGAAAATCGAGAAGACGGCGCGATCTTCGAGGTGATCGATGGCGTAATCCCGCCACTCACCCTCCGCGACCTTGCGGCCATAGATCCTGAAAATGTCGCTCAGCTCGCGCCTGTTGAAGGAAACCTGCCGGAAGGCGGACGGTCGGATGCCAGGGGCGATCCGCCGCCCGCCCGTGGACCAATCTTCACTCTCGCTCAAGGGGGCGCCTCCTTCCTTTGTTCGAATAGCCAGAATAGCGCGATTAATGGCATGTGCACCAAGAAAGCGGCGCACCGGGTGCGTTTTTCATGCGGCCGTTGGCAGGACTCACATTTCCACAAATATGCCGTGATTCAGCCTTTCGCACGCCATCCTGGCTGCCGATCTTCCCATCGTTGCCTCGTGCCCGAATTTGGGAGGCGGCGGATATCCAGCCCCCAGCCCCCAACGCCTATCCGAGGTTGGGTATTCAGTATGGTTCAATCCCCCAGAGGTACACCCTGGGCCGACCCTTACGGGTCGGCCCTTTTCGTTTCCGGGCCGCCGGCCGATGCGCGGCCACCGCTTGCCCGCAGTGCAAAACGGGCGTCGGAATTCCTATTATTCTCCCGGGACAGTGCTTGATTCGGGAGTGCCGGATGCCGCGTCTCTTCACCGCTTTGGAGATCCCGGCCGAGATCGCATTCTCGCTCTCGCTGCTGCGCGGCGGCCTTCCCGGCGCACGCTGGGTCGATCCGGAGAACTACCACATCACGCTGCGCTTCATCGGCGACATCGACAACCGGACAGCGGACGAGATCGTGCGGGCGCTGGGGCGGGTCCAGCGACCGAGCTTCGATATGTCGCTGGAGGGGCTCGATGCGCTCGGCGGCAGGAAGCCGCATTCGATCGTCGCCTGCGTGAGGGCCTCGCCGGCGCTGAAGGAGCTGCAGGCGGAGCAGGAGCGAATCATCCAGCGCATCGGGCTGGAGCCGGAGCGGCGAAAATTCCGCCCGCACGTGACGCTGGCGCGCATCCGCTCGTCGAGCCAGGCGGACGCGGCGGCCTATCTGGCGCTGCGCGGCGATTTCCGGACGCCGCCGTTCCCGATCGGCCGTTTCGTGCTCCTGTCTTCACGCGCCTCCAAGGGCGGCGGGCCCTACATCATGGAAGAGGCGTATCCCCTCGCGGCTTGAGGGAAGGCGCGCCAAGCGCAACGGACGTGCGTAACCTCCCCCTTGAGGGGGGGTAGGCTCTGTCATGAGCCTCAAGGACGGCCATCAGCCTCAAGCGAACAGCCCGTGCACATACCAGATAGGGCTTGCCGTCTCGCGGCCGTAAAGCCCTTCGCGGAAAATCCAGTAGCGGCGGCCCTCGGCGTCCTCCACCCGGTAATAGTCGCGCGTGTCGCGGCCCACATCCTCCGGCCGCCACCATTCCGGCGCGATGCGCTCCGGCCCCTCGGCGCGCGCCACCTCATGTGCCACCCGGCGCCAGCGGAAACGCAGCGGCGGGCCCTCCGGCACCTCGGCGATCACCTCCGCCGGCTCGGGGCGTGAGAGCAGGCGGAGCGGCCGGGCGGGCGGAATCTCCGCATTCGCTTTCTCCGCGTCGGGCGCGGAAGCCCAGGCCAGCGCCTTAGGTGAAGCATCGGCAAGCGGCGCGGCGCGGACGGCGCGCTCGGGAATATGCGTGTCCTGCGGCATGAAGCGGGTGACGCGCCCATCCCCAAGCCGCGCGCCGAGCCGGTCGGCCAGTTGCGAGAGGCTGCCGTCGCCCTCCGCCTCTCCGGCAAGATCGATCTGCGCCGCGTCGAGCGGATCGGCAATGAGCACCGCCAGGCGCACCATGTCGAAGCCGAAGCCGGCTTCCCAGTCGGAGCCGAGCGCCGAGAGGCGCTCGGCAAACAGCATGGCGACGGTGTCGGCGGCGCGGAGCGGCGCCACCGTGCCGACGCTGACGCGGGCGACCGCTCCGTCCGATGCGGAAAACGCTCGCCTCCACCAGCCGCGCGCCGAGCCCGTGGCGATCGAGCGCCGGCTCCAGCGCGTGGGCCAGTCTGCGCAAGGTCTCCAGCAGCGCCTCCTGGTCCAGGATCGGCTCGGCGAAGCGGCGCTCGGCGGAGAATTGCGGCGGAGGGGCTGCTCGGCACCACCACCTCGTCAAGATGACCGAGCACCTGGTCGAGACGGGCGACCAGGCGGGCGCCGAAGCGGGCCGCCAGCGGGGCGCGCGGCTTGCCGTAGAGCTGGCCGACGCGCTTCAGCCCGAGGTGGTCGAGCAGCGCCTCGTTTTCCCGCGAGATGCGCAGCGCCGCCACGGGCAGCTCGGCGACCGCCTCGGCCTCGCTGCCTGCCGGCACAATGCCACCCCCGGGCCGCCCGCGCCGTATCGCGCCACGGCCCAGGCGGCGCCGGCGGTGGAGGCGACGGCGGCGCGCGCTTCGAAGCCCTGGTGCCGGAGGCGGCTCAGGCAGTCGGCCAGAAGCACCGCTTCGCCGCTCACCTCTCCGCCGCCCGCAAAGAGATGCGCGCAGCCGGAAATATCGAGGAAGAGGCCGTCAGGCGGGTCGAGCGCCACCAGCGGCGTATAGCGGTCGCACCAGTCGGCGACCCTCTCCAGCATCGCCAGGTCGGCGGCCGCGTCGGCTTCCACGACATGCAGGTCGGGGACCGCGCCGCGCGCATCGGCCAGCGTCAGGCCGAGACGCACGCCGCGCTGCTCGGCGAGGCGGTCGACGGCGACGATGCGGACGGCGCTCTTCTCCTTCGCCGCGACGGCGAGCGGCACGCCCTCAGGAGGCGCGTCGGCCGCCCCGAGCCGCCGGCGGCGGATCAGCCGGTCGGTCGAAAGGCGCGGCAGGAAGAGGCTGAGGATGCGCATGGGCGTCCCCCGCCCGCCCGGCGGATCCCCTCCGGCCTCCCGTTCTTCTCCCCCGGGCTCGGCAAACGATCGCTCATGAGGCTTCCACTCCACACTGAAGGCGCCGGTCGGCCCGCCGCGGTTCTTCTCCAGCGTCAGCCGCCAGGCCGGGCGGCCGACACCGGCGGCGAACCCGCCGATCGTGCCGGCCGGCGCCGGCGCAAGCGCGAAACGGATCTCGGCCGCGGTCGGCTCGGCGCGGCTCGCCAGGCGCAGGAGCAAGCCGGTGACGCCGTGATCGCGGGCGCGCATCGTGGCGCGGCGCGTGACGGTAAGGTCGAGCGACGTCTCCCTGAGCTCGCAGACGGCGAGCCCCACGCCGCGGCAGCCGAGCGCCGCCTCGAAGGCCCACAGCGCGTCGGTCTCCGTGTGCGCCGTCACCTCCACGACGCGGGCGGGGTCGAGGCCAAGCGCGGCAAGGCCGGGCGCGTAGAGCCGGCCCGTCTCGCGCCGCAGAATCCGCTTCGCTGATCCACACGAGCGCCGGCTCGCCCCCGATGGCGGCGAGCCGCGCGGCGAGCGCCAGCACGAAACCGGCGGCGGAGCCTCCGTCGCGGCTTTGATCGGCGCGCACCTCGTGCAGCGTGGCGAGCGGCAGCCCGCCGCCAAGCGCCGCGTCGAGGCGCGCGCTCCCCAGCGGCAGCCGCCCCCGCCGCGGACGCGGCTTGAGGCTGAGCGGGCCGCTCTCCGCCTCCACCGCCCTGCCCGCCGCACCACCATTCTGGTTGGGGGCGTTCAGGAGCAGCCGGTCCTCGTCGGCGAGGCGGCCTTCCATCCGGGCGATATCGCGGCGCAGTCGGCCAAGCGCCTCCTGCGCCGTGGCGTCGAGGGCCATGGCGTGCGTTTTCCGTGTCTTTTGCTGGAGCATGATCTTTTCCGAAAACCGGTTCCCACTTTTCGGGATCATGCTCTGTTCTATCTTTGTTCTTATTGATTCCCCATCGCGCTCGAACCTGTCAAGCGAGGCAATTTATTTGACTCCGTCAACTATCTTGGTGATGCTCCGCACCGACGGAGACACCTCCATGGCCCGACCCATGGCCCACGACATCGCGCAGCTTCGGCGCTTCAACCGCTTCTATACGGTGGAGATCGGGCTGCTCGCCGACGAGCATGCACAAGAGCGACTTCTCGCTCAGCGAGGCGCGCGTGCTCTACGAGCTGGCGCACCGCGACGAGCGCCACCGCCACGGAGCTGAAGCGCGACCTTGGTCTCGACGCCGGCTATCTCAGCCGCATCCTCAAGCGTTTTTCGGCGCGCGGGCTGATCGAGCGCACGACGGCGAAAGATGACGCCCGCAAGGCGCATATCCGCCTCACCGCCGCCGGGACACGCCGCCTTCGCCTCGCTCGACCGCGCCTCAAGCGAAGAGGCGCGCGACAAGCTCGCGCCGCTGTCGGAGAGGAGCCGCGCCGCGCTGGTCGGCGCGATGGACAAGATCGAGAGCCTGCTCGGCCCGGCCAGGCGCCGCGCGAAACCGGCTTACTACGCTCCGGCCGCTGCGCGTCGGCGACATCGGCTGGATCGCCCACCGCCAGGGCATCCTCTACGCCGAGGAATACGGCTGGGACGTCTCCTATGAAGCGCTGGCCGCGGAGATCCTGGCGGCGTTCGTCGCAGAAATTCGATCCGGAATGGGAGAGCGCCTGGGTCGCGGAGCGCAACGGCGAGATCGTCGGCTCGGTCTTCGCGGTGAGGAAATCGAAGACGGTCGCGAAGCTCCGCCTGCTCTATGTGGAGCCCTCCGCGCGCGGGCTCGGCATCGGCCGCCGGCTGGTCGACGAATGCATCGCCTTCGCCCGCGCCAAGGGCTTTCGCACCATGACGCTGTGGACGCAAAGCAACCTCACCGCCGCCCGCGCCATCTACGAGAAGGCGGGGTTCAAGCTGGTGGCGGAGGAGAAGCACCACGCGTTCGGGAAGGATCTGGTGGGCGAGACGTGGGAGATGGATTTGAGGCTGTGACCCGCTGACCCATTCGCGTCCCAGCCGGCCGATGCAACCGGCGCTGCCGTACAACACAACTTCATTCGACTGCCACCCAACCCCTGGGTAGATTATCCTCGCAAGGAACGGTTGCTTTCTACTCTTGGGAGGTCCTGATGGCAAAGAAGCCGAATGGAAATTGGGATGGAAAAGTGCCGGACGCCGCGATGGCGGTGGTCAAGCGGATCGAGGGGTTTTCCGCGACGCCCTACGACGACAACGGCTCCAAGCCGGGCGGAACCTGGACGATCGGCTACGGAACGATCCGCGACGAGAACAACAAGCCGGTGACCCCGAGCACACCGCCGGTCACAGAAGCCCAGGCCATCGCCCTGCTGCGTCGAGACATGCAGGGAGCCGCGGAGAGTGTGCAGAGGCGCGTCAATGTCGGCCTCACGCCCTTCGAGGCTGCCGCCCTCATTTCCTGGACCTACAACCTCGGCGAAGGGAACCTGGCCAGTTCGACGATGCTGACCAAGATCAACTCCGGCGACAAAGCCGCCGTGCCGAACGAAATGCGAAAATGGATCAACCAGGCGGGCAAGCCGCTGACGGGCCTTCTGCGCCGCCGCTGGGCGGAAGCGGCGATCTTCCTCGGAATGGATCCGACCAACGCCTGCGTTCGCGCCTGGAAGGAGATCGACGACCTGAGCGACTGGCCCCCCTTCGACTGAGAGACGCACATCCAGGCCCGCCGCGCGACCGCCGCTCGGCGGACCACCCCGCTACAATCTCGGTCTGTCGGGCGTCGCGCACCGTCCCGGTAAGCGTGTATTCACATATCGCTCGCAATAAGGCGGCCATGCTATGCCTGCTTTGCCCGGGAGGAGGCGAATGAGGAAGGCCGTTGCACCCGTGGCGCCCCTCGCCCCGGCCTTTGGCGCGGGCGTGATCTGCACGCTCGTGCTGCTTCCTCTCTTGCTTCCCTCGGCCGCGATGGCGGCAGGCCTTTCGGCCGCGCAGGTGGCGCCGGGCAACGGGTATACCTGCGCCGTCCGGCAGGACGCGACGGTTATGTGCTGGGGCCTGCAGCCTTTCCTTCGCTTCGGCGCGAAGCCCGAGCTGGCGCAGCCGAAACCGATCCTGATCGACGGGGGCCAGGCGGACATCCGGCAGGTCAGTCTCGGCCTCCACCACGCCTGCGCGCTGACGACGGCCGGCACGGTGGCGTGCTGGGGGAGCGATTACAGCGGACAGCTGGGAGCGGCGCCCGGTACGGTCCGCGCGCGGCGACTGGACCGCCAGGCGAGCGCCGAGCCGCTGGTTGTGCCCGGCGTCTCGGGCATCGGCAGCATCGCCGCCGGCGGCTTCCACACCTGCGCGGTGACCGAAAAGGGCGGCGTCATATGCTGGGGCGGAAACCGGGTGAGGCAACTCGGGAGCGACAGCGACACGATCGGGCCCGTCAGCGTCGCGGGCCTGGAGACGGGCGTGCAGGCGGTCAGCGCCGGCCTGCTGCACACCTGCGCGCTGCTGGTCGACGGCCGAGTGAAATGCTGGGGCGACGGTAGCGCCGGACAGCTCGGGATCGGCTCCACACCCGACAAGCCGCAGGCGACGCCGAGGCTCGTCGCCGATCTCCGCGGCAAGGCCATCGGCCTCTCCTCCGGCCGCTATCACACCTGTGCGACGCTCGAAACCGGCGACATCTTCTGCTGGGGCTCCAACAAGTTCGGCCAGATAGGAGACGGCACGCAGACCGACCGGCCGTCGCCTGTGCGCGTGGCCGGCCTGCCGGGGAAAGCCGTGGCCGTGGCGGCCGGCGCAGGCTTCACCTGCGCGCGGCTGGCGGAAGGGCCGCCCGTCTGCTGGGGCTGGAACGACTACGGACAGCTTGCCTCGTCGGGGGATGCGCCGGGCATGGCGGACGAACACGGCTTCACCGTCCAGCTGTCGCCCAGGCCGGTCATCGACATCGACGGCGGCCTGCAGGAGCTCGCCTCCGGCGAGGGGCATAGCTGTGCACTCACAAGCGACGGCGAGGTGAAGTGCTGGGGCATGAACAACGACAGCCAGCTCGGCGACGGAACGCTGTGGGACTGGGGGAAGCCGATTTCGCCGATCCTGGCGTCGGATGCCGGTCCGGTGGCGGTGGCCCCCGATTTGACGCCGTCGGAGGCGGCTCAGCAAGATGCCGGAGGCAGCGCAACGTCCGATCCCTCCACGGAATTGTCACTCAGCGGCATCGACGTCTCCTACTACAGCGGACGCATCGACTGGTCGGAGTTCCAGGCAACGCACTACGATTTCGCCTTCATCCGCGCGACGGTCGGCCTCGACTACAAGGATCCGCTTTTCGAGTATCACTGGGACAGGACCAAGCAGCTCGGTCTGCGGCCCGGCGCCTACCACTATTTCGTCCCGCAGGACGATCCGGCGGCGCAGGCGCAGTGGTTCATCGACAATGTGGGGCTGTCGCAGGGCGATCTCGTGCCGGCAGTCGACGTCGAGAGCCTCGGCAAGGACCCTCCCCGGGACCTCTCCGAGCGGCTGAAGGTCTTCCTCCAACTGCTGCAGGCGCATTACGGCGTGCCGCCGATCATCTACACGGCACCGAATTTCTGGGACCGGAACATGACCGATCAGTTCGGCGCTTATCCGTTGTGGGTGGCCGATTACGACACGGACGAGCCGCGCCTTCCCAACGGATGGAGCAGCTGGAACCTTTGGCAGTGGAAGGGAAGCGCCGAGCTTCCGGGCATAAGCAAGATCGTCGACCTCAACCGCTTCCACGGCACGCAGGCGGAATGGCAGGTGCTTGAGATGGGCGATCCGGGACCGTCGGCTTCCAACTAGGGCTCGTCAAGGTGTCCAGGCCCGGGGAAACGGCGAGCGTGCCTCCTGACCGCGAAGCTCCAGGCGCCCTCTATGCTCGTTCCGGGAAAAGCGTAAGCATGGCGCGGTGGCGAACCCGCTTTCAGCTTCCGACGCTTCGGCGCTCGCGCCGTCTTAGGATCGAGGGGCGATCGAGACGTCGTTCCGCGCAGATGATCGCAAGCCACGCCTCCTTTGGCTGAACGCGATATCCAGCAGAGCTCATTTGATTTCTCAGCCGATCCGCGTCGCCTTCAGCCGCGCCTCGTCAAGCTCCACGCCGAACCCCGGCTTGCTCCGACAGCACGATCATCCCCTCCCCGTCCACGTCCTGCGTCTCGGTCATCATGTAGTCGCGACGCTCCAGCGACCATTCGGGCGGGTCGAAGGGGAACTCCAGGAACGGCGCGTTGGCGAGGCCGCAGGTGAAGTGGGCGTTGGCGACGTAGGAAAGCCCGTTCGACCAGGTGTGCGGCGTGAAGACCATGCCGGCGGCCTCCGCCTGCCGCGCGACCCAGCGCAGGCCCGTGATGCCGCCGGTCAGCGCCACGTCGGGCTGCAGCACGTCGAGGCAGCCCTCCTCGATGAGGTCGCGGAACTCGTAGAGCTCGCGGTTCATCTCGCCGCCGGCGATCCTGACGCTGGTCGGCGTCGCGCAGGCGCCGCATGCCCTTGCGGTCGCTGCGGTGCAGCGGCTCCTCCATCCAGTAGATGCCGAGCCGCTCCAGCTCGCGCGCCACGGGCAGCGCCTGGTCGAAGGTCCACGGCGTCTCGTCGTCGTGGCTCATGCGCCAGCCCTGATTGCAGTCGACCATCAGCTCCAGCCGGTCGCCGACGCGGGCGCGCACCGCTTCGAGCGCCGCGATATCGTCGTGCCAGTCGCCGCGGTGGAAGCGCACCTTCATGCCGCGGAAGCCGCGCTCCAGATAGCGCTCCGCCGCCTCGGCCATGCCGGCCGGAATCGCGCAAGGTGGCGGAGGAGGCATAGGCCGGCACGCGGTCGCGCCGCCCGCCGAGCAGCTTCCACACCGGCTCGCCCTTGATCTTGCCCGCGAGGTCCCACAGCGCCAGGTCGAGCGGCCAGCAGCGGCCGTAATGGAACTGGATGTTGTCGAGGATGCGGTTGTGGCGCTCCAGGTCGAGCGGGTCGCGGCCGACGAAAAGGTGCTCGTGGCCGGCAAAGCCGGTCATGGTGTCGCCGGAGCCGATCCCCTCCAGGCCTTCGTCGGTCCTCACCCGCACGATCGTCGCGTCGAAATTTTCGCGCGGGCGAAAATCCCAGCTCGGCCGGAACGGCGGGTCGAGCGGCAGGCGGTGATGAGTGATCTCGATCGCGGCGATCTTCACGGCGGCTCCTCGCAGGGCTCGATCCGGCAGTCAGACCGATCAGATAAAGCCTGTCGGAAAAGGCGGACCGGTTTTGGTTAGCCCGGTCGCGCCCTCAAAGGGAAGCTCTGGCTAGCGCGTCGCGCCAAGCCCGCGACAGAACCTGCCCGACGCGGACGGCCATGTGACGTTCCAAGCACCGTAGCGATTATCTGCCGGCCTCGGCGGGCCGGCACGCTCGCGGCCGCCTCACGCCGCGTGGGCGGGCTCGTCCTCCATCTCGATCACCGGCTCCATCGCCGCCAGCTGCTCGCGCGGCAGGTGGCAGAGGATGCGGTGGCCCTTGCCGAACTCCACCACCGGCGGCGGGACGACGTCGCAGGTGCCGGGGATCATGTACTGGCAGCGGGTGGAGAACGGGCAGCCGTTCGGCGGGTTCGACGGCGAGGGAATCTCGCCGGTCAGAAGCACCTTGCGCTTCTTCACATGCGTGTCGGCGATCGGCACGGCCGAGAGCAGCGCCTCGGTGTAGGGGTGGTAGGGCGGCGAGAAGATCTCGTCCGTCGTCCCCTGCTCCATGATCTGCCCGAGATACATGACCACGATGCGGTCGGCGAGGTAGCGCACGACCGAGAGGTCGTGGCTGATGAACAGCAGCGTGGTGCGGTGGTCGCGCTGGATGTCCATCAAAAGGTCGGTGACCGCCGCCTGCACCGACACGTCGAGCGCGGAGACCGGCTCGTCGGCGATCACCACGGCGGGATTGCCGGCGAAGGCGCGCGCGATGCCGACGCGCTGCTTCTGGCCGCCGGAGAGCTGGCGCGGCCGCCGCTTGGCGAAGTCGCGCGGCAGCTTGACGATGTCGAGGAGCTGCATCACGCGCTCCTGCACCTTCTCCTCGTCCTTCTCCACGCCGAACTTGCGGATGACGCGGGCGATCTGGCCGCCGACCGTGTGGCTCGGATTGAGCGTGTCGAAGGGGTTCTGGAAGACCATCTGCAGCTTGGCGATCGTCTCCGCGCCGCGCTTTTCGACCGGCATCTCGGCGAGATCGAGATTGCCGAGCGTGACCGTCCCTTCGGTCGCCGTCTCCAGCCCCATCAGCACCTTGGCGAAGGTGGACTTGCCGCAGCCGGACTCGCCGACGATCGCGACCGTCTCCGCCTCGCGCGCGTCGAAGCTCAGCTTCTCGTTGGCCTTCACCGTCTGCTTCTCGCCGGCGAAGAACAGCGCCGCTCTTCTCGATCTCGTAGTGCTTGGTCATGTCGTCGACCTTCAGCACTACGTCGCCCGGCTTGGTCGGCTCGTGCGCGCTTCCCTCGCCCATCGGCGCGGCCCAGTCGATCTCGTCGACGCGGACGCAGCGCGAGGCGTGGAAATCGCCGCCGACGCCGACTTCGATCATCGGGATCGGCTGCGCGTCGCAGCGGCCGGCGACGAAGATAATCGCAGCGCGGGCCGAAATTGCAGCCCGGCGGCCGCTGATGCGGCAGCGGCAGCTGGCCCGGGATGGCGACGAGCGGACGGCTGAATTCTTGTCGGCGCCGGGAATGGGGATCGAGGCGAACAGGCCGCGCGTATAGGGATGGCGCATCGCGTCGAACACGTCCTTGATGGAGCCCACCTCCACCGCCTCGCCGGAATACATGACGGTGATGCGGTCGCAGGTCTCCAGGATCAGTCCGAGATTGTGCGAGATGTAGATCATCGAGGTGCCGAACTCCTCGGCGATCTCCTTGATCAGCTCCACGATCCCGGCTTCCACCGTCACGTCGAGCGCCGTGGTCGGCTCGTCGAGCAGCAGCAGCTTCGGGTTCGACAGGAGCGCCATGGCGATGACCACGCGCTGCTGCTGGCCGCCGGAAATCTGGTGCGGATAGGAGCCCATGATGCGCTGCGGGTCGGGCAGCCGCACGCTCTCCAGCATCTTGCGCGCCCGCTCCATCGCCTCTTCTCTGCTGAGCGCCGTCGTGGATAGATCGGCACCTCGGCGAGCTGCTCGCCGCAGGTCATCGCCGGATTGAGCGAGGCCATCGGCTCCTGATAGACCATGGCGATCTTGGAGCCGCGGATCTGCCGCAGCTCCTCCTCGCTCATGGTGCGCATGTCGCGGCCCATCGAACAGGATCTCGCCGGAGACGACGTGGCCGTTCTTGCCCATGTACTGCATGATGGCGAGCGCCACCGTGGACTTGCCGCAGCCGGACTCGCCGACGATGCCGTGCCGCCTCGCCCGGCATCAGCTTCATGTTGAAGTCGACCACCGCCGGTATCTCGCCGGCGCGCGTGAAGTAGGAGATGCAGACATTGCGGCATTCGAGCACCGGCGTCTCGCCGGGGGTCTCCCGCACGTCATGCGATACCGGGGCGGCTTCTGTGGCTACGGACATCAGTCCCTCATGCTCATTTCGCGCAGGCCGTCGGCCATCAGGTTGAAGCCGAGGATGAGGCTCGAAACGGAAAGCGCCGGGATCAGAAGCATGTAGGAGAACTTGAACACCAGCGCGGTGGACGAGGCCTCCTTGATCATCAGCCCCCAATCGGGGTCCGGCGGCTGCAGGCCGAGGCCGAGGAAGGTCAGCGTGGTGATGGCGACCGTCGTGTAGCCGAGCCGCAGGCAGGCATCGACGATGAGCGGCCCGCGCACGTTGGGCAGGAGCTCGATCACCATGATCCACGATGCGGGTGCTCGCCGCGCGTCTGCGCCGCGAAGATGTAGTCGCGCGTCTTCACGTCGAGCGCCAGCCCGCGCACGATGCGCATGATCGCCGGCGCCGAGGAGAAGGTGACCGCGATGACGATGTTGAAGCCCGACGGCCCGAGATAGTTCAGGATCAGGATGAACAGGATCATCACCGGGAACGACAGGAGCACGTTGGCGAAGAAGGACACGACCTGGTCCCACCAGCCGCCGAGATAGCCGGCGATCAGGCCGAGCACCGTGCCGACGATATAGGCGACGACCGTCGCGGTGATGCCCCAGACGATGACGCGCTGGCAGCCCCAGATGGTGCGCGAGAGCATGTCGCGGCCGCGCGTGTCGGTGCCGAGCCAGTAGAAGACGCCGTTCTTCTCGGTGAACGGCGTGACGAACGGCGCCACCGGCTTGTTCGGGTCGAGCAGCGGCAGATAGGGCGCCGCAACGGCGAGCAGCGAGCCAGAGGAAGACGAGCGTCGACCCCGATCAACGCGATCGGCGACTCGCGCCAAGCCCACACCGCGACCGCATAGAGAAGGAGTGCCGCGGGAATGGCCGGCAGCAGCACATAGTTCTGCAGGTCGCCGAGATACTGCTTGAACATCACGTAGGCGACGAGCGGCACCCACATGATGAGGAGCAGCACCAGAGCGGGCGCGCGGCTGGGCCAGCCGCGCAAACAGCGGGCGGGGCGGGAGCGGTGCTGCGACGACGGCCATTCTCTCTGCCCTAGCTGAACCGGATGCGCGGATTGAGGAACGTGTAGCCCACGTCCGAGATGATCTGCGAGAGCACCGCGACGAGGACCGCGGCGAGCGTCGCCGCCTGAACGACATAGAGGTCGCCGAACAGCGCGGCGTCGAGCAGCAGCTTTCCGAAGCCGTTGTACTGGAAGAAGACCTCCACCACGACGACGCCCGACAGCAGCCAGTTGAGCTGCAGGACGATGACCGTGAAGGGCGCGATCAGCGCGTTCCTCAGCACGTGCTTCAGGATCACGCGGCGATAGGGAATGCCCTTCAGCACCGCCGTGCGGATGTACTGCGAGGTCATCACCTCGGCGACCGAGGCGCGCGTCATGCGCGCCACATAGCCGAAATCGTAGAGTACCAGCGTCAGCACCGGCAGCACGATGTAGATAAGCCCGTCGCCCTTCGACTTCGCCGGGAACCAGCCGAGCCCGAGCGCGAAGACGACGGTCAGGATGATCGCGGTGGCGATCTCCGGCATCGATGTGAAAAGGACCGATACGAAGGTGATCGCCCGGTCCTGCACTCGGCCCTCGGCGATGCCGGCAAGCACGCCGGTCACGAGCGCCAGCGGGATCATCAGGGCGAAGACCCAGAAGGCGAGGATTCCGGTCTTTATCAGCGCCCTGCCGAGCAGTTGCCCGACATCGGCGTTCTTCTGGAAGGAGCGGCCGAAATCACCGTGGGCCAGGCCCCACACCCATTTGCCGTAGCGCTCGTAGATGGGGACGTTCAGCCCTTTGTTTTCCAGCCACTTCTCGTAGTCGGACTCCGTCAGCGTCGCGACGGCGAAGCCGCCGAGCTCGTTGACCGCGAGCTGCTTCTTGAATTTCGGGCTGTCGAAGACGACGAAGAGGACGAGCGAGACGACGAGCATGATCAGCGCCATCTGCAGAAGCCGCTGTCCGATGAGCTTCACCATGGTCGCCCGCCCCCGTCGATCCTTTGCCCCTCGGTCCGGCGAGGCGCGCTGAAGCCCCCGGATATCCGCGCCCGGCACGCGGGCGCGGATGTTCACCTCAGTCCGATCAGGAACTCGATCCAGACCTTGTTGAACTGGTGGTACTGGGTCGGGTGCGGCGGGTAGTTGTGCACCTTCGCTGGTGGTGATCGTATAGACCGGCCGCCAGATCGGCTGGACCATGATCGAATCGTCCTGAAGGATGGCTTCGACCGGCTCCATCAGCTCGCGGCGGGCTTCCACGTCCAGCGTCGCCTCGGCGGCGTCGAGGTGCTTCTCCCATTCGGGATTGTTGTAGCTGCGTCTCGTTCCAGGCGACGCCGGCGCGATAGGCGAGCGACAGCACCATGGTGCCGAGCGGGCGGTGGGTCCAGGCGGTCGCGCCGAACGGCGTCGACAGTCCAGACCTCCCAATATTTCGACGCCGGCATGACGTTGACGTTGAGCGTGATGCCGGCGTCGGCGAGCTGGTCGCGCATCGAACTCGGCCGACCGCCTGCTGCCACGGCCCGTCGGTGTTGCCGACGTCGATGGTGATCTCGAGATTCTCCTTGCCGGCGTCCTTGAGCAGCGCCTTGGCGCCCTCCGACGTCGCGCTTCAGCTTGGGCAGCTCGAAATATTCCGGATGGATCGGCGCGACGTGATGGTTCTCGCCGACGTCGCCGCCTTCCGGGAAGATCAGCGCCTTCATGGCGGCGTTGTCGACCGACATGGTGATCGCCTGGCGCACGCGCTTGTCGTCGAACGGCTCCTCCGTCGACGTGGAAGCGGCAGCACAGCGTCTGCGCCGTGCGCGCGGCGATGATGTTGCCGTCGATCGACTGGGCCAGCGGCATCTGCTCGATGCCGAACTGGTAGATGGCGTCCGCCTCGCCCGAAGCGAAGGCCGTGAGCTGGTTGTCGGCGTCGTAGTGCAGGTAGTGGATCTCGTCGAGATAGACGTCGCCGCCCCAATAGTCGCCCGTCGCGACGCTTCAGGATCGCCTTGTCGGCCACCGCGAACTCGGCGAGCTGGAAGGGGCCGGTGCCGATATGGTTCTCGGAGAACGGCGGCTTGAAGTCGCGATGCAGGATGGCGGTCGGATAGTTGTAGAGATCCTCCGGCACCGACAGCACGGACTTGGTGAGATGCAGAACGCACCGTGTGGTCGTCGACGCGCTCCAGCGAGCCGTCGATCATCCTCTTCGTCATCTTCGGCGAGCCGTCGTCGTTCTTCTCGCCGGAATCGACCTCCTCGAAGCATCGCGGCGAAGGTCGAGAGGCCGGCGTTGGACGAGGCGACCGCGGGGTCCATCCAGCGGGTGAAGTTGAAGATCACGTCGTCGGCGTTGAAATCGTCGCCGTTCGACCACTTCACGCCCTGGCGAAGATGGAGCGTCCAGGTCTTCAGGTCGTCGGAAGCTTCCCAGCTCTCCGCCAGCATCGGATGGGTGACGTTCTGCGGGTCGGTGAAGGAGATGTATTCGAGCATCTGCCGGCTGACGTTCGACATCTGCGTCCAGTCGTAGTTCGCCGGATCCTCCATCTTCTGGATTTCCATGGCGACGCGCAGGATGCCGCCCTTCTGGGCGTTGGGATCGTCCATGAACGGCATATTGCTGTCCTGCGCGCGCGCCGGCTGCCGGCAGGCCCGCCATGGCGTAGGCCGCGCCGGCGGCGAGGCCGGTCAGCGCGGCTACGCGGATGAATTCGCGCCGGCTGAGCCGGCCGCGTTCCATCAGCTCGAATGCTTCCTGCGCTTTCGGATGCAGTCGGCGTTCAGAATCCTGCGAAGATGGCATGTACTGTCTCCCTTGTCGGTTCGGCCGGCGCAGCGGCACGCTCTCCTCCTGCATTTGCCGGTCCACACAGGCGTTTCCACGAGCGCCGACCTGCAATGCATCTGGTCACCAGCCTAGCATGCCATATGCGGTTGGATACAACCCCCGCCGCCTTCTTTGCGGATTTTGTTTGCGACTTGTCGCGCAGAGATTAGCTGATGTCGCGATCAGGTCGATTTTGCGCTGCGAGATTCGGATTTTGTATCGCAGCTGAGCGCGCGTCACTTCAGCACTTGAGCGTCGAATGGCCGTGCATCTGGCCGGAGGCCAGCCGCGCCTGTGATCGGCTGGCCGCGAAGGTTGTTTGATGCTCGACTCCGCCGAGTCCCCCAGCAGCCGCGCGGGCGGCGCTCCGGCGGTCGCGCCGGCAATCTCCGTCGCTCCGGCGGCGCTGCCATCCAGCAAAGCCCATGGACGCTGCCGCAGAACCGCGACGCGCCTATCGCGCCGCTCGACGAAGAAGCCGTCGAGCGCATTCACAATGGCGCGATGCGCATCCTCGAGGAGATCGGCATCCACTTCCTCAACCAGGAAGCCAAGGCGGTCCTGAAGGACGCCGGCTGCGACGTCGACGCCGATTCCGACCGCGTGCGCATGGACCGCGCCTTCGTGATGGAGCAGGTGGCGAAGGCGCCGAAGCGCTTCGACATCACGCCGCGCAACCCGGAGCGCAGGCTGACGATCGGCGGCGACGGCATGCTCTTCGTCAACGTGTCGAGCCCGCCCAACGCCATGGACCTCGACCGCGGGCGGCGGCCGGGCGACCGCGAGAGCTTCCGCGACCTCATCAAGCTGACGCAATATTTCAACTGCATCCACATGGCCGGCGGCTATCCGGTCGAGCCGATCGACATCCACGCCTCCGTCCGCCACCTCGACGCCATCTACGACAAGCTCGTGCTGACCGACAAAGTCGTGCACGCCTATTCGCTCGGCATCGAGCGCGTCGAAGACGCCATGGAGATGGTGCGCATCGCCGCGGGTCTGACGCACGAGGAGTTCGACGCGGCGCCGCGCATGTACACGAACATCAACTCCTCCTCGCCGCTGAAGCACGACTGGCCGATGCTCGACGGCGCCATGCGCATGGCGCGGCGCGGGCAGCCGGTCATCGTCACGCCGTTCACGCTGGCCGGCGCCATGGCGCCGGTGACCATCGCCGGCGCGGTGGCGCAACAGACGGCGGAAGGCGCTGGCGGCGATCGCGCTTGCTGCAATGCGTCAAGCCCGGCGCGCCGGTGGTCTACGGCTCGTTCACCTCGAACGTCGACATGAAGTCGGGCGCGCCCGCCTTCGGCACGCCGGAATATATGCGCGCCACGCAGATCTCCGGACAGATGGCGCGCCTCTACGGCCTGCCGCTGCGCGCCTCCAACGCCTGCGCCGCCAACGCGCCGGACGCGCAGGCGGCATGGGAGAGCGCCTTCTCGCTTGTGGGCCTGCGTCACCGCCAAGGCGAACATCGTCTACCACGCCGCCGGCTGGCTGGAGGGCGGGCTGACCGCGTCCTACGAGAAGTTCGTCATGGACTGCGAGACGCTGCAGCAGGTGATGCACTACATGCAGCCGATTCCGGCGAGCGAAGACGACATCGCCGTCGACGCCATCGCCGAGGTTGGCCCGAACGGCCACTTCTTCGGCGCGGCGCACACGCAGGCCCGCTACGAGACCGCCTTCTACAGCCCCTTCCTGTCCGACTGGCGCAATTACGAGAGATGGTCGCTGGCCGGCGCCGAAGAGACGCCGCAGCGCGCCAACCGCATCTGGAAGCAGATACTCGCCGAGTTCGAGCCCCCGCCGCTCGACCCCGCCATCCAGGAAGAGCTTCGCGACTTCGTCGAGCGGCGAAAGCGCGAGGGCGGCGCGCCGACGGACTTCTGAGGCCGCCGACATGGACACCCCCAGGCCGAAGATCGACCCGTCGCGCCGCCCTGTACACGACCTGACGGGCGCCATCGAGGTCGACGATCCCGGCAATCCGGCCTGGCGAGAATGGGCGGATGCAGGACTCGAGGCGCCCGACATGGACGTCGTTCGCCACTACCGGCTCGGCCGCATCCGCGAGCAGCTCAAGGCGCGCGACGCGGCCGGCTGCCTGCTCTACGATCCGCTCAACATCCGCTATGCCACCGACACCTCGAACATGCAGGTGTGGTGCATGCACAACGCGGTGCGCTACTGCTTCATCGCGACGGAAGGGCCGGTCGTCCTCTTCGACTTCCACGGCTGCGCCCATCTCTCCGCCGGCTTCGACACGGTCACCGAAACGCGTCCGGCCTTGAGCTGGTACTATTTCGGCGCCGGACCGGAAGAGCGTGAGCGCGTCAAGCCTTGGGCCGCGGAGCTTGCCGACCTCGTCAGGGCTCACGGCGGCGGCAACAGCCGGCTCCTGATCGACGCCTGCGACCAGCTCGGCATCGAAGCGCTTCAGCGCGAAGGAATCGCGTGCGTCTCGAGCCAGGCCTTCACCGAGCACGCCCGCGCCATCAAGCACCCCGAGGAGATCAAGGCGATGCGCCGCTCGATCCAGACCTCGGAGGTCGGCATGCGCGAGATGTGGCGCAACCTGCGGCCCGGCATCACCGAGAACCAGCTCTGGTCGATCCTCCATCAGACCAACATCGCGCGCGGCGGCGAATGGATCGAGACGCGCCTGCTCGCTTCCGGCCCGCGCACCAATCCGTGGTTCCAGGAATGCTCCGACCGGGTCATCGAGGCGGACGACATCGTCGCCTTCGACACCGATCTGGTCGGCCCCTACGGCTATTGCTCCGACATCTCCCGTGCCTGGGTGACGCCCGGTGGACGCGGCCCCTCCAACGAGCAGATCGCGTTGCATGCGATGGCGGAGGAGCTGATCGCCTACAATATCGAGCTGTTCCGCCCGGGCATGCGTTTCAGCGAGTTCCGCAACGCCGCCTACAAGCTGCCGGAGGACTATTTCCCCAATCGCTATTCGGCGATCGTCCACGGCGTCGGGTTGTGCGACGAATATCCCTCGGTGGGCTATCCGGGCGACGAGAAGAAGTCGGGCTATGACGGCACCTTCGAGCCGGGCATGTGCATCTGCTTCGAGGCCTATATCGGCCGCGAAGGCGGCCGCGAGGGCGTGAAGCTGGAGCGGCAGGCGCTGGTGACGGAGACCGGCGTCGCGCTGCTCGACAGCTTTCCCGTCACGCTGACACCCGACGTCTGAGGCTCGGAGCGGACCGGTGGCACAACTCGATTGGCACGCCGAGCGATCCGACCTGCCGGAGATTGCGCTTCTTGACCGCGACCCCAGTGCCGGGATCGACATGGTGGCGGTCCGCACCTATCGGCTGGGCCGCGTACGCGCCGAGATGAAGCGCCGCGGGATCGCCGCGCTGATCCTCAGCGACCCGGTGAACATCCGCTACGCCACCGGCGCCCGCAACATGCAGGTCTTCTGCGCGCGCAACACGCCGTCGCGCTACCTGATCGTCACCGAAGAGCGCACGATCCTTTTCGAGTTCACCGGCTGCGAGCATCTCGCCGATGGCCTGGAGACGGTCGACGAGGTGCGCCCTGCCCTCACCGCAAGCTTCGTTGCCGCCGGCGAAGCGATCGCGGAGCGCGAGAAGCGCTGGGCGGCGGAAACGGCTGCCATCCTCAGGGAGCTGGTGGGGGCCGGCGCCACCGTCGGATTGGAGCGCCTGAATGCCGGCGCCACACTGGCCCTCGCGCAGGAAGGCTTTCGCCTCGTCGATGCGCAGGCCCCGGTGGAGATTGCCCGCGCCATCAAGTCGGAGGAGGAGCTGAAATGCGTCAACGCATCGCTCCGCGCGACGGAGGTCGGCGTCGCCCGGCTGCGCGCCGCCATCCGCCCCGGCATGAGCGAGAACGCGCTCTGGTCGATCCTGCACCAGGCGGTGATCGCGCAGGATGGCGACTACGTCGAGACGCGCCTCCTCTCATCCGGCGAACGCACGAACCCATGGTTCCAGGAAACCAGTCCGAAGCTCATCGGCAAGGACGAGCTGATCGCACTCGACACGGACGTGGTCGGCTGCTGCGGCTATTACTCGGATTTCTCCCGCACTTTCCACGCCGGCCCGGACCAGCCGACCGCCACACAGCGCGAGCTCTACAAGGTCGCCTACGAGCAGGTGCACGCCAACATGGAGATCATCCGTCCCGGCATGACCTTCCGCGACTATTCGGAAGAGGCGTGGGCGATCCCGGAAAAATACTTCGCCAACCGCTACTACCTCTCCGCCCATGGCTGCGGCATGACCGGCGAATACCCCTACCTCTATCACCGCGCCGACTATCCGGACGCCGGCTATGACGGCGTCATCGAGCCGGGCATGACGCTTTGCGTGGAGAGCTATATCGGCGAGGACGGCGGAGCCGAGGGCGTCAAGCTGGAACAGCAGATCCTGGTGACGGAGACTGGCACCGAGCTTCTGTCACGCTTTCCCTTCGAAGACGCATTGCTTGGCTGAGCAATGCCATTGGAGCGCATTCCATGAAATCCCACACACAAGTCGCGGTGATCGGTGGCGGCGTCGTCGGCTGCTCGGTTCTCTACCATCTCACCAAGGCCGGCTGGAAAGACGTGGTGCTGATCGAGCGGAGCGAGCTTACATCGGGCTCCACCTGGCACGCGGCCGGCGGCTTTCACACCCTCAACTCCGACCCGAACGTCGCCAAGCTGCAGGCCTACACGGTCGGGCTCTATAAGGAGATCGAGGCGATCTCCGGCGAGAGCTGCGGGCTGCACCTCACCGGCGGGCTGCAGCTCGCCGATACGCCCGAGCGGCTCGACTGGCTGAAGATGGCGCATGCGCGCGGCCGCTATCTCGGCATGGAGACGGAGATCATCTCCGCCGCCGAGGCGAAGACGCTGCTGCCGCTGATCGACGAGAGCTACTTCGTCGGCGCCCTGTGGGACCCGATCGAGGGCCACCTCGACCCCTACGGCACGACGATGGCCTATGCGAAGTCCGCCCGCCTCGCCGGCGCCGAGATTTACACCCGCAACCGCGTCACCGAGCTGAACCGCCAACCCCGACGGCTCGTGGACTGTCGTCACCGAGCAGGGAACCATCCATGCCGAGCACGTCGTCAATGCCGGCGGGCTGTGGGCGCGCGAGATCGGCCGCATGGTCGGGCTGGAGCTGCCGGTGCTCGCCATGGAGCACCACTACATCCTCACCGAGGACATGCCCGAAGTGGCGGAGGTGAACCGGACGACCGGCAAGGAGATCGTGCACGCCATCGATTTCGCCGGCGAGATCTATACGCGGCAGGAGCGCCAGGGCCTCCTCCTCGGCACCTACGAGAAGGCCGCGACGCCCTGGTCGCCGAAGGAGACGCCGTGGGATTTCGGCCAGGACCTGCTGGAGCCGGACCTCGACCGCATCGCGCCGTCGCTGGAGGTCGGCTTCAAGCACTTCCCGGCCCTGGAGCACACCGGCATCCGCCGCGTCGTCAACGGCCCCTTCACCTTCGCGCCCGACGGCAACCCGCTGGTCGGGCCGGTGCAGGGCCTGAAGAATTTCTGGTGCGCCTGCGCGGTGATGGCCGGCTTCAGCCAGGGCGGCGGCGTGGGGCTGGCGCTGGCGAACTGGATGGTGGATGGCGATCCCGGCTTCGACGTCTGGGCGATGGACGTCTCGCGCTTCGGCAGCTGGGCAACGCTCGGCTACACGAACGCCAAGGTGCGCGAGAACTATTCCCGCCGCTTCCGCATCCGCTTCCCCAACGAGGAGCTGCCGGCGGCGCGGCCGATGCAGACCACCGCGCTCTACGACAAGATGATCGCGCAAGGCGCCGTCATGGGCGACAGCTGGGGACTGGAGACGCCGCTCTGGTTCGCGCCGAAGGGCGTGGAGCCGAAGGACATCGTCTCCTTCCACCGCTCCAACGATTTCGAGCATGTGAAAGCGGAATGCCTGGCGGTCCGCAACGCCGTCGGCGTCACCGAGATCGCCAACTTCGCCAAATACGCGATCGCCGGGCCCGGCGCGGAGGCGTTCCTCTCGCGGCTGATGGCGAACCGCATGCCGAAGACCGGCCGCATCGTGCTCACCCCGATGCTCAACGAGCCCGGCAAGCTGATCGGCGACTTCACCATCGCCAAGGCCCCTCCCCTCAATGGCGAGGACCGCTTCTTCATGTGGGGATCGAGCCAGGCGCAGATCTACCACATGCGCTGGTTCGAGAAGCACCTGCCCGACGACGGCTCAGTCTCCATCAGGCCGCTCGGCATGAGCCTGGTCGGGCTCTCCATCGCCGGTCCCAAAGCGCGCGACGTGCTGGCCAAGCTCACCGACGAGGATGTTTCGCGCGAGGCGCTGCGCTTCCTCGATTTCCGCGAGACGCACCTCGCCAACGTGCCGGTCATGCTCAACCGCGTCACCTATACCGGCGACCTCGGCTACGAGATCTGGGTGGCGCCGGAATACGAGCGGCGACTCTATGAGAAGGTGATGGAGGCAGGCGCGGAATTCGGCATCCGCAATTTCGGCATGCGCGCCCTCCTCTCGCTTCGCCTGGAGAAGAACTGGCCGACCTGGTTCCGCGAGCTCCGCCCCATCTACGGCCCCTTCGAGGCCGATGCCGGCCGCTTCGTCGATCTGAAGAAGAACGACTTCATCGGCCGCGAGGCCGCGGCGCGCGAAAAGGAGGACGGCGGCAAGCTCCGCCGCGTCACCTTCGTGGTCGAAGCCGCCCGAGGCAAAGAGGGCGCCGACGTGCTCGGCGACGAGCCGATCTGGCACGACGGCCCAGGCGGGGCAAAGGTGGTCGGCTGGGTCACCTCCGGCGGCTACGCGCATTACGTCGACCGCTCGCTGGCGCAGGGCTACGTGCCGAAGGAGCTGGCGGAGAATGGCGCGAGCGGCTTCGAGATCGAGATTTTGGGCGAGCGCCGCGCCGCGACCATCCAGCCCGAGCCGCTGTTCGACCCGGAAGGCACAAGGATGCGGGGCTAGCACAGGCTCAATTCCGTCGCTTGAGCAAAACTGCTCAGCTACCGGCTTAGGAAAGGCTTATCCGCTCGATCGCGACGGAAGAGTAGGCGACGGAGGCTGTCATGCAGATGATCGTGCAAGCCAACATCGATAAATTCAATCTGCTGCTCAAAACTGAAACCGATCCCACAAAGCGCGCGATGATTCTCCGGCTCTTGGCGGAGGAGAGGGAAAAATACAGATTCGCAATTGAAAACAAGGAGCAGCTTAGGAAGTGATCTGAAAATCCTCGCCCCAAAGCCGCCAATGTGTCGGCTGAATTTCTATGCGCGCTTTCGTTGAAGGATCGAGCCATGCACGATCCTCCTTTTGACAAGGGAACACCAGCGCGTGCACCCCTCGCCTGTCTATCACACACACCTCCAAATCGATGCCCGTCGGGGCAGTCGAAATTTCCTGCCAAGTTCGAGGCAGCGAATGGATTTGTGCCATGATCTCCGATAGCGAGGGCGCGCCCTCCACCGCATTGACGCATATCAACACCCACGCCGAAGCCCCGTGCTGCCAGTCAGGCGGCGGAGCGATTATGCGTCGGTAGGACGAACACGCGGCGCGCCAGCGGGTCCGCCAGTTGGTCCCGCGAGTAGTACGCCGCGAGCGGGTTCGCCAGGACCAGGTCTTGGTTGCGCTCGATGAACGTTGGCCAGCCTTCCTCGGACGAGGCGCTCGCGATCCGCTCATGCACCAGCGCGATGAAGGCGACGGTGATCGTCTCGTGGTACTTTCCAGGCACGCCTGCCCGTTCGGTGATGCACCTCAAGGCCCGGCTCATACGATCGAGCGCCATGGCGAACGATCCGGAGTCCCGCAGAAAGAGAAACGCCGCCCGCACATGAGCGATATGGTTGAACCGATCTGCCGTGATCGTTCCCTCCTCGACCTGCGCCAGAAACTCCGAATCGGTCATTTCCGTCCTCTTATCCAGCTTCATCACCGTCGCTCTCCAATCGGTGGCTGTCGGCCGCGGTAAGGGTGAGCCCGTAGACGTCCTTGAGACGTGCGATCACGGCCAGCGTCTCGTCGTTGAACGGTGTTTTGCTCTCGAAGGCATGCAGGACAATCCCCTCCAGCAGGTCGCCGAGGGAGATGTCCTTGTACTCCGCCAGCCCCTTGAGCACCTTGAGGAGCCGTCGCTCCATCCTGACGCCGGTCTGGACCCGCTCGACCACCATGCTCACTCTCCGCCATCATGTTATTTTGTTACCATGGTACATAACATTTCGCAAAGCAAATCCGCCGGGTCGATCGGAGCGGCGCTCCCGGCGGTTGGTGATGGCTTTCGCCTTAGTTGGTGACCGCTACCACGCGGCCCCCTGCGCAGCTTGAGCTGCCGCTCGAGACCGAGGTCGGCGGCGCCGCACGGATGAGACCGGAAAAGTCCGGCGGCGTGGCAACGTCACCCTTCAGGCTGATCCAAAGCTCGGTAATCATCCTGTTGTCGCCGGAGCCGCTGCATCGGATGAGGACGCGGTCAGCGGCTCCCTGCCCGAACGCCTGGTCGAACGCCGCCTCGATTTCATCACGTGTCAGCGTCTGGCCGGCATGCTCGGCAAACAGTCTCTGCACCGGCGAGGCATTGAGGGCCTGCAGGAGTGCCATCGCCTCGGTGAAATATTCGTCGGGGTCGGCGTTGTTGTCGGGGCCGCTCTTGTCGTCCTCGTAGCAGGAGCCGTGCTTCGGCCACTCGTGTAGATGCAGACCCGACTGCACGCCGGGCATGGCGACGGTCAGCGCATCCAGCACGTCGGGCGAGATCGGGATCGACGTGTCGCGCGGCTTGCTGCCCTGGCAGCTCACCGGCCCGTCGCGGTCGCAGTAGCAGGGGAAGATCGCCTTGTCGTCGAGGTCGTCCGGCCATAGGCCATGCAGCGCGAAATGCGTCGCGTCGAAGCGGTCCGGCGCGAGCGTGACGCATTCCGGCTTTCCGTGCCCTGCCCCGGTCGCACAAAAAGCCGGCTCCCAGCTCGCTGCCAGCACCAGCTCGATGCTGTCGGGCGGCAAGCCCTCGTCGGTCCCGTCAGAGCCGTTGGAGCCGGATCCAGTGCCGGCAATGACCAGCGCGTCGAGCGGCGCATAGGCGCCGCAGGTCATCGGCACCCAGCGCTGCTCGGTGACCGGTGCGCCCGGCACCTTCACCAGGTAGTGCGTGCCGGGCGTGTTGTTGCGGGCGAGCATCGCGTAGGCGCGCAACGTTTCCAGATGCACATTGCCGGGGTTGTCGCTCTCCTTCTTCTTGTTGGCCTCGCAGTCGGCAAGCGCGATGAAATAGCCGGAGAGCGTCACCTGCTGCGCGGGCGCTCCTCCCGGAAACGCAATCAGCATCCCGACGGCCGCGAGATAGATCGCAGTCCGCATGGCAAACCTCCCACGGTTCATGGTACCCCCTCCACCGCACATAGAGCGAATTTCAACTATAAGTTATGGCAATGCGTGACGTGACAGACTCTCGACGGGTGTGCTCCCATCTAAGCGGGGACTTGCCCGACCTGTGCGGCGGCAATGGTATGAACCGCTGCCACTGCGGAGTCATTCTCCACCACGAGGGCGAGGCGAGTGCTTAGCGCATGAGCGCGGCCAGCGGCTCGTAGTCGGCCGGGGTCCTGACAGCGATGTAGAGAAGACCAAGCGCCTTTTGGGGCTCTTCGGTATCGCTGTTGGCGAGCGCATCGGAAAGCGCCCGGCACAATGCCGCCATCTCTTTGTCGCTCCGTCCGCCGGCTGTGATGAAAGGCAAAGCCGGCCGCGGCGGCGTCCGTGCGACGAGCCTCAATCGCGACGCCGCATCCAGCTCGAAGCGCGTGGCGAACGCCCAGCTCACGGCGTCGATCGTTGCAAGATCGGCGCGTCTCTCCGCCACAGCGCGCACGGAGGCGCGGTGGCCGCCGCTCTCGACCCAATCGAAGGCTTCGGGTGAACGCACATTGGCCGCGACTAGGTCACGACCGGTTCCCTGGACGAGACGATCCCGCCCTTAGCGCTTCGTCGACTGCGACTGCTTGAACGCCATGACTTCATGATCGCGGAGAGGCAGTGCTGCGTGAAATCGATCCGCACCTGAGGCCGGTTCCTTCCGTTGAGAAACGCGCCCGCAAATTCGCCCAGGTCAGGAGCGGCCAAGTAACGGTCGGGACCAAACTCTATCCGCGTTTGCCCAGGAAGCAGCTGCATCTCAAGGCTGTTGGTCAGCTCGCGTTATGACCGCTCAAGGAAACGGTGGACGACCTTCCGATCGGCCCCGCCTTCTTCAAGGCGGTAGCGGCTGCCGCTAGCCCTTCAACCCCGGAGCACCGATTTGCGCTGGGTTCGAACTTTGGGTGCAGTTCGGTGAGGTAGATTTCGCTCAGGTCAACAAGAAACGTCTCAAACTGCTCGCTCAGGATCTGTGAGATAGCGCACGGACCCGGTCATCAATCCCCAGTGAGCAAAATGGCTGTTCAATTCCTGCCCATAGCGATTGATCATATAGGCATCGGCTTTCTTCAGGGCTGCCTCGACCGAGGTGTCATTGGGAAAGGCACGATGATAATGGGCGAGCGCCAGCCAAGTCTCCCATTGTAATAATCTGATTCGAACTCGGCCCCGGCGCACGCCAGAACCCGCCGCCGGCCGCTGCAACTGCAGCAACGCGCGCAGCCACGCCTCTCGGTTCTCCTCGAAGGTGTTATCACCGGTCGCTTTGATGAGCATCAATTCGGCGAGGAGAGCGAAGGCCGTCGCACCGGTCGGGCCCTTCTCTGCATCACCCGAAGTCGAGACGACCGCACCTCCCTGGAAGGGCACCGACTTTGAAACAAGGCCGCCGACCGCTACTTTCGCCGCTTTGGCCGCCTCGGCATCATCAAAGATGTTAGCACACTCCGCCAAAACGAAAGCCGCCGCTGCCTGCCTGACTCTGCGAGTCGGAGCGGCTAAACCAGCCGTAAAGAAAGCTGTACTGGTCCTGGAACAGACCGTCATCGCGCTGGGCATTCTCCAAATACGATGCTGCGAGTTTGGCGCGCTCGCCAAGAAGATCGAGCCTCAGTTCTGCGCCAGCCGCGGGGCCCGCACCGAGGCAGACTAAGCCAATCACTGCGCAAAGGAACGCGCGTGCGGTTTTGGGCCGGAGGATGGGGAGTTGCGAGAGAACTCGTGTGATCGATAGGCAAGCATACAGGATATCCCACTCCTTATCCAGAATGGCCTGAGAAATGTAGAGGAGCCAGGGATAGTCAACCCTTAGCGGAAGACCAAGGATGGTCGCTCAAAAAGCGCAGAGTGCAGTGGATCGGCCCGCTGCATGTTGCTCGCTCGGCCACACAGCTGGCGCAATCTTTCTGCAGCGACACTGCATGACATTCTACCACAGTGTGAGGGCCACTTTTACACTTTCGGTTCCGCGGCGGCTGTGGCACGAATATGCTTCGATTCCTTTGGCGCCGCAGCGGCGGGCGTGCTCTTAGGGATGGCTTTAGCGAGGGACTCGAATGTTGGGCAGCCGAAGCCACACTGAAGCGGACGGACCGCGACCGCAGGATTCGCGCGCTTGTGACGGGACTGGAACTTGGATAGGAGGGATTCAGCGCGGCGAGGCCTCTCGTCGCAATGACTCTCAGTCAGGAGGAAGAGAAATGAAGCTACTCTTGAAGCGGGCAGGGCGCTTGCACCGGGAATAGCATGGTCGGATGCGAGGAAGGATCCTGCTCGACCTACGCATCGGAAGGCAACGGCGAGGAAGACGACAGCGCAGACGCCGCAAATCGGAGTCGGACCACGAGGGGAAGGGTGACGACAGCGATGACAGCGGCGAATCGGAAAGCAGCAGTGGTAGTGAGGGCCCTGCGCTAGCACTTCGCCATGCAGAGGAGAGAAGATGTCTAAAGATAAGATTTCCTCGATCGCTTTGCTGTCTTCGGCTGGGGCGCTTGCCTTCGGTCTCGCGATGGCCGAATACCGGTAACGCCTGCCTGGCGCTCGAAGTCTACACGGCGAATGCGAGGAAGGATCCTGCCCGACCTACGCCTCTGAGGCGCGGGCGTAAGTGACGCCGTCGACCCCGCACGCGTCGCGGCCACGAGGGCATTCCATTGGATAGTGACGACAGCGGCGAACCCAGAGCGCCACCGAAAGCGAGTGTGAACTCTAGCCCTTCTCGGTCTTGCGGAAACGGAACTCCGCGGGGCTCGTCCCCGCGGTTTCTTTATGGCCTGAGCGCAGCGAGCGCGCCGTACTCCGAATTCGTCAAGAATCTCGACGCCGCTGAGGTGGAGCGCCAATCGCAGTGGCTCCGTTTCGCGGTCCGCCAGCGCTTCTGCAATGACCGTCCGCAAGCGTGACTGGTCGGCAGCACTGCGCCCTCCGGAGGTGATCAGCGGCAAGCTTGGCCGGGGAGGCGTGCGGGCGAAGACCGTAAGCCTCGACACCGCATCACGCTCATGCTCGCGTGCAAGAGCCATGCAGACACAGTCGATCGCCGCAATATCCGCCCTCGCCCTCCGCGACGGCTCTAAGCGACGCGCGGTGGCTTCCGGTTTCCACCCATTGTGCCGCCCGCGGATCGAGGCCGGACGCCTTCATCTCGACGGCGAGCGTCACGTAGCCCGACAGGCTGTCGCGGGCATTCACGGCAAATCGCAGTCCCCCGCACGCGGCTAGGCTCGGCGGCACGCTGCCCTTCCGCGCTACCAATGCGCTGGAATAATAGGGCCCCTCGCAGCCCTCCACGTCATAGGCCGGCGTCGCGACGAGCCTAACGGTGCCGGCGAGCCGTGTGGCAAAGGGGTAGCCGCAGGTCTGCGACAGCACGAGCCCCGGATCGCGCCAGACGTCCTCCGTCGGGCGCGCGCGGTCGAGTGCCTCGGGCGCCGCAATGCCGGCCGCGTTGAGGCGCTTTGCGATGGCATGCCACAACGCATCGGTGGCCCAGGCGATCTCGGGCCAGTCGTACATCGGCAGCGATGCCACGGGCTGCGGCGATGCGGCCGGCATGGTCACCGGGCCGAGCTGTCAGCTTCGGCGCAGGAGGGGGTGCGGAACCGGCGCCTTGCGTCGCACAAGATAGCGGCGAACGACCTCGCCATAGCCGGAGAAGCGATAGCCTTCATTGGCCGCAAGATATTCCGCCCGGTGCGCGCGATAAACCGCAGGCAGCCGATACCAGGGAACGCGCGGGTTCTCGTGGTGCACATAGTGCAGATTGTTGTTGAGGAACAGCAGCCCGAACACCGGCGACGCCTCGATGATGGCCGTGCGGCCGCCTTCCCTCTCGTGCGCCTGATGCTCGGCGAAGGTGCGCAGATTGAGAAGCGAGACGCCGAGATAGGCGGCCACCAGATAGAGCCACACCGGAATGCCGCACATGCCCCAGGTCCAGGCCACGACGATGGGGACCGCGACGACTTGGTGAGCCCAGCCCAAAAGCACATCGCGGCGCCCGTTAGCGATGAGCCTGAGGTCGCTGCCGACAAAGCCGACGAACATCACCAGCGGCCCGATGGTGAAGCGGCCGAGGAAGGTGTTGTTGAAGTCGAGAACGCGCTGCATCCACCGCGGCAGCTCGTGCCAGTCGGCGAGCGCGTAATAGAATGATTCCGGATCGTCGTAGGGATCGGTCAGCACCGAATTGTTGTGGTGCTTCATGTGCAGCGCCTTGAAGCGGCGATACGGAAAAAGCAGCCCGATCGGCAGATAGACCAGCGCTTCGTTGAGTGCGGCGGAGCGGGTCGGATGGCCATGCAGGGCTTCGTGCTGCAGAGAGCTGTGAAGCGTCACCAGCGGAGCACACAGGAGGATGAAGAGCAGCGGTCCCAGCGTCGCGTAGAAGGCGGTGACCAGCACCCAAGCGGCGTAGCATCCGGTCGACCAAAGCGACCGTGGGCCACTCGATCTTTGCCAGCGAAAAGCCCCTTTGCCTCATGTCATTGAGAAGACAGCGATTCCTGACCTCACGGCAACGCGAGAATGCGCATCTCGTGTTGCATTTGGGTTGCAAAATGTCGGAGTGATGTGCATTGTCATCGAATGATGATCAAGCAAGCCAGCTTTCTTAACGATGGATAAACGCGAAGTCGGCTCCGTCTTCCGCGAGCGCCTGAATACGCTCATGCGGCGGGTCGGATTGACTCGGTCCGCCTTCGCCCAGTCGGTCGGGATCGACCGCTCCGCGCTCACCCAGCTCCTGGCCGGGCAATCGACCCGGCTACCGCGCGTGGAAACCCTGCGCAGCATTTCGGAGCGCTATTCCGTCAGCCTCGATTGGCTGCTCGGCCTGTCGCAGGACGAGACGCTTGCGGCGGAGATCAAGCCGGCGCTGGAGATCGCCGAGGCGGAGGGCAGCGACGAGGACACGCTGCTGGAGCGTTGGCACAAGGAAGCGATCGGCTACAAGATCCGCTACGTCCCCTCGCAGATCCCCGATCTCCTGAGAACGTCGGACGTCATCGCCTACGAATATTCCGGACGCGATGCGCCAAGCCCGACCTGGCAGCTGCGCAACGCCGAGTTCCGGCTCGACTACAATCGTCGTTCCGAGACGGACATGGAGGTCTGCCTGCCGCGCCAGCGGCTGGAGCTACTGGCGGAGGGACGCGGCCATTGGCGCGGCCTCGACAGGACCGCCCGCCAGGCGCAGATCGACTACATGGGGGAGTTGGTGGAAGAGCTCTATCCGAGCTTCCGCATGTTCTTCTACGACCAGATCCACAACTACTCGATCCCCTACACGGTGTTCGGCCCGCAGCGCGCGGCGATCTTCGTCGGCGACATGTATCTCGTGCTCAATGCCACGGAGCATATCCGCGCGCTCGCACGTCACTTCGACAATCTCATTCGCAACGCCGTCGTCAGCGCCAACGAAAGCGCCGCCTACATCCGCACGTTGAAGGCCGAATAAGGGATTCGCCGGTCAAAACGCGCTCCGCAGCTCGAACGAGCTGAAGCCGACGGCGAGGTTCAGCCCCTGCTGCGCCTGCACGCTGACGGGCTGCAGCACGAAGGACTTGCTCGAGCCGCCCACCAGCGCATTCGGCGCCAACGCCCACCCCGACGGTTGCCTCAGCCGACAGGCCAACATAGTCGCCGGCAAGCGCGCCGGGCGAATAGTCATCCGTGGTCGGCGCCAGCACCCCCCACTTGATGTAGCTCGCGTCGGTCGTGCCGATGTCGAGGCCGAACTTCCTCACCACGCCGAAATAGGGCTCCGGCAGCCTCCCTCCGGCCGGTTGGAAGGTGCAGGAAAGATCCTTGGTGGATCCGATGATAAAGCCGGTTCCTCCCTCCACCACGCAGTCGAGCAGCCCGATTTCCACGCGGGTTTGAGCCTTGGCAGGCGCCGCCGCACAGACCGCACAGCACAACGGCTAGCGCGAATATCTTTTTCATTTCCGCCCTCCTGTCAGCAAGCTCAGCGGATAACCATCTCGGCGCAAACGAGGTTCCCAGAGACGCTTGGCGATTGCCTACTTGACCGATTTCCGGAACGATATAAAGATATTCGCATATCTTTCCTTTGAGATGCTGTGTCGGGTCACAGCAGGAAATTGGATGGTCCCATGAGCGTGCTTGAGGATCTTCTCGCCACGAACCGGGCGCTCCTCGCCGACGGAGCGACGGGCACCAACCTGTTTGCCGCGGGTCTTACGGCCGGCGACCCGCCGGAATTGTGGAATTTCGACTATCCCGAGGCGACGACGAAGCTGCTTCGCTCCTTCGTCGATGCGGGTGCCGACATCATCCTCACGAACAGCTTTGGCGCCAACCGCCACCGGCTGAAGCTGCACAAGGCCGAGGACCGCGTCTTCGAGATCAACAGGCGGGCGGCGGAGTTGGCGCGGGAGGTGGCGGATGCGGCGGGGCGGCGGGTAGTGGTTGCCGGCTCGATTGGGCCGACCGGCGAGCTTTTCGAGCCGCTGGGCGCGCTGACGGAGGCGGACGCCGTTCAGGCTTTCGCCGAGCAGGCGGAAGGCCTGAAGGCGGGCGGCGCGGATGTGTGCTGGATCGAGACGATGTCGGCGGCCGAGGAGATGCGGGCGGCCGCACAGGGCGCCATCGCCGCCGGCATGCCCTACACCGTGACGGCGAGCTTCGACACCGCCGGCCGCACCATGATGGGGCTGACGCCCGGCGACCTGCCGGCGGTGTTCGCCGACCTTGCCGTGCAGCCGGTCGCGATCGGCGCCAATTGCGGCGTCGGCGCGCCCGACCTCCTCTACGCACTGGTCAAGATGACGGAGGCGAGCCCGGGTACCGCCATCATCGCCAAATCGAATTGCGGCATCCCGCAGGTGCACGGCGAGCACGTGCACTATTCCGGCACGCCGGAGCTGATGGCGGAATATGCGCGCCTGGCGATGGATGTGGGCGCACGCATCGTCGGCGGCTGCTGCGGCACGACGGCGGAGCACCTGGCTGCCATGCGCGCCGGCATCGACGGCTATGCCCCCGGCTCGCGCCCGGACCGCACGCTGATCGAGGAGCGCGTCGGCCCGCTGGTCAACCCGCCCCCTCGGAAGGCCGCGCGCGCGAGCGCCGTGGCCGGCGAGGCGGCGCGCAGGCCCAAACGGGCTGAGACCCCACAGGCTCAGCCTGCAGTCCGAAAAAGAAGAGGCCGGGTCTTGGACCCGGCCCCGCCGCATTTTGGCGCTGCCTCTCGCGCCATCAGCCGACGTCAGGCGACGTCGCGCCGATCGAAATCCCGACTCGCGTCCATCCACTTGTCGATCTGCTTCTCGGCCTCGTCCTTGGCGATCCCGTAACGCTCCTGGATGCGGCCGGCGAGCTGATCCCGCTTGCCCTTGACCACGTCGAGATCGTCGTCAGTGAGCTTGCCCCACTGCTCCTTCGCCTGACCTTTGAACTGCTTCCAGTTGCCTTCAATTCGGTCCCAATTCATTGCGCACTCCTTCGCGTCGTTTTCCGCTCTTCAACGCAGAGGAATGCGTGCCGGTTCCGCTGATTGCCAACGAGCGAAGCCGCTTACAGTTGCCGCAACGGCCGCGCGTGGCTTTGGTAAGGCGAAAGGAAAGCGACGCGATCCCACCGACGCGCCGCCTTCATTCCGGTCTATTTTGGGGGCGTGACGACTATGATGGAGCGTATGTTGCTCATGTCGCCTTCGGCGCCGGCAAACTCGATCTCGATCACGTCGCCGGGGCTCAGCTCCGTGTTGTCCGAGATGCCGGTCGTGGAAGCACTGTAGTGCACGACCGACTTGTCGGTGAGCGTGATCGTTTTGCCGATGCGGTTGTAAGACGCGACTTCAGCACGAAGACGGTCGGCATGAGCCGGCGCTGCCGAAAAGACCCCAACCAAAGCGACTGCGAAGAGTGATGTTCTCCACATCTCAGGACCTCCGATGCCAACGCTTCTGCAAAACAGTCAGCGGGCAGCGTCGGGTGCTCTACATCCGCGATATGCTCGCAGGACAGCGGAATCTTTTTTCGTGGGCCGCTTGACTTTCGCCCTCGCAAATCACCAGCGATCCGCGGCCTTCCGGGCGTCGCTCCAGTCCTGCATGACGCCGTTTTCGCGAAGCCATTGCCGGGCCGGCTTCTTCGCCTCGCGACGGGCGGTGTCGTAGCGCGCGCGGATGCGGTCGGAAATCTCACCCCTGCCGTCGTCGGCAGGAGGATGCCTGCTGTTCGTCACATGCGATCGGGCGCGGAGTCCGGACCAGGCTTTTCGCACCAGACCCAACATCGCGCATTCTCCTTTCGTCGTCTGACGGGCTCGTGCAGCGTCAATGCCCGCGAGAGCGTGCGGTTCCCGACAAATTCGCTTTGTGAACAAAGCGTTAATGCTGAGACGGCAAAGCCGATCGGCTCCCGCGGGACTTCAGGTCATGGGAGGAACGTCGCGCTCACGCGCTTGCGCAAGCGCGACGCAGGCCCTGCGTATCCGAAAAGGCGGACCCTCAGCGTTTTTCGAGGGCGTCCAAAAGCTTGTAGCTGGTCGGATTATCGTCGCAGACCAGCGGGCCGCATTCCAGCAGGGTGGAGACCGCGTTCAATGCCGCCGTCAGCAGCAACACAGCGAAGGCGATCTTGGCCAATGCCGAACCGCCGAAACGCTCCGCCGGCGCATATCCGTCCCGTGCGAGCTGCCGGTCGAACTGCCGGTCAAACAGAAGCATCAGCGCTGTCCCGACGATGATGAGGAAGAAGAAGATCGCCGACCAAGAATAGTCGTGCAGTCCCCATATCGCCGTGCCGTAGGTGCCGCTTCCCGGCACGATGTGAAGGAGGACCTGCCGGACCGCCGCCGCCCCGCCGAAGAGAGCCGCGACCAGCATGGCGCCGTAATGGCTGGGGCGCGGGCCATCGATCAGGTTGAGCGCCAGCCCGAATCCGACGGCGACAAGCCCCACGCGCTGCAACAGACAGAGCGGACAGGGCAACTCGTCCCATGCCAGCTGGAAATAGAAGCCGATCAGCAGAATGCCGCAGACGACGAGCAATCCGATGGCGTTCAGCGTGCGTGATATCTCCGGCGACATCGGCGGTCCCTAAAGCACGATCGTCAGCGGATCGGTGGCATGGAACTTGAGCCAGTAGACACTGATCACGATGGTGATGCCGAAGAGGACGAGTGCCAAGTTCCTCTGCGCCCGCCATGCAAGCAGCATGCACACCAGCAATAGCGCGAACAGAAGAGCTATCACGACAGTCCCCCTCCCTGCGACCGCCGGCTACGCAATTCTCTCGTCAGGGTAACACGGCGTGCCACGCCGCCGCCATCGGTCGATGGCTTCGGTAGTGTCTCAGTTTGAATTTTTACAAGGGAAAAGCCGGGCGAGAGCGGCGAGTAGCCCGAGCCCAAAGTCCTTCTCATAAAGCATCGGGTCCGCATTAGCGCCACGACGAAGGATGTCGATTAGCTGATCTGGCGTTAGCGCCATTTGTCCCGGCGGGCAGAAAAGCGGACTTCCTGACGGACAGTGCTCAAGATGGGCATTTGCCCAGGTGAACCCAGAGTGCGTGTACAAAATGCTGAGTTGGTAGAAATCGGCGGGCATCCTCTGGGGAGCGATCATACTCGCTTAGGAACTCCCGCGTGGACATGCCTTGCGCCAGGCCAGAGTTGGCGTCACCGCAAACACCAGAGCCACCACTACACGGCGTGTCAAATTTCTCATGCGCTAATCTTCTTATAGGTCTTCGGCCGCCCCGGCTTCGGCAACGTCGCATCGATCATCTCGGCAATCTCCTCCATCGTCCACAGGTGATCGGTGATCCCGGCTTCCATCGCTGGCGTGACCCGCAGGCTCTTGTGAATCCGCGTCCAGTTGTAGAACACCGTGTAGAGCGCGACCATGTGGACGTGGTTCTCGAACTTCTTTGAGAAGGCATTGGTCAGCCGCGTGAACCGCCGCATGTGCATCCGCATCGTGAGGTTCTGCCGCTCGGCATAGGACGTGCTGACGTGCTTCGGATCGGGGTTGCCTTCGATCGCGCTCCTTGCGGGCGCCGATGCATTCTGCCGGGCTGTAGCGGCCCTTCGGCGCTCTCCGGCGCGGTGCCGTAAAGCTTGACAAGCTGCGCATAGTCCACATCGCCACCGAACGCGCCTTCCACGGCTTCCAGATAGGCCTTGTGGCCGTCGCTGGTGAGCTGGACGCGGTTCGCGAGGCGGTGACCGCAGATCGTCCATGAAGGCGATCGCGTATTCGCCGTCGCGACCGCCGACGAGCCAGGAGATGATCAGCTTGCGTGTCGGCCATCGATCGCCGTCCATGTCCACGTGTCGCCAGCGCCTCGACCGGGCGCCTTCGCCGTCGCGACGTTCTTCTGCTTGGCGTAGGTGAAGGTCCAGATTTCATCGCACCTGGACGCGCGGCGCCTGTCACGTCGCGCACCTTCTCGTCATGGAAGGCGGCGCAGGCCTTGCCGGCGTCCACCAGCAGCTTCGAGACGGTGTTGATCGACACGTCGCATACGCGGGAGATCGACCGCATGGACGATGCCCTCGCAGAGCATGGAGAGGATTTGGACGCGCTTTTCGAGGGGCAGCTTGTTCATGCCCCTAATATAGTGAACTTTTATGCTTAGTGTCAAGCATATTGCTCAGTTTGCGTTTTTGCGCAAGTTCGCTATATTGGCGAAATGAGTCAGAAAAGCAAGAGTTTCGGACCCCTGGCCAGCTTATACAGGCGCTGTTGAACGAACGCAGATGGACGCAGCGGGTGCTAGCCATCGTCTTGGACATGGACGAAACCGGCATCAATCGGATCGTCGCGGACAAGCGCGCCTGTTGATGCCGCAATGGCCTTCGCTTGGAGGACGTTTTGGCGTTCCGGCCGAACGATTTCTCGAACTCCAGCAAAAGCATTCGATCTCGTGAAAGCGCGAATCGTTGCTCGCCCTGACCCCAACGCGCGCTACACGAGCCTTCTCTACGGTGACTGCCCGTCGCAGAGATGATCAAGCGCGGATGGATTTCCGCGAAGAGCGTGCGCGACACGAATGCGGCATCGGCACGAACTGATGCGTTTCTTCGGTGTCAACCGGCTCGACGATATCGAGATTCTGCCGCACGCCGCGAAGAAGACTGCTGTGAGCGGAACGGTCACGCCAGCTCAATTCGCATGGCTATATCGCGTGAGGCAGATCGCTGGCGACATGCTGGTGCCCACTTATTCGCCCCAAGCGCGTGCGAGCCGCCATTGTCGAAGTTGCGGCCGCTGTTGATTGTCGCCCGAAGGGCGCGGCCGGCGTTCCGCGTATTCTCACCGAGGCTGGAATCCGCTTTGTTCTCGTGAAGTCGCCTGGCTAGGCCAAGATCGATGGCGTCTGCTTCTGGCTCAACGACCGGTCGCCAGTGATCGGGCTTTCAATGCGGTTCGACCGGATCGACAATTTCTGGTTCGTGCTGCGCCATGAGCTGGAGCACGTACTTCGATTTTCACGGCAAGGCTGCCGCGATGCTGGACGCGGAACTTGAGGGCGACCGTGCCGGGACTGGACCTGGGGTTGCCGAAGAAGAGCGGCTTGCGAATGAAGCAGCCCAAGAGTTTTGCGTGCCCAAATCAATGATGGATGCATTCATCGCTCGAAAGGCGCCGGTCTTTTCAGAGCGCGATATTCGGGGATTTGCCCGGACCATCAAGGTGCATCCTGGCTTGGTAGCCGGACAGCTGCGTCACCGAACGAACAAGTACCAAGATCGGTTTGGAAACCACCTCGCGAAAATTCGATCTATCGTGCTGCCAAATGCGGTGGTTGATGGATGGGGCGATGTTGCCGGATTGAGAAGCTTAGAACGGAGATAGATTATGCCGACCAAGCGCGAACGGCAGAAGTTCATTCAAGCGTATCGTGATGAAACGGGCGAGCACGAACTGGATATGCACAAGATTGCCAAATGGGCGGTCTCAAAAGGGTGGCCGCTCCCGAGGCCGCCCGATCCCACTCGACATACTCGCGAAGCAATTCACCGAGGCCGCACGCGAAGAAACGAACTACGACCGCACTACCGGTCGGCCATATCGCGTCTATCACTCAATTACAAGTTGCCCCACGGCGGCACCCAACTCCATCTTTTCGTCGACATCGACGAAGCCACAAGACCTCAGATGCTCAAGTCTCTTCAGAACCGGCGGGAGCAGATGGTCAGCGATGAAGTCATGCTGAGTTACGATCAGGATCATTGGAACGCGACCCATCCTGACGAAGAACAAATCTTGCTGCCGATGGAT
>CAWDED010000019.1:0-98859 GCA_963801225.1 uncultured Alphaproteobacteria bacterium
TATTTTCACTGGTTCAGTTACCGTATTGCTGCACCAAAACTACCCCTTACCTGGATACAGTCTAGTGATCTATCCTTAACACAAGATACCAAAACTGGACTCCATACTCTCCACTTTGGAGCACGGCGAGAGTATCGCGAGTTTTTTGACGAATGGCATCGCAGGATCAGAGAACGCGGTGGTTCTTCTAGAACTCAACGGCAAGAAACGATCTTTCCCGGTGCCTTCTCTGATACTTCCAGAGCGCCAACTGGACATAAAGACTGATATCCTTCTCGTGTCGGACTTAGCTCTATCAGGAGGTACGGCGTCGGATAACATCGCGATGTTAGAAGCGGCGAAAGTCGCAGGCATCGAAGTTACTGTTCTGCACTGGCCACGCTACGACAGTGCGGACCGCGATGTTTGTTCACGTATTCGTTCGCTTGAATTACGAGAGTGGAATTTCAGTGGCCGTGCCCGGACAGTCAGTCTCGGCGCGGCTGAGCAGGATTGCGCATCACCCTCCCATGCTGATGCAGCGGCCGGTTGCCCTTCCCGCCATAACGGCCGAGGCTTGCGCTGTTGTCTTCAATCAGGGCGCCGGCAACTCGCAGGGTAATGGTCGCACTGCATATGACCCAGCGCGTGCGATGGAAATGGCCGAGAAGACTTCGGACGACCCCAACTGCCGCTCCAATCTCGCCTCTCATACGCCGACTTCTGATCGAAGAGGGCAGCAGCCTTCTGTTCAGCCGTTCCAGATTGGACTCCAATGATTGACGCTTCCTCGTGGCGTAGGCCACCGGGGAGACGCGGTCGGAAACGACCAAAAGCCGGTCGGCATTCGCGCGACCATCCCGATAAATGGCCGGATGACCCAATAGACCTATTGGCAGCATATTGTGCCGACCAAGCAATCGAAATGGATTTCATGGGGGGAACGCGACATCCGGAGGGATTTTGTCAGGCCTGCCCTCAAACTCGCGCAGCATCGCGTTCGATGCGATGCCCGTTCGAGATTTCCTTTATGATTTAGACTTTTATGTCTATTTTCCCCATCCCGATTGCATCGAAGCCTTTGGCCGCTCGCCGATGGAAGCGATGGCTGTAGGGATTCCCGTTATCATGCCGCCTCAGATGGAAGAAAATTTCGGTGCCGCCGCTGTTTACGTGGAGCCGACTGACGTTTACCGAATTATTTCTTGTCTCTGGGCTGACGAAGAGCGGTATCAAGAGCAAGTGAGGCGCGGATTTCAATTTGTGGAGGGCCGATGCTCGCCTCACCACTTCGTTGCTCGGCTTGGCGAACTCCATCGCTCATTCGCTGCGGAAGCACGCAGCGAGCAACTGTGTAGATTAGCGTTCTCCAACTAGCACGCCGACAGCTACGATGAACGTTTTTGTTCTTTGCGCAGGCCGTTGCGGTTCTCTGACCTTCGCTCGCGCGTGTTCACACATCGCCAATTACACATCCGCTCATGAAAGCCGGATCAAGGAGGGAGGGCCCCATCGCCTTGCCTATCCACCGGATCACATCGAGGTTGACAATCGTCTATCTTGGTTTCTCGGTCGTCTCGACAGAGCTTTCGGGGTGGGAGCCCACTACGTGCACCTACGACGCAACCCGACTGCAACAGCAAAAAGTTGGGCGGAGCGATTTGAAATCAGAACAGGGCTTATGCGGGTGTATGGGCCCTGCGTTCGCGTTTCGATCTTGATGCTAGCCGCGAGGCAATTGCCGCAGACTATGTGGAGACAACCACACGCAATATCGAACTCTTTCTTCGAGATGAGCCGAGGGAAACAGAGATAATCAATCGAGCACGCCGACCTGGAATTTCAGCGATTTTGGCTAGAGATCGAGCGGAGGGGGAATCTGGCGGACGCGCCTTCGCGCGTTGCGCGAGAAGCATAGTGCAAGTCGGCCTAAAACAGGCCGGCGCTCCGCCCCCCCCTAGACTAGTGCCGTCGCCCCCCCCACCGCCCCATAAACCCCCGCATATTCCTCCCCCGCCCTCCCCCAGCCCACATCCGTCGCCATCCCGTTCCGCTGCATCTGCCGCCAAATCTTCGGCTGGCCGTAGAGCGCCACGGCGCGGGTGAGCGCCCGTTCCAGCGGCGCCTGCGCCACGGGGGCGAACTGGATGCCGGTGGCCACGCCTGCGGCGAGCGCCATGGCGTTGGCGTCGATCACCGTGTCGGCGAGGCCGCCGGTGCGCGCCACCACCGGCACGGCGCCGTAGCGCAGCGCCGCCAGCTGCGTCAGCCCGCAGGGCTCGAAGCGCGACGGCACCAGCAGCGCGTCCGCCCCGCCCTGGATCAGATGCGCCAGGCTCTCGTCATAGCCGATCCGCACCCCCACCCGCCCAGGCGCGGCCGAGGCGGCGGCCGTGAAGGCCTGCTCCAGCGCCGCGTCGCCGGAGCCGAGCACCACCAGCCCGGCGCCCTCCGCCAGGAGGCGCGGCAGGGCGGCAAGCAGGAGGTCCACGCCCTTCTGGTCGGTGAGGCGCGTGACGATGCCGAAGAGCGGGCCGTCGCTCTCGCCGGCGAAGCCGTAGCGGGCCATCAGCGCCTCTTTGTTGCGGGCGCGCCATTTGAGGCTTCGGCCCTCGCGGCGAGCGGCAAGGTGCGGGTCGCTCGCGGGGTCCCAGGCGCTCTCGTCGAGGCCGTTCAGGATGCCGCTCAGCGCATCGGCGCGGCGGGCGATGAGGCCGCCGAGGCCCATGCCGCCTTCCGCCGTGGCGATGTCCGCCGCATAGGTGGGCGACACGGTGGTGATGCGGTCGGCGAATTGCAGGCCGGCCTTCAGGAAGCCGACGCCGCCGTAATATTCCACCCCGTCGATGCCGAGCGCCTCCGGCGGCAGCTCCAGCTTCGCGAAGAGCTCGGCGGGAAAGCGGCCCTGGAAGGCGAGGTTGTGGATGGTGATGACGCTGCCCGGGCGGTGGCTTCCGCCAGCGTAGTGCAGATAGGCCGGGGCGAGGCCGGCCTGCCAGTCATGCGCGTGCAGCACCTCGGCGCGGTAGCCGGGCAGCAGGCCGGCGGCGATGGCGGCGCCCATCTTCGCGAGCGCCGCGAAGCGCTCCGCATTGTCGGGCCAGTCGCGCCCGGCGGCATCGGTGTAGAGCCCGCCGCCGCGCTGATAAAGATGCGGCGCGTCGACGACGAAGAGATCCAGCCCGGCGGCATTGGCGCTGAGGATGCGCGCCGGCCCGCCGAAGAGCTGCGCCACCTTCGCGCGCGTATGCGGCCGCTTCAGCGCCGCCATCACGGCGGGATAGCCGGGCACCAGCGTCGCCATCTCCACCCCGTGCGGGGCAAGTGCGGCCGGCAGCGCGCCCACCACGTCGGCGAGGCCCCCGGTCTTGACCAGCGGAAAGACCTCGGAGGCGACGGAAAGGACTTTCATGCGGGGCCCGCGAAGGCTGGCTAGAGCGCCAGGCGGTCGATCATGCTCTGCGTGATGAGGCAGATGCCGCGCTCGGTGCGGCGGAAGCGCTGCGCGTCGCGCTCCGGCTCCTCCCCCACCACGAGGTTCTCCGGGATGCGCACGCCGCGGTCGACCACCACGTTGGAGAGCCGCGCGCCGCGTCCGATCTCGACATAGGGCAGGATCACCGCGTTCTCGATATGGGCGAAGGAATGCACGTGCACGCCGGTGAAGAGCAGCGAGCGCCGCAGCCCCGAGCCGGAGATGATGCAGCCGCCCGAGACGAGCGAATCCACCGCCTTGCCGCGCCGGTGCTCGTCGTCGTGCACGAACTTGGCGGGCGGCGTGATCTCCGCATAGGTCCAGATCGGCCAGGCGTGGTCGTAGAGGTCCAGCGCCGGGACGGGGGCTGTGAGGTCGATGTTCGCCTCCCAATAGGCGTCGACGGTTCCCACGTCGCGCCAATAGACCTCCGCCTCGTCGCTGAAGCGCACGCAGGAGCGCTCGAAGTGATGCGCCACGGCTTTCCCGTTCTCCACCAGGTGCGGGATGATGTCCTTGCCGAAGTCGCGGCTGGAGTTGGGGTCGGCCGCGTCGCGCTTCAGCTGATCGAAGAGAAACTGCGTCTCGAAGACGTAGATGCCCATGGAGGCGAGCGCCTTGTCGGGCTTGCCGGGCATGGCGGGCGGATCCTTCGGCTTCTCCAGGAAGGAGACGATGCGGTCGTCCGCGTCGATATGCATGACGCCGAACGCCGACGCTTCGAGGCGCGGCACCTCGAAGCAGCCGACGGTGACGTCGGCGCCGGAATCGACGTGCTGGCGCAGCATCGGCTCGTAGTCCATCTTGTAGATATGATCGCCGGCCAGCACCACGACATAGGCTGGTGCTGCGCTCTCGATGATCTCGATGTTCTGGTAGACCGCGTCGGCGGTCCCGGCGTACCACATGGTCTCCGACACGCGCTGGCTGGCCGGCAGGATGTCGAAGCTCTCGTTGCGCTCCGGGCGAAAGAAGTTCCAGCCGCGCTGCATGTGGCGGATGAGGCTGTGGGCCTTGTACTGGGTGGCGACGCTGATGCGGCGGATGCCGGAATTCAGCGCGTTCGACAGGACGAAATCGATGATGCGCGACTTGCCGCCGAAATAGACGGCGGGCTTGGCGCGCTTGTCGGTCAACTCCAGCAGGCGGCTGCCCCGCCCGCCGGCCAGGACGTAGGCCATGGCGTCGCGCGCCAGGGGGGTCCCGTTCCTTTCCGCCATCGGCATCAGACAACTCCCCGTCTTCTGCCCCCACTATTCCGGTTCGACCGGAGAAGGGCAATAGCGCAGCAAAATGACGGGGCGGAACCGGCCCCCGGCCCTTGATTGAGCGACGCCTCACGCTATGGATGCGGCAGGCTCCCAGAAATGATCGGCAACGGACATCGCCGCGATGAAGCTCTTCACGTTCGCCCGCAAGAAGGCCCGGCGCCGCGCCGACAGGGCGCGTGAGGACGAGAGCAATGCGCTGATGCCGCTGTTCGCCGATCTGTGCGCGGCGTTGGACGTCCAGGCGATCTTTGAGCTCGGGGCGCACGCCGCCGAGTTCTCCATCCTGATGCACGGCCGGATGCCGAGCCTCGTCGTGGTGGCTCTGGAGGCAAATCCCTATGTCTTCGAGCGCTATCGCGACCGTATGCCGGAAGGCGTCCGCTACCTGAACATGGCCGCGGGCGCCGACTCGCTTCCCAAGCAGTTCCATGTGGTCAAATCCCTGGCCGCGGACGACGGGATGCACGGCCAGGAGAGCACGAACCCGTTCAGCGGCCTGATGACGCGCGACCCCGGCGCGGCCGAATACGAGACCGTGACGACCGCGTGCACGACGGTGGACGCGCTGCACGCCGAGTACGGCCGTCCGCGCACGGCACTCTGGATCGACGTTGAGGGCGCGAACGAGCTTGTGCTGCGCGGTGCGACACAGTCCCTTGCCGGCGCAGTGCAGTGCATCCTGATCGAAGTCGAGGAGAAGAGCTATTGGGAAGGCCAATGGCTGGCTGCCGATGTGAAGTCCTTCCTTGCCACGGCGGGCTTCGCCGCAGTGGCTCGCGACCTGAAATCGAAGCCGCAGTACAACATCGTCTTCGTGAGGAAGAACGCGCTTGCCGGGCAGGCGTCACAGCTCGTATCGCGCCACCTCAAGACCGGGCGGGCGTCGCGGCGTTGAGGCGCTTCCTCAAAGCGAACTAAGGACGGTAGCCCTGAGCGCTCGCGCTTTGAAGGCGCAGGCGCTGCTGCGTCAGCGTCAGCCGACGCGGATCGAGACGATCCTCAGCTGGCCGTCGACCACTTCGTAGACGACCGTCACCTGCTCGCCGATGCGCAGCACGCCGATGTCGACGGATTCCGGAACGTGGAACGCCCGGCCGTCCACCACGATGATGCGGGCCTTCACGTCGACATGGGTGATGGAGGCGGTGATGGTCATCTCGGTTGCGAGCGCCACCCCGCCAAAGAGCATCGTGGCGGCCGTCAAACCGATCAGCAGCTTGCGCATCGTGAACTCCTTTCCCGGCCCCGGCTACTTGTCCGGGACGACATTTGCGCACCAATTGGGGCCGAGAGACATCTTCTTCATGGGGCAGGCGAAGCGAAATCCCCAGACGAAATCCGTCTGCACCGCCCGAATTTCCGGCGCCTCCCGCTGGTTCTGAACGCCGTAATAGGCGTTGGTGTCGAACCAAGCCTCGTTGGGCACACCGTTGACGCTCTTGGGGATCCCCGCATCGCTCAGGAAGTCGGAAAAGATCGAGAGGACCGGGAGCCCCTCCTTGGTGGCGCCGGCGCGTGCATGGCAGGTGATGCAGGACGCACTGTTGACGAACCCGGCCTCCGTGACCGAGTTGCCGAGGAATGAGGAGCGCCCGGTGGAGGTGACGAAATTCGTCTGCGTCCCCTTGAGCCGGTAGGAGCGCCACGCCTGGTCGGTGATGGCGGGTCGGCCGCTCTTGTTGATGCCCGTATCGGTGCCGATGCCGAAGGCGCTGAACATCGCCGCCAGGCCGTCGCTCATCTTTTCGGTGCCCCGGTAACGCTCGGCGAGCTCGAAGGCATCCTGCGAGGCGTTGTCGACCGTGGCGATACTGTGCGGGGCCGTGTAGTTGTGGGACGGCTCCGCCAGACCGTCGGCGAGTGCGCCGTTCACTTCATACGTCTGCGTATTGATGTAACCGAAGCTGTCGTTACAGCCGAGCCAGTCGCAGCGTCCGATGTTGTCGACATGCTCGAAGCTCGTCCAGAACCAGTTGGGGACGTCCTTGGTCGAGATGTGTATCGACAGCAGGATGAACGGCTTGGTGGTGACCGGCGCGTCCTTCGGCGGGGCGTTGGTGTCGACCTCCGGCACCAGGTTCATGATGATGTAGGGATGCTCTTCGTCGTACGGATTGATGCCGTACGTTGCCGCCTGATCGATCTCCAGCCAGTTGACCTTGACCATGATCGACTGGATCGGAAAGTTGAACTTCACGATCGGCTGCACCTTGGGATGCGACACCGCCGGATCGGGAGGCACCGGCCAGTGCGGCGCGTAGGCGCTGATCGCCTTGACGAAGTTCGCATAGACCGCCGCCAGGCCGTCGACCGAGTAGAGACCCTGATCGAAGATGTAGTCGATCATCGGCTTGTTGCGGTAGATCAGCTCGTTCTGCACCGCGCCGATGACGGCGTTCCTCAGCACGGCGGGTACGTCGCCCCAGTCCTTCTTGCCGTCTCTGTTGAGGTCGATAACCGCCGCGGCGTCCAGCGCGATCTGATGCGCTTTGCTGGGCTCGCGCACGACGTATGTCGGGACGCCTGGCGTGACGCCGGGAAAGACGGGACAATGCTGTGGCCAGACTTCGTTCGAAGTGCCGACGGACGGGCAGCAGTTGCCGCTTTCTCCGGGAGCGCAGCGCGGCCACGGATCGCTCGGGAATGCCTGGCGGTCGGTCGACCAGTTCTCCCAGAACCCCTGCTGCACGATCTCGGTAAAAAGCTTCCAGGCATAGGCATCGGGGCATGACATCGTCGGGTTGGTGATGGCGTCGCCGAAATCGATCACGCCGTTGACGACCGACACATGGCACTCCGGCGTATCGCGGATGTCCGCGTTGAAGAACATCGAGTAGTCGATCTGGTCGGGCGTGAACGGCTTCTTTGCGGAGTCCTGCGCGGAAGCCGTCGCAAGCGCACCGGCAAGCGCCAAAGCCGACACGACGAAGCGCGCGAGAATGGAAGCGGAGCGCATGTCTTTCCTCGCATCTTTTCTTGACTTGGGGCGGGACCGCTCGGACCCCGGCCTGAAGCCGCCACGCACGAGCGCCGGTGACCTCCTCACCACTGGGTGAGGAGACGGACGGCACGACGCGGCGCGGCGACGCCCGCTGGCGTTGCCGGCGGTACGCTACGCAGCACTCGACGCAGTGTGAGAGGGAGCCGCCCTGCGCTGCTTCGCCGCCCAGGCCATGTAAGCGAGCGCCGTGCCCTCGCAGATCAGCTGGACGCCGACCATGATGCCCAGGATCCAGACCGCGCCGATCGGCAGCATGGACCACAGGATCATCGCCAGCAGGATGCCGATGATCCCGCTGACGAGCACCCAGGACCAATTCGGAAACGGCCTGATGGTCAACGCCATCACGATCTTGGAAATGCCGCCGACCATGAAGAACACCACCAGGAGAAGGGTCAGTGACAGAAGGCCCTCGCCCGGACGGGTCAGGAACAGCACGCCGACGATCAACGACAGGACGACCGAGATGAGCTGCAGCCAGAAATGCGGGACATGGCGGGCGCTGATCAGGGTGATGCCCTGGAACACGCCGGATATGATCAACAGCCATCCCAGCAGCAGCACGACCGCAACCGACGATACGACCGGGTAGAGCAACGCCACGATCCCGACCACCAGCATCAACAGGCCCTGCACCAGATACCAGGTGGAGTGTCGCTCGATGGTCTGCCGTGTCGCTTCGCGGAACGCCGCGGCAGCCTCTTCCAACGTCATTTCCTTGGTCATGTGATTATTTCGGTCCGTTCCCCTCTCGGGCAAACGCGACCGCCTCCAATTCGCCGCTGCCGCTAGGCTCACTTCGCGCGGCCGTCCGGTCAAGTCTGTTGGTGGCTAATATGCTTCTGGCAAAAAATGGCCTCAAAAAGAGGCGGCGGTGGTTTACGCTGCGGAAACCCTGGCGACGCTAAGGTGGGCAAAAGCTCGGAGGCGCGTCGGACAGCCATGCAGAAGCCTTATTCAACGCCGGCGCTGGACGTGCGCGGCTTGACGAAGCGCTTCGACCGTCCGGCGGTCGACGGGCTCGACCTGACCGTGCGCGCCGGCGAGTTCTACTCGCTCCTCGGCCCGAACGGCGCCGGCAAGACCACGACCCTTCGCATGGTGGCGGGGCTGCTGAAGCCGGATGCCGGCGACATCTCGGTGTTCGGCATCAACCGACTGACCGACCCGGTCGCCGCCAAGCAGATCATGGCGTGGGTCTCCGACGAGCCGATGATCTACGACAAGCTGACGCCCTACGAATATCTCGAGTTCGTGGCCGGGCTGTGGAACATCGACGCGGCGACCGCGGAGGCAAGCGCCGGCGACCTCATCAACTGGCTCGGGCTGCAGCCGCACGCCAACGAGCGCTGCGAGAGCTTCTCACGCGGCATGCGCCAGAAGGTGGCGCTGGCCGGCGCGCTGGTGCACGACCCGCGCCTCATCATCCTCGACGAGCCGCTGACCGGGCTCGACGCCGGCTCGGCGCGGCAGGTGAAGGACGTGCTGCTCGAGCGCGTGCGCGCCGGCGGCACCGTGGTGATGACCACGCATATCCTGGAGGTGGCCGAGCGCATGGCGGAGCGCATCGGCGTGATCGCCAACGGCCGGCTCATCGCCGAGGGCACGCTCGACGAGCTGAGGCTGCGCGCCGGTCGCCGCAACTCCAGCCTGGAGGACGTCTTCCTGGACCTCGTGGCCGAGCCGGCCGCCGCAGCATGAGCGCGCCCGCTTCGCTCGTCTGGCTGGCGCGGAACGAGCTGCGGCTTTCCTGGCGCGAATGGCTGGGCCTGATGACCGGCGGCAGGCGCCGGCGCATCCCCATCGTGGCGGGCGGCCTGCTCGTCGTCGCCGTGATCATGCACCTCCTCGCCTATCACCTCATCGGACCGTCGGCGCCGTCGGGCATCGACCCGGACCGCGGGACGTTGATCGTGGTGACGGGCTGCGCGCTGCTCTCCTGGTCGCTGACCCTGTCGCAGGCGATGGAGATGGTGACGCGCGCCTTCTATGCGCGGCAGGATCTCGACCTCATCCTCTCCTCGCCGGTCTCGGCGCGGAAGGTCTTCACGGTGAGGATCACGGCGATCGCGCTGTCGACCACGACGCTGACCGTGCCGCTCGCCGCGCCCTTCATCAACGCGCTGGCCTATTCGGGCGGGCCGCGCTGGCTTGGCGCCTATGGGGTGGCCGTTGCCATGGGGCTCGCGGCCTCGGCCATCGCGCTGGCGCTGACGGTGGCGCTCTTCCGCACGCTCGGGCCGCGGCGCACGCGGCTCGTGGCGCAGATCATCGCGGCCGTGGTGGGCGCCGTCTTCGTCATCGGCGTGCAGGCGCTGGCGATCCTCTCCGCCAACACGCTGTCGCGCTTTGCGGCGCTGCAGTCCGACATGCTGAAGCGCATCGCGCCCGGCGTCGACAGCGTCCTGTGGTGGCCGGCGCGCGCCATCATGGGCGATGTGCCGGCGCTCGTCGGCGTGATGGCGGTCAGCGTGCTGCTGCTGGCGGCGGCGACAATGGCCTTCGCCGGCCGCTTCGGCGTCTACGCCACGGCCGCCGCCGGCGTCTCCGCCACGCTCATCCGCCAGCGCCGCCGCGCCAACGCCTTCGGCCGCACCACGCCGCAGCGCATGTTGCGGCGCAAGGAATGGACGCTGCTGAGGCGCGATCCGTGGCTCGTCTCGCAGACGCTGATGCAGGTCCTCTATCTGCTGCCGCCGGCGCTGCTCCTGTGGCGCAATTTCGGCGAGGCGGGCGATGCGATCCTGGTGCTGGTGCCGGTGCTTGTGATGGCCTCCGGCCAGCTGGCGGGCGGGCTCGCCTGGCTGGCGGTCTCCGGCGAGGACGCGCCCGACCTCGTCGCCTCGGCGCCGGTACCGGAGCGCCGGGTGCTGCGAGCCAAGGTGGAAGCGGTGCTCGGCGCCATCACGCTGGTGGTCTCGCCGCTCATCATTCTGCTGGCGCTGACCTCGCCCTACGAGGCGCTGGTGACGATCGCCGGCGTGCTGGTCGCCGCGGCGTCGGCCACGATGATCCAGCTGTGGTTCCGCAAGCAGGCCAAGCGCAGTCATTTCCGCCGGCGGCAGACCTCGTCGCGGCTGGCGACCTTCGCCGAGGCGTTCTCATCGATCTCCTGGGCGGGGACGGCCGGCCTTGCGGCCGCGGGGAGCTGGCTGGCGGTCGTCGCCGGGGTGATCGCCTGCGCGCTGCTGGCCGGAGCCAGGGCGATCCGTCCGCGCTAGAGACGTCCGGCACGCACGCATCACGCACAAGGCTGAATGGCCGGGCTGGACCCCGCCGGCCGCCATGCGCAAGCGGCAGCCTTACCTGCCGGCCTATATGGAAGGCGGGCCGAACAATCCGCTCGGCGCGCGCGCCGTGTATACGGCTCCACGCTCTATCGCATCCACGGCTCCAACCAGCCCTGGACCATCGGCCAAGCGGTGTCGTCGGGCTGCATCCGCATGACCAACGACGACGTGAGCCACCTTTATGATCAGGTGACCGTCGGCACGAAGGTGGTGGTGCAGCGCTGAGGCCACGGTCTGGCTCGAGCGCCCTCCCCGAGCCGCACCCGCGGAACTTGAACCGGACCTGCAATTCTTGCAAAGCTGGTCAGCAATCGCGCACGGTCTCCCGCAGACCGAGCATTTCCTGAGGTTCACGCAGCGAGGGGGCGCGCGTGGCGCAGATCTTCATCAGCTATTCCCACCGTGACACCGCGCAGGCGAGCAGCATTGCGCGCGAGTTGGAGGTGCGGGGCTGGTCGGTGTGGTGGGATCCCGCCATCCGCCACGGTGAATCTTCATTGTGCTGATCAACCAGGAGATCAGCGCAGCATCCTGCGTAGTCGTCCTGTGGTCGAAATCGTCCGTGACCTCGCGGTGGGTGATGGAGGAAGCCCACCACGCCTTGAAGCGCGAGATCATCTGCCCGGTCATGGTGGAGCGCGAACTTACAGCTTCCCGTCGGGTTCGCGACGGTCAAATACGTTCCCCTGTGGGAGTGGCAGAACGGATCGCCGGTTGGCGGGTTCGGACCACTGGTCGACGAATTGGAACGGATGGTCGGAAGGCCCGCTCCTCCCACTCCAGCTCCGGCCCCTGCTCCCTCGCCGCAGACGGCTGAAACAGCCCCATCGGCAGCGCCAGCGGCTCCAGCCGAAAGTGCCGAGCGCAGACCTTGGCGCCCTGCCGTTGTGCTGCATGAACCGACGCCTCCGGAGCAAGCCGGGCCCGACCCTGCGCAGCGGCCGGAGGCGGCCGAACCAGTGGCCCGTGCTGCGCGCGATATAGCCCCGCCGCAGGACGCCCCTTCGCCGCCTGCGGCACGCGACGCGCCGAGCGCCCGCGAACTGGCCGAACGCCGCCGCTACGTCGATTTCAGCGATATGAGCTGGATGGACGTTCCGATAATGGCAGGACTTCTCATTGCCCTCGGCTCGATGGTCGTTTCGATCTTTGGCCGGCAGTTCCTGTACTTGCCGCCGCCTCTCTTGGACACCATGACGCCGATCCTGCTTGGGCTCGCATCGCTTTTCGGCGCAGCGGCCGCGGAGCGAAGCGGTCGCAGCATCCGCAGCCCGGTGGCGGTGCTCTTGTTCCGCAGCGCCACGCCGCGTGTCCTGACGCTGCTCCATGGCCTCGTCGCCGTGGTTGTCTTCGCGACGGTTGCGTGGGCGGTCGCGAAGTCCGCGATGCGATCGCTTCGGCTCGGGGAGGAGACTTACGATTACATTCCGATCCCGCTTGCCCCGATCGAGGCAGCGGTGGCACTGAGCTTCGCACTGCTCGCGCTTTTCAGCCTCATTTCCATGGCGCGTGGGCTGCGGCGGGGTAACGCACGGTGACGATCTTCATCCTCCTCGCGGTTCTGGCGGTGCTGCTGGTGCTGGGCTTTACGGCGCCGATCGCGCTCGGGGTTGTGGCGCTGCTCTATCTCGGCTTTCTCGGACCGTACAGCAGATCCAGACCTGCTTCTCTCCTTCGTCAGCAAAAACGCGACGGACACCATTTTCGATTACACGCTCGGTGCCATCGTGTTGTTTATCTTCTATGGGCGGCTTTGTGCGGCGATGGACGTTCGCGCGCGGCTGGCGACGTGCCTCACCCGAATGCTTGGCAGCGCGAGGCTTTCCGCCAGTGCCGGAGATCCTGACTAGCCTGGCGATGCCCGACACGGCCGGCGAAGCGCTTCTGCAGCGGAACGACGATGCCGCGGCCACGGTCAACCGCCTCCGCCTTGCCGGAACCGCCGGATGGAGCGCCATCGGACAAGCCGCCGCCCTCGCCAGCCTCCGCACGCTGATGCCGCCGGGCCTGGCGGTCTTGATCGTCGCCTACATCTTCGAACAGTCGGTTTACGAGCTATTCGGCTTGATGATCGGACCGGTACTGGTCATCGCGCTCCTCATCTTCCTGTTGGCGCTTTTCGGCGGGCGGGACAAGAAGGCGACACGAGGCGACCCCGACGAGGCGGAATGGCGGTCGCTTGTCTGGCTCGTCGTCACTCCCCTCATCCTGGCGGTTATCCTCGGCGGTATCGTGACCCCAGCTGAAGCCGGCGCATTCGCTGTGGCGCTCGCGATCCTGCTCGGTCTTGTCCTCCGCCAGCTCAGCGTGCGGCTCTTCTTCCGCGCCACGCTGGATGCGCTCTACGACACCGGTGCCATCTTCCTGGTGGTCATCTTCGCGAAGGGGTTGAGCTTGGCCATCGCCTTCGAGATCACGCCGGATGCTGTTGCCGGCTGGGCCTCGGCTTTCTCGCCAGAGCTCGCGCTTGCTGGCGTGATCGTGCTCGTCATCGTGACGGGCGCGATGACGGGCCTTCTGATAACGCTTTTCGTCCTCGGTCCGCTGATCACGATCTTCCTTTTGGCCACCTCGGTGGGCGGCTATCAGGCCGTGAGCCTCGCCATCCTGATTGCGGCTACGATTGGCCTGAGCATTCCACCCGCCGGCGCCATCTTTGCCACCCTGGCAGCGGGGACGACCGAGCCCGTCCATCGGATCGTGCGCGGCGTTGCGGTGTTCACGATCCCGCTCCTGGTGGCGCTCGTAGCCATGGCGCTGCTTCGCTAGCTCAAAGGAAGCTCATCGGGTTGATATCGATCGCGACCTTCACGCTGCCGCGCTCTTTCGGGGCCTTGGCGAGCCGCTCCGCGAACATCGCCTCCAGCCCGTCGAGGCAGCCGTTCCAGCCGTAGAGGTGCATGTCGCGGATGTCTTCCGCCAGGCGTTCATGGGTGACGACCAGTTCCGTGCCGTCGCCATGCGAGCGGAACTCCACCGTCACGCGCGAGCCGTCGGCGCCCGGTGCGCCGATGTTCCAGGAATAGACCAGCGTGTCGGGCGGGCTGACCCGCTCGAAGACGCCGGAAATCCAGGTGACGCTGCCGTCGCCGTGCTGGTTGGCGATGCGGTAGGCGCCGCCTTCCCTGAGGTCCATTTCGGCGGCGGTGCAGCGGACGCCTTCCGGACCCCACCATTTCATCAGGAGCGACGGCGTCGTCCATGCCTCGAAGACGGATTGCCGCGGCGCCTTGATGAGCCGCGAGATGGAAAGCCGCGTCGCCTCCGTCATTGCCCTTCCCCTCCGCGCGCCCGCTCTTCGACGAACTTCGCCAGGCTGTCGAGGTTGCCCTCCCAGAATTCCCGGTAGGTGTCGAGCCATTCGGATGCTTCAGCCATGGGCGCCGGGCCGAGCGCACACGAATGCACGCGCCCCTGCACCGACCGCCGGATGAGCCCGGCGCGCTCCAGGATGCCCAGGTGCTTGGAGATGGCCGGCAGCGACATGCCGAACGGCGCCGCAAGCTCGGTGACGCGCGCCGGGCCGGCCGACACGCGGCTGAGCAGCGCCCGGCGCGTGCGGTTGGCAAGCGCTTGAAACACGAGGTCGAGGCGGTCGTCGGCGGAGATGGGCTGAGCGGCTGCGATCACGATTGATTTCCGCGGCTTAACTCTTTGTGCAAGGGCATCTCAATATTTAACCGATCAGCTAAATATAGCAAGCGGCGGACGCTTGCCTGCATCCATAGGGAAGGAACGACGATGGCCATCCACCAGGAAATCGACATCAAGGGCTCGCCCAAGGCGGTCTACGAGATCCTCACGAGCTCAGAAAAATTCGCCAAGATGACCGGCGGGCGCGACGCCAAGATCGCGGCTGAGGAAGGCGGGGCCGTCTCGCTGTTCGGCGGCGACATCCAGGCGCGCAACGTCGAGCTGGTGCCGGGAAAGCGCGTCGTCCAGGCATGGCGGTCGGGCGCCTGGCCGGAAGGCGTCTATTCGATCGTCCGCTTCGAGCTCACGAAGGCGGGCAGCGGCACCAGGCTCAGCTTCGACCAGAGCGGCTATCCGGAGGGCACGCACGAGATGCTGAGCGGCGGCTGGCAGAAGATGTACTGGGAGCCGATGAACGCGATGCTCGCGTAGACGCGGTCGCCCGGATGGAGCGTAGCGAAATCCGCGATCGTTCCATCCCACCGTCACTGCCTGACGTTAGCGCTGGCGGGCCAGGAAAGAAGCGAGTGCCGCCCTCACCGCCGCGCGCTCGCCCGGGACGAGGTTGCCGATACGGCGCAGGATGCGGTCTGGCTCGACCGTCGCAAGTTTCGCCGTCCTGACCATCGAGGCGCCAGGCAGGCTGGCCGACGCAAGATCGCGGATCAGAACATCGCCGGTGCGCTCGGCCTTCCCGGCTCCGGTGATCATGGCGATCCAGACCAGGCCTTCGCGATGAAGGTCGTCGTTCGAGACGACGAGCGCCGGCCTGCGCTTCTCGGCGAGCCGTTCGCTGTAGGGAAAGGGGACGACGACCACATCCCATGCGCCGATGGCGTCAAAGGTCACGGTAGAGCCGCTCGTCCTCGTGGGAAGTCCATTCTTCGTGGAAACTCGCGAACGGATCCTCCTCGCCCGGAGGCGATTTCTCGACGGTCACGGGTCCCTTTTCGGAGAACCGGAAGCGCAGCGTATCGCCCGTTTTCAAGCCGAGCCGCTCGCGAACCGCCTGCGGGATGACGGTCTGGAACTTGCTGCTGATTTTCGATCGAGCCGTCGACATCTTCCGCCATACGTAAGACCATCTTACCGCCTTACCTATGGCGGCTTGACCGATTGGTCAACCGCTACAGAAAGCTCATCGGGTCGATATCCACCGCCACCTTGACGCTGCCGCGCTCCTTCGGCGCCTTGGCGAGCCAGGCGCGCAGCCAGTCGTGCAGCGTGGCGGCCTTCTCCGACTGCGCCAGCAGCCGGAAGCGGTGGCGGCCGCGCAGCACCGCGAAGGGCGCCTCCGCCGGGCCGAGCAGCCGCACCCCCTCCTGCATCGGCGCCGCCATGGCCATCGCCTGGGCATGCGCCAGCGCGGTCGGCCGGTCGGCGGCGCTGACGATGATGGAGGCGAGCCGCCCGAAAGGCGGCAGCGCCCCGCGCCGGCGGTTCTCGATCTCCGTGGCGTAGAAGGCCTCGCGGTCGCCCGAGACGAGCGCCTGGATGACCGGGTGGTCGGGCGCGTAGGTCTGGATGAGGCCGTGGCTCGCCTGGCCCGCACGCCCCGCCCTGCCCGTCACCTGGGTCAGGAGCTGCCATGTGCGCTCCGCCGCGCGCGGGTCGCCGTGCGCCAGGCCGAGATCGGCGTCGACCACGCCGACCAGCGCCAGGCCGGGGAAATTGTGGCCCTTGGCGACGAGCTGCGTGCCGATGACGATGTCGACCTCCCCGTCGGCAATCGCCTTGAGCTCGGCGCGCATGCGCTGCACGCCGCCCGGCATGTCGCTCGACATGACGAGCGTGCGGGCGGTGGGGAAGCGCTCCAGCACCTCCTCCTGCAGCCGCTCCACGCCCGGCCCGCAGGCGACGAGACTCTCTTCCGCGTCGCAGTTGGGGCAGACGTCCGGCCGCCGCTCCTCGTGGCCGCAATGGTGGCAGACGAGCAGCTTGCGGAAGCGGTGCTCCACCAGCCAGGCAGAGCAGTTGGGGCAGGCGAAGCGATGGCCGCAGGTGCGGCAGAGCGTGAGCGGTGCATAGCCACGGCGGTTCAGGAAGAGCAGCGCCTGCTCGCCGCGCGCGGTAACGTCGGTGACGGCTTGCACCAGCGGCGGCGACAGCCAGTGCTGCCGCTCCGGCGGATGGGCGCGCAGGTCGATCGCCGTGATTTGCGGCTTCTGCGCCACGCCGTAGCGCGCCGGCAGCAGGATATGGCGATAGCGCCCGCGGTCGGCGTTGACGCGGCTCTCCACCGAGGGCGTGGCGGAGGAGAGCACCACCGGGAAGCCGGAGAGATTGCCGCGCACCACCGCCATGTCGCGGGCATGGTAGGTGACGCCCTCTTCCTGCTTGTAGGCGGGGTCGTGCTCCTCGTCGACGATGATGAGCCCGAGCTTGGGAAACGGCAGGAAGAGCGACGAGCGGGCGCCGACCACCGCCCTCACCTCGCCGCGCGCCACCGCCCGCCACACCCGCTCGCGCTGGCGCGTGCCCACTTCGGAGTGCCACTCGGCCGGCCGCGAGCCGAAGCGCGCCGAGAAGCGGTCGAGAAAGGCCCCCGTCAGCGCGATCTCCGGCAGCAGGATCAGCGCCTGCCGCCCCTGCCGCAGCGCCTCCGCCACCGCCTCGAAATAGACTTCGGTCTTGCCGGAGCCGGTGACGCCGTCGAGCAGCGCCACCGAGAAGGCGTCGTGCTCCGCCTCGCGCAGCAGCGCCGCCGCCTGCTCCTGCGCCTTCGAAAGCTCCGGCCGCGCATGGTCCGGGTCGAGGTCGGCGGCGATGGGGCGCGGCGGCATCTCCACCAGCTCCAGCGTGCCTTGCGAAACGAGGCCGTCGACCACGCCGGCCGACACGCCGGCGGCACCGGCCAGCCCGGATTTCGACCACGCGAAGCCCTCCGCCGCCGACCTCCAGCACGCGCCGCCGCGCCGCGGTCAGCCGATCCGGCGGCGGCCCGGCGAGGCGCACGCCGAGCATCGGCTTCTCCGGCAGCAGCGCGTCCGGCGAGCGCAGCACCATCCGCAGCACCATGCCGCGCGGGGTGAGCGTGTAGCCGGCCATCCAGTCCATGAAGCGGATCAGCGCCTCGGGCAGCGGCGGCGTGTCGTAGATCTGCTCGATCTCCCGCAGCTTCCGGGCCGGCACGTCGTCGGGCGGGTCCGGCCACACCGCGCCAAGCGACAGCCGCGTGCCGAGCGGCACGGCAACGATGGTGCCGGGCTCAAGCGGCCGGTCGGACGCATAGGTGTAGGGCCGCTCCACGGCGACCGGCACGAGCACCGAGACGAGGTGGGTGTGTGTCATCGCCTGCCCAAGACACAGCTGGCGCAGTGCGCCCGGCCGGAGGCAGGCAAGCCCCCCCACCGCCCCCTTGCGGCATGGCAACTGCACTCGGGCACAAACCTTCGTTTGTCATCCCGGAAAGCGCGGGACGCGCTTATCCGGGACCTATGAACACGGTGGTCAAAAGCATGCCGACGCGCCGTGAAGCGACCCGCCAAATCCGTGTTCATAGGTCCCGGCTCTCGCTGCGCTCGGCCGGGATGACAGACGATAGGATGGCGGGAAGGCGGCGCCGCAGTCCGTGTGCGGTTGCCCTGCCCTTTGCCGGGAGGTTGAAGTCTGCAAGCGGATGGCGGACGGGAGCAACTCATGTCACGAGACAGAACCCCGATCGCCCGCCCGCCGCAACGCGAGAGCTTTTGGCGAACGAACGCAGATCCGGACTCGTCAGGCGGTGGAAGCGCCAAAAATACCGCGGATCGTCCCGGCCAGCGCCGTCGCAATCGGCTGCAGCGACTTCGGGATCGAAATGCAGGCCGTCGATGGTTCCCGGCCCGACAACGTCGTTGATATCGAAGCAGTGCGCGCCGAAGGCCTTGGCCATCGCCGGATAGGTCTCGCGCAGCCGCCGGTTGGCGGCGTAGCTGTGGTCCTTGTCGAACATCGGCTTCAGCCATGAGCTGCTCATATCGCCCATCGCCGGCGGCACCACCACAAGCACCTGGGGGGCCTTGCCGTCGGGGCCGCAGCCCGACTTCGCCACGACGTCCAGAAGGCGGCCGAGGCAGCGGGCGATCTCGTCGCCGTTCACGCCGAAACGGGTCTTGGCGTCGTTCGATCCGAGCATGATGACGACGAGATCGAGCGGCATGTGCGTCTTCAGCGCGCTCGGCAGCCGGTCGAGGCCGCTCATGCCGCCAATGACCGGGTCGTCGAAGACGGTGGTCCGGCCGTTCAGCCCGTCTTCGATCACAAAATACGCCGGGCCGAGCTCCGCCTGCAGCCGCCGCGTCCACCGCTCGGCGAGCCCGTAGCGAACGAAGCCCTCGCCGCCGCGCGGATCGAAGCCCCAGGTCTGGGAATCGCCGAAACACAGCACGCTCTTCGGCTCGGCGCTCATTCGCTTCTCCTCCTCATCGGGCATCGTTCGCTTTGCGGCTCACGATGCCACGCGACGGAACGGCATCAAACCCCGATGGGGCCCCCGATGTGGCATCAGCCTGCCGCGCCTTTGTCCTTGCTCCCGGCCACGTCCTTCTCCGCCTCGGGTGACGTGAAAGCGAAGGCGATCTGGTCCTCCTCCAGAATCGTGTCGAGCGGCGCGAAGGCGGGGCTCACGGCGAACACGCCCTCCTGCTGCGGCGCCGGCTCCGCCGCTTCTTTCATCGCGATGCGCGCCAGCGAGAAGAGTGCGATGCCGCCGAGCGCCAGGGCCATGTAGGCGAACAGGCCCGCCGGGCCGAAAAGGTCCATCGAGCCGGAGGCAACGGGGCCGGATATGGCCGATCCGATCGAAAACGCCAGGATCAGTGACGCGGCGGCCGGCACGATGGAGGTCTGCGGCAGGCGGTCGTTCACGTGCGCGATGACGATCGGGTAGAGCGGCATCGCCGCGACACCGGCGACGATGGCGCCGCAGGCCATCACCGGCAGCGTCGCTCCGCCCCAGGCCAGCCCCGCCGCCACGGCCAGGGCGCCCGCGGCGAGGCCCAGCGTGGTGATTGCGACCACCAGGCGGCGGTCGATACGATCCGATATCCAGCCGAGCGGGTATTGCATCGCCGCTCCGGCGAGCAGCGCCCCGGTCATGAAGAGCGACACGCTGGCCTGGCTCAGCCCCGCCTGGACGGCGAACACGGCGCCGAGCCCCAGGAATGCGCCCTGCAGCAGCCCCGTGCCCAGACACACGACCGCGCCGAACGGCGTCTCGCGATAGAGCCGCAGCAGCGAATAGCTCTCCGCGGCTCCTTCGACCCCCGAAACCGTCGGCGCCGAGAAGCGGGTGAGCGTCACCGGCACCAGCGCGACGGACATGAGGATGGAGGCGATCACGAAAAGCCTGAGGCTCTGCACGTCGCCGAAGGAGGCGAAGAGCGGGCCGACGGCATAGCCGCCGATCGCCGCGATGCTGGCGATGGCGAGCACCCGGCCGCGCACATCCGGTGTCGCCTTGGCGTTCAGCCAGCTCTCGTTGACCGTCGCCATGCCGGCGAAGCAGAGCCCCGCCACGAAGCGCAGCGCGATCCAGAACCAGGCCTCCACCCACAGGCCGTGCGCCAGCACGATCGCCGAGATGATGGAGCAGAAGGCGGCGAAGGCGCGGATATGCCCGATCCGCTCCACCAGCTGCGGCACGGAGAAGGTGCCGAGCCCGTAGCCGATGTAATAGCTCGCCGTCATGGCGCCGATGGTCGTCAGCGACAGGCCCGCCGCCTCCGCCCGCAGGCCCAGGATGACGAACTGCAGGCTGTTGCCGGCCAGCAGGATCGTCACGCTGGTCATCAGCGCAGCGACGGAACCGAGCACCGCTCCCAATCGACCCTCCCTCTCCGCGCCGCCGCCGTTCCCGTGCGACGCCATCCGGCCGGACGCAAGGAGAAGGCGCGATCCGACGCCGGTCATGCTTTCTAAACCGTGACGCGGCGATGATCGTGCCGAAAGAGGCCACATGACCGACACGGAGCGACTTCTCGTCACCGCCGCGCCCAAGCTCCGGCAGGCAGCGCTCGACTGGCGCGAGCATCTCGGGGGCGAGCGGCGGCTGGCGGACAAGACCCTGGAGGCCTACGGCCGCGACCTGGAGCAGTTCTTCCGCTTCCTGACCGCGCATCTCGCCGAGCCGCCGAAGCTTGCCGACATCTCGGCGCTGAAGCCCGCCGATGTGCGCGCCTTCATGGCGAACCGCCGCACCGACGGCGTGGGCCCGCGCACGCTGGCCCGGCAGATCGCGGCGCTGCGTTCCTTCGCCCGCTTCTGCGAGAAGCAGGGCCTCGCCTCCACCACCGCCTTCGCCGGCGTCAGGCCGCCGAAGCAGCCGAAAAGCCTGCCCAAGGCGCTCTCCATAGGCGAAAGCCGCTCGCTCATCGACACTGCCGAGGCGATGGCCGAGGAGCCGTGGATCGCGGCGCGCGACGTGGCCGTTTTCCTGCTCCTCTACGGCTGCGGCCTGCGCATCTCCGAGGCGCTGGGGCTGACCGGCGGCGAGGCGCCGAGCGGCGCGCGCGACGTGATCCGCATCACCGGCAAGGGCGGGCGCGAGCGCGTCGTGCCGGTGCTTCCGGCGGTGCGGCAGGCGGTCGACACCTATCTCAAGCTCTGCCCCTATCCGCCGCAGCCCGACGCGCCACTCTTCCGCGGCGCACGCGGCGGGCCGCTCTCGCCGCGCATCGTGCAGAGGATCATGGAGCGGCTGCGGAGCGCGCTGGGGCTCGAGGCGAGCGCCACGCCGCATGCGCTGCGCCATTCCTTCGCGACGCACCTCCTGGGACGCGGCGGTGACCTCCGCACCATCCAGGAGCTGCTCGGCCATGCCAGCCTGTCGACCACGCAAATCTACACGAAGGTCAATTCCGAGCGGCTGCTGGACATCTACCGAAAAGCGCACCCGCGCGCGTAACCCGTTGATATTCCGCCGATCACCGCTTCTTGAAAGGGCTCGGGCTTCCTGCCGGGCGGGGTTGGGATTACGCTTCGAGTTTCCCAAGGGTCCCGGCCCGGCTCTCACGGAGGCGAGAGAGATGCAGAAGCTCATCACAGGTCTTGCCGCGGCGGCGGCGCTCGGTCTGCTGGCTTCGGCCGGACAGGCCTGCGAGTTTCACGCGACGCATGTCTCGGCGAGCATCGCGGCGCCCGAGGAAGGCGTTGCCATGAGCACGCATGACGACGCCACCACGCCGACGCTCCTTGAGCAGGCGGCCGAGACCGCGGCCACAGCAAATTGCGCCCCTGGCGCGACCGACTGCACGCCGAGCAGCGAGTAAAATTCTCCTCCCGATCGCATCCTGACCAGTCCCAGGTTGCCAGGAACGCCGGCCCTCACGGGTCGGCGTTCTGCTTTTGTGGTCCCGCCCGGCGGGCGCGGCGATGCTCTGGCCCGCCGCGGCCTTGTCCGCTAAACAGCGTCTCGAACCGAATGGGGAGACCGGACCGTGCTGCAGATCGGGCCGAAGACGCGCTGTGTCGCGCTGTGCACGCTGTTTTTCATGTGGGCCGCCGCGGCCTTGGCGCCGAGCCCTGCCGCGGCGCAACGCGACCCCGGCGGCAAGCGCAGCTCCGCGTCGCCGGCCGCCACGCTCAGAGGCATCGAATTCGGCGACGACACCGGTCAGTGGTCGAACGACGGCGAGTGCGACGATCCCCGCTTCACCGGCCCCGGCATGACCAGCACGACGCTGCTCGACGAAGACATCATGCACGACGCCACCGACTGCCGCCTCGCGTTCAAGGCCGGACGGCTGCAGATCGATTTCGGCGACGATTCGAGCCAGTGGTCGAATGACGGCGAGTGCGACGATCCCCGCTTCGCCGGCTCCGGCATGACGTCCACGGCGCTCCTCGACGCCGATGTCCGCCACGACGCAACCGATTGCCGGTCCGCGTTCGAGGCCGGCAATCTGTCGCTTTCCGGCCAGGTCGAAGCGGCCAGCACGCCGCCTGCGGCCACTCCCGCCGCGCCGCAATCCGGCACCGTCGTGGGCGGCATCAATTTCGGCGACGACACCGGCCAGTGGTCCAACGACAACGAATGCGACGATCCCCGCTTCACGGGACCGGGCATGACCAACACGGCGCTGCTCGACGCCGACATTCACCACGACGCCACCGATTGCCGGTCCGCCTATCAGGCGGGACGGCTCAGCATCGATTTCGGCGACGATGCCGGCCAGTGGTCGAACGACAACGAATGCGACGATCCCCGCTTCGCGGGGCCGGGCATGACCGACACGACGCTGCTCGACGAAGACATCATGCACGACGCCACCGACTGCCGGACGGCGTTCGAGGCGGGTCAGCTGGTGCTGCAGTAGGCCGCGAGGCGCGCCTTCCCGTGGCGTTGCGTCAGGAAGCGCCGAGCCTTTTCTGCCAGTCGCGGTGAAACGCGACATAGCCGGGCGCGACGGCCTTCAGCTTGCCGCGCTGGCGCACGTGCAGCGCCGGCAGGGCATAGAAGGGAACGCCCGGGCTCGCATGGTGCTCGGCGTGGAAGGGCATGTTCCACGCGAGGAAGCGGATCGGCGCGCCGGTCAGCGTGGTGCGGGTGTTCTCCCAGAAACTCTCCACCAGCGGCAGGCCGGTGTGCTCGGCGAGCAGGTAGGCGCGCAGGAACGGCTGGCCGAGAAGCGACGGCACGACCCAATAGACGAGCGCCGCGTCGCTGCGGAACGCGACCGATAGCACCGCGACGGCGGCATAGGCCGCGAGCATGATGCGCGCCTCGCGAACCAGGCGAGGTCGCAGCCGGGGCGGGACGAATGGCGCCTCCGCCCTGCCGATCGCGTTGCGCAGGAGGAGCCGGACGGCGCTCGTCCAATAGCGCCAGCCGCTGAGGTGGATGAGATAGTCCGGCCAGGTCTCCACCTGCTTCGCTTCAAGTTCGGGATCGAGGCCGGGAACCTGCGTGTGACGGTGATGCGCGAAATGGAAGGCGCGGAACCAGTTCGGCGGCAGCAGCAGGAGCAGCCCTGCCACCCAGGCAACGGCGTTGTTGAGCCACAGCGAGCGGAAGGCCGTGCGATGGACAGCTTCGTGCAGCGGCGCGAAGAGGAAGGCGAGCACGATGCCTTGCAGGACCAGCGCGACCGGCAGGAGCAGCGTTCCCCGCGCCCACGCGATGGCAAGGCTCGTCGCGGCGAGCAGCAGCACGTGGCCGGCGAGGTGCGTCAGCCCGGCGCGGTCGGAGGGAGGCGGATCGGCAACGCTGCTCATGTCGCCACCGTCACCCCGGCCTGCAGCCTGTCGAGGATCGTCGCCACGATCGTCTTGACCGGCGGCTCGAAGGACACTTCGATCGCGGGCTCGTCGGGTGCGGGCGGCTCGAGCGCGGCGAGCTGGCTGTCGAGCAGGCTCGCCGGCATGAAGTGGTTCTTGCGGGCGGCCATGCGCTCCGCGAGGACCTTTCGTGGCCCGTTCAGGAAAACGAACGCCACGGGCCGCCCTGCCCCATGCAGGATGCGCTCGCGATAGGCGCGCTTCAGCGCCGAGCACGTGACGACGAGGGGCGGCTCCGGCGGCGTGTCGCGGATGGCGGCGGCGATGGCGTCGAGCCAGGGCCAGCGATCCGCGTCGGTGAGCGGCATGCCCGCCGACATCTTCGCGACGTTCGCCTTCGGGTGAAACGCGTCCCCATCGCGGAACGTCGCCCCGAGCCGCTCGGCCAGCTGCCGGCCCACCGTCGTCTTGCCGCTGCCTGAGACACCCATCACGACGATGGCGGGAAGCGCGGCCATTGGCGGATCAGATGTGGATCGGCTTGAACCAGGCCGCCATCGCCGCCTCGCGCACCGCCTCCGACAGGGTGGGATGCGCGTGGCAGGTGCGCGCCAGATCCTCCGCCGCGCCCCCGAACTCCATCAGCACGGCCGCTTCCTGGATCATCTCGCTCACGTTGGCGCCGATCATGTGGACACCGAGCACCCGGTCGGTCGCCTTGTCGGCGAGCACCTTCACGAAGCCGTCGGTCTGGTTCATGGCGCGCGCACGGCTGTTGGCGGTGAAGGGGAATTTGCCCACCTTGTAGTCGATGCCGGCCTGCTTCAGCTCTTCTTCGCCGCGGCCGATCACGGCGATCTCCGGCATGGTGTAGACGACGCTCGGGATGACGCCGTAGTTCACATGCCCCGCCTGCCCGGCGAGGATCTCCGCCACCGCGGTCCCCTCGTCCTCGGCCTTGTGGGCCAGCATCGGCCCGGCGATGGCGTCGCCGATGGCATAGATGCCGGCGATGTTCGTGCGGAAATGCGCATCCGTCTTGACGCGGCCGCGTTCGTCGAGCGCCACGCCGATCTCGGCAAGGCCGAGACCCTCGGTGTAGGGCCGGCGGCCGATCGACACGAGCACGATGTCCGCCTCGATGCTCTCGCTGGCGCCGTCGCCCTTGGCCGGCGCCACATTGACCTCCAGCGCGTCGCCCTTCTCGGCGACGCCCGTCACCTTGGAGCCGAGGCGGAACTCGAAACCCTGCTTCTGCAGGATGCGCTGCGTCTGCTTGGCAACCTCGCCGTCCATGCCCGGCAGGACACGGTCGAGAAACTCCACCACCGTCACCTTCGAGCCGAGCCGGCCCCACACGGAGCCGAGCTCCAGCCCGATCACGCCTGCCCCGACCACGACGAGCCGCTTCGGCACGGTGGGTAGCTCCAGCGCCCCGGTGGACGTGACGACGCGCTTCTCGTCGATCGCCACGCCGGGCAGCGGCGTCGTTTCCGAACCGGTGGCAATGACGATCGCCTTCGTGTCGATGGTCTGCTTGCCGCCGTCCTCGGCGGTCACCTCGACCTTCCCCGGCGCAACGATGCGCGCCGAGCCGCGGAAAGCGTCGATCTTGTTCTTCTTGAGCAGGAACGCGACGCCGTCGGTGTTCGCCTTCACCGTCGCGTCCTTGTGCGCAAGCATGCCCTTCAGGTCGAGCTCGGGCTTCACCTTGATGCCGAACTTCTCAAAGCCGTGCTCCGCCTCGTGGAACATCTCCGAAGTGTAGAGCAGCGCCTTGGAGGGGATGCAGCCGACATTGAGGCAGGTGCCGCCATGCGTGGCGCGCTTCTCCACCACCGCGACCTTCAGCCCGAGCTGTGCGGCCCGGATGGCGCCCACGTAGCCGCCGGGGCCCGTGCCGATAATCGTGACGTCGTATTGAGGCATGCGTAAAAGGCTTCCTTTCGTTCACGCAAGCAGCGCGATCAGCATCAATATGATGCCGATGATGGAGACAGTCCAAACCGCGGTGCGCAGACCCGGTATGCCGAAGGCGTATATGGGCACATAGACGAGCCGCGCCCAGAACCACAAATGCGCGCCGGTGGCGCCGAGCCCGCCGGTCTTGCCGGTCACCGCCAGAGCCAGCGCCACGGCGGCGAAGGCCGGAAACGTCTCCAGCAGATTGTAGAAGGCGCGCTCCAGGCGTGCGCCCATCCTGCCTTTCAGCTTGCGCCCCTCGTCGCGCGGCGAGAGCGCGTAAGGCAGGCCGAATTCGCCAACGGCCGCAAGCGTTTGCAACACAAGCTGCACGAGCAGCAACACCACGCCCCACCCGAGCAGGACGATTTCAGTCGGCATTTGGCTGAGCGATTCCATTTTGATTTCCTCCCCGTAATCCGCCGGCCTGCCGACCTCGATTGCCGAGGCGCCGAAGCCGCGGCCGGACGCCTGCAACATAGGCCGGCGGAGGTGTCGCGTCACGGGCGTCCCTCCGGGTCCGCCATCGCGCCGGCGGCCCGCGATCGAAGCGAGGGAGATTGAAGCAGGGTCTGAGCCGCCATTCCGATCGATCAAAGTCGGAACGGCTCTAGCGCAATCCGACACCCGCCTCGCGTTGGAACATGATGAGGTCCAGCGACGGCGCCGCCGGCCGGCCGCCGATCTCCGTCAGCAGGCAATGCACCTGCCCGCGATGATGCGTCTGGTGATTGAAGAAATGCGCCAGTGCCGGCGCCAGCGGCTGCGTGATATCGGTGGGATTGGTGACGGTGCGGTAGCTGAACGTGCCCGCGAGCGTTTCGTCGCTCAGCCCGTCGACCCAGCTCATGATGCGCGCGTCCTCCGCCTCGCGCTCGGCGCGCAGCGTCGCAAGGTCGTCGCACGGCACCGTATTGAGATCGGTGTAAGTCGGCCCCTCCCCCGTGAAGCGGCGCATCCAGATGCGGTCGCCGACCAGGATGTGGTTCAGCGTGCGATGCACGGAGCCGAAGAAGGCGCCGCGCTCGGCGCGGTAGTCCGCGTCGCTCAGTGCCGCCGCCGCATCGTAGATGCGCCGGTTGGCCCACGCATTGTAGGCCGCGAACATACGGTAGTGCTCGATCAAATGTTTGCCTCCTCGCTTTCATGCTTTCGCCGGCGGTTGCGGTATGGCCGGATCATGTCGGGCATGCTGTGGCGGATCGTCTCCGCGATGTCGCAATAATGCGCCGCGCGCGGATCTGTCGAGCGATGGGCGAGCGCAACCGTACGGAAGGCGCGCGGGTCGTCGATCGACGTGTAGCGCAGCAGGCCGCCGAACGTCTCGCGGTCCTCCGCCGCAAGTGCCGGCATCAGCGAATAGCCGGCCCCGGCCGCGACCATGTGGCGGAGCGTCTCCAGGCTGGTGGCGTGGCGGTGTCCCTTGGCGCCGGCGCGCGCGCAAAGCGCCAGCGCCTGCTCGCGCAGGCAATGCCCCTCCTCCAGGAGCAGCACGTGCTCCCCGTCGAGGTCGTCGATGGTGAGCGGCGGATGCTCCGACAGCACCATGTCGGCCGGATGGATCGCCACGAACGGCTCCTCGAACAGCGGCACGATGGCAAAGTCGTCGCCGGGGATAGGCGTGGAGATGAGCGCAAGGTCGGTCTCGCCGGCCGCGAGCGAAGCGAGGATGCCCTCCGTCCGCCCTTCGCGCAGCACGAAGGAGACGTCGGGGAAGCGCTTGCGCAGCGGCCGCAGGATGTGCGGCACGATGTAAGGCCCGAGCGTGGCGATGGCGTCGATGTGAAGCTCGCCGGAAAGCACGCCCGTGGCCGAGGCAAGCTCCAGGAACCGCCGCCCCTCGTCGAGCATCAGCCGCGCCTGGCGGATGAGCTTCTTGCCGGGCTCCGTCACGATCACGCCGCGCGGCGTGCGCTCGAAAAGCTGCGCCCCCACCACCTCTTCCAGCTTTTTCACCTGCACCGAGAGCGCCGGCTGCGAGACATGGCAGCGCGCCGCCGCGCGCCCGAAATGCCGCTCCTCGGCGACGGCCACGGCATATTCCAGGTCACGCAGCGAAAGATTCTTCAGGGACATGGGCCGCGGGCGCTTTCGATAAGACGAAACTATCGCAGCGACCACCACGACGCGAGTCCTTCCTATTGAAGACCCTTGCGCATTCCGAGCTTATCCAGCAAACCTTTCGCCCCACCGAGCAACGAGGCAGCGGCGATGGCGATCATTCTCTACGAGCTCTGCGGCCGCGACCCGCAGCAAATCTTCAGCCCGCATTGCTGGAAGGCGCGCATGGCGCTGGCGCACAAGGGCCTGGAATTCGAGTCCCGCCCCACCCCCTTCACCCGGATTCCGGAAGCCGCCGGCGGCTTCTCCAAGACCGTTCCGATCCTCGACGACAACGGCACGCTGGTGCGCGAATCGTTCGACATCGCGCTCTACCTGGAGCGCACCTATCCGGACCGCCCGTCGCTGTTCGGCGGCCCGGGCGGCGAAGGCATGGCGCGTTTCGTGGAGCGCTGGACGCAGTTCAACCTGCAGGGTCCCATGATGCGCCTCATCGTCGCCGACATTCACGCCGTGCTCGACGATCCGGACCAGGCCTACTTCCGCGAAAGCCGCGAATCCCGGCTCGGCCAGAGCCTGGAGGACGTGCAGGCCGGCCGCGAGGGGCGGCTGGAGGCGTTCCGCGAGGCGCTCCGGCCGCTCAGGGAAATGCTGGCCCTGCAGCCCTATATCGGCGGCGAAGCGCCGCTCTTCCCCGACTATGTCGTCTTCGGCGCCCTGCAATGGGCGCGCGTCACCAGCCCCTTCCAGCTCCTGGCGGACGACGACAAGGTCGCGGACTGGTTCGAGCGGCTGCTCGACGCGCATGGCGGCGTCGGCCGCTCCACGGCCGCGGCGGCGTGAGGGCGGCGCGCTCGCACCTCACGCCGTGCGTCGCTTTCGAAAATAGGAAGCCGGCAATCCCCCGAATCACCGGGGCCTGTTAGTCTCCCCCGTGTTCGACGGGGGAACATGCTGACCTTCATCCGATCCGAGCTCGCACTCCTCGGCGCCGTCGCCACGGCCGCGATCATCTACGCGGCCGGCGACCGGTGGCTGCCCAGCCTCGCGAACCCAATTCTGTTCGCGGTCGTCTTCGCGTGGGTGTTCGGCGTCATGGTGTGGGCATGCTTCGGCGCCGTCCGCCACGCCGACAGCCTTGCCGAGCTGCTCGGCGAGCCCTACGGCACGCTCATCCTGACCTTCGCGGCGACCTGCATCGAGATTTCGGTGATGGGCGCGATCATGCTGAACGGCGACCTCTATCCGGGGCTGCCGCGCGACACCATGATGGCGGTCGTGATGATCGTGCTGAACGGCATGGTCGGCACCTGCCTGCTGATCGGCGGAATCCGCTTCCGCGAGCAGGAGTTCAACCTGCAGGGCACGCGCGCCTTCCTCGGAGTCCTGGTGACGCTCGCGGCCCTGGCGCTGATCCTGCCGCGGTTCATGGGCCGCACATCCGCATTCGAGATCAAGCTCGCCCGGGCCATTCCGTTCAGCACGCTATCCGTGGTGCTTTATGGCGCGTTCATCGTCATCCAGACGATCCGCCACCGCGGCTACTTCACCGAGCCGAGCGCGGACGGCGCGCCACCACCGGTTCCCGAGCACGGCAAGCATCCCCATGGCCTCAGCACGCGCGGGACGCCCTACCACGCGATCCTGCTCATCCTCGTCCTGGTGCCGATCGTTCTCCTCGCCGAGAAGCTCGCCATTCTCGTCGACGAGGGGACGAGGGCGCTGAATGCGCCGAGCGCCGCCGGCGGCATCCTCATCGCCATTCTGGTCCTGTCGCCGGAAGGGCTGGCCGCCATCCGCGCCGCGCGGGTCAATCACCTGCAGCGGGCACTCAACATCAGTCTCGGCTCCGCCCTGTCGACGATCAGCCTCACCGTCCCGGCCGTGGTCACCTTGAGCCTTGTTACCGGGACTCCCATCATGCTCGGACTGAGCGACGCCGGGATCGTGCTCCTGACGCTGACGCTGCTGGTCAGCGTCATCACGTTTTCCGGGCGGACCAATGTCCTGCAGGGCGTCGTGCACCTCGTCGTCTTCGCCATGTACGCGATCATGACCCTGGTCCCGTAGCGCGACCGAAGACGCCCGCGTGGCGTGAAAGACAAAGGCCGCGGCGTCGTCCGCCGCGGCCTTCTGCGGTGCCTTGGGAGGACCCGCTATTCGGCTGCCTGCAGCATCTCAGGCGCGACCAGGTCGAAGCGGTCGGCGTCCATCACCTTGGTCCAGGCCGCCACGAAGTCGCGCACGAGCTTCTTCTTCGAGTCCGAGCACGCATAGACCTCGGCAAGCGCGCGGAGCTGCGAGTGCGACCCGAAGACCAGGTCGACGCGCGTGGCGGTCCACTTCAGCTCGCCGCTCTTGCGGTCGCGGCCCTCGTAGGTGCCGTCGGCGGTGGGCACCCATTGCGTGTCCATGGTGAGCAGGTTGACGAAGAAGTCGTTCGTCAACGCCCCGGGCTTCTTGGTGAAGACCCCGTGCTTGGAGTTGCCGGCATTGGCGCCGAGCACCCGCAGGCCGCCGACCAGCGCCGTCATCTCCGGCGCCGTCAGCCGCAGCAATTGCGCCCGGTCGACCAGGGCCTCTTCGGGCATCATGAACTGCTCGCCGCTGAGATAGTTGCGGAAGCCGTCGGTCCGCGGCTCGAGCGGCGCGAAGGAGGCGACGTCGGTCTGCTCCTGCGAGGCGTCCGTGCGGCCCGGCGTGAAGGGCACCTCAACGGCGACGCCGGCATCCTTGGCGGCCTTCTCGACCGCCGCCGCGCCGGCGAGCACGATCAGGTCGGCAAGCGACACCTTCTTCTTGTCGTGCTCGGAGTTGAAGCCCTTCTGGATCGCCTCCAGCTTCTGAAGGACCTTTGCCAGCTGTGCCGGCTGATTGACCTCCCAGTCCTTCTGCGGCGCAAGGCGGATGCGCGCGCCGTTGGCGCCGCCGCGCTTGTCGGAGCCGCGGAAGGTCGAGGCCGACGCCCATGCCGTCGACACCAGCTCGGACACCGACAGGCCGGAGGCGAGGATCTTCTCCTTCAGCGCCTTGATGTCCTTGCCGTTGATCAGCTTGTGGTCGACCGGCGGGATCGGGTCCTGCCAGATCAGCTCTTCCTTCGGCACGAGCGGGCCGAGGTAGCGCACGCGCGGGCCCATGTCGCGGTGCGTCAGCTTGAACCACGCCCGCGCGAAGGCGTCCGCGAACTGGTCCGGGTTCTCGTAGAAACGCCGCGAGATCTTCTCGTAGATCGGATCGAAGCGCAGCGACAGGTCGGTGGTCAGCATGGTCGGCAGATGCTTCTTCGACGGGTCGTGCGCGTCCGGCACCGAGGGCTCGACGTTCTTCGCCTTCCACTGCTTGGCGCCGGCCGGGCTCTGGTCGAGCTCCCACTCGTTTTCGAACAGGTTCTTGAAGAAGAGGTTGCTCCACTTGGTCGGCGTCTGCGTCCAGGTGACTTCCGGGCCGCCGGTGATGGTGTCGCCGCCGAAGCCAGTCCCGTGCGCGCTCTTCCAGCCGAGGCCCTGGTCTTCGATCGCCGCGCCTTCCGGATCGGGACCGAGCAGCGACGGATCGCCGGCGCCGTGGGTCTTGCCGAAAGAGTGGCCGCCGGCGATCAGCGCGACGGTCTCCTCGTCGTTCATCGCCATTCGGAAGAAGGTCTCGCGGATGTCCTTGGCGGCCGCCACCGGGTCGGGGTTGCCGTTCGGCCCTTCCGGGTTGACGTAGATGAGGCCCATCTGCACGGCGGCCAGCGGGCTCGCGAGCTCGCGCTCGCCGCTGTAGCGCTCGTCGCCAAGCCATGTCCCTTCCGGACCCCAATAAAGCTCTTCCGGCTCCCAGACGTCCTTGCGGCCGCCGGCGAACCCGAACGTCTTGAAGCCCATCGACTCCAGCGCGACGTTGCCGGCGAGCACCATCAGGTCGGCCCAGGAGATCTTGCGGCCGTACTTCTGCTTGATCGGCCACAGGAGCCGGCGCGCCTTGTCGAGGTTGGCGTTGTCCGGCCAGGAGTTGAGCGGCGCGAAGCGCTGCTGCCCCGCCCCCGCCCCGCCGCGGCCGTCTGTGATGCGGTAGGTGCCGGCGCTGTGCCACGCCATGCGGATCATCAGCCCGCCGTAATGGCCGAAATCGGCCGGCCACCAGTCCTGCGAGTCCGTCATCAGGGCGCGCAGGTCGGTGACCACGGCGTTCAGGTCGAGGCTGAGGAATTCCTCCGCGTAGTCGAAGTCTTCGTCCATCGGATCGGACAGGTCGGAGTTCCGATGCAGAACGTCGACATCCAGCTTCTCAGGCCACCAGTCGCGGTTCCGGTGTCCGCGGGCGCCACCCGTGAACGGGCATTTGCCCGCGCTCTCGTCAGTCTTTGCGTCCATGTCGCTCAGGCCTCCCTCGCCTGGAATAATTTCCAAAGCGAGTAGCGACCCGGCTACATAAAGGCAAATAAGCATTCTTTCTGATTACGATAAGCAGGCCCTATCGGACTGTTTCCGTTCGCGTTTCCGCAGTCACGGCTTGCAGTTAGCGGCGCGGCGGTCAGCGCCTGCCGGTCTCGCGTCGTGTTGCCGCATGCTTGTCGGGCCAAGGCGCGGCCCCTATAAGCCACGCACTTCAACCAATGACCCTAAGGAAGAACATGGCGATCGAGCGTACCTTTTCCATCATCAAGCCCGACGCGACGAAGCGGAACATCACCGGCAAAGTCATCGACAAGCTGGAGTCCGCCGGGCTCAGGGTCGTGGCGCAGAAGCGCATCCGGATGACGCGCGCGCAGGCCGAGGGCTTCTACGCCGTGCACAAGGAGCGGCCGTTCTTCGGCGAGCTCGTGGATTTCATGATCTCCGGCCCGGTGGTCGTGCAGGTGCTGGAGGGCGAGAATGCCGTCGCCAAGAACCGCGAAGTGATGGGCGCCACCAATCCCAAGGATGCCGCGCCGGGCACCATCCGCGCGGAATACGCCGAGTCGGTCGGTGAAAACTCCGTGCACGGCTCCGACGGGCCCGACACGGCAGCTGAGGAGATCAAGTTCTTCTTCGCCGACGACGAGATCGTCGGCTGAGGCACGCCTACGAAAGAACCGCGATCCTGAGGCCTGAGGGGAACAGCGCCGAGGCGGCTCTCGTCTGCTCCTCGGTCGGTTGCACGAAAGCCTCTTCGGCCTCCGCCTCCGCGTTCTCTGCGCCAAGCATGTCGCCGTTCGCCCCGTGTCCGTTCGCGTGACCGTTGCCGTTGGCATGCTCGGCGGTGCGGCCGTTCGCTCCGTTGCCATTGGCGTGATGACCGTTCGCGCCATTGCCGTTGGCGCTCTTCAGCTCGCCGTTCATGCGGCGGCTTGAGAGGATCGCCATGGATACGCTGATGGCGCTCAGCGAGCGCGCGATGGCCCTGGAGATCAGATCGGAAGGCATGCCGAGATTGGCGTAGCGCTCTGCCAGCTCTTCGGACTTGGCATCGAGGTCGATGGCTTGACCGGCATGGGCAGCCAGAACGAGCTTACCGATCTCTTGAAAGAGGTCGCCGTGGGAACCTGACATGATACTCTCCCTACGCCGCGTGGGGAGCTAAGACCTGTTATCCACAGCCTGTCCACACCCCTGCCCATCTAAAGCTTCCAATTCGTCAATGGGTTGGCAGTTTTGTTGCAGATTTGCAACAAACTGAGGCAGCCAAGCGCCGGCCAAAACGCTGGACTGAGCGCGAAGCGCCCGGCTTTCCAACGCAGCGTGTGAAGCAAAAGACCGAACCCCAGCCCATGCAAAAGAAATCCGGCGCGGGGGCTGAGCACCGCGCCGGATCAAATGTCCCCCGCCCGCAGGCGGATGAGCCCGTGCCTTATTGCGGCAGCTGGTCGTCGATGCCCTTCACGTAGAAGTTCATGCCGAGCAGCGTGCCGTCGTCCACGTTCTGGCCTTCCGGCACCAGCTCGGTGCCATCCTGCTTGTAGATCGGCCCGTGGAAGGGGTGCAGCTCGCCCGACTTGATCTTCGCCTCGGTGTCCTCGGCCATCGCCTTCACGTCGTCAGGCATGTTGGTGTAGGGCGCCATGAGGAGGATCTGCTCCTTCAGGCCCTCCCAGCTCTGCTGGCTCGTCCAGGTCCCGTCGAGCACGGCCTGCGTGCGCTCGACATAGTAGGGGCCCCAATTGTCGACGATGGCGGAGAGCTGTGCCTTCGGGGCGAAGTCGATCATGTCGTGCGCCTGGCCGAAGCCGTGCAGCCCGCGCTCCTCGGCGATCTGCAGCGGCGCCGGAGAGTCGGTGTGCTGGGTGATGATGTCGGCGCCCTGGTCGAACAGCGCCTTCGCGGCATCCGCCTCCTTGGCCGGATCGAACCAGGAATTCACCCACACGATCTTCAGCTTGAAGTCGGGGTTCACCGACTGCGCGCCGAGCATGAAGGAGTTGATGCCCATCACCACCTCAGGAATCGGGAACGACACGATGTAGCCGGCAAGCCCGGCCTTCGACATCTTCCCGGCGATCTGCCCGATGATGTAGCGGCCCTCATAGAAGCGGGCATTGTAGGTCGACACGTTGTCGGCCGTCTTGAAGCCGGTGGCGTGCTCGAACTTCACGTCCGGGAACTTGGCCGCCACCTTGATGGTCGGGTCCATGAAGCCGAACGAGGTGGTGAAGATGAGCTTGCAGCCGGAACGGGCGAGGCGCTCGATCGCGCGCTCCGCATCCGGTCCCTCCGGCACGTTCTCCACGTACTGCGTCTCGACCTTGTCGCCGAGCTGCTGCTCGAGATATTGGCGGCCCTTGTCGTGCCCCTCGCTGTAGCCGCCGTCATTATGCGGCCCGACATAGACGAAACAGACTTTCAGCTTGTCCTGGGCGCTTGCGGTGCTTGCCATAAGCGCCAGCGCCAATGCCGTGCCCAGCGCGGCGATTGTCTTTCGCATTACCGTCTCCCTGTCCGTTCGAACATCTACGGTCGACCATGCAAGAGCCGCGCCACTGACCGTCGGCGACGCGCCCGGTATTTCAACAGCTTAGCGCATTACCGGCCCGGCACGAAAGGCTGGCCGAGGCAGGCCGGCGTATTGACTCGCAGGAGCGTGCGATTGCGCGAAATGATGACCAGCACGAGCACGGTGGTGAGATAGGGAAGCATCGACAGGAACTGCGAGGGAACGCCCAGGCCGAACGCCTGCGCATGCAGCTGCAGGATCGACACCGCACCGAAAAGCAGCGCGCCGAGCAGCACCCGGCCCGGCAGCCAGGTGGCGAAGACCACCAGCGCCAGCGCGATCCAGCCGCGCCCTGCCGTCATCGACTGCGCCCATTGCGGCGTGTAGACGAGCGACAGATAGGCGCCCGCCAGGCCGGCGCAGCCGCCGCCGAACAGCACCGCCAGGAAGCGAACGCAGGATGACGGGATAGCCAAGCGCGTGCGCGGAGGTGTGGCTGTCTCCCACGGCGCGCAGCACCAGCCCGGCCCGCGAGCGGAACAGGAACAGCCAGACGGCGAGCGTGAGCGCGACGCCGATATAGGTGATCGGGTCGAGCCCGAAGATCAGCCTTCCCAGAACCGGAATATCGGAGAGCACCGGCAGGTGGACCGCCTGGAGCGGTATGCCGGGCCTCCCCACATAGGCCGATCCGAGCATGCCGGAGAGCCCCAGGCCGAACAGCGTCAACGCCAGGCCCGAGGCGACCTGGTTGGCGACGAAGATCAGCGTGACCACCGCGAAGAGCGCCGCCATGATCATGCCGGCGACGATCGCCGGCGAGCATGCCGAGCGCCGGATAGCCGGTATCGAAGGCGACCGCGAAGGCGGCGACCGCCCCCATCGCCATCATGCCTTCCACGCCGAGATTGAGGACGCCGGAGCGCTCCGACACCAGCTCGCCGAGCGCCGCGATCAGGAGCGGCGTCGCCGCCGTGATGATGGTCAGCAGGATGCCTTCGACCATGTCCTCAGGCCTCCGCGGGCGCTGCAGCCGCCGCGCGCCGAATATGCGGGCGATATTGGATGAAGGTGTCGCAGGCGAGCACGTAGAAAAGCAGCATGCCCTGGAAGACGCGCGTCATCTGCTCCGGCAGGCCGAGATCGATCTGCGCTCCCTCCCCGCCCAGGAAGGTCAGCGCCAGCACGAAGCCGGCAATCAGGATGCCGTACGGATTGAGCCGTCCCAGGAAGGCGACGATGATGGCGGTGAAGCCGTAGCCGGGCGAGACGCTGATCCTGAGCTGCCCGATCGGGCCGGCCACCTCGCACACGCCGGCGAGCCCCGCGAAGGCGCCGGAGATGAGGAAGGCGAGCACGATCATCCGGTTGCGGCTGAACCCGGCAAACGCGCCGGCGCGCGGCGCCTCGCCGATGACGCGCACCTGGAAGCCGGTGATGGTGGAGCGCATCACGAAGCCGACCACGACCACGGCGACGATGACGAACACGATGCTGAGGCGGACGTTTGTGCCGAACAGCGTCGGCAGCAGCTGGCCGTCGCTGAAGGGCCGGCTGTCCGGGAAAATTGTGCCCGTCCGGATCGCGCCACGGCCCGCGCGCCAGGTAGTCGACGAGAAGCTGCGCGACATAGACGAGCATCAGGCTGGTCAGGATCTCGTTGGCGCCGAAGCGCGTCTTCAGGAGCGCCGGTATCGCCGCATAGAGCATGCCGCCGAGGATGCCGAGAAGGAGCATCAGCGGCAGCACCAGGGGCCCGTGCCAGTCGGGGAAGAAGATCGGCGGGATGGAGCCGAGGATGGCGCCCGCGATGAGCTGGCCCTCCGCGCCGATGTTCCAGGTGTTGGAGAGGTAGCAGATCGACAGCCCGATCGCGATCAGCACGATCGGCGTGGCTTTGACGACCAGCTCCTCCAGCGACCATGAGGCGGTGAGCGGCTCGATGAAGAACACGTAGAGCGCCCTGAACGGATCGACGCCGAACGCCAGGAAGATGACGAAGCCGGTGATCACCGTCAGCGCCACCGCGATCAGCGGCGACAGGAACGTCATCGCACGCGACGGCTCCGGCCGGCGAACGAGCTCAAGACGCATGCTGAGCCTCCTCGACCAGTCCGTCATGGCCATGATGCACGCCGCCCATGAGCAGGCCCACCTTCTCCAGCGTCAGCGTCTCGGTCGCGTAGGCGCGGCGAAAGCCGCCCTTCCGACAGCACGGCGACGCGGTCGGCGATCTCGAAAATCTCGTCGAGGTCCTGGCTGATCATCAGCACCGCCGAGCCGGCGCGCGCCAGATCGACCAGCGCCTGGCGGATGGTGCGCGCGGCGCCCGCATCGACGCCCCAGGTCGGCTGGTTCACCACCAGGATGCCCGGCGTGCGGTCGATCTCGCGGCCCATGATGAACTTCTGCAGGTTGCCGCCCGAGAGCGCGCTCGCCTTCGGGTCGGGGCCGGATCGGCGCACGTCGAAGCGCTCGCCGACGCGCGCCTCCACCTCGCGCGCCGCGCTGGCGGTTGATGATGTAGCGCGCGATCCGCTCGCCGGTGCCGTGGCGCGTCAGAACGACGTTCTCCGACAGACGGAAGCCCGGCACCGCGCCGTGCCCGATCCGCTCCTCCGGCACGAAGGCCGCTCCGAGCCGGCGGCGCGCGTTCACGCCGGCGCGGCCGACCGGCTTGCCGTCGATCATGATCATGTCGGCGTGCGCGACGTCCGCTCGCCGGACATCGCGTCGAAGAGCTCCGCCTGGCCGTTGCCGGCGACGCCGGCGATGCCCACCACCTCGCCGGCATTCACGGTCAGCTCGATGTCGGCGAGCGCCGTGGCGAAGGGGTTGTCGGCCGGCAGCGACAGCTTGTTGAGGACGAGCCGCGGCTTCGCCTCCGTCTCGGGCGCGCTTCTCGTGCTCGATGCCGGCGATCTCGGAGCCGACCATCATGGCGGCGAGGCTCTTGGCGCTCTCCTTCTTGGGATCGGCGGTGCCGACGAGCTTGCCGCGGCGCAGGATGGTGGCGCGGTTGGCGAGCGCCAGCACCTCGGACAGCCGGTGCGTGATGTAGAGGATCGCCACGCCCTCCGACGACAGCCGGCGCAGCGTGACGAACAGGAGGTCGGCCTCCTGCGGCGTCAGCACCGAGGTCGGCTCGTCCATGATGATGAGCCGCGGCTCCTGCAGGAGGCAGCGCACGATCTCCACCCGCTGGCGCTCGCCGACCGAGAGATCGGCGATGCCGGCGTCCGGATCGAGCGGCAGGCCGTATTCGCGCGACACGCTGCGGATCGTCTCGGCGAGCTCCCTGCCGCCCGCGCGGCGGCAGCGCCAGCGCGATGTTCTCCGCCACGGTCAGCGCCTCGAACAGCGAGAAATGCTGGAACACCATGCCGATGCCGAGGCGGCGCGCCTCCGCCGGGCTGCCGATCGTCACCGGCTCGCCGTTCCACAGGATGCGGCCCTCGTCGGGCGCCAGCGAGCCGTAGAGCATCTTCACCAGCGTCGACTTGCCGGCGCCGTTCTCGCCGAGCAGCGCGTGCACCTCGCCGTGCCGGATGTCGAGGGTGACGTGATCGTTGGCGGTCAGCGCGCCGAAGCGCTTGGTCAGCCCCTCGGTCGCCAGGAGCGGGCGCCGCGTGTCCGCGGAAGTCTCAGCTGCGGCCTGGTCCATCCCTGCCCCTTCGTGCCCTAGGTTATTGGAGTGCTCACGAAACGCGCTAGCCCAAAAGACGGGCGGGTGTGGATGGTGGGAGGCAAGGGCATTCAACCGTCAGGCGCTGTTGCCGCTGTCAGTCGGTCTTTGCGTCGCGCGGCCGGCGTTTCCGATAGGCGATGATGTCTATCACCGGCTTGCGGCGGACGGTCACGACGACCGTCTCGCCCTTCTCGACAAGCTCGCAAAGCTCGAAGAAACGCTTCTTCGCTTCGGTGATAGAAACGGTGATCATTGCGATGCACCCAGGTCAGGCGGCGGGCCGGGAAACCTCGACGCGGACCGATAATCCGGCTTGTCCGGCCAGATTCATCAGTGCGTCGAGACTGAACTTGTCGATCCGGCCTCGCAGCAGATCATTGAGGCGCGGCTGAGTGATGCCGAGCCGCTCCGCCGCCCGAGCCTGCGTCGTGCCCCACCCGGCGACCACTTCGCGAACGGCAATCATGAGGTCCGAGCGCGCCCGCATATTGGCCGCTTCCTCGGGCGCCCCTTCAATCGCGTCCCAAACGCTGTCAAAGCGCTTTTCAGTCAACGTTCGAACCTCCGCACCAAAATCTTGTATCGCTCGGTCGCTAGGTTCAGGTCTCGTGTCGGCGTTGCCCGCGTCTTTTTCTGGAAGGCGTGAAGCACGTAGACTGCGTCATGAAACGCGGCGACATAGATCACCCGATACGCTCCTGTGGCATCCCGGACGCGGATTTCCCTCACGCCAGACCCCACTGTCTTCATGGGCTTCCAGTCGTCCGGCTCCAGCCCTCGCTGCACCCGTTCGATCTGAAAGCCGGCCTCGCGACGGGCACTGCGAGGGAACCGTTTGATGTCCGCCAGCGATCCGCCCATGAAAGCGACCGGCTTCATTTATATCAATTCCAATATAGAAAGTCCAGTCGTGCAGTATGGCGAATTTTGACGCTACGGAATAAGCACCGTCGCGCCGGTCGTCTTGCGCCCCTCCAGCGCGCGCTGCGCGGCGGCGGCGTCTTTCAGCGCGAACTCCTGCTTCACCTCGATCTTCACCACGCCGTCCTTGACCACCTCCATCAGCTCGTCGGCCATCTTGGTCAGGCTCTTGCGGTCGGCGGCGTAGTTGAAGAGCGTCGGGCGGGTGCAGAAGAGCGAGCCCTTCTGCGCCAGGATGTTCAGGTCGAAGTTCTGGATGGTGCCCGACGACTGGCCGAACAGCACCCACATGCCGAGCGGCCTCAGGCAGTCGAGCGAGCCCGGAAACGTGTCGCGTCCGACGAAATCGTAGACCACGTCGCACTTCTTGCCCTTGGTGATCTCCGCCACCCGCTGCACGAAATTCTCCGTCGTGTAGTTGATGACGTGGTCGCAGCCGTGCGCGCGGGCGAGCTCCGCCTTCTCCTCCGAGCCGACCGTGCCGATGACGGTCGCGCCGATATGGTGCGCCCATTGGCAGGCGATCGAGCCCGACGCCGCCTGCGGCCGCGTGGAACAGGATCGTGTGCTTCTTCTTCACCGGGAAGGTCTGGCGCAGCAGGAACTGCGCGGTGAGGCCCTTCAGCGTCATGGCCGCGGCGGTGCGGGCATCGATCTTCTTCGGCACCTTGATCAGGCGGTCCGCCGGCATGATGCGCTCCTCGCAATAGGAGCCGGTCGGCCCGAAATAGGAGACGCGATCGCCTGGCTTCACGATGCGCGTCACGCCTTCGTCCGACCGCGACCACGATGCCGGCGCCCTCGTTGCCGGGAATGTAGGGCAGCCCGGTAGCGCGGCTTGTAGAGACCGGTGCGGAAATAGACGTCGACGAAGTTCAGGCCGATCGCCTCGTGCTTGATGCGCGCCTCGCCCGGCCCGGGATCGCCGACCTCCACGTCCTCCCACTTCATCACCTCGGGACCGCCGTGCTCGTGCACCACCATCGCCTTGACCATCTCATCCCTCAGCTTTTCTTGTGCCTGCCCCTGCGGGCGAGGACGTTGAACATCTCCACCAGCGCCGCGAACGCCATGGCAAAATAGATGTAGGCGCGCGGTATGTGGAATCCGAGCCCGTCGGCGATCAGCGCCACGCCGATCAAGAGCAGAAACGCCAGCGCCAGCATCTTCGTCGTCGGGTTGCGCTTCACGAAATCGGCGATCGGGCCGGACGCCACGTACATCAGCACGATGGCCACGAGCACCGCGGCGATCATCACCTCGACATCGTCGGCCATGCCGATCGCGGTCAGGATGGAGTCGATCGAGAAGACCATGTCGATCAGCACGATCTGCACGATGATGCCGCCGAAGCTGGCCGCCGCCGCGCCGCCGAAGCGACATCTCCTCGCGCTCGATCTCCGCGTGGATCTCGCGCGTCGCCTTGACGAGAGGAACAGCCCGCCCGCGGCCAGGATGATGTCGCGCCAGGATATCGCCGGATCGAAGAGCTGCTGCCCGTCGCCGAGCTCGGCGTCGAAGGGAATGGTGAAGACCGGAGCCGTGAGCCCGATCACCCAGGTGATGCCGAGCAGCAGCAGCACGCGGAAGATGAAGGCAAGGAAGAGCCCGATGCGGCGCGCCCTGGTCGCCGCCGGCTCCTGCAGCTTCTCCACGAGGATCGAGATGAAGATGATGTTGTCGATCCCCAGCACGACTTCCATCACGCTGAGCGTGATGAAGGCGGCCCAGGCCTCGGGGCTGGTCAGAAGGCTCAGAGCGGCTTCCACGCCCGCTCCATGCCTTTGTGGAACATGACTTCGTCCGACCTTGCTTCGCCCGCCGAAGCGGGCTTCGCGAAGGCGGGAGACCGGTTTTCACGTTTCGCGATCATGCTCTACGCCGTTCTCAGGCTCTGCTGCACCGCGGCGACGCAGAACAGATAGAGGGAGGCGGCGAGGAGCACGTATTTCACGGCCGGCGGCGCGGCGAAGTCTCGTCGCGAGCAGCCACAGCGCGCACACGAGCCACACGGCCGACGACGGCGAGCGTCGGCACGCGCCAGCGAATGACCCTCAGCGGATGCACGAAATTGACCGGCACGAAGGTGAGCACCGCCAGCACGACGACCGACACGATGGTCACCGCCGACGACGGATGGAAGGCGAAGAGAACGAAGACCGGCATGTTCCACACGGCGGGAAAGCCGCGGAACGAGTTGTCCGGCTGCTTCATGCGCGTGTCGGCGAAATAGAGCGCGCCGGAGACGCCGACGATGATCGCCGCCGTGGCGGCAAGCACCGGCGGCATGTCGAAGGCCCGGCCGACGATGATCGCCGGCGCGAAGACGTAGGTCACGTAGTCGACCACGAAATCGAGCGCCGCGCCGTCCCATTGCGGCAGCCGCTCGCGCACCCGGTGGCGGCGCGCCAGCGGCCCGTCGATGCCGTCGACCAGGGTGGCGACGCCGAGCCAGAAGAACGCCGTGCGCCAGTTCTCGTCGGCGATCGCCAGCACCGCAAGCACCGCCAGCGCCGCGCCGCTCGCGGTCAGGAGGTGGATGGCGAAGAGATGTCGCTGACCCAAGCTCGCCCCCGATCCGCCTTTTCCTTGCTTAGCCGCCGTAGCAGCATTCCCCGGCGCAGGCGCGCGACACGCGGAAGACTGTCATGCCCAGGCGCCGTTTGGAGCGCAAGCCCCCGTCCCGCCGACAATGGCACGCCGACATGGCAAACCGTGCCGCATTGCAGCGGCCGGATTGCGCGGTCATCCTGTCTGCCATGACGCAAGCCCAAGAGACGAAGTTCGACGTGGCCGTGGTGGGCGGCGGGGCGACCGGATTCGCCGCGGCGCTCGCGGCGGCGATCGGCGGCCTCAGCACGGTCGTCTTCGCCCCGCCGGCGCGCTTTCCGCCCGGACGCACCGCCGCGCTGCTGCAAGGCTCGATCGACGTGCTTTCCGAACTCGGCGTCTGGCCCCAGCTCAGCCTCCACGCGGCACCGCTTCGGGCGATCCGGCTGGTGGACGCGACCGGGCGGCTGGTGCGCGCGCCGGAGGCGACGTTCTACGCCGGCGAGATCGGGCTCACCGCCTTCGGGTACAACATTCCCAACGGCGACGCTGGTCGACGGGCTCGAGCGGCACGCGGAAGCCTTCGAAGGCCTGAAGCTCATTCGTGAGCCCGTCCGTTCCGTCGCGTTGCGGGACGGCGAGGCCATCCTCGAAGCCGGCGATGCGGCTTACGCCGCCCGGCTGGTCGTCGCCGCCGACGGCGCCCGCTCCCTGGCGCGCAAGGCCGCCGGCATCCCCGTGCGGGCCTGGCGCTATCCGCAGGCGGCGCTCGTCGCGACGCTTTCGATCCAGCACCCGCATGCCGGCGTCTCGACCGAGTTCCACACGGAGACCGGGCCGTTCACGCTCGTTCCGCTCCCCGGCGAGCGGGTGAGCCTGGTGTGGGTCGACTCCGTCAAGGCGGCGGAGCGGACGCTGGAGCTGACCGACGACGCCTTCGCGCTGGCGGCGGAACGGCGCGCCTCTTCCATCCACGGCGCCATGCGCCTCGACAGCAAGCCGGCGCTTTACCCGCTGAGCGCCGCGCTGGCGGAGCGGTTCGCCGCGCGGCGCACGGTCCTGGTCGGCGAGGCGGCGCATCTGTTTCCGCCGATCGGGGCGCAGGGGCTCAATCTCGGCTTCCGCGACGTCGCGGCGCTGCGGCGCATGCTGGCACGGCATCGCGACGACCCGGGCGGGCCGGAGGCGCTGGAGGCGTTCCACGCCATGCGCCAGGTGGACGTCCGCACGCGCACCTATGCGGTCGACCTCCTCAACCGCTCGCTGCTGACCGACTTTCTGCCGGTGCAGACCGGCCGCGCGCTCGGCATCGGGCTTGCCGGCTCGGTGCCGGCGCTGCGGCGCTTCCTCATGCGCCAGGGCCTCGCCCAGGGGAGCGCTACCCGCTGTTGAGGGCGCGGTTGCGCCAGCCGGCCGGCGGCGCGAGTGCGCTTGCCAGCGGCGGCCTAACCCGTCAATTTGTGACGATGGGTGCCTTCAGGACAGCCAAATTCGGCGTCGGGCAGATCGTCCGCCACCGCTTCTTCCCGTTCCGCGGCGTCGTCTTCGACGTCGACGCGGAGTTCGCCAATACCGACGAATGGTATGAGGCGATTCCGGAGGAGATCAGGCCTGCCAGGAACCAGCCCTTCTACCACCTGCTCGCCGAGAACGACGAGACCGAATACATCGCCTACGTCTCGGAGCAGAATCTTCTGCCCGACGATAGCGGCGAGCCGGTGCGGCATCCGCAGGTGCGCGATATTTTTGGCAGCTTCGAGAACGGCTACTACCGCGTCCGCGAAGCGCCCAACTGAGCGCCAAAAGAGAAAGGGCGCCCCGCGAGCGCCCTCCCCCAAAATCTTCTGCCTGAAGGCCGCGGCGCTATTGCGTCGTGGTCGAGGATTGCTGCTGCTGCAGCTCCATGAGCTTCTGGCGCGCCTCGTCGGCCTTGCGCTTCAGCTCGTCCTCAAGCTTCTGCTGTTGCGCCTGCGCCTGCTCCGGGTCGATGCCCGGCCCGTCGTAGATGGCGGTGAAGCCCACCAGGCTGATGTCGAAGCTGACCGGCTTGCCCTGCGGGTTGACCATGGTGATGACCACGTTCCCGCCCTTCTTCAGCTTGGTGATGAAGTCGGCATTGATCTCGCCCAGCGCCAGGCATTCGCCCGGCGTGCACACGACGTATTTCACGCCCGTCGGCTCGCCGTCGTCGATCTTGATCTGAACGCCGGGCTGGATCAGCGCCACCGGCGGGACCGCGACCTGCAAGAGCTTCTTGTCTTCGCGCTCGATCACCAGGAACTGCGCGATGGGCTGGCCCGTCGCGGCCAGCCGCTTGCGGCTGATATGGCATTCCTGCTGCTTGTTGACCGTGCCGCAGACCTTCTCCCAGTCCGGCTGCTCGATGTTGGTATCCGTGCTCTGCGCGTCCGGGGCTGCGGCCGGAGCCTGAGTCTGGTCCTGAGCCTGGGCGGGAACCGTCCCGAACGCCAGAAGCGCGGCGAGCGCCGCCGTTCGGGTCCAGGATACAACTGGGCGCGATGCCGCGCGTTTGACCATCATGTAAACCTCTCGGTGGCCGCCGACGGGATCGCCGGGGGCACGCTCATACCGGCTCTGCCGGGCAATTTTGGCGACAGAGTGGCCCAAGCGGCGCGCCTTCCTTAGCGGGCATTTGCGAAAGTTTCCAGATTATCGCAGGGTGCGGCGAGTATTTTCGCAGCCGGGATTCGGGCTGGCCAGAGCTTGAAGAAGCGATCTTTTGTGACATCGACGCGAAGGGCCTTTGCTGCGGCCGGCGCCGCTTTGGCCGTGCTTTTCTGGCTTGTTCCGCGGTGACTGGCGCGGCGGAGCCGCAATACGCCATCGCCATGCACGGGGAGCCGGCCCTCCCCGCGGATTTCGACCATTTTCCCGGCGCCAACCCCGACGCCCCGCAGGGCGGCACCATCGGCTTCGCCGGACAGGGAACGTTCGACAGCCTCAATCCGTTCATCCTGAAGGGAGCCGTCCCCGACGGTCTGTGGGGACGCAGCAATCCCTTCTGGAGCAACAATGTCTGGGAAAGCCTTCTCATCCGGAACTGGGATGAGCCGTTCACGCTCTACGGCCATCTGGCCGAGTTCGTCGAGGTTCCCGACGACCGCTCCTGGGTCGAGTTCACGATGAATCCGAAGGCCCACTTCTCCGACGGCGCGCCGGTCACCGTCGAGGACGTGGTCTTCTCCTTCAATCTGCTGAAGGAGAAGGGCCGCCCGCAGGGCTGGTACGACCGCATCGACCACATCGAGCAGAAGCCGGGCGGCAAGGTGCGCTTCGTCTTCGGCGAGGGATTCGACCGGGAGCTGCCGCTCATCGTGGGCCTGATGCCGATCCTTCCCGAGCACGCCACCGATCCGGAGCACTTCGGCCAGTCCACGCTGGAGCAAGATGATCGGCAGCGGGCCCTATCTCATCGACCGCGTCGATCCGGGGAAGACCATCGTCCTGCGGAAGGACCCCGACTACTGGGGCAAGGACCAGCCGGCCAAGCGCGGCTTCGACAATTTCGACGAGGTGCGGATCGAATATTTCCGCGACGCCAACGCGCTTTTCGAGGCCTTCAAGAAGGGCCTCTTCGACATCAACGTGGAGACCAACACGACGCGCTGGTCGAGCCGGCTACGACTTCCCCGCCGTGAAGGACGGTCGCGTGGTGCTGGAAGCCGTTCAAGGACGGCACGCCCGACGGCATGAACGGCCTTCGTCTTCAATCTCCGGAACCCCGTCTTCCAGGACATCCGGGTGCGCGAGGCGCTGACCTATTTCCTCGATTTCGAATGGATCAACCGCAGCCTCTACGACGGCCAGTACGCGCGCACCGGCAGCTACTTCGAAGGCTCCGAGCTCTCCTCGCTCGGGCGCCCCGCCAGCGAGCGCGAGCGCGCCCTGCTGGCCCCCTTCCCCGATGCCGTGCGCGCCGACGTGATGGACGGCACCTATGCGCCTCCCGTCAGCGACGGCTCCGGGCGCGACCGCGCCAATCTGCGCAAGGGCATCGATCTCCTCGCCGCAGCCGGCTACGAGCTGCGCGGCAGCCAGATGGTCAACACCGAGACCGGCGAGCCGCTCGCCTTCGAGATGCTGGTGCGCGACGCCGCGGAGGAGCGCCTGGCGCTCGCCTACCAGCAGGAGCTGAGGCTCGGCGGCATCGACATGTCGGTGCGGCTGGTGGACTCGGCGCAATACTGGCAGCGCATCCTCAACGACGCGTGACTTCGACATGATGCACTGGATCTACACGGCGTCGCTTTCGCCCGGCAACGAGCAGATCGGGCGCTGGTCGAAGGTGGACGCGGACACCTTCGGCAGCCTCAATTTCGCCGGCGCCTCCAGCCCGGCGATCGACGCCATGATCGACGCCCTCCTGGCGGCAAAGTCGCAGGAGGATTTCGTCTCCGCGGTGAGGGCTTACGACCGGGTGCTCATCTCCGGCTTCTATGTCGTCCCGCTTTTCCATGCGCCGGCTCAGTGGATCGCGCGCTGGGCCCGGGTCGAGCATCCCGAGAAAACCGCACTATATGGTGTGCAGCCAATGACATGGTGGTCAGCGCAATGAACACGACCGAGCCGTTCCAGATCGACGTCATTTCCGACGTCGTTTGTCCGTGGTGCTTCATCGGCAAGCGGCGGCTGGAGAAGGCGATTGCGGAATCCTCCGTCCCGCTCAGCATCCGCTGGCGGCCGTTCCAGCTCGACCCCACCATCCCGCCGGAAGGCAAGGACCGGCGTGCTTACCTGGTCGGGAAGTTCGGCAGCGACGACCGCATCCAGCAGATCTACGACCGCATCTCCGCCGCCGGCACCGAGGAAGGCATTCCTTTCGCCTTCGAGCGGATCAAGGTCTCGCCCAACACGATCGACGCGCATCGGCTCATCCGCTGGGCGGACGAGGGCGACCAGCAGGACCGGCTCGTCGACGCGCTGTTTCGCGCCTACTTCATCGAGGGCCGCAACATCGGCGACCACGCCGTGCTGGCCGACACGGCAGCGGCCGTCGGCATGGACCGCGACGACGTCGCGCGGCGTCTCGCCACCAGCGAGGACCGCACCGCGGTGCAGATGGAGATCGCCTCCGCGCAGCAGATGGGGGTGAGCGGCGTGCCGACCTTCATCCTGCTCGGCCGCTACGCGCTCGTCGGGGCGCAGCCGGCCGAAGAGCTGGTGCGGGCCATCGAAGCGGTGGCGGAGCGGCAGCCGGAAGCCGCCAACGGCTGAGCCCGATCAGGGCCCGTCAGGCCGGACGTGCGAACACCGCCGGAGGGAATCCGGCGGTGCTGTCGGAATAGGATCGTGTGGGTCGGATCAGTAGCCCGGAGGGCACTGGATGACCACGGTCTGCCCGTACTGATCCCGCGCGTAGCAGTAACCCGGGCGGTCGGTGACCGCGCCGATGATGGCGCCGGCCGCGCCGCCCACTGCGGCGCCGACCAGGGCGCCTCCGGCTTTGCCGGTCACCAGGGCGCCGGTGATCGCACCTGCACCCGCGCCCAATGCTCCTCCTGTCGCCACGCGCTGATCGTGCTGCGTGCACGCGGCAAGAGTAATTGCAGCAACGCCCGCCAAGGCTAGCTTCCTGACCATCTATTTCACCCTTCTGGTTGTTTCAGCGAGCGACCTCGAACCCGCCGTAAACACTTCAGCCCTCTCGAATCCGGATTGAAGCGCATTCTTCATCCCGTTGGCGAGAAAATTCGGCCTTTTTGCGGTGGAATGGCAAGCATCTCCCGCCCGGATCAACGGGTTTGTTAGCCAGCGGTTCCGTCCGATTCCCCGCCTCGTTCCCACTTTTCCGCTGTCGCCGCCAGGAAATCCGCGTAGCGGCCGGCGCCGATCGCGTCCCGCGCCCCGGCCATAAGCCGCTGATAATAGGCGAGATTGTTCCACGTGAGCAGCATGGCGCCCAGCATCTCGCCCGCCTTCACGAGATGGTGGAGGTAGGCGCGGGAATAGTCGCGCGCGGCAGGACAATCGCTCTCCGGGTCGAGCGGCGCCGGGTCGTCGGCGAAGCGGGCGTTCTTCAGGTTGAGCTTGCCGAAGCGCGTATAGGCGAGGCCGTGGCGGCCGGCGCGAGTCGGCAGCACGCAATCGAACATGTCGACGCCGCGCGCGATGCTCTTCAGGATGTCGTCGGGCGTGCCCACGCCCATGAGATAGCGCGGCTTGTCGGCGGGAAGCGCCGGCTCCGTCTCTTCGATCACCGCCAGCATCGTCGCCTGCGGCTCGCCCACGGCGAGGCCGCCGATCGCGTAGCCGTCGAAGCCGATGGCCACGAGGCCTTCGGCCGATTGTTGTCGCAGCGACCGGCTGTCGCCGCCCTGCACGATGCCGAAGAGCGCATGTCCCTCCGGATCGCCGAAGGCGGCCTTGGAGCGCTCCGCCCAGGCAAGCGAGAGCCGCATGCCGCGCTCGATCTCCGCCGGCGCGGCCGGAAGCCGCACGCATTCGTCGAGCTGCATGACGATGTCGGACCCGAGCAGCCGCTGGATCGCGATGGAGCGCTCCGGCGTCAACCGGTGCTCGGAGCCGTCGATATGCGAGCGGAAGGTCACGCCGTCGTCGTCGAGCTTGCGAAGCTGCGCCAGCGACATGACCTGGAAGCCGCCGGAATCGGTGAGGATCGGGTGCGGCCATCGCATGAACTGGTGCAGCCCGCCCAGCGCCGCCACGCGCTCTGCGCCGGGGCGCAACATCAGATGATAGGTGTTGCCGAGCACGATGTCGGCGCCGAGCGCGCGCACCTGGTCGGGGTACATCGCCTTCACCGTCGCCTGCGTCCCAACCGGCATGAAGGCCGGCGTGCGGATTTCTCCGCGCGTCGTTTCGATGATGCCCGTGCGCGCGGCGCCGTCTGTGGCGGCGATGGTGAAGGGGAAGCCGCTCAACGCTGCGTCCCCGGATAAAGCAGGCATGCATCGCCGTAGGAATAGAAGCGATAGCCCTCGGCGATGGCGTGCGCGTAGGCGGCCCGCATGGTGTCGAGGCCGGAAAAGGCGCCGACCAGCATGAACAGCGTCGAGCGCGGCAGGTGGAAGTTGGTGAGGAGCAGGTCCACGGCGCGGAAGCGATAGCCCGGTGTGATGAAGATGTCGGTTGCCCCGTCGAACGCGCGGATGCAACCCGCCTCGTCCGCGGCCGATTCCAGCAGCCTGAGCGACGTGGTGCCGACGGCGACGATGCGCCCGCCGGCCGCGCGCGCCTGGTTCAGCCGCTCGGCCACGCCCGCGTCGATGCTGCCGTGCTCCGCGTGCATGCGATGGTCGCGCGTGTCCTCCGCCTTCACCGGCAGGAACGTGCCCGGCCCCACATGCAGCGTCACGAGCGCGCGCGTCACGCCGGCTTCCTCCAGCCTCCGCAGCAGCGCCTCGGTGAAATGCAGCCCGGCGGTGGGCGCCGCGACGGCGCCCTCGTGCGCGGCATAGACGGTCTGGTAGTCGGCGATGTCCCGCTCGTCCGGCGCCCTCCGGCTGGCGATATAGGGCGGCAGCGGCGCATCGCCGAGCGTGGCGACGGCCTCGTCGAGATAGGCGCCGTGGAACCCGAAGCTCAAGCGGACGCGCCCGTCTGCGGCTTTCTCCTCAACTTTTGCTTCAAGCGTGCCGAGCAGGCAGACCCGCCCCTCGTGCCCGAAGCGGATGTGGTCGCCCACCTTCAGCCGCCGCCCCGGCCTGGCGAGCGTCCACCAGGACAATTCGTCTATGCGCTCCAGCAGGGTAACACCGACATTTAACTTGGCGTCTCCACGGCTGCGCACGCCGTGAAGCTGCGCGTGGATGACCTTGGTGTCGTTGAAGACCAGCACGTCGCCGGGTCTCAGCAGCGCCGGCAGGTCGCGCACCACACGGTCCTCCAGCCGCGCGCCCGGCCTCACGACGAGAAGCCGCGCCGCATCGCGCGGGCTCGCCGGCCTCAGCGCAATCCTCTCCTCGGGCAGCTCGAAATCGAAATCGTCGACGCGCACTATTCAACCTTCACCTGTTAGTTGTATAATCTGGCCACCTGTGGGAGGAGCAAAATGGCCGCTGATCTGTCCCTGTTAGATTCTGATTTCCGCGCGAAGCTCAAGGTCTTGTTGGAAGCATGCCGAGCGCGCGGCGTCGAGATGCGTCCCTACGACGGGCTTCGTCCGCCACCGGAACAAGGCAAGCTGTGGCGCCAAAGCCGGTCGAGCGAAGAGATCAATACCAAGATCGCCGAGCTCAATGCAGCAGGCGCGCGTTTCCTGGCAAAGATGATTGTCGACGCCGGACCGCAATCGGGACCTGAAGTCACTGGCGCCATCCCTGGACTGAGTTGGCACCAGTGGGGCGAAGGCTGCGATTGCTTCTGGCTCGTTGACGGCAAAGCCGTATGGAGCACGACGAAGAAGATCGGAGGGGTTAACGGCTACCGGGTCTACGCCGAGGAGGCTGTGAAGGTCGGCCTCACCGCAGGTGGGAACTGGCCGTCGTTCAAGGACTGGCCGCACGTTCAGCTCCGAAGTGCCAACTCACCCCTTTCCGACGGTATGACGCTACGTGAAGTGAACGACGAGATGGAGAGACGGTTCGGATAAGCGCTCCGCTTGCGCTGTCGGGCGGGCCTACGCGACGAGGCTTTCCACCGGAACGGAAAGCCGGATGACCAGCCCCGCCTCACCCCATTCGCGCGCGATTTCGCCGGCGAACTGGTGCCTGATCGTGTTGGCGGCAAGCACGCTGCCAAAACCCTCGTAGCGCGGGACGCCACTGACGGGCGGGCCGCCGCGCTCCTGCCATGTCAGATGCAAGGTCTCCCCGTCGATCGACCACGCGACGCTCACGCGCCCCTCGGCCGTCGACAACGCTCCATACTTGACCGCGTTGGTCGCGAATTCGTGCAGCAGCAGCGCAAAGCTCGTCACGGCCTGTCCGCCGATCGCCACCTGGGGGCCTTCGATGGCTACGCGATCCGGCTCGTCCTTCGTCGCGTAGGGAGACAGCATCGTCCCCACGAGAGCCTGCAGATCCGTGGAGCGGCTCGTGCCATCCTTGTCCAGCGCGACGCCCGGCAGCATGAGCTCGTGGGCGCGCGCCAGTGCTGCCAGCCGCTGCTTCACGGCGTCCGCCATCTCCTCCGGCGTCTTGGCCCAGCGCGCGCTCTGCCCCACCACGCTGCTGGCCAGCGCGAAGAGATTTTTCACGCGGTGGCTCATCTCGCGCAGGATCACGCGGCGCTGCTCCTCGGCGCGGCGGCGATCGGTGATGTCTCTGGCGATCTTGGACGCGCCGATGATCTCGCCCTGCGCGTCCTTCAGCGGCGAAATGGTGAGCGACACCTCCACGCTGCTTCCATCCCGGCGCCGGCGAACCGTCTCATAATGCTGCACGCGCTCGCCGCGGCGGATGCGGGTCAGGATCTCCGTTTCCTCGTCTTGCCGGTCGGGCGGGATCAGCATCAATACCGGCTGCCCGATCGCCTCTTCGGCCGGGTAGCCGAAGAGGCGTTCCGCGCCGGCGTTCCAGCTGGTGATGATGCCGTTGATATCCTTGCTGACGATCCCGTCGTCGGATGACTCCACGATGGAGGCGAGCAGCTGCGTGGCATGTTCGTCGCGCTTGCGCTCGCTGATATCGATCAGCAGGTTGACTGCGCCGACGACCGTTCCCGTCTCGTCGCGCAGCGGCGTCGGGTAGGCCAGAAAAGTCACGCGGGTCCCGTCAGGACGCTCTGCCACGGCCTCCGCGCCGCGGAGCGCCCGTCCCTCCGTCAATGCCGTGGCCGTGGGAGACGTATCGTGTGGCATGGGCCGGCCGTCCGGCCGGAATAGCCGCAAGGAGCCGCACCAGCGGCTCTCGCCCAGCTTCGGATGCAGCCCCCACAGCTCGGCGGCGGCCTCGTTGTAGAAGGTCAGCCGCCCGTCGGAATCCGTCACGTAAACCGCCGCGGGGAGCGCGCGCAGCACATCCGATGATTGCTTCAGAAGGCCGACGATGCCTCCTGGCTCACCGAACAGGCCTTCGCCCGAGCGGTGAACGCTCGCAGCATCTGCCGCTGCACCCAAATAGAAATCTCCTCATCGCCGGATACGGACCAGAATAATCCAGTCCGGCCGGCAAGAATAGAGCCGGTCATACGGTGTGTTAGCAGAACAATAACCCTGCTGCTCACGCCGCGTCGGCCGCCACCTTCATGCTCACGATGGTGTCGGGCTGGCGCGGCGGCTCGCCCTTGTTGATGGCGTCGATGTTCTCCATGCCGGAGATGACCTGACCCCAGGCCGTGTATTGCCGGTTCAGCCACGGCGCCTCGTCGAAGCAGATGAAGAACTGGCTGTCGCCGGAATTCGGGTCGTTGGCGCGCGCCATCGAGACCGTCCCGCGGACGTGCTTCTCGGTGGAGAACTCCGCCGCCAGCTTCTGGCCGGAGCCGCCCGTGCCGGTCCCCTGCGGGCAGCCGGTCTGCGCCATGAAGCCGTCGATGACGCGGTGGAACTTCAGCCCGTCATAGAAGCCTTCGCGCGCCAGCGCCTTGATGCGCGCCACGTGTGTCGGCGCCAGGTCGGGGCGCATCGCGATCACCACCTCGCCCTTGCTCGTCTCCAGGATGAGCGTGTTCTCGGGGTCTTTGATCTCGGCCATTCTTCTTCTCCTTGCCTATCGCAGCCTCGGCCGGCCTCAGCCGTCCGACGCCACTTTCATGCTGATGATGCGGTCGGGATTTTCCACCATGCCGTTATTGGACTCCGATCCCTGCTTGATCGCGTCGACCGCTTCCATGCCGCTCACCACCTGGCCGACCACCGTATACTGGCCGTTCAGCCAGGGCGCGTCGGCGTAGGTGATGAAGAACTGCGAGTTGGCGCTGTCGGGGTCGGCCGTGCGGGCCATGCCGATGATGCCGCGCGTGAACGGCGTGTTGGAGAACTCCGCCTTCAGGTCCGGAAGGTCGGAGCCGCCCGAGCCGGTGCCGGTCGGGTCGCCGGTCTGCGCCATGAAATTCGGGATGACGCGGTGGAAGACCACGCCGTCATAGAAGCCCTGGCGGGTCAGCGTCTTCAGGCGCTCCACGTGGTTGGGTGCAAGGTCGGGCCTGAGCAGGATCGTCACGGTGCCCGTCTTGAGCTCCATGACGAGAGTGTTCTCCGGGTCGGGGGTCTGTGCCGTCGCCGCATTGGCGAGAAGCACGAAGGCGGCGATCAGCGCAGCCGCAAAACGTCCAAAGCGCATGGTGGTGTTTCCTTCGGTGATATGTGACGGGTGGCGTCGTGACCTAGCGGCCGAGCCGCTCCTTCAGGCGCGCGGCCACGGCCGGCGGCACGAAAGGCTCGATGTCGCCGCCCATGCCGGCGATCTGGCGGACGAGCGTGGCGGTGATATGGCGGACGTCCGGGCTGGCCGGCAGGAAGACCGTCTGCAGCCACGGCGCCATGGTGCCGTTCATGCCCGCCATCTGCATCTCGTATTCGAAATCCCCGGCGTCGCGCAGCCCGCGGATCAGCAGCGTCGCGCCCACTTCGCCGGCGAAATCCACCACCAGGTTGTCGAACGTGCAGGCCTCCACGGCCACGCCCTCCGCCTCGCCGAGCGGCTTGGCGATCGTCTCGATCAGCTCCAGCCGGTCGTCGACGGAGAGCATCGGCTCCTTCGAGGGATGCACGCCGATCGCCACCACCAGCCTCTCGCACAGGGCGAACGCAGCCTGCAGGATGTCGACATGCCCGTTGGTCAGCGGGTCGAAGCTGCCGGGATAGAGCGCCGTGCGGTCCATTGTCCCGGGCTTAGCCGGTTCGCTGATCACGCGCAACGCGCCCTACGCCCGTCCCTCCCCGTCAGTTCAGCGGCGACAGCTGGTCCACGTTGACCGTCGTCCCCTGCTGGCAGATGGAGGCGTCGGCGACCCGCCCCACCACGCGCACCCGGTCGCCGGGCCTCATCCGGTTCGGCAGATTGCCGACGAGCGTGTAGAGCTTGCCGTCGTCGCCGCGCATCGCCTGGCACGCGACACCCTCGCGCGTCAGCGTTCCGCGCACCGTCACCTGCTGCGGCGGCGGGGCGGCATTGGTGATGCGGAACGTGTCGGAGAGCGCCCTCAGCCGCCCGTCCAGCGTCTCGAAGGCGAACACCAGCGTGCCCCTGGCGGCGGCCCAGCCGGGCACGCGCACGCTGACCGATGCGCGGCCGCGCCCATCCGTCGTCACCTGCTGGAACTCCTGCAGGCTCGACGCGTCGGTGCCGGCCAGCAGCCTCAGCGTCGCGGAGGCCTGGAACCCGGACGCCGCAACCTCGACCAGCGAGCCCGGCGCGCCGCTCGACGGCGTGATCGTCGCCGCGATACCCGGCGGCGGGGGCGGCGACGGCGGCACGATGCCGCCGCGCACCAGCAGCACGTCGCCGACCCTCAGCGTGCTCGAGTGCACACCCGGGTTGAGGTCGCGCAGCTCGCGCACCGTCATCCCGTTCGCCTGCGCGATGGAGAAGAGCGTGTCGCCCGGCCGCACCCTGTATTGCGTCGTATTGGTCGGCGGCGGAGGCGGCGAAGGCTGCGCGCCGGCCGGCAGCAGCACCACGTCGCCGACCCTGAGCGCGTTGGCGTTCAGGCCCGGATTGACGTCCAGGATGTCGCGCACTCTGACCCCGTTGTCATGCGCGATCGAGACGATCGTGTCGCCGGGCCGCACGATATAGCGGACCGTGTTGGGGGGCGGAGGCGGCGTCGCATTTCCCGGCAGCAGCAGCACGTCGCCGACGCGCATCCGGCTCGCATCGACATTGGGATTGAGCCGGATGATGTCGGCGACGGTGACGTCGTTCGCGCGCGCGATCCGATAAAGCGTATCGCCCGGCTGCACCACGTAGCGGATGACGTTGCTGGGCGGCGGCGGAGGGGGCGGTGGCGGCGGCGCCGGAATTCTGATCCGCAGGCCGGGGAAGACGAAGTGCTGGCTCGGAAGCAGCGGGTTGGCCGCCATGATGGCATCGACCGTCACGCCGCAGCGCCGCGCGATGTCGGAGATCGAATCGCCGAACCCGATGACCACGCTGTCGCCGCAACGGCCGCTCTGCGCCGCGGCGGGCGCGCCGGCCAGCATTCCCGTGCCGCAAATGACGAGCGCCGCAATCAGCGTTGCGGCGGCGCGATGTCCCCGTCCCATCTTTCCCTCCCCGCGGCCGGGCGCTCAGCGCCTCCGGCCGCCCAATCGATCTCGGCCTGCCACTTTCCCCGGCACGGCTGAACCGGAGGTGAACGCCGCACCGCAGGCGTCTTACTCCGACGGCCCGTCCGGTGCTCCATCCGCCTCGCCGTTGGCTTCGCCGTCCGCCTCGCCGTTTTCCTCGTCGGTCGACTCGGGGATGTGCTCCACCGACACGACCTTCTCGTCCTCGGCGGTGGCGAAGATGCGCACGCCCTTCGAGGCGCGGCTGACCATGCGGATGCCCTCCACCGGCGTGCGGATCATCTTGCCGCCGTCGGTGACCAGCATGATCTCGTCGCCCGCCTCCACCGGGAAGGCCGCCACCAGCTGGCCGATCTCGTCGAGCTTGGTCTGGTCGGTCGCCTTGATGCCCTTGCCGCCGCGGCCGGAGACGCGGAAGTCGAACGACGAGGAGCGCTTGCCGTAGCCGCGCTCGTTGACGGTCAGCACGAACTGCTCGGCCGCGCCCATCTCCGCGTAGCGCTCCGACGACAGATGCGTCTCCGCCTCCTCGGCCGCATCCTCTTCCGCCTCGGCCGCCGCAACTTCCTCGTCCGCCTCCGGCTCCTCGCCGGTGGCGGCACGGCGGATGGCGGCCGCCTGCTTCAGGTAGAGCGCGCGCTCCGCCGGCGTCGCCTCGAAGTGGTGCAGGATGGTGAGCGAGATGACGCGATCGCCCTTGCCGAGCGAGATGCCGCGCACGCCCATGGAATCGCGGCCCTTGAACACGCGCACGTCGGTGACCGGGAAGCGGATGCACTGGCCCGCCGGCGGTGGTGAGCAGGATGTCGTCGTGCTCGGTGCAGGTCTCCACGCCCACGATGCCGTCGCCCGCATCGTCGAGCTTCATGGCGATCTTGCCGGTGCGGTTCACGTTGGTGAAGTCGGAGAGCTTGTTGCGCCGCACCGTGCCGCGCGTGGTGGCGAACACCACGTCGAAGCCCTCCCAGCTCTCCTCGTCCTCCGGCAGCGGCAGGATGGAGGTGATGCGCTCGCCCTGCTCCAGCGGCAGAAGGTTGACCAGCGCCTTGCCGCGTCCCTGCGGGGCGGCGAGCGGCAGCCGCCAGACCTTCAGCTTGTAGACCATGCCGCGCGAGGAGAAGAACAGCACCGGCGTATGCGTGTTGGCCACGAAGAGCTTGGTGACGAAGTCCTCCTCGCGCGTCGCCATGCCGGAGCGGCCCTTGCCGCCGCGCCGCTGCGCCCGGTACTCGGAAAGCGCCACGCGCTTGATGTAGCCGGTATGCGAGAACGTGACGACCATGTCCTCGCGCTGGATCAGGTCCTCGTCCTCGAGCTCGCCGTCGCCCTCGACGATCTCCGTCTTGCGCGGCGTGGCGAACTCGTCGCGCACCGCGATCAGCTCGTCCTTGACGATCGTCTGGATGCGGGCGCGCGAGGCGAGGATGTCGAGATAGTCGCGGATCTCGGCCGCCAGCTTCTCCAGCTCGTCGGCGATCTCCGTCGCGCCGAGCGCCGTCAGACGCTGCAGGCGCAGGTCGAGGATGGCGCGCGCCTGCTCTTCCGACAGCTTGTAGGTGCCGTCCTCGGCGATCAGGTGTCGCGGATCGGCGATCAGCTGCACCAGCGGCTCGATGTCCTTCGCCGGCCAGCGCCGCTCCATCAGGCGCTCGCGCGCCGTGGCCGGATCGGGCGCGGCGCGGATCAGCGCGATCACCTCGTCGATATTGGCGACGGCCGTGGCGAGACCGACCAGCACATGCGCGCGGTCGCGCGCCTTGCCGAGCAGGAACTTCGTGCGGCGGCTCACCACCTCTTCGCGGAAGGCGACGAAGCTGGTGAGGATGTCCTTCAGCCCGAGCTGCTCCGGCCGTCCGCCGTTCAGCGCCACGATGTTGACGCCGAAGCTCGTCTGCAGCGGCGTGAAGCGGTAGAGCTGGTTCAGCACCACGTCGCCCACCGCGTCGCGCTTCAGCTCGATGACCACGCGCACGCCGTCGCGGTCGGATTCGTCGCGGATGTCGGAGATGCCCTCGATGCGCTTGTCGCGCACCAGCTCGGCCATCTTCTCCTGCATCGTCGCCTTGTTCACCTGGTAGGGCACTTCGGTGATGATGATCGCCTCGCGGTCCTTGCGCACCGTCTCGAACGCCACCTTGGCCCGCATGATGACCGAGCCGCGGCCGGTCTCGTAGGCGGAGCGGATGCCGGCGCGGCCGAGGATGACGCCGCCGGTGGGGAAATCCGGCCCGTGGATGAACTGCATCAGCTCCGGCACGCCGAGATGCGGCTCGTCGATCAGCGCGACCGTGGCGTCGATCACCTCGCCGAGATTGTGCGGCGGGATGTTGGTCGCCATGCCGACGGCGATGCCGCCGGCGCCGTTCACCAGGATGTTGGGGAAGGCCGCCGGCAGGACCACCGGCTCCTTCAGCGAGTCGTCGTAGTTGTTGCGGAAGTCGACGGTCTGCTTGTCGAGATCGTCCAGCAGCGAGTGCGCCGGCTTGTCGAGCCTCACCTCGGTGTAGCGCATGGCCGCGGGCGGATCGCCGTCGAGCGAGCCGAAATTGCCCTGCCCGTCGATCAGCGTCACGCGCATGGAGAAGTCCTGCGCCATCCTGCACCAGCGCGTCGTAGATCGCCTGGTCGCCATGCGGATGGTACTTGCCCATCACCTCGCCGACCACGCCGGCCGACTTGCGATAGGGCTTGTTCCAGTCCATGCCCATTTCGTGCATGGCGTAGAGAATGCGGCGGTGCACCGGCTTCAGCCCGTCGCGCACATCGGGCAGCGCGCGCGACACGATCACGCTCATGGCGTAATCGACGTAGGAGCGCCGCATCTCGTCGGTGATCGATATCGGCTTGATGTCGCCGTCGCGATCGGACGGCGGGGAGTTGCTTTCGTCAGCCAAGGGAAGAATTGCCCGTTTTCAGGATGTCGTGGTTCTAGCCCATTCCGCCGCCGAATGCGAATGGAATGAGCCGCTAAAAAAGCTCCGTATTTCCAATGCCTTACAAGGAACGTTTTCCTTGCGGCGCCCGGCTCAGGCGGGACCGGAGAAAAGCCGCGCATCGGTGCCCAGCCGGGCCTCGATCCAGCGCCTCGTGGAGAGCGATTTCGGCAGCAGAAATCAGCCGTCCCGCTCCCCCGTCACCGGGTCTTCTCCCATATAGGCGATGACCGGCTGGTTCGGTAGGTAACGCGTCAATCTATCCGCGAGATCCGCTCCGTAGACGCGGTAATGGCCGTGCTTCTCCGGCTTCGGAAAGCCCCAGTCGCGGGTCTTGTCCTCGCGGAACGGGTCGGGCACCACGAGCCACACGAATCCGTCGGCGCTGGTGATCCGCAGCAGCTCGTGGAGCGCCCGCTGGTCGTCGGCCACGTGCTCCAGCACATGCGAGCACGCCACCAGGTCATAGGCGCCGTCGGGCCTGTCGATGGCCTGAATGTCGAGGCTGCCGCCCTCGCCATAGACCGACAGCTCGAAGGAGCGGAACCACGCCGGATCGAGCGTCGGGTCGGGGCTGAACTGGATCGCCCGCATGTCCGCGAACGTCTCCGTCCCCAGCCGCTCGAACATGATGCGGAACATGCCGGTGCCGCTCCAGCGAGCGACAATGGGCGCAGCGCGGCAGCATGCCGTTCGGCGACATCCGCCCCTTCGGGCCGGGCACGAATTCCCGCGATCCGCAGATCGGACAGGCGGCCAACGCGGGTCGCGCGGCGTCGGGTGCTCCCGCGGCCATGATCTCCGTCACTCTCCTTCGCGTGTTGCTTTCAGCCGCCCGCCCGCTACAAGCCGGACGCGTGACCAGCGATGCCGCCGTGCCTGCCGTTCCCGCGCCCTTCGTCTCCTCCGTCATGCGCGTGGAGGACGCGTGGATCGACTATAACGGCCATCTCAACATGGCCTACTACAACGTCCTCTTCGACCGCGCGGTCGACGAGGCCTATGCGCTGCTCGGCGTCGGCCCTGACTACCTGAAAGCCACGGGTCATTCCACCTTCACCGCCGAGGTGCATGTGCGTTACCTGCGCGAGCTTCGCGCCGGCGACCCGGTCCGCGTCACGCTGCAGCTTCTGGGCTACGACACCAAGCGTCTGCATTACTTCGAGGCGCTCACGCACGCCGAGGAAGGCTGGCTGTCTGCCACTTCGGAGAACATGTCGCTGCATGTCGACCTCGGCGCCAAGAAGACCGCGCCGTTTCCCGAGCCGGTCGAGCGCCGCATCGCGGCGATGATGGCCGCGCACGCCCGCCTCCCCTGGCCGCAGGGCGCCGGCCGCAAGATCGCCATGCCGCAGCGGCGCTGACGCGCCGCCAACAGGGCAAAGCTTGCATCTGCGTGCCCGGTGGCTTCTCCTGAGCCGGCAGCGAATTGCGGAGCCCATGCTCGACAAAGCTCTCTCCGACTTCGTGACGATCTTCGTCACCATCGACCCGCTTGGGCTGGCACCGCTCTTTCTGGCGCTCACCGCCGGCATGACGCGAGCCGAGCGCGGGCAGGTCGCGTTGCGCGCCACGCTGACCGCGCTTGCCGTGCTGCTCGTGTTCGCGCTGGCGGGCCTCACCATCCTCTCCTTCTTCGGCATCACGCTGGCGGCCTTTCGCATCGCCGGCGGCCTGCTCCTCTTCTATATCGCCTTCGAGATGATCTTCGAGAAGCGCCAGGAGCGGCACGAAAGGAGCGCCGGGCGGGTGCGCGTCGATCCCGATCGTGTCCGCACTGTGGCGATCTTCCCGCTCGCCATACCGCTGATCGCAGGACCGGGCTCCATCTCCGCGACGATCCTGCTGGCCGGGCACCACGTCCTGGCGGTCGGGCACTTCGTGCTCATCGCCATGCTGATCGTCAACGTCGCGGTTGCCTGGCTCGCCCTTTTCCTCGCCGATCGCCTCGAGCGCTTCCTCGGCGAGACCGGACGCATCGTGCTGACGCGGCTCTTCGGACTGATCCTGGCGGCGCTCGCCGTCCAGTTCGCCGCCGACGGCATCATCGCCTTCGTCGACAAGACGCCATCGTCGTAACAGCCGACGGCAAGGAAGTAGGCGGCGTTGACGGTCCCGGACGGAGCCGTTAAAGGGCGCCTGCCGAAAAGGATTTCGGCCGGTCAGGTCATTCCGGCCCCTCTCTGCAGGAATTTGTCTCGCGCTCGCGCGAACCCACGGCACCTACAGACCCGAGCGTCATCGGGCCTGGAGGTGCGAGCGCAGGTTCGACCGTGACTCCATCTCCGCGCCCGGCCGCTCATTTTGGAGATGGAACACATGCATCCGGAAACGAAGATTCAGATCGCCACCGCAATCATGATGTCGTGCGTCATGTCGGCGCTGCTCTCGGGCTTCTTCACCTGGCTCAACCTCGGCTTCACGTCGCGCTGGCTCACCGCCTGGGCCGGCGGTTTCGCCATGGGCTGGCCGCTGGCACTGGCGATGGTGCTGGTCATCGGAAAGCCGATCCGCAGGATTGCCGTGAGATTGGCCGGCCTGGCGTAGGCGGCGCTCCGTCGTCCGGCCGAAGCCGGAGAACCTGGGGCGGCCGCGGGACGGCCGCCTCTTCTACGGCTCCAGCTCCACCTGCATCGTCTCGCCGCCAAAACCGTGCACGCTGTCATGCGCGCGGATTTCGACCGCGCTCATGCCGGCCGGGATCTCCACGCCCGTCAGGCTGCGGGTGAACGGCTGCTCGGTGTCGTGCGGATGCAGCAGCACGCGCGTTCCCAGCACGGCGCCGTCGGGCGACCGCACCTCGAAGCGGTCGGCGTAGTGGCTCCACCCCTCGTCGGCGTGGCGCACCGTCACGTCGAAGCGCCAGGTGCCGCCGGCCTCGGGCGTCGCCTTCGCGCCGACCACATCCGCCTCGCCCGCGTGACCGGCGGCTGCGGTTGCGAGCAGCATCGCCGCCGTCAAGCCGAGCCTTCGCCAACGGATCGTCATCCGCCGCTCACGGCCCGCGCTTCTTGTCGCGATGATAGGTCAGCGCCATGGCGATGCAGTGTCGGACTTCGGGCACGGCGATGTCATCCTTCGGGTCGAACACAATGGCGCGATTGCCCTCGAAGGTGAGCGTGCCGGCATAGAGCGCGCGGAAGCGCTCCACCAGGTTGGTCTGGCAGTTGACATAGATCGCCGTGCGGTCGCTGCCGTCCTTCGCCGCGTCGATCCTCACCGTCGTGCCGCTCTTCGTCTCGGCCGTCAGGTAGCTCGGCTGCCCCCATTTCAGCGTCTCCCCGATAACGCCGACGCCCTCCGTCTCGCTCGCCGTGTCGAAGATCATCTGCCTGAGCCGCATCAGCCGCGCCCGCGCGGCGCGCGGATAGGCATCGAACACGGCGGCGACTTTCGGATCGTTGAATTTCCTCATTTCGAAGCGGCTCACCAGAGCTCCGGTTTCCAGATCATGTCGGCGAAAATCAGCATGACGGGCGATGAAGGCCGGCCAGCCGAGCATGAACCAGAGCCGGAACAGACGATGATAGGCTGCCGGAAGCGGCGTCCGCGTTGCGTGCGGCCTCCGCCGCGAGGTCGCGCATGCGCATCTGGATCGCAACGACCGGCAGCCAGCACGCGCCGATCAGGACATAAAGGGCGAGCGCCGCCACGATCCATGCCTCGCTCCACGAATAGCCGACGAGATGCACCAGCCCTGCGCCGGTCAGCGGCTGAGCCACGAGCGGCGGTCGCGGTGAAGAAGAAATCGGCGGTCACGACGATCCGTCGCCGTCTGATGGATTGTCGACGGCGTCGCCGGTGCGATGCGCCATCCACATGAAGAAGGCGATGCCGAGCCCGGTCCCGAACAGCACCGCCGCGCCGAGCACATGCACAAGCTTCAGGAGGAAGTAGAAGCTCATCGCTCGTCGACGATCGAAAGGGTGAGCAGGGCGGCGAGGATCATCGGCACGATCTTCACGTAGGGTCCGAGCGGATCGAGCCACAGGCCCGGCGCACCCGCTGTGCCCACCACGAGATAGGCTCCCGCGCCGACAAGCATCAGAACGAGCGCAGCGCGCGCCAGGCGGTGAACAAGGATCATCAGCCCCAGGACGATGTCGAAGACGGATGTGGCCACGAGGATGCCTCTGGCCGGTCCGGAGGAGAACCCCGCCGCAATGAGTTGGCGGATCGCTTCGTCGCTGCCCGCGCTCAGCGCGATGGCTCCGCTCGCGATCCAGAAAAGCGCCAGGCCGGCGATCGCGATCGGCTTCATCAGGTAAAGCCGCGCGAACCAGCGCTCCTGGATCCCGGCGGGATAGTGCGCCAGCGTGTCGGCGAGGCTCGCCGGCCTGATCCCCGTCGCCGCGATCCACGGCGCGGGATTGCCGACCACGCCGGCCGAAAGCTGCGCCAGGGCGGTGGAACGTGCCGGGCTCCGCCAGCCGAGCCGCCCGAGCCCATCCGCCCCGCGGCTCACCGCAGCGCCGAGCCAGCCGGGAAGCGGAAGGCTCCGCTGCGGCGGGAAGCCGAGCCAACCGCGCATCGCCGTGACGATTTCGGCGAGGCTGTGCACCTCGGGATGCGCGACGTCCCAACGAACTCGCGAAGGCCCATCCGGCCGCAGGCAGATCGCGACGGTCTCCGCAACATCGGCGATGTCGACGACCTGCACGCGTGCGCCGCCCGCGATCATCGGCGTCACGAAGGGGAAAGCCGCCACCGCCCGCAGCAGCGCCGTCCCGCCATAGGCGGCAGGCGCAAGCACGAGCCCGGGGCGCAGGATCGCCCAGTCGAGGTCGCGCCCGGCGAGATCGTCCTCCGCTTCCGCCTTGCTCGTCGCGAAGAGGCTCGGCGCACCATGCACGGCGCCGATCGCCGAGATATGCACCACACGCCGCACGCCGGCCGCCTCGCATGCGGCGAAGAGCGCGACCGTCGCCTCGCTCTGCACGCGGCGAACGGCGTCGCGCGGTCCGTCCTGCAGAACGCCGACGCAGTTCACCACCGCGTCCATGCCGGCGACGAGCGGCGACCACGCCTCCGCAGTCGTCAGCGAACGAAAGTCTGCCTTGACCCACCGGCAATAAGGAAAGCGACGCTCAGCCTCGCGCAGGCTCCGCCCCGCGCCGACCAGCTCGCAGCCGTCGCGGTGAAGGCGCGCCAGAACCGCCGAACCGATCAGCCCGTAAGCGCCGGTGACCAGCACGCGCACGGGCAGCGCGGCGCCGGGCTAGAACGGAATCTCGTCGTCCAGCTCCGCATGCATGCCGGAGCCGCCGCCGTTGCGCTCCATCGGGCCGGTGCTGCCGAACTCCGTGCCGCGTCCGGAGCGATCGGAGACCTCGCCGCCGCCGCCGGAGCGACCGTCCAGCATCGTCAGCGTCGCGTTGAAGCCCTGCAGAACCACCTCGGTCGAGTAGCGGTCCTGGCCGGACTGGTCCTGCCATTTGCGGGTCTGCAGCTGGCCCTCGATGTAAACCTTCGAGCCCTTCTTCAGATATTGCTCCGCGATGCGGCAGAGCCCTTCGCTGAAGATCACCACCCGGTGCCATTCGGTGCGCTCGCGCGGCTCGCCCGTCGCCTTGTCGCGCCAGTTCTCCGATGTGGCGATCCTGAGATTGGCGATCGGCCGGCCGTCCTGCGTGCGGCGGATTTCGGGATCGGCGCCGAGATTGCCGATGAGGATCACCTTGTTGACACTGCCTGCCATAATTGCCTCCGCTGTTGCGGGTCACCCTGCCCCATCCGCCTCGCCCACCACAGACGGGAACGCATCCTGTCCACAATCGGTTGAGGGCCATGCACAGGGTAACGAAAAATCGTTCTTGTTCTGTTCTATAATGTCGTGCAGCAAGAGAATGCAAGCCTTTGCTGCGACCCGGAGGACCGTTTGGAACAGCGATTGAGTCTGGTGACGCTCGGCGTCGCCGATGTGGCGCGCTCTTTGCGCTTCTACGAGGCGCTCGGCTGGAAGCGCGCCAACCGGCACGCCGAGGTGGTGTTCTTTCAATTGAACGGCATGGTGCTGGCGCTGTGGTCGCGCTCCGCGCTTGCCGAGGACGCGCAAGCTTGCCCCCAACGAGCGCGGCTTCGGCGGCATCGCGCTCGCCTACAACGCCCGCTCCAAGAAGGACGTCGACGATGTGCTGAAGGAGGCGAAGCGCGCCGGCGCCCGCATCCTCAAGCCGGCCGAGGAGACGTTCTGGGGTGGCTATTCCGGCTACTTCGCCGACCCCGACGGGCACCCCTGGGAGGTCGCGTGGAACCCGGAATGGGAGATCACGGAGGACGGCGGCGTGAAGCTGAATTATCAGTGAGCAAGTCGTCCTGCTCGCCGCGCCGGGCTTGCCACGCCCTTCCAGCCGTTCGGTACCTGTCTTGCATTGCGGAGCATGGATCGTCAAAACCGCTCCTCCCAATCGAGCGGCGACAACATTTCCAGGGCAGACATGGCAAACACGAAGGCGAACGGTCACGCGCGCGGCAACGAAAAGGCCAATGGCAGCAAGGCCGATGGCGGCAAGCCGAAAGTCACCAGCAAGGACGCGCCCGGCACCGGCGGGCCCGCGCGCGTCCAGTTCAATTGCCTGAACTGCCCGGGCTATTGCTGCTCCTACCCGGTGATCACCGTCACCAAATACGATGTGACGCGGCTGGCGAAGCATTTCGGCATTTCGTGGGAAGAGGCGGAGAAGCGCTTCACCAAGAGCCAGCACGGCTACAAGCGCATCCTCAGGAAGAAGAAGGACGAGCATTACGGCACCATCTGCCGCTTCTTCGACCAGGAGCACCGCCGCTGCGGCATCTACGAGGCGCGGCCTTATGTCTGCCGCGCCTTTCCCGGCGGCGGCCGCTGCGGCTACTACGACTTCCTCATGTTCGAGCGCCGCGCCCAGAACGACGACGAGTTCGTCGCGCTCACCGACCACAGCTGAGCTTCGTAGCCCGGATGGAGCGGCGAAGCCGCGCAATCCGGGACGGTCCGTAGATGCGGGATTGCCAGCGCCCGGATTTCGCGGCGGTGACGCTCGCGACGGCGGAGCGGAATCCGCCGTCCACCTCTCGCAACGTCTGCTTGTCGGCCCTACCCGCCCCGGCTAAGTTACGGCCCGGTGGAGGGCGCCATGAAGGTACTCGGGATCATCGTCAACATCTTCTTTCCGGGCATCGGTACGCTGATCGTCGGCAAGATCGGCGCGGGCATCGTTCAGCTCATCCTTTACGGGATCGGCGTCCTCTTCATGTTCACAGGCATCGGCGTCATCATCGGCGGGCCGATCTGTTTCATCGTCTGGGTATGGGCGATCGTCAGCGCGGCGACGGCACAGGAAAGGCCGGTCCGCGTCATCATCGAGAGAGAATAGCGGGAGCGGCAGGCCCGCGGATTGCGCTTCGCTGCATCCGGGCGACGCCGTCGCGGCGCTACGCCCTCGCGCGTCGCCTCCCCGGCTTCTGCGCCAGGCAGATCCAGTCCCACGGACCCTTCGCATCGACCCGCGCGCGGCTTGTCGAGCCCCTCGCCCGACCAGGGCGAGAACACAGGACCCAGCCGCTTCACCTCCAGGCCAAGGCCGTCGAAAATCTCGATCAGCTCGTCGCGGCGATAGTGCTTCTGCCGGCTGCCGTCGCGGTCGGCGAGCCCTTCGGCGGTGGCGGCTGCCTTGCCGCTCTTCTCCGCCCGATGCGCCTCCATCAGCATGGCGTCCGATTCCAGCGACGGCACCACGACGAGCGCAAAGCCCGACGGCCTGGTGACCGACGCGACCGCCGCCCATTGCGCGTTACGCACGGCGGCGCTCGCCGAGGTGATGACATTGAGGCAGACCGTGAGGTCGGCGCGGCAGCCGATCGTCTCCGCCCCGCGCGCCAGATCCATGGTCAGCCACTCCACGCCCTTCATCGCAGCGCAGCGCCGCTTCGCCCGCGCCATGATGCGCGGCGCGTATTCCAGGCCGACGATCTGGTCGAAGCGGCCGCCGAAGGTGCGGATGAAGGTGCCGATGCCGCAGCCGAGGTCGACCAGCACCGGCTTCTTGCGGAAGCGGCCGCGCCGCGCTCACGAAGCGGCGCAGCTGGTCGTTCGTCTCGCTGGCGACGATATCGCAGACCGACTCCTCGAAGTCGTCGGCCAGTCCGTTCCACTCGGCCCGATCCACAGGCGAATCTCCACGTTTCGCCGAGTTTAGGGGATCGGCAAGCAGGCGCAAACCGTGCACCAAAGCATGGTTGACATACTGACATATCCACCGATATGTCGTGACATATGGTCGAGCGCACCACCGTCCGCCTCCCCGAGGCTCTTCTGAACCGCGCGCGCCGCAAGGCCGCCGCGGAAGGCCGCACGCTGACTTCGCTGATCGAGGAAGGCCTCCGCGTCGTCACGGAAAAGAAGACCGAGCGAAAACCGTCCGGCTCGCTTCCTGTGAGCTCTGCCACCGGCGGGATGCAGCCGGGCATGGAGAATTTGAGCATGTCTCAGCTCCAAGAGCTGGACGATCTCGAATATGCCGAGCGCCTCAAGCGGGGCTTCGAGTGATCCTGCCGGACGTAAACGTCCTCATCTACGCGTTTCGTCGGGACTCCCCTCATCATGAGACTTGCCGAGCCTGGCTCGAAGGTGTGGTGAAGAACGACGCGCGCTTTGCAATGTCGCGCTTGGCGCTGTCTGCCGTCGTCCGGATCACGACGCATTCGAGACCGTTCACTGTCCCGAGCACGCTCGAGGAAGCATTTCGCTTTTGCAGTTTCCTGACCGAGCAGCCGCATTGCCAGATCGTCGAACCGGGCGAACGGCATTGGGACATCTTCAAGCGCATCTGTCTTGAAACGAACACGCGTGGACGACGCGTCACCGATGCATGGTTCGCCGCGCTCGCCATCGAGTGGGGCTGCGAGTGGATTACGCTCGACCGCGACTTCGCGCGCTTCCCCGGACTCAAATGGAGCGCGCCCGCGCTCTGACGGGCGCGCCCCGGCAGGTCAGTCCCGATCCGGCTGAACCGGCGCCACGGTGCGCGTCGCGGCCTGCCGTTCCAGCATCCATCCCGGATATTCGCTCGGCAGCGCGCTCACCTTGTCGAGCGTCTCCATCTCCGCGTCGGAAAGCGACAGCGTGACCGAAGCGAGATTGTCCTCCAACTGCTCGAGGCGCTTGGCGCCGATGATGACGCTCGTCACCCAGGGCTTGTGCAGCAGCCAGGCGAGCGCCACGCGCGCCACCGACACGTCCTTCGCATCGGCGATCGCCCGCATGGCGTCGATGCACCGGCCAGGCACGGTCGAGATCGACCGGCGGGAAGTCGAACTGCGAGCGCCGGGCGCCCTCGGGCGACTTCTCGTTCGGCCCGAACTTGCCCGAAAGCAGCCCGCCGGCCAGCGGGCTCCACACCATCAGCCCGACCTTCTCCTCCATCAGCAGCGGCACGATCTCGCGCTCCAGGTCGCGCCCGGCGATGGTGTAGTAGGACTGGATGGTCTCGTAGCGCGCATAGCCGCGCCGCTCGGAAATGCCGAGGGCTTTCGCCAGCCGCCAGGCCGACCAGTTGGAGCAACCGACGTAGCGGACCAGCCCGCGCGACACGAGATCGTCGAGCGCGCGCAGCGTCTCTTCCGGCGGCGTCACGATGTCGAAGCCGTGCACCTGGTAGAGGTCGATATGGTCGGTCTGGAGCCGCCGCAGGCTCTGCTCCACCGCGTCCATGATGTGGCCGCGCGATCCGCCGCGGTCGTTCGGCCCCTCCCCCATCGCGCCGTGAAATTTCGTGGCAAGCACGACGTCGGACCGCCTCACGCCGAGATTCTTCAGCGATTGCCCGAGCAGCTCCTCCGAGCGCCCGGCGGAATAGACGTCGGCCGTGTCGATGAAGTTGATGCCCGCGTCGAGGGAACGCCTCACGATCGCGTCGACGCCCTCCTGCCCGATGCCGGAAATCGCCTTGTAGATGCCGCTGGCGTTGTCGCCGAAAGTCATGGTGCCGAGGCAGAGCTCGGAGACGAAAAGGCCGGTACGGCCGAGCTGATTGTATCGCATGGAACATCTCCGATGGGATTGAGCCGGCGGATGGCAGGCGCGCTGCGGCGTCGTCGGGCGTCGGCATGGGAGGTGGGAAACGCCGTCAGTATAGCCGCTGACGGCCCGGTCGTCATCGGTCCGGCCGCATGGCTCCCAGGCGCGGGCGGCGATTGCGGAAACGGCCCGCCGAACCTATCTGACGGTGTCTTTCCACGACATGCTTTTCGCATTCGCCGGCGCGCGGCGGTCACGTCCGCTCCGCCGCGGGCGGCGCAAGCGGCCGCTGGCGCAGCGTCAGCCTGGCCAGCACGAAGGCGCCGAGCGAACATGTCGCGATGGTCGCCACCATCGGCAGTGCGGTTCCGTCGAAAACGAGGCTCACGACCACGATGGTGAGGCCGCCGCAGAGCATCTGCAACGTGCCGCCGAGCGCCGCCGCCATGCCGGCGATCGGCCCGTGATCGTCGAGCGCCAGCACCATCGTCGCCGGGATCACCAGCCCCAGCCAGGCGAACGCTCCGAAAAGCATCACCATCAGCACCGGCAGGCTGTCGACGCCGGACAACGTCACGAACAAGAGTGCCACGGCTACCACGCAATAGGCCGTAACGGCGGCGCTGATGACGCGGGAGATCCCGAACCGCGCGCCGAGCTTCGCGCTGAACTGCGAGGCGCCGATGAAGCCGATGGCGTTCACCGAAAAGGCCAGGCTGTATTGCGTCGGCGTCAACCCGAAATGGTCGATATAGATGAACGACGATGTCGCCAGGAACGAGAAGAAACTCGCCATCCCGAGCCCGCCGATGAAGCTCAGCCCCAGGAAGCGCGGATCGCGCAGCAGCGTGCCGTAACCGGCAAGCACGCTGGAAAGCCGCGTCTTGACGCGCCGCTCCGGCGGCCACGTCTCCGGCAGCACGCGCGCCACCAGGATCAGGCCGACCAGCGCGGCGACCGTCACCGCCACGAACACCGCCCGCCAGCCGAACGGCACGATGAGCGCGCTGCCCGCCAGCGGCGCCAGGATGGGCGACACGCTGAAGACCAGCATGACGAGCGCCATCAGCTGCGTCGCCTCCACGCCGGTATGCAGGTCGCGGATCACCGCGCGCGGCACCACCATGACGGCCGCCGCGCCGATCCCCTGCGCGAAGCGCAGCGGGATGAGCCATTCGATGCTCGGCGCCAGCGCGCAGCCGATGGAGCACGCCACGAAGACCGTGAGCCCGAAATAGAGCGGCGCCTTGCGCCCCGCCATGTCGGAGATCGGCCCGTAGGCGAGCTGCGACACGCCGAAGCCGAGGAAGAACGCCGTCAGCGTCATCTGCGCCGCCGCGGTGGACGCGCCGAGGCTCGCCGCCAGCGTCGGCAGCGCGGGAAGATACATGTCGATCGCGAAGGGTCCGATCGCCGCCAGCAAGCCGAGGACGATCGCGTTCCGCGCGTAGCGGGATGTCATGGTGTGTCTTTCCGGGGCTCGCCGTCGAGCGGCACGCAATGCGCGCCGCATTCTTGGCGGAAGCTGGGTATGCGCGGCCAGCCCCCCGAATGCAAGGCTGGCCTGCGTCCCGCGCGCCGCTTCCGGCCGCGTCGTAGCATTTCCGTCACGCCCCGGGCCGGCCCTTCGGCGCCCCCGCCCCCGTCAGCTCACCGCCACCCCATTCCCGGCGCCACGTGCTTCAGGATCGCCTCCAGCACGTGGGCGTTGTAGTCGACGCCGAGCTGGTTGGGCACGGTGAGGAGCAGCGTGTCCGCCTCGGCGACCGCCTCGTCCGCCTTGAGCTGCTCGATCAGCTTGTCCGGTTCCGCGGCATAGGAGCGGCCGAAGATCGCCCGCGTGTCCGCCTCGATGAGGCCGATCTGGTCCTGGCTCTCGCCGCTCCCCCCGAAATACATGCGGTCGCGGTCGTCGACGAGCGCGAAGATGGAGCGGCTGACGGAGACGCGCGGCTCGCGTTTGTGTCCGGCCGCTTTCCAGGCTTCGCGATAGGCGCGGATCTGCTTCGCCTGCTGCACGTGGAAGGGCTCGCCGCCCTCGTCGAATTTCAGCGTCGAGCTCTGCAAATTCATGCCGAGCTTCGCCGCCCATTCCGCCGTGGCGTTGGTGGCCGAGCCCCACCAGATGCGCTCGCGAAGCCCCTCCGAATGGGGTTCTACGCGCAAAAGCCCCGGCGGGTTGGGGAACATCGGCCGCGGGTTCGGCTCGGCGAAGCCCTCCCCGCGCGAGCACCTGCAGAAACACCTCGGTCTTCTGCCGCGCCATCTCCGCGTCGCTCATCCCCTCCGGCGGCGCGTAGCCGAAATAGCGCCAGCCTTCGATCACCTGCTCGGGCGAGCCGCGGGAAATCCCGAGCTGCAGCCGCCCGCCCGCAATAAGGTCGGCAGCACCGGCATCCTCCGCCATGTAGAGCGGGTTCTCGTAGCGCATGTCGATGACCGCCGTGCCAAGCTCGATCCGCTACGTCCGCGCCCCGCACGCCGCCAGCAGCGGAAACGGCGACCCGAGCTGCCGCGCAAAATGATGCACCCGGAAATACGCCCCGTCCGCCCCAAGCTCCTCCGCCGCCACGGCGAGCTCGATGGATTGCAAAAGCGCGTCGGACCCCGAGCGCACCTCAGACTGCGGCGACGGGGTCCAATGACCGAAGGAGAGAAAGCCGATTTTTTTCACGGGGGGTAGCCCTTGCTGCCTGTGCCGCCGTTCCTTAACGCTGAAACGCTGACGGCGGACAAGCGTTACCGAAACAAGCGCTACCGACAAAGGACAACATGGCAGCCGGCGGATCGAAGACCGTCATTTATGCGGCACTCGCCGGGAACGCCCTGATCGCGGTCACGAAATTCGTCGCCGCGTCGATCACCGGCTCCTCGGCGATGCTGTCGGAAGGCGTCCACTCGCTGGTCGATACCGGCAACCAGGGCCTGCTGCTCTACGGCATGGCGCGCGCCCGCCGGCCGGCCGACCGAAAACATCCCTTCGGCCATGGCGCGGAGCTTTATTTCTGGGCCTTCGTCGTCGCCATCCTGATCTTCGCCGTGGGCGCCGGCGTCTCGATCTACGAGGGCGCGCAAAAGCTCCTGCATCCGCATCCGGTCACCAGCCCGCTGGTGAACTTCATCGTGCTCGCCCTCGCCATGCTGTTCGAGGGCACGGCGTGGACGCTCGCCTACCGCGCGTTCAGCCGCATCCGCGGCTCCACGGGCCTCATCCAGGCGGTGCGCGACTCCAAGGACCCGACCCTGTTCACCGTGCTGTTCGAGGACACCGCCGCCATGCTCGGCCTCGTCGCCGCGGCGGCCGGCGTCGCGGCCACCGTGTTCCTCGGCTGGGAATGGGCCGACGGCGCCGCCTCGGTGATCATCGGCATCATCCTGGCGGGCGCCGCGATCACGCTGGCGATCGAGACCAAGTCGCTGCTGATCGGCGAGGCCGCCTCGCCCGAGACCGTCGCCGCCATCAAGGCCATCGTGGAGGCGACGCCGACCGTCACCGCCCTCAACGAAGTGCGCACCCTGCACCGCGGCCCCGAGGACATCCTGCTGGCGCTCTCCGTCGACTACGAGGACGCCATGACCGCCGGCAAGGTGGAGGAAGCCAACGCGCGGCTGGAAACGGCCATCAAGCAGCGCTTCCCGGAAATCCGCCGCGTGTTTCTTGAGGTGCAGTCGGCGAAGGACCATGAGGCGGCGATTGCCCAAGCCGAGCGCCGCGACGCGGAGCGCGCCAGGCATTAGGGCGGGAACGTCCCGGATTTGTTCCCGGGCACCGCCCGCGTCGACCACGCGACGGCGGCTCCCCACGCGGCGAGCAACGGGAACGGCGAGCCGGACTGCCGGGCGAAGGAATGCCGCGGAACTGCGCCCGCCGCCACCGACCCTTCCGCCGCGACGGCGAGGTAGATGGATTGCAGGAGAGCGTCAGCACCGACCGCGTCCCAGATTGCGGCGACGGGGTCCAGTGTCCGAAGGAGAGAGCCGATGTGTCTTATCGGAGGCTAGATGGAGCTGGGGCGGATTTCGCACAGCTTATTACTGTCAACAGATCACGCCGAGGAAGCCCTGTTGCCTCGATGTCGCGATGAAGGCTACGAAGAGTTGACGAAAGGCAGTGCCCATTCTGGAGTCACTCATTTTTGTGTATGTGATGCTTATGTGAACAATTCTGATGGGAATCGCAGTCTGCCCACAGGGTGAAACCGACCTATCGATGGCAGAAAAGCACCGTGTTAACCTTGCTTTGAAGCCCCTGTTCGAACATGGGCGGGGATGCTCAGATGGCTAGAAGCGATCTGCTAGTTTCGTTGGTGCGCGCAGGCGCAGCGGGTGACCGCTCCACCCTGACGTCGACCGTAGAGGCGATAGTTGCGGAGGAAAAGGCGCGCAGCCACCACATCCTGGCTGACCGCCTTCAGCGCGCCCTCCAGTCGGTTCCGGTCACTACCTCGCACGACATGCGCCGGGCGCAGACAGCGGGCCGAGATTTCGTCATCGAGACGGAACCCCGATTGCGGTTGGCGGATTTAATTCTTTCGCTACCTGCCGAGCGCTTGGCAAGCCAGCTAATTGAGGAGCAGAATCGAGCTGATCTTTTGCGCGCCCAAGGCATGCAGCCTCGGCACCGAGTTCTGCTTTCTGGGCCGCCCGGCAACGGTAAGACTTCGCTTGCGGAGGCGATATCGGAAGCCGTGGCCGTTCCTCTTCTAACGGTCCGGTATGATGCGCTGGTAGGAGCGTACCTCGGAGAGACGAATGCTCGGCTAGCCCGCTTGTTTGAATATGCGAGAGCAACTCCGTGCGTCCTTTTCTTTGATGAATTCGATGCTGTCGGCAAAGAGCGGGGCGATGTTCACGAGACCGGGGAAATAAAGCGAGTCGTCTCATTTTTGCTTATGCAGATCGACCATCTTCCGAGCTACGTGGTGACGATCGCCGCGACGAACCACGCGGAGCTGCTCGATCGAGCCGTATGGCGCCGGTTCCAACTGAGAATAGACATGCCTTCGCCCGACAAAGCGAGGATGGCGTCGCTGATCAATCGGTTTTTCGGAGCGTGGCCTGAAGAACCGGGCATCTCGTCGGACCGAATGGCTGAGCAACTCGGACCAGTAAGTTTTGCCGAAGTTGCCGAATTCTGCCAGAACGTGCGTCGTCGCCATATACTCGCGCAAGGTGGTAAATCACTGAGGCGGGTCGTGGCGGAGGAATTAGACCTCTGGGAAACCCGAGTGACGCCGACAGCCAATGGCCAAGTCTCCTCAGCAACTGCCGCTGCTTCGTCTAGACGCGCCCAAGCGAGGGGGCCGCAGAACCCGTAGGGGGTTTCCGCCCGTTCGCAGATTTGATTCTGCCGGAGCAGACGGGCCGTCCGGTTGGCCGAAAGCTTGAACAGCTCTCTCGTGTCTTGGCGGAGGGGCGTATGACCCGCTTGAGTTGAGAGCAGACCCTGCAGGTCTTGCTCCAGAAAGATTGCTCGTCTTCGATCTCACTGGGGACATCCAGAACTTCGCGAGGGCAATTCAGCAGGTGCCTGGCGTGGAGTTCGTGGCGGCCGAGGATATCGAAGGTGATGACGAGGATGCCAACCCCTCACTTTACTTGATGGTCCCGAACTCTGCCGCCTTTCGGCAGATGATGAGCCTGTGGAAGGCGTTTCGAGATAGCGAACGGTGGCCCCGGGCCTTGCCCCCTGGCTCAACCTCTTTGCTCAATTGCGTGACCTACGTCCTTGGGATGCCAGAGACCGCGTGACACCGGAGGAACTGCAAGTACTGGCAGAGGAACACGCCGATACCCGGGGCATGGTGCGAGTTGAACTGGAGTTGGTCTATAGGACCGCGGGCGAAGCTGTTGAAGCCGAGGCGGTGGGGGGAACTCAACTCCGTTGGTGGGGAAGTCCTCTTCGAGACGCGGATGGGGAGCCAAGTATCACGCTCTGTTGGTCAATGTTCCTCAAGCCGAACTTGAGAGAATTCTAGGCTTAGGCCCCGATGGTTTGGTCGCCTCCGAAGCGGTGATGCATATCCGCCCGCAAAGCTCCGTTCACTTGACGGTTTCGAACCGCTGGGCGCCAACCAGGCAGCTTCTCGCTCGCAGCCACAGGGCGATCCCATTCTGGCAATATTCGATGCCGTACCTCTAGCTGGGCATCCTTTGTTGGCCGGACGCTTATCGATCGAAGACCCGTTCGGACTTGAGGGCCTAGCAGTTGGTGCCCGTGTCCACGGGACGGCAATGGCGTCCGCGGTCGTCCATGGTGATTTGCGATTGGGTGGCGCGCCTCTGAGCAATCCCGTTCACTTTGTGGATGTGATGTATGCTCCGCCTTTGGACGAGGAAGAGCGCTTTCCGGACCGCCTTCCCGGAGATCTGTTCCATCAGGCGATCATTGGAATGAAGGCTGGGGCCGATCCAACGGCGCCTTCAGTGATTGTTGTAAATGCTTCTCTGGGGGATCGTAACAAGCCATTCAGTGGCAGAATGTCCGGGTGGGCGCGCGTCCTCGACTATCTGTCGCACGAGTACGGGCTGCTCTTCGTCGTCAGTGCCGGCAATCATATGGAAGACCTAACCACAGTTGGGATGGATACGCTGACGTTTGAGGCGCTGACAACGGACGAGCAGGCAAGCGTCGCGCTCGCGCAAGCGCAGCCATGCTGTCGCGGCGCCGCATCCTTGCGCCGGCTGAAGCCATAAACGCACTAACCGTGGGAGCACTTCATTCAGACCACATCCCACCGGCCAATCTGCCAGCGTCGATCTTCGATGTTTGGGCGGGGACTGGGATGTGCACGGTGTCGAGCGCGCTGGGCCCGGGTTTCGGCAACGCCGTAAAGCCTGACGTTTTGGCACCAGGGGGTCGGCACCATGTTCGTCTGCTGCCGGCCGGGAATGGCCACTCGTTGCGGCCAATGGGCAAGAACGCGGGCGGAGTTGGTGGCGTAGAGGTCGCGGCTCCGCGCCCGCCACCGTTGGCAATCCCGACGGGAGAAGCCGAACGTTTGGTACCAGCGTTGCTGCGGCACTGATGACGAGGCTGACGGGGCTCGCGCATGAGGCTTTGGAAGACGCCTACGAGGATTTCAACCAAATCCCGCCGAGGCAGCGGGCAGTGCTGCTGAAAGCGCTCGTTGTGCATGCGCACGATGGACCGACGCCGACGATCTCATCATCGAAATACTCGGACCGGCAGATCGCCGGCAGCACGTCCGCCAAAAAGACAATGTGCGCAGATATCTTGGCTACGGGGCTGTCGAGCCTGAAGTAGTCGTCTCCTGTGCTACCGACCGAGCGACACTCTGGGCTGTCGGTGAACTGGCCAGGGAAGAGGCGAATACTTTCTCGGTGCCTTTGCCTCCGATCCTATCGGGCAAAGCCAAACCGTCATGAAGTCTCTGCGACGGTCGCTTGGCTCGCTCCTCCGCGGGTTGGTACAGCCAGCTACCGAGGAATTCGGCTAAAGCTTGTAGAGCCCGGCTCCCACGCCGCAGCGTTTGCGGTATCGGCTGCAAGCGACCAGCCCGACAGCAATCAAGCTCACAGAGGCACTGTCATCCATCGACAATGGAGAGGCGAGAAGGCTGCCGCTCTAGCAGCCAACGCAACATTCGAATTCATGGTGCAACGTCAACCTGACGAGATCGACACCCCAATGCCGTTCGCACTAGTGACCAGCGTTTCCATGCCGGGAGAAGAAGGCGTCTACGCACAAATTCGAGATCGCATCTCAATCAAACCTCCTGTGCAGAGTCACTCCTGAGCCGGATTTTCCCAAGACCGATCGTCGCCGCGCCCGCCCTCAGCCTGCAAGAAACCGAGGCGCTATCGCAAACGCCTTGCGGTTCCTAAGTCGCGCCAACGGGTTCCCTCTTTGTTCTTTACAACACGCGACGTTCCCGCCACAGTGCCGCCGGGAATCGCCTCCCCTGTCAGCAACTGTCACTTCTCCCATGAGCGACCCAACCCGCCGCTTGTCTGGCGCGCGCAAAAGCCTAATTGTGGGGGGCGGCAAGCGCCGCCGCACCTCCCCTTCGGAACGAGACGCCATGGCCAAGAAGACGCCCGCCCCCGCACGAGTCCGGGAAAGCCTGCTGCGGGCAAATTCATCTCCATCCGCGGGGCGCGCGAGCATAATCTCAAGAACGTCGACCTCGACCTGCCGCGCGACAGCCTCATCGTCATGACCGGGCTGTCGGGCTCGGGAAAATCCTCGCTCGCCTTCGACACCATCTACGCCGAGGGCCAGCGCCGCTACGTGGAATCGCTCTCCGCCTATGCGCGGCAGTTCCTGGAGATGATGCAGAAGCCCGACGTCGACCAGATCGACGGGCTGTCGCCGGCCATCTCCATCGAGCAGAAGACCACCAGCCGCAACCCGCGCTCCACCGTCGGCACGGTCACGGAAATCTACGACTACATGCGGCTCCTCTTCGCCCGCGTCGGCGTCCCCTATTCGCCGGCGACCGGGCTGCCGATCGAGAGCCAGACCGTCTCGCCAGATGGTCGACCGCATCCTGGCGCTGCCGGAGGGCACGCGGCTCTATCTGCTGGCGCCGGTGGTGCGCGGCCGCAAGGGCGAATACCGCAAGGACCTCGCCGACTTCCTCAAGAAGGGCTTTCAGCGCGCCAAGATCGACGGCGATGTTCACCGAGATCGCCGAGGCGCCGGCGCTCGACAAGAAGCTGAAGCACGACATCGACATCGTGGTCGACCGCGTCGTGGTGCGCCCCGACATCGCCGCGCGGCTGGCGGATTCCCTGGAGACGGCGCTGAAGATCGCCGACGGCATCGCCATCGCCGAGCTCGCCGACCGGCCCTCGTCCTTCGAGACGCGGCCTGCGGCCGCTCCTCAGGATGAGGGCCTTGGGGGAAAGCGCAAACGCCAACCCTCTCCTCATCCTGAGGTGCGAGCGGAGCGAGCCTCGAAGGACGAGGAGAGCCCCGAGCGCCTCGTCTTCTCCGAAAAATTCGCCTGCCCGGTCTCCGGCTTCACCATCGCGGAGATCGAGCCGCGGCTCTTCTCCTTCAACAATCCCGTTCGGCGCCTGCCCCGAATGCGACGGGCTCGGCACCAAGCAGGCGATCGACGCCGACCTCGTCATCCCCGACCCGGCGCGCACCCTGAAGGACGGCGCCATCGCGCCCTGGTCCAAGACCTCCTCGCCCTATTTCCTGCAGACGCTGGAAGGCCTGGCGCGCCACTTCAAGTTCAAGGTCACGGCGAACGTGGGAGGACCTGCCCGACAAGGCGCGGGACGCCATCCTGCACGGCACCGGCGATGAGAAGGTCGCCTTCGTCTATGACGACGGCCTGCGCAAATACGAGACGAAAAAAGCCTTCGAGGGCGTCATCCCCAACCTGGAGCGGCGCTGGAAGGAGACCGACTCGCAATGGGTGCGCGAGGAGATCGGCCGCTATTTCTCCGGCGTGCCGTGCGAGGCTGCGGCGGCGCGCGGCTGAAGCCGGAGGCGCTGGCGGTGAAGCTCGCCGGCCTCCACATCAGCCAGGTGGCGGAGATGTCGATCCGCGCCGCCGAGCGACTGGTTCACCGACGCTGCCGCCGACGCTCACCAAGCAGCAGAACGAGATCGCGGCGCGCATCCTGAAGGAAATCCGCGAGCGCCTGCGATTTCCTGAACGACGTCGGCCTCGACTATCTCACGCTCGTCGCGCAACTCCGGCACGCTGTCGGGCGGCGAGAGCCAGCGCATCCGCCTCGCCAGCCAGATCGGCTCCGGCCTCACCGGCGTGCTCTACGTGCTCGACGAGCCGTCGATCGGCCTGCACCAGCGCGACAACGCGCGGCTGCTGGAAACGCTGAAGCACCTGCGCGACCTCGGCAACACCGTCATCGTGGTGGAGCACGACGAGGACGCCATCCTGCAGGCCGACCACGTGGTGGATATCGGCCCGGCCGCCGGCATCCATGGCGGCCGCGTGGTGGCGGAAGGCACGCCGGCCGACATCCTGGCCAACCCCAACTCGCTCACCGGCCAGTATCTCTCCGGCGGCCTGTGGATCCCCGTGCCCGACGAGCGCCGCCCGCTGCAGAAGGCGCGCCAGCTCACCGTGACGCGGCGCCACCGGCAACAATCTGAAGAACGTCACCGCCTCGATCCCGCTCGGCCTCTTCACCTGCGTCACCGGCGTGTCGGGCGGCGGCAAGTCGACGCTTCTGATCGACACCATCTACAAGGCCGTCGCCCGCCGCCTCAACGGCTCGCGCGACCACCCCGCCGCGCACGAGCGGCTGGACGGCCTGGAGTTTCTCGACAAGGTCATCGACATCGACCAGTCGCCCATCGGCCGCACCCCGCGCTCCAACCCCGCCACCTATACCGGCGCCTTCACGCCGATCCGCGAATGGTTCGCCGGCCTGCCGGAGGCGAAGGCGCGCGGCTACGGCCCGGGCCGCTTCTCCTTCAACGTCAAGGGCGGGCGCTGCGAGAAGTGCCAGGGCGACGGCGTCATCAAGATCGAGATGCACTTCCTGCCCGACGTCTACGTCACCTGCGACATCTGCCAGGGCAAGCGCTACAACCGCGAGACGCTGGAGGTCACCTTCAAGCAGAAATCGATCGCCGACGTGCTCGACATGACGGTGGAGGAAGGCCGCGACTTCTTCTCCGCCGTCCCGTCGATCCGCGACAAGCTGGAGACGCTGTCGCGCGTCGGCCTCTGCTACATCCACATCGGCCAGCAGGCGACGACGCTCTCAGGCGGCGAGGCGCAGCGCGTAAAACTCTCCAAGGAGCTCTCCAAGCGCGCCACCGGCCGCACGCTCTACATCCTCGACGAGCCCACCACCGGCCTCCACTTCGCCGACGTGGCAAAGCTCCTCGACGTGCTGCACGAGCTGGTCGAGCAGGGCAACACGGTGGTGGTGATCGAGCACAATCTGGAGGTCATCAAGACCGCCGACTGGATCATCGACCTCGGCCCCGAAGGCGGCGACGGCGGCGGCGAGATCGTCGCGGCGGGCCCGCCCGAGGCGATCGTCAAGGAGAAGCGCAGCTATACGGGGCAGTTCCTCAAGGACGTGCTGAACCGCAAGCCGGCGCGGCGGCGGCAGGCGGCGGAGTAGCGTCCTCTCCCCCTTGCGGGCCCCTTGCGGGGAGGGCAATCGCATTTGAAGAAAGCCCTCATCCTGAGGCGCGAGCGCCGCGAGCCTCGAAGGACGAGGGCGGTGGCACACCGGTTGTTTTGAACTGCATGAGGCAAGGTCGAGCGTTCTCGATGGTGGTTCGAGGCTCGCGCCTTCGGCGCTCACACCTCACCATGAGGGTGGGGATAGCCATATGCGATTCCCCTCCCCCCTTGCGGGGGAGGGCCAGGGAGGGGGGAAAGCCGCAAGCCGCAGCGCCGGCCCTCTCCCCTTGCGGGGAGGGTGGCCCTTCGCGTCAGCGAAGGGTCGGGAGAGGGGCTACGGCCTCCCGGCAAGCCGCAGCGCCGGCCCTCTCCCCTTGTGGGGGAGGGTGGCCCTTCGCGTCAGCGAAGGGTCGGGAGAGGGGTTACGGCCTCCCGGCAACCGATCCCGCCTCCCCAAATCCTCCGGCCCCGCCTCCGCTTGGGGCTCGGACCCGGCGCGCGCTAAGCTCTTAGCCAGGGCACCGCGGACCGGAACGCGCCGAAGCTCGCCATGGCTGGCATATTCATCAACTACCGACGCGATGACACGCAAGGCGCGGCCGGCCGGCTCTACGATCATCTGGCCAAAAACTTCCCACGCCGCGATCTCTTCATCGACGTCGACGCGATCAGGCCCGGGCTCGACTTCGTCCAGGAGCTCGATTCCCAGGTCTCGAAGTGCGACGTGATGCTCGCCATCATCGGGCCGCATTGGCTGACCGCAAAGGATGACGCGGGCCGGCGCAGGCTCGACGCAGGAAAACGACTACGTCCGCATCGAGATTGCCTCGGCCCTGCAGCGCGGCATTGCGGTGATCCCGGTCCTCGTTGCGGGCGCCACCATGCCCTCCGAGGCCGCTCTCCCCGCCGATCTCAAGCCCCTGGCGCGGCGCCAGGCCCTGGAGCTGCGCCACACCCGCTTTGCCGCCGATGCCGACGCCATCGCCGCCGCCCTCAAGAAGACCCTGCCCCACCCGCGGCGGGGCTGGGTCCGCGCGTCGGTCGCGGCGGCCGTGCTCATCGGCCTCGTCGCTGTCGCCGTCGGCGTCTATCAGCTGACGGGAACGGATCGGGTGACGCAGCAGGCGGTCGAGCCGCCGGCAGCGCAACAGGAACCGCCGGCCGCAGGGGAAACCCAGAGGGCGTTCACGTCGTTCGAGCCGAACACCGACATGCCGGGCGGCGACTACACCTCATTCAGACTGCCGCAGGCCGACGCGCTTCTCTGCCAAAAACTCTGCGCCGAGGATCAGCGCTGCCTCGCGTGGACCTACGTGGCGCCGGGATACCAGGAGCCCAGCCCGATCTGCTGGCTCAAGAACACGGTCCCGGCGGGCACGCGAACCGACACTTGCTGTACCTCCGGCGTCGCCTATTATCGCCGCCCGGCAAATTGATGGGTCCAGGTGCCCCTCGTGATCGAGCCAATCTGGAGGTCATCAAGACCGCCGACTGGATCATCAACCCTGCCCTCGGACTTGATCCGAGAGGCGGCCCCGAAGGTGGCGAGATTTTTGCCGCCAATCGCCCGAGGCCATCGTCGAGGACAAGTGCTTTGAGACGGGGCAGCTCTCCTGAACCGTGGCTTGAACTGCTAGGCTAAGCTGTGAGAGAATGCGCTTTCATGGAGATTTCTCTCAAATTGGCAAAGTCTCAGCGTGTACGTGATCCAGTCCACGATATGATTGAGTTTAATACCAGCGACTTCGAGCAGACGGGCGGAGATTGCTCGATACGGCGGAGTTTCAGCGGCTGAGGCGAACCAATGAAGTTAGCATTTCGGAGCTTGTATTCCCAGGGGCCACGCATAGCCGATTTTCGCACAGCGTGGGTGTCTTTCACACAGCGCGCATGCTTTCCAACCTGATCGCCGCGCGTCTAGGAAATTCGTTCAATTCCGACGCGCGAATGTGGTTCAAGCTGTGGCGCTCGTGCACGATTTGGGCCACGGGCCTTTCAGCCACGCATTTGAGGATGCGCTTAAGCGGCTCGGTGCCAAGAAGCGCCACGAGGCGTGGACAGCTGAGATTGTTGTGGGCGATACAGGCGTTTGCGAGGTGTTGTCTCGCTACGCGCCAGGCTTTCAGGAAGCGGTCGCGCTGCTCCTTGCGAGCGAAACGCCTGTCGATATCTATTCTGCGATCGTTGCCAGCCAATTTGACGCCGATCGGCTCGACTACGTTAGACGCGACCGGCTGATGACGGGCGCGCAGCACGGCGGGTTCGATTTCCCGTGGCTGATGGCGAATCTGGGGGTCGAGAAGGTCGCGGTGTCCCTCGACGGCGAGGAGTATGGAAGTCGAAGGCCTCATCCTCGGAAACAAGGCATTTCAGGCAGCCGAAGAATAACGTTCTGGGTTTGTTCCATCTCTATTTTTCTGTATACTTCCACAAGGCGACTCCATCTGCGGAGAAGATGATGGCAGCGTCTTGAGCGAGTGGGGAAGATTCTAAGTGATGCTTCCGATTGAGCCCTCTGGGGTTTTTGCCGCAATCATCGAGTTGTTCAGTTTCTCCGGGAGTCGACACTGAGAATTATCTCGATTTGGATGATTTAATTGTCTGGGAAGCCTCGGCAAAATGGCGAGCGCATCAGATCCGACCGTTACCGAGCTTATCGAGAAGCTGCGAGATCGAAGGCTGTTCAAAGAAATCGATGTCACGGCATACGGCTCAAGAATCACGTGGCGCTGCATAGTGGCAATGTTTCGCGCCCGCTTGAAGGAGGCGAAGGAAGGCATGCAGCCGTTCGACATCCTGGAGGATCGGCCATGCGAACACATCCTTATAAGCGCGCGGAATGCATATTCCCGAAGCTTAGGAAGGTGCTGATTCGACGCGTTGAGGAACCGAGACACGAGACTCGGAGGTTGGCGCCACTGGCAGTGCTGCGATTCAGGAGCAGTCAACCTTTCAGAGGTAACTTATTTTCCACAGGCCTCATCGTCGATGAGGTCTCGAATTGAGCAAACGAATTGGGGAAGACGCAAAAGGGCAATGCTCTCTCAGGAGTATGGGATATATCGATGCTAGCGGCGGCAGCTTGGCTGGGAGGACACGGCTGCAGAAAAGCGGCCATTTCACTCGAGGTGGAGGGGGTCGGGTTCGGCTTTGACTTTAGTATCATTACTACGGACCGTAAGTGAGGAATTAGCAACGGCTCGACGGATATTAATGGCTCGGCCTCATTATCGGTAATTCCCGCACACTACTCGGAGCGGATTCCGAAACAATTTTCAGGACTCAGGCAGCCTCATTCGAGGGGCGGACGTCGACTGGAACGGCGGAAGAAGTTCTAAGCGTACTCGATTGTACGATTTTCTCTGTGTACTTGAACTCGCGGTGACCCTCACTTCTTGGTCGTAAACGGATCTTGAACATGACCCTGGTCGGAAATAACGGAACGCTGGGAAGGTATTGAACATTGAACCCAAAGCGAAGGAATGCGTGAAATCGGATTAGATTTACTTGCGAGCAATCGCCTAGACGATAGCGCTCCCATAGACGCATTCGCGCTTTATAAATCCCTGGGAGCCGTCTACTCGGCCACGTACGTCGAGAGCAACGCCCCCGCCGGATGAAGCTCAGTGTACGGCCGCTGTCATGAACGTTCCGTCGGGTTTGCCAAGCTTCCTCTCGCGGCGAGCTGTGACTCACCGCTCCGCTTTCCCCTCCCCGCGAGTCACGTCGCATAGTCCTCAGTCCAAAGAACCCGCCATGCCGCTCCTCGCACCTCATCGCCACCAACTGGCAGAAAGCCCTGCCCGTGCTCGCCGTCGCCGGCATTGCCGCATGGATCGCCGCGTTCCGCCACGCCCCCACCAGCGAGCGCGCGCTCTTCGCCGCCCTCCTCGTCCTCTACATGCTGCACCAGATCGAGGAGCATCTGTGGCCGGGCGGCTTTCGCCAGTTCACCAATCGCGCATGTGTTCAAGAGCGGCGACAGCGGCTGGCCGGTCACCATCGGCGGCGTCGCGCTGGTCAACATCGCCTATGTGTGGCTGCCGCTGGCGCTCGCCGTGGCGTGGCCGCAGGCGCTCACCTGGCTCGGCCTCGGCTGGGTCGGGCTGACGCTCGTCAACGGGCTCTCGCATATCGGCACGTCGGTGCGCTTCCGCATCTACAATCCCGGCCTCGTCACGTCGATCGTGCTGTTCCTGCCCTTCACGATCTGGATGCTGGCGCACGAGGCGCAAGCCGGCCTTCTGTCGGCGGCGGAGATCGTCGCCCTCCTCATCGCCGGCGTGCTGCTCCACGTCCCGGTCGCGGCCCTTTTCGTCGTGCCGTTCGTGCGCGGCGCCGTCACGCGAGCGCGTAGCGAGGCGTATTAGGCCGGCGCCGCCGGCTGTCATTCCGGTGACGGCAGGCTCAGCACGGCGCTGCCTCCCTTTCCCTCCGCCTCGCCTCCCTCAGCACCGCCTTGGCTCGCTCGATGGCCAGCTTCCGGCGCCGTTTCGCCGCCGCGGAGCGCGCGGCCTGCCGGCGTTCGCGCGTCGCCTCGTCCAGCGTCTCGGCCTCGTCGATCATCCGCTTGATCTCGAAGCGCAGCAGCACGAGCATGATGCCCTCCTCCTCTCGCGTGTTGCGATAGTCGGGAAGCGCCACGCACGTGCCGTGGCGCGGCCAGCTGCGCCGGCAGGAATGCATGCGCCTGCACCATTTCAGTGGGCAGGTCAGCAGCCGGAGCGCCCGCTTGTCCGCGTGGGCCTGCTCCTTCTCCTCCGACCACGCGCGCGGCCAACCGGCCCATTCGTTGTCCATGCGCCGAGCATAGAAGCGCCGCCACGGGGTGGGGATAAGCATCGGCCGACGCCATGGGACGCGGCTCAAATCGCAAGCGTACCCGGCGGCAAGCCGCCTTTCGCTGCGACCCGCATTGCGCCCGCGGCGCTTTGCGCCTATATCCGGCACGTTCCTGATTTAGCCTGTCTTGCCTGCCCTTCGGGGTTTCGCCCAAGCCAACGCCGAATTCGGAAGGGCGGAGGCGATGGTCGCTGGCCGCCGCGCGTTTGCGCGAGATCTTAAAGGAGGCGGTCATGCCGACAGGCACCGTGAAATTTTTCAACGAAACCAAAGGCTTCGGCTTCATCGCGCCGGACGACGGCGCCAAGGACGTGTTCGTGCACGTCTCGGCGCTCGAGCGCTCCGGCATCTCGATGCTGCGCGAGGGCGACAAGGTGAGCTTCGAGGTCGTCACCGACCGCGGCAAGCCGGCGGCCTCGAACATCCAGATGGAATAGGCCCGCAGCAAAGGCCTGAGTCGTTCGCCCGGCGCCTCACCCGCGCCGGGCTTCTTGTTATGTGAAGCGGCTGCAAAGCCGGGCGAGGAGAATGCGATGGCCCGCCGCCCTCCCAACTATCGCCAGCAGCGCGGCGACCGCGACCGCGCCAAGCAGCAGAAGAAGCAGGAGCGGCTGCAGCGCCGCGAAGACGATGCGCAGCGGCGCCGCGAGGAGCGCGACCCCCTGCTCGGCCCCGACGAGTCCGATCCGACACCGCCGAGCGACACCAACCCGGAGACCGAATAATGGCCCGCAAGAAACCGAAAAAGGACAACGGCGTCGTGCTTTTCGACGTCCTCTACGAAGACGGCAGCCGCGCCTCCAACCGCAAGGTGCCGGCCGCGGAGCTGGGCGGTCTCGACGGCGACGCGCCGGCGCTCACCTTCATCATGGACCAGGACCGCAAGATCGCCGAGCTCTCCGGCAGGTCGCCCCGCCCCATCAAGAAGCTGGAGCGCACACCGGTCAAGAAGCGCGAGGCCGCCGCAGTCGGCTCCCGCTAGTCCTAAAGCTCGTCGAGCGACACGATCCCCAGCCCGTCGAGCGCGAACACCCAGCCGAAGATCAGGACCAGGAAGGCGATCAGCAGCGCCACGGCGATGCCCGCCACCCGCCAGCCCGACTGAAACGTGTAGTGCGGCGACGCCTCGATCTGCCGCTTCGACATCTGCGTCTTCTCCGCGACATAGCGCGCGGCGACCGTGTAGGCGACGGGGATGAGGAAGTTCGGAAAATCGTCCGGCAGGTAGATGACGAAGGCAAGCAGCGCCAGCACGAAGAGCCCCCCGCCCACCAGCATCTGGTTGGCGCGCGCCCGCTGCTCCAGCACCACGTAGTTCTCCCACAGGAAATAGACCATGGCGATCGGCCCGCCGAAGAACGAGCCCACGGCCACCTGCGTCGGCGAATAAAGCCTGTCCTGCATGCGTCCTCCCTTTCACGTGTCCGGCTGGCGGCCTTTATGGTTCGATGATCGGTCCCGCGCCATGACCTTCAAACAGGTCATTCTCGTGCAGGGAAAGAGACCAGCGATCATCGCCGGCAAGAACGTAGTCAACCTCCATCAGCTCAAGCGTGCGTTTTCCCGCTATCGGATCTTATCCGACTGCCTCTATTTCGCGTGGGCTGAGCGCATGCGCGACCCAGATCGAAAGCTTGCTCCAGCTCTTCAACAATTGCATGCGCGGGTTCGCGGCCTTCCCAATCTCCCACAATCCCCCGCAGGCGTCCTGACCCCGCCAAGGCGGCGCGCACGACCTCAACGGCCTCCTCGCGGCTCCAAGGCGCCCTAGCTTCATCGCCTTCTGCCGGCCTGTCGCGGTCGATCATAGGACTGTTTTGGCGATTATGTAGTTTGCAAACTCGGCTGGATCCCGCTATGATTGCGGGATGTGGAAGGATCGCATTCTTGGCGGGTTATTTTTCGCCGCCGGTCTGGCGGGGACCGTCGTTGTAGATCACTTCAGCGCTGAAGTTGTCCAACGTGGTCGCTATACGTCGCCTATGGAGTCCTGGTTTTGTCGGCGGTCGTCGGTTTTGTGGTAATGTTGTGGCCGTCTAAGATTCGCAAATTGGCGCGGAGTGGAGCGGAGATAGTGAACAAAACCAAAGGTCCGACCGAGATTCATAGCAGCGGCGGCGGTGTCGGCGCTGATATTCAGGTCACTGGGGGCGAGTCAGGCGATGAGCCTGTCGTCGGTATGGACAGTGGCCCCCTTCACGTTGTCCAGTCCGGCCCCGGGATCGGCATGCGCGTTGTCGTTACGTCGAAAGGCGGCTCCGCCACAGGTGTGCGTGCATCGAAAGTTGTTGGGACCAAAGACGACGATTAGGTCCCATTCGTCCTTTTTTCTGGCGAACTTAGTTCGCAACCTTGGCTATCTGGGGTAGGATTTCCCGCACGCAACACGCGGGAACTTCAAGATGGGATGGCGCTCTTCTCTGAAAGATGCCCGAGAGGACGTTTGATCGCTGGCTTTGGCCAGTCATCGGGGCAGTCTCTACCTACTCCCTTGCGACGCCAGAGCATTATCCTCTTGCGATCGGCACAGCGTTTGGAACCGGCTTCATCTTACCTTTGTCGCTGAAAATGAATTCTCGGCAGGACTTAGTAGGATGTCCGGCGATCACATCAAGCATCACGGCATCAACCTGTATTTCGATGCCATCAGCGCCGTCTGCTACAAGCGCGAAGGCGTGCTGGGATTGCAGTGCGACATCACCGACGAATTCGGCCAACACCTGCGGCTGCTGCTGTCGTTCGAAGGCGAGGCTGCACCTAATCTGAAGCGCGCGATCGATCGCGTGTTCGCGCGTTACCCCGAAATGCGCGCGTGGAAGTAGGGAGGGGCCGCAATGCTCAAAAAAGCGAGACCGTTCGAATTCAACCTGACCGAACGAAGAGGCCGCTGAAATCGGTGGCGCTCAGGGGGGCGGACTCCAAGAACTACACAAGGCGATCATGGAGCAATTGCAGGGCGGCAATCTGACCGTGAAGCTGGACGACGCGCAGCTCGGAAAGTTGGTCCGCTATATCTCAGAGTATGGCGGGGGCAGCTACCAGAGTCACTTGCGCAAAGCGTTCCTCCGCTCGTTGAAGGAACAGCTTGGCTTTGAGGACACGCTGTTCACCACGACGAAGCAACCTAAGAGGAAAGCCGCCTGAAAATCGTAATTCCTCGAAAACGGTGGTTTGTGGACTTCCACATTCCAATCACCGCCTCGGGCGAAAAAATTGCCTTGCGATACATCGGAAGCACCTGATCCAGCCAAACCACATGCGTGCCGGGCTGGACGCGCTCCAGCGCTTTCATCACCTTGTTCCGCTTCACCATGCTAGTCCGTAGCGCTGGCTGTCCTCGACGCTGTAAGGCGGGTCAGCAAGCACAAGGTCGTAGTCCTGCAGGGGGACGTTCTCGAGCGTTTGAGCATCGTCCACATAGGTCGGCTTCAGATCTGGATTGATATCCTCAGTTTCACCGGGGAAGGCGCTCAGATCGACCTTGCCGCTAAAGAGGTGGAGCGTGCGACGCTTCTCAGGGAATAGTGCCTTCACGCGCTTGAGGTAACTCGCAGGATAGCCACCGTAGTAGGACGACTTCACGCGATAGTCATTCCCCATTATCCAGGTGCCGACGACGCGGTTGTCTTCCGCGATGAACAGGCTTTTTGGAAAGCCTGTCGCCTGCACGTAGTTCTCAATTCGATCTTGCCAAAGCATCGAAGTCCCCCCCTTGAAACACCTTGCATCAAGGGAGACTTTACATACCTGTTGCAAAAGTCCAGCTCTTTTGGCGGTCTTGCTCGGATTGCTCCTCTGGCTTGGTCCGTGATCGCACGCCAATGCGCCTGAGAGCGGCATCAAATTGATCTTCGGAAACGTCGGCGCCTAGTTCGCGGGCAGCCTTCTCAAATGCCCTAGATTGAGCAGTTTTCTTGGGGGTTTTGCGAACCAATGGCTACAACCTTGTGGACGAATTCGACCTTACGTGATAGGGCACACGCGGCAACGCGCCCCGGCCGAAGCCGGGACGCGCCGCCGATCGGACTACCGGCGACATACCGGTTTTGGAGACCGGCATGTCAACTCCCGCTCACCCGGGGTGGACCGGGGCGGTTCAGCAAACTCAGGCGCCTGAGCCTACCGAATGGGCTGGAGAGCTTACCTCCGGCCCATTCTCGTTGTGGGGCTCTACCGGGCCCCCTGTCCATTCGTCGCGCTAGGCCATCGAAACCCCGCAGCTACCGCACCATTGGGGGTTGGCAGCACCAAGCCGCGTCCAGTTCGTTCCAGCCGGCCCATGGGCAACGTAGTTGCTAATCTGTGCTCTCAGCGAAGTGCGCTGCGCCTTTTTCCCGTGGCGCTTCGCCAACTGCACAACATCGACGAAACAGGTGTTGGATAACGGTCGATGCCCATGCAAATCATCTCGCGCCACATTGGGCTCATTCTTGATTTGCGCTTCTTGCCCGCGCCCCTAGACGCCACGCGTTCTGCACGAGGCTCGGGAGGGAGGTGGGCGAGAATGTCGCGATACGCAGCAAGCGACGCGAGGCCATCAGAAGCTTGCGGTCGATCTCTGCCGATTGACGGGTCAGATCGTCCACTTCCTTCTGGGCCTCAGCTACTTTGCGCTCGATGTATGCGAACTGTGCCATTGAAATGGCGCTTAGCATAGGAATCTGGTGGTCGGTTACGAGCTAATCGCATCGCAGGGGATAATCGTTGGATTTATCCCCTGCGATGGAGGCGCGGGAACGCTCAGGGGCGCCTAAGCCTCGGAGATTTGATCAGGCCAGCGGTAGGTAAGCCTTTTCCCCGAAACGCCTTTTAGAGCCACGACCACGCGCTCCTGATCCTCAACGCCGAGCGCCGAACGGTTCTGTAGCGGAAATCGAACTCCGCCAGATAGCGGTGCAGATGCTTCTCTCCGCAGTGCTGATAGACGCCCTTCATGCCGCGCTTGAAGATGCTGAAGAAGCCTTCGACCGTGTTCGTGTAGGCGTCGCCAGCGGACGTACTCGCCAGCGCGAGTGCTTGACCGTCTCGTGGTTCGCAAAATCCTCGCCGACCATGTCACGTAGAGGCGGCTTTCGTCGGTCATCAGCCGCGTCTCGCGGTCGATGTTCTCGCGCACGATCTGGTGACGGTCTGCCTTGTCCGCGCGCTCGACATGGAACATGCGGGCACGGCCGCCACGCTCCACCAGGGCGACGACGGCGCGCTTGATCGCCGGACCCGCCCTTGCGCTCTTGTAGGGCGGCCCTGGCGCTGCTTCGACGGGCATGCTCTCCGATCGGCCGATAATAGGTTTCGTCGGCTTCCACGACCTTGCCAGCGCCGCCGAACGGGGACAAGGTCGCCATCGCGCATGGCTTCGCGGATGCGGTGCGCGAGAAACCAAGCCGTCTTGTACTGGACCTCCAGAATCCGGTGGAGCTGGTGCGCGCTGATGCCCTTCTTGCTGAGCAGCACATCAGATGGACCGCCTGCAAGAACTTGTGCAGCGGGATGCGGCCATGCTCGAAAACCGTGCCGACCTTCACCGTGAATTGGCGCTTGCAGTCGACCGCACTTGTGGAGGCCGATAGCGGACGCGCTTCTCCGGGTTCGCCTTGATCTTGGTGATACGGTCCACGCCGCCGCAATGCGGGCAGACAGGGCCGTTCGGCCACAGGACTGCCTTCCAGGTGCGCGAAGGCGGCTTCCTCATCGTGAAAGTAGGGCTTGGACAGGATCGACATGGCTCAATCTGCTCCTTTGCCCGATGCTACTAGCTAATTCCGGCTAGTGTTTGCAATATCCATAGTCACCTAGCCTTTTCTATTCCTAGAGGTGGCCGCCCCGGCGGCGTATAAATCCCCCTCGTCTGTCTCGCCACCTCTGCCGGGCGATCCGCGCGCCAAACACGCGCGCAGGACAGCGGTCACAAAATAATCCCCGCTTCCAAAACCTCCCCTACACTCCCCTCACCGCTCTTCACCGGAGGGTCCGGATCGCGACCGGCGCGGTTTCGGGAAGGGCGGGCGGCGCCGCGATGGGCCCTCCCGGAGAGGGCCGGCGCGGCGAGCCCGGAAGGGTCCACCCGGGGGCGCGAGCCCTCTGCCGGATGTCGCACGGCTGGGACTTCGCGAGGCGAGAAGCCTTGCGGACGAAGAAGAGTGGACGAGTCGGGTGTCGTAACCGCCGCGCGGGGCGCTTCACGAAGCGCCACGACGACCAAAAGCTGCGGTGCTTCTTGAGCGCCCCGCTCCCTCCTCGCGGGCGAGGAGGACCGACCGGACAAGCCTCGGGCCGATCGCGGCCGCGAGAGCACCGCCGCATGTACCGGCGCCGCGCCGGCAACGCCTTGTTAACGCTGCCGCGAGCATGGCTGCGTTTTTGACCGCGTGTTCTTCGGGACGTAACGCGGCCGGTGCATAAGAATGAGGCATCAGGAGGTACGACCCATGCATATCACCGCGATCGTGCGCTCGGCTGCCGTTGTCGCCGGCCTGGCTCTCCTCACCGCGCCCGCGACGGCGCAAGGTACCGCGCAGGAGCGCTCCGCCTGCGAAGGCGACGCCTTCAAGTTCTGCTCCGCCGACATCCCCGACATTTCCAAGATCGAGACCTGTCTGGCGAGCAACCTCAGCAAGCTCTCGTCGGCCTGCCAGGCGGAGTTCGATTCGTCAGCCGAGAAGAAGACCAAGCTGCAGCCGGCGCATTTCAACTGAGCCGGCGGGAGATGACGGGCGCCGACAGCCGGCCCGCGGACGCGCCCGCCGAATCGCGGATCGGTTAACGAAACATTTCTGAAATAATACGGGACCCCAATGCTTTAAGGCAGGGCAGCCATGCGTTTGCTGCACTGCACAATCGGGTTTTCCGCTCCTATATCCCGGGCGTTACCAAAGCATGTGTGCACCCCGCGCGGGTGCTTATGAGGACCAAAGAAATGTCTCGGACCAACAATATGATGTTCGACCGCTTCCGCCGTTGGCGCCGCTACCGGCAGACGGTGCGCGAGCTGCAGAACCTCTCGACCCGCGAGCTGACCGACCTCGGTATCCACCGATCCGACATTGGCCGGCTGGCCCGCGAGGCCTCGCTTCTCTAATCGAAGCGAACGATCGCAACCAAAAGGCCGGAAGGGCACTGCCCACCGGCCTTTTTATTTGCGCCACGCCGCCACCATCACGAATCCGGCGTGCCGCTGCGCATCTTTCTCCATTCCGAAAGCGGCAGGATCACAGGCGGCTCCCCGTTGGCGCGCGGCCAGGAATCGACTGCCCACTTCTCGCCGCTCCCGTCGACGGCAAGGACCGCCGTTGCATGCGGATAGCGCCCGTCGAAGAAGTAGCCGCGCGAGGCCGGCTCCCTCACCTGATGGTGTTGAAGGAAGCCGTGCTCCGCCAGGAACACGAGCAGGCCGGTGGTGTTGGTCGCCTCGTCGATGCAATCCATCTGGCCAGGGCTGCCCCGACCAAACTGCATGCCGGCCAGGTCGTGGGCGGTGCCGATGCGGGGGCCGACGAGGCGCTCGAAAGCCTGCACGGCGCGGGAGATGGCTGCACGCTCGGCTGCAGCATCCGGCGTGCCGCGGCGCAGCTCGCCGGCGATGACATCGATGTCCGCCGCGCTCAGCGTGACGGACGTGACGATCCGGCAGGTATAGCCGTGGCAGACGCTGATGCGGTTGCCGTGCGGCGCGCGGCCGTGGACGTTGAACCAGTTGATGGCGAAGGCGCCGTCGGCGGCGATTGCCAAGGCGAGAAAGACGCTGAGTGCGAGCCAGAATCTCTTCATCCCCCAACCCTAATAATCGAGCCCGCGGCCGCAACCGGCCGGCTTGGCGGCCCATCGCTGAAATTGGCGGAATCCCGCCAATCCGGCGACATGCTGAGGCAATTTCCTTGAGGAAGTGTATGACGGGCGCAACAGTTGCGCCGCTGGTCGGACGGCCCCTTCGCTACGGCTCCAGCGCCGAGTCACGCCGCTCTTGCGGTCTGCGCCGCGTCCGTCCCATATCGCGCCCATGCAACAAGGACTTTCCCGCGTGCACGTGATCGGCGGAGGGCTCGCCGGCTCGGAGGCCGCCTGGCAGCTGGCGCAGGCCGGCATTCCCGTCGTGCTCCACGAGATGCGCCCGGCGGTGCAGACGCCGGCGCACCAGACCGGGGGCCTGGCCGAGCTCGTCTGCTCCAACTCCTTCCGCTCCGACGACGCGGAAACCAATGCCGTCGGCCTGCTGCACGCCGAAATGCGCCGCGCCGGCTCGCTGATCCTCGCCATGGGCGATGCGCATCAGCTTCCTGCCGGCGGTGCACTGGCGGTCGACCGCGAGGGTTTTTCGGAGGCGGTGACCAAGGCGCTCCGCGAGCATCCGTTGATCGCAGTGGAGGCGGGCGAAGTCACGGAGCTGCCGCCGCCCGAATGGGGCCACACAATCGTCGCGACCGGTCCCCTCACCTCCTCGTCGCTCGCAGCCTCCATGCAGGCGGCGACGGGCGCGGACCGTCTCGCCTTCTTCGACGCCATCGCGCCGATCGTGCATCGCGAGACCATCGACATGGACGTCGCCTGGTTCCAGTCGCGTTACGACAAGCCAGGCCCCGGCGGCACCGGCGCGGACTACATCAACTGCCCGCTAAACCGCGAGCAATATTACGCTTTTGTCGAGGGGCTGGTGGCGGCTGAGAAGGCGGCGTTCCACGACTGGGAGAAGGACACGCCCTATTTCGACGGGTGCCTGCCGATCGAGGTGATGGCAGAGCGTGGGGTGGAGACGCTGCGGCACGGGCCGATGAAGCCGATGGGGCTGACCAACCGGCACAAGCCGCAGGAGAAGGCCTATGCGGTGGTGCAGCTCAGGCAGGACAATGCACTGGGCACGCTCTTCAACATGGTCGGCTTCCAGACAAAAATGAAGCACGGAGAACAGGTTAGGCTGTTCCGCACGATACCCGGGCTGGAGCAGGCGGAGTTCGCGCGGCTCGGCGGGGTGCACCGCAACACGTTCATCAACTCGCCTCTGCTTCTGGATGAGACGCTGCGGCTAAAGGCCCGGCCGCACATCCGTTTCGCAGGGCAGATCACCGGCTGCGAGGGCTATGTGGAGTCCGCCGCGATCGGGCTTCTGGCGGGCAAATTCGTGGCGGCGGAAGCCATGGGGCAGATCCCGAAGGCGCCGCCCATGGCGTCCGGTCATGGTGCTCTCCTGGCGCATGTGACAGGCCGAACAGCGGTCGCCGGCGAGGCGCGCGATTTCCAGCCGATGAACATCAATTTCGGCCTCTTCCCGCCGATCGATCAGCCGGTGACGGACGCCGACGGCAGGCGGCTGAGGGGCAAGGCCAAGACCATCGAGCGGAAGCGCGCGCTGTCGCAAAGGGCGCTGCGCGAATTCGAGGCCTGGCTCGGCGAGACGCGTGCGATGGCCGCGTAGGTCGAGCACCTCAATGCGGGCGGCCGAGCCCGCTCGCTCGCGCCAGACCGATAGACATCAGCATCCGCAGATCGGACAGGCCAACGGGGCGGCTGAGAATTTCCCTGCCGGCCGCCCGGACCTGCCTGAGGAGCGGCGCGACGACGGCTAACGGCAGGAAGGCCGGCTTCGCCCCCCGAGGCAGACGGATGAGATGCCGGCGTGCCTCGTTGAGATGCCGCTCGGCGATTTGCAAGATATCCGCGACGGTCTCTCGAACGGCATCCGACGGCTCGGCGAAGACATCCGGCACGTCGACGCCATGCGCGGTCAGGATCTCGGTCGGCAGGATGGTACGCCCGCGTGCGCGATCGATGGCGAAGACGGAAAGCCGGCGCGCAAGGCCGTAGGCGACGCCCGCATGGCCGGCGGCATCGGCGGTTCTGGCGGCATCGGCGCCCATGATGATCGCCGCCATCTGGAAGAGCGACGATTCCGTCTCGCCGAGCCTTCCTTCGAGATCGCCGATGGTGGCGGGCGGATCGGAATAGAGGTCGGCGCCGCGCGCCTCCACCAGGGCTTCGAGCGGCGCGAGCGGCAGCTTGTGCCGCGCCATCACCTCGCCGAACGCACGCAGCGTGGGGCTCGGCGCGGCTTCGGAGGCATAGGCTGCCGTCGCCAGCGACTCGCGCCACCATTGCAGGCGGATCTCGCCAAGGCCCGGCTCGCGGACGATGTCGGGAATGCGCGCGATCTCGGCGGCGAAGGCGTAGAGTGCGAAAAGGTCGGCGCGGTGCTCCGTCGGCGCAAAGAGCGTCGCATAATAGCGCGGCCGGTCGTGCGCCCTGACCAACTGCGTCAGCTGGGTGAAGTCGTCGGTGGTATTCGCCAATCGCTTGCTCCAGCCACGCCCCGACAGCCAAGCCAGGTGCGCCAACTCCGGCTTGAGGGGGAAACGTTACCGCAAATAGAGTCAGCGGAAAATTTGGGAGGGTAAATGCGTCAGGCTTTGCACTCGTGAAACGCCCAGCCAGGGTCGATGCAAGCGATCGCGCCACCCTTGTCGCAAATCCAACCGAACGCGGACGTTCTTGCAGTCCACCCCGACTTCGCATTTTGACCCGTAGCCGACATGCTGCGGGCTACCGGTCGTTAATCGCCTCGATCCACAGGAAGGCGACGTCCTCATTGTCCTGCTTCTCAACGACCGCTTGGCGGACCTTCAGACGAACGGCCGCAACTGATTCAGTGTGGCTTCTTCACTGACGCTGCCAAAATACATGGTCGTTCCCAACCATGACCCTTCCCAGTCACCGGCCGCGCCGGTTCCGAAGCTGCCAATGAATAGACCTTGCGGCCGGAGCCATGTCGCGATCTTAGCAGGTAAGGACGCCTGTTCTTCAGGCGGAATGTGCGTGATCGAATAGAAAGCACACACAGCATCGAAGCTTTCGGGAGGAAATGACAAGTCGCACATGTCGGCTTGCATGAACGTCGCTTCCGGTAAGTTCTGACGCGCCCGAACGATTTGTTGAGCGGATAAGTCGACGCTTACTACCGAGTGTCCTAGCGTCGCCAAGGTCCGCGCCACCGGGATCCCACCACCACAGCCGGGGTCAAGGATATGCCCCGTCTGAGGGAACAAGATGTCGATCAGACGATCTAGCCATTTTTGACGGGTCGCGGAGACGCCAAATCGGTCGAAGTAGGCATCCGCAATTTGGTCGTAGCCCTTGGCGACAAGCTCCCTCGATTTCTTTGCCATCGCAGAATAATTCGCCCGTGTCTCCGCCTTAACGTTAAGTTAAGCATAGCGGTTTTCGCGAGCTAGGTTTGTGCGAGGTGTCTCCGGGACAGAGAGGCACACACATGTCCAACAGTTTCGGCAAACGGCGAGCTGATCCGCTCCCACCTCCGCCGCCCCCTCCGCGCGACAAAGGCTCCAACGGCGGATCCCGCCGCCCGCTTCGTGCAGGCGCTGCGCCGGACCTCCAGAAGCTCGCGATGATCGCGCTCTTCACCACCGTCGCAGTCGCGGCAATCGTCGGGCTCAATCTGGGAGGCCGGAAGGCGCTCCATTCATCTCTTGAGGCGCGTTTCGACGAAGCGATGAGCCGGCCTGATGTCGGGCTGGCACCGACAGCCGCGTTCCTGTTCGCTTCGACGGAGGACGGAAGCCCGGCGCTAGCAAGCCTCCACGCTGCGTGCCGCAGAGCCAGCAACAATGCCTCTATTGACAGCCGCTTCCGTGGCGCCCCCGATGCAAGCCCGAAGGCGGGCGAGGCAGGACTGCTTCGCTCCGCCGTGTTCATCGCGTGCATGATGGAAACAGAGGCGGCGCGCTACTGCCAAAAGGAGCACCGCGCCGATTTGGTGAGCCAAGTGCGCGAGCATCTCGACGTCATGCGGCGCGTGAAGGGGGACTGGCGGTTCCAGAGCATGCCAGTCGACTTCACGCCGGGCCAGACCGCGAACCCCGTGCTGCAGGCCTGGAAGATCAAGCAGACGCCGCTCGACGTGCCGGAACGGGCCGATTATCCGAGCGGCACGCTCGACAAGCGGATCGTGGACGGTTTGAGGCGGCTCGCCGAGCAGGGCCTGATCAGCGCCTCCGATTTCGGCTGGTTCGGCTACGCACTGCCGGAGGAGCTGAAGCCCGCGTTCCAGAACCTCGAATTGAAGGACGACCCCTGCACCTGACGGCCGGGCCGCACCAGGTGGGCGCCCGAAACGCGTCTCCGCATCATCGAACGCGCCGCGATGGAGAGTGGCTATGAGCGAAACCTACTACCGGGACGAGGATCAGCAGCTTCCGACAGCCTGGATCGGACTGGCCGCCGGCGGGCTTTATCTTTTTCTCAGCATACTCTGGTATGGCGTTCACGCGGGCGCCCTCGATCCCACGCCCGCGCCCCGCCTCATTCGCATGCTTGCCGCCGGTTCGCTGGCGCTCCCGCAGATCCACTTCTGGGTCGCGGCGATCCTGATCGGCATCGGTTGCACGTTCGGCACCGATACCGTTTGGAAAAGCCTGCGCGCGTCGCTGCTCGGAATTGTCATCATCGCGGCGTTCATCATGTGCGTCCTGCAATGGAACTTCCTGGGAAGGCATGCCGCCGACATCCAGAGCGACGACTTCAAGGCAACCGGTGTCTTCCTCGCACTGATCATCAACACGCCGAGCTACATGTTCCTCGTGGCGAAGCCGCTGCTTCTGGGGACCTTGTCGGCCTCCATCGTCAGCCACATCGTCATGAGCATCATCGATGCCGATCACAGCGAATGGTTTGCCTCCGGACCGGATCCTGACGAGCGGCTCAATCGCGGCATCGAGATCGAAATCGGCCTCGCGATCGTCGGTTTCGTCATCTTCTTCACATTCGGCGGCGCGATCGTCTCCATCGTCTCCGGCCCTCCGACTGCGGAAGAGATCATCGCGGAGCTCCAGCCGCCGCTCAACGGCAAGACTTTGCTCAGCCGAGCGAGCGGCCGGGAATCGACGCGCACGACCGTGGAGCGGATCGGCTTCGAGATCGACGACACCGCGGAGAACCCATGTGACCGGCGGCAGCGGAGCTGGCTCAGGACAAAGATCGATAGCTACTTCCGTCGGATCCGGCTGATCGAAGACTGGAAGCCCGGGCAACCGCTTTCGTCCTATTCCCGTCGCGCGGTCGCAGCAGCCGAGAAGAGCCTGAACAGGGGCTACGTCACCTGGGACGAACTCGCGCCCTACACGCTCATCCATTTGTCCGAGGAAGGGCTGGCGCAGAGGAGCCGCGAGGCTCGTGCAGCCCTCGCATGTCCGTAGACGAAGCGATCTAGTTGAGATGGGGTAGCTCTTCGCTCCGTTGCGACGATCTACTACGCAAAAATGGGCATCCGGGGTTAGCTTCGACACTCGCTCGAGAGTGGGGATCATTTGGTCTTCGCCTCGAATTCGAGCATCTCACCCGGCGAGTTGGAGAGACCGCTTTTGGCGCGATGCCGAAGTCCCACTCGGCGCATGCTACTTCAGCTGTTGAAAGCTGAGCAGCCGTCCCGATCGAACGAGAGGAAGGCAGAGGTTGACCCATTGCCGACGTTCTTCAGACAAGACATTAGGGCGCAACCCTATCGCAGCAGACGTTTCAATGCGGCGGCAAGCCAGACGCGATAGTCATCGCGGCTAGCGCCGGCAGGTCCGGTCCACAACAAAAACAGCTCCGGGCTTCCGAGAGACCAGACATCGGTGGTCGCAGTATCGACATCCAGCTCGTCACTGAGGCCGCCGACTGCTTTCAGCCGGTGTACGAACTGCGCCAAGTTCCTGCGCCGGGCCGCGTGCAATTCCAGATAGAGTTCGTGCATCTCCCGATCTGTTTCCGCCGCGCTGCGAACGGCAGCCAACACGGGCGCGACCCGGCTCAGGAGGGTCGTCAGGTCGAGGGAGAATGCCTCGATCATCTTGTCTGGATCGGTCTGCTCATGAACAAGGCGCCTTTCGGCCTGTTCCATCATCGGGACGTTGGGCTCGTTGCCCCGCATAGCAGCGACCACCATGGCCTGGGCCATCGCCCGCTTGTTGCCGAAGTGGGAATAGACCGTCTCTGTCGCCACGCCGGCCATCTTGGCAATCGCGGCGATGGTCGTAGCCGACCAGCCCTTTTCAGCAAATAGCGACCGGGCGGCTTCCAAGATGGCGGCGCGCGTCGCTTCTGCCTGCATTTGCCGGCGTTCGGAGATGTAGCGGCGTTTTCTTTTGACAGCAGGCATATTTTGGATACATATAGCCAGTATTGAATTTATCAGCAGTGTATCGGATGGATTGCCGACTGTGAACCGCCGACGTCGCCGGCCGTGATGGTTGCCAGTGCGCCAGATACCCGGTCTTGGAGGACCGCCGATATGCATTCCCAAGCAGGCCCCGTTACCGCTGATCGCACCTTTCCACTCTTCAAGCTGCCGCCACCGATGATGTTCGGCGTCGCATTCGCGCTTGGCGCCACTGTCCATCACTTTCTTCCGCTGCCCGACCAGCCACTCGGCAGATCAGCGTTTCTAGCGGGCGTTGTTGTTCTGGTCATCGGCGTATCCATGGCCGCTTCCCTGGCCATCAGCTTTCTGGTGTGCCGTACGACCCTCAACCCGTTCGCCGAACCGGCGCAATTCATGGCCCGCGGACCGTACCGGATTTCCCGCAACCCGATGTACTTGATGCTGGTGATCACCTATCTCGGCGGCACCCTCATGCTCGGCTCGGTGTGGCCGCTGCTGACCCTGCTTGGCCCCGTCGCGATCCTGTCGCGTATCGTCATCCCATTCGAGGAGGTGCGCATGCTGTCGAGGTTCGGCGACGGCTACCGGGACTACTGCGGCCGCGTCCGACGCTGGCTCTGAGCGGCCCGCCGCTACATCAGGGACGGCTGGCTTCGGACCCGGCATGATGAGATGTAGTCATGGACGCTTACATCTGTTGTCGGCGCTTCTCCGACGTTCT
>CAWDED010000020.1:0-321851 GCA_963801225.1 uncultured Alphaproteobacteria bacterium
CGATGACACCGCCAACCGTGTGGACATTGAGCTGATGCACCACGCCGGCCTGCGGCGCGCGGATGTCGATGCGCTTCAGCTCGTCCTCCGCCGCCACGCGCCGCTCGACGAGCTCCGCCTCCTGCGCCTGGCTCTCGCGCAGCTCCGCGGCGACCTCGCTTCTCAGATCCTGATCGATCTGGATGATCTGCAGCTCGATTTCGGCGATGCGCCCGCGCGCCTCCGCCGTGGAGGCGACAAGCTCCCCGCGCTCGCCCTCCAGCCGCGCGGCCTCGCGCTTGAGGCTCACCAGCCGGGTGATCTCGGTGAGGTTCTTCTCGAACAGCGTCTGCACACCCTCAAGTTCCTGCTCGACCAGGTCGCACTAGGGAGAGAAAGACACGCCTCTCCATCGGGTTCCTCTTTCAAGTCAGGGCAAATACGTCTTCGATTATCATTCAGTTTCATGTGTCCCCAACCCCCTGAACGACGAAGCACGCTGAGAGCGAGCCTGGCTAGCAGAAACACTCGCGACTCGCTGCTACCCCCTGGGAGTTGCTCAGCTTCGCCCAAAACACCTCGCGGTCTCCCATCAGCTCCCCCGCCAGATCGTCGATGGCCTCGATCATCCGGCTGCCGAGGCGGTAGGTCTCGCTGCAAACTGAGGCACTACCCACCGTCCATCCAAGATTTTTCGAATATTCTATGCTGACGACTGGCCGATCTGGGCGGCGATCGCTTCGATTTCAACCCGGTACGGACCAATCAGGTCCGACCTGACGCAAGCGCGGGCGGGAAGACCGCTACTGAAATAGTCGCGGTAGACGGCGTTGAACGCCTCAAAATCGCGCTGGTCGGTCAGCCACACGGTCGCTTTCACGACATGCCCGAGGTCGAGACCCGTGCTTTTCAAGATCGTGCGGATGTTCTCGATAGCCTGTTTGGCCTCCGCGGAGATGCCGCCTTGCACCAATCGCCCGTCTTCTCCAACGCCGACCTGGCCGGAAACGAACACGAAGCCGTTGGCGCTCACCGCTTTTGAATATGGGGGCGAGCTTGGGGATGTTCCGGGGGTCGATGGAAATCGCTTGATGGACATGTGAATGGTCCCGATGTTTCTCGCAGCTACTGAAGGTCAAGGATGAGATGCGGTAATGCGGTCGAAAGGTCGGGAATGAACGTCGTGAGCAATACGACCGGCAGGTAGGCGAGGAAGACGAACACCATCGTCGGTTTCAGCATCGGACCGAGCTGGGTCTTTCCGATCAGCGCGCCGAAATAGAGGATCGGTGCGGTCGGGGGTGTGATCAGACCCATGCCCAGGTTGACCGCAACGATCGCCGCGAACTGAATGGGATCGACCCCGGCCTCTCGCATCACCGGCATCAGCATCGGCGCCGCCAACAGGATGCCGCTTACATCCTCCATGAACATGCCGATGAGCACCAGGAACAGGTTGGCCAGAAGGAGAAGCCCGACCTTGTTCGTGGTGATTGCCAGGAAGCCCTCCAGAATGTGCTGCGGCACGTTCTGCAGGGTGAGGAGGCGAGAGAGCATTGCTGCAAAGAAGACCAGGACCAACAGCACGCCCGCGGTCTGACCGCTCCGCCAGAACACTTCCCATAGACCCTTGAGGGTGAGGTCCTTGTAGACCAGGAGCCTGATCGGAACCGCATAGACAACCGCGACCGCGGCGGCTTCGGTCGGCGTTGTCACCCCGCCGTAGATGAAGCCGAGAATGATGATCGGCATCAGCAAGGCAAGGCTCGCCCGCCGGGTCTTTGCGACCATGTCGATCGCAATCGCCCCGATGCTGGATGGCTCCGCCGTCACCACGTCCATCCGCCCGGCGAATACGCGATTCCAGACCCCAAAGAGCGCGATGAGGAGGAAGCCGGGCAGGATCGGCGCGAGGAAGCAGGCCGTGATCGACGTGCCCGTCACCCAGCCAAAAAGGATCATCGAGGCGGATGGCGGGATGAGCAGTGCCAGAACCGACGAGGCGGAGACAAGCGTCGCAGCGTAGGCGCGGTCATAACCGCGATCGACCATCCTCGCGATCATGATGGAGCCGATCGCGGCTACGGCGGAGGACGCCATGCCGGATATGGCGCCAAAGACCGCCGTGGTGAAAATGACGACCAAGCCGAGACCGCCCTTGGTCCGGCCGAGCGCCGCATCGGCGACGTCGATAAGCCGCCCGGCAATGCCGCCCTGGCTCATCAGGCCGCCGAGCGGATCGAACGGACCGGCGGTGGCGTTCGCATCACGTCGCCGACGATCGACATTGTCGCCAAGAAGGTGGTGATCGCCGCCGGTGCGCATTCGAGGTCGCTTGCGGCGCAAGCTGGCGACCGCGTTCCGCTCGACACCGAGCGCGGCTACCACGTCGAGTTCGACATGGCGACACCCTTGCTGTCGCGGCCGGTTTGTCCGACCGCGCGCGGATTTTACCTGACGCCGATTGACCGGACGCCTGCGCGCCGCCGGAACGGTCGAGTTCGGCGGCCTTTCCGCACCTCCCGATTCGCGCCGTTTGGCGCTGCTGGAACGCAGCGCCCGTTCGATCTTTCCCAAGCTTCCGGAGCGGAGCCGGACATGGCTCGGCTTTCGTCCGTCAATGCCGGACTCCGTGCCCGTGATCGGGCCATCGCGCGAGGGAGGGGACATCATCCTCGCCTTTGACGCTGGCGCCCGTTACTGCACGCATGGTGAGTAACATGGTCGCCGGACGGGCACCGTACCCTTCAGCTGAACCCTATTCCCCCGCGCGGTTTGCATAGGACCTCTCCCGAGCGCCTCGGAACGACAGCTCGACAGGTATTGCAACTGGGAATCTGGCGGCGGGGACGCTCCTCAACCCGCATACCCATGGCGTGAGTTCTGACAAGATCGAAATATCCCGACGATGTCGCCTATTGGAGTGCTTTGCGGACATGACACAAACTGCTTTCACTTCGCTTGTTGACCCGAAGCGGTCATTTCTTAAGCTCTTGCGAGACGGATATCTGCGCTTTTTATAAGCGGTCTTTTCCCGACGAGCTTAGCCGAGGCTGTCGGCAACAGACCGCCAGACTTGTCCGGCGTGTGTTGCGGCAACGAAATGCCCGCCGCCCGGGATGATGTTTACGCGGCACTGATCGCTTTTCTCAGCGAAGCGTATGAATTCGGATGCGCTCGTCAGCGGGTCATCGGTGCCATGAATAAACGTAATCGGCTTGGCGACCTTCCGCGCCTCGGCCTCCCAGGCGTTCATCACGAAGTCAAAGTCGGCGCTCATTCCAAATACCGAGCTGGCATAGAGATCGGAGAACATTCGGTATGCTTCTACGCCGGTCGCCTTGCCGTCGAGCGCCTCCATATCGACCGCAGAGCCGCCGAACAATTTTGACAGGATCGAGCGGCCGGTGCCGCGATCGGCGTAGTATCTCTGAAAGTGCCAGTTCACGAGCTTGAAGACATCCGGTCTGCGAGAGAGCCGCTTCAGGCCGCCATAGAACTCGCTTGCATGGCTGCCATCCACATCCGTGCCACGGGTGAAATTGACCGACTGCAGGATCAGCCTCGACACGAGATGCGGATAGAGGTTCGCAAAACGGATCGCCAGCACGCCGCCGAGCGACTGGCCGAGGATTGGGGCCGGCTCTTGCCATTCCCGCTCCAGATAGAGTGCCAGATCGGAGAACGCTTCCGCGATGAACCCTCCCTGGCCGGCCAGCTCCGACGGCGCTCTCGACTCCAAAAAGCCCGTGCGGACCGGGATGATAAGGCGGATGCCAACCGAATTCGAGATGCCATGATGATCCGACCAGTGTGATCGGGAACATCATGCCGTGGATCATGATCAGCGGCCTCCCGGACTTCGGGCCGCATTCCAACAGCCGCAGCAGGTGACCATTCGGCAGGCGCCGAACGACGAGGTCGGCGTCTTCGGACAGGTATTGGGCGATGAAGGTCTCCGCGGGAGCGGCGTGCGCCGCTTCACCTTCGCTGACTGACAGAAGGTGCACAAGCTGCCCGAGCAGGATCCTGACGAGGTCCTTCTGCCCTGAGCAGTACATCTTGGAACTGGCGCTCTTGGTATGGGCGCGCTTGGTCTCGAAGGAGACGCCGTCACGTTCGGCGGCCTCGCGCAGCGGCAGCCCAGCCGTGATCTGGAAGAGGACGCGGCGTTCGGCATCGGTGAAGGGCTGTTCCGGCCGCATCAGATCAAGCACATCTTGAAAGATCGTCTCCGTCACCATCAGTCCTCTGAGCCGCGGCTCGCTTTGCTTGTCGGGCTTGGACGGCGTGAAGGGCAGGTACCAGGTGAAACGGTCTCCCTGCGGTAGGAGCTCAAGCGCGCCGGCAAGTGCTGGATGTTCTCTCGCCCGATACGCGAGCTCCTGGATATCGCGATCTTCCTGGGAATTGGAGACGAGACGAGTGGAGCGTCCCACCATGTCGGTCACGCCACCGCGAAGGAAGCTGCCATCGGGACGGTGCTCGCTCCATTTCAGCTCGAGAGAGAATGCCTCACCGCCGCTCGCGTAGGATTTCAGCACGCGGTCTTTGGCCTCGCGTGCCGCTTCCTTCGGCAACAAAGAGAATGCGGCGTCGAGGTCACGAGATATCTTTCGGCGCATTCCCCGGACCGGATTCGAGAGCTGAGGCAGGATTCCAGAAAACCTGGGACTGCAACATACCCAAATGGGTAATGCGTTCCAGCGCGTCGCCATCTAGCGTCACCGATAGGCGGGGGTTGCGATGAAGACGGCATCCGAGCTTGGCAAGGACATCCTCGATATTTTGCAGGCGCCCGGCGCCGGTAGGCCGTTTTTGGCCGGGATCGACAGGCGGCGTGCCGGCCGACGGGATACGCTTACGGTGCACGCAGCGGCTGCCTCGATGTCCTCCGGCCAGTCGCGGGAGCTGTCCGCGCGGCTAAAAAGGGCGAACGGCGCCCTTCGCGTCAGGGTCAAGAGGCATCCGGCGCGAACCCTTGAAACGGCCCGAAGCCTCCAGGCGTTCCTGAAACCCTTCGATCATCAACGGATCGTCTTCGATCCCACCGGCGTGTTCGACCGCGGCGCGCGGCTGGTGGAACTCGTCAAGTCGGCAAGGCGCGCCTGCGGCTTCGGGATGAGGAAATGCCTGTGGCATTCACCGACTGGTACACTGTACGTCGTCCTCGACTACGAGGCATTGCCCGCGGGGCCGGGCAAGCAGACTGCCCTTGCGGCAGTCGAGAAAGCCGTCCGGGATGCGTCACGGACCATGTGCGCCCCGGACGGCCGCCGTTTCGTCAAATCGGTGCATATCGACTTCCATGAGCCCAGCTTGGCCACGGTACCGGTCGATATCGCATCGGTCGAAAAGGCCCCGGGCCCGCTCGATAGGCTGAACCGGAAGCTCTACGTCTCGTCCGTCGCGGCCGCCCTGGGTATCAGTGCCGCGACTGCAAATGCCCAGGAGGCGGCCAGTGACCGTGCGGTCTCTGGCGTGAATGGCGAATTCGCCATCATGGGCGGCGAGCTTGACGGCGATGGCGCCTTCCTTGCCGAAGGCGCGGCTGCCCATCCTCTCGGCGATCGGTTCGGTGCCCGATGGGATGCCGCTGTTGGCGCAGTCGACGGCGAATTCCTTGGCGGCGGTGCTGTTCACATGTTCTGGCGCGACCCGAGCACCGGACTGGCGGGATTGGCGGCGGGATATCTGCGGTCGGACGTCGGTTCCGGAGATCCCGCGGACATCGGCGTTGTCGCCGGCGAAGGCGACATCTATTTCGACAAGCTGACAATATCCGGCCTCGCCGGCTACCAGTTTGCCGACGACACGGGCGATGACGGCTTCGTCGGCCGGCTGGACCTGGAGCTATATCCCAACGATGATTTCCTTGTCACGGTCGGCATCGAATCGAATCCGACCCATGACGTGCTCGGCCGCTTCGGAGCGGAATATCGTCCCGGCGTCGAAGCACTGCCCGGGCTGTCCCTGTTTGCGGAAGGCGCGATCGGGGACGAGGGTTATCATCGGGCTTTCGGCGGTATCCGATTCTATTTCGGCCAGTCGACGACCCTCAAGGACCGCCACCGGCACGATACCTTCCGCTCCAATATCCTGCCGACGCGGATGGTGGACGCCATCGACACCGGACCGGCCTATGGCGACTAGTTGAGACCCCGGCCCGGGAGTCTTGCGCTAGATGAACTCGATATTCGCCTCCACGTCCCGCATACGGAACGTGTAGGTCGCGAAGTCGTCCCGCTCGTCGGCGTGCACAAGGTCGGCCGCGGATATGCCGGCCGGATTGAGCCTGGAAAGATCGTTGACCCGAACTTGGAAGAACGAGCCCGGATCCGCTTTGAGCTGCACCGAAGCTCTCCGGAAGCGCACATCGAACCGGCTCTTCAGATAGGACTTGAGAAGCGGCACAGCCGTTCGCGTATCCATGTAGCGCAGCCAAGGAAACGTCCTCTTTGCGAAGCCGATCCACTCGACGAATTTGGGATAGAGCCCCACCGCTCCTTGGGCGTCCTCGCCGCGCCAATATCTCGTGTTCGGATTTCGCCACTCTGCGCCCTGCGGGTTTGCCTCGGGCGTGTCGAAGACATCGTCGGGATGCAGCATGTGGGTCCAAACACCCATCGTCCCCATCTGCGACGCCATCTCGAAACGGTTGCCGGCGTCCATTTCGTAGCCGGCCGTTGCCCTGGGCACCGCAAAAAGCGAGTTGCCCCACGGTTCCGGGCCGAACTCGCGTTCCCCGCCACGCTCGAAAGTCCCACCGGTATAGGGTCCGCAAATCGCTTCGATCTCAGGAAAATGTCGTTCCAGTGCAAGAACGCCGGCTTCGTCATATTCGTTGTTTGGCGGGACATAGCTGTGGGGGAGATCGACGCCGCGCCATGCCCGCCACGCCTGCCGGCATGCCGCGAGCGATGCGCTCATGGCGTCCGACGTTCCCCAACGCTCGACCAACAAAGGCGTGTGATTGTAGCCGTGCAGACCAAGCTCGCCCGATCGCGATGCTTGCTCGCCGGCATCCCAATCGAAATTTCGGACCCAGGACGAGGCCGGGTCGACCGCGCCCGGCAATTCGAAATCGGACGAGGCGCCGCCATAGTTGAAGATCGCGAAATAGGAGTAGACAAGGCCTTCGCGTTGCGCCAGCGACAGCATGTCGTGGTGCCAGATGTCCCGGTAGAATTCCTTCAATGTCGCGCCGGGGAATTCCGATGCCGCCGGCTCACGAAGCGGGTCCTCCACAAACGGGGGAAAGTCGTCGATCTGGATCAGCGCAATGTTGGCAATCGGCAACACCGCCCGGTCCTGGACGCAGCCGATCGACTGGACGATCAATCCGCGCGTGCTCTTTTCGGCGAGGATCGCGGAATTCCAGTAGAGGACACGCCCGCGGTGGAATGCATTCAACCAGGCCAACGGACGCCCTCCATCACTCGTCGCGAAAACCTTCGCCGACGGGAGAAGGACGAAGTTGAATGGAACGTGGCCGGAGATGTCGTCGTGGCCAAAACAGAGGCCGGCGAAAGCCGGCAGCAGATCGTCTGTGAATCTCAGCCCATCTTCCCCATCCATAAGGAACTCCGGCCATCGATCGGCCTGCTCGATTCCGAACAGGCCACAAAGACTCCGGTGCCAGCCGCGATAGATAACGACAAGTCCGCCGCCGCCGGCGACAAAACCGGATATGGCCTGTATCGACTGGGAATCGAGCAGATAGAGGTTTTCCGCGCAAAGGAGCAGGCAGGTATACCGATCCAGGCCCGGCGCAACGAAGGTTCCCGTTATCGCCCAGGTATCAAACGTCAGCCGCGCGCTCTGCAACGCAAGGACCGCGTTGTCGCGGGTCTTGCGCGCATGGTCGTCGTCGACATCGCAGATGATCAGGATGCGCTGCTCGGCCGCCTTGTCCTCGGCCGTTCGTTGCGTGGCGGGCAATTTGCGCCAGAGCCTCCGCAATGCCGGCATTTCTCCGTCGCTCGATAGAAGGGCCATGGCAACGCTTAATCTTGCTCACTTTCCTTGAGGCTTTGTTCCTAACAACGTCCGCCGTGATAAACCACACTTCCTGGCTTCAATGTCTTTAAAAGCCGCAAGCCGCAAAGAAGCGAAACCGCCTCGGCGCGGTTTCCAACGTCCGTTGCGCGTGCTGCTGTGTCCCGACCAACCAGACTGGGCCTTTCACAACATCGCCCGCAATATCATCCGGCATGCGCCGGAAGATTTCGATATCTCCCTCCATTTCATGGGCAAGCCCGGCGAACGGGATCTCAGCATCCTGTTCGAAACCATGCTGCTGAAGGATATCGATATCGTGCATGTCTTCTGGCGCGAGGATCTGTTCGAGGTCCTGCGCCCGGAAACCCTGATCCACATCGCTGGCCAGCTTCGGCTTCAAGTCGAGGAGGTCGTCGCAATGATCAGCACCCGGGCGCTGACGACATCGGTCTACGATCACCTTCATTCGTCGGAGCAAAGCATGGCCGAGCGATCGGCCGCTTTTCATCTGATCGACGGCTATTCGGTCTGTTCGAAAAAGCTGCGCGACATCTACACGGCGCAGATCATGCTGCCGGGGCCCGATGGCTTGACGCCGGACGGCGTCGATCTCGACCTCTTCCGCCCCATCGCAGAAAAGCACGCTCCGGTCGACCCGAATCGATTGGCGATCGGCTGGGTCGGCAACAGCGGCTGGGGGCGGAGCCAGGGCGGAGACCCCAAGGGCTTTCAGCGCCTCTTTGCGCCAGCGATCGAGATGTTGAAGGCGAGGGGCCTGACCGTCGATCTCCATCTGGCTGACCCGCAGGTCAGACGGGTCCCGTTCGCCGAGATGCCGGATTTCTACCGCCGTCTCGATGTCCTCGCTTGTACGTCGGCGGTCGAAGGAACGCCGAACCCTGTCTTGGAAGCGATGGCTTCCGGCGTTGCCGTAGCTGCCACCGACGTCGGGATCGTGCCGGAAGTCTTCGGCCCCCGCCAGTCGCGCTATATACTCCGTGATCCTGATCCTGCCGCCTTTGCCGATGCGTTTGAACACCTAGCGCGGCACAGGGATGAATTGTCCGCGATCGCCCAGGAGAACCTGGAAAGCATCGCCGGCTGGTCTTGGGCACATGTCTGTACAGCAGTGGTGGCCGTTCTGGCAGAAAGCCAAGTTGCGGGCCAGCGAGCCCCGCATGGCGATGCGAAGACAGCAGGCGCTCATTCAAGCATGCATGGCTTACTACGGCTATCTCGAAACCCGGTCCACCGGCGATACGGGGCCCGCCTCAATGTTCAACGGCATCGCCGCCTACCTAAGATCGGCGCGGCGCGGGTAGGCTGGGCAAAACGAGGCGACCGTACGATCGATCTCTGCGCACCTGAATTATCCGTTTTAGCGACGTCCTCTCAACCGACTAGATGTGGAATCCGATCAGGTTGTTCCGGCGAAGGGCTGGAGCGGTGATCGCCTGGCGAGGCTAGCATGGGGCCGCTCGCGGTTATACCAGGCGAGCCAGCGCTGAAGGTCTGCGGCTCGGCTGTCGGACGATTGGAAGGGGATGGCGTAGGCCCATTCTCTGAGCAGTATCTGGATGAAGCGCGGCACGAGGTGAGCATGCGTAGCCTATATACAGATGCCCTGTTTCTGATATCGGCACCTGACCGTCTAATACTTCAAACGGCCTATATTCGATGCGTACTTCGGCCATTTTACTCTTCATTTATTTGACGTATCCCCAATGCGAGATAATCAAGTCTCCCTCTTCGTTGAAGGTTAGACTTATGAAGCGAGTTGGGCGCCATAGAAGATACCACGATTGTTCGTATGTATTCAGCGTGAATTTGTCGTTTATTCGACCTGACCCGCGAACTGTATTATGGTATCTTCAAGCTCCTATGCGCTTCACGTAGTCAAGAATTTGCTCGCGCTTGCAGTCGCTCGCTTCGATGATCTTTCCGAACACCTCGCCGAACCCGGGCGTTCCAGCGACCGCCCGCTTTCCAAGCGGCAGCGGCTGGGTTTCCAGCGCCATGTCGCAAGGCACTTTCTCCGCCGGCCGCTCCTCCGGTAACACGAGCTTGTAGCTCTCGCGAGGCCCAGCCTGCACCGGCGGCGTCCGATAGCGCGCCATGACCCTAAGATTTACCAGCATGCGGTCGAAGAGCCGCGTGATGCTATCGTGCAGCGCCGGGAGCGTCTCCTCGCTCCAATCGTCGGTAGTCAGAGAGGTGTAACGCGCCACAATATTGAAACCGGCGCAGGCGAGATATTCGGTCTTCTGCGGCGATGACCCCTCCGGCGGCCGCACGATGCTTCCGAAGAGGAAGTCGACGTCGCGAAGATAGTGCTGGCATTGTGAATTTGGCACGCCCGTTACCTCAAACTGATAGCTGCCGGTCGCGACCCACTCCCGCGTCGCGCGCGCGGCCACCGGAACCCGGTGCCGGTCGTCGTCCGCCGTCGCGTGGCGGATCACTACCTTGTCCCATTCGCCGAACTTCTGCCGTGCATTGTCCGGCTCGCCCAGCACATCCTCCAAGATGATGGCCCGATCCGCATCGTCGGGAAGCGGCGCAAACGTGAAAGCTCGCAGGCTTGTCTCGTCGGTCGGCAGCGAGAACCGCGAACCCTTCACGGTGATCAAGGCCCGCCCCCTCGCCTGCGGCCAATCCTGCGCCATGCTTTGCTGGGAAATCGCAAGGAGCACGGCGGTAAACGCCACACGGCTCAGCAGTCGACGCATTTGTCGACACTTGCAGAGCCATGGCAGCGGCGGTCCAGGCCTGGGGAACTTCTCTGAATCGCTCACGCCCCGCCGCCCCTCAGCGCGCTTTCTCATCACCTCTGCAGGTTGCGGGTTCGCGCGCGGCGGTCAACCGGGAAAATCTAACCTTCGTCGAAAATTCACAGACGGCGCATCACACGTGCCGCGGCGGTTACCAAACGCCTAATCGTACGCCTCATGGATATGTCGGCCTCGCGACACGAACCGGTGGGGGAGCCGCCAGTTCCGTTATGATGTCGCCAGTTGTCATCGCTCCGCTCCAACGAAAGCTATATTGTTTATTTGAACCGAGATATTTGATCGCATGAGGCTCGCCCATGCAGACGATCGAAACGATACTGCTCTTCCCGCTAACTTGGGTGGCGGTAACTTTCGCCTATGTCGTGTACGGGCAATGGCGCATGTTGCGTCTAAGCAAAGGAATGGGTGAAGTCGGACGTGCGGCGCAGCCATTGTTCCCACCCCAGCAAAAGCCGGCCATCGAGATGTCCGTGAATGGTGCCGGCACGAGCGCAGCGCCGACACGCACTCAGTCCCTCACGGAAAACTGCGTTGTGGCAGACGCGGCCATCTGGCATGCTTGTGGTTGAAATGTCCGTGAGGGTCACGGCGTTTCCGGAGCATGAGACACGATGAGGACGCGCGCGGTTCTGGGGGCCTGGATAGCTCTTTCAATTGTCCTGAGCGCACCGGCGGCATGGGCGCAGTCGCCGCCGCCACCTCCCGATCAAAACAGGAATAACCCCACGGCCCTCGATTTCTGGATCGACGACCGCTACTCGCCGGACACCCGCAAGGACGTGGAGGAAGCCGGGCGCGCGCTGCCGCCGGGCGGGCCCGCAACGCCCATTCCCTATTGCGGCCCGAGCGCGCCTGTCTGCCCGTAAAGCCGCCGCCGGAAGCCGCCCGCGAAGCGCGTTCCGCCGCGCGTCACGACCCGCCGATCACGTCGCCGAACAGCTCCCAGCGCTCGCCGTCGAAGCGCATGAGCTGCATCTCCTCGAGCGGAAAATAGTCGCCGGCGCCGGTGGTCATGGTGATGCCCGGCAGCAGCATCGGCACGTGCACGTGGTCCATGCTCGCCGCCACCTTCATGACGTTGGCGCGGCTGAGGTCGTCGCCGGCCTTTTTCAGCACGTATTCCAGCGCGTGGGCCGCGGCATAGCCGTAGACGGTGAGATTGGAGTTCCGGTCGCCGTCCGGATAGTAGGCATCCATGAAGGCGCGCCAGTCGGCCATCTCCTGGTCGTCCGCCCATTGCGGATCGCTGGCGTCCTTCAGGTAGGCGGCGCTGATGATGCCGGTCGCGGCATCCGGACCGGCGGGCTCGAGCGTGGCGCCGACCGACTGCGAGACGCTGTTCAGGAACTGCAGCGGCTGCCAGCCGATCTCCGCCGCCTTGCGGATCGCCTGCGCCGCGGCCTTCGGCGTCGCCACGTTGACGAAGATGTCTGCGCCGGAAGCCTTCAGGCTGACGATCTGCGAGTCCACGGTCGGGTCGGCCGTTTCATAAAGGAGCGCCGCGACGATCATGCTGTCCGCCTTGTCGCCGAGGCCGGCTCTCAGGCCTTCCAGGTAGTCCTTGCCGTAATCGTCGTTCTGGTAGAGCACGCCGATCTTGCCGTCGGGGCGGTGCGCCAGGATGTAATTGGCGTAGATCTTCGCCTCGGTCGTGTAGACCGGCTGCCAGGCCATGGTCCACGGATGCCCTTCGGGGTCGCCCCATTCGGAGGCGCCGGCGGCCACGAAGAGCTGCGGCACGTGGTTGTCGTTCATGTAGGCGTGGACGGCGGCGTTGGTCGGCGTGCCGAGCGATAGCGCCACCAGCAGCACCTCGTCGCTCTCCACCAGCCGGCGCGTCTGCTCCAGCGTCTTGGGCGGCGAATAGGCGTCGTCGTAGCTGATGAAATCAACCGTGCGGCCGTTGATGCCGCCCTCGTCGTTCACCTTGCGGAAATAGGCGTCGATCGTCTTGCCGATCACCGAGTAGGCGGAAGCCGGCCCGCTATAGGGACTGGTATTGCCGATCTTGATACTGGTGCCGTCGACACCCGGCATGTCCTGCGCGGCGGCAGGCGATAAGGCGGCGGCGACGGCGAGCACTGCGCCCGCGATGAATGAAGCTCTGAGTGAATTTGTGAGGGGCATGAGCCTTCCGAAGGGCGTTGCGGACTGCGCGGCTTGATGGAGAGAAACTTCTCTGGCGCAAAATTCCGCACTGCGGGAGAAACCGCAGAGTGAATCGCCTCGGCGCGATCCCGCTGCAATTGAGGAGGCGCGGCCGCGACCAGCCCGCGGGCACGCGATCGGCGAGACGAGGAAAAGCCCTCAGCTCGCCGCCGTCTCTCCCCGCTTCTTGCGGCGCTTGGCGCGGAAATCGCCGATATCGGCGACCGTCTGCTCCGCCTCCTCGGTCGGCTGGCGCGTGAAGCCCTTGAGTTCGCCGATATCCTCGCGGTCGCGCTTGATCTCCACGGCGCTGCCGGCATAGGCGGTCACCAGCTCGGCCAGCGAGCGCAGCGCGTGCATGTGGATGCGCTCGTAGCCGTGCGAGGCGTCGACGCCGAAGGTGATGAGCGCCGTCCGGACATCGGCGCCCGCCTCGACCGCGGAGGCGGAATCGGAGCGGTAGTGGCGGAACACGTCCTTCTGGAAGCGGATGTCGTTCTCGCGGCAGAGCCGCACCAGCTTCTGCGTCAGGTGATAGTCGAACGGGCCGGTCTGGTCGGCCATGCCGATGGTGACGCCGTATTCGTCGGAGTTCTGGCCGGGCGCCGTCGTGCCGTTGTCGATCGTCACCAGCGAGGCGATGTCGGGAATGAGCACCGCCGAGGCGCCGACGCCCGTCTCCTCCGCCACGGTGAAGAGCCAGTAGCGTGTCGACGGGCAGCGGCTTCTCCTCGCCCTTCAGCGCCTTCATCGCCGCGAGCATCACCGCCACGCCCGCCTTGTTGTCGAGGTGGCGCGAGACGATGAAGCCGTTGTCCAGGAATTCCAGCTGCGGATCGATGGCGACGATGTCGCCGACATCGATGCCGAGCCGCGTGCACGTCCTCGTCGCGCGCGCACCTGCGCGTCGAGGCGCAGCTCCACATAGTCCCAGCCGACCGGCAGCGTATCGACTCCCTCGTTGAAGGTATGGCCGGAGGCCTTGAGCGGCAGGATCGTGCCGCGGAAGCTGCCGCTGCTCGGAGAAGATCGTGCAGCGCGCGCCTTCGGCGAAGCGCGCCGACCAGTTGCCGATCGGCACGAGCTCCAGCCGTCCCGTTCGGCTTCAGGAGCTTCACCTGCGCGCCCAGCGTATCGAGATGCGAGATGAAGGCGCGCCCGCCCTTGTGCTCGCGGCCCGGCAGGAAGCGCGCGCACGGCGCCGCGGCGCGTCACCTCGTAGTCGATAGCCGAGGCTCTCCAGCTCCGGCGCAGCATTCGCGGACGATGTTGTCGGTGTATCCGGTGGGGCTCGGTATCTCGAGGAGGCGCGCCAGGAGCCTGGCCGAGATATTCGGTGTCGATGGTCAGCCGGCTCATGCGCTTTGAAGCTCCCGTGCCATGACGCTGCGCACCGCCGCGGGGACCGACAGCGGAAACAGCAGGTCTACGAAGCGCTCCGCCGTCGGCTGCGGCTCGTGGTTGGCGAGCCCCGGGCGCTCGTTCGCCTCGATGAAGGCATAGTCCGGCTCCATGCGGCGAGCGCACCACGAAATCGATGCCGACCACCGGGATGCCGATGGCGCGGGCGACCCGTACCGCCGCATCGACAAGGCGCGGATGCACGTGCTCCGTCACGTCGTGGATGGTGCCGCCGGTGTGCAGGTTGGCGGCCTTGCGCACCATGATCGTCCTTGCCCTCCGGCGGCACCGCGTCCATGGAAAAGCCCGCCTCGGCAACGCAGCGCATCGTCTCCGCATCCATGGGAATGCGCGATTCTCCGCCGGTCGCCGCCGCGCGCCGGCGGCTTTGTGCCTCGATCAGCTCCTTCACCGTGGAGCGGCCGTCGCCGACCACATGCGCCGGCCGGCGGATCGCCGCCGCGACCAGGCGGTAATCGATGACGATCAGGCGGAGGTCCTCGCCTGCGACGCATTCCTCCACGACGACGCGGTCTGACGCGGTCTTGCGCCGTCTCGATCGCCTGCTCCACCTCCTCCATGGTGGTCAGGCCGACCGCCACGCCGCGCCCCTGCTCGCCGCGCGCCGGCTTCACCACGACCGAGCCGTGCTCCTCCAGGAACGCCTCGAGCGCCTCCCGCGTTCCCGCCTCGATCTGCGCCGGAACCCTGACGCCGGCGCGCTCCACGACGCGGCGCGCGACCGCCTTGTCGTCGCAGATCGACATGGCGACCGCCGTCGTCAGCTCCGACAGGCTCTCGCGGCAATGGATCGAGCGGCCGCCATAGGTGAGGCGGAAGAAGCCGCCCTCCGCGTCGGTGACCTCAACGTGGATGCCGCGCCGGCGCGCCTCGTTGACGATGATCATCGCGTAGGGGTTGAGGCCCTTGTCCTCGGTCGGGGCCGGTGAAGAGCCGCTCGTTGATCGGGTTCTTGCGCTTCACCGCGAAGACGGGAATGCGCTTGAAGCCGAGCTTCTCGTAGAGCCGCGATCGCCTGCTCGTTGTCGTGCATCACGGAGAGGTCCATGTAGGCCGCGCCGCGCGCCTTGAAATACTCCGCCAGCCGGCGCACCAGCGCCTCGCCGATCGCCCGGCTGCGTCGCCTGCGGATCGACCGCCAGGCACCAGAGCGAGGAGCCCTCCTCCGGATCGCCGAAGGCGCGCGCATGGTCGACGCCGGTGACCGTGCCGATCACGTTGCCGGTCGCCTCGTCCTCGGCGACGAAATAGCTGATGGAGCGGCTGTCGCGCTTGCTCCAGAAGAAGTCCGGCCTGACCGGCACCATCTGGCGCGCGGCGTAGATGCGGTTCACCGCCCTTGGCGTCCGATTCGGAGCCAAGCCGGCGGACGAAGAAGCCGAGCGGCCTGCGGCGGCTGGCGCGATAGGTAGCGAGGTCGAGGCGGTAGGTGTGCGAGGGGTCGAGGAACAGCTCCTGCGGCGCCATCGACAGGAGCACGTGCGGGTCGCGGATGTAGAGCGCGATGTCGCGGCGGTCGGCGGCCTCCGAACGCAGCGCCTCGGCAAGCTCGGCCGGATCGTCGAAGGTCTGGCCGAAGAGCAGCCGTCCCCAGCCGCAATCGAGCAATCGCCTTCTCCTTCGGCTTCGGCTCGTCCGGTCTCGCCATGCGCGCCGATCGGGGGTTTCATGCGCCTGATCGCGCATTCGGCGCAGGCGATGCCCGTGGCGGCGCGGGTTGGTGTCGTCATCCGTCATGCTTTCCTCAAATCTCGTTCGTCTGCAGCCACATCTCCAGCAGCCCGACCTGCCAGAGCTCGGAGCCGCTTAGCGGGGTAATGTGGTCTCTTGGTGCCGCAAACAGCTTCTCCAGATAGTCGGGCGCGAACAGCGACGCGCTCCTTCGCCGCCTGCGAGCTGCAGCGCGTCGCGCACCATCTCCAGGTACGGCGCCGTCGATGTATTTCAGCGCCGGAACCGGGAAATAGCCCTTCTTGCGGTCGATGACCTCGCTCGGGATGACTTGTCGCGCGGCGTCCTTCAGCACGCCCTTGCCGCCGCCGGCCAGCTTGTGCTCGGGCGGGATGCGGGCGGCGAGCTCCACCAGCTCGTGGTCGAGGAACGGCACGCGCGCCTCCAGGCCCCAGGCCATGGTCATGTTGTCGACGCGCTTCACCGGGTCCTCCACCAGCATGATGGTGGAGTCGAGCCTGAGCGCCTTGTCGACGGCGGAATCGGCGCCGTGCCTGGCGAAATGCTCCGCCACGAATTCGCGCGCCACGTCCGCGTCGAGACGCCATGCCTCGCCGAGATGACCGTTGAGGGTCGCGTGGTCGCGGTCGAAGAAGACGCGCGCATAGTCGCCCACCGGATCGTTGGAGCTGGCGAGCGGCGGATACCAGTGATAGCCGCCGAACACCTCGTCGGCCCCCTGCCCCGACTGCACCACCTTGATGTGCCTGGAGACCTCCTGGCGAGAGCAGATAGAAGCCGACATTGTCGTAGGAGACCATCGGCTCCGACATGGCGGCGATGGTGCCGGGCAGCGACGTACATCAGCCGCTCGGACGGCACGAAGATCTTGTGGTGGTCGGTGGAGAAGTGCTCGGCGATCAGGTCGGAATAGACGAACTCGTCGCCCTTCTCGCCATGCGCCTCCTCGAAGCCGACGGAGAAGGTCATCAGCCCGGTCTGTCCCGCTTCGGCGAGCAGGCCGACGATGACGCTGGAATCGACGCCGCCGGAAAGCAGCACGCCGACCGGCACGTCGGCGACCATGCGGCGCGCCACCGCCTTGCGCAGAGCGGCAGCGTCATGTCGCGCCATTCCTCGGCCGAGCGCCGCACGTCCTCGCTCGGCGCGCTCGAACATCGGCGCCCAGTAGACGCGATCCTTGGTGCGCCCGTCCGGCTCGATGATGCGGATGGTGGCGGGCGGCAGCTTCTTCACGCCCTTCAGCATGGTGAGCGGCGCCGGCACCACGGCGTGGAACGTCATGTAGAAATGCAGCGCGGCCGGATCGATCTCCGTGTCGACGCCGCCCGCCGCCAGCAGCGCCGGCAGCGACGAGGCGAAGCGGAGCCGTCCCGGCTCCTCGGCTGAGATAGAGCGGCTTGATGCCGAAACGGTCGCGCGCCATGACCACGCGGCCGCTGTCGCGCTCGTAGATGACGAAGGCGAACATGCCCTGCAGGCGGTCGACGCAATCCATGCCCCAGGCGTGCCACGCCTTCAGCACCACCTCGGTGTCGCCGGAGGAGAAAAAGTCGTAGCCGAGCCCCTGCAGCTCGGAACGCAACTCTGGATAGTTGTAGATGCAACCGTTGAAGACGATCGGTGAGGCCCAGCGCCGAATCGGCCATGGGCTGCTCGGCGCGGTCGGAAAGGTCGATGATCTTCAGCCGGCGATGCCCGAGGCCGACACGCCCGCGCAGGACAAGCCCGGCGGAATCGGGGCCTCGCGGCGCCAGTTTCTCCGACATCCTCCCAATCTCAGCGGGGTCGCTGCCGTTCCATCAAACGTGACTTCGCCGCAGATGCCACACATCCGGACCGATAATCCTTTTTTTTGCTTCTGTTCTGTCGGGAGATCACCCCGACTTGGACACCTCCACCTAAAACGTCAAGGCCGCAGGCGGCGGATGGTTCCCAATCCGCCTGACAGAACTGGCAAGGTTCGTACCATTTCCCTGGACCGGTCGGGCAGATTTCCCCGCCCGGTCCGTGTGATGTTATGAGGCGGAACTCCGGAGATTACGCACCCGTTCGCTAGGATCATGGCTGAGAGCAGGCTCGAAACGTATCGCAAGAAACGCGACTTCCGCCGTGACCGGCGAGCCCGCCGGCGCGAGCTCCGCCGAATCCGGCGGTGCGGCCGGCAATCTCTACATGATCCACAAGCACGACGCGACGCGGCTTCACTACGATCTGCGCCTGCAGGTCGGCGACGTGCTGAAAAGCTGGGCCGTGCCGAAAGGCCCGTCGCTCGATCCGCACGAGCGGCGGCTCGCCGTCGAGGTCGAGGATCATCCGCTCGAATACGGCGCGTTCGAGGGCGTCATTCCGGAAGGCAATTACGGCGCCGGCGCGACCCTCATCTGGGACAGAGGCACCTGGGCGCCGATGGGCGACCTGGAGAAGAGCCTGAAGTCCGGCACGCTGAAGTTCCGCCTCGCCGGCGAGAAGCTGAAGGGCGGCTGGACGCTCGTCCGCCTGAAGCGCCGGCCCGGGCGAGAAGCGCAACAACTGGCTGCTCATCAAGGAGCACGACGAGGCGGCGGCGCACCGATATCGACATTCTTGAGGAGCGGCCGGAGAGCGTCGTCTCCGGCAAGACCGTCAAGGACCTGCTGAAACCCGGCTCGGATGTGTGGAATTCGGGCAAGCCCGCGACGCGGCGGCGCAGAGCCGAAAGCGCCGCCCGAGCCGCCAAAGACGCGTCGAAGCCGGTCAATCTGCGTCCCGGCGCGCTTCAAGGGCGCGCGCAAGGCGCAAGCTGCCGCGCACCTTCAAGCCGCAGCTCGCGTCACAGGTCGACTCGCCGCCGCAGGGCGACGGATGGCTGCACGAGATCAAGTTCGACGGCTACCGCACCATCGCCATCGTCTCCAAAGGCTCCAATGGAAAACGGGCGCAGCTCGTCACCCGCAGCGGCCTCGACTGGACCGACCGCTACGGCGACGTCGCGAAGGCCTTCGCCGCCCTCCCCTGCGACGACGCGATCATCGACGGCGAGATCGTGGTGCTGGACGCGCGCGGCGCAGCCAGCTTCGGCGCGCTGCAGGACGCGATCGCCAAGGGCGAGACGTGGCGCATGGTGTTCTACGCCTTCGACCTCATGCATCTGAACGGATGGGACCTCACCGGACGTGCCGCTGACCAAGCCGCAAGGAGCTGCTCGAGAAGCTGCTGCGCCCGGTCGTCAACGGCAGCTCGGCCATCCAGATCAGCGAGCACGTCGTCGGAAACGGCTCCGCCTTCTTCAAGCAGGCCTCGGAGATGCAGCTGGAGGGCATCGTCTCGAAGCGCGTCGACAGCATCTATCGCAGCGGTCGCACCAAGACCTGGATCAAGGCGAAGGCCAAGCGCAACGGGACGTTCACCATCGTCGGCTACACGACCTCCAAGCCGGCCGGCGGCCTCGCGGCGCTGTTCCTGGCGGAAAACGGCAAGGAGCGGGCTGACGCCGGTCGGCAAGGTCGGCACCGGCTTCTCCGTCCGCCGAGGCCGCGGCGCTGGACAGCACGGCTGGAGCCGCTGCGCGCAGAAGCAGCCCGTCGTCGCCTTCGACGGCCCGACGCCCCGCGCGCACTGGGTGGAGCCGGAGCTGAAAGTGCGCGTTGAATATTCCGACCGCACCGCCGACAACAATCTCCGGCACGCGGTGTTCCAGGGCCTGAAGGAGCCGGAATTGAACCGAGCTAGTCCAAAAGCCCAAAAGCGCTACATCACCGACGAGCAGCTCGCCTCCGTCTGGGTGACCAATCCCGGACCGGCGGATGTTCTCCAAGGACGGGCCGACCAAGCTCGACCTCGCGGTCTACTACGCGGCGTCGGCGACACCATGCTGCCGCACATCCTGAACCGGCCCGTCTCGCTCATCCGCTGCCCCACCGGCGAGGCGAAGGACTGCTTCTTCCAGCGCCACGCCTTCTCCGGCATGCCGCAGGAGATCGGCATCTTCCCCGCGCCGAAGATCGGACAAGGACCAGCAACGACTACCTCTTCGTGAAGGACGCGGAGGGCTATCTGGCGCTGGCGCAGTTCGGCGTGGTGGAGTTCCACCCCTGGGGCTGCCGCGTCGACAAGCCGGAGCGGCCGGACCGCATGTTCTTCGACCTCGACCCGGGCGAGGGCGTCACCTGGCGCGACATCGTCGGAGGCGCGCGGTCGCGGTGGGTGACGAGCTGAAGGCGCTCGGCCTTGTCCCCTTCGTCAAGACCTCCGGCGGCAAGGGCATCCACGTCGTGGTGCCCATCAACCGCCGCCACACCTGGAAGGAGGTGCACGAGACGAGCGGCAAGATCGCCACGGCACTGGCGAAGAAGTTCCCAGACACCTTCGTCGCCTCCATGGCCAAGAAGGACCGCAAGAACCGCATTTTCGTGGATTTCCACCGCAATACGCGCTCCGCGACCGCCGCCGCCGCCTATTCCCTTAGAGCGCGCGGCGGGCCTGCCGGCCTCCACGCCGCTGGAATGGGACGAATTGGAGTCGATCGACGGCCCCGGCCGACTTGAATTACGCTACGGTTCCACGCTTTTTAAGCAATTCCGGCGATCCTTGGGCCGATATCGATGCCAGCGCCTGCTCGCTCGGTAGCGGAACTGGCGGGCAAGCTGGCGAGCAAGTGAGGAGTTTTCGCATGGCGCCGCGTGCAAGCTGGAAGGGGTATCTGAAGCTCTCGCTGGTGAGCTGTCCGGTCCGGCTCTACAACGCTACCAGCTCCAGTGAGCGCATCTCCTTCAACCTTCTCCACAAGGACACGCACAACCGCGTGCAGATGAAGCCGGTCGACCCCGAACTCGGCCAGGTGGAGCGGAGCGACCTCGTCAAAGGCTATCAGTACGAGAAGAACCAGTACGTGATCATCGAGGACGAGGACTTCGAGAAGATCAAGATCGAGACCACCGAGACGATCAACATCGAGGCGTTCGTGGACGACGAATTCCGTCGACGGCATCTATCTCGACGCGCCCTACTATCTGGCGCCGGACGGCGCCGTGGCGGAGGAGACGTTCGTCGTCATCCGCGAGGCGATGAAGAAGGCGAAGAAGGCGGCGGTCGCGCGGCTCGTGCTTTCCAGCCGCGAGCGCGTGGTGACGATCGGCGTGCGCGACAACGGCATGCTGGTGCAGACGCTGCGCGCCCCGCAGGAGGTGCGCGGCGAGACCGCCTATTTCGAGGACATTCCGGCGAACGGCGCCGACAAGGAGATGCTCGACCTCGCCATGAAGCTGATCGAGCAGAAAGCGGCCAAGTTCGATCCGGGCCAGTACAAGGACCGCTACGAGGAGGCGCTGCTTGCAGGTCGTCAAGGCGAAGATCGCCGGCGAGGAGCCGGTGCTGGCGGCGGCGCCTGCGCGCGGCAACGTCATCAACCTCATGGACGCGCTGAAGAAGAGCCTGGAGGGCGAGAAGCCGCCGGCCAAGGGCAAGGGCCGCAAGACCGAGACGAAATCCGGGGCCAAGGCGCCCGCGAAGAAGGCGGCGCCAAGCGAAAGAGCGCGTGATGTCGATGGGGCAATCGTGGTTATCGATTGCCCCGAAATGATTCCGGGAAGCGCAATGACGGTGGAAGGCGCCGTATTTGCGATCATCGGAGCGCTCGACGCTTTCCCGCATCGGCTGGCGGCGCGGGAGATCGAGACGCGCGGCGGCACGCTTCGGCGCGGCATCTCGCGCGCCACCGATGTCGCGGTGGTCGGCCACCGGCTGGCGCAGTCGTCCAAGCCCGACCACATCCTGCAAGCGGCTCGACGAGGCGCGCGCCGCCGGTGCGCAGCTCATCAGCGAGCGCGCTTTCCTGCGCCTTCTCGGCCTGGCGCGCGAATCGGAAGGCGAGCGGCAGCTTTCCGCCCGCGACCTCGCCGCGCAGGCCGGGCTCGATCCCGAGCACGTTCGACCTCCTCCGGCTCTTCGACGTCTTCGACGTGGCCGAGGAGCCGTTCGGCTTCCGCGACCTCGTGGCGGCGCGGCAATGCGCCGGGCTCATCCGCGAGGGCATGGACTGGATCACGCTCGTGCGGGCCATCCAGACCCGCAGCCCTATCTCCTCCGATGGCGGGCTCTCGCAGGTTCGCCTGGAGCGCTCCGAATGGAACCGCGTCCTCATGCGCTCCGGCGGCGCGCTGACGGAGCTCTCCGGCCAGCACATCCTGGACCTGCCGGAAGAGGCCGACAGCCTCGACGTGCTGTTCGAGGAGGCGAAGGAGGCAGAGGACGAGGAGGATTGGGAGCGCGCTCGCGCCGCCTACCAACGCTGCCACGCGATGGATCCGCGCGACCCGGTGATCGCCTTCAACCTCAGCCATGTGCTGCTGCAGCAGGGCGATCTCGACGGCGCACGCCGTGCGCTCAACAAGGTGCTGTCGCTCGACCGGAAATTCCCCGAGGCCTGGTTCAACCTCGCTTCGATCGCGCGCAGGCAGAACGATCCGGCAGCGGCGCGGCGGCATCTGAAGAAGGCGATCGAGGCCGACCCGGACTATCCCGACCCGATCTACAATCTGGCGCTTCTGGAGTTCGACGAAGGCGCACACGACGAGGCGGCGCGGCTGTGGACGCGCTATCTGGAGCTCGATCCCGCCTCGGAGTGGGGCCACAAGGCGCGGCAGGGGCTGCAGCTCATCGCCATGCTGAAGAAGAACCCGGACGGCGGCGACGGGGCCGGCAAGCCCAGCCGCAAGCCGGGTCTCCGCATCGTGGGATGAATTTCCTCCACACCGGCCCCGCAGGACGCGCCGGCAATCGTGCTTCTGGCGCATGGCGCCGGCGCGCCGATGGATTCGCGCTTCATGAACGACATGGCGGCGCTGCTCGCGGAGCGAAACCTTCGTATCAGCCGCTTCGAGTTCGCCTACATGGCCGGGCGGCGGACCGGCGCGGGCCGCAAGCCGCCGCCGCGGGCGGAGCGGGTGATGGACGAATATCGCCAGGCCGTCACTGCGCTCGCCGCCGACAGGCCGCTCATCATCGGCGGCAAGTCGATGGGCGGCCGCGTCGCCAGCATGGTCGCCGACGAGCTGTTTGGCGCCGGCAGCATCGCCGGGCTCGTCTGCCTCGGCTATCCGTTTCATCCGCCGGGCCAGCCGGAGAAGACGCGCACGGCGCATCTTGAAGCGCTTTCGGCGCCGACGCTCATCTGCCAGGGCACGCGCGACCCGTTCGGCACGCAGGACGAGGTGTCTGCCTACAACCTCTCGCCAGCGATCCGTCTCCATTGGGTCACGGCGGGCGACCACGATTTCCGCCCGGCGAAGGGCGCCGGCGTGACGGCAAAGGCGAATCTCGGCGCTGCCGTCGGATGCCATCGCGGACTGGGTCCGTGCACGGATCGCTTAGTCGGTCGGCAGGGCTTTTTTGCGCTGCAAGATCGTAAACTGTTCATAAGCCTGCCGGACCATGATGCAAACGTGATGGTCGCGGATGATGATAGGTCGATGGGCTCGCGCCCGCGCGCCGCAACCGAACAGAGGCAGACGACATGACAGCTCATCGGATCGCCATGGCCTTGGCGGCTTTCGGCCTGTGTCAGGCGCCATCGATCAGCTCGGCCGACGATTCTTTTCCCGAGGTGGTGTCGGAGATCTTGCGGAGCCAGAGCACCGGGATGATCAGCGAGCTGAACGACGACGCCAAGACCGCCCTGATCAGCTGCGTGAACAAGGTGCTCGATGGGCTCCCCAACGGCATGAAGCGCTTCATCGTGCAGGGCCAAAGTCTGTCGGAGCAGGAGAGCCGGTTCGGCAAGGCGGTTCAGGAGAACCACGCGGAGTGGAAGCAGAAGATCGCCGGCGCCTGCGCCAGCGTTGCGCTTGCGGGCCGCAGGGAGAGCACGCAAAGCACGCGCACCTTCGGCGCGGCGAACAGCCGCTAGAGGCACGGGTTCCGCCCGCCGCCGGAATTTCGCCGGCCCGGTGGACAGCGCCGCCTCAAAATGTCAGGCAGGCCGACAGGATGAACGTCCATGCCATCCAAACCGGCTGGGTTCGTATCAAGACTGCGCAGGTCGAGGGGCGCGGGAGCGGCGCTCTGCGGATGCTCGCCGTCTTCGCGGATCGAGAATGGACCGACTGGCTTCCCAGTTACGCTTGGCTGATTGAGCACCGCGAAGGACTTATCGTGGTGGATACCGGCCAGGGAATGCACTTGAACGAGCATGCCCACTCGTTGCATCCCTATGTCCGCTGGGAAGTCGCGTTTCGCATCGAGCCGGAACAGGAGATCGGACCGCAGCTTCGCTCACTTGGAGTTGCGTCGCGCGACGTCAAGAAGGTCGTGCTGACGCACCTTCATATGGATCATGATGGCGGGCTCGCTCACTTTCCGAACAGCGAGATATTCGTGCAGCGAAACGAGCTCGAGCTCGCCAAAGGCTGGATCGGGAAGGTGCGCGGCTATCTTCCGAACCGGTGGCCTTCCTGGTTCGATCCCCTCCCCCTCGACCTCTCGGAGCCTCAGGTCGAACCGTTCGCGACAAGCAAACGTCTGACGGATGCCGGCGACGTGATGGCCGTGGCGACCCCGGGCCACACCGCCAACCATGTCTCGGTGCTCGTCGACGACGGCGACGCATCCCTCTTTCTCGCCGGAGACACCTCCTACAACGAGGATTTGATGCTGGCCGGCAAGGTGGACGGGGTCAGCCCGAACGCCGAGACTAGCAAGCGCACGCTCGCGGCGATCCGACAATTCGCGTCGCAACGGCCGACGGTCTATCTCCCGACGCACGACCCGGACGCCGGCGAACGCCTTTCGAAGCGCCAGGCCGTCCAGGTTGCTGCTTCCTGACTCGCTCGCCTTACGACGCGAGCCGCGTCGGCTTCAGGGCGCCGGTCCGTTCCAGAAGCGGATAGGCCGTGGCGGCAAGATGCGCATCGATGCGCTTCAGGTCGCGTACGACGTCGAGATGCAGCCCGCTCGTCTCGATCGAGGCTTTCCGCCCTTCGCGCACGCGGGCAAAGTGGCTCTCCGTCGACCTTCGCTCCAGCTCGCGAAACTGCTCCTTCTCCGCCACCAGTCGCCTCCCCGCCTCGACGTCGCTTGACATGAACACGGCGACAGCCAGCCGCAGATGGTCGAGCAGTTGCGCATACATGGCGTCGATCTCGGCCAGGCCCTCCGGCGACAGACTGAGCTTCAGCTTCATCCGCTTCGCCGCAAGCTCGGTGATGTTCTTGTCGATGATGTCGCCGGTGTGCTCCAGATTGATGGCGAAGGACTGCACTTCCGTCAGCCGTTGGGCTTCTGCCTCGCTCAGCTGCTCGCGCGCGATTGACGCGATATAGCGCTGGAGGGCTTCGTGCAGCCGGTCGACGATGTCGTCCATGCGGCTGGCCTCTGCGACGAGATGCCGATCGTCGCCGTGAAAGCTGGCGCGCGTGCCGACCAGCATCTTCTCCACGACGTCCGCCATGCGCAGCGCCTCGCGGGCCGCGTTGGCGAGCGCGACGGCGGGCATGCCGAAGGCTTGCGCGTCGAGATAGAGCGGCCTGCTCGGGTCGTCCGGGGCGGCGCGCACCGGAAGCACGCGGACCAGCAGCCTGGCCATCGGCGAGAGAAAGCCGATGAACAGCGCCGCGACGGCGACGTTGAACGCGGTATGGAAGTTTGCGGCAAGCCGGCCCGATGCGCTCACGGTGCTTAGCCATTCCGCCGCCACTCCGATGAACGGCAGCACCAGCGCGGTGCCGACGAGCCGCGTCGCCATGTTGCCGAGCGCCAGCCGAAGCTTCACCGGATCGCCGCTTGCGCCCTCCACGAGCGGATTGATGGCGCTGCCGATGTTGGCGCCGAGCACCATGGCGATCGTTCCTTCCGGCGTGAGGAGGCCGGAGGCGGCGAGCGACGCCACGGCCAGCACGACCGCGACGCTCGAATGGGCGAGCCATGTCAGTGCAGCGGCGACCGCCAGATTGAGGAGGGGCTCCTGCGTTATGGCTCGCAGCACCGCGCGGAGCGTGTCCGAATGCTCGCTCGGAGCCATCGAAACGCTCATCAGCCGCAGTGACAGCAGCATGAGGCCGAGCCCGATCGACACGCGCCCCAGGTCCTGAAAGCGTGTCCCCCTGCCGCGTCTGAAGGTGAAAACGCCGGCCGCGATCAGCACCGGGAAGACCAGGCCCACATCGAATGAAAGGATCTGAACGATGAGCGTGGAGCCGACATTGGCACCGAGCATGACGGCAAGCGCCGGCACCAGCTCGATGGCGCCCGCGCCGGCGAAGCTCATCGTCATCAGGGCCGTGGCGGTGGAGGATTGCAGCACGGCCGTCACCCCGAGCCCCGCAACGAACGCCCGGAAACGGCTCTTCAGGCCGGTCGCGAGCAGGCGCCGGAGGTCGGTGCCGAAGACGCGCGTGATCCCGCTCTGGACCATGTGAATGCCCCAGAGCAGCAGCGCGACTTCGCCGATCAGGTCGATAATGACATGCGTGGCGGACATTCGGCCCACCGGGGTCTTGTTGTCGACGCGCTTGGCAAGGGCGCTGAAGAGCCAGGCGGCAGGTGTCACAAATCTGTCGTGGACCCGCGAATTCTCCTGATTCTATAGGCGCTTCTCGGCTGCCCTGCTAGCCTCCAGCCGACCCGTCGAGCCGCTGTGCCAACACGGCGAGGCAGTCGCCTACGCCGACCAGCCCGGGGAAATGCCGGCCGACCAGCATCCCGTCCATCTTGGCGCGGTATTCGGCAGGCGGCGCGCCGAGCCTCTCGATCGGATGCACGCGGGCGAGGATGTCGCCCTCCTTCACAGGGTCGCCCAGATCGACAGCCGGCTCCACCATCCCCACCGACTGCGAGAAGGTGAAGCATTCCGCACCCGGCATCTCCAGCTCGACGGAGGGCCCGCCCTCGGGCTCGCCGACGATGATGCCGGCGTGCTTCAGGAGGTTGCGCGCGCCGCGCTTGGCGATTGCCGCGGAGCGCGCCGTTGCCGTCCCGCCGCCGCCGAGCTCCGTCGTCACGAACACCTTGCCGAGCAACTCCGCCGCCTCGTCGTACATGCCGGCCGGATCGATCTCCACCATGGCCATCGCATAGGGCGCGGCGAACGCGTCGCGCGCCGCGCGGCAGCGCTCTCCCTGCGCCCTGTCCGGCAGCGTGTGGCAGGCGGCGAAAGGCACAAAATCGAGCGTGCGGCCGCCGGAATGGAAATCGAGCACGATGTCGGCGATCGGCAGCAGCGTGCGCTGGAAGAAGTCGGCGATCTTTTCCGTCGGCCCGCCGTCGGGCTTGCCGGGAAAAACGCGGTTCATGTTGAAGCCGTCGAGCGGCGACAGGCGCTGGCCGGCCCGGAAGGCGGGCATGTTCATGAACGGCACGATGATCACGCGGCCCTGCACCTGGTCCGCCGGTAGCGTGCGCGCCAGCTCCACCAGCGCGATCGGCCCTTCATATTCGTCGCCGTGGCTGGCGCCGGTGAAGAGCGCCGTCGGCCCGCTGCCGTTCCGGATGACGGTGAGCGGGATCATGATGTTGCCCCAGGCGGATTCGTTGCCGCTCCACGGCAGCCGCAGGAAGCCGTGCTGGACTCCGTCGGCATCGAAGTCGACGGTGGGGGAGATCGGATTGTCTTTCATCTTACGGATTTCATCTGGCCGTCAGGAAGCGTGCGCATCTCGCTAGACCACGATCGGGCCGGCTGGGGTTTGCGTCAGCAGCTCGGCGCCGTCCGGGCCGAGCAGCACGGTATTGGAGACGAAGAACTCACCGCGCCCCGTCTCGGTGAACCACGACATGGCGTGGAAGGTCATGCCCTCCTCGATGGGAAGGTCGGAATCGTGGCGCAGGCCCGTCACCCGGTTGCCCCCCGTCCATGAAGGCGGAAAGCCGATGCCGACGGCATAGCCGCAATGGTGGCGGCGATAATGCGGCATGCCGGCAGCGTCGACCACGTCCTGCCAGGCGTTGTAGACGTCGCGGGCGCGGACGCCCGGCTTGAGCGCTGCGAGGATCGCGGCGAATGCCCGCTTGGAGACCTCCGCCATCTCGGCGTCCGCATCGCGCAAGCCCCCGAGGCTGACGAGCCGCCCCTGCGGGGCGTTGTAGCGCGCCACGCATCCGGCGACCTCCAGCATGACCCGCTCGCCTGCGCGATAGCTGCCCTCCCCCCAGCTCGTGTGCTCTTCCGCCATGCGCGCCTCGGGCCGGATGAACGGGCCGAAGCCCGGCGGCGTGCCGCCGGCGCGCGTCATCGCGGCAAGGCATTCGGCCGCCACATCCGCTTCCCGCGCGCCGTCATGGATTGCGGCGATCGCCGCCGCGACGCCCGCGTCGGACGCCTTGGCGGCAAGCCTCATCAGCGCCTGCTCCTCCGGCGATTTCACCAGCCGCAGAGCATCCACCAGCCCGGTGGCGTCGATCCATTCGGCGTCGTTTATCGCTTCGCGAAGCGCCGCGCCGAAGCCGTAGGAATGCCCGGCTGACCAGACCTCCGCGCCAATGCGATAGCCGGAACCCGGCAGCGCCTCGATCACGTCCTCCACCTCGACAACGGCGTCCTCTGCGCCGGAGCGGGTGGTGCGGCGGGCGCGCAGATGGCGGACGGCGAGGTCGGCCGCGGTCTCGCTGTCGGTGTGGCCGGCGAAGGCGGCGTTGCGAACATGGTGCTCGACGGTCACCCGCTCCATGGCGCGCGTGATCAGCGTCATCTCCCCTTCGGGCGGCACGATGAGCAGATGCGGCGCAAAATAGCCCCAGTGGTCGAGGCCGGTCAGATAGAAGATGTTCTCCGGGGTGGAGATGAGCAGAAGGTCGAGCCCGCGCTCCTGCATACCCAGGCGCACACGCTTTACGCGGGCGGCAAGCTCGGCATCGCTGAACGGATTCGCGTGCATCTCACGCTCTCAGGACCGCTGCATCGGAGGGAACGGAGCCCGCGAAGATTGTGAGGGCCATCGGACGATCTTTCATTCGGAGAAGGGCGCGGGCGGATTGTCGTCCTTGACGCGCCGCGCGTAGTTCAGCATGCGGGTGAAGCTCATGGCGATGTGGCCGCGGCGGATGTGCCCGACCGATTCCAGGTCGCCGATCTCCATGGCGCCCAGGATGTCCTCCATCTCGCGGCGGAAGGCCGCGAGCTCTTCGGCGAGATTGAGGCGCGGCAGCATCATCAGCACGATGCGCGAGGTCTGGAAGTAGAGCCGCTCGGAGATCTCCCTGAGCGGCTGGTTGCCGGTCATGGCGCTGATCTCGGCGAAGAACTCCATGTTGAGCCGCGCGAACGCGCGATGGTCAGGGCGTTTGGGGAGCGCGTCACAGCGTGCGATCAGCGCACGGATGCGGTCGAGGTCGGCCGCGCTGCGCGGGATCGGCGAAAGCCGCCCGATCAGCACCGCCAGCTCCAGCCGCATGTGATACACCTGCTGCAGTGCTTCGATGTCGACGTCGGTCACGATGGTTCCGACCCCGTGCAGCGTGCGCGTCAAGCCCTCCAATTCCAGACGCGCCAACACGCGCCGGACCGGGGTGCGGCTGATCGCGAACTCCTCCGCCAGCTCCTCCTCCGAGAGCCGTGTGCCCGGCGGATATTCCAGGAGGCAGATGCGGTCGCGCAGCGTTCTGTAGATGCGCTCGAAGCGCTCGCGCGCCAGCGAGGTCGGGCGGCCCGCCCGCTTGCCCCCATTTCCGGAAACCGCGACAACGCTCACCCTGCCTCCAGCACGGCGCTCAGGAACTGCTTCGTGCGCTCGTTCTCGGGCGAGCCGAAAATCTGCTCAGGCGGCCCCTGCTCGGCGATCCGGCCGCCGTAGAAGAAACACACGCGATCGGATATCTCCTTGGCGAAGCCCATCTGGTGCGTCACCATGAGCATGGTCAGGTGATGCTCGGTGTTGAGCTTGCGGATCACGGTCAGCACCTCACCGATCACCTCCGGATCGAGCGCCGAGGTCACCTCGTCGAGCAACATGACCTTCGGCCGCATGGCGAGCGCCCGGGCGATCGCCACCCGCTGCTGCTGACCGCCGGAGAGCCGGGAGGGGTGCTGATCCTTCTTGTCGGCGAGCCCCACCATGTCGAGCAGCTCCACCGAGCGCGCCTCGGCCTCCTGCCTGCTCAGCCCCAGCACATGCACCGGCGCCTCCATGCAGTTTTGCAGCGCCGTCATATGGGGGAAGAGATTGAAGTGTTGGAAGACCATGCCGATGCTGCCGCGCATCTCGCGCAGGTGCTTGGCATTGGCCGGCACCAGCTTGCCGCCGCGCTCCATATGCGTCAGCGGCTCGCCGTCGACATAGATCACCCCCTCGTTGATCGTCTCAAGCGTCATCAACATGCGCAGCACGGTGGTCTTGCCGGAGCCCGACGGCCCAATGACGGAGACCATCTCGTTCGCCGCAACGTCGAGGTCGAGCGAGTCGAGCACCACCAGGTCGCCATAGCGCTTGGTGACCTTGCTGAAGCGGACCATGGGACCGCCGGGCTCAAGCTTCGTAGGAAAATCCGCTTCGCTCATCGCACCCTCGAATCCCTGTCGCCTACCTGGTCATGCCCAGCGCCCGCCGCACCCACGCTTCGAAGGCGCGCAGGCCCGCGGCCGTCGGCAGCGAGATCAGCAGGAAGATCACCCCGACCAGCGTGTAGGGCTCAAGAAACCGATAGGTTTCCGAGCCGATGGCGTTCGCCGTGTGCATCAGCTCGGCGACGCCGATCACCGACAGCATGGGCGTGTCCTTGAAGATGCCAACAAGATAGTTGCCCATGCCGGGCAGGCTCGCCGGCAGCGCCTGCGGAATGATGACGCGGAAATAGGTTCGCGCCGTGGAGAGATTGAGCGCCCTGCTCGCCTCCCACTGTCCCCGCGGGATGCTCTCGATACCGGCGCGATAGACCTCCGAGAGGTAGGAGGCATAATGCAGCCCGATGGCGATCATGCCGCTCGTCCACGGCGACAGGCGGATGCCGAACTGCGGGCCGACATAGAAGACGAAGAAGATCTGCAGCACCAGCGGCGTGGAGCGGACGAACTCGACCGCCTCGCGCACCGCTCGGGTCAGCACGTAAGAGGGCGTGCGCTGGGCCAGCGCGAAGACGAGCCCCACGACGGCGGCGATGGCGTAGCCCAGGCCCGCCGCGATCAGCGTGTTGACCGTCGCCCAGAGGAGCCGCGGCAGAATCTCGAAGGTGAAGTCCCAGCGCCAGTCGAACATGGATCAGGGCCTCCCCGGCCTGAGCATCGTTCAGGCCCTGCCCAGCTTGCGCATCATGAAAGCTTCAAGCCAGCGCATGAAGGGCGTGATCAGGAAGCGCGCGAGGACGTAGTAGATGATCAGCGCCGTGCCGAAGGACTGAGCCGACAGGAAGGTGGTTCCGTTGATCTGCTTGGCCTGGAACATCAGATCGGCGACGGCGATCAGCGCGACGAGCGCGGTGCCCTTGAGAAGCTCGATCAGCAGGTTGCCCCAGGGCGGCAGCATGATCAGCAGCGCCTGCGGCAGGATCACCCGCCGCATGCGTTTGGCGGGCGTCATGTTGAGCGCCAGCGCCGCCTCCCACTGGCCCCGGGGCACCGCCAGGATCGCGCCGCGCACCAACTCGGCCCCGTACGCGCCGAGATTCATCCCGACGGCGACGAAACCGGCCGTGAACTTCTCCAGCGTGATCCCGAAGAGCGGCAGGACGAAGAATATCCAGTAAAGCTGCACGAGCAGCGAGGTTCCGCGGAATATCTCGATGTAGATCGTAGCGGTCCCGCGAATCAGCACGCTCGGGGCCAACCGCATCAGGCCGGCGACCAGAGCGATCGTCACCGCCAGAAACGTGGCAAGAATTGTCAGCAGAATGGTGATCAGCGTGCCGCTGAGGAAGCGGTCGCCGAACTGGGCGAGGAACTCGGGATATGACATGCCGCTCAGACCTTTTCCTCAAGGCCACGAAGGCGGGATGCAGGTGCCCCCGGCGAAAGGGCGGCGGACCGATCGTCCGGTCCGCCGCCCTATAAGATTAGCGGTTGGCGCAAACCCATTCCGTGGTCTTGTCGCCCGGCAGCGAACCTTTGCCGTAGCCGTATTCCGACACCGCCGCCATCATCTCATCGGAGCCGATGTAGTTCTTCAGCTCAGCGTTGAACGCGTCGAGGAAGGCCTTGTCCGACTTGCGGAATCCGATGCCGGCCCAGTTGACCAGCTCCTCGGGCATTGCGTCGGGATCGCTGACGTCGACGGCCCCGTCGGAGCTGTCGGCAAGCTGCTTCATGGTGAAATAGGTGCCCGCCCCAGCGTCGGCGCGTCCGGCCTTCACGGCAGCCAGAATCTCGGTCGGACCAGGAACCTGCATGATGTTGCTCTCGGGCACGCCGGCGGCCTTTGCCTGCTCGATGTTCGAGTATCCGGCGCCAGTCACCATGACGGCATCTTTTGCCTTGATGTCCTCGTAGTTGCCGATCCCCTTGGGATTGCCCGGAGCGACGATGAAGCCATCACCGATCTTGGCGATCGGCTCGGAGAATGCGACGTTCTCACAGCGGCTCTTCAGGATGTTCATACCGCCGGTGATGATGTCGAAGCGGTTCGCCTGGAGGCCGGGAATCAGCCCGCCCCACTCCGTCTGCACCGGCTCGATCTTGTCGAAGCCCATGTTGTGCAGGATGCCGATGGTGATCGCGTTGACGAAACCCTTCGGGCTGCCGTCGTCACCGGGATAGGCAAACGGGATCTCGTTGGCGAAGCCGATGCGGATCGGGTCGCCGGCCTTGGCCTTCGCAAGGAGATCCTGCGCCTGAGCGCTGTCGCGACGCCGGCCATGGTGACGGCGCCGGCGACAAGAGCGAACAGGGCACGCCTTGACGGGCGGAAATGTGCTGGTCATGTTGAAGTCCTCCGCTGGAAAGAACAGACCCGCATGCTGACCGGCCTCCGACCCCTCTGGATTCCGACCGCAGCGCGAGAGCAGGTTGACAGCCTGCCGCAATCTCGCCACTGGATCAACTGTTGTGTACATCTTTGTTGTCGGAGGCGTCCTTTTGTGCGCGGTTTCGGCATGCGCGGCCAGATCGATGCCGCATTGATGTGCACAACAGAGGATAATGTGCGGACACTGATCTCTCTTGAGGCCATCGAGCGGGCGCGCGACGCCATCAGCGGCGTGGCGCTCAGGACGCCGCTCGTCCCAGCGCCCTCCCTTTCGTCGCGAAGCGGACGCGAGGTGCGCCTGAAGCTGGAGACGACGCAGCCGATCGGCGCCTTCAAGATCCGCGGCGCGGCCAACGCGCTCGCCAATCTCGACCGGAAGGCCCGCGCCCGCGGTGTCGCGTGCTCCTCCACCGGCAATCACGGCCGCGCGGTCGCCTACGCCGCGGCCCGCCTCGGCATGAAGGCGACGATCTGCATGTCGAGCCTCGTGCCGGAGAACAAGCTGGCGGCGTGCGCGCGCTCGGCGCCGAGGTGCGCATCGTCGGCAAGAGCCAGGACGACGCGCAGCGCGAGGTCGACCGCCTGGTCGCCGAGCAGGGCGTGACGGACATTCCGCCCTTCGACCATCCCGAGGTGATCGCCGGACAGGGAACCATCGGCCTTGAGCTGATCGACGACTGGCCGGAGCTCGACACGGTGGTCGTGCCGCTGTCTGGCGGCGGGCTGATCGCCGGCATCGCCGCTGCGGTCAAGGCGCGCTCACCTGCCGCGCGGATCGTCGGCGTCACCATGGAACACGGCGCCGCCATGAAGGCGAGCCTCGACGCCGGGCATCCGGTGGACGTCGTGGAGGAGCCGACGCTGGCGGATTCGCTTGGCGGCGGCATCGGGCTCGAGAATCGCTGGACCTTCGCCATGGTGCGCGACCTGGTCGATGACGTCGTCCTCGTCTCGGAAGTGGAGATCGCCTCCGCGATGCGCGCCCTGTTCTTCGAGGAGGGCTGGGTGGCGGAAGGCGGCGGCGCGATCGGCGTGGCGCTCCTTGCAAGACGCGGCATCTCGCCCGGCTCGGCGAGCGCGTCGCACATCGTGATCTCCGGCAAGAACATTGATATGCATCGTTTCCACGCGATCGTCGGCGGGTGGGATGCGGGGACGCGCCTGAGCGATGCCCAATGTGACGATCCTCACCGAGGATGACCTGAAATCCTGCGTCGAGCTCGACGCGGAGGTCGTGACGGTCGTGGAGAACGCCTTTCGTGCGCTTGCCGAAGGCGACGTGGTGATGCCGCCCATCCTTTCGATGGCGATCAAGGAGCATCACGGCGAGGTCGACGTGAAGACCGCCTATGTGCCCGGCCTCGACGGCTTCGCCATCAAGGTGAGCCCCGGCTTCTTCGACAATCCCAAGCGCGGCCTGCCGAGCCTCAACGGGCTGATGATCCTGCTCGACTTCGGAGACCGGCGATCCTCCGCGCCGTGCTTCTCGACAACGGCTACCTGACCGATATCCGCACCGCCGCGGCCGGTGCGGTCGCCGCCAAAGCACCTGGCCCCGGCGGAATCCGCACAGCGGGCGTGATCGGCGCGGGCGTGCAGGCGGAGCTGCAGATGCGCGCGCTGCAGCTGGTGCGCGATTTCTCCGAGCTGCTCGTCTGGGCGCGCAATTCCGGCAAGGCGGAGGCCTATGCGCTGAAGATGCGCAACGCCCTCGACATTTCCGTCCGGGTCGCGGCGACGGCGGAGGATGTCGTGCTGCATGCCGACGTGGTGGTCACCACGACGCCGGCCAAAAAGCCGATCATCCGCCGCGACTGGCTGCGTCCGGGCCTGCATATCACCGCCATGGGCTCCGACGCGCCTGACAAGAACGAGCTCGACCCGCGCATCCTGGCGGAGGTCGACCGCTTCGTCTGCGACCGCAACGAACAGAGCCGCCGGGTCGGCGAGATGCGCACCGCCATCGCCACCGGCATGATGTCGGAGGATCACGTCGCCGACGAGCTGGGCGAGATCGTCGCCGGCACGAAGCCCGGCCGCCGCAGCGACGAGGAGGTCACAGTCTGCGACCTCACCGGGACCGGCGTGCAGGACACCGCCATTGCCACGCATGCCCACCGCATCGCGGTGGAATGCGGGCTCGGCTTCGAGATCGAGAACTGAGCGCGGCCATGGCCCGCCCGAAGCTCGATCGCTACGACCTGAAGATCCTCGACGCGCTGCAGCGCGACGGACGCATGACCAAGGTGAAACTCGCCGAGGCGGTGCACCTCACGCCGAGCCCCTGCTGGGAGCGGCTGAGGCGGCTGGAGCAGGCGGGCGTGATCACCGGCTATCACGCGGAGATCGATCCGAAGAAGCTCGGCCCGGTGACCGTCGTCATGGTCGAGATTGCGCTCCACGAGCACCGGATTTCGGATTTCGACCGCTTCGAGCAGGCCGTGCGCGGCATTCCCGAAGTGGTCGAGTGCCAGGCGATCGGTGGCGGCATCGACTACGTGATGAAGGTGGTCGTGCCCGACGTCGACGCCTATCAGCGCCTCATCGACGGCATGCTGGAGGCCGGTCTCGGCATCGAGCGCTATTACAGCTATGTCGTCACGAAGACGGTGAAGGCCGGCGCGGTGCTGCCGCTGACGCGGCTCGCCGATGGAGTAGACTAGGTGGGCCGGGCGCTTGTGTTCGGAGCGCTCCTCGCGCGAGACGCGACCGCGTTTGGCTATCCTCACCCTCATGGTGAGGTGCTCGCGCCGCAGGCGCGAGCCTCGAACCACCGGCGGCGTGGCGCGGCGTTGCCACAGACGGCGCACAGCAGCCGCTGTGCCACCGCCCTCGCCCTTCGAGGCTCGCTGCGCTCGCACCTCAGGATGAGGGCTTCCTGTCAATGCGACGACTGGGCCGCGATGGGGAAGGCCGCTGCGATGCCGGCGCCGCAGAATCTTCTTGGCCTGAAGCGGCAAAATTCAGTCGATCCTTCTGCGCCCTCCGCCGCGTTCAGCCGGTTCCTCGGGCTGGCCGCCCCTATCTTCCGCGTGATCACGCAATCCGCGGAGGCTTCATGATGACCAAACACGCTCACGCCGCGTTCCACGATGCCGGTGTCAGGTCGATCGGTGCGGCCCGCCGGATGAGCACCGCCATGTCGCGGCTTTCCGATCCGCGGCTGCTGCGCGAGTTCGCTTTCATCGATGGCGCCTGGCGATCGGCCAGCTCCGGCGCGACGATCGCCGTAACCGATCCCGCCACCGGCGAGACGCTCGGCCACGTTCCCAATCTCGGCGCGGCCGAAACCCGCGAGGCAATTGCAGCCGCCGAAGCGGCGTTCGCCCCTGGCGCGCGCTGCTGCCGCAAGAGCGCTCGAAAATCCTGCGCGCCTGGCACGATCTCATCATGGCGAACCGCGAAGACCTCGCGGTCCTGATGACGCTGGAGCAGGGCAAGCCGCTCGACGGAATCGCGCGGCGAGATCGACTACGCGGCAAGCTTCGTCGAGTGGTTCGCCGAGGAGGCGAAGCGGCTCGACGGGCGAGATGCCCACGAGCCATCTGCCGAACCGGCTGATGACGGTGCGGCGCGAGCCGGTCGGAGTCACCGCCGCGATCACGCCGTGGAATTTTCCCTCCGCCATGATCACGCGCAAGGCGGCCGCGGCGCTTGCCGCCGGCTGCCCATGGTCGTGCGGCCGGCCTCCGAGACGCCGTTCTCGGCGCTGGCGCTGGCGGAGCTTGGCGAGCGCGCCGGCATCCCGAAAGGCGTCTTCTCCGTCGTCACCGGCGACCCCGAGCCGATCGTCGGCGAGTCTGACGCCAATCCCATCGTCCGCGCCGTGAGCTTCACCGGCTCCACGGAGATCGGCAAGCGGCTCCTGAGGGAAGGCGCCGACGGCGTGACGCGCATGTCGATGGAGCTGGGCGGGCATGCGCCGTTCATTCTCTTCCCCGACGTCGATCTGGACGATGCCGTGGACGCCGCCGTCGCGGCAAAATTCCAGACGACCGGGCAGGACTGCCTCGCCGCCAACCGCATCTATGTCCATGCCGACATCTACGACGCCTTCGTGGACGCGCTTCGCCGAAAAGGTGGCAGCGCTGAAGGTCGGCAACGGCCTGGAGGACGATGTGGAGATAGGCCCGCTGATGCACGGCCCGCGCCGTCGCCAAGTGTCAGACTCACGTGGACGATGCGGTGGCAACGGCGCGCGGCTGCTCGCCGGCGGCACACCGCCGGGGCCGGAAGCCTGTTCTACCCGCCACGGTTCTCGCCGACGCCGACGAGCGGATGGCAATCTTCCGCGAGGAGACTTTCGGTCCGGTCGCCGCCATCGCGCGTTTCAACAGCGAGGAAGAGGTGATCGCGCGGGCCAATGACACGCAGTACGGCCTCGGCGGCCTATCTCTACACGCACGACCATGATCGCGTCTGCCGCATGACCGAGCGGCTCACCTACGGCATGGTCGCCGTCAATTGCGTCAAGATCACCGGCGCGCCGATCCCCTTCGGCGGCGTCAAGCAGTCCGGCCTCGGCCGCGAGGGCGGCCGGCACGGCATCGAGGAATTCACCGAGCTCAAATACGTCTGCGCCGCCTATCGCGCGGCATGAAAGGACTCCCATGAACCGCCACATCTCCACCAACGACCTTGAGGTCATCGACCGGGCGCACGTCTTTCACCCCTCGACGCATCTTGCGCAGTTCGCGCGCGGCGAGGCGCCGGAGCGTATCATCACCGGTGGTGAAGGCATCACCATCGTCGACCGCGACGGCAAGAAAAGCATCGACGCCTTCGCCGGGCTCTATTGCGTCAACGTCGGCTATGGCCGCAAGGAGATCGCCGACGCCATCTACGAGCAGGCGAAGGCGCTTGCCTACTACCATGCCTATGCCGGCCATTCGCACGAGCCGATCATCACGCTGTCGGAGCGCGTCGTCGCGAAGGTCGGGCTCGGCATGCAGCGCATCTACTGGGGGCTCTCCGGCTCCGACGCCAACGAGACCAACATCAAGCTCGTCTGGTACGTGAACAACGTGCTGGGCCGCCCCGAGAAGAAGAAGATCATCTCGCGCCAGCGCGGCTATCACGGCTCCGGACTGATGACGGGCAGCCTCACCGGCCTGCCGGTCTTCCACAACGCCTTCGACCTGCCGCTTGAGCGCGTGCTCCACACCGCCTGCCCGCATTATTGGCGCAACGGCGAGGAAGGCGAGAGCGAGCGCGATTTCTCCAAGCGCATGGCGGCCGAGCTTGAGAGCCTCATCCTGGCCGAAAGCCCGGACACGGTCGCCGCCTTCATCGCCGAGCCGGTGATGGGGACCGGCGGCATCATCCCGCCCCCGGAGGGCTATTGGGAGGAGATCCAGAAGGTCCTGAAGACCTATGACATCCTGCTCATCGCCGACGAGGTGGTGACGGGCTTCGGCCGCACGGGAGAATATTTCGGCTCGCACACCTACGGCATCGAGCCCGACCTGATCACCATCGCCAAGGGCGTGACCTCGGCCTACCTGCCGCTTTCGGGCGTCATCGTCGGCGAGCGCGTATGGAAGGCGCTGGAAGAGGGAACGGACAAGCTCGGCGTCATCGGGCACGGCTGGACCTATTCCGCGCATCCCATCTGCGCCGCAGCCGCCAACGCCAATCTCGACATTATCGAGCGGGAGAACCTCACCGCCAATGCGCGCGACACCGGCGCCTATTTCCTCAAGCGCCTGCACGAGACCTTCGACGACCATCCGCTGGTCGGCGAGGTGCGCGGCGTGGGGCTGCTGGCGGCGCTGGAATTCGTTTCCGACAAGGCGACCAAGGCGGCGTTCGACCCGGTCGGCAAGGTCGGCGGCAAGGTCGCCGCCGCGGCGCTTGAGGAAGGGCTCATCGCCCGCGCCATGCCGCATGGGGATATCCTCGGCTTCGCCCCTCCTCTCGTCATCGCACGCGACGAGGTGGACCAGGTCGTCGCCATGACGAAGCGCGCCGTCGACCGCGTGCACGCCTCGCTTTGACAGGATGAGACATCCGGCGCTCCTTCTCGGGGGCGCCGGAACGCACCGGTAAGGACGAAAGACGACATGGAATTCGGCAAGAACAACACGCCTTTCAGCGAGGCGGAATTCTCCGACCGGCTGGCGAAGACCAAGGCGCGCATGAGCGAGGCGAAGCTCGACACGCTGATCGTCAGCGACCCGTCGAACATGAACTACCTCACCGGCTATGACGGCTGGTCGTTCTACGTGCATCAGGCCGTGGTGGTGGCGCTGGAGCTGGAGCAGCCGCTGTGGATCGGCCGGCTGCAGGACGCCAACGGCGCCAAGCTCACCACCATCCTCAGCCACGAGAACATCTACGGCTATTCCGACGACCACGTGCAGTCGACGGTCAAGCATCCGATGCAATTCGTCGCCGCAGTGCTGCGCGAGCGCGGATTGGCGATGGGCGCCATCGGCGTGGAGGCCGACAACTACTATTTCTCCGGCAAGGCGCTCGACGTGCTGCGCGCCGAGCTATCCGGCGCGCGCATCGAGGACGCCGGCGTGCTGGTGAACTGGGTGCGCGCGGTGAAGTCGGAGCGCGAGATCGAGTTGATGCGCGAGGCGGCCCGCATCACCGAGCGCGTCATGCAGGCAGCGGTTGATGCCATGGGCGCCGGCGTGCCGCAATGCGAGGTCGCCGCGGTGATCCAGGCGACGCAGGCGCGCGGCACCGAGGCGTATGGCGGCGACTATCCGGCGATCGTGCCGCTCATGCCGATCGGGCGTCGGCACGTCGTGCCCGCACCTCACCTGGCAGGACGCGCCGTTCGAGAGCGGCACCGGCACCTCCATCGAGATCGCCGGCGTGCGCCGCCGCTACCACGTGCCGATGACGCGCACCGTCTATCTCGGCACGCCGCCGGAGCAGATGGTCGACGCGGCGAAGATCGTGGTGGAGGGGATCGCGAGCGGCCTTCGAGGTCGCGAAGCCCGGCGCGCACGGCGCGCGACGTGCACGCGCGCGTGGAACCGCACGATCGAGCGCCACGGCCTCTTCAAGGAATCGCGCTGCGGCTATCCGATCGGCGTCTCCTACCCGCCGGACTGGGGCGAGCGCACCTATTCGCTGCGCTCCACCGACGAGACGGTGCTTGAGCCCAACATGACCATGCACTTCATGCCCGGCATCTGGATGGACGATTGGGGCATCGCGATCTCCGAGGCGATCCGCATCACCGAGACCGGCGTGGAGCCGTTCTGCGATTTCCCGCGACAGCTCTTCGTCAAGTAGCCGGCGCAAAGCGCAGATGCTCCCCCCGTAATTCGCATTTGGCTATCCCCGGCCGCCCTGCTCTTGACGGGAGGTTACGTTCGCGCACTCTCCTGCCTACATTCCGCTCCTGGAATTCGCAGGGAGAACGCCATGAAAATCCCCGGCCCCGATCATCCGATCACCGTGACGCCCAACCCGAACCGCGTGGTGGTGACGCTGGGCGGGCAGACCGTCGCCAACTCCGCCCATGTGCTGACGATGCAGGAATCGACCTATCCGCCGGTCCACTACATCCCGCGCGAAGACGTCGACATGACGCTCCTCGAGCGCACCGAGCACGCCAGCCACTGCCCCTACAAGGGCGATGCCGCCTATTTCAGCATCGCGACCAACGGCCACGCGGCGGAAAACGCGGTGTGGACCTATGAGGCGCCCTACGACGCTGTCGCCATGATCAAGGACCACGTCGCCTTCTATCCCAACAAGGTCGACACGATCGAAGAGCGGCCGGCCTGAACGCTGACGAGGGCAAAAGACGGCATGACCGCAAATGGCGACGGCGCCGAAAGCGATCCGATTCTTCTCTCTCCGGGCGGCCCGAGCGTTTTCCGGCGCGCCGCTCCAAGGGATGTGCTGGCCGTGGGCACAGCCGACGGCGTGTGGCTCCTCAAGCGCGGCGATGACGGCGAGTGGTCGCCGCAGAAAAAGGCGCTTCCCGGCACCTTTGTCAGCGCGCTTGCGCGAACCGCCGATGGCGGGCTGATCGCCGGCACCCATCATTTCGGCGTGGCGCGCAGCGACGATGGCGGCGCGACGTGGCGCTGGATCAATGCAGGCCTCGACCAGTTCGACATCTGGGTGGTGAAGGCGGAGCGGCTGAACGGCCGCGAGGTGCTCTTCGCCGGCGCCATGCCGGCGCGGCTCTACATGAGCGAGGACGGCGGCGCGCAGTGGCGCGACCGACCTGCCCTCACCAAGGTCTCGACAGCCGACGGCTGGTTCTTCCCGCCGCCTCCGCATCTCGGCCACGTCAAGGATGTGGTCGTGCACCGCGACAAGGAGCTGATCGTCGGCATCGAGGTGGGCGCCCTGCTGCGCTCCACCGATGAAGGCGGCTCGTTCGAGGAGCTCGCCGTTTCCGACGACTTCACCGACATCGATATCCATCGCGTCGCGGTTCACCCGCACCGCCCGGAGCAGATGCTGCTTGCCACCGGCTGGGGGCTGCGGCTGAGCCAAGACAATGGGCGCAGCTGGCAGGAGCTTCCCGCCCTTGACATCAACTATCCCGACGCCCTGGTCGTGCACCCGGACGATCCCGACCTCATCTTCGTCGCGGGCGCGCGCGGCTATCCGCCCAACTGGTACCGGATCAACCGTGCCCGGCCGCGCATCGCCAGGAGCCGCGACGGCGGCAGGAGCTGGGAGCGGCTGCTGAACGGCTTCCCTGACGGGCAGCGCCCGGCTATCGGCGCCATGACGCTGGAGGCGTGGGACGGCGGATTTGCGCTCTATGCCGGCGATACCGATGGGCAGATATTCGAAAGCCGCGACGGTGGCGACAGCTGGCACATCATCTTCGAGACGGGCGCCGTCTCCAAGGGCGAGCACTATCGCGGCCTTGCCAAGGGACGGCCGCCCATGACCGATCTCGATCAGCTCACCTTCGGGAAGGCCGGCCAGAAGCGCATCGATACGACGAAGGCTTAGCAGCGGCTTTCGGCAACCAAAGGACCGCGGTCAACTGCTCTCGATGTCGTCATTCCGGATGGCGCGCGACGCCAGTCACGGAACCCATGAACGCAGATGGATCAGAGAGCTCTGGTGCACCTGTGTTCATGGGGTCCGGTCTTGCCGCTGACGCGGCAAACCGGGATGAAAAGAAACGGGGGACGTGAATAGAAGGCAGGAACCCGTTACTCGGCCGCTTCCAACGGCGCTGGCTCCCCGGTCTTCGACCGCGCGTCGGCTCTGAGCTTGTCCTGCCGATTTCGCTTCTCGATCGCCTCGGCGGTGCCGCGCGTCTCGGCGTACATGCCCAGGCTGAGCTCGTCGAGCCCGGGCGCCGTGATGGCCGTGTCGCGGTAATTGCGCGCTTCCGGGTCGGCCAGGATGGCGAGCATCATGCGGCGCATGTGCCTGTAGGTCCGGTAGAGCGAAAAGATGTTGCGCGCCTCCGACACCCAGAACTTCGGATAGAAGGCGAGCGGGCTTTCCAGCTTCATGCCGGAGCGGCGGTCCTTGCGGAACTTCATGCGGCCGAGGCCGCCCTCCAGCGGATGGCAGCCGTAGAGGCGGTGGAAATCGCGATACCAGAGCAGCCGGTGCAGCGTCGAATAGCGCTTGTTTGAGCGCAGCGCCGCCATGCGCTTGAAGATCGTCTCGATGTGGTCGAACGAATAGAAGCGGTGCCAGACCTCGGCGTAGACCCCGTCCCACTCCTCGTCCGACATGCGCTGATGATGCGTGACGCGGTGGTTGAGGTCGTATTTGTTGAGATCGGGGTCCATCCACTCGCCGGCCCGATGCATGCGCTGGTGGTCCTCGCAGCCCGGCAGCGGCGTGAGATTGGTGAAATAGATCAGGTCGACCGGCAGCTCGCGCTTGATGATGTCGACGTCGTGCAGGATCGACTCGCGCGTGTCGTTCGGGAAGCCGAGAATGTAGCCGGCGGTGATGATGACCGGGTGCTTCTTCCAGGCGAGCAGCATCTCGCGGTATTCGAGCAGTCGGTTCTGCGTCTTCTTCACCGCGGCGAGATTGTCGGGGTTGATGTTCTCCATCCCGATGAAGACGTTATCGATGCCGGCCTTCACACCCTTCTCGATGAAGCCGGGGATGCGGTGGCAGAGCGTGTCCACCTGGACCTGCAGGAAGACGCGGATCCCCTGCTTCTCGCGCAGCTCGATCAGCCGGTCGAAGCAGGCCTCCCAGTTGCGGTTGCGCGCCAGGTTGTCGTCGGTCACGAAGAAGCGGTTGACGCCGATCTTCTGGTTGGCGCGCACGATGCGCTCCAAATCGTCGGCGGAGCGGAAGCGGCTGACGCGGCCCTGCACGTTGATGATGGTGCAGAAGGAGCACTGGAACGGGCAGCCGCGGCCAAGATCGAAGCTGCCGTGCGAGCCGTAGGTGCGGTCGACCTCGGCACGCGTCAGGAACGGCACCGGCGCGTCCTGCAGGCCCGGCATCTGGTCCTGATAGTCATAGCGGGGCTTCAGCTTTCCGGCGTAGGCGTCGCTCAGCACCTCGTCGAGGCGCCCCTCTTCCGATTCGCCGATGAAGAAGGAGATGCCCAGGTCGGCCGCCGCGTCGATCTCCGGCGGCGTCTCGTCGAGCATGGCGAGCGAGCCGGCGACGTGGAAGCCGCCCATGCAGACGGGCACCCCCGCCTTGAGGAACGGCCGGGCGATATCGAGCGCACGCGGGAACTGGTTCGACTGCACGCCGACCAGGCCCAGCATGCCCTTGCCCCCGTCGCGGCGGATCGTGGCGATCAGCTGGTCGGGCCTGACGCGGTAGTTGGTCTCGTCGATGGCGGTGACGCGGATCTCCACGTTGCCGCCCAGGACGTGCCGCTCGGCGCAGTCCTGCCCCAGTCCTGCCACGCAGGCCAAGGCATTGGACGGAATGATGGATCGCCGCCATTGCAGCGGGTAGCCGTCGTCATCGTAATGCGTCGGCTTGACCAGGATCAGGTGGAAAATCTGATTCGGCACAATCGTCGCGCCCCCCCGCTCGCTTCGCGCGAAATTCAACCGCTTTCTAAAACATTTAGGTGAGTCCGGCCAGTGCCGAACGCAGTTCCCGCCGGCAATGGGCAAAGGAGCGTGCCAGATCGGCAACGCAACCAACGCTTGGTTCGCGGGATGTCCGACTATTTTCCTAGGGGTGGGAAAATTGCGGCGTCCGCGGCTAGGCGACGCCGACGATCGATATGAAGAGCACGGCCACCGCGACGAAAGCGGCGGCGCCTGCAATCTCTATCCAATATTTCCGGGGCACGTCGTCCCTCTCAATCTTCTGAATCAACGCTTGCGGTCCCGGTAAACGCCAAGCAGCGAAATAAGTTCCCCTTGCTCGGTCGGCGGTTTGAGTCCTTTTCAGGGATCGTTTGTGGCGGAAAAGCGTTGCCTGAATGTCATTCTGAGCCGTTGACTTGGGAAGAAGCAGATGAAATCTTTCCGATCGAAATCTTTCGGTCGATCTATCCCGGCTTTTATTACATTTTCTAGATCGATCTTTTGTGAATTCTTACCCTCAAGACTACCATTTCTGATAATGCGACGATTTCCGGCCATATGGCGTCGGTCTTCGCCGAGGCAGATCTCCTTGCCGCCGGGCCGGAGTCGTACGGCGACCGCGCGAATCAGACCTGGCCCTACATTGAGCAAACGTGTCTCGCGGGAGCACAGGGACGGGAAAATGGCCCAGTTCGGGTCATCGCCATCGCCTGTTAACCGCGGTATAGTGCCTAGGGGGCTCTGTAGCTGGCCAGTATGGGATGGCGGTTAAGCCACCGTTCAGGTTCCTGAGGCTTCTTGGCTACCTTCTTGGAATCGGAGCCTTCATGCTTCTCAGTCTTGCCGTAGCCGCTGGCGTTCTCCTGCAATCGTTCAACGCGGATCTGCCGGATTACGAGAGCCTTGCGCGTTATGAGCCGCCTGTGATGACGCGGGTGCATGCGGCGGACGGGCAGCTGATTGCGGAGCATGCGCGCGAGCGGCGGCTCTATCTGCCGATCCAGGCGGTTCCGGACCTTGTGAAGGCGGCGTTCCTGTCGGCGGAGGACAAGAGCTTCTACGAGCATGACGGGCTCGACATGGCCGGCATCGTGCGCGCCACGATCGTCAATCTGAAGAACGCCGGCACCGGCAAGCGGCCGGTGGGCGCCTCCACCATCACCCAGCAGGTGGCCAAGAACTTCCTCTTGTCGAACGAGATCAGCTACGAGCGCAAGATCAAGGAGGCGCTGCTCGCCTTGCGCATCGAGCAGGCCTACTCGAAGGACAAGATTTTCGAGCTTTACCTGAACGAGATCTATCTGGGGCTCGGCTCCTACGGCATCGCGGCGGCGGCGCTCAACTATTTCGACAAGCCGGTGAACAAGCTGAGCATCGCGGAGGCCGCCTATCTGGCGGCGCTGCCCAAGGCGCCGGAGAACTACAATCCCTTCCGCCATACGGAGCGGGCGGTCGACCGGCGCAACTGGGTGATCGACCGCATGGTGGAGAACGGCTACATCCGCGCCGCCGACGGCGAGGCGGCGAAGGCGAGCCCGCTTGCCGCGGTGAGCCGGCCGCACAGCGGCACCTATCTGTTCGCCTCGGAGTATTTCTCCGAGGAGGTGCGGCGCACGCTGATCGACATGTATGGCAGCCAGAAGCTCTACGAGGGCGGCCTGTCGGTGCGCACCACGCTCGACCCGGGGCTGCAGCGCCTGGCGCGCAAGGCCCTGCAGGACGGGCTGGTGCATCTCGACCAGGCGCGCGGCTATCGCGGCCCGGTGACGACCATCGACATCTCCGGCGACTGGGGGAAGCCGCTTCGGAGGTCGAGGGCCTTTCCGACGTGCCGGAATGGCGGATCGCGGTGGTGCTTTCGGGCGAGGGGGACGGCTACCGGATCGGGCTGAAGCCCGACACGCTGCCGGACGGGTCGTTGTCTCAGACGCGTGAGACGGGGACGCTGCCGAAGAGCCAGATGAGCTGGGCGCGGCGCGCGCCTTGAAGGCCGGCGACGTGATCTTCGTGCAGGCGGTGGCCGGCGAGGACGCGACGTGGAAGCTGCGCCAGCCGCCGCAGATCCAGGGGGCGCTGGTGGCGATGGACCCCTATACGGGTCGGGTGCTGGCCATGCAGGGGGGCTTCTCGTTCGCGCGAGAGCGAGTTCAACCGCGCCACGCAGGCCTGGCGGCAGCCGGGCTCGTCGTTCAAGCCGTTCGTCTATTCGGCGGCACTCGACAACGGCTACACGCCCTCCTCGGTGATCATGGATGCGCCGATCGAGATCCGCTCCGGCACCGAGGTGTGGCGGCCGCAGAACTACGGCGGCAAGTTCTACGGGCCGGCGACGCTGAGGACGGCGGTTGAGAAGTCGCGCAACGTGATGACGGTGCGCCTGGCGCAGGACATGGGGATGCCGCTGATTGCCGAATACGCCAAGCGCTTCGGCATCTACGACGATCTGCAGCCCTACCTGCCGATGGCGCTGGGGGCGGGCGAGACCACGGTGCTCAGGCTGGTGACGGCCTATTCGATGATCGCCAATGGCGGGCGCAAGGTGCGCGCCACCCTGATCGACCGCATCCAGGACCGCTTCGGCAAGACCATCTACCGGCACGACCAGCGCGCAGTGCGAGGGCTGCGACGCGGATGCGTGGCGGGGGCAGGCGGAGCCGACGCTGGTCGACAACCGCGAGCAGGTTCTCGACCCGCTGACGGCCTACCAGATCACCTCCATCATGGAGGGTGTGGTGCAGCGCGGGACGGCGACGCGGGTCAAGGCGGTGGGCAAGCCGATCGCCGGCAAGACGGGCACCACCAACGACGAGAAGGACGCCTGGTTCGTGGGCTTCTCGCCGGACCTTGTGGTGGGGGTGTTCGTGGGCTTCGACCAGCCGCGTCCGATGGGGCGGGGGATGACGGGCGGGCACGTGGCCGCGCCCATCTTCGTGGAGTTCATGAAGGCGGCGCTGGCCGACCAGCCGCCCAAGGAGTTCCAGGCGCCGCCCGGCATCAACTTCATCCCCGTCGACCGCCGCACCGGCCTCCGCGCCCAGCCCGGCGACCCCGACACAATCCTCGAAGCCTTCAAGCCGGGGAGCGAGCCGCCCTCGGGCTACTCCATCATCGGATATCAAAGCTCCATGGGCGTTCCGACGCAGATGGCCTGGCCGCAGGACAATCCGTATCGCGAGCAGCCCTCGCCACCCTCCCTGTTCGGACGCTCGCAACAGCAATATCAGGAGCCGCAGGGCGAGCCCATGGCAGGCGGCCAATACCGGATGCTCCCCAACGGCGTGATCATCAAAGTGCAGTAGACGCCCGCGGAATCGGCGCTTGGCGACCCGCCCCGCACCACCGGCGTTTCGCGATCCGAAAGGGTGCACACGCCGCACGCCAGGCTGGCGCTGTGACAGTTTTGATCTATCTCAGGGATAGTTTCGCGACATTTGCGCGATAGTGATGTGGCATGAACGTTCAACAGAAAGTCTCGCCGGATCTGGCGAAGACGCTGGGTCTCGGGGAATCCAAGGCGCGCCGGCGCTTTTCGGCGCGCAATATCATCGTCGCGGCGCTGGCCGTGGCGGTGCTTCTCGGGATTTACGTCCTCTTCTTCTCCGGCGGGTCGGGCGACACGGTGCGCTATGTCACCCAGCCGGCCAAGCGCGGCTCGCTGACAGAGACCGTAACCGCGACCGGCACGGTGGAGCCCACCAACAAGGTGGAGATATCGAGCGAGCTCTCCGGCACGGTGCGCGAGGTCCTGGTCGACTATAACGACGAGGTGACGGCCGGCGAGGTGCTGGCGCGGCTCGATACCGACAAGCTGGAAGCGGAAGTGAGCCATGCGCGCGCCACACTTGCCATGCGCGAGGCGCAGCGTCAGGACGCCGAGGCAACGCTCAACGAGGCCGACCTCGCCTACCAGCGCGCACGCACGCTGAAGGAGCGCGACTTCGCCTCGCAAGCGGCGCAGGAGCAGGCCGAGGCTACTTATCAGCGCGCGCTGGCCGGCGTCGCCGTCGCCAAGGCCAACGTGGCGGTGGCGCAGGCCGACCTCGACACCGCTGAGACCAACCTCAAGAAGGCCTCCATCCTGTCGCCCATCAACGGCGTGGTTCTGTCGCGCAGCGTCGATCCCGGCCAGACCGTCGCCGCCTCGCTGCAGGCGCCGGTGCTCTTCACCATCGCCGAAGACCTCGCCCAGATGCAGCTCGAGGTCGACATTGACGAGGCGGACGTCGGCCAGGTGAAGGCCGGCCAGAAGGCGACCTTCACGGTCGAGGCCTACCGCGACCGGACCTTCGACGCCGAGGTGAAGGAGGTGCGCTACGCGTCCGAGACCATCAACAACGTCGTCACCTATACGGCGGTGCTTTCGCTCGACAATTCCGACCTGCTCCTGCGCCCCGGCATGACGGCGACCGCCGACATCACGGTTAAACAGGTCGACGACGCCATCCTGGTGCCGAACGCGGCGCTGCGCTTCACGCCACCTGCAACGGCGGCGAGCAGCACGACCAGCAGCAGCCGCAGCGGCAGCGGCCTGCTGCGGTTCCTTCTGCCGCGTCCGCCGCGCGGAGAAGGCGTTGCCAACACCGAGGCCGGCGCCGACGGCACGCGCGCCATCTACGTGCTCGATAACGGCGCGCCGAAAAAGGTGAGCGTGAAGACCGGCGCCAGCGACGGGAACTTCACCGAAGTGCTCGACGGCCCGATCGAAGCGGGCACGCCAGTCGTCACCGACTCGGTGACGGGATAGGCTGATGGCAGGGCCTGCGGCCGGCGGGCCGCCCCTTATCGAGTTTGCCGGCGTGACGCGCATCTACGGCACGGGCGAAGCCACGGTGGCGGCGCTCGCCGGGGTCGATCTCACCATCGAAGCGGGCGAGTTCGTCGCCATCATGGGCCCGAGCGGCTCGGGCAAGTCGACGGCGATGAACATCGCCGGCTGCCTCGATGCGCCGACCGGCGGCGTCTATTCCTTCCGCGGCGTCGATGTCGGCGCGCTGTCGCGCCGCCAGCGGGCGCTCTTGCGGCGCAACTATCTCGGCTTCGTGTTCCAGGGCTTCAACCTCCTGGCCCGCACATCGGCGCTGGAGAATGTCGAGCTGCCGCTCATCTACCGCGGCACGCCGGCGGTCGAGCGGCGGCAGACGGCGCGCGAAGCCCTGGCGAAAGTCGGGCTGACCGGCTGGGAAGACCACGACCCGAACCAGCTATCGGGCGGACAGCAGCAGCGCGTCGCAATCGCGCGGGCCATCGCCACGCGCCCCGACGTGGTGCTCGCCGACGAGCCGACCGGCAATCTCGACACGGCCAAGAGCCATGAGATCATGCAGCTCCTGACCGAGCTCAACAAAAGCGACGGCATCACCATCATCATGGTGACGCACGAGGCGGATATGGCGAAATACGCCTCGCGCATCATCCACTTCGTCGACGGGCGGGTGGAGTCCGACGACATGAAGCGCGAGGCCGCCTGATGCTGTGGGAAACCGTGCGCCTCGCCTTCCAGGCGATCATCAGGAACGCGCTGCGCTCGTTCCTTACCGTGCTCGGCGTGGTCATAGGCGTGGGCGCCGTCATCGCCATGGTGACGATCGGCAACGGCACGACGGCGCAAGTGCAGACGGAGATTTCGTCACTCGGCACCAACCTCTTGTTCCTGCGCCCGGGCCAGGGCTTCGGCCCGCGCCAGACCGACGCGCCCAACTTCACCATGGCCGACGCCGAGGCGATCGAGCGGCAGATCAACGGCCTGCAGGCCGTCGCCCCCACCGTGAGCACCAGCGCCAAGGCGGTCTACGGCAATCAGAACTGGACGACCACCATCACCGGCACCACCAACGGCTTCTTCACCGCCCGCGACTGGCCGCTGACGAAAGGCCGCGAGTTCCTCGACAGCGAGCTGCGCTCCGGCAAGGCGGTGTGCATCGTCGGCCAGACCGTCGTGAAAGAGCTTTTCGGCCATACCGACCCGTTGGGCCAGAGCATCCGCCTCAACACCGTGCCCTGCGACGTGGTCGGAGTCTTGGGCGAAAAGGGCCAGTCGAGCTTCGGCCAGGACCAGGACGACACCGTCGTGATGCCGATCCGCGCCGTGCAGCGGCGCTTCATCGGCAATTCGGACATCCGCTCGGTATTCCTTTCCGCGGCCGACGGGGTCGACACGACCAAGGTGCAGCGCGACGTCACCTATCTGATGCGCGAGCGGCGGCACATCGGGGCGGGCGACGAGGACAATTTCCGCGTCAACGACATGGCGGAGATGGTGTCGACAATGACCGCCACCACCAAGGTGCTGACCGGGCTCCTCGCCGCGGTCGCCGCCGTCAGCCTGCTGGTCGGCGGCATCGGCATCATGAACATCATGCTGGTGTCGGTGACGGAGCGCACGCGCGAGATCGGCATAAGGCTGGCGATCGGCGCGGAGGAGAACCAGGTGCTCATGCAGTTCCTGGTGGAGGCGGTCGTGCTGTCGCTCTTCGGCGGACTGATCGGCATCGCGCTGGGGCTCGGCTTGTCGGGCCTCGCCTCGGCGCTGCTCGGCGTGCCGTTCATCCTCAACACCTCGATCATCGCGCTCGCCTTTGCCTTCTCGGCCGCAGTGGGGGTGGCGTTCGGCTTCTTCCCGGCGCGGCGCGCGGCGCATCTCGACCCGATCGATGCGCTCAGGCACGAATAGCCGGCAAGCTGCGCCAGGCTAACCGGAATCCGAAGCAGACAGGTTTCGCCGCGCGCCTTCGAGCGCAGCGCGTCGACTTTTCGACTATTCTAAACGTTGCGCAAACGCCGAGACCTTCCCTGCCCCAGATCGTCACCATCACCGACCCTGCCGACCCGCGCATCGCCGGCTATCGCGACGTGCGCGAGCGCGATCTCGTGGGGCGCGAGGGGCTCTTCATCGCCGAGGGCGAGGTGGTGGTGAAGCGCCTTGTCGCCTCGCCGCGGCACGAGACGCTGTCGCTGCTGGTGGCGGAGAAGCGCGTGGCGGGGCTCATGCCGGCGCTCGAAGCGCTGCCGCAGGACATGCCGGTCTATGCCGCGAGCCAGGCGGTGATGGACGCGATCGTGGGCTTCCACATCCATCGCGGCATCCTGGCACTTGGGCGACCCAAGGCTGCGCCGTCGGTCGAGGAGCTGCTGGGGCAGACTGGGGAGCGCGCGCTCGTCGTCGTTCTCATCGGTCTCGCCAACCACGACAATGTCGGCGGCGTGTTCCGCAACGCCGCGGCATTCGGCGCCGATGCGGTTGTCCTTGATGCGGAATGCTGCGACCCGCTCTATCGCAAGGCGACCCGCGTCTCCGTCGGCGCTACGCTGCTCGTGCCCTATGCGCGCCTCCCGCGCGGCACCGACCCGCTGGCACCGCTTCTCGCCGCCGGCTTCCAGTCGATCGCGCTCACGCCGGCCGGCGCGACCCCGCTCTCCGATGCACAGGTCTCCAGCCGCACGGCGCTGATCCTCGGCCCGGAGGGACCGGGGCTCGATCCGGGCCTCATCGCCCGCTGCCGGCCGGTGCGGATCGAAATGGCTCCCGGCCTCGATTCCCTCAACGTGGCGACGGCGAGCGGCATCGCGCTGCATCATTTCGCATTACCGCAACGCACAAGCGATGTATGATGCATGGCCGGGGGGCAAGACGGGTCGCGAATAGCCGTCCCGCCCACGGGTTCCGTCCCGCTCTTCAGGCAGGCTCCGGATTGTTGGCGCGGATTGGCGGCGCTTCGGCGCGTCGATCCGGCGGCTCGAAAGGAGGCGTGTGATGACTTTGGGGCTTTCGCTTTCCGCCTTTACCACTCTGCATGTCGTCATCAGCCTTGTCGCGATCGCGACCGGCATCATCGTCTTCTACGGCATGGTCGCCGGAAGGCGGATGGAAGGGTGGACGTCGCTCTTCCTGCTGACCACAGTGCTGACCAGCGTGACCGGCTTCATGTTCCCGAACCTGAAGGTCAGTCCGGCCGTGATCTTCGGCGTGATCTCTCTGGTAGTCCTGGCGGCGGCGATTGCCGGCCGCTATGCCTTCCACATGGGTGGGCCGTGGCGGCTGATCTACGTGGTCTGCGCTCTCTTCGCGCTCTACCTCAACGTGGTCGTGCTCGTCGTGCAGTCGTTCCAGAAGCTCGCCTTCCTGCGGCCGCTGGCGCCCACGCAGTCCGAGCCGCCCTTCCTCGCCGTGCAGATCGTAGTTCTCATCGCCTTCGTCGTGTTCGGCTGGATGGCGGCGCGGCGTTTCCACCCGGCGATCACAGGACCGGGCATGGGCGGAAGGGCCGCCCTGCCGCACTGAAGCGGTGCCGAACGGTGTGAGCGGTGCCGGGACGGGCCTCCCGGCACCGCACGACCGCTAGCTCCTTATGAAAGCCAGAAGATCGGCGTTGATGGTTTCCGCCTCGGTCGTCGGCATGCCGTGCGGGAAGCCCTTGTAGGTCTTCAGCGTGCCGTTCTTCAGGAGCTTCGCCGGCAAGCGGGCCGGAGGCGATGTAGGGCACGATCTGGTCGTCCTCGCTGTGCATCACCAGAACCGGCACAGTGATCTTCTTCAGGTCCTCGGTGAAATCGGTCTGCGAGAACGCGACGATGCCATCGTAGTGCGCCTTGGCGCCGCCCATCATGCCCTGCCGCCACCAGTTCTCGACGGTCGCTTCGGCAGGCTTGCCCGTCTTGTTGTAGTTGTAGAAGGGACCCGCCGCGATGTCGCGATAGAATTGCGAGCGGTTGGCCGCGAGCGCCACCTGGAAGTCGTCGAACACCTTCTTGGGCAGGCCATCGGGATTGGCCGGCGTCTGCACCATCAGCGGCGGCACCGCTGAGATGATCGCCGCCTTGGCCACGCGGCTTTCGCCATGGCGGGCGATATAGTGCACGACCTCGCCGCCGCCCGTCGAATGGCCGACATGGATGGCGTCCTTGAGGTCGAGATGCGCAGTGACCGCCGCGAGGTCGTCGGCGTAGTGATCCATGTCGTGACCGTCGGCAACCTGGCTCGAGCGGCCATGGCCTCGCCGGTCATGGGCGACGACACGGTAGCCCTGATTGAGGAAGAACAGCATCTGGGCGTCCCAGTCGTCGGCCGAAAGCGGCCAGCCGTGGCTGAACACGATCGGCCGGCCCGAGCCCCAATCCTTGTAGAAAATCTCAACGCCGTCCTTGGTGGTGATGACAGGCATGACCCAAATCCTCCCGGTGGTTAGAGGCTAAACGAAGCTACGATAGCGCGATACGCCGGGCGGCGGATGACGCGAACCGGCAAGGCAGACCTGCAATGCCGCGGGGCGATGTCCACGCCAGGCCCCTTATTGCCCCTAGACCTTACGAACCTCGCCCGGCAAGCCGAGGGCGCATTCCAGCGCCGATCGGTCCCAGCCCGCCGTGTCGGCCGCTGCGGCGTAGGTGGTGGTGAGAAAATCGAGAAGCAGCGCCTCCGGGTCGGGCGCCGCGCGCACGACATCGTAGGGCAGGATGAACTCGCCGAGCGTCGCGTCGAAGCTGGCGCCCGACGTCACCGGCTGGCGGCTGAATTCTTCCGGCGTCGGATAGGCGTAGGAGTAGAACGCCGCCTTGGGGAACGCATCGTTTCCCGGCCAGAATCCGGCGCTGCTCACCTCATGCGAATAGGCCTCGCGCGTCACCGCGTCGGGCAGCCCCGGAACGCCGCCGGGATGAAGCGGCGCCGGGCGGCCGGAAAACCGCGTCACGGCCAGGTCGAAGCTCCCCCAGAAGAAGTGCACGGGGCTGGCCTTCCCCAGGAAACCGCTGCGGAAGCGCCTGAATACGAGGTCGATCGAAACGAGCGCCCGCCAGAAGCGATGCGCCGCCTCCGCGTCATAGGCGGCGTGCGCCCGGTCCTCAGAAAAACGGATGGGATCGGGCACCTCGTTCGGCATCTCGCTGATTTTCACCGAGACGCCGATATCGGCGAGCGTATCCATCACCCGGCGATAGAAATCGGCGACACTCTGCGGCTCCAGCGGCAGCGCCCGCTCTTCCCCGCGGCTGGTGCGGAAGGTGAGCCTATGGCCGATGAAGTCGAGCTCCATCTCCAGCATGTCGCTGCCGATCGGAATCGGCGACGTGCCGAGCCCGCGGGCTGTGACGTAGAGCGGCACCTGCCAGCTGTGATTGAGCCAGGGCGTCAGCTTCAGCCGCACCTTGCCCACCACCTGCGTCCAGAGCTGCAGCGTGACGGCCGTCTCGCGCCACGCTGCGTAAGGCAGCGCCGGCCATGCCGCGCCGACCTTGGACGCCGGGGTGCGGCTCAAGGCAGCGGGATATATTCCCCGTCGTCCCCCACCGGCAGGACGAAGCGGGTGTCGCCGCCGTTGCGCCAGCCCTCGGCGCGCCACGCCTCCTTCGCCTCTTCGATCTTCTCCTTCGAGGAAGCGACGAAGTTCCACCAGATGTAACGCGGGCCGCCCAGCGTCTCGCCGCCGAGCAGGATGAGCTGCGCGCCGCGCTCGCCGGCCTTGATCGTGATGCGGTCGCCGGGGCGGAAGATCATCATGCGGCCGAACTCGTAGGTCTCGCCGGCGATCTCCACCGACCCGTCGATCACGTAGACGCCGCGGTCCTCGTGGTCGTCGGGAAGCGGCAGCAGGGCGCCGGGCTGGAGCGCCGCGTCGACATAGAACGTCTCGGAGAAGGTCTTCACCGGCGCGCGCTCGCCATAGGCGGTACCGAGGATGAGGCGAAGCGTCTTCCCCTCCCCTTCGATCAGCGGCAGCGCCTCCTTGGGCTGATGCTCGAAGCCCGGATCGGTTTCCTCGTGCTCGTCCGGCAGCGCCACCCAGGTCTGCACGCCGAACAGGGCATGCGGGTGCTTGCGGGTCTCCTGGCCGGTGCGCTCCGAATGGGTGACGCCCTTGCCGGCGATCATCCAGTTCACCTCGCCGGGGCGGATGAACTGATCGACGCCGAGCGAGTCGCGGTGCTGGATCTCGCCGCGATAAAGGTAGGTGACGGTCGCAAGCCCGATATGCGGGTGCGGACGGACGTCGATCCCCTGGTTGGTGAGGAACTCCGCCGGCCCGATATGGTCGAAGAAGATGAACGGGCCGACCATCTGGCGCTCCGGCGCCGGCAGCGCGCGGCGCACCTCGAAACCGCCGATGTCGCGGGCGCGCGGCACGATCAGCGTCTCGATGAGGTCGACCTGGTCGCCGGTCGGCCATTGCGGCTCAAGCGCAGGGTTCCAGCTCATGGCAAGGCTCCTTCGTGTCCCGCGATATCGGCTCCTATCATGGCGCCTTCAAGGCTTCTACTTGTTCAGCACATCGGCCCATTCGGGGTGTTTCTTGAACTGGGCGTTGGCGAAAGGGCAGAGCGGGATGATCGTCTTGCCGGCGGCGCGGGCATCCGCCACCGCACGCCCCACCAGCCTGACGCCGACCCCCTGGCCGCGAAAGGCGTCCGGCACCTCGGTATGGTCGATGATGACGATGTGCGGCCCGGCCTTGGAGAAGGTCATCTCCGCCAGCGCTCCGTTGGCGCCGCGCAGGACGTAGCGCCCCTTGCTGTCGCCCTCCTCCAGCTCGATCTGCTCGTTGTCGTTCATCGGCCCTGCTCCGGAAAATGATCCGTCAGCGCGCGCACCTCGCCGGCGCGGGCGCCGCGGCGGGTGAGCACCGGCGCCTCGCTCCAGCGCTTCAGCGCCTCGGCGTGCTCCGGCAGGAGCCAGGCAAGCACCGCCGCCATCATCGCCTCGGCGGCGCGGCCGGCGCCGTCGTCGCATTTCAGCGCCACGCCCAGGCCGAGGCCCGGCGAGCGCGCCGCAGAAGACGCCCTCCGCCCCGGTCTTCACCTGCGCCGCGCCCTTCATCAACGTCATCACCTCGGTGCAGAAGCGGCCGGTGCCGGCCACGTAGAATGGCTCCGAAACGGCTGCCTCGTAGATGCGGTGCGCGGCGGCGGCGCGCTCGCGCGACAGTCCCACGCCGGTGCCGAAGCGGGCAAAGCCGGTGGCGAGCGCCGTCAGCGGCACGGCATAGGTCGGGATGGAGCAGCCGTCGGTGCCGCAATGCTCCGCGTCATGCGCCGCGCCCGTAACGCTCTGCAACGCCTCGCGGATATCCGCCTGCACCGGATGATGCGGGTCGACATAGCCGTGGTGTGGGTAGGCGCGATGCTGGCACACCGCCAGGAAGCCTGCGTGCTTGCCCGAACAATTGTTGTGAAGCTGGCTCGGCGCCCTCCCCCGCCGCACAAGGTCGTTGGAGGAGGGGATGTGAGATGGCGCGTGAGCGCCGCATTCGAGCGCATGCTCGTCGAGCCCGATGGCCGCAAGCATGGCGGCCGCGCACGCCACATGCGCCGGCTCGCCGCCATGCGAGGCCTGCGCCAGCGCCAGCTCCCGCGCCTGGAAGCCGAAATGGTCGGCGGCGCCCAATTCCACCAGCGGCAGCGCCTGGATCGCCTTCACCGCCGAGCGCGGAAAGACCGGCGCCTCCACGTCGCCCAGCGTCAGCAGCGGCTTGCCCTGCGCATCGACCACGGCGATGGCGCCGCGGTGGCGGCTCTCGGCGCGCCCGCCGCGCGTGACTTCCACAAGAACGGGATTTGCCATCAAAATTCCGTGGTTACAGGCAAGGCTTGGACGAACCGAACGCGCTCCGCAACCGGATTCTGGACGGTGAGATTGCTGAAGGCGTTGGCCTATACGCTCCTTGCGGTGCTGCTTCTCTTCGTGGCGCCGGTGCTGGCGCATGCGGCGCTCTGGTATTCGCAGCAGCGGCCGGCAAGCTGGCGCACGGCGGACTGGTCGAGCGCCGGCATCCTGCCATCCCCGCGCGCGGAGCCTGAGGCGTCTATCCGCGTCATGGCGGCACGCACCGGCGGGCTGAAGGGCGTGGTCGCGGTGCATTCCTGGCTGCTCCTGAAGCCGGCCGGCGCGGACAGCTACGAACGTTACGAGGTGGTCGGCTGGGGCAACCCGGTGCGCCGCAACGGCCAGCCGCCCGACGGGCGCTGGTATTCCAACGACCCGGTCGCCATCGCCACGCTGAAGGGCCCGGAGGCGGCGCGGCTCATCCCTCGGGTAGAAGCGGCGATCCGCGACTATCGCTGGACGGCGCGCGGCTCCTACCGCATCTGGCCGGGGCCGAACTCCAACACGTTCGTGGCGAGCGTGCTGGCCGCCGTGCCGGAGCTCGGCGCCGAGCTGCCGCCCACTGCCATTGGGCGCGACTATCCGGCCGGCCCGTGGCTCTCCCGCACACCGGCCGGCGGCTGGACGTTATCGCTCGGCGGCTTCGCCGGGCTGACGATCGGCCCGCGCGACGGCCTGGAGATCAGCCTCGGCGGCCTGGTGACGGGCGTGCGTCTCCACGATTTCGCCGTCCTCCTCCCCGGTTTCGGGGCGCTCGGCGAGCCGTTTTGAACAACCCGCAGAATCCACTGGATTAAGCCCCAACTCGGCGTGCGCCGGCCGGCAGAATGCGGCAGAGTGGCCGGCAAAATCGGGGCGCGGAGGCGCGCTTGCTGCAGGAGACACCGGACATCCAACGACGGCGCGGCGGCAGGCGCACCCGTCAGCGCAGGATCGCGGTCGGCGACCAGACCATTTTCGTCGACGACTGCCTCACCGTGCTCGCCGCGATGCCGGAACAATCCGTCGACGTGGTCGTCACCTCGCCGCCCTACAATATCGGCCTGAACTACGCCTCCTACGACGACAGCGGCAGCCGCTCGGGCTATCTCGCCTGGCTCACCGACATTGCGCTGCTCCTGAAGCGCGTGATGAAGGACGACGCCTCGTTCTTCCTCAACATCGCCGGCACCAGCTCCGACCCGTGGATCGCGCCCGACGCGGCGAACGCCATGCGCGATATCTTCCGCCTGCAGAACGAGATCATCTGGGTGAAATCGCTGTCGATCGGCGACGACACGTTCGGGCATTTCAAGCCGGTCAACTCGCCGCGCTTCCTCAACCACACGCACGAGCACGTCTTCCACTTCACCAAGGCCGGCAAGACGCCGCTCGACCGACTGGCGGTCGGCGTGCCGTTCAAGGACAAGTCCAACATTGCGCGCTGGGGACATGCGCGCGACCGCCGCTGCGCCGGCGACGTGTGGTTCATCCCCTACGAGACGATTCGCTCCAAGGCGCAGCGCGACCACCATCCGAGCCCCTTCCCCGCCGCCTTGCCGGAACGCTGCATCAAGCTCGCCGGCGTCCCGACGCACGAGAACGGCTCCACCCCGCCCGACGACGCACCGCTGGTGCTCGACCCCTTCGTCGGCATCGGCTCCACCCTGATCGCCGCCCAAAAGCTCGGCTGCCGCGGCATCGGCATCGAGATCGACCCAGGCTACGCGGAATCGGCCGCGTGGCGGCTGAGAGAGCGGCTGATCTGAGCTTTGCGCTCTCGCGCGATGTCCTCTACGGCACGTCCCATGCAAACCATCTGCTTCGACCTCGACGGGACGCTGACGGACCCGAAGCTCGGCATCACGCGCTCGATCCGGCATGCGCTGATCGAGCTGACAGGCGAATCGCCGCCGGAGGAGGACGCTTCTCTGGTGCATCGGGCCGCCGCTCCTGGCAAGCTTCGAGCAGCTGCTCGCCGGCCGCGGCGACGCCGCGACGGCGCTGGCCAAATATCGCGAGCGGTTCGGCGACATCGGGCTCTTCGAAAACGAGCTCTATCCGGCGATCCCCGACGTGCTCGCCGCGCTCGCCGGCCGCGGCCACCGGCTCTTCGTGGCGACCAGCAAGCCGACGGTCTACGCACGGCGCATCGTGGAGCATTTCGAGCTGGCGCCCTATTTCGAAGACGGTGTGCGGCGCCGAGCTCGACGGGCGGCGCTCCGACAAGACGGAGCTTTTGTCGTGGCTCCTCGCCGAGCAGCGGATTGCGCCCGAGGCGGCCATCATGGTCGGCGATCGCCGCCACGACATGGTCGGCGCACGCAACAACAACATGCGCGCCGTCGGCGTGCTCTATGGCTATGGCTCGGCGGTGGAGCTGACGGAGGCCGGCGCGCAAGCGCTTTGCGGCCTGCCCGGCGAGCTGACCGGCGTCCTTTCGCCTGCCGGCTGACATGGAGCGACCGAGCTATCAGGAAGCGCTCGAGCGACTCGCGCTCATGCGGCGCCTCGCCGCCTACGACCCCCACGTGGCGGGCACGCCACCCCTCGGCCTCGCGCTTCCGTCAAGCGACATCGACGTGCTCTGCCACGCGTCCGATGCGACGCGCTTTGTCGAGGACGTGTCCGCCGCCTTCGGCGCGGAGGAAGAGTTCCGCGTCGGACGATGGAGCGGGGGCGAGCGAGCAATCATCGCAACGTTTTCCGCGCATGGCTGGCCCATCGAGATCTTCGGCCACCCGACGCCGGTCGCCGAGCAGGCCGGCTGGCGGCATTTCCTCGTCGAGCGCCGGCTGCTCGCGCTCGGCGGCAAGGCTTTCCACGCCGCCGTGATGGCGGAGCGGAAGCGCGGGCTGAAGACGGAGCCCGCCTTCGCAGCGGCGCTCAAGCTCGGCGGCGATCCCTACACGGCGCTGCTGGCGCTGGAGCAGCGATCTGAAGAAGAGCAGAAAGCGCTGCTCAAGGAAGCAGGCTTCGCCCTAAGCAGAGCCTAGAGCGCAGCCTCAGCTCTTGTTGAGCTGCTCGTAGACCGTCTCCGCGACCTGCATCACGACATTGCGGTCGGCCGGCCCGGTCAGCGCGTAGCCGATGTCGCCCTCGATCCAGTAGAACGCGCAGGCGTCGTCGCCGTGCACGTAGCGGAAGGCGGTCTGGCGTCCGTCGGGGATATGCTCGATGAGCAGCGTGAAGCGGCGGCCGCTATTGTCCTCGTACATGAGGAGCGCCAGCGGCGCTTTGCCCTCCACGATCAGGCGCCCGCCGACAAGCTTCAGCCCGTTCCGCGACAGGTCCGGCGCCTTCACCGGAACGCCGAGCCGCTTGGTCAGCCACGTGACGAGGTGCTGCTCCTCGTCGGCCCAGACCTCGACCGGATGGCGCACCTCGGCCGTGTAGACGCGGTAGGTGGAAAGGCCGGTCTCGGCCAACCGCTCGCCCTGGCTGACCATGATGTTCGCGGCCGTCAGGTACCAGCCGAGCGCCAGCCCGAGCGGAAAGGCGATGACCGCTGCGGCCGCGGCGCTCGCCATCGCCCAGTAGAGCGGGCGCGCCCGGCGGCGATGCAACGCCTCCGTCAGCGTCGGCGGCACCGGCTCGTCCGCCACCGGATCGAGCGCCGCCTTCAGCAGCTCCGTCTGCCGCTGCCACTCCGCCACCTGCTTGGCCTCGTCGGGGTGCTCCCCCAGCCACGTCTTGATCTCGGCGGCCCGCTCGGTATCGAGGCGGCCGTCGGCGAAGGCCACCAGATCCTCGTTGGTGACGGGGGCGCCGGGAGTCACTTCACCCTCCTGAATGGCAGCGGCGCACTGCCGCCCAGGCCGTCGGCCAGCGCGACGCGCGCCCGATAGATGCGCGACATCACCGTACCGACCGGCACGGAGAGCATGTCGGCCGCCTCGCGGTAGGAGAAGCCCTCCACCGCTGTCAGCAGCAGCGCCTTGCGCTGATCGTCCGGCAGGGTCCCCAGCGCTCTCATGATCGCCACGCGCATGACCGGGTCGGTTCCCTCTCCCGGCGTATCTTCCAGCGGCACCAGCGTCGGCGCCCGGCGCTCGGCGCGGTAGCGCGAGCGCGCCAGGTTGGAGAGGATGGTGAAGACCCAGGCGGCCAGGTTGCCGCCGCGGAACTGGCGCTCGCGATCGAGCGCCAGCCGGAGGCAGTCCTGCACCATGTCGTCGGCGGCGGCGCGGTCGCTTTGCAGGCCGCGGGCATAGCGGCGGAGCGCCGGAATAAGCCGGGCCAGTTCGCGCCGGTCCACCGCCATTCGCTCCGCCCCTCGCCTCTTTGCCGTCCGCCGACGCGGTCCTTGGGAAGGCCGCTCATAGCCTATCGGCCGCTCCCGATCCTAGGGCTTGGCAACGTGCCAGACGCTGTTGACGCCGTCACCTGTCGTGTCGCCGGGATTTTGGTCCTTTATCCAAAGATAAAGCGGCGTACCCTTGTAGGCCCACATCTTTCCGCCGTCGGTGCGGTCCACGATCGTCCAGTCACCCTCGGCCATGGCGCCCTCGGCGGCCATCAGCGGCGGCCAGTTCACGGCACATTTGTCGTAGCAGTTGGTGACCCCGTCTGTGTCCTTGTCGAAGGTGTAGAGCGTCATGCCGTGCTCATCGACGAGGATGGGGCCCATGCTCGAATCCGCCGTCATCGCGGGGGCCGCGTGGGCGATGGCGGATGCCAAAGCGAAGGCGGCGGCCAATCCGATGCGTCTCAGCATCATTGTCGTTACTCCCTTTCACAGGAGGCCGCAGGCATGTGCCTGCCCTCCCGCGGAATAAGACGTTCGGCCGCGTGGACTTATTCCGTCGCACGAAATGGTGAACGCGAAACGGCCCGCCCTCGAAGGCCGGGGCCGCCGGCGGCAGCGTCGCAGTTAATGGAAGCTAAACCCTTTGAGCGAATCATTGGTGAAGTCCCGCCGAGAGGAGGATTTCGCCGATGAACCTGCCCGTCGCTGCCGCGCTGGAGATGCGTAAGTCGTTCCCCGGTGAGAGCCCGCCCGCGGCGCGCGATGCCGCATCCGCGTGGCTCAGGGATTTCAGCGTGCACGGGCCGCTGGACATCCGCAGCATTTCCGTATCGGAAGAAGACGATCACTTCATCGCGACCGTCGTCTACACCAACGCATCGCTCGAAATTGTGCCGATGCGGCATTTCCCGGACCGCCAACCGGCAGCAGAAGCGAACGCCGCCTGATCGGTGCGTCCCATCGTAGCACGCATGCAGCGAAGCGTAATGCGGGAGCGGATGTCCGGAACGTAACGCCACCCGGATTGCGCTGCGCTCCATCCGGGCTACGTTTCAAGCTCGCGGTCTGACGGGCCGTCTTCAGCCAGCCCCGCATGCGCTCCACCGCCTCGTCGAGCACCGCGTCGCGCTTGGAGAAGCAAAGCCGGAGATAGCTCTTCGGCGCGTCCGACACATAGAAGGCCGAGACGGGAACCGCAGTGACTCCGGCCTCCACCGTCATGCGCTTCGCAAGCGCCGCATCGTCGCCCTCCAGGCCAAGCGGCGCCATATCGAGCGTCAGGAAATAGGTGCCCTGGCACGGGATGATCGCCGGCCCCGAGCGCTGCGCAATGCTTTCGCCAGCCGATCGCGCTTCTCCTGAAGCTCGCCGCCAAGCCGTTGAAATAGCTTTCGTCCTTGGCAAGGCCGTAGGCGACCGCCTTCTGCAGGTCCGGCGGCGTGGTGAAGGTGGTGAACTGGTGCGCCTTGACAATCGGGTCGAGCAGCGCCGGCGCCGCGGTCACGTAGCCAACCTTCCAGCCGGTGAGCGAAAAGCTCTTCCCCGCCGAGCCAATGGCGACGGTGCGCTCGCGCATCCCCTCGAGCGACAGCATTGAGACATGCCGCGCCCCGTCGAAGACGATGTGCTCGTAGACCTCGTCGGCGATGACATAGGCATCGTGGCGCAGGCAGAGATCGGCGATCAGCTTCAGCTCCGCGCGCGAAAAAACCTTGGCCGCCGGGTTTTGCGGATTGTTGAGGAGCACCGCCTTGGTGCGCGGCGAGAACGCCGCGGCGAGCGCCTCGGCGTCGAGCGCCCAGTCGGGCGGCGTCACCCGGACCAGCTTCGGCACGCCTCCTGCCCGCTTCACCAGCGGCAGGTAGCAATCGTAGAGCGGCTCGATCAGCACCACCTCGTCGCCCGGCTCCACCAGCGCATTGATGGCGTCCGACAGCGCCTCCGTGGCGCCCGAGGTGACCAGCACCTCGCGCGCCGCATCGACGTCGAGCCCGTGGAAGCGCTTCCAGTTGGCGGCGACCGCTTCGCGCAGCGCCATCACCCCCATCATCGGTGGATACTGGTTCGGCCCTTCCAGCAGCGCCTCGGCGGCCTTGCGGCGGATGTCCTCCGGCCCGTCGACGTCCGGAAAGCCCTGGCCCAGATTGACCGCCTGATGCGCGATGGCCAACCGGCTCATCTCCTCGAAGATAGTGGTCGGCAGGCCGGTATAGACGGAGTTCGTGGGTTTCATCGGCACAGCTAAGCCCCGAGGCTCCGCCCGCGCAAGCCCGATCCTAGGCCTGCTGCACATTGCGTAGGCAACAGGGCCGGCGTGTATGCAGGGCGAATGGCGCGCCCCCGGGGGCCAAACATTGGCCGGACGTTTGGGCCTTCTTAACCGGTCGAGGGGATGCTGTATCCGCCTGCACTTTCCAAGGCGAGCAACCCCATGCCTGACGACCGAAGTGTCCCCGCCCAGGACGCAGCCACGCTACGCAACGACGATGCAGAGATGTTCGACCTCGCCCCGGTCTCCTTGTGGGTCGAGGACTTCAGCGGCGTGAAGGCACTGTTCGACGAATGGCGGAAGGCCGGGCTCGACGAGCCTGCGGAGCCATCTGCTGGAGGATCCGGAGCGCGCCCGGCAGTGCGCCGCGCGCATCCGGGTGGAGAAGGTCAACCAGCGCACCTTGCAGCTCTTCGAAGCCGACAGCCTGGAGCACCTGGTCGGCAATCTCGACAAGATCTTCCGCGACGACATGCTGAAGATGCACGGCGACGAGCTGACGCATCTCTGGGAGGGGCGGCACGGAGTTCTTCTCCAACACCGTGAACTACACGCTTGGAGGCCGGCGCCTCGACATCGAGCTGAAGGGCACCATCCTTCCCGGCTACGAGGAGAGCTGGGAGCGCGTGCTCGTCGCGGTCCTCGACGTGACCGAGCGGGAGACGGCGCAGCGGCGGCTCGCGTCGAGCATCCAGTACGCGCACGGCCTCTTCGAGCATTCCCCCGTGTCGCTCTGGGTGGAGGACTTCAGCCGCGTGAAGCAGTCTGCTCGACGAGGCGCGCGAGCGCGGCATCACCGACTTTCGCGTCTTCACCGACGTCCATCCGGACTTCGTGGACCGCTGCATGAGCGAGATACGCGTGCTCGACGTGAACCGGCACACGCTGGAAATGTTCGCAGCGCCCGACAAGGCGACGCTGCTGCACCGCATCGGCGACGTGTTCCGCGACGAGATGCATCAGCACTTCCGCGAGCAACTCATCGAATTATGGGAGGGCAGGCTCTTCCAGCAGCGCGAGGTGGTGAATTACGCGCTCGACGGCAACGCGCTGCATGTGCACCTGCAGTTCTCCGTGCTGCCCGGCCATGAGAGCGACTGGTCGCTGGTGCAGGTGGCGCTGACCGACATCACGGCGCGCAAGAAGGCGGAGGCCTATCTGGAGTTCCTCGGCCAGCACGACGCGCTGACCAAGCTCTACAATCGCAGCTTCTACATGGAGGAGGTCAACCGGCTCGAACGCCACGGCTCCTTCCCGGTTTCCATCATCATCGTCGACCTGAACGAGCTGAAGGCGACCAACGACCGGCTCGGCCACGCGGCCGGCGATGCGCTGCTGCGCCGCATCGGCGAGGTTCTGAACGAGGCCGTCGACAAGCCGAGCCACGCCGCGCGGCTCGGCGGAGACGAGTTCGCCGTGCTGCTGCCCAAGACCGACGAGAAGGACGCCGACGAGGTCGTGGAGACGATCGAGAAGCTCGTCGCGCTCAACAACCAGTTCTATTCCGCTATGCCGCTCAGCCTGTCGATCGGCGTGGCGACGTCGAGTCCGGGCGAGCGGCTGGAATCGGTGGCGAAGCGGGCGGACAGCGCGATGTACGAAGCGAAGCGCGAATATTATTCGCGGCCGGCGAACGAGCGCCGGCTCGTCCCCAATCGTGCCAAGGCGGCAGCCTGAGCGCCGGCGCTACTCCTTCAAGTCCACCCCTTCGAAGGGCTGCCGGCCGAGCGGGTCCATCTTGTAGCCGGTGACGTTGGCCCGCGTCGCCATCATCACCACTGAATGCGCCAGTGGCACCCACGGCACCTGGTCGTGGAAGATCTCCTGCGCCTGGCGATAGAGCGCCTCGCGCTTCGAGCGGTCGCTGATCTGCTTCGCTTCCGTGACCAGCGCGTCATATTCGGGGTCGCACCATTTGGCGACGTTGTTGCCGCCGGGACGCGCCGATGTGCAGCCGAGCAGCACATTGAGGAAGTTGTCGGGGTCGCCGTTGTCGCCGGTCCAGCCGTAAAGCGCCATGGGAGCCTCGCCGGCCTGCAGCCGCGCGCGATACTGCGACCACTCGTCGGTGACGAGCTTGGTGCGGATGCCGATGCGCGCCAGATCATATTGAATGAGCTCGGCTATGCGCTTCCCGTTCGGATTGTAGGGACGGCTCACCGGAATGTACCAGAGGTCGGTGTCGAAGCCCTCGGCCAGGCCGGCCTCGATCATCAGCTTCTGCGCGGCGTCCGGGTCGTAGGGATAGTCCTCGATGTCGTCGTTGTAGGACCACATCGTCGGCGGGATCGGGTTCTTCGCTGCCACGCCGGCGCCACGGTAGACCGCTTCGATGATCGCCGCCTTGTCGATCGCCATGTTGATTGCGCGCCGGACGCGCAGATCATTGAAGGGAGGACGCTGCGTATTCATGGCAAGGTAGCCGATGTTCAGGCCCTCCTGCGTCAGAAGCTTGAGCGAGGGATCGTCCTCGATCGTCGCGACGATCGCTGGGGTTGGGGAAGGCCATGACGTGGCATTCGCCGGCCTTCAGCTTGGTGAGCCGGACCGCCGCGTTGGGCGTGATGGAAAAGACCAGCGTGTCGATCGGCTGGCGGCCGGCCCAGTAATTGTCGAAGGCGCGGTAGCGCACCGTCACGTTGGGCTGGAAGCCGTCGAACGCGAACGGCCCCGTCCCGAGCGGGAACTCGTCGAACTTTTCCGGCGTCCCCGCCTGCATGAGCTGGTCGGCGTATTCGGCCGACTGCACGATGTTGAAGGGCATGGCGAGGTCGGCCAGGAACGGCGCCTCCGGCCGCGACAGGCGGATGCGCACCGTGTAGTCGTCGAGCTTATCGACCGACTGCAGGAGCTCGGGCATGCCCATGTCCTTGAAGTAGTCGTAAGTCGAGGCCCCGATATTGTGGTACGGATGGTCCTCGCGCCATTGCCGCTCCAGCGAGAAGATCACGTCGTCGGCGTTCATGGGCCGGCTCGGCAGGAAAAGCTCGTTCGACTGGAACGGCACGTCGTGGCGCAGGTGGAAGGTGTATTCGGTGCCGTCCTCCGAAACCTCCCACGCTCTCCGCCAGCGAAGGCACGATCTCCGTCGTGCCGGGCGCGAACTCGACGAGATTGTTGAAGAACAGCCGCCCGGCGCTGATGCCGGTCGTCGTCGTCATGGTCTGCGGATTGAGCGATTCCGGATTGCCTTCCGAGCAATAGACGAGCGTCTTGGCGCCCGCCGCCCCCGCCGAGAACATGACCAACCCGGCAAGCACGCCGACAACGCCAACCCGCATGATGCTATGCCCCTTCCAGCTGAAAGCGACGTTCCGATTGGGCTTCCGGCAAGGCATCCGGCACGACTTTCGGAATGTCGATGGTGAAGCGCGTGCCCTTGCCGACCTTGCTGTAGAGGCTGATGTGGCCCTGCAGGCGGTTGGTCACCAGATTGTAGACGATGTGCAGGCCGAGGCCGGTCGAGCCGGCGCTGCGGCCGGTGGTGAAGAACGGGTCGAAGACCTTGCCGATATGCGCCTGCGGGATGCCCTTCCCGTCATCGGAGAAGACGATGCGCACGGTGTCGCATCCCCGGCTCGCTGACGCGGATTTCCAGGTGGCCCGGTATCGTCCTCGCCGTAAGCGTGGGTGAGCGCGTTGGTGAGCAGGTTGGTCAGCACCTGCCCGAGCGCGCCGGGATAGGTGTCGAGCTCCAGGTCCGGCGGGCAGTCGATCGCCACCTCGTGCCTGGTCTTGCGCATGACCGGGCTCGAGGCTGATCATCAGATCCTGCAGCCACTCGTCCATGACGAACTGCCGCCGCTCGCCGCTCGCCTGGTCGGCGGCGACCTGCTTGAAGCTGTGCACCAGGTCGGCGGCGCGCGTGAGGTTGGCGAAGAGAAGCTGCGTCCCTTCGCTCATGCGGTCCATGAAGCGCTGCAGCACCGAGCGCTGCAGCTTGCCGTCCTTCGACCGAGCCTCGGCGAAGCGCTTCGCCTCGTCGCCGAGCAGCGTCGAGGTGGTGAGCGCGATGCCGAGCGGCGTGTTGATCTCGTGCGCGACGCCGGCGACGAGCTGGCCGAGCGAGGCGAGCTTCTCCGCCTGGATCAGGTCGGTCTGCGTCTGCTGCAGCTCCGCCAGCGCCGCGTCGGCGCGCTCCTTCGACTTGCGCAGCGCCTGCTCGCGCCGCCCGATCTCGGTGATGAAGACATTGGTGGCGCGCGCCATGTCGCCGAGCTCGTCGCGCCGGTCGTAATCGGCGATCAGGCCGGAGCGCGAGTCCTCGGCGAGCTGCATCATGCTCTGCTGCAGCCGGCGCAGCGGCCGGGTGATGGAGCGCGCGACGGCAAGCGCCGTGATCGATCCGAGCAGCAGGCCGACTGCGGCGCCGAGGATCAGGATGTTGCGCACCAGGCTCGCTGATCCGCTCCGCGTTGCGCGCCAGGGTCTCGTTCAGCAGCCGCGCGCGGTCGATCATGCGCCGCGTGGTGGCGTCCATCTCGTCCAGCAGCTGGTTCTGCTTGGTGAGGCCATCGATCATGGTGGCGAGGCCGCTGCGCCACTTGTCGATGGCGTCGACCATCTCCGCCTGGATGAGAGGCGAGATCGGCAGCGAGGAGACCCTGTCGCCGAGGCTGCCGCTTTCATCGAAGATGCGCTTCAGCTCGTCGGCGTCGCGGCGAATTGAGCGCCGCCGAGGTACGGCTTGAGCGCTTCAGCGCGTCGAGCGCGATCTCCTGCGTGGCCTGCTCCGTCTCGGCCGATTCGACGGAATAGGTCAGAAGCTCCGCCACCTGATCGTGCAGCGCCCGCTGCTCGGTGGAGTGGATCTTGATCAGCCGCTCCACCCAGTCCGACAGCTTGCGCCCGGCGGCGACGCTGCTTGCGATCGCCGCGACGCGCGGTCGACGTTTGCCTCGTAGTCGGCGAGCAGGCGGTCGAGCTCGCCCTTCGCCTCGTCGCGCCCGGCGGCGGTGAGCGCATCGCCCAGCCGCGTGCCGGCACCGCGCAGCCGGCTCAGCCCGAGGCCGGAGCGGTCGGATCCGTCCGTCGCCCCGGCAGGCGCCTGATCCGGCATCGCCAGCGCCATCTGCATGGCGCTGAGGGCGGCGGAGAACTCGTGCGCCCGGTCGACGATCTCGCGGGCGACCCGGAGCTTCCGGTCGCCGTCGGCAAGCGACGTCACGATGTCGGCGTTAGAGCGGTGCTGGCGCTCGCGCGCCTCGTCGGTCATCTTGACGAGGCTGTCGGTGCGCGAGGCCATGTCGGCGGCCAGCTGGTCGTTGCGCAGCGTCACGTCGAGCAGGCGCCGCATGTCGTCCGTGTAATGCTGCAGCGCGTCGCCGGTCTCCTGAACCGCCGTCACATGGGCCTGCTCGCGCACGATGCCGCCAAGGCGCCGCAGGTCGAACCGCGCCTGCTCGGTATAAGTGTTGAACAGCTCGTAGAAGTGGGTGCGCTCGCCACGCCGCGCATCGAGAAAGTCGTCGCGCGTGGTGCCGGCGGACAGAAGCAGGCGGTAGATGTTGGCGGAAAGCGCCGCGCCGGAGCGCGCCCGGTCTGCCTCGTTCAGAAGCACGAAAGCGGCGAGCGCGATGGCCGCCGCAATGGTGATCGGGATGCCCCCGACCAGAAGGATCCGATAGGTGATTCGCATCCGGCCACCAGAGCCGGGCTTTGCCGCCCGGCGTGGGCCGATCCTAACAGAGGGCGGCGGCCTTGAGCGAGATGCGCTTAATTTGCCGCCGTCAGGTCCTGTCGCAGGGCGGTGGAGCATCCCGGTGCCCGGCTTTACGCGCCCCCAAGCGGCACGACGATTAGCGCGATGCCAGATCCGAGCTTGGAACGCGCAGCAGCACCGTTTCGGCGTCGCCGCTCTGGAAATCCACTGTCACGTAGCGGACGTCGGAGGTCGGCCCGCCGTCAGCCGAAACAATGCAGTCGCCCGTGATGTTGGGCCACGTCTCGGTGGCGCAAGCGCGGTCCGACGGTAGATCGCCCTTGGCGGCGCGCATCGGCACAGCACGGTTGGCCGGCTGAAGGCCGTTCATGTCAATCACGGCAAAGGCGCCGCCGATCCGCTCGGAGATCGTGTCGACCCCGGTTGCTCTCGTTGGCAGCGCGCGCGCTGGCATTGAAGGGAACGGTCAGAAGCGCCGCGCCTGTCAGAACGAGCCCAAAGAGCGCGCCCGCGGCGACAATCTCTTTGGTCTGCTTCCTGGTCTGGCTCATTTTCTCGTCCTCCGAAGCCCCTGCCCTGGGCTCTTCCGTTGGTCATCTTGTAGACCCCGACCTTTTCCGCCGATTTGCGCGGCACGGTCGAAAATGTTTCGTCGGCACGGGAAATGTTTCGTCCCGGGCGTCCCTCAAGAAACAATCGGCGAAGGAGGATGGTTCCGGAGCTCGTCGGCGGCGGGCTCGAGAAAAGAGCTAAGATTTTGATTCGTCTGGAGAAAATACATAGCCGGCGCCGCGCACCGTCTTGATGACGCGTGGATGCGCCGGGTCCGGCTCGATCTTGCGGCGGATGCGTGTGATGCGCACGTCGATCGCCCGGTCGAAAGCCTCCGCGTCGCGCGCCTGCGCCAGGTCGAGCAGCCGCTCGCGCGTCAGCACCCGCTTGGGGTTTTCCGCGAACGCCTTGAGCAGACCGAACTCCGAGGCGGTGAGCGGATGCTCGTTGTCCTCCTCGTCGCGCAGCACGCGGGCGTCGAGATCGAGCCACTTGGTGCCCATGCGCACGGTGCGGTTCGGCTCGCCCTGCGGGCCGGCCGCGGTGGCGGCGCTGCGGCGCAGCACCGAGCGGACCCGCGCCAGAAGCTCGCGCAGCTCGGCCGGCTTGGCGAGATAGTCGTCGGCGCCGAGTTCCAGCCCCACCACCCGGTCGATGGGGCTCGCCGTGGCGGTCAGCATGATGACCGGCACGTTGCCCGACTGCTTGAGGAAGCGGATAAGCGACAGCCCGTCCTCCTCCGGCATGTTGAGGTCGAGCACGACGAGATCGGGCTTCGTCTTCTCTACCTCGGCGCGCAGCGAAGGCCCGCCGTCGCAAAGCGTCACGTCGAAGCCGTGCATCTTCAGATAGTCGCCGATCATGTCGCGCGCGGCGGCCTCGTCGTCGACGACGAAGATGCTCTGCTGCTGGCTCATTCCGCGTCCGCCTCTTCAAGCAGCGGCAGGGCGATCGCAAAGGTCGCGCCGCCCTCTTCCGGCGCGGACTTTCCACGAAGATGCGGCCGTTGTGAAGGTCGATGATGCGCTTGGCGATGGAAAGGCCGAGCCCTGTGGAGCTTTCGCCGCCGGTCGGCTTGGCGGAAAGCCGCTGAAAGCGGCCGAACAGCCGGTCGTTGTCCTCCGGCGACAGGCCCGGCCCCTGGTCGGCGCACGCGCACCACGCCTCATCTCCCTCGCGCCGCGCCGAAACATCGATACGGCCGCCGAGCGGACTGTATTTCACGGCGTTGCTTACCAGATTGTCGACCGCCTCGCGCAGCCGCTCCGTGTCGGCCTTGACCCGGAGGCCCGGCTGCGACCTCCACCACGATCTCCTGGTCCTTGGCGGAGGCGAGCTTGCGGTTGTTCTCCGCCACCTCCTCCACGAGCAGGCCGAAATCGGGCTCGTAGGCGCGCACCGATATGTCGACGGCGTCGGCGCGCGCATCGGCGATCAGCTCCTCCACCATGTCCGTCAGGCGCCGCGCCGTCTGGCGGATATGCTCCAGCTGGGCGCGCGCACTCTCCTCCGGCAGCGGCGACATGAGAAGCATCTCGTTCAGCATCTCGGTGCGCCCGAGGATGACGCCGAGCGGGTTCTTCAGGTCATGCGCGACGGTGCCCAGCACCTCGCTCTTGAAGGCGTTGGCGCGCTTCAGCCGCTCGCTCTGGTTCTCCAGCCGCTCCTTCGCGGCGGTGAGCTGCGCGGTGCGCTTGCGCCACCTTCTCCTCCAGCCGCGCATTCGCCCGCTCCAGCCGCTCGTAGAGCGTCGCATTGTCGAAGGCGGCGGCGAGCCGGCTGCAGAATATCTCCACCAGCGCCTTGTCGGTATCGGAGAGCTGCCTGTCCGCAATCCATCAGCGCCACCAGCTCGCGTCCGCTGCTGGTGCCCATGTAGAGGATGGTGCGGCCGGCGGGAAAATCGTGGCAGCGCTGCTCGAACGCCGCGTGGATGAGCGTCCTGAAGCTCCTGCTCCAGCGGACGCGGCGTCTCGGCCGCGGCGTAGTCGCGATAGCTGCCGGAGCCGGCGAGCACGGACAGCCCGCCGGGGCCGTCCGTCTCGCGCAGCACCAGGATGCCGACGCACTCCACGCCCATCAGCGAGGAGAGCTGCGTCAGCACGCCCTCCGCCAGGCGCTGCAAGCGAGCGCTGGTCGAACAGCGTCGCGGCCGCGTCGACGATGATCTCCAGCCCGCGCCGCGTCTCCACCAGCCTGCAGAAGCTGCTCGTAGCTCCGCAGCGCCGCGGTCAGCGCCGTGAAGAGCTTCTCCGCGGTCAGCTCGGTCTTCGCCTTGTAGTCGTTGATGTCGTAGTCGACGATGACGCGCCGCTCCGGCGCCTGGCCCGGCTGGCCGGTGCGCAGGATGATGCGCACCGTCTCGTTCTTCAGCTCCTCGCGCACGAACTCCACCAGCTCCAGCCCGGCGCCCTCCGTCTCCATCACCACGTCGAGCAGGATGACCGCCATGTCGGGGTGATCGCGGAAGAGCCGGCGCGCCTCCGCCGCCGAGCGCGCCGAAAGCAGCTCCAGCTGCCGCCCGTGCAGATCGAAATCCCGCAGCACGAACTGCGTGCCGGTATGCACCGAAGGATCGTCGTCGACGATGGCGACCTTCCACGCGCGGCATCGGCTGATGCGCGGGAAGCACCTCCTCGTCATCGATCAGCGTGAGGAAATCGGCCTCGTCGGCCATCCGGGGCTCCAGACTTGAACTTTTCGGCTGGCACAGTTTCGCCCGTGACGGCGCAAACTGGAAGGGGGCAGCGCGCTCAGGCGGCCGGCGCCTCCTGCTTCGCAAATTCCGCCCGTGCGGCATGCAGCGCGGCGCGGTAGCCCGCGATGGGAACGCGCGAGCCGAGCTCGGCCAGCAATGCGGTCGCGGGCTCCCCGGCGAACCGGGCGGCACAGTAGCGCCAGAAATGGTTGAAATGCGCTTCGTTCCAAGTATTTGCGCCGTGGTACACATAGACGTAAAGCGCCGACCGATCGAGATAGGCCACGCGATGCGAGCGCAGTATCTCTTCCACCAGGGGCGAATCCTCGAAGCGGTCCACGCTAGGGTAAGTGCCGAGGATGTCCTTTCGGCACAGCATCGACGCCTCCCATACGCGGATCTTCTCGGCCAGCCTCTCCAGATCGGGCCACCAGATCATCATCCTCGTCAGGAAGCAGGCCGCCGCGCCGGTGCGCGCCACGGCGCTCATCTGCGCCTCGATGCGGGAGGGATCGCTGAGATCGTCGTCATCCCAGGTGCAGACATAGCTGCCCGACGCTTCCCGAACCGACAGATTCCTGAGATCGCCTAACGTCAGCGCGCCGACCCGCACGCGGATATGACGGATGCTCGGGTCGCCGAGGCGCGCCAGATGCGACGTCAGAGCGTCGTCCTCGGAGCCGTCGATGACGACGAGCTCGCGGCGGCGCCAAGTCTGCCGCCGATAGCATTCGATCGCCTGCGCTGCCAGCCGGTGCCGCCCCGTCTGAGTGACCATGAGGCACGAGACCAGCGGGACCTCGTCGAAGACGCGCTCCGGCTTGCGGTAGGGGAAGAGCCACATGGGCCGCATGGCCGGAGGCTTATTGTAGTTGCCGCCGGAATGGGTGACACCGACGCGATCGATCCCGAGCCCCGACCGCCGCAGCCACAAGGCCGCTCGCCTTGCACCGGCCTGAGCCATCCGTCGCCAGCGCGAGAGGAAGCTGATTGACGTTCCCACAATCGGACCTTGGGCAACGGTCTCAGGCGACCGGCGCCCCGTGCTCCGTGGTTTCCGCCCGTCTGGCAAGCAGCGCCTCGCGGTAGGCGGCGATGGGCATGCGCGCGCCGAGCTCGGCCAGCAGCTCGGCGACCCGGTGGTCGGAAAACTGTGCATCGCTATGCTTCCAGAGGGCGTCGAAATGCTTCTCGTCCCAGGTATTCGTGCCGTGGGAGATGTAGACGTAGAGGTCGGCACGATCGAGATAGGCCACCCGGCTCGACTGCATGATATCGTCGACGAGGTGTGAGTCCTCGCCGCGGCTCAGGCTCTGATAGGTGCCGACGACCTCCTTTCGACACACCATCGACCCCTCCCATACCCTCGCCTTCTCGGCCAGCCGCTCCCGATCGGGCCACCACATCGTCACCCGCGTCAGGAAGCAGGCTGCCGCGCCGGTATATGCCAGCACGCTCATCTGCACTTCGAGGCGCGCGGGATCGGAGAGATCGTCGTCGTCCCATTGGCAGACATAGCTGCCGGCGGCCTGCCGGACCGAAAATGTCCTTAGGTCGCCGAGGGTGCCGAGCTTGCCGACGGGCAGGCGCAAATAGCGGATGGTGGGATCGTTCAGCCGCTCCACGCAGGACAGCAGTCTGCCGTCTTCCGCTTCGTCGACGATGACGAGCTCGCGCCGCGGCCACGTCTGCCGCCGGTAGCATTCGATCGCCTGCTCGGCCAGTTGATGCCGCCCCGCCTGCGTGACCATAAGGCAGGAGACCATCGGCACGTCGTCCCAGGCGCGCTCCGCCCTCCGGTACGGAAAGAGCCATGCGCGCCGCGCGGCGGGAGGATGATCGCGCGAGCCGTATGCATTCGTGACGGCGATCCGGTCGAGACCCAGCCCCGAGGTCCGCAGCCTCTGCTCCGCCCACTTTGCGTATCGCTCAAAGTGGCGCAGCGGGCTCGAAGCGGGACGGCTTATTGGGCTCACGGATGGGACTTTTCCTTGCATTGGCCGGCCATCCTGAAGCCAGCGGGCAATATTCGCAATCCTGCCGCCGACTGGAGATTGGCACGGCCTGGCGCCTTCCTAGGCGCGGGAGGCCCGAGCGGCTATCCTTGCGCCCACCAAGCCGCCTCATTGCTTGTTGTCTACCACCACCGAAGGCCCGGATCGTGCACGAGTTCCTCACCACCAGCGAGGTCGCGGACTTCCTGCGCATCAAGGAGCGCAAGGTCTACGACCTCGTGGCACGCAAGGAGATCCCCTTCAGCCGGGTGACCGGTAAGCTGCTCTTCCCGCGCGACGCGATCGCCGCCTGGGTTGAGGCCAACACGCAATATCGCGATGCGCGCGCCGCCTTCCGGGAGCGCCCGGCAATCGTCGCCGGCAGCCATGATCCGCTGCTCGACTGGGCACTTCGCGCCTCCGGCTCTGGGCTTGCGGTGTTCTTCGACGGGAGCCGCAATGGTTTGCGGCGCCTCGCCCGCGGCGAGGCCATGGCCGCCGGCACGCATGTGGTCAATCCCGACGGCGCGGACTGGAACACCGAGGCGGTGCGCACGGCCTTCGCGCTGGAGCCGGTGGCGGTGCTCGAATGGGCGCGGCGCCGGCAGGGCCTGGTCGTCCCGTCAGGCAATCCGGCCGGGATCGCTGGGCTCGAAGACCTGCGCGGCAAGCGGCTCATTCCCCGCCAGCCGGGCGCCGGCAGCCAGGAGCTGCTGGCTGCGCTTCTGGCCAAAAGCGTGGGGCTCGCCGAGGCGATCACCATGCTCGATCCGCCGGCGCGCAGCGAAGCCGACGTGGCGCAGGCGATCGCCAGCGGCCGCGCCGACGTCGGCATGGCGATCGAGGCGGCGGCGCGGCAGTACCGGCTCGACTTCGTGGAGCTGGCGCACGAGCGCTACGACCTCGTCGTGTGGCGGAAGGATGTCTTCGAGCCGCCGTTTCAGACGCTGCTGGCCTTCTGCCGCACGCCGGAATTCAGCCGCCGAGCGGAAGAGCTCGGCGGCTACGACGTCTCAGGCTTCGGCACCGTTCATTACAACGGGCCGTAGCGGCCGGTGCTTCCTCTACCGTCGTCATCCCGGCTTGCCGCGACAGCGGCAAGCCGGGACCCATGACCACGGCAATCCCCTCTTCAACCACCCGCCTATGAACAGGTGCGCTACTGCGCGCTCGGTGTTCATAGGTTCCGGACCGACGCTGGCGCGCCGTCTGGAATGACAGATTTCAGTCCAGCGCCCCCGATCACATCTTCTTGGCGTTCGGGAAGAACAGCTGCTGGCCGTCGATCTTGTAATCGGCAACCGCCTGCTGGCCGTCCGGACCGAGCAGCCAGTCGATGAACTGCTGGCCAAGCTCGGCCTTCACCGAGGGGCATTTCTGCGGGTTCACAAGCATGACGCCATACTGGTTGAAGAGCTTGTCGTCGCCTTCCACCAGGATCTCGAAGTCGGCCTTGTTGTCGAAGGATATCCAGGTAGCGCGGTCGGTCAGCGTGTAGGCGCTCATGCCGACGGCGGCATTGAGCGTGGCGCCCATGCCCGAGCCGGTCTCGCGATACCAGTCGCCGGAGCCCGCCGGCGGGGTCGACGCCGGCATCCTTCCAGAGCTGAATCTCCTTCTTGTTGGTGCCGGAATCGTCGCCGCGCGAAGCGAACGGCGCCTTCGCATCGGCAATGGCCTTCATGGCGTCGTCGACGCCCTTGCCGGTGATGCCCGCCGGGTCGTTCGCCGGCCCGACGACGACGAAGTCGTTGTACATGACGTCGAAGCGCTGCTTGGCGCCGCCCTCGGCGATGAACTTCTCCTCCGCCGCCTTGGCGTGCACCAGCAGCACGTCGCCGTCGCAGTTGCCGGCGTTCTTGATCGCCTGGCCGGTGCCGACGGCCACGACGCGCACTTCCGTGCCGGTATTTCTTCTGGAACTCCGGCAGGATGACATCGAGCAGACCGGAGTTCTGCGTCGACGTCGTCGACTGCACGACGATGAAGTCGCCCTCGGCGGCGAGCGCCGGCGCGGCCAAGCAATCCGGCCGCCAGCGCCGACACCGCCGAAGATATTGCGTCAGTTTCCTTACATTCCATGGCTTACCTCTCTCTGAGTTTCTCTCAACAAAACCGGCCGTCATGCCGCCAAGAGCTCGCCGGCGAGGAAAGCGCCGGCGCGACCGAGCTTTGCGGCGCGTCGAAGAAGCGCTGCGTGTCCGTCTGCTCGACGATCCGACCGGCATTCATAAACACGACGTCGCGTCGCGATGCGGCGCGCCTGCGCCGCGATCGTGCGTGACGAAGACCACCTTCACGCCGCCGCGCGCTCGCGGCGAGCGCCAGTTCCTCGATCGCGGCGACAGAGGCCGGATCGAGGTTGGAGGTCGGCTCGTCGAGAGAAAAGGCATTCGGGCCTGAGCGCCATGGCGCGGGCGATGGCGAGCCGCTGCTGCTCGCCGCCGGAGAGCACCCGCGCCGGCATGCCGGCAAGGCGCGACAGCCCGGCATCGGCGAGCGCCTGGTCGGCGCGCATAGCCGCCTCGAGGCGCGAAGCGCCGGTGATGCGCGAGAGCGTGGCGGACGTTGGCGGCGGCAGAGCGCCGCAGAAGCACCGGCTTCTGGAAGACGAAGCCGAGCCGCGCCGCGCGCGCCCTGTCGGGCTGCCGCGCCGGCCCAGGTCACCGTGCCGGAGTCCGGCGACGACGAGAGTGGCGAGGCACTTCAGGAGCAGGCTTTTGCCCGCGCCGTTCGGCCCCATCATCGCCGTGATGCCCGATCCGCCGACGACGAATTCCTCCACGTCGAGGAGCAAGCGATCGCGCCGCGCGAACTTGAGATTGCGCCCGACCACGGGCCGCACTTCCGGCCCCGACATGTCGAGCGCGACGCCGCGCCCGGCCGCTCCTCCGACCCTAAGCATAGGCCGACCTCGTCGCGGTCTGCCGGACGCTGTAGACGAGCGCGTTGACGGCGGTGGCGATGCGTGACCAGCACGATGCCGAGGGCCATGGCGAGCGCCAGGTTTCCCTTGGAGGTCTCCAGCGCAATCGTGGTCGTCATCACGCGGGTCACATGGTTGATGTTGCCGCCCACGATGATGACGGCGCCGACCTCCGCCACGGCGCGGCCGAAGCCGGCGAGCAGCGCGGTCAGCAGGCTGTAGCGCGCGTCCCAGACCAGCGTGGAGACCATGCCCCAGGTGCCGATGCCGAAGACGCGCAGCTGGTCCTCGTATTCGACCTTCAGGTCCTCGACCGTCTGGCGCGACAGGGCCGCGATGATCGGCGACACCAGCACCGCCTGCGCGATGATCATCGCGGTGGGCGTATAGAGGATGCCGAAGCGTCCGAGCGGCCCGGCGCGCGACAGAAGCAGATAGATCGCCAGCCCTACCACCACCGGCGGCAGCCCCATCAAGGCGTTGAGCAGCACCACCACGACCGAGCGGCCCGGGAACCGGCTGATGGCGATGAGCGCCCCCACCGGCACGCCGACAAGCCCGGCTATCAGCACGGCGCAGCCGCTCACCCAGAGCGACAGCCCGACGATCTCCAGAAGGTTGCTGTCGAGCGAAAACAGCAGTCGGAACGTCTCCGCAACGGCGCTTCCGATGTCGTGCAACGCGGGCTCTCCCTGGCGGCCGCGACTTTAGCCGTTTCGCTGCATCTGTGTCTATCGCATGAAAAATTCGGAATGGCTGCATGATAATGCACTGATATGCAGCCGCGTCGACGAGGCGCATCGACCACGCCGCGCGCCTGTCTTCCCGCTGCACCGGCACCAGCCGCTTGCCCGTCCCCTCCCCCTCGCCCACAATCGCGCGCATGCCACCGTTCCGCTCAGCCTGCGGCGTGCTGCCACCGCTCCTTGCCGCGGCGCTGCTTGTCTCCGCCGGTCCCGCGGCGGCGCAATCGCTGGCGGAACGGGGAAAGGCCATCGCCGAGCAGCATTGCTCGCGCTGCCACGTGGTGGACCCGGACCGGCCCTTCACCGGCATCTCGTCGACGCCGTCGTTTCAGCTGCTGGTCACCGCGCTTGCCGACTGGAAGGAGCGGTTCGAGACCTTCTATGCGCGCCGGCCGCACCCCTCCGTCATTCGCATGGAGGGCATCGCGCCGCCGACGGAGGAGCCACCCACCACCACGACCGTGGAATTGAAACTCTCCGACGTCGATGCCATCGTGGCCTTCGCCGTCAGCCTGAAGGAAAAGGCCGAGAAGGCCGAGTGATCTGGAGAGAGCGATGAACCGACAGGAGCGGCGGGCCGAAGGGAAGCGGTTGCGCAAGGAAGGCGAGCTCGACCAGGAGGCGTTCCTGGAAACCGCCGGCCAATTCATCGACCTCGCCAACCGGCTGAACCGAACCATCGTCGCCCCCGACGTGGCGCTGGCCGCCGAATACGCCGCCGCGCGCTACAACGCGCACGTCGCGAAGAACGTGCTCGAGGTGACCAACCACGAGGACTTCGTGCAGGAGGCGCTGAAGCGCTACGCCGAGATGCTCAGGCAGAACCTCGCCGACCCGGACTTGTGAAGGCCAGGGATCGCTCCTAACCCTCCGCGTTTGTCATCACCGGTTTGCCACGACAGCGGCAAAGCCGGGCCCTGTGAACACCGTGCGGTGGTGTCGCCGAGCGGTTGTACTCCTTCTCCGGGAGCTGAAGTTTATGGGGTCCCGGATAAGGGTGTTCCGCGCTTTCCAAGGATGACAGAGGAAGGGCTGCTTACCTAAGCAGGCTCACTGATCCGCTTCGCCGTTGCAGGCTTGGCGGCCCACTCGCCGTTGGCGCTGAGCGAGCGCGACAGCGTGGGGTAGCGCGATAGCGCTTGCGAGATGCGTGCTGCGCTCTCGTGCAGCTCGTGCAGACGCGCGTTGACCATCTCCTCTATGTTGAGGCGGCCCGAATAGCCGGAGCTGTTGAGGGCAGCCACGACTCTCCCCTCCTGGTCGCGGATCGGTACGGCGATGGCGGTGACGCCGTAATCGAGCTCGTCGATCGCGGTGGCGTAGCCGTCGCGGCGGGCGCGGTCGACGATCTCTTTCAGCTTGCCGCGGTCGGTGACCGTCATGTCGGTCAGCTTCTCCAGCCGCGCGGTCGCCAGATACTCGTCGAGCGCCTCCGGCGACAGTCCCGCCAGGAGCACGCGCCCCGTCGAGGTGGGATAGGCGGGATAGGTTACGCCGACGCCGGCAGTCATGCGCCGCGCCCGCTGCTCGGAATGATGCGCCACGTAGAGGACGTCGTGACGGTCGAGCACCGTCACCGAGGCGGCATCACCGAAGCGGCGTACCAGCCGCACCAGCTCCGGCAGCAGGATCTCTTCCACATGCGCGGAGCGAAGATAGCCCGTGCCGAGCAGCAGCACCCGCGCGCCGAGCATAAAGCGCCGGTTGACATGGCGCATGTAGCCGAGCGCGGTGAGCGTGTGCAGGCTGCGGCGCGCTGCGGCGGGAGTCATCCCGGCGCGCCTTGCCACTTCGCTTAGAGTCATCTCCCCGTGCGCTTCGTCGAAGGCCTCGATGACCGCGAGCCCCTTGGCAAGCGCCTCAACGAACTCCGGCACCGCCTTGTCGCGGACCGGAGCCGATGTGACGTGAGTGAGACGGGGGTTATCCATGGAGCGCGCCGCGGAAGATTCGCCTCAGCTCGTGGCCGGCGACAGCACGAAATCGAAATTCACGCGGGCGTCCGGCCGGCGCTTCAGGTCGTATTCGATCTCGGCATTCGCCGGCAGGCGCTCGATCTTGGCGATCAGCGACTTGCGCACGCCGAACACTGCGTCGGAATCGATGTACTCGTCACCATCGAAGAACACCTCCGTGATGATGCCCCGCTTCTTCGGCGCCCCGATCATGTAGTGCAGGTGCTTGGAGCGCCAGGGATGCCGGTCGCCGGCGGTCAGCAGCTTGCCGACCGGGCCGTCATAGGGAACCGTGTAGGACTTGGGCAGAACCGTCGTGTAGTAGTAGCGGCCGTTCTCGTCGGTGGTGAACATGCCGCGCAGGTCCATGGGGTCCTGCCCCTCCTCCTGGATGGGATACATGCCCGTGCCGTCCGCCTGCCAGGTATCGACGATGGCGCCCGGGATCGGATTGCCGAGCGTGTCGCGCACCACGCCGTTGGCGAGGATGATGACGCCCTCGCGGTCCTCGGCGAGGTCGGCACCCAGCTCCTTTTTCGGCGCGTTCTTCAGATAGAACGGGCCGAGATTGCTGAGCTCGGTGCCGCCGCCCTTGGTGTTGATCATGTCGACCAGCGCCGACCAGCCGAGCACGTCGGAAGCCAGGATGAACTCGTGCCGCTCCGGCGTCGAGATCTGACCGCAGTCGTAGAGGAAGTTCAGGATGTACATCCACTCGTCCTGCGTCAGGTTGGTCTCGCGCGTGAAATCGTGCAGGTGCTCGATGAACTTGTCCAAAAGGAACGTGAAGCGCGCGTCGCTCTTGTCGCGGAACGATGCCTTGACCGCGTCGGTGATGGTCATCTGGTTGATGTCGGCCACGGGTAGCTGTCCTCCCCTGTTCTTTGCGTTTGACATTGCCAGCGCACTTTACGGCGCCTGTCGCGGAACTTGACTCGAAACTAGCGATGCCAAATTTTTTCGGCAAGCGCAAAATTGTTCGTATGCCGAAATTGAACGCCTGGAGCGATGACCGACCAGGCATGACAAGAGGCGGAGAAGCGGACACAAAGAGGCATCCGAAAAGCCTCATCGACTCAAACAGGAAACCCCATGGCCGACGACCTGATCCCCGTCCCCGACGTGCTGAACGCCTCGAAGGGCATGCTGCAGAAGCAGCTCTACGTCATCTTCACCGAGCCGACGGGCGGCATAGGGCCGGTGATGGCGAACGTGAAGGAGCACCTGGACTACCAGATGGACCTCGAAAAGCGCGGCATCATGTTCGCCGCGGGACCGCTGTGGACCGACGACGGCAAGCACTGGGGCGGCGAAGGCATGGTGATCGTCCGCGCCGCTTCCAGCGAGGAAGCCGTGACGATCGCCGAGGCCGACCCCATGCACAAAGCCGGCGCCCGCCGCTTCCGCGTGCGCCCGTGGCTGATCAACGAGGGCTTCCTGACCGTGAAGATCAGCTTCTCGGGTCAGACGGCGGAGATTCTTTGAAGAGAAGCACGAGCCTTCTCTTCTTGTCGGAGAAGGCTTTCCTCTAAGCCGCGTCCTTCTTGCCCCATAGCCGCTGCGAGGCGAGATCGGCGCCGTCGCGCAGCGCCTTCAGCTTCAGCCACACCACCGGCTCCACCACCCATTCGCGGTTGGTGAAGGTGCCGAAGCCGCAATCGGTCGAGGCGATGACGCGCTCGCGGTCGCCGACCGCCTCGACCGCGTCGCCGATCCGCCGCGCCACCACCTCAGGGTGCTCCACGAAGTTCGAGGTCGTCTCGATCACGCCCGGAATGAGCACCATGTCCTTGGGCAGCGGGTGCTTCTTCAGCGCGGCGTATTCGTGCGCATGGCGCGGGTTGGAGAACTCGATCGACAGCGCCCCGACATTCACCTGGTAGAGCACCGGCAGGATGGTGGCGAGCGGGACGTCGTGGATGTGCGGGCCGTCCCAGTTGCCGAAGCAGACATGCAGCCGCACGCGGTCGCGCGGGATGCCCTCGATGCCCTTGTTGATCGCCGCGACGTGCATTTCCACCGCCTTGACGAACTCCGCGTCGGAAAGGTCGCGGTACATCATGGTGCGGTCCATCGCGAGGTCGGGCGCATCGATCTGCAGGAGCAGCGCCGGCGTCGGCGATCGCCTGGTATTCGTTGCTCATCTCGCGCGCGAGCGCATCGAGATATTTCTCCTGGCTGCCGTAATAGGCGTCGAGCATGGTGGAGGAGATGATGCCGGGCGACGGCGCCGTCATGAAGCGCTCGGTGAATTTGCCCTCCGATATCCGCTTGAAGCGGGCGAGCTCATCGTTGATCGGCCCGATGTCGAGATATTTCAGCTCGCCCTGGCACTCCGGCGCGTTCTGCTGCTTGCTCACATGCGGGAAGCGCCGCACCATCGTCTCCACGAGCTCGGGGAACTCCTCGAACTCGCGCCCGCGGCGGCGCTTGGAGACGCCGCCGAAGCCGGACATGCGCCGCGGCACATAGGTCTGGAAGCCGACGCGCTGCTGCTCGCCGTCATTGCCGATGTCGATGCCGGCCTCGCCTGCCTCTCCACGACATGGCGGACGGCCTTGTCCATCTCCGCGGCCATCAGCGCCTTGTCGATCGCCTCCCCGGCCTCGCGCCGGATCAGCAGGTCGGACAGCGTCTCGTTGCGCGGCAGGCTGCCGACATGCGTGGTCAGGATACGGTCGCCACTGGTGATCATTCGTCGACTCCCGTGATTCAGGCCATCCCCGTGATTCGGGCGACCGCAGATTACCACCAGTTCCAGCCGGCATTGCCCACGAGCGCCAGCGACAGCCAGGGAAACAGCACGCATACGACGAGCACCGCCACCATGGTCAGCGTCATCGGCGCGGTGCCGGCAAAGATCTGCCACGGCGTGATGCGCTGGTCATCGAGGTTGGCCTTGACGACGAAGACGGCGATCCCGAGCGGCGGCGTCAGCAGCCCGATCTCGATGGCGATCACCGTGATGAGGCCGAGCCAGACGAGATTGACCCCCAGGTTGTCGAAGACCGGGATCACGAAGGGCAGCACGATCAGCATGATCGACACGGAATCCAGGAAGCAGCCCATGAGAACGACGACGACCAGATAGCCGACCAGGATGGTCAGCAGGCCGAGATTGGAGGATTCCAGCCACTGGCCCACCGCGTAGGGCACGCCGGAGACCGTCAGCATCTGCGAATAGAGCGTCGCCGCCATCAGGAGGAAGATGATGGAGGCGGTGACGCGCCCCGTCTCCAGCGCCACCTGCCAGAAGATTTTCGGCGTCAGCTCCCGCCGCACCAGCGCGATCAGGAAGGCGACGAGGGCGCCGGCGCCGCCGGCCTCCGTCGGCGTCAGGAAGCCGCCATAGATGCCGCCCAGAACCGTTCCGACCAGCACGCAGATCGGCAGGAACTTCAGAATGACCGTGCCCGTAGACGCACCATCGAGCGGCCCGTGGTAGTCGCCGCTCAGCGCCCGCTGGTCGGAGGCGACGAAGTCGCGGCGGAACCTCGCCAGGCCGATGATGGTCGCCGTGAAGGCAAGGCCCATCAGGATACCGGGCAGCACGCCGGACTTGAAAAGGTCCGCGATCGACACATTGGCGATCACGCCGAAGATGATGAACAGGATGCTCGGCGGAATGAGCATGCCGAGCACCGAGCTGCCGGCAACGACACCCACGGAGAATTTCGGCGTATGGCCGTGGCGAATCATTTCCGGCACGGCCACCTTGGTGAACACCGAGGCGGAAGCGATCGTGGTTCCGGTGCAGGCGGCGAACACCGCGTTGGCCGCCACGGTGGCGATCCCCAACCCGCCGCGGATGCGCCTCAGAAGCAGAGCTGCGACGTCGAACGTGTCGCGGCCGATATTGGTGCTGGAGACGAAGAGGCCCATCAGCACGAAGAGCGGGATGACGGCGTAGGCGTCCGACTCGATCGACGTCGCCACGGAGCTGGCGAGCAGCTTGCCGGCGATGGTGATGCCGCGGATCGCCCACACGCCGACGAAGGACAGCATCATCAGCGCAACGCCGATATGCATGCCCGTCTGGATCAGCACCAGGCTGCTGAGCAGGCAGAGCGATCCGATGAGGATGTCGCTCATGCGCGCGGAATCGGCTACGCGCGGGTCGCCGAGAGCACGCCTCAAATGGCCGAGCGCAAGCAGCAGGAACTGAATCATTGTGGCGACCGAGCCGACGATGAGCGCCACCATGAAGGGCCAGATCGGTATCTCGACGAAGCCCACGCTGCCGCGGAAATAGCCGTGCGTCCAGTTCTGCTCGAAGATCGGCCAGACGTAGATAGACGATGAGCGCGAAGAGGATCGCGCCGATCAGGTTGAACAGCGCATAGAACGCCGCCTCCACCCGCGGTCGCGATCGGGTGATCAGCTGCAGCAGCATGTCGTTCGACACATGCCTGCCCTCGCGCAGCGTGTTCGCCATCTGCAGGAACACGATCGCGACGATCGACAGGCCGAGAAACTCCATCACGCCCGGCAGCGGATGGTTGAAGAAGTCGCGCCCGACGATGTCGGCATTGGTGGCGATCGCCATCAGCAGGATCAGCACGGTGCCGACGACGTTCAGCCCCTGCGTGACCATGCCGAAAAGCGAGCTGCGAGGGGCGCCGTCGTCCGGCGCCCCCCGCGAGCTCGTTTCAGGCGGCGTCTTGCCGGTGGCCACTTTCAGAGCCGATGCTCAAGCCAGCGTCAGTTCTGGTCCCAGTTGCGAACCGGATCGGCGCCGGACTTGCGCATCTCGTCCATGTAGGCTGAGAGGATCTCCTTGCCGGGCAGGCCCTGCGCCTCCATCTGGTCGGCCCATTCCTGCGCGATATTCGGCATGGCGGTCGCCCACTTCACCTGCTCCTCACGCGGCAGCTCGAACGTCTGGGCACCGGGGAAGTCCTGCGGCACGTTGCCGTAAGCCATCTCGTAGGCCGCCTGTTGCCCGGCATCCGCCTTCGCCGTCCAATCCTTCGCCACGTCGTGCAGAATCGTCTGCAGCTCCGGCGGCAGGCCATCATAAACGCTCTTGTTGATGAGGAGCGCCGCGGCGTATTGCGCGCCGAACCCGACCTTCGTCACGTAGGGTGCGGCTTCGGGATATTTCATGCCCGGAATCGACGAGGGAAAGATGATGAAGCCGTCGATTACCCCGGTCTTGGCGTTGTTGTAGTAGAGCGTCATGTTGCTCTCCACCGGCGTGGCGCCCGTCCCGCGCAGCCATTGCAACGCAGCGCCGGCGGTGGAGATTTTCTTGCCTTCCATGTCCGCGAAAGCATGGACCGGCGAGGTGGTAAACAGCTCGTAGGAATCGAAGCTCGATCCGGCGAGACGGATCACGCCGAACTTGTCGTACTGCTCCGCGAACTCGGGGATCGTCGCGTGCAGCTTGTCGATGGTCTGCCCCACCTTCACCACATCGGTCGTCGTGAAAGGCGTCATGAAGGAAATCTGCTCGAGCGGCAGCTTGTCGGGGTGGAAGATGGTCGGCTCGAACCCGATATCGGCGATGCCGTCAGAGACGCCCTGCAGCACGAAGGTCGGCTTCAGCAGCGATCCGGCATAGGCTTCCTTCCAGTTGATCTTGATGTCGAGGCCGGCGTCCTTGATGCGCTTGTCGACCTCCGGAACGAAGTATTCGTGCACCAGGTTCAACGGCTTCATCGCCCGCAGCGGCTGGCCGGCGGCGACGGTAAGGGTGATCTCCTGCTGTGCCGAGGCAGCCGACGCCATGACGGCGAGCCCTGCGGCGCAGACAAACGTTGCTGTGAACTTTCGCATGTCTTTCCTCCCTGAGAGCCGGCCCGCCGGCAATGCCCGCCCCTGCGCCCGGCGCCTGGATCGACGCTTCTGACGACTGCATCATGGAGCGAGCAAACGATTGCAGAATCGTCCCGTAGCGTCAACTAACCTCCTAGGAAATCACCGCTTTTCGCCTAGCGAAAAGCGGCCGGACGCGGCGCTCGGCGGCGCCCGTTTGACAAGCGCTTCCGCCTCATCGGTAATTGCGCACAGGCCGCCATCTCGCGCAGCCGCAAAGGGAGAGAGACGACCATGAAGATGAGAGACTACGCTGTCGCCGCCGGCATGTTGCTCGCTGCGACAGGCGCTGCTGACGCGCAGACCGTCGGCATCGCCACGTCCGGTCCGGGCTCGCTGTTCCACAATATCGGCTCGGCCGTCGCCAAGGCTGCCAACGACGCCGGGCTCAACGCCACGATCCAGCCGGCAACGAGTCCCAACCAGTATCTCTTCACGGTGAACGGCGGAGAGATCGAGTTCGGCGTCTGCAACCTGCAGGAGTTCAATTACGCGCTGGAAGGCAGGGAATGGTTCGACGGCAACGCCAACCCGAACCTCAGGGTCGTGGCGCAGATCATGCCGCTGCGCGAGGCGATCTTCGTGCGCAAGGATTCCGGCATCATGTCGCTTGCCGACCTGAAGGGTAAGCCCATGGTCGACGGCTACACGGCGCAGAACACCATCCTGCCGCAGCTCGACGCCCTCTATGCCACAGTCGGCATGACGCGCGACGACATGCAGCCGGTGCAGGTGCCGAGCGTGGTGGCCGGCGCCGATGCATTCATGGCTGGCGAGTCGGTCGGCTTCATCTTCGCCCACGGCGCCGGCAAGGTGCGCGAGGCGGATGCCGCCGTCGGCGGGCTGCGGGCGCTGCCGGTCGAGAACACGCCGGAAGCAATTGCGGCGATCAAGGAGCACTGGCCGGTAGGCTTCCTCACCAAGATTGCGCCGGGGCCGGCGAGCCCGGGCGTGCTGGAGGAAGGCTGGTTCATCGCCTATCCGCAGATCGTGTTCACCAGCAAGGACGTGCCCGACGAGCTCGTCTACCAGATGGCGAAGATCGTGCATGACAGCCAGAAGGTCATGGCGGAGACCTTTCCGCCGTTCGGCCAGTTCAAGCCGGACGAGCAGATGGTCGGCGACACGTCGCCCGGCGAATACCACCCCGGCGCGATCAAGTACTACAAGGAGATCGGCCTCTGGAAAGAGTAGCCGCTCGTGAGCGACGCGGAGCGCGGAGGGCCTGACGGGGCCTCCCGTTCCTTCCCGGGGGTCGCCGCGCAGGTCCTGGCGACCCTGCTCACACTGACCGCCATCGCCTGGTCGCTCGGCGCGGCACGCTATTTGGCGATCTACCCGCAGCAATTCTTCGCCGCGATCCTGGCGCTGGCGCTTTCGGCCGCCTTCCTGACGCTGCCGGCGCGGCGCGGGGCCCGGCGCGAGCATGTCCCCTGGTACGATGTCCTGGCCGCCCTCCTCGGCTTCTGCGCCGCCGGATTTATCGCTGCGCGCTACCCGCAGATCGTCAATCAGCTTTACTTCCGCCCGCTTGAAGCCACCATCCCGGGCGCGATCGTCGTTGTCCTTATCCTGGAGTCGCTGCGGCGTGCCACCGGCTGGGCGCTCGTCGTCATCGTCGTCGCGTTCATCCTCTACGCCATGTTCGGCGACGTGCTGCCCGGCCGGCTCTCTGCCCGCGCCCAGGACTGGACCAGGCTTGCCGGCTATTTCGCCTTCGATTCGAACGGCATCCTGGGCATCCCGCTGGCGGTCGCCAGCACCATCGTGGTGGCCTTCATCTTCTTCGGCAGCCTGCTGAATTCGACCGGCGGCTCGAAATTCTTCACCGACGCGGCGCTCGTCTCCATGGGCCGCTTTCGCGGCGGGTCGATGAAGATCGCCGTGGTGGCCTCCGCCCTTTTCGGCTCCGTATCGGGCTCCGCCGTCGCCAATGTCGCCGCCACCGGCGTCGTCACCATCCCGATGATCAAGCGGAACGGCTATCCCGCCCACAAGGCGGCCGCCATCGAGGCGGTTGCCTCAACCGGTGGCCAGCTCATGCCGCCGGTCATGGGCGCCGCCGCCTTCCTCATGGCGGAGTTCCTGCAGGTCCCCTACTCCGACGTGGTGCTGGCCGCGCTCGTACCCGGTCTCCTCTATTACATCGCGCTTTTCATCCAGGCCGACCTGGACGCCGGCCGCATGGGCATCGCCGCCGTGCCCAGGTCGGAAATCCCGCCGCGCCGCGCGGTGCTTGGCGGCTTGCACTATCTGCTCGCCTTTGCCGTCCTCATCTACGCGCTCTTCACGCTGCACTGGCAGCCGGAGCGCGCCGCCCTTGCCGCCGCCGCAACCGTCGTGGTGACCGGACTTCTCTTCGGATATCAGGGCACGCGGCCGAAGCCCGCCGCCCTGCTCGGCGCCTTCGCGCAGACCGGAAAGGCGGTGATCGAGATCATCCTCATCTCCGCCGCCGCCGGGATGGTGATCGCGGTCCTCAACGTCACCGGCCTCAGCTTCAACCTCACCTACAGCCTCGTGCATATCGGCGCGGGCAGCCCCGTCTTGCTGCTCGTCCTCTCGGCGCTCGTGTGCATCGTGCTCGGCATGGGGCTCCCGACGCTCGGCGTCTATGTGCTGCTCGCCGCACTCGTCGCGCCCGCGCTCATCGAGGTCGGCATCGATCGCATCGGCGCGCATCTCTACGTCATGTATTTCGGCATGATGTCGATGATCACGCCGCCGGTCGCCATCGCAGCGTTCGCAGCGGCCGGGATCGCGGGGGCAAGCCCCATGCGCACAGGCTTTGCCGCCATGCGCTTCGGCTGGTCGGCCTATGTCGTGCCTTTCCTCTTCGTGGCATCGCCCAGCCTGCTCCTGATCGGCGACGCACAGCATGTCGCCATCGCCGTCGTGACGGCGGTGATGGGCGTATGGCTGGTCTCCATCGCGCTCGCCGGCTATTTCACGCGGCTTTTGACCGCGCCGATGCGCATTCTCTTTGCCGCCGCCGGCCTGCTGGCGCTTATCCCGGCGGGCGCGTTTCAAGGCGCAGTTTGGACCGATGTCCTCGGGGCGGTGCTCGGGGGTGCGCTCATTGCCCGCGAGCTGACGGCGAGCCGCTCGCAGACGGCAATCGAAACAGCTGCGCAAGCAGAGCCGTAGCTGCTAGGGATTCCAGGGGCGCAGGAGCGGAGCCCAGCTGCGCCTGGTCCAGCGGGCGAGCTCAGGATCGCGAGGCAAGAATGTCGGAAGTCACGGTCAATGTCCGCTATCTGGTCGACGACGTCGAGGCCGCCGTTGCGTGGTACACTCAGCATCTGGGCTTCACGGTCCTCTCCAGCTACGTTCCTGCCTTCGCGGATGTGAAGCGGGGAGCGCTGCGGCTGTTGCTGAGCGGTCCGACAAGCTCGGCCGGACGGCCGATGCCAGATGGCGAGCGCCCGGTGCCCGGCGGTTGGAACCGCATTCACCTCATCGTCGACGATCTGCCTGCCGAGGTGGCGCGGCTGCGCGCCGCAGGCGTGGCGTTCCGCAACGATATCGTCGCCGGGCCCGGCGGATCGCAGATCCTGCTGGTCGACCCGTCGGGCAATATCGTGGAGCTGTTTCAGCCCGCATCCCGTTAGCCGAGGCGACCAAAGGCGATCAGCCGGGCGCGACGGACACTTCAAGCAACGCCGGCCGTCCCTCGTCGCGCATCGTTTTGAACGCCCGCTCGATGGCACCCGGCAGCTCCGCACCGTCCTCCACCCTTTCGCCCCAGCCGCCATGCGCCCGCGCGATCGCGGCGTAGTCGGGTGACGGTGTGAGCTGCGTGAACGGCATGGCATTCGACTGAGCGGACGCGCCCTCCGGATACATGGCCAATGTCGCTCGCCGCACCGCGTTCCAGATTCCGTTGTTGAAGAGGACAATGAGCACCGGCAGCTCATGCGCCATCGCGGCCATGTGGCAGGCTGTCGGGTTGGCGAAGATGTAGGAGCCGTCCCCGACGCACGCGATCACCTGCCGCTTCCGGTCGGCGAGCTGGAAGCCGAGCGCCGCCGGCAGCCCCCAGCCGAGCCCGCCGGAAAGCCCGGCGGAGAAGTAGGTGCCGGGCTGGGTGAAGCGCATCACCGACGGGTCGCAGCCCAGCTCGCCGAAAACCGCGGCGGATTCGTCCTTCGCTTCCGAAAGACAATGGCTCACCCAGGCTGCCGACATCGGCGCGCCGGAGCCCTGCGCTGCGCGCTGGCGCGCGGCGGCGCTTCGTTCCTCGCGGAAGCGGGCGGCGCGCTCCCGCCGCTCCGCCACGGCCGGATCTTCGTCAACGCCGAGCGCGGCGAGGCTCTCCGACAGTGCCGTCAGCGCCAGCGCGGGGTCTCCTGCAAGCGGCAGGTCGACCGGGAAGCTGCGCACCGGCACCCGCTGGAACAGGGGATCGGCGCCGATGGCGATGATGTGAGCGTCCCAGCCGGCGTTCTTCTGGTCGATGATCCACGGCACCGCGGCGTCGAGGCTGATCACCACGTCGGCCTCGGCAAGCCAGGCGGTCGGGTCGCCGCCGACATGCATCGGGTGCTCGGTGCTGAGCGCATTGCGCGTCGCCCAGAACTCCACCACCGGCAACGCGAAGCGCTCGGCAAGTTCGGCGAGCGCGTCCCAGTTCCCCCGCGCCGGCGGCCGCTGTGCCACGATCACCGGGTGGGCAGCGTCGCGGATGAGCGCCGCCGCCCGGGTCACGTCGTCCGGCCGTGGGGCGCCGGCGCGGGCCGGCCGCTGCCGCGTCTCCAGCGGCGGCTGCGCGGGCGCCGCTTCCGCCAGCACCTCGCGCGGCAGGCTGAGATAGACGGGCCCGGCGGGATCGCTGGCGGCGACAGCCAGCGCCCGCTCCACGATCAATGCCGCCTGCTCGGGATAGCGCAGCTCGTAGTCCCACTTGACCGCCTCGCGCACCATCCCCGCCTGATCGCGCATCTCCTGGCCCCAGTGGATGGGCCGCGAGCGGCTGCCGGCGCGGCCGCTCTCGGTGATCGGCGTGCGCCCCGAGCACATGAGGAGGGGAATGTTGTCGGCCGCGGCGTTCAGCAGCCCCATCACCGAGTTGGCGAGACCGACATTGACGTGCACCATGGCGCATTGCGTCCGGCCCGTCGCGAGCCAGTAGCCGTGCGCCATGCCCACGGCCAGCGTCTCGTGCGCGGCGAGGATCGGTTCCGGCAGGTCGAGGCCGCTCTGCGGCGCGCGGGCGAAGGCCTCGATGATCGGCGGGAAGTCTGTGCCGGCGTTGCCGAAGACATAGTCGACCCCGAGCGCCTTCATGCGCTCAAGCAGCCGCTCGGCGGTGGAGCGGTCGCTGACGGCGGCGTCCATCCGCCCCTCTCCGCTCTACGCCTGCAGCTTCAGGAGCCGCCGCGGATTGTCCTCGTAGATCGCCTGCCGCTCAGCGTCGGTGAAGTGGTCGCTGTCGAGGATCTTGATCGTCTCGCGGATATACATCGGGCCGCCTTCCGGATCGAACGGCGCGTCGGAGGCGAAGACCACACGCTCCAGGCCGAAGAATTCGATGGCGTGCTCGATCGCCCGGCGCGAGCCGAACGAGGCCGTGTCGGCGTAGAACTCCTTGAAATACTCAAGATGCGGCTTCTTCAGCTCGCTGAGCAGGTTGGTGTAGTCGGCATGCGAGGTGCGCTTGCCGATCTGGCCCCATCCCGGACCGACGCGGCCTTCGAAGAAGGGCACCATGCCGCCGGCGTGATGCGTGACGACCTTGAGGTTGGGAAGCCGGTCGAAGGTCTTGGAGAAGACCAGCCGCGCCATGGTCGCCGAGGTCTCGTACGGCCAGCCGAAGGTCCACCAGATTTCGTAGTTGGACTTCTCCTCGGTCATGTAGTCGGGGAAATCCGCCGTGCGGTGCGGATGCAGGAAGACCGGCACGTCGGCCTCGGCCGCGTAGTTCCAGAACGGCTCGAACTCCGGCAGATCGAGCGGCTTGCCATTGACGTTGGTGTAGACCTGCAGCGCGCATGCGCCGAGCTCCTCGACCGCGCGCCTGCACTCGTCGACGCATTTGTCGGTGTTGGAGATCGGCGCCGAAGCGATGAAGCCGGGGAAGCGGTCGGGATATTTCTGGCAGATCTCGGCCATGGCGTCGGAGCCGATCCTGGAAAGCTCCACCGCCTGCTCTGGCGTGCCGTGCTCCTCAAGCGGCGGGGCGGCTAGAGACAGGATCTGGCAATAATCCTCGCCGAACATGTCCATCACCTCGAAGCGGCGGTCCATGTCGGTGATCATCGGAATGGCCGCGACACGCCTCGGCATGTTCGACATCGACCCGATCACCTTCTGCAGCGCATCGAAGTAGGGCTGCGGCCAAATGTGCGTGAATACGTCGATTTTCCGCAATGTCGTTTCCTTCCCTCACCAACCGGGCTTCGTCAGGCCCTTGCCGGGAACACCTAACCCGGGACCGTCGCGAATGGAAAGGTCGCACGCCGACGCGAGCGCGCTTCAGCGGGCCGCCGATAGTTGCGCACCACGATCCTCGTTCGGTTATGAAGGCCGGATGATGCTCCTGCCGCCGCGCCTCAGGGAATATCTGCAACGGCTGCCGACGACCGATCTCTATTTCCTCAATCCGCTGCGGACGTTGAGGCACGCGGCCGCGAATGGCCGGCGGCTCCCGCGAATTCGCAATCTTGCACCGAACGTCTACGCCGTCGGAGGCACGGGCGTCATCGTGCGCTACGGCGCCGAGGCGGACATCGAACGCCTGCGCCGCGCCGGCGCCCGCCGCATCGTCTACATCGCCGACGACGACTTCGACGCAGGAGCGAAGGATACGCGACTGCCGCCGAGCTACCGGGAAAAGCTCGCGGCCTTCGCCGAGGGTCCCTGGCCGGCGCTGCGCGACGCGGCGGAAATTGTCCTGGTCCCGGGCAGCATCCTGGCGGCAGCCTACGGCCAGAAGGCGCGCATCATCCCGCCGGCCTGGGGCCGCCAGCCGGTGCCGCAGGAGCGCTTTTCGCCACGCGGGGGGCTTGAGGTCGCCTATCTCGGCAGCGGCTCGCATCTGCCCGACCTCGCCGACTGTGCACCGGCCATCATCGAGGCTCTCGAGGCGCATCCCAATGCCAGGCTGACGCTCATCGCGGGCCGGCACGCGCCCGATACATTGCGTGAGCACAGGCAGGTAAAGGCTTGCAGGCAAATGGCTTGGTGGCGCTACAAGGCGGCGCTGCCGCGCATGCGCTTCCACCTGGCGCTCTATCCGCTGGCCGACACGCCGTTCAATCGCGCCCGCTCGGCCAACAAGCTCTACGAGCATGCGCTGACCGGCGCAGCGTCGCTGATGTCGCCCAACCCTGCTTTGAGCGCAGCAATCGGATCGGCAGTGCCGAATGTTTTCGTCGACAGGCCAGAGGATTGGCCGCGCCGGCTGATGGAGGATATCAGCGATCCGGAAGGACTTCGGCGCCGTGCCGAGGAAACCCGGCAGCACATTGCGGCACACGATCCGCTGGCTGAATCGGTCCGCGTCTGGGGGGAAATTCTGGCGGAGGAAATCGGCTAGGCACCGCCCTCGCCGGTTTATCCCCACTTACGTCTCCCGGCGTCCCATCATGCGCACCACCTGGCCCATGTAGAGGCCGCGCGCGAAGGAGACCTGCGCAGCGCGCACGAGACGCTGGAGGGGTGAGCGCGGACGCCCGCTTTCCGCCTCCGCCGCCAGACGCTCCACCAACAGCTCCGGGCCGCAAAGCAGGCCGCTGACCGGGTCGAGATAGCGCGGGTAGAGAATGAGGGCCGCGGCCACCAGCTCGTCGAGCGAGCGCTGTCGCGTGCGCCGCGCGACCGGGCAGAGGTCCTCCGTCAGCCCCCAGCCCGCATAGAAGGGCTGGCCGTGGGTGGTCACCGGCGTGCCGCGCAGCAACGCTTCGAAGCCGGCGAGCGAGGTCATGGTCTCGACGCGCCCGCAGGCGGCGATGAGCGAAAGGATCGACGCGTTGGTCACCACGCGGTCGGCGAACGCCGCCGCGTCCCTCTCGGCCACGCGGCCGCGACGGATGCCCGCCTCCACGTCGGGATGCGGTTTGTAGACGATGAAGGCATCGGGGTGACGGCCGCGCACCGCCTGCAACAGCTCGATATTGCGCTTCAGACGCGGCGAGCCGCGCCGGATAGAGGCGTCGTCCTCGACCTGGCCCGGCACAAGTATGAAGGGCATCCCGCCCGTATCGACGCGCGCCCCCCCCTGCCGCGCAACATTGTATTTGGTCGTGCCGGCCGCCACGAGGCTCTCGCGCAAGCGACGGCCGCGTTCCACCAGCTCGGGCGGGAAATCCGCCTCCTCCAGCATGACCTCAAGATCACTGCTGTGGCGGGAGTCATAGAATATCCCGCTTCTGTCGAAGACGAGCGACAGCGGCAGGACGAACGTTGCGCCCAGCCCGGCGGAGCGGATGAACCCGTCCTCGACCTGCTCCAGGGGAACGCCGGTTTCGGTGCAGGCGGCCTCCAGCCCGGCATTGTCGCGCGACGCCCAGGCGACCACGCGCCCCCGCCGCCGCCCCGCCTCTCCGACGGCGGCGGCTATATCGCTCGCGTAGGAGGGCGGGCCGCCGGGCCCATCAAGCATGCGATCGATCGGGCCGCGCTTCCAACGCGAGATGCGGTAGCAGACGGCGGGGCTCGCCTGCTCCATGAAGCGGTCGCGCATCCATGCCAGCTGCTGGACGGCCTCCTCGAAGGCGATCTCGTGCCGCGAATAAGCGTCGAAGTAGCGCGCGTAGCGCAGGTAGTACGCCGCAAAAAGCTCAAGCGGCGAGACACTCCTCGGCCGCTCTACCTTGAGGCGGCGGTCGTCGGTGAACCCCCAGCCGGCGTAGAATGGCGAGCCGAAACAGACGACCCGCCTGCCGGCAAGCGCCGCCTCGAAGCCGAGGCCCGACGATACGGTGTAGACGGCGTCGACCGCATCGAGCAGCGACCACGGATTGACCGCTTCGGCGACGAGCGAGAGATGCCCGCCGGGCCGAACTTTCGTCAAATATCCGCGCCGCCGCCCCGAGACGACGTCGGGATGCAGCTTGACCACGATCTCCGCCGACGGATTTTCCGCTATTGCAGCGGCGAGCATGGCGTCGAAGGCGCTCGCGTCCGCCAGTGCTCCGGCGATCGACGCATCACCGTGCACCTGATCGAGAACCAGGATGCGCTCAGCACGGCTCGTGCCCTGCATCGCTTCCGGCGTGCGATCCGGCCCGGCATTGTATTTCGAGAGGCGAAGGCGGCGTACCGTCTCGGCGGCCTGCCGGGCCCGCTCGGCGAACGACGGGTCGAACCAGCCCAACTCGGCGACCAGCGCCTCCAGGTCGGAGGGCGCTCCGGACCGGTAGTAGATGCCGGCGCGGTCCATGACCATGCTCGTCGGCCGCTCGCCGGGCCCCGTGCGCACGGAGCGCAGCGGTCCGTCTTCGAAGGCGATGTACGGCTTGCCCAGGTGATTCGCCAGGCGGCGCGCACGCACGGAGGTCGGGGCGAAGCCCCAGCCGGCGACCGCGTCGAAACCGGGGCGGGAGACGGGACGCCAGCGAACGGGCGTCATTCCGCTGAGCTCGGCGACTTCCCGCCGCAGCCGCCACAAACCCCTTGTTAATATTGCGATTTTTCGCATTCGGGCCGCTTAGGGGGACCTGTGCAAAAGGGCAACAGTCGTGCTGCCATCATCACGCAGATAGGCACTTTGCCTCGTTTGCAGCCCACGCTAGAGTTGATGATATCGCGTGACGTGCGCTACACCCTGTCACATGATGGAGGCGACAGGCTAGCCGGAGTGGCCGTGAAGTTCTGACTAGACGGTGCGGGGGGTCAATGGTCGTCGGTTTCGGAACGCAGCGGTCGTTCCTCTTCCTCCAGGGGCTCTCGACTCCCTTCTGGGTCAAGCTCGCGCGCGAGATTGAAGCGCGCGGCCATCGCGTCCACCGCATCCTCCTCAGCGGCGGCGATCGCGTGTTCTGGCCGAAAACGGGCGCCGTCAGCTATCGTGGGCGCTTCTCCGACTGGCGCCAGTATCTCGGCGGCTTCCTCCACGATTCCGGAATCAGCGACGTCATCCTGTTCGGCGACTGCCGGCCCTATCACCAAGTCGCGCTGGAGATCGCGCGCTCGCGCGGCATCGCCGTCCACGTGTTCGAGGAAGGCTATTTCCGGCCCAATTGGATCACGCTGGAGCGCGACGGCACCAACGCCTTCTCCAGCCTTCCGCGCAGCCCCGAGTCGATCTTTGCTGAGGCCGCGCAGATCAAGTCCGACCTGGAGCATTCCGATCATCTCAGCGGCGGCTTCGCCAACCGCATCGCTTGGGAGATGCTCAACCAGGCCAGCCTGATGGCGCTCACCCCGTTCTACCCGCGTTTTCAGCGGCACCGGGAGCAGCATCCGCTCGTGGAGATGAGCGGCTGGCTTCTGCGCCTGTTCAAGCGGCCGCTGGAGCGCATCTACACCACGCGCATATCGCACTTCCTGGAGCACACGGACCGCCCCTACTACCTGCTGCCGCTGCAACTGGAATCCGATTACCAGATGCGCCGACATTCGCACTTCGAGTCGATGACCGAGGGCATGGAGGTGGTGCTGACCTCGTTCGCCGAAAACGCACCGGCCGAAGCGCTCCTCGTCATCAAGCTGCATCCACTGGATAACGGATTGGTGGATTTCCGCGGCAAGGCCAAACGGATCGCCGCCCGGCTCGGAATCGAAGATCGCGTGGTCGTCATAGATGGTGGGCATCTGCCCTCGCTGCTGACCAAATGCGACGGTATCGTTACGATCAACAGCACGACCGGCCTCTCGGCACTGCATCGCAGCAAGCCGATCAAGGTCCTCGGCAAGGCGCTTTTCGATATTCCCGGGCTGACCTTCCAGGGCTCGCTCGACCGCTTCTGGCAGGAAAAGCCCACCCCCGACACGGAGCTCTTCAACGCGTTCCGAAAGGTCGTTCTGGCGCGCGCCCAGGTCAACGGCAGCTTCTTCACCGGTCCCGGCATGGAGCGGGCGGTCGAAGCGGTTGTGAAGCGGCTGGGCGTGACGACTGTCGCGCCGATCGTCCTTCCGCAGAGCGAGCCGGTCATGCCAGAGGCTGCCGCGCCGAAGAGCACGCTTCTCGCCAACCGGTAGGTGCGAGCCGGCCCCTCGTAGCCCGCATGGAGCCCCCGGGTCGGCCCTTTGGCCGGCCCGAGGACAGGCTGAGCGTAATGCGGGGGCGACCTCGTAGCTGCCTCCCGTCCCGGGTTACGCGCCTATCGGCGCGTTCCATCCGGGCTACGCAGATACTCAGGCCCCGCGTCGGTAGACTCGCAACCGCACGCCGTTCTCCGAGCGCAGCGTCAGCCGGGCGATCGGTTTCGGCGTATGGCCCTCGGCCGGCTCGAAGCGGAAATGCCGGGCCAGCATGGCGAGGATCAAAATGCCCTCCTGCATGCCGAACGACACGCCCGGGCAGATGCGGGGGCCGGCGCTGAAGGGCAGATAGGCGTTGCGCTGCGATTCCTTGCTGGCGGGGTCGGAGAAGCGGTCGGGATCGAACACGTCCGGGCGGTCCCACAAGCGCGTATGCCGCTGGATGAGCCACGGCGAGACGAAGATGAGCTCGCCCGCGCGCACCGTCTTGTCGCGAAACGCCGCCGTCTCGCTCGCCTGGCGGCTCATGACCGCGACCGGAGGATAGAGCCGCAGCGTCTCGCGGAAGACGTCGCGCGCCAGCCGAAGATTTCTTAGGTCGGCGTATTCGGGCTGGCGGTCGCCGAACACGGCGACGGCTTCCGTGTGCATGCGCTCCTGGATGTCCGGCCGCATCGGCGATCAGATAGAGCGCCCAGGCCAGGCGCTGGCGGAGGTCTCGTGGCCGGCCAGGAACAGCGCCGACACCTCGTTGACGATGTCCTTGCGGGTGAAGCTTCTCGCCGGTTTCCGGATCCGCCGCCTCCAGGAGCGAGGCAGGATGTCCTTGCGCTCTGGCGCAGCGGCGGAGCGGCGCTCGTCCAGCCGCTCGTCGATGCGCCGCTCCAGCGAGCGGCGGATAGTCCTGGCATGGCGGCGAGCAAAGATGCGCCCCGGCAGCAGCCACGCCGGCACGCCCACCATGGTCCAGATACCGTGCGCGAAGGTGTGCTCCTGGAAGCGCGCGAAGGCGCGGAAGATAGTCGCCGCCTCCTCACTCTCCAGCGGCTGCGAAAAGATGGTGCGGAAGATGATGTCGGCAGCGACATGCGTCGTCTCCTCGTCGATCGGGAGGGCGTCTCCGTCGCCATGTTGGCGAAGGCGCGCCATCATGTCCTCCGCTGCGATGCGCATGAGCGGGAAGATGTCGCGGATGCGCGCCTGCTCGAAGGCCGGGTTCAGCATGTCGCGCTGCTTGCGCCACAGCGCGCCGTTGGAGACGAAGATGCCGTCGCCCATGAGGAGCTCCAGCATGGACCCGTTGGAGACGCTCTTGGGGTAGCGGTCGCTCTCCTTCACCAGCACGCGATTGACCAGATCCGGCTGGTTGAGGAAGTAGCAGCGGCGCGAGGGCGTCCACACGTCGCCCAGATGCATGGAATAGGAGCGGTCGTAGAGCACCGAGATCGACGAGTGCCTGACCTTCATGATGCGCCGCAGCGGCGACAACTTTCGCGTGTGCGGTTTGGGCTTAGGCGGGACGAAGTCGCTCAAGGCATGATCCGAGCGGAAAATGGCGGCGGACGGGACGGGATGTGGCGAGATAAGCACATCGCGGCGGCGCGAGGAAGCTGTTCCGCCCAAACCGGCGGAAACCGGGGCCGCTTCGCGCCTGTGGGCGCATCTCAAGACCGCCAAATCAATCGTTCCCTGCTCGCGTAAAACGAGTTAGGATGCTACCAAAGGCGTTATTCGATTTGAGACGCGCGCTTGGTCAAGGGGAGGCCCCGATGAAGCATGCAGCGGTCGGACTTTCGTTATTTTTCGTTCTCGGCCTGACGGCTCCGGGGTTTGCGCAGGAGCTGAAGGTCGCCGGCACCTCCGTCAGCGTGAGCGCTCCCGGCGCAGCCATGGCAACGCTGACCGTCGTCGGCCCCGGCGGCTTCGAGATGCAGACCTTCTCCAAATCCGGCGCGGCAATGCTTCGGCTGGGCTCGGACGGCAAGCTCGAGGACGGCACCTACACCTACGAGTTCACCGCAGCCACCAGCGAGATGGTGCCGAACACCAACAAGCTGAACAACGGTCGCGGGCAGGAGCCGGCGATGATGCATGCCAGCATGACGAAGAGCGGCACGTTCACTGTAGAGAAGGGGCGGATCATCGAGACGCCGGCCTCGGGCAGCGAAAGCGACAAGGACGGCTGAGGGGATCGACAATGACCAAGCTCAACACCCGCAGGATCATTCAGGCCGTCGCGCTCTGCCTCGGCCCGGTTCTCATGGCGCCAGGCCAGGCGGCCGCCGACCAGGTCTTTAGTGACGACGTGATCGTCATCGGCAGCCTGTGCGTCGGCCAGGATTGCGTGAACGGAGAGAATTTCGGCTTCGACACGATCCGCCTGAAGGAAAACAACACGCGCATCAAGTTCATGGACACCAGCGTGGGGTCGTTTCCCTCCACCGACTGGGAGCTCACCGCCAACGACAGCACCAGCGGCGGCCAGAACCGGTTCTCCATAACGGATGTCACCGACAGCAAGGTGCCTTTCACCATTGAAGGCAGCGCGCCGACCAACTCCCTCTATGTGGACGACGGCGGTCGCGTCGGGATCGGAACGTCCGCGCCGGTGCTGAGGCTGCACATCGTCGACGGCAACACGCCGACGATGCGCCTGGAGCAGAACGGCAGCTCCGGCTTCACCCCGCAGACGTGGGACGTCGCCGGCAACGAGACGAACTTCTTCGTGCGTGATGTGACGCACGGCAGTCAGCTTCCGTTCAAGATCGTGCCCGGCGCCCCGAACAACAGCCTTGTCGTTGCGGCGAACGGCAATATGGGGATTGGGCACACTGTCGCCGGCCGCAGCGCTGCATGTGCAGCGAAACAACGATACGGCGCGGATACTTGTGCAGGATACGGGCACGACGCAAGGCTTGCAGGAGATGCTACGCCTCGTGAACCTCGGTGATCCGGCCATAGTCATGCAAAACACCGCCAACTCAAACGAATGGACAATCAGGGCAGGGGCGCGCCTGATCATGCAGAACAATAATGCCGGGGGGACGTTCCTCTTCGATCTTGACAACGCCGGCAATCTTGAGATCGCGGGGACCCTGACGCAGAACTCCGATCGCAACAGCAAGAAGGACATTGTTGCGGTGCGGCAGGACGAGGTGCTTGACAGGCTCGAACAGCTTCCGATCAGCCTCTGGACACGCAAAGACGATACAGGCGGGCAGCACATGGGCCCAATGGCGCAGGACTTCTATCGGCTTTTCGGGCTCGGCTTGACGGACACGCGAATCGCAACGCTCGACATGGCTGGCGTCGCGCTCGCGTCGATCCAGGCGCTCAATCGGAGACTGGCTGAGAAGGATGTGCAGCTGGAGGCGCTGAGGATATCGAACGACCACCTCTCAACGCGGCTGAGGGCCGTAGAGGGGCAGTTGAGCCGGTAGTCCGCGCGCCTTCGCGGCGCTGCTTTCGCGAGCTGTAGCGTCTTTTCACCAGGTGAGCTGGAACTCCGGCTGACGGCTTGCTATGCCCACGGCACACAAAAGAATCCTTTCTTGCATCAGATTCCTCACGTCTGCTTTCCACTAGTGAGCGCTCCTAATTGACGCACGTCGCAGTTCCGGAGAGCGTGATCGACTCGCCGATAATCCTCACCGGCCGAGGCGGCAGCGGTACGCGGATGCTCTCTAAGGCGGTTGCCGGAGCTGGCGTCTTTCTTGGTAACAAGATCAACCAGACGCAAGACAGTGTCGAGTGGGTGGACCTGCTCTACGCAATGGCCGTTGAGCTGCTGGAACATGGGCACGACGATCAAGAGCTGCTACAGCGCTGGCGCCAACGGCTCCGTCATCGTGCGCGTGAGATCCTCGGCGTCGGCGAGTGGGACCAAATTCAGCGATGGGGTTGGAAACTGCCGGAAACGATGATTGTGGCGCGTCCGGTCTTGGACATCTTTCCCGCGGCAAGGCTCGTCCACCTCGTTCGTCATCCCATTACCTGCAGTTTCCGACGAACCCACATGACGTCGAGGATAAGCAATCACGTCGGAGGAGCGCTTCTGAGGGCCGCGTATGACGACGCCAGGCTCGAGCTGGGAGACCCGAACCGCCGCGACATTGTGTCGGACAACGCCGTGAGCTGGCGCTACCAGGTCGGAAGGGTGGCGGCGGTCTGCGGGGATCCCTCGCTTCGAGACCGCTGCCTGCAAGTGCGCTACGAAGACATCTGCGACGACTGGCCGCGTGTGGCAGACAACATCTCGAATTTCCTTGGATCGCCGCCAACTGCACTGAAATCGCCGACTCCCGATCGCGCCCGCATGGCCAGTTGGAATTGGTCGCTCTGGGAAGCGACGTGGGTCTGGTCGCTTTGTGGCCAAGTGGCAGAGCGTTTCGGCTATGGCCTCTCAGATGATGGCAGGCCCACGCTCGAGCCGACCGACGTGTGAAGAAGGGAGCGGGTATTCGTGCGCAAGCCAAGAACTTCTCAATCCTGCTCGTCGTGCATAATATGCCGCGGGAAGCACCGAGGACAATCGTTTCGGCGCTCCCTCCTTATCAGAAGGGAGTCGGTGTCGAGGACTACGAGATTCTCGTCTTAGACAACGGATCGACGCTTCCTTTGTCGGATGATCTTCTTGGAAGCCTTCCTTCCAACGTACGGATACTGGAAGTGCCACAGGCAACCGCCATGCCAGGGGAAGCGCTCAACTGGGGCGCCAGCCAAGCGGCCAGCGACAAGCTTCTGTTCTGCATCGATGGCGCAAGGATGTTCTCTGACGGTCTCGTGGCCAGCACCCTTGAGGTTCTTGACCGGTTTCCCAAGGCCTTCGTTTATACGCTGGGCTGGCATCTCGGGCCCGATGTCCAAATGCGCTCGACCAAGGAAGGATACGACCAGAATGCGGAGGATGAGCTCCTTAGCCGAGCACAGTGGCAGACGCGCCCCGAAGCCCTCTTCGAGATAAGCGTGCTGGCCGGATCATCACGACCCGGGATTTGCGGTACGGCAAGTGAAAGTAACGCCTTTGGAATCGCGAGGGCGACCTACGAACAATTCGGCGGATACGATACGAGGTTTCGCATCGCCGGCGGGTCTACGAGCAACCTGGAGATATTCCGGCGCTACGTGACCAGACCGGATGCCCTGAATATCTGCCTGTTGAGCGAGGCCACGTTCCATCAGGTACATGGCGGCAGTGCAACGAGCTCACCTCAGAACATTCCTGCCATGTTCAAAGAATATGAGGACATCTTCGGAGAGCCGTTCTCGATCCCCCAATTCCCGACCTACTTCTTCGGGCGTCCGCGCCCCGCCGCGGCGAAATCCTTGCTCGCCTGAGCACGCGTTTGCAGGAGCATGCTCCCGCGAACGCCGCCGGCTCTGCATGAGACCGTGATCCAGCAAGCCCCGGGCTACACGCCGACGGGGCTTATGGCGCGCCCTATTTCAGCGGTACCGTTGAGGTTGGTGCGCTGGCTCCCGCGACATGATTGGTCCCGCCGAAGGACACGATTGGCGCACCATTCAATGAGATTATGGATGTCGTGCTGCCGGTAAGGGAGGACGTGAAAAGTCCAATCGAATTAACGGCGCCGTCGGCTTGGATCGAAAAATTCGTGTTCGCATGAATGTACGAGTTCGCGACGGTCACAGCGTTGGACGCCCCACCGGCTCCCTTTACATTAACGCCGCCGCTATTAAAGAGGATTTGGCTGTCTTCAATGATCACGTGCGCGCCCGCGGTCCCGACAACGTTGACACCGTTGCCTGTGAAATGCCGCACTTGGCAGTTTCGAATGAATACCTCCCCGCTGCCTACGACCTGCACGCCGTTCAGACCAGTTCCTGCCCCTTCAATGTCCAGGCCTTGAAGCAAGACAGACGCGGTCGAAGCAACGTTCACAATAATCCCGTTTGTCCCCGACGCCAGCACACCGGCGGTACCCGCGTCGCAGCTGATCGTAATCGCCTTCGTGATCGTCACAGCGCCGAAGCCGCCGGGATCGAGGCAGTTGATCTCGCCCCCCGTCGCGGTCTTCGATATCGCGCCGGCGAAGGTCTTGCAGGGCGCGGTTCGGCTGCACGGGTTGGCGTCGTCTCCGACGCCCGACACCCAGGTGCGGGTCGCCTGCGCATGGGCCGGTGCCTGCGACAGGCCCAGCAGAGCTAATGTGACAAGAAAAAGCGAAAGAAAGCCGCGGAAACACATGTTTGCCTCCTCAGCGTGAGCGAGCTCTAGCTCGCTTGCTTCTTGCTGTTACTATTCCTGTTACTTGTGATTAGCAACTAAAAATAGCGCCTCGACAGACGGCCTTCGCAGGTCGCCGGCAGGACAGCCGACTCACCAGGCCGCGTGCCACCCCGCTCCCCACCAGCACAGCCACACGGCCGGCGCCATGAATGCCGCCAGCGGAATCTTCCGTTCGCGCGGCCAGGCGCGTCCCGTCGCCGTGTGGGCCATGACAAAGACCAATGCGCCGATGGCAGCCAGCATGACCGCCACAGCAAAGAGCTGCCAGCCGAGCCAGATGCCGGAGGCGGCGGCGAGCTTCACGTCGCCGAAGCCGAGCCCCTCCGCGCCGCGCAGGCGGAAGTAGATTTCGCGCACCAGCAGAAAGGCGCCGCCGCAAAGAAGCGCCTGGAGCAGCGCCAGGCCGACCGCCGCTGCCGGCCCGGAGGTCGCTGCCGCGCCGCCCGCGCCCGGCACGCTGCCCGCCCCCGCCGCGGCGCCGAGGCCCGCGGCGGCAAGCCCGGCGAGCGCCGCAGCGAGGCTCCACATATCCGGCACCTTGAAGCGGCAGGCGTCCTCCCAGGCGATCGCCGTCATGCACGCGGCCAGAACCGCCGCTTCGCCGGCGAAGAAGGCGTCGCCGAGCATCGCACCAAGCGCGGCGCCGGCAAGGCCGCCGGCCAACGCCACCACCATCGGGGTCGCCGTCGAGGCCACGGCCCGGCCCGCCGCGCCGGCCGTCAATTCGCCTGCCGGGCCCGCCACATGCGCGAGCGAAGGTCCTCCGCCACGTGCTGCGCGTCCTCGCTGCCGCGGATGACGACAGGGCGGATCAGGATGATCAGCTCGGTTCGCTGGTCCTTGTGGTTCCGGTTGCGGAAGAACGCGCCCACGGCCGGAATCTGGCTGAGGCCGGGGACCCCGCCCTGGCCGCGGTCGGTCTGCTCGCCGATCAGCCCGCCGAGCAGCACCGTCTGGCCGTCGACTACGGAGATGGTGCTCTCGATCTGGCGGTTGGTGATGGTCGGCGTGAGCGTGGATGAGCCGGAGGAGACCGACGAGATCTGCTGGGCGATATCGAGATTCACCACGCCGTTCTCGGCAATGCGCGGCTTGATCTTCAGGATGATGCCGGTGTCGCGGTACTCGATCTCGTTGGAGACCGGTGCGTTGGCGGTCTCCACCGAGGTCACGGTGCGCGTCACGATGGGTATCTGATCGCCCACCTGGAAGCGCGCCGTCTCGTTCTCCACCACAACCAGCGAGGGGGACGAAAGGACCTGCACGTCGGTGATGCCCTTGAAGGCGTTGATGATGATCTCGGGGCTCGCCTCGCTGCCCAGCACGAAATTGAAGCCCGGCAGGTCGCGGCTGATATTGTTGGCGAGCGTCCTGAAGAGGCCGGCCGAGCCTTTGTCGTTGCCGGCGCCGACCGAGCTGCTGCGGATGAAATACTGAATGCCGTAGTTCAGCTCGTCGTTCAGCCGTATCTCCGCCATGGTCACGTTGATCGCGACCTGCAGCTGCGGGACGTCGATGCGGTTGAGCGCCGCCAGGATCTGCTGGCGCGTCTCCAGATCGGCGTAGATCACCAGCGAGTTGTTGGCCGTATCCGCCAATATGCGAACCTGCTGGCTGCCTCCGCCGGAGGGTGACGGGGCGCCGCCGATGGACGCCGCCCCCGCCGTCCGGCGATGCCCTGCCCGGCAGTCAGGTCCACCGGCGGCGCTCCGGAGGGCCTGTCGGCACCGCCGGGGGCCGGAGCCTCGAGCGTAACGGCGTCGGAGCCCGGCGCGACCTGCTCGGCCGGCGTTGTCGGTGCAAAGGCGCCGGAGCCGCCGAAGATGTTCGACAGCAGCGTCGCCAGCTTGTCGGCGTCGCGGTATTTGACGCGGTAGACGAGGACGTTCGACTGCAGGTCGGGATTTTCCGTGTCGAGGCGCTCCACCCAGGTTCTGGCGCGGTCGATGAGAAGCCGGCGCGGCGAGACGACGAGCACCGCCTGCAGGCGCTGCATGGGCATGAACTGCACCAGGTTCGCACCGACCTCTCCGTCGCGCGTGGCGAAGACGCGCTGCAACTCGGGAATGATCGCCTCCGGCTTGGAGTGCCGCAGCGGCAGGATCGCCACCGACTGGCTCGCCATCCAGTCGGTGTCGAAGCTCAGCACCGTCTCGGCCGCGGCCTGCCGGTCGGCGCTGCTGCCGAGCACGGCGATGAAGTTGCGCTTCGCCTCCGCCACCAGTGCGCCGGGGTGCACGCCGAAGCCTTCGATCAGCGTGATCAGCGTCTTCGCCGCCACGTACTCGATGGGAATGATGGTGATGCCGTAGCCGGGCGTGGCATCGTAGCGGTCAACCGTGCCGGCGACGGCGGAGGGCTCCAGCGTGATCCGGTAGACGCCGCCGGCATGCACCAGCGCGGCCCCGAGGCTTTGCAGCACCACCTCCAGCGCCGGCAGCAGCTCGTCGCGGCCGAGCGCCCGCGCCGAGGACAGCGTAACGGTTCCGTTGATCCCCGGGTCGATCGTGTAGTTCTCCTTCAGCGCATTGCCGAGGATCGCCTGGACGACTTCCCGCAGGTCGGCGTTCTCGAAGTTGAGGTTGAACTCGCCCGGCTCATAGGTGGAGGCCGTCGTGCGCTCTCCGCGCGCGTCCGCAACGTTCTCCGAGCCGTAGAAGACCTGCGCCTGCCCGCTGCCGAGGGTAGCGGCATTTCCCGAGCCGCGCGCCTGGCGCGGCTGGCGGGCGGACAGGTCGGTGTGGAAAATCGACCCGATGCCCGACATAGGCATCCTGCCGCGCTGCGAGGGAGCGCACGCGCTCAACACCAACGCCACCACCAGCCCCATAACGAGGGGCAAACTCGAACTCTTCAGAGGAGACATTACGCCCGCCCCCCTCCGACGCTACTGGAACACCAACGCTCGGAGGACGCCCCCCACAGGCCGCCATCCGCTCACGGCAAGGTGAGGAAGCACTCAAACGGTTGGCCTTTCTTGGCCGCCCCCTCGTCTTCCCGGCGGAGGGCTTGCGCCTCCCCCGGCCGAACCGTGCTCTTAAACAAACGCGCACCATCTCATGCGCGGCACGGCTCGCCGTTAGCATGGTCTTTCTCTTGCGGGTTGTGCAAGATATTCTTTCTGGCGCGCAATTGCTGCCAATCGCGGGGCTTGATGCTCGGAAGCTACACCTCTGGGCCGAACGGTGCGTTCCTTTCCGCGCTCAAGGAGCACGATCGGCTGAAGGAGCGGGTGGACTGGGTGGCCGTCGACCGCGGGGTGGCGGCCGGGCGCGCCCAATATCGCGACCTGTGGGAGGCGGGAGCGCTGACCGGCGCGCGAGCTCGCCGATGCGGTCGCCGGCTTCCACAATCTGCCGCGGGTCCTGCCGGAGCAGGTCAAATACCGGGGCGAGCTGTTCGACGGCCTCTCGCGCCGCTTTCTGCGCGACGCCTGGGTCTTCCCGTTTCTCGACGGCGAGGAAATCGCCCTGGCCGTGGCCGACCCGACGCGCGACGAAGCCATCCGCGCCGTGATGGTGGCGCTGGGCGAGCCGGCATCGCTGCAGGGTCGCCTCTTTCGACGAGCTGAGCATGTTCTTCGAGCGAGGACGGTCGCGCCAACGCAAACGGCCGACCGAGCCGCGGCCGCCGCGCTGCTCGAGGACGACAGCGAGGGCAGCGCCGAGGACAGCCTCGAGCGCCTGCAGGACCTGGCGAGCGGCGCTCCGGTCGTGCACGCGGTCGATGGCATGCTGGAGACCGCGATCAACCTCTCGGCGACCGACATCCATATCGAGCCGGCGCGCGACGGGCGTGCGCGTGCGCATGCGCGTCGACGGCGTGCTGCGCCTGCACCAGACGCTGCCCGGCCGCATGGCCCGCGCGGTCGTCTCGCGCTTCAAGATTCTCGCCGGCCTCAACATCGCCGAGCGCCGCCTGCCGCAGGACGGGCGCGCGCGCATCGAAGTCGGCGGCACCGAGGCCGACCTGCGCATCGCCACCATGCCGACCCTGCACGGCGAGGCGGTCGTCATCCGCATCCTGGTGAAGGAGGCGAGCGCGCTCGACCTGTCGCGCCTCGGCATGGCGCCGGCGGATCTGGCGCAGTTCAGCGAGGAGCTGTCGCGAGCCGCACGGCCTCATCGTCGTCTCCGGCCCCACCGGCAGCGGCAAGACGACGACGCTCGCCGCCGCGCTTTCCACGCTGAACCACCCCGAACGCAAGATCATGACGATCGAGGATCCGATCGAGTATCAGATCCCCGGCGTGCATCAGACGCAGGTGAAGCCGTCGATCGATCTGACCTTCGCCTCGGCGTTGCGCTCGTTCCTGCGGCACGACCCCGACATCATGATGGTCGGCGAGATGCGCGACCGCGACACCGCCTCCATCGGCATCCAGGCCGCGCTGACCGGGCACCTGGTGCTCACCACCCTCCACACCAACAATGCCGCCGACGCCATCGTGCGGCTGATCGATCTCGGCGTTGAGGACTTCCTGCTCGTCTCGGCGCTGCGCTGCATCGTCGGCCAGCGCCTGGTGCGCAAGCTGTGCGAACGCTGCCGCGTGCACGACCGACGAGATGCCGGCCTCCGCGAAGGCATTAGTCGAGCAAGGGCGTGTTCACGCCACGGCCGGGCGAGCGCTTCCACGTCGCGGCCGGCTGCGGCTGGTGCGGCGAGACGGGCTATCGCGGCCGCATCGGCGATTTTCGAAGTGCTGCGTCTCGACGCGACGCTGCACAGCCTCATCCGGCGCCGCGCCGACGTGGCGCAGATCCAGGCGCACGCATGCGCGCAAGGGATGACAACGATGCTGGAGGACGGCCTGGCAAAGGTTCGCGCCGGCATCACCTCCATCGAAGAAGTGCTGCGCGCGACGAGCTAAGACGCGGGCCGCGACCACGGCCGCGGCGGACACGCTACTGCGGCTCCGGTGTCAGCGGCAGAAACCCGGGCGGCAGGCCGTCGGGCGGCGGCGTGTCGAGCTGCTCGAACATGGTGAGCGTCTCGGTCTGCTCGCCGTTGTGGAACGCCACGCTGCGCGTATCCACGAACTCGATCGACCAGCCGTCATAGTCCTCGCCCGCGCTCAGCCGATGCACCTCGCCGGTGCCGCGATCGCGCAGCAGCGCGAGCTTGGTCGAGCCCGACGTGACGATACCGACAAGATCAAGTGGCGGAGGCGACGGGGCCGGCGGTGGTGGCGGCGGCGGCGGAACATAGGTGACCGCCGGCGGCGGCGGCTGGTACGTAGCGGCGGCGTGCGCGACGGCGTGAAGAGCGGCAGCGAGCGCGTCGCCTCCAGGCTCTCCAGCGTGAGGCCCGCCAGCGGGTTGAGCCGATGCCGCCGGCCGATCGGCCCCCGCGTCGTCCTGCTGCGCCGCTGCCATGCCGTGCGTCGACAGCGCGGCGCAGACCGCAAGCGAGAAACGCCGGCGCTTTCATTGATGCGCCTCCCAGTGACCCGCCACCTGCGCCACCACCCGCAGGACCGGCTGATCGTTGCCTGCGTCGCCGAAGGCATCGTTCGGCTCGATGTCGAGTCCGTCCAGGATGAGGATCGGCATCCCGGTTTCCAGCCGGAAAAGGACGCTGCTGCAGGCCGACGATATCGGCTTCGAACGAGACGCGGAGATTCACGCGACCCGGGTCGGACGCGGCGTCTCCCGCGCACGATTTCGCTCTCGGCGAGCTGCCCGCCGGCCTGCTCGATGGTGTCGGTGACGATGCGCTGCATGGCCGCTCCGGCGATCGGCGCGGTCTCGCCCGGCAGGAAGACGCTCTCGCCGCCGCCGGCCGTCACGTCTTCAAGCGCCGACAGCCGCTGTTGAAGCAATGCCAGCGTCTGCGCCTGCGTGCGGACGGCGTCCCTCGCCTCCGACGCCGCGGCGAGGCTCCACCCGATCCAGACGAGCGGTGCAAGCAGGAGCAACGTCCCGGCGGCCAGCGATGGCGATGCGCTCAGTGGGCTGCGGGGGGCTGCCATGGGCATCAATCCGTAGCCGCGCGCCGGCACGACCGCCGCGGCGATCTCGAAGCGGTCGCGCGTCTCGCTTTCCCGCGCATGGTCGGCGCCACGAAGCGCACATTGGAGAGGATATCGGACCGCCTCCAGGATGCCGATCAGCGCCGGCGCGTCGGCGTGTCAGACCGCCGATCCGCACCTCGCCGTCCTCCATCGACAGCGCGGTAAGATACGTGTTGGTCGGGATGGCGGCTGAGAGCTTATCGATCAGCACGATCGAGGGGGTTGCGAATCGCGTTTCGTCGCGATCAGCCGCTCGCGGCTCGCCGCAAGAGCGGTGCCCGGCACGCGCCGACTCGATCCGCGCCCGCGTGGCCTCCGTCTCCGCCTGCAATGCGGCCGCCTCCGATCGCGCCGCGTAGAGGCGCCATCCGCTGAGCACGCTCACCACCACTGCAAACGCGACGAAGGCCATAAGGCCGTTGGCTCACGCGGCGGCGCAAGACGGCGCGCCCCTCCGACGCGGTCGGAATGCATGAGGTTGATGGGGCTGGGACGCTCGATCGGATCTTCCGTCGTGCCCACCACCGCCGCCTTGATCCGCGCCGCGGTGAGCCGGCTCATTGCGCGGCGGAAGACTTCGCGCGAGGTCGCCACCAGCCGCACCGCGATCTGCCCCTCCGGCGCCGGCTCGTCCTCGGCAACGGCATAGTCGAACACGACGCGATCGCTGCTCCAGGGCGTCACGCGGTCGAGCTGATGGGCAACGATCGCGTCGAGATATCCGCGGCTTGCGGCCGGAAAGGTCAGCACCTTGGTGAGCACGCGGCTGCCGTCGATCCGCAGCTCGACCGGCTCGCTGCGGACATCGCGCGGAAGCTTCGCGGTCTCAAGCTGCTTGAGGCTTCCTTTGGCGACGAGCACCGGGGTACCGCCGCGTCCAATGTGGTAGCAATCGAACTCCTCGCCGCGCTCCACCAGCAGATATTCCGGTCGCCGCTGCCCGGTACGCAGTCTCGGCTCGATGATGGCGGTCAGCTCGTCAACGAAACGCCCGGCGGCCCGCACGACCGGCTGCATGACCTCCGGCACGCTATCGAACGACGCACCCATCATGGCGTTTCGCTCGCCACGATGCGGCGCGACCATTTGGCCACCTGGTAGCCGGCCTCGCTTTCGGACCTGCGCCACGATGACGGCCTCGACCGCGTCGGCGAAGCCGTTCTCAAGCCGGGCCTGAACATTCACCCGATAAACGCCTGAGCTTTTTGTGGAGAGAAAAGGTGTCGCCTGCGGCAGGAGCTGCGCGATGCGCTCTCGGTCCCACCCCCGGCGACGGGCATCGACGATAAGCTGGACAGCGTCACCGCTGACGCCCGGTATCGCCTGCAGCACGACGGTCGAGGCGCTCAGCGGGTCGACCTTTCCACGGCCGGTATAGACCGTCACGAACGGCGCCAGACGATTGAAATCGGCGCGGCTCAGCCCGAAGAGGAAGCGCAGCTCGTCGACCGAGCGAAACCACCGGTTGGGCGGACGGCCCAGCAGGCCCGCGGCGGAATAGTCATCGATCTCAGATCCGAAGCCGCTCGGATCGTTGTCCGCATCGCGCCAGTCGACAACGCGCCCGCCGAAATTTTCCGGTCGCATCGACGTCCCGTGCACCGCCGCGTAGAGGCCGCTCAACAGTTCGGCCGTGGCGGCGTTGAGATCGATGCGGCCGGATTCGTCCGTCGCGCCGATGTGAATCGTCGCTCCGCCGCGGCTGAGGGTCAGGCCGTTCACTTCCCGCAGATTCCGGCCCGCATCGCCGAGCAGGAAGGCGGCGGTCGCGACGCCTCCCTGCAGCAGTCCCGCTGCGGTCACTTCGTCTACCTCGAGCCGCGAGATGCCGAGCGCCGGGCGCGAGACGAGGAGCAGGCTCGACACGACCGCCGCCAGCAACGCGCCGGTCAGCAGCACGGCGAGCGTCACGTAGCCGTCGTCACCGGCCCGTGTCATTCACGCCTCCCGACGCCGACGGCTCGGCTTCCTCCTCGTTCCCGCAGTCTTTCGGCGATTGCCCGGCGCAGCCGCTGGTATCGACCGGCAAACGGACGGTAAGCGCCGGAATCACGCGTTCCCCTTCGCCGTCCAGCACCTCGAGGCGAACGGCAACGGGGAGAATGCCCGATTCCGGCCAGTCCACCCGCCAAGTGAAGCGGCCCGCGGACGGGCCTGCGTAGGAGAAGCGATACCTCCATGGCCCGAGCGCCAACAGCGCCGAATCGCCGAACGTCACGCCGGTAAAGCCGCCGGTTTCGGGAAGAAGCGGCGCCGAGGAGCGGATCAGAGCCCCCTGCCCGTCCTTGTAGCGGGTCTCGATATGGAGGAGGCTTTGGCCGTTGTCCCGGCCGGACCGGTCGCTTTCAACGGCGATGCCGAGGGCATCCGGCTCGCCGAAGAAGATCAGCGCTGCCGCGGCGCCGGAAGCCTGGACGTGGAGCGTCCCCTCCAGGTCGCGGCGGAGCGCGGCAAGCCCGGTCGTCAGCGTCTCCAGATCGTTGGCGCGCCGCGCCGCCGCGGCGGCGTTGCGGCTGACGAGATCGGTCGCGATGAGCAGCGCCACCAGCACCAGCGCGGAGATCGCCAGAACGGCGATCGCTTCGACCAGCGCGAAGCCGCCGGCCGGGTCGCAATCCCCCCGCCTCATTGCGGCGCTCCGATGCGCAGCGTGTCCATGCGGAGCGTCCCTCCCCCGGAGACAGCGACCTCGACCCGCACGTCCAGGAGCACGTGGCCGTTCTTTGCCGCCGGGGCGTCGACGGTCTGAAGCGCCGCGGTCCAGCGTCGCCCGTCTACCTCGCCGCCGATGATCCCGGGCTTCAGCGCCTGGCTGGCCAGCGCCTCGTTGAGCACCGTCTCCGCCACCAGTGCCGCGGCGAGGCGATCCTTCGAATCCTCGATATTGCTGCGCGCCGCCACCAGGCTGCGCGGGACGATGCCGACCAGCACCGCCAGCACCAGCACTGCAACCAGAGCCTCCAGCAGCGTGAAGCCGGCATCGCGCCCCGCGCTCGGACGCGCTGTCGTGATGCGAGCGGAGCGGCGCCGGGCGCTCATCCGTCCGCCCCCACCCGCTCGATGCGGACGCCGGCCGTCAACCAGTTCACGGAGATGCGGTAGGCATAGCCCGGCCGGCTGAGGGTCAGCGCCCCGCCGGACGATTGCCCGCCGGCCAGGAAGCGGATCCCCTTCTTGCCGTCCTCCATCACGTCGCCGGACTGCACAAGCTGCAGCTTGACGCCGCGCGGAAGCTCGACCGTCCGCCCGCTGGAGCCCGCCCGCACGACGCCGTCATCGACGTCGACCTCGGAGAACACCTCGTGGCGGAACCTGAGCGCCGCGTTGCGATCGGTGCGCAGCAAGGCCGCGATCGCCTCGGCGGCGTTGCGCACTTCCACCGGTCCGGCCGGGCGCGCCAGGTGCGGGAAGCACAACCCCCGCGACCAGCCCCATGATCGCCAGGGCGAGGATGAGCTCGTAGAGCGCGAAGCCGCGGTCGCCGCGAAGCCGCCTAGCGGCTGGCAATATCGCCGGCATCGTCGGAGCCGCCTTCGCGGCCGTCCGAGCCGAGGGAGACGATCTCGAAGGGACCGTTCTTCCCGGGCACCCGGTAGATGTAGGGATGATTCCACGGGTCCAGCGGCAGCTCCGACTGCTTCAGGTAGGGCCCGTTCCAGCCGTCGACGCTGGGCGGGCGCTTGATCAGCACCTCAAGCCCCTCGGTCTGCGTCGGATAGCGGCCGGCATCGAGATAGAAGAGGTCGAGCGCGGCGGAGAGCGAATCCACCTGGAGCTGCGCCGTGCGCACCCGCGCATTCGACAGATAGCCGAGCACCCGCGGCGCCACGAGGCCCATGATCAGCGTGAGAATGACCAGGACGACCAGCAGCTCCACCAGCGTGAAACCGCCGTCGCGGTCCCTTTTCACAGCGCTTTCGCGACGCCGGAGACCAGAGGCGAAGGCTGTCGGGGATTCGGTCATAAAAGCATATCGTTGACGCTGAGGAGAGCCGTGATCACGGAGATGATCAGCCATGCGACGAGCAAGCTGACCAGCACGATAATAGATGGCCCGAGTATGCTTGTCAGGCGGGTCAGTGCGCGGTCGAGGCTCGTCTCGTAGAAATTGGCGACACGCGCCGCCGCCAGACCAAGCTCACCCGATTCCTCCCCGACCCGCAGCATGTGGACCGCGTAAAGCGGCAGCAGGTCCGCCTCGTGCAAGGCGTCGCTGAGGCGCTGGCCCTGGCGGACGGCGGAGACGACGCGGTCGATGCGCTCGGCCGACCGGCTGTCGCGCATGAGGTCGCGCGTGAGCCTCAGCGCGGCGGAGATGTCGACGCCGCTTTGCGTCAGCGTGCCGAGCGTGGCGCAGAAGGAGACGGCCTGCTCGTAGCGGACGATCTGGCGAATGCCCGGCACCCGTGCGACGAGCCGCATGAAGCCGCCTTTCACCGCTGGGCTGCGCAGGGCCAGGAGCAGCGCCGCAAGGAGCGCGATCGCGACAATTCCCGCCAGATCGGCGTGGGCCCGCAGCGCGCGCGACAGCGTGAAGACGAAGGGCTGCTCTACGCCTTGCTGCTCAAAGCCCTCCAGGGCCCGCTCGAACTCCGGCACGATGTAGAGCAGCACGAAGACGAGCACGCCGCGTCGCCGCGACGATGAGGAAGGACGGATAAGCGAGCGCGGAGGTAATGCGGCGGCGCAGGTTCTCGCTGCGCCGCCGCTCGTGCGCGATGACGCGCAGCGTCTCGTCGAGCGTGCCGGAGACCTCGGCGACCTCCACCATGGTCACGTAGGTCTTGGGGAACAGCTGCGGGTGACCGGCAATCGCCTCCGCCAGGCTGTGCCCGCCCGAGATCTCGCGGTGGAGATCGTGCATGAGGCGCGCCATCGGCGGCCGCACGCCGGCTTCCGACAGGATGAGGAGCGCACGGTCGAGCGTGACGCCGGCCTTGATCAGGCCCGCGAGGTCCTCGGTGAAGCCGGTGATTTCTTCGCGCGTGGGACGGCGGGTGAAGAGCGAGGGGGATTTCGCGACCGGCCCGCTTTCGTCGCCGATCTCGATCGGCAGGAACGAGACCTTCTCCAGCTCGGGAACGACCGCCTCGCTCGACGGCGCCTCGATCACGCCGGCGACCATGCGTCCGGAGGCATCGAGCGCGCGATATCGGAACTTCGGCATTCCCCGGCCTTCCCGTCCTTTGAGCAACCCGAATGGGACAAGATCGCACCTTAGAAGCGATCGGCGAAGGACAGCATATCGTTCTGATCGGGTCGCGCCTGGTTCGCTCGATCTAATTCAATAACGCATGCCTGAAGGTTTGACGCTTGCATCTTTGGCCAGACCCGCAATCACGCCGTTGCAAATTCAGCACAAAGAAGATGGTTAGCCACGACATCACACGAATTTAGATTGTCGGCTTCCATGAGCGGAGTCAAAACAACCCCAATGCAAATTTGTTCGAGTTCAGGGGGCTCAAATGACCCGTAAATCTCATCTTCTTCTAGCGCTTTTCGCCACGAGTGCGCTCTCCCCCGTCGCCGTGCAGGCGGCGGATCTCCCTGCCCCGATGATGGAGGAAGTGCCCGCTCTCGTCAGCTGGACAGGCTTCTACTTCGGCATCGAAGGCGGCGGCGGCGCTTACAATCACGACACCACCTTCAACCTCGGCGGTCCCTTCAACTTCAACTTCGACGGCTTCTCCGGCGAAGGCTGGCAGCTCGGGGGCACACTCGGTTTCGACTGGCAGGTCGGGGGGACCCCCTTTGTGCTCGGTGTGCTGGCCGACGGCCACTGGTCGAACATGCGAAGCGGAGGCCAGCGTCATTGGTGGCCTTGCGCAGGCGAGCCTGGAGAGCCAATGGGGCGTCGACTTCCTTGGTCGCGTCGGCTGGCTCCCGACCCCAGACGCTCTGGTCTATGTGCTCGGCGGCGCCAGCTGGGAGCGGTTTGAGGGCAGCTTCTCCACGCCTCTCTTCGGCGGTATTTCGGTCTCCGATAACGAGGATGCGTGGGGCTGGACGATCGGCGCGGGCTTGGAGGTCCGCCTGACAAACCGCGTGTCGATCAAGGGCGAGTACCGCTTCACCTCCTTCGACACCATCGACTTCGGAACCGGTGGCGTCGTCTCGATCGATCCGGACCGTCACGTCGCCTTGATGGGGCTGAACTACAAGTTCGGTGGGCCGTTTGGCGGCGGGGGCTACAGCCCGCAGCCGATGGGTCCCTATAACTGGACCGGCATCTATGCCGGCATTGCCGGCGGCGGCGGCATCACGAACTACGATACCGACGTGCTCGGCGGCGCGCTTAACATCAACGGCTTCGGGGGCCAAGGAGCCCTCGTCGAGGGAACCGTGGGTGCAGACTGGCAGGTCAACTCCCTGGTGCTCGGCGCGTTGGCCGATGTTCACTGGTCTGATCTGGAGGCCAGCGCCAGCACGCCGCTTGGAGGCGGATCGTCGGCGAGCCTTCAGTCGCGCTGGGGCTTCGACGTGCTCGGCCGCGCCGGCGTCGCCGCCACCGACCGCACGCTGCTCTACGGGCTGCTGGGCTACAGCTGGGAGCGGTCTGAGGGCAGCCTGAGCATCCCGGTTCTTGCGGTGAACCTGTCAGATGACGAGGACGCCAGCGGCTGGACGGTCGGCGGCGGCATTGAGGTGGCGGCGACCAACAGGATCTCCGTCAAAGGCGAGTACCGCTTCACCGGGTTCGATGACATCGACTTCGGCACCGGCGGGTTTCTCAAGCTGCAAGGGAACCGCCAGACGGCCCGCATCGGCGTGAACTACCGGCTGGGCGGTCCGTTCGGAGCATCCAACTAGGCGAAACGACGATCCAAGTTGCGCCCGGCGCGCCCCGAAAGGGGCGCGCTTTGCGTTAAGCCCTGGGCGCCCCGAAAGGGGCGCCCTTAGCATTTGGATGCCGCCGGCCGGCTGGGTCAGATGCCGCCGGATTTCTGCTCGTAGGCCGTTCCCCAGCCCCAGGCGCCGGAACCGAACCCGCGTCCCACGATGCGCTCGCGGTAGATCGCCGACACGACGTTGCCGTCACCGGCGAGAAGCGCCTTGGTCGAGCACATCTCCGCGCAGAGCGGCAGCTTGCCCTCCGCCAGACGGTTGCGTCCATATTTGGAGAACTCGTCAGCGGAATTGTCGGCTTCCGGGCCGCCGCCGCAGAAGGTGCATTTGTCCATCTTGCCGCGCGAGCCGAAGTTGGACGCCTGCGGGTACTGTGGGGCGCCGAACGGACAGGCGTAGAAGCAGTAGCCGCAGCCGATGCAGAGGTCCTTGGAATGAAGGACCACCCCCTCCTCGGTCTGGTAGAAGCAGTCGACCGGACAGACCGCCATGCACGGTGCATCCGAGCAGTGCATGCAGGCGACCGATATCGACCGCTGACCCGGAGTGCCGTCGTTGATCGTCACCACGCGGCGACGGTTGATGCCCCAGGGGACTTCGTTCTCGTTCTTGCAGGCGGTGACGCAGGCGTTGCAATCGATGCAGCGCTCCGCGTCACACAGGAATTTCATCCGCGCCATGGACCGTTCCTCCCCTAGGTTGTCCGGAGGCGACACATGGAGACTTTGTTCTCCTGGATGTTCGTCACCGAATCGTAGCCGTAGGTGAAGGCGGCATTGCCCGATTCGCCCACCACATAGGGCCCGGTGCCTTCCGGCAGCTTGGAAGCCAGGTCTTCGCCCTGCAGCCGCCCCATGAAGTGATAGGGAAGCCAGACATTGCCCCTCGCCACCGCCTCGGTGATGTGCGCCTTGACGGGGATGGAGGCGCCTTCCGGGCTCTCCACATAGACCGTGTCGCCATCCCGGATGCCGTTGTTGTTGGCGTCGTACGGATTGATCTGCGCAAACATCTCCTGTTGCAGCTCCGCGAGCCATTTGTTGGCGAACGACTTGGCGCCGCCGCCTTCGCACTCCACAAGGCACCCGGAGCTCAGGACCAGCGGATAGTCCTCCGAGAAGTCCTGCGCCTGGATGCAGGCGTACTTCACCGGCAGGCGGAACCTGCGGGTATCCGGATAGGTCGGATAGTCCCCCACCAGATCGCGGCGCGGCGTGTAGAGCGGCTCGCGGTGGATGGGGACGGGGTCCGGGAAGGTCCACACCACGCAGCGCGCCTTGGCATTGCCGTAGGGCGCGCAGCCATGCGCGATGGCCACCCGCTGGATGCCGCCCGACAGGTCGGTCTTCCAGTTGACCTTGCCCATCGCCTCCGGATCGTCGCTGCCGGCGACCCTCTGGATCACCGCGACCTCGTCGGCCGTCAGGTCGCCCGCCCAGCCAAGCTTGTCGAGCATGGCGTAGGTGAACTCCGGATAGCCGTCGCGGAATCTCCGAGCCGACCGGATAGGACACGCCCTCGTCGTCGCCCTCGGCAAGAATGTTGGCGCCGCCCCACGTCGTCCGGCGACTTGCACGCCGTAGCGCGCGCGGAACGGCAGCCCGCCCTCCGCCACCGGCTTCGACGGGTCGTAAAGGTTGGGCGAGCCGGGATGCATCATCGCGGGCGTTCCCCAGCACGGCCACGGCAGGCCGTAATACTCGCCGTCGCAGGGACCGCCATTGGCCTGCAGCGTTGTCTTGTCGAAGGTGTGCATGTTGGCCTGGTGCAGCTTCAGCCGCTCCGGCGACTGGCCGGTATAGCCGATGGTCCACAGAGCGCGGTTGATCTCGCGCGTGATGTCCTCGACCAGCGGCTCGTTACCGTTCACCTGGATGTTCTTGAACATCTCGTCGGCGTAAGCCGAACTTCTTGGCGAAGAGATACATGATCTCGTGGTCGGGCTTCGATTCGAAGAGCGGCTCGACCACCTTCTCGCGCCACTGAATGGAGCGGTTCGAGGCCGTCACCGAGCCGGAGGTCTCGAACTGCGAGGACGCCGGCAGCAGATAGGTGTCGTTGGTCCGCTTGCCCCATCAGCGCCGAGAGCGGCACATAGGGATCGACGATGACGAGCAGGTCGAGCTTGGTGAACGCCTCCTGCTGCGCCGGCAGCCGGGTCAGCGAGTTGACCGAGTGACCCCAGAACACCATGGCGCGCATGTTGTCCGGCTGGTCGATGTCGCTCCTTGTTCTGCAGGACGAGCTCATACCAGCGCGAGACCGGCGTGCCCGGCGTCTCCATCAGCTCCTTGGACGCGAAGCGTGACAAGCAGGTAGTCGTAGTCGACGTCCCACACCCGCGAGAAGTGCTTCCAGGCGCCTTCGGCGACGCCGTAATAGCCCGGCAGGTTGTCGCACAGCACGCCCATGTCGGTGCAGCCCTGCACGTTGTCGTGGCCGCGGAAGATGTTGGTGCCGCCGCCGGCCTTGCCGACATTGCCGAGCGCCAGCTGCAGGATCGGCATCGCACGCGTGTTGTTGTTGCCGATCGTGTGCTGCGTCATGCCGAGCGTCCAGGTGAGCGCCACCGGCTTGTTGGACGCGAGCGTCCGCGCCACGCGGCGAAGCTGCGCGCCCGGCACGCCCGACACGCGCTCCACCTCCTCCGGCGTCCACTTCTTCACTTCCTCGCGGACATACTCCATGCCCCAGACGCGGCTCTTGAGGTACTGCTCGTCCTCCCAGCCGTTCTCGAAGATGTGCCACAGCAGGCCCCAGATCACCGCGATGTCGGTGCCGGGCCGCGGCTGCACATGCTCGGTGGCGTGGGCGGCGGTGCGCGTGAAGCGCGGGTCGACGACGATGAAGGGCGCGTTGTTGCGCTCCTTCGCCTGCAGCATATGCAGCATGGCCACCGGATGCGCCTCGGCGGGATTGCCGCCGAAGGTGATGATGGCCTTGGAGTTGTGCATGTCGTTGAAGGAGTTCGTCATCGCGCCGTAGCCCCAGGTGTTGGCGACACCCGCGACCGTGGTGGAGTGACAGATGCGCGCCTGGTGGTCGACGTTGTTCGAGCCCCAGAAGCCGGCGAACTTGCGATAGAGATAGCCCTGCTCGTTCGACACCTTGGCCGAGCCCAGCCAGTAGACGCTGTCGGGCCCGCTCTCCTCGCGGATGGCCAGCATCTTGTCGCCGATCTCGTTGATGGCGTCGTCCCAGGAGATGCGCTGCCACTTCCCGTCGACGAGCTTCAGCGGATAGCGCAGGCGCCGGTCGCCTGTGGTCTCGTCGCGGATGGCTGCGCCCTTGGCGCAATGCGCGCCGACATTGATCGGGCTGTCGAAGGCCGGCTCCTGGCCGATCCACACGCCGTCCTGCACTTCCGCCTTGATGGCGCAGCCGACCGCGCAGAACGTGCAGATGCTCGTCTTGACCTCTAGCGGCTTGGCGACGGTCTGCGCCTCTGCCTTCTCCACCGTTCGTCAGCGGCAGCGAGGCGAGGCCCACGCCTGCCGCCGCCACACCGGACCGCCTCAGGAACGTGCGGCGGTCAATGGCTCCGTTGGCCGCGGCCAGCGCCTGCTGTGCCAAGTGCCGGACCGGCGTCGCGCCGTCTGAAATCTTTCTCAGCATGATCCACCTCTCGTGAAATGGCCGGCTACATCCGCGCCGAGCGGTAGTAGCTGCGGATGTGATCCGTCTCGGTGTAGCGGCTGCCCTGCACCCCTTCCGGCTGGGCGGCTTCGGCGCTCGCGGCGCCGACCGCCAGGCTGACGGCGCCCGCGCTGCCCAAAGCGGCGCCGCGCATGAAGCCCCGACGGGTCAGTGCGGATGGATTGCGGGTCTTGTCTTCCATGAGCGGGCCCTCCTCCTCGCGTGAGCTTCGTTCTTCCGCAGACGAGCCGCTGTTCGGTCTCGACGCGCCGGGTGCTCTTGGGTCTTCCGCGAGCGATGGGCGCAGTCCGCAGAATCCTTTTCCTCATTCTGCTATGCATTCTTATGCGTATCCAGTCTTTTTTGTTTGTAAGAAGCGGAATGATCCGCTGATAAAACATAATAATGACAGTCAGGAATTGTCCGCCATCCGGACAAGACGGGGGCTCGGAAAGAAAGCACTTCGCGGAAAGGGTGTTCGCCGGACGGATATGGACGGCGGCGCGACCGAAAGGCCGCCTCTATGGCGTCAGGCGTGCTCGGGCACCATGACGAACGCGTCCGTCTCCATGGCGAGGAACGCACGTCCCAGATGGCCGACGGCCATATAGAAGGCCGAGGCGTCGGACGCCTCCAGCTCGCCGAAGCACTTCGCAGCCCAGGGCGCGATATGGACGCGGAAGAACGCGCGCTGCTCGTCCAGCGGCAGCGGCCCGGACCCGAACGCGCCGACGATCAGGCCGGACATGATCTCGAACAGGATCGCGATGTGATCTTCCGGCTCCGTCGCATTCGCCTTGCGCGCCACGCCGAGCTTTGCCAGCCGCATGCGCAGCTCCGCCAGCGAGCGGCCGAAGAGCTGCCCGTTCACATAATAAGAAGCGTAGGGCATGACCCGCGGCGTCGGCATGCCGAGGAAAAGCGCATCGTATTCGTCGCGGAGCGCCTCGAGCGAGCGGCTCCTGGCCACGGCAGAGAGCGAGCCAAGCGCATTCCCAAGAAGCGAATCGTCCGGCTCCAACTCGCTCAGCAGCTGATGCATCCCCGCGTCCGGCGCCCGCGCCAGCAGGACGGAGAGCAGGCGATACATCTCCGCGCGGCCGCGCTCTTCTTCGGGGACAACGATCTCGGCAGCGCCCTGCGACGACCCATTCTCGCTGGTTTTCGCCCGTGCGTTCATGGGGTTAGCGCGCTCTTCGATGGGCGCCGACACCGCAACGCAGGCCGGCGATGACCCGCCATGTCAGCTGTCCAGCCTGCGGCTGGGCGGAGCCACGAAGCCGGCGAGATCGGCCGCGGCGTCCTTTTGCCCAGGCGCGGGCGGCTCGGGCGCGGCCTTCTGCTCCTCCACCGGCTGCGGGGCGCCATGCCGCTCGACGGGCCGAGGCTGTGGCTGCGGCTGCGCGGCGGCTGCGCGCCGCATCTCGCGCTCCTTGGCGCGCAGATCCATCACGTTGAGACGCTTCACGCCGCTCGCCAGGTCGGCCGCCGATTGCGCGGCGATCTCCTTCATCTCGGCGATGGTGTAGTCCAGATCGTGGTCGTTCAGCCCGTCTAGATTGGCAAGCACCGGATTGGAGACCCATAGCTTACGCAGCGCGCGCTTCTGCAGCGCGAGCGGAACGTTGCGCTTCATGAAGACGGAGAAATCCGACTCGTAGGAGAGCGCCTCGATGTCCGGCAGGTCGGCCTCGGTGAGCTGGGGCTCCTCTTCCGGCAGCGCGGCTTCCGGCGCCTGCGCTGGGGGAGCGGGTGCCGCAACCGGCGTCCCCGCCTCCCCGGTCGGACCGCTGTCGGGCGCCTCGGCGACCTGGCTCTCGCGCTTGCGCCGCGCCCAGCGCGCCAGAACCCCTTCGTCCTCGCCGCTCATGCCGTTATAGGCTCCTCACCGTCGGCAACCGCCCCGCGCGCGCCCTCTGACATTGCATTTTTCATGCGATTGACAGCGTTTTCTTCTTATAAGCGCAGATAATGTCTCTATTCGCATAGCGCTTCAAGGGGTGACGCGTTTGCCCGGCGGGCGGCGCGGACCCGATGCGCGGCGACCTTTGCGCGGGTAGCCGAATAGTATAGGTCGCATCCCATGACGGAGCCGAAAGGCGAGCGGTTCATCTTCAGCGTGCGCGAGCTGGGCGGCGCGCTGGGCGATCTCGGCACATTGCTGCCGCTCATGCTGGGCACCATCGCCGTCGTCGGGATGCCGCCGTTTCCGGTCGTTGCCGGATTCGCCGTCTTCTATCTGGCGACCGCCCTCATCTACCGTCTTCCCATTCCCGTGCAGCCGATGAAGGCCGTGGCGGCGGTGCTGCTGACCGCCGCGGCGACGCCGGCGGGGCTGGCTTTCAGCGGGGTGGCGATCGGGCTGGTCCTGCTGGTCCTCGGGGTGACCGGCTGGATCAACAGGCTGGCGCGGATCGTGCCGCAGTCGGTGCTGAGCGGGCTGCAGCTCGGCCTCGGCGTGGCGCTTGCGCTGGTGGCGGTCCGCCTCATGGCGACGGCGCCCGTGCTGGGCGCGGTCATTCTGGCGCTCATCCTCGGCCTCCTGCTCGCACCGCGCTTCCCCGCGGCGCTGATTGCGCTGGCGGCCGCCACGCTGCTGGGGCAGGCGCTCGGACTTCCGGGCATCGGCTTCGACGCGGCCGGATCGGCCGCCTTCACGCTGCCGGCGCTGCCGTCATTTGCGGAGATGGAAAACGCCGTCTCGCAGCTCGTGCTGCCGCAGCTGGCGCTGACCTTCACCAACGCCATCCTCATCACGGCGCTTGTCGCCGGCGACTATTTCGGCGAGCGCGCCCGGCATGTGACGCCGGCGCGGCTGTCGATCACCACCGGGCTTGCCAACCTGCTCATGACGCCTTTCGGCGCGCTTCCCATGTGCCACGGCGCCGGCGGGCTTGCCGCGCACTATCGCTTCGGCGCGCGGAGCGGCACGGCGCCGCTGGTGCTGGGCCTGGCGCTCCTGGCGCTGGCGCTGCTGCCGGGCCAGGCCGGCCTGGCGGCGCTGGGAGCGGTGCCGGCTGCCGGGCTGGGCGCGCTCCTCATGGTCGCCGCCGGCGAGCTGGCGCTCTCAAAGCGGCTCTTCGACAGCAGGCCCTCCTGCTGGCCGGTGATCGCCGCCACGGCCGCGGCGACCGTGTGGCTCGACCCGTTCTGGGGGCTGGTCGCCGGCTCGCTCGCCGAGCTCGCGCGCAGCGGCATCATCCGCCTCGTGCAGCGCAAGGCCGCGACGCCCTCGTAGGAAATCTCAGGCGAACCGGCGATTTGTTTCGTGCGCCCCCGGGCCGCGAAACACTTTTCCCACGCGAGGAAAAAACCCCGCAACGCACCTGCCGTAGTGAAAGTCCCGAGACGCCCCAGGGGGGCTCGTTCCGGAGTGCGTTCGATGACCCACAGAACCTTTTCACACGAAGCCGGCCTCAGCGAGACGCTGGGACTCTTGGTCGGCGGCGGCGCCGTGCTTGCCCTGATCACGGCGCAAGTGCTCTTCATCGCCTGGATCATCTGAGCGTTTTCTCGGGCGGCGCATCCCCGCCCGGCGGCTCTTGAAACCGCCAGCCTGGAGTGGCACGCCTTCTCCGATCCCGGCCGGGAACAGGGAGAGAGCGCCATGGCACTCAAGACCGCCGACGACGCGGGCACGACGCGGACCCTCGACTTCAGCCTCAAGGGAACCGACGGGCAGACCCACTCGCTCGCCGACGTGGCGGGCGAAAACGGCACGCTCGTCATGTTCATCTGCAACCACTGCCCCTACGTGAAGGCCGTCATCGACCGGCTGAACGAGGATTGCCGCACGCTTGCCGACGCCGGCATCGGCTGCGTGGCCATCATGCCGAACGACACGGCGACCTATCCTGCCGATTCCTTCGAGAACATGCAGGCGTTCGCCAGCCGGCACGGCCTCGTCTTCCCTTACCTGATCGACGAGACGCAGGAGGTGGCGCGCGCCTACGGGGCGCTCTGCACGCCGGACCTGTTCGGCTTCAACCGCGACGGCGAGCTGCAATATCGCGGCCGCGTCGACAGCGCCGGCTCGCGCCCTCCGAGCGGCAGCGAGAAGCGCGAGCTGCGCGAGGCCATGCTGCAGGTCGCCGAGACCGGCAAAGGCCCGGCGCAGCAGATCCCCTCCGTCGGCTGCTCCATCAAGTGGCGCCACTGACGGCGAGATGGCGCCTCTGAGCGCGGCGCGCCGATCTGCCCGCGCCGCATTGGCTGCCTTCTTGCTCGCCCTCCATGCCATGGCGGGCGGCCGATCTTCGGTATAAGCTGCCTGCAACCAAAGGGCGGGCCGGGGCGAAATGTACACCATTGCGATCGCCTCGCAGAAAGGCGGGGCGGGGAAAAGCACCTTCGCGGTCAACCTGGCGACGCTGGCCGACGCGCCGGGCGCGCCGGCGCTCTTGATCGACACCGATCAGCAGGGCTCGGTGGGCGTCTGGCACAACCTGCGCAGTGCGCCGACGCCGCTCCTGGTCTCGTGCAGCGCCGACAAGCTCGAAGAGGTGCTCGCCAGCGCACGGCAGCGCGGCGACATTGAATGGGCCTTCATCGACGGCCCGCCGCAGGCCGACGAGACCATCTCCACCATCATGCGCGCGGCGACGCTGGTGCTCATCCCCACCCGTCCGTCCCTGTTCGACATCGCATCCGTGCCGACCACGATCGCCATGGCGCGCCGCGTGAAGCGTCCTTTCTTCGTGGCCCTCAATGCCGTGCCGCCGAAGCGCGGCATGTTTGAATCGCCGGTGGTCACCGCGGCGCGCAAGTCGATCCGCGACATGGGCGCGCCGGTTTGGCGCGGCGCGGTGGCGCAGCGCGCCGTCTATTCGCATGCGCTGGCCTCCGGCCAGGCCGTCACCGAGTTCGAGAAGGCGGGACCCGCCACGCTAGAGATGCGTGGTCTCTGGCAGGACGTGGGCGACGCGGCGCGCGCCATGGCCAGCTACGAGAAGAAGAAGGCCGGCTGACGCACGAAAGGACGGGGCTCTTCGTTTGGTTAACGTGGCACAGCGAAGGTGAGCCGAAGTTCCGACCTGCAAAATTTCCCTCGCCTTTTCTTCGCGAATTACCGCTCGCTTACCGATTTTTGCCATTTTTGCGCGAAAAACCGCAGATGCGACAAATGACACATCTGCAATCCGCACAAGATTCTTCGTCGACGTTGTTGCGTAAAGCTTGGCGGGGAAGTATTGCATCCCCTCTGCTGCTCTTGTGGAGATCATCGAGATTGCAGCGCTTTTCGAAAAAGGGATGAAAAATGGAAGCTGTTGATCGCGAGGACCTCGTGCAACTCACTGCCGATATTGTCTCGGCCTATGTAAGCAACAATGCGGTGGATGCCGGGGCGCTGAGCAAGCTCATCGAGGATGTGCACACGGCACTGGTAAAGGCGCCCGCTGCGGCGGCCGAGCCCGAGCAGAAGCCGCTGGTGCCGGCGGTGCCGATCCGCAAGTCGGTCAATCCCGACTACATCATTTCGCTGGAAGATGGACGCAAGTTCAAGTCGCTGAAGCGGCACCTGCAGGGCACCTACGGCATGACGCCGGACGAATATCGGGCGAAGTGGGGCCTGCCGCGCGACTATCCGATGGTCGCCCCCAACTACGCCAAGGCGCGCTCCGATCTCGCCAAGCGCATGGGCCTCGGCCGCAAGGCTGCCGCCTCCTCCAAGAAGGGCCGCGCGCGGAAGAAGTAACCGGAAGATAACGCCAAGCCTAAGTGCCGAACGCCCCGCTAGACGGGGCGTTCTGCATTTTGCTTTGGAAGACGAGCCGTCGACGCTAACGCATCAGCCTTCGTGGAAACGCGTTGACGGTAAGAGCCTCGGGCCACCCGAAAATACGCTCAATCCCGACGATCACCGCGATCAGCGCCAGCGTCACGAAGACACCAATCACAAGGTGCCTGGTCGGGCGCGTGCGCGACCATCGGGACATGTGCAACAGGAGGCGTGCGAACAGGTCCATCGCGGCTCTCGGAATCGCCGAAACGAGTTTATCCCGATCGACGTGAAAATGCGTCCCCTCGCGCCTGTGATCCCGATTTGGCCGCCAGGCCAGGACCGGGGGCCGATAGCCACTGAATCGGCAAACGGTCCGCGGTCTTCGCGCAATCGCACGCACAGGCGTACACGCTTCCCGGAGGCGCAGCTTGCGCGGCGCCTCCGGGATGACAGCACGAGGTGCCGAAGAGGTCGTGGAGCCTAACCCACAAGCTCCGCGTCGAGCGTGATCTCGGCGCCCGCCAGCACCCGCGAGATGGGGCAGCCGGCCTTGGCGCCTTCCGCCGCTTTCTTGAAGTCCTCCGCCGACATGCCGGGGATCTTGGCCTTCAGCGTCAGCGCGCTCGACTTCACCGTCCAGCCGGCGCCTTCCTTCTCGATGGTCACGACCGCCGTGGTGCGCAGCTCTTCCGGCTTATGGCCGGCGCCGCCGAGACCGAAGGCGAGCGCCATGTTGAAGCAGCCCGCATGCGCAGCGGCGATCAGCTCCTCCGGATTGGTGCCCTTGTCCTCCCCGAAGCGCATGCCGGCGGAATAGGGCGTTGAGGAAAGCGTGCCGCTCGCAGTCGTCAGCGTCCCCTTCCCGTCCGGTCCTCCGCCGTTCCACACGGCCTCTGCACTGCGCTTGATTGATGGCATGTCTTGTACTCCCGTTTCGAGCTAACTCGCCCTGCGAAGATGCAAATTGTCAATTCACCTGTAGGCGATTCGTTGCCGGTCGCCGCACGGCACCACAACAGCGCAGCTCACGCCAACACCAGCGTGTACTGCGAGGCGAAGGAGGCTGAGAATATCACAAGGAGAATGAACAGGGGCGCCGGAGCGAATACCCCCCTCAAGGAAAGCGCCAGGCGCCGGTTGCACGCCGTGATGACAAGCACAACCAACACAGCCGCCGCCGATGTGAAAACGTAGAGCTGCCATCCCTCCAGATGCGCGATCGGCTCCTTGAGGACGTCAGCCGATTGGGCGACGCATAAGATGAGAAGGGCAATGAGCGTTCCCACCATCGCGTCATCGACCAGCTTCCAGGCATTGAGCTGTCGCAGAACGACGCTCCCTCCGGCGACAATAACCAGGACCGCCGTGGCCAGGACCACGATCATCGCCACTTGCTTGATGACGCCGGGGCAGGTTTCGAGCACGTCACCGCCCGACGCCGCCGCAGCGATGCATTTCTCAACGACGGACTGCTGATTATAGGCAATGGCGTAGGCGAACGAATAGGCGATCAGCAGCAAGGCCACCCCGGCCCAGGAGAAGAAGCGGAACGGGACTTCCTCATAGCGGGCGTCGAATATGTCGAGATTGATGACCCGGGCGATGATGTCTTTGAGCTGCATCGATTGCCTTATTCGAACTTCAGATCGAACTCGGTCACATCCACAACCTTCGAGCTCTCATCCGCTGCGAGCGAGTCCAGGGAGGCAATCGTCGCCGATACCTTCTCGATGTGCCGTGCGTCTGTCAGTTTCTTGATGATGCTGAACCTCATACACAGACCATCCTCCCGGATACCCTGGTAGGTCTGGATTTGCTCTTCAGGAACTGGGGATAGGGCCGAGACAGGCGATATTCGAATGCCTCCGCCCGCGTATCCGTGTCGTTGGAGCGCCGCAGCTTTCCATCCTGCTCGTAGGATGCGTGGAAGGTGTCGCGGTACCAGGACGGGTTGGTGTTTGCCTCCAAATGGTAGTTCGAATATTCCTGGAACGAACGGAGCCAGTCGCCTTCGTCCTTCCCCTGATTGGAAAGATAGACCTCGTCCGGCTTCTCGTTGCCGTCAAGATCGGTGAACACTTGCCTCAGTAGCACAAGCGCGCCAGGAGCAGGATGATCATCCGGCAGCATGTAGTAGTAGATGTTGATGTGGTTGTCCTTGGACAACGTGACGGCGTTGATCTCGACATCGGTCTTCGAAGCGACCTTGATCAGCGCGTTGCGGCTGGATTTGACGAAGACATCGCCGTCACCGGCGGCTGCGGGGTCGAAGTCGTCCGGGCATCCGGACGGCGCGGCCAATGCCTCGCACCTCGCCGATACCGAAATCAGCGAAGCGAGCAGAGGCAGGAGCAGAAATCTGTTCACGGCAAGCCTCCATCGATCCTTCGGGGATCATAGGAAGCGTTTGCCCCGGCACGCAACTCACGCTGTCGGAAGGTAAGCCGGGCGTTACCCCGGCGGCACCGGGCCGCTAGGGAACGGCCGTCAGGCCAGCATTCCCGCCGGCGCTTCGATATAGCGCTTGAAGGCGCCGAGGAGTTCCGCGCCGAGCGCACCGTCGACGGCGCGGTGGTCGGTGGAGAGCGTCACCGTCATGATTGTGGCCGCGACGAACGCGCCGTTCTCCACGATGACACGCTCTTCGCCCGCTCCGACCGCAAGAATGGTCGCGTGCGGCGGGTTGATGACCGCGGCAAAATCCTTCACGCCGTACATGCCGAGATTGGAGACGGCGGTGGAGCCGCCCTGATATTCCTCCGGCTTCAGCTTCTTGACGCGCGCGCGGGCCGCGAGGTCCTTCATCTCGTTGGCGATGGCCGACAGCGTCTTGGTGTCGGCGTGGCGCACCACCGGCGTGATAAGCCCGCCGGGGATGGAGACGGCAACGCCGACATCGGCCCATTTGTGCTTCAGCATGCCGGCCTCGGTCCAGGTGACGTTGGCGTCCGGCACGGCCATCAGCGCCTTGGCGAGCGCCTTGATCACCATGTCGTTGACGGAGACCTTCCAGGCCGGCTTGCCATCGACCTCGGGTGCGGCCGCGTTGATGTCGGTGCGGAGCGCCAGCAGCTTGTCGATGCGGCAGTCCATGGTGAGGTAGAAATGCGGGATCGTCGTCTTCGCCTCGACCAGGCGGCGGGCGATGATCTTGCGGATATTGTCGTGCGGGACGAGCTCGTAGGAGCCTTCCTCGTAGAGCGACAGGATCTGCTTGTCGGGCATGCCCTGCGGCAGCGCGGGGGCGGCGCCCGGCGCAGCAGCGGGAGCAACCCTGCCGACGCCGCTCTTCAGCGCCGCCTCGATGTCGCTCTTCACGATGCGCCCGTGCGGGCCGGAGCCGGTCAGCGCGGCGAGGTCGAGCTTGTTCTCGCCGGCCAGGCGGCGGGCGAGCGGCGAGGCGAAGACGCGCGCCCCGTCGGGAGGGGCACCGTTGGCTTTCTTCGGCGCCGGCGCTGTTACAGCACGCGCCCCCTGACCAGCCTCATCCTGAGGTGCGGAGCGAAGCGGAGCCTCGAAGGACGAGGCTGCCCCGCCCCGGCCCTCGCCCTTCGAGGCCGCCTCCGGCGGCGCCTCAGGGTGAGGGGTTTGAGGTTGAGGCTGCTGATCCGCTTTGGCCTCGGCTTTTTTCTCTTGCGTGGCGGGCGCGGCCGATGCGGCTTCGCTCGCGTCCTCGCCCTCGCCGGCCAGCACGGCGATCACCTGGTTGACCGGCACGTCGGTGGCGCCCTCCGGCACGACGAGCTTGGCGACGGTGCCCTCGTCGACCGCCTCCACCTCCATCGTCGCCTTGTCGGTCTCGATCTCGGCGATGACGTCGCCGGCAGCGACGGTGTCGCCTTCCTTCACGTGCCACTTGGCGAGGTTGCCCACCTCCATGGTGGGCGACAGAGCAGGCATGAGGACGTTGATCGGCATCTACCGGTCTCCGGCGTACAAAGGCTGCGGGCTCTCCTGGAACCCCAGCGGCGGGTCGAGCGGCCACAAATCGGCAAGTGAAAAGGAAACCGCCTCGAAGGGAGGCGCGCTAACAATATCGTCCGAGTTCCATGCCCCGATCTTCAGCCAATTTCCGTCACGCAGTTCGAAAGCTTCGAGGATCTGCAGGCGCGGATCGATGAGCCAGAAATGCGGCACCCGGGCCTCTGCGTAGATGCGCGACTTGACAGTCCGGTCGCGTTTCTCCGTCGACGCCGAAAGAATCTCGCAGACCCAGTCAGGCGAAACGGTGAAATAGTTCGTATCGGGATAGGCCGACAGCCGATCGCGCTTCCATCCGGCGATGTCGGGCACCAGGAGCTGTTCACCGAAACCGATTTCAGGTTCCACGAAAAATACCCATCCGCCCGGACCACCTCGACCCTTCTGGAAGGGGCCGGTGAGCTCATCCGAAAGCGAATTGGCGGCGGCGCCGTGTCGCGGCGACGGCCGCGGGTGGGTCAGCAGCTCGCCGTCGATGATCTCGGCGACCAGATGCGGTGGCACCGCTTCCAGATCGGCGTAGGTCGCTTTCTTCTTCGCGGGATCGGCCATCAGCTCACGTAACTCACGGCCTTCACCGCCTCCACCACCTCCTTCACCGAAGGCAGCGCCAGCTTCTCCAGGTTGGCGGCGTAGGGCATGGGCACGTCCTTGCCGGTGACGTTGATGACCGGCGCGTCGAGGTGGTCGAAGGCCTTCGAGCCGAGCTGCGAGGCGATGTAGGAGCCCACCGAATTCTGCGGCCAGCCCTCCTCCACGGTAACGCAGCGGTTGGTCTTCTTCACCGAGGCGATGATGGTGTCGATGTCCATGGGGCGGATGGTGCGCAGATCGATCACCTCCGCGTCGATCCCCTCCCCCGCCAGCGCCTCGGCGGCGGCGAGCGCATAGGTCATGCCGATGCCGAACGAGACGATGGTCGCCTGCTCGCCCTTGCGCGCGATCTTCGCCTTGCCGATCGGCAGCACGTAATCGTCGAGCTTGGGGACGGAGAAGGCGTGGCCGTAGAGGATCTCGTTCTCGAGGAAGACGACGGGGTTGGGATCGCGGATCGCCGCCTTGAGGAGCCCCTTGGCGTCGGCGGCGCTGTGCGGCTGGACCACTTTCAGGCCGGGCACCTGCGAATACCATACGGCATAGTCCTGGCTGTGCTGCGCGGCGACGCGCGAGGCGGCGCCGTTCGGTCCGCGGAACACGATCGAGCAGCCCATCTGCCCGCCGGCCATGTAGCGGGTCTTCGCCGCGGAATTGACGATGTGGTCGATCGCCTGCATGGCGAAATTCCAGGTCATGAACTCCACGATCGGCCGCAAGCCCGCGAAGGCCGCGCCGACGCCGACGCCGGTGAAGCCGTGCTCGGTGATCGGCGTGTCGATGACGCGCTTCGGCCCGAACTCGTCGAGCAGCCCCTGCGTGACCTTGTAGGCGCCCTGGTACTCGGCGACTTCCTCGCCCATGACGAAGACGTCGGGATTGGCGCGCATCTCCTCCGCCATGGCGTCGCGCAGCGCCTCGCGCACGGTCATCTCGACCATCTCCGTGCCTTCCGGCACGTCCGGGTCGTCCTCGACCGGTCGCACTTTCGGGGCCGCCTCGACGGCCGACTTCGGCGCTTCGGCCTTGGCCTCGGCCGGCGCCGACTCGCGCTTATCGCCGGAGCCGTTCGCCGTCTTCTCCGCGGCGGCCTGCGGCGGTGCCTTCTGGGCTGCGACCTCCTCGGCGGCGCCGTCGCTTGACCAGGCGTCCTCGCCTTCGCCCAGGATGACGGCGATCGGCGTGTTGACCTTCACGCCCTCGGTGCCGGCCGGAACGAGGATGCGCCCCAGCGTGCCCTCGTCGATGGATTCCACTTCCATCGTCGCCTTGTCGGTCTCGATCTCGGCGATCACGTCGCCGGCGGCGACCTTGTCGCCTTCCTTGACCAACCACTTGGCAAGTGTCCCTTCCTCCATGGTGGGAGAAAGGGCCGGCATCAGAACGTTTGTCGGCATGTCAGCTCCTGCCCAGCGGCACGCGCTTCAGACTTTAGCGTAGACGTCGGTCCACAGCTCGGAGGGATCGGGCTCCGGGTCCTGCTGGGCAACTCGGCCGCCTCGTTGACGACGCGGCGGACATCCTTGTCGATCTGCTTCAACTCGTCCTCGCTCGCCCGGCCCGTCTCCTGCAGGCGCTTGCCGACCTGCTCGATCGGGTCGTGCTCGGTGCGCATCTTCTGCACCTCCTCACGGGCGCGGTACTTGGCCGGGTCTGACATGGAATGGCCGCGATAGCGATAGGTGAGCATCTCCAGGATCATCGGCCCGTTGCCACCGCGCGCGAACTCCAATGCCCGGTCGGCTGCCGCCTTCACGGCGCGCACGTCCATGCCGTCCACCTGCTCGCCGGGTATGTCGAAGGAAAGGCCGCGGTGGGAGAGATTGGTCGTGGCAGAGGAGCGCTTGATGCTGGTCCCCATGCCGTACTGATTGTTCTCGATGATGTAGAGAACCGGCAGATGCCAGAGCTTGGCGATGTTGAAGCTCTCGTAGACCTGCCCCTGATTGGCGGCGCCGTCGCCGAAATAGGTGGCGCAGACATTGCCGTTCTCACGATATTTGTTGGCGAAGGCGAGGCCCGTGCCGATCGGCGCCTGAGCGCCGACGATGCCATGGCCGCCGTAGAAGTTCTTCTCCTTGGAGAACATGTGCATGGAGCCGCCCTTGCCGTGCGAATAGCCGTTTCGCCGGCCGGCAAGCTCCGCCATCACGCCCTTCGGCTGCATGCCGGTCGCCAGCATGTGCCCGTGGTCGCGATAGCCGGTGACCACCTGGTCACCTTCCGTCAGCGCCATCTGCACGCCCACGACCACCGCTTCCTGACCGATATAGAGGTGGCAGAAGCCGCCGATCAGCCCCATGCCATAGAGCTGACCCGCCTTCTCTTCGAAGCGGCGGATAAGCAGCATCGAGCGATAGGCGCTGAGCTCGGCGTCCTTCGACAGCTCCGGAACAACCGGCGCGTCAGCGAGCGGCGATACGGGACGTACCTGTACTTCCTCACCGGCCTGCCGCGCAGCGGCCTGGGTTTGGGCCATTGTTTCCTCCGCGTAGGCTTTGCTTGTTGGCCACATATAATACGCCATTTCGCGCGGCAAAACGCCAGCCACCTTGTCACCCACCTGTGCAAAGCTGCCATGCGGGAGGCGCTTAGCTGGCGAACTCAGCCATGCTGTGGCGCCTCGGCTGCGAGATTTGCATCCGCGCCGGCACCTTAAAGGGGCTCAAATGTCGGATTCGCTTCGCTAACGGCGGTCGGAGGGGCCGAGAAAGATCACCAGATCCTTGGCATTGGCCATATTCAGCGCCTCGCGGGCACGCTCGTCGATCATGTCGCGATCGAGGCTTTCCGGGCGCATCAGCGCTACGTGGCGCTCTTTTCGCTCCCGCTCGGCCTTGGCAGCGCTCAGTTCACTCTGCAGCGACGCCACGCGGTCCTGCAGCTTGCCGAGCGCGAAGAGGCCGTAATCGCCTTCCACCGCGTGATAGGCGAAATATCCCATGATCAGGAGACAGCCGAGGGGCAGAAGCAGCGGCCGCACCTTCGACTGCTTACGCTGACGTGTGGACATCGGCCGCCGCTGACGCTCAGAGGAAGGAAGTGGGACGGAACGCGGAACCAGTCTGCGCCCCACCGACGCGAACCCTATCGGCACAGCGTAAAGAAAGGGTTTGGTACCGAGATTTCCGTGTGTCTCAGGTACGGGGCGAATTCGTTTCGGCGTGTTTACGGAATTTCGTTACCGCAGCATGAACGACAGCGTCGGGCGCGCTCTGCACTGCGGAACTGCGCCATTCGTAGCCCCGGGCGCGGTTTTGACATAGGCTCTCCGGCACGCCCGAGAGCGTCAAGAAAATAGAGCGCCAAGAAGATATGGGGGGAGCTTGTGACCGTCTTTGAGCTCGATGCCGAGATCGTCCGCAGCGAATTCGCCGGCATGATCCAGAAGAACGCCCGTCTTGAGCGGCTGTACGACGGGTGCCGCTGGGCTGAGGGGCCGGCCTGGTTCGGCGACCGCAACGCGCTCATCTGGAGCGACATCCCCAACCAACGCATGCTGCAATGGGTGGAGGGCGTCGGCGTCGGGGTGTTTCGCGCGCAGTCGGACTATTCGAACGGCAATACGCGCGACCGCGAGGGGCGGCTCGTCACCTGCGAGCACGGCGCGCGCCGCGTTACCCGTACGGAGCCTGACGGCACGATCACCGTGCTTGCCGATTCCTACAAGGGCAAGCGCCTCAACTCGCCCAACGACGTGGTGGTGAAATCCGACGGCACGGTCTGGTTCACCGACCCGCCCTACGGAATCCTCACCGACTACGAGGGCTACAAGAGCCCGCTCGAGCAGGACGGTTGCTACGTCTACCGCGCCGATCCCGGCCGCAAGGGACAAATCCAAGCCGTCATCACCGACCTGGCAAAGCCAAACGGCCTTGCCTTCTCGCCCGACGAATCGATCCTCTACGTCGCCGATACCGGCGCAACTCACGACCCCGACTGCCCGCGCGCCATCTATGCCTATCCGGTGAAACGCGGCGGCAAGCTCGGCAAGGGCAGCCTCTTCGCGCAGCTCGACGAGGGCCTTTACGACGGTTTCCGCCTCGATACCGACGGCAACATTTGGACCAGCGCCGGGCGCGGGGTGAACTGCTACGATCCGCGCGGCAACCTGCTCGGACGCATCAACGTGCCGGAGGTGGTGTCGAACGTGGCATTCGGCGGCGCACGGCGCAATCGGCTGTTCATGACGGCGACCACCTCGCTCTATTCTCTCTACGTCTCCGTCAACGGCGTGCAGAAACCATAGGAGAGACCGGCCGGTGGAACCACGCGACATCCTCTCAAAAGTCGACCTGTTCTCCGACGCGCTCGACGCGGAACAGATCGGCTTCCTCGCAGGCCAGAGCCGTCCGGCCTTCTTCCGTGCCGAGACGCGGCTGATGACGCAAGGCAGCCTCGGCGGCTCCATGTATGTCATCATGCGAGGCGTTGTCGGCGTCACCTTTGTCGACGAGCATGGCCGCGAGCAGGCCGTCGCCTCGCTCGGTCCGGGCGAGGTGGTGGGCGAGATGTCGCTGTTCACCGGCGACCGCCGCACGGCGACCGTCTCGGCCATTACCAATGTCGACGCCATCGAGATCACCAAATGGTCGCTGGAGCGCGTCTTCGCCAAGGCGCCCGACCTCATCGACCGGTTCGCCGACGTGCTCGCCAAGCGGCAGGCGGAGCTCTCCGCGCTTTCCGGCTCCGCCCCCACCGGGGGGCGAAGCCTTCGTCAGCCAGGCGCGCAAGGCGTTTGTCAGCCTGTTCGCCGGGTGATGCGATGCTGGTTTCGCCGAGCCCGCTCCGCCAGAGCATCGCTTCCCTTGCCCGCCCGGCTTCAGCGGCATAGCTTGCCGGCGCAAATCCGGACCGCATTGATGCCGACTACCCAATCCGTTCTCGACCTTATCGGAAACACCCCGCTTCTCCGCCTGCGCCGCGCCTCCGAGGCGACCGGCTGCGATATCCTCGGCAAGGCGGAGTTCCTCAATCCAGGCCAGTCCGTGAAGGACCGCGCGGCGCTGTGGATCGTGCGCGCGGCGGAGCGCGCCGGAACGCTGAAGCCCGGCGGCACCATCGTGGAGGGGACGGCGGGGAATACCGGCATCGGGCTGGCGCTCGTCGCCAAGGCGCTCGGCTATCGCTGCGTCATCGTCATCCCGGAGACGCAGTCGGAGGAGAAGAAGCTGGCGCTTCGGATCGGCGGCGCGACGCTCATCGAGGTGCCGGCCGCTCCCTACCGGAACCCGAACAATTATGTGAAGGTTTCCGGGCGCTTGGCCGAGCAGCTTGCGAAGACGGAAAAAGGCGGGGCGATCTGGGCGAACCAGTTCGACAACGTCGCCAACCGGCAGGCGCATATCGAATTCGACCGGCCCGGAGATATGGGATCAGACCGGCGGCAAGATCGATGCCTTCGTTTCGGCGGTCGGCACCGGCGGGACGCTTGCCGGGGTCGGCATCTTCCTCAAGGGCAAGACCCGCGAGATCAAGATCGGGCTGGCCGACGTGCCCGGCGCGGCGCTCTATAATTACTATGCACACGGGGAACTTAAGGCGGAAGGCTCATCCGTCACCGAAGGAATCGGCCAGGGCCGCATCACCGCCAATCTGGAGGACGCGCCGGTCGATATCGCCTGGCGCATCCCCGACGCGGAATCGGTGGCGCAGGTCTTCGACCTGGTGGACGAGGGCCTGGTGATGGGCGGCTCCACCGGCGTGAACGTGGCCGGCGCCATCCGCATGGCGCGCGAGCTGGGCCCCGGCCACACCATCGTCACGGTGCTTTGCGACTATGGCAGCCGCTACGCTTCCAAGCTCTTCAACCCGGATTTCCTGCGCGAAAAGGACCTGCCCGTGCCTGAATGGCTCGCCCGGCCGCCCCACATCGACGTGCCTTTCGAGGATGCCGGCTGATGGCGATCGAGACCCTGCCGCTCTTCCGCGATGACGCCTACCAGCGCGACTGCGAGGCGAAGATCGTCGCGATCAACGGCCGCGGCGGCATCATCCTCGACCGGACGGTCTTCTATGCCACCGGCGGCGGCCAGCCGGGCGACGTCGGACGCCTGGTGATCGGCGAGAGCGTGGTGCCGATCGGCGCCACCGTCTACGGCGAGGACAAGACGGAAATCGTGCACGTTCCGCTGGAGGCGCAAGGCGGCCTGCCCGGCGCGGGGGCGTCGGCGCGCGCCGAGATCGACTGGAGCCGCCGGCACCGGCACATGCGCATGCACACGGCGCTGCATCTCCTCTGCTCGCTCATCCCCTACCCGGTCACCGGCGGCTCGATCGGCGCGGAGGAGAGCCGGCTCGACTTCGACATCGCCGAGGCGGGCGCCATAGACAGGGACGAGCTGACGGAAAAGCTGAACGCGCTCGTCGCCGCCGACCATCCGATCACCATGCGCTGGATCACCGACGCGGAGCTCGCCGACAATCCCGGCCTGGTGCGCACCATGAGCGTGAAGCCGCCGACCGGCTCCGGACGCGTGCGGCTGGTGTCGATCGGCGAAGGCGACAGCGTCGACCTGCAGCCCTGCGGCGGGACGCATGTCCGCTCCACCGCCGAGATCGGGCGGCTGATGGTTTCCAAGATCGAGAAGAAAGGGCGGCAGAACCGCCGGGTGCGGCTTGCCTTCGCGGGGGGGCAATGAGCGGCGAGCTGGTCACGGCCGCGTGGCTGAAGGAGCGGCTGGCGCAGGGCGCCAAGGCCGTTGACGCCTCGTGGTATCTCCCCGACCAGAAGCGCGACGGCAAGGCGGAGTTCCTCGCCGGGCATATTCCCGGCGCCGTCTATTTCGATATCGATGCGATCGCCGACCATTCCACCGGCCTGCCGCACATGCTGCCCGATGAAGCGACCTTCGCGGCGGCGGCCGGCGCGCTCGGCCTGTCGGACAGCGATACGATCGTCGTGTACGACGGCATGGGGATCTTCTCCGCCGCGCGCGTCTGGTGGATGCTCAGGATCTTCGGCGCGCGCGACGTGCATGTGCTCGACGGCGGGCTGCCGGCCTGGAAAGAGGCCGGGTTTCCGCTGGAAGCCGGCGAAGCAAGGCCTGCGCCCACGGTGTTTCGCGCCCGCCTCGATGCGTCCGCCGCCGTCGGCTTCGACGCGGTTGCTGCTGCGCTGAAGGGCAGGACCGACGTCGTGGTCGACGCGCGCTCCGCCTCGCGCTTCCGCGGCGAAGAGGCCGAGCCCCGCCCCGGCGTGCGCGCCGGGCACATGCCGGGGGCGCGCAACGTCCATTACGGCAGCCTGCTCGACCACGGCCGCATGCGCCCGCCGGAGGAAATTCGCCATATTTTCCAGGACGCAGGCGTCGATCTCTCCACTCCGATCATAACGAGCTGCGGGTCCGGCGTGACCGCCGCCACGCTGCTCCTGGCGCTCGCTCAGCTCGGCAAGGACGATGTGCGCATTTATGACGGCTCCTGGTCGGAATGGGGCGCCCGTCCCGACGCGCCTGTGGTCACGGGCGAGGCATGAGCGCCACGACCGTCGAGACGACGGTGACGTTTCTGAGGATGCCGGCGCGGCCGGCCCACTTCCCGTCCATGCCGACCTCTCCGCGGCTGGCGCTGATGCGGGCGGAGAACATTCCGCTGCATTTCTACCGCTATCTCTACGACACGGTGGGAAGCTCCTGCCTGTGGGTGGAGCGGCACGGGCTCTCCGACGAGTCCCTGGCCGGGCATATCCACCGCAAGGGCATCGAGATCACCGTGCTCTACGCCGACGGCGCGCCCGGCGGCTATTTCGAGCTGGATTTCCGCCGGCCGCGGCACACCAACCTGGTCTATTTCGGGCTCATTCCCGAGATGACGGGCATGAAGATCGGGCCGTGGCTGCTCGGCTGCGCGGTGCGGGAGGCGTTTTCGCGCGGCGCCGCGGAGGTGACCGTCAACACCTGCACGCTCGACCATCCCGCCGCGCTGCCGCTTTATCAGAAGCTCGGATTCCAGCCGATCCGCCGCGAGCTGCGCCATGTCTCCGTTCCCGAGCATTTGAGCGTGCCGGGCCACATTGCTGCCCGCATCGCCCGGTCAAAAAGCAATTGAGAATGGAACGCCAGCCGCTGATCGCGGTTGTCACCGAGGACCGAGGGGGCTTGGTCGGAGGAAAATAATGACAATTCGGAATTTGGTGCTCGCCGGCAGCGTCGTACCGTTCATTTGCTATGGCGGTCTAGCAGCGGCGGCGAGCGGGGAAACGGGGAACGCGGGCTTCTTGCTGCTGGCGCAGAACGAGGAGCAGCCGTGCCCTGAGGGCCAGGACTGTCCGCCGCCGACGGAGGCTGCGCCCGCAGAGCAACCGGCCCAGCAGCCGGCGACCGAGGCGCAACCGGCCGAGCAGCCGGCGACCGAGGAACAACCACCGCAGCAGGCGGAGCAACCCGCGGCTGAACAGCCGCAACAGGCCGAGCAGCCCGCAGCCGAACAGCCGCAGCAGGCCGAGCAGCCCGCGGCTGAAGAGCCGCAGCAGGCTGAGCAGCCCGCAGCCGAACAGCCGCAACAGGCCGAGCAGCCCGCAGCCGAACAGCCGCAGCAGGCCGAGCAGCCCGCAGCCGAACAGCCGCAGCAGGCCGAGCAGCCCGCAGCCGAACAGCCGCAACAGGCCGAGCAGCCCGCAGCCGAACAGCCGCAACAGGCCGAGCAGCCCGCAGCCGAACAGCCGCAACAGGCCGAGCAGCCCGCAGCCGAACAGCCGCGCAGGCCGAGCAGCCGCGGCCGAAGGCAGCAGGCCGAGCAGCCGAGACGACGGCGGCAGCAGGACCAGCAGCAGCAACAGGCCGAGCCGCAGCCGCAGCAGCCGAATGCCACCGAGCAGGCCGAAGCGCCACCGCCGCCCTCAGGGACCGAGGACAACACGGTGGAGCAGCAGCTCGAGAGGCAGGGCGACACCGAAGAGGCCAACAGCGTCCGCACCCTGCGCAGCCGGATGCTCGACCAGCTGATGCAGGCCATCGTGCCGCAGGAGGAGCCTCAGCAGCAGGATCGCGACCAGAACCGCAACCGGGCGGATCGGAACCGGGATAACGACCAAAACCGCGACCGCAGCAATCGCAGCCGCTTCTACGACCGCGATCACGGTCGCGGCGACGTGGTGGACGAGCGCGGCAGCCGCATCATCATCGATCTCGGCGGCGGCAACATCTACGTGGAACAGGACGTGCCCGACGAGGGTGGACGCCTGCTCTACGGCGCCGACAATGTGGAGGTGCAGCAGCTGCCGCACGGCCGCACCCGGACGATCGTCTATCGGCCGAACGGCGTTGAGATCATCACGGTGCGCGACCGCTACGGCGACATCGTCCGCCGCACGAAGCTGTTGCCCAACGGGCAGGAAATCGTGCTGATCGACAACCGCTTCCCGGACGACAGACCAGGGGCAGCGGGCGCCGATCATCGTCAACATCCCGCCGCCGCATGTCGACATCCCGCGCAACCGCTACATCGTCGATCTCGGCAGCGCTTCGAACGACGATCTGCGCTATGCGCTGCAGGCACCGCCGGTGCAGCAGCTCGATCGGCCCTACACGCTCGACGAGGTGCTCCACAACGAGCAGGTGCGTGCCTACCAGCCGCGCATCGACCTCGACACGATCACCTTCGACTTCGGCAGCGCCACGATCGGCGTGGACCAGATGCAGTCGCTGTTCGCTCTCGGGCAGGCGATGGAGGACATCATCGCCGAGAACCCCGACGAGGTTTATCTCATCGAGGGCCATTCCGACGCCGTCGGCTCCAACTACGACAACCTCATCCTGTCGGACAAGCGCGCCGAGGCGGTTGCCGTAGCGCTGTCGCAGAACTTCGATATTCCGCCGGAAAACCTCGTCACCGAGGGCTACGGCGAGCAATATCTGAAGGTGCCGACGCAAGCGGCGGAGCGGCAGAACCGCCGCGCCACCGTGCGCCGCCTGACGGACCTCCTGCAGGCGCAGAACTAAGCCACCCTCACACAAGACGTGGAAACCCGGGCTGCGGCCCGGGTTTCTTTCGACTCCCGCCCGCCACCTTGCCTTCCGGCGCCCGCCTCGCCTAGACGCTCACCCTATGCTGCAGATCAGCGACCTCACGCTCAGAATTGCCGGGCGCCCCCTCATCGAGGGTGCGAGCCTGACGCTGCCGGCCGGCACCAAGGCGGGCTTCGTCGGCCGCAACGGCTCCGGCAAGACCACGCTCTTCCGCGCCATCGCCGGCGACATTGCGCCCGACGCCGGCACCATCTCGCTTCCCAAGGGGATGCGCATCGGGCGCGTGGAGCAGGAGGCGCCGGGCGGGCCGGAGACGCTGCTTGCGACGGTGCTGGCCGCGGACACGGAGCGCGGCCGCCTGATGGCGGAGGCGGAGCACGCCACCGACGCCAACCGCATCGGCGAGATCCATGCACGGCTCGCCGATATCGACGCGCATACGGCGGAAGCCCGCGCGGCGCGCATCCTCGCCGGCCTCGGCTTCGACACGGCGGCGCAGGCGCGCCCCTGCTCGGAGTTCTCCGGCGGCTGGCGCATGCGCGTGGCGCTGGCCGGCGTGCTTTTCTCCGAGCCGGACCTGCTGCTCCTCGACGAGCCCACCAACTATCTCGACCTGGAGGGCACGCTGTGGCTGGAGCGCTATCTCTCGCGCTACCCGCACACGGTCATCGTCATCAGCCACGACCGCGACCTCCTCAACAGCGCGGTCGATTCCATCATCCACCTCACCGAGCGCAAGCTGACGCTGTGGCGCGGCAATTACGATTCCTTCGAGCGGCAATATCGCGAGAAGCGCATCCTGCAGGAGGCGCAGCGCAAGAAGGTCGAGGCGCAGCGCAAGCACATGCAGGCCTTCGTCGACCGCTTCCGCGCCAAGGCGACGAAGGCGCGGCAGGCGCAGTCGCGCCTGAAGGCCATCGCCAAGCTGCAGCCGATCGCCGAGATTTCGGAGGAGAACGTCGCGCCTTTCCGCTTCCCCGATCCGGGGCGCCGGCTCTCGCCGCCCATCGTCACCATGGAGCACGTCTCCGTCGGCTACGCGCCGGGCAAGCCGGTGCTGACCGGGCTCGACCTGCGCATCGACGATGACGACCGCATCGCGCTGCTCGGCAAGAACGGCAACGGCAAGTCCACCTTCGCCAAGCTGGTCGCCGAACAGCTGAAGCCCGAGGCGGGCAACGTCACGCGCGCATCGAAGCTGGAGATCGGGCTTTTCGCGCAGCATCAGCTGGAGGCGCTCGACCCGTCGCGCTCCGCCTATCAGCACGTCCGCGCCCTCCTCCCCAACGCCGCCGAAGCGCAGGTGCGTGCCCGCGTGGCACAGATGGGGCTCGGCACGCAGAAGATGGAGACGGTCGCCGAAAAGCTCTCCGGCGGCGAGAAGGCGCGGCTGATGATGGGGCTCACCGCCTTCGGCGCCCCCAACCTCCTCATCCTCGACGAGCCCACCAACCATCTCGACATCGACAGCCGCGAGGCGCTGGTCCACGCGCTCAACGACTTCTCCGGCGCGGTGATCCTCATCACCCACGACCGGCATCTGATCGAAGCCTGCGCCGACCGGCTGTGGATCGTCGCCGACGGCACGGTGAAGGCCTTCGACGGCGACATGGAGGACTATCGCCGCCTGGTGCTCGGCCGCGCCGACGGGGCGGAGCCGGCGGAGGAAAAGCCGCGCGCCGCGGAGCTCGCCGCCTCGCAGAAGGACCAGCGCCGCGCCGCCGCGGAGCGCCGCGAGGCGCTGGCGCCGCTCAGGAAGAAGATCAAGAAGCAGGAAGAGCTGATCGAGAAGCTGCGCGGCAAGATCAAGACGATCGACGACGCGCTCGCCGACCCGGAGCTCTACCAGCGCGACCCCGACCGCGCGACGGAGCTCGCCAGGGACCGGGCGGCGAAGGTGCACGCCTTCGCCCGCGCGGAATCGGACTGGCTCGACCTGTCGGAGGAGCTGGAGGCGGCGCAGGCCGGAGAGGCGGCCGCGTAGCCCGCATGGAGCCCCCGGGTCCGGCCTTAGCCGGCCCGAGGACAGGCTGCGCGCAATGCGGGGTCTCTCCACTTCGGCGGATAAGACCCGGATTTCGCTTCGCTCTGTCCGGGCTACGATCTGCGACGCATGCGATAACCTCGCAACAGAAACAAATACTCCCGGAGGAGGACAGCGTGCACGTCCCATCCAAGATCATCGATATCTCGATCCCGTTCGACGACGTGACCGTGGCCGATCCTCCCATCATGCGGCCTGAGATCGCCTATACGTCGAACAAGGAGGGCGCTGGGCAGGTGTGCCTGATGTTTCCGGGCCTGAAGCCCGCCGATCTGCCCGATAGCGAGGGCTGGGCCATCGAGACGGTCAGACTTTCCACCCACAACGGCACGCACATGGACGCGCCCTACCACTTCCATTCGCACGACCGGCAAGGGCGGCGGATGATGACCATCGACGAGGTGCCGCTCGACTGGTTCTTTCGCCCCGGCGTGAAGCTGGATTTCCGTGAGCTGCCGCGACGGGCATGTCGTCGTCGGCCGCCGAGGTGGAGGCGGAGCTCGCCCGCATCGGGCATGAGCTGCAGCCCCTCGACATCGTCGTGGTGAACACACGGGCCGGCGAATGCTACGGCACCGACCAGTATCTCGCCGCCGGCGCCGGCATGGGGCGCGAGGCGACGCTTTACCTCACCGAGCGCGGCGTGCGCGTGACGGGGACCGACGCCTGGAGCTGGGACGCGCCGTTCGTGCACACGGCAAAGCGCTTCGCCGAGACCGGCGACGCTTCCCTCATCTGGGAAGGCCACTTTGCGGGGATCGACATCCCCTATTGCCACATGGAGAAGCTCACCAACCTGGAGAAGCTTCCCGCCCACGGCTTCACGGTGGCGTGCTTCCCCTTCAAGATCAAAGGCGCGTCCGGCGGCTGGACACGCGCCGTGGCGATGCTGGATTAGCCCTGCTTGGCCCAGCGGCCGTTGTCGTCCTGCCGCCAGTAGGTGGCGTCGTGACCGCTCGCGTTGGCGGCCTTCCACGCTTCGCGCGCCTTGGTGACCGCCTCGTCTTCCGTCGCGTCGAACAGGAAGACGGTGCGGTCGTAGCCGGCGAGATCGGGCGCCTCGGCTCCGTCCACCAGGAAGCGCACGGTCGCCTGGTTGGGGTTGTCGTCGCCGGTGGTGAGCCAGACCGGCTGCTCCTCGGCGTGGCCGTCGCTGGCCGAGCCGTGCGGCAGGAAGGACGCGTCGTCGAAGGTCCACAGATGCGCGTTGAGCGCCTCCAGCCGCTCGTCGGAGCCGACCTTCACCACTACATGCCAGCCGCGCTCCAGGCTGCGCTGCAAGAGGCCCGGCAGCACCGCCTCCAGCGGCCGCCGCTCCAGATGATAGAACAGCACCTCGGCCATCAAACGGCACTGAAGCGAGGCACGACACCCTCCTCTCCCCTTCGGGGAGAGGTCGGCGCGGCGGAGCCCGCAGGGCGGAGACGGGCCGGGTGAGGGTACGTCGCAGCGCCCGGCCCCTCACCCGACGCATGCCTGTCGGCCTGCGTCGACCTCTCCCCGGCGGGGAGAGGATCAGGCCGCGCCGGTCGCCGCGCATTGCGAGCCGACCCGCTACCGCTTTCCCTCGTATTTCGCGCGCACCAGCTGGTCGAGCAGCCTGACGCCCCAGCCGGAGCCCCACGATCTGTTGATCTCCGTGGCGGGCGAGCCCATCGCCGTGCCGGCCACGTCGAGATGCGCCCAGGGCGTCTCATCGCCGACGAAGCGCTTGAGGAACTGCGCGGCGGTGATGGAGCCGGCATAGCGCCCGCCGGTGTTCTTCATGTCGGCGAACTTGGAATCGATGAGCTTGTCGTATTCCGGCCCGAGCGGCATGCGCCAGACATGCTCGCCGGTCGTCTTGCCCGCCTTGGTGAGCGCGTCCGACAGCGCGTCGTCGTTGGAGAACATGCCGGCATTGTGATTGCCGAGCGCCACGATGATGGCGCCGGTCAGCGTCGCCAGGTTGACCATGGCGACCGGCTTGTCCTCCTTCTGGATGTAGGTGAGGAGATCGGCGAGCACCAAGCGGCCTTCCGCGTCGGTGTTGATCACCTCGATGGTCTGCCCCGACATGGAGGTGACGATGTCGCCGGGCCGCTGCGCCTTGCCGTCGGGCATGTTCTCCACGAGCCCGACGATGCCCACGGCATTCACCTTGGCCCTGCGCGCGGCGAGCGTGTGCATGAGGCCGGAGACGGCCGCAGCGCCGCCCATGTCGCCCTTCATGTCCTCCATGCCGGCCGCCGGCTTGATGGAGATGCCGCCGGTGTCGAACACCACGCCCTTGCCGACGAAGGCGATGGGCTGGTCCTTCACCTTGCCGCCGCGCCAGTGCATGATCACGACGCGCGGCGGGCGCTCGGAACCCAGCGCCACGCCGAGCAGCGCGCCCATCTTCAGCTTGCGAAGGTCGGGCTCCGTCAGCACCGTCACTTCGACGCCGAGCTTCTCCAGGCCGCGCAGCTGCTCGGCGAACTCCACCGGCCCCAGCACGTTGGCCGGCTCGTTGACGAGGTTGCGCGCGAACGCCACGCCCTCGGCCACCGCGGAGGCGGTCTGCCAGGCGCGCGCCGCGGCGCGCGGATCGGGGACGGCGAGCGCATAGCGGGCGGGCTTCGGCCCCTCGCCGTCGCCGTTCTTCTTCTTGGTCTTGTAGCGGTCGAAGCTGTAGCTGCGCAGCGTGATGCCGAGCGCCACGTCGGCGGCCTCCTCCGCCGTCACGGGACGGCCGGAGGGCTTCTCCAGGAGCACCGTCACCTCGCTCTCGCCGCCCGCCGCGCCGGCGATGGTGCCGCCGAGCTTCAGCCAGTCCTGCTGCGCCAGCTTTCTGATCTCGCCGAGGCCGACGAAGACCATGCGGTCGAGCTCCACACCCGCCGGCGCCAGGAGCTGCAGCGTCTTCATCGGCTTGCCGGTGAACTTCGACGCCGCCGCGGCGCGCGTAAACGCTCCGCCCGCCTTTTCCGCCAAAGCGGCGGAAACCGGCGCGAGCTTCAGGTTCTGGTCGGTCAGGAGAACGGCGGAGCCGGCGCTTGGCTCGGCGAGCTTGGTGAATTGGATTTCGGCACGGTCGGCCATGGTCTCGCCTCGCGGATGGGAAAGGCTGGATGGTGGATGACCGATAGCAGGGCTTTGCCACCCTGCGTCAAGTCACAGAGCGGCAAATCGTCCGGCCCGCCGCATCGGAGCCGAGCAAGACCGCCCGCAGAAGCAATCAGAAGCGGTAGCCGAGATAGCCGCCGAGATGCGTCAGCCCGTCATTGTCCTTGTCGCAGAGCTCCGCGTGCGAGGAATGGTCGACGCCCACCATGGCGCGCCAGTGCGGGCCGATATCGATGCCGAGGCCCAGGCTCTCGCGGAACAGGACGGGGCATCCGACCGCCACCTCGGCATCGTGCAGGTCGGCGTTGTGGATCGTGCCGCCAAATGACGCCTCGGCGAAGAGGCCGCGCCAGATGGGGAAATTCCAGGTCAGCCCCGCGAACAGCTGGTCGGGGCCATCGAGCGACACGGTGGCGCCGATATGCGGGCGCGGCCGCAGGAGGGTGTTGAGGAAATAATTGTTGAACGGCCTGACGAAGGGATCGAACAGCACTTGCCCGGTGAAATAGAAGCCCTGCACCGTTTCGGCGTTGTCCTGCCAGAAGCGCAGCACGCCGACGCGCACTTCGTCGAGGATCCCGCCGCCGCTGTGGTCTTCCGCAAGCAGCGCGTAGACGTTCGCCAGCTTGTCTTCCGTGCCGGGCGGAGGCGGAACGAAGGAGCCCGCCGCCTCGAGCGGTGCGCCACCGCGCGCCCATGCGCTCGTCAGCGGCTCGTCGGCCAGCGCTGCCGGGCAAGCCAGGGCCGCCGCCAGCAGAAAAACAAGGATACTCACCCGGACGCGCATGATCGCTCCCCCGCAGTGTCATAGCGCCCGCTTCGGCGGATATCCACAAGGCTTGCCCCCACCGCCCGGCCGAGCGGGCGCTTCCGCAGGGCCTGTTGCCGGTGCGCCACGGCCCGAGGCAGCCGGCGCAATACGCAACGGATGGCCGTGGCCGGGTTCTGCTTCGCCGAAAACCGAGTCCCACTTTTCGAGGATCATGCTCTAAGCCTTCCCCCTCATGACCGTGCCCGCGTTCGAACTTCGGCTGCGCCACATGCTCGGACGGTCCTGCCAGATCGTGCGGGACTGGCCGCTGCTGACGGTGTGCGGGCTGCTGCTGGCGGTCTCGCTGGTGTTCCTGGCCGCTCCGCAGCTCGACCTCGCGGTGAGCCGGCTGTTCTACGATCCGCGGAGCCGTTTCGACGAATACGGCTCGGGCCTGCTCATTGCCCTGCGCGACCTGGGCAACCTCGCCGAATGGGCCGTTGGGCTGGCCGTTGCCCTGCCTCTCCTCATAAAGCTCCTGGCGCCGGAGAGCCGAATGGTGCTGCGGCCGCGCGCCAGCCTCTTCATGCTCGCCACCCTGGCGCTCGGCCCGGGCCTCCTGGTGAACGGCATCCTGAAGGGATTCTGGGGACGGGCGCGACCGCGCGAGATCCTCCAGTTCGGCGGAGACGCGACGTTCTCGCCCGTCTGGTGGATATCCGACCAGTGCGGCGGAAACTGCTCCTTCGTCTCCGGCGAGGCGGCGTCCGCCTTCTGGCTGGTGGCACTGGCCTTCGTGGTGCCGAAGACCTGGCGCCTGCCGACGGCCATCGTGACGCTGGCGTTCGCCGCGGCGGTCTCCTTCACCCGGGTCGCTACAGGCGGGCATTTCCTCAGCGACGTGCTGATCGCCTGGCTGCTGACGCTGCTGATGATGATCGCCCTGCGGAAAATCATCCTGCAGGGGCTGCCGGAGACGTTCGATTCCGGGGCCGAAGACGCCATCGCGCGCTACGGGCGGACGCTCCGCCAATGGTGGGCCGGGCGCGGCCCTGTCTCTTAGCCGGGGCCTCTGTCTCTTAGCCGGGGCATAGTCGCCTTTCGGCATCACGACGCGGAAAATGTCGGCCGATTCCCGCGGATTCCAAGGGCAATCGCGCCTTACGTTTCACCCCCCTCCCCGCTCTGCTACAGATGGGCCGGTTGCCCCCGGGGCTTGAGTAAATGCCGCTGATCGAGCGTTACATCTTCCGCCGCACGCTGCATGTGTTCCTGCTGACATTGTGCGCGCTGACGGGCGTGGTCTGGGTGACGCTGGTGCTGCGCGAGCTCGACGTCGTCACCGCGAAAGGCCAGGCGATCTGGGTCTTCCTGCTGATGACCGTGCTCGGCCTGCCGGCGCTGGTGCAGGTCGCCGCGCCGATCGCTCTCCTCGTCGGCATCATCATCACGCTGACCAGCCTCACAAACGAAAGCGAGCTTCCCATCATTTCCGCCGCCGGCGCGTCCCAGAAGGCGGTCACTCGCCCGATTCTCGTTCTCGGCGTTCTCGTCATGCTCGCGGTGGCCTTCTCGCATCACGTGATGGCGCCGGCCAGCCTCACGGCGTTCCGCACGCTTCTGGCGCGCGTGCGCGCCGACGTGATCGCCACGCTGGTGCAGGACGGCGGCTTCCGCACGGTGGAGAACGGGCTGACCATGCATTTCCGCGACCGCGCGGCCGACGGCAGCTTCCGCGGCGTCTTCATCAACGACGAGCGTGACCCGCAGGAACCGCGGACCTTCTCCGCCGCGCGGGGCCTGCTGCTGCGGCATGCCGACGCTCCCTTCCTGGTGCTGGAGCAGGGCGACATCATCCGCGAAGACCGCACCAACGGCGACGCGAGCGTCGTGAAGTTCCGGACCTATGCCATCGACCTCAGCCAGTTCGATCCGCCGAGCAGCGGCCCCATCTACGAGTCGATGGAGCGCTCGACGCTGTTCCTGCTCGACCCGCCGAAGGGCGACTCCTATTCGGAGCAGCATCCGCTGCGCGTGCGCGCCGAGGTGCACGACCGCATCACGGCACCGCTCTATTCGCTAGTCTTCGCGCTCATCGCGCTCGGCTTCCTCGGGCGCGCCCGCAGCAACCGGCAGGACCGCAGCCTGGCGATCGTCGCCGTGGTGGTGTTCTGTCTTCTCTTCCGCGCCGGCGGCTTTGCGGCGCTGGCGGTGAGCCGCCAGTTCGCCCAGGCCGTGCCGTCCATGTACATCGTGCCGCTCGCGGGAATCGCCTTCGGCATCTACGCCTGCCTGCACGACACGCGGGCCTGGATCACACCGCGCATGGAGCGCCTCGGCGATGCCATCACGCGCGCCGGCTCACGGCTCATTGGCCGCGATACGGCCGTCGCGGAGATGGGCGAGAGCCAATGATGCCGCGTCGGCTCAGCGTCTACATCGCCAGGCGGTTCTTCACGACGCTGCTGCTCATCCTTCTTGCCGTCGGAGTGATCACGCTCCTGACGCAATATCTGGACGTGCTTCGCCAGCATGGCGACGACGAAGGCTTTACGTCCCTGCTCGGGCTGCGCCTCGCCTTCATGCGGGTGCTGATCCTCATCGACATCATGCTCCCCTTCGCCTTCCTGTTCGGCGCGATCGTCAGCCTCATCGACCTTTCCCGCAAGCTGGAGCTGGTCGTCGCCCGGGCGAGCGGCGTGTCCGTGTGGGGCTTCCTGCGCGGGCCGCTGGCAGCCACGCTCGTCTTCGGCATCCTGGCCACGACGCTGTTCAACCCGTTCGCCGTCGCCATGAAGCAGGAGGGAAAGAGCCTCGAGGCCGAGCTTGCCGGCGAGGCACCGCGCAACGAGGGGCACTGGTTCCGCCAGCACAGCAAGGACGGCGAATCGATCGTCCATGTCGGCTCCAGCGATGCCGACGGCCGCGTTCTCATCGGTGTCACGGCATTCGTCTTCGATGCCGACGGGCGGTTCCGGGAGAAGGCGCTGGCGCCGCGCGCCGAGTTTGCCGGCGATCGGTGGATCCTGTCCGACGCAACCATCATCTCCGCGGACCATCTGCAGCGCGCGGTCAACAATTACGAGCTTCTCACGGAGCTCGACCTGGGAGGCCTGAAGCGCAGCTTCATCAGCCCGGAGACCGCCTCGGTGTGGTCGCTGCCGGGCTTCATCGACACGGCCGAGCGTGCCGGGCTCGACCCCGATCGCCTCAAGGTGGCCTTCCACGTGCTGCTCAACCGGCCCATCATGCTGGTTGCCATGGTGCTGATCGCGGCGACCGTCAGCCTGCGTCTCACACGCTACGGCGGAACCTGGCGGCTCGTCCTTATTGGCGCCACGATTGGCTTTCTGCTTTATGCTGTCAGCGAGATCATCGACGATCTCGGGGGAAACGGCATCATCGATCCGGTGTTGGCGGCCTGGCTGCCGCCGATCGTTGCGCTCACGCTGGGCGCCACGGCCCTGCTGTACCAGGAGGACGGGTGAGGCTCACGGTTGCGTATGCGGGTCGGGAAACGGTCTCCCGCCTATCCCGAGCCGGAAGGCTGGCCGTCGCTTGCGCGGCGTCGCTTGCGCTTGCCGTGCCGGTGATGCCCGCATCCGGTCAGCCGCAGGAGCCGCTCGCCGCCCCGGACGTCCTGCCCGACAAGCTGCTGCTTGAGGCCGACCAGCTCGTCTACGATTTCGACAAGGAAACCGTGACGGCCACCGGCGACGTGCAGATCTACTATCGAAGCTACGTGCTCGACGCCGCTCAGGTCACCTACGACCAGAATGCCAAGCGGCTGATCGCCTCGGGCGGCGTCCGCATGCTGGAGCCGGGCGGCAACGTGGTGACCGCCGACCGGCTCGACATCACCGACGATTTCCGCGAAGGCTTCGTGGAGAGCCTCAACGTCATCACGCCGGAGAACGCGCGTTTCTCGGCGCAATCGGCGGAGCGGCTCGACGGCGGCGAGCTGATGATCTTCCGCAACGGCGCCTACACCGCCTGCAAGCCGTGCATGGAGCACCCGGACCGGCCTCCGCTGTGGCAGATCAAGGCGACGCGCATCGTCCACAGCCGCAAGGACAAGACCGTCTACTACCGGAATGCGCGCCTGGAATTCCTGGGCATACCCGTTGCCTGGGCGCCGGTCTTCTTCCACCCCGACCCGACGGTGCGGCGCAAGACCGGCCTGCTCGTGCCCTCGGTGCTGCAAAGCGACGCGATCGGCACGGGCGTGACGACCCCCTTCTTCTGGAACCTCGCCCCCAACTACGACATCACCTTTTCGCCGACCTTCCTCACCAAGCAGGGCCTCCTCGCGCAGGCGCAGTGGCGTCACAAGCTCATCCACGGCTCCTATGCCATCCGCCTGGCGGGAATCTTTCAGCGCGACCCGAGCGCCTTCGTCGAGAACGGAGACTCGCTCAGCGGCGACCGGGAGTTTCGCGGCAGCCTCCATACCGATGGCGATTTTTCTCTCAGCGACAACTGGTGGTATGGATGGGACATCCACAGCATCACCGATCCGACCTTCAATCGCGACTACAAGATTCCGGGGGCCACGGGCACCGATCTGTCTTCAACCGCCTACCTTCTCGGCTCCAACGAGACCAACCGCTTCGAGCTGAGGGGCTACCACTTCCTCGTGCAGCACGAAGACACCGAGGAAGACCTGTCGGGTGGCGGGGTCTATGTGCACGACGACCAGAACGAACAGCCGTTCGTGCACCCGGTCGTCGACCACAACTATATCTTCGGCGACCCGGTGCTCGGCGGTCAGCTGCGGCTTGATTCCAACCTCACCAGCCTGACGCGCTGGTCGAGCGATCTGCGCCATCCCCCCGCCCCCTACACCCCGTACTTTGCGGGCGTGGCGGGAGCCTTCACACGCGCGACCAGCCGCGCCAGCTGGCGGCGGCGTCTGCTGGCGCCGGGCGGGCAAGTCGTCACGCCGTTCACCTACATGCAGGCCGACGCCAATTGGATCGCGTCCACCGACCCGGACTCCAGCCTTGCCTCCGACGCGGTGCTCGGCCGCGCCATGCCGGCGGTGGGAATTCAATATGAGTGGCCGTTCCTGGCGACGCTGGGCTCCACCATCCACACATTCGGCCCCAAAGCACAGCTGATCGTCCGCCCCAACGAGGCGCATCCGGGCGCCCTGCCCAACGAGGATGCGCAAAGCCTCGTCTTCGACGACACCACCTTGTTCCAGTGGGACAAGTTCTCCGGCTACGACCGCGAGGAGGGTGGCGTGCGCGCCAATGTCGGCTTCCTCTATCAGGGACTCTTTCCCAGCGGGGCTTCGGTCGACGCGCTGATCGGCCAGTCCTACCAGCTTGCCGGCGAGAACTCGTTCGCGCTGCAGGATCCCGCCCTGACCGGTGTCGGCTCGGGCCTGGAAGACAAGGTGTCCGATATCGTCACCCGCGTCACCGTCAACACCGGGCACGGGATCGCTGCGACGGCGCGTGCCCGCTTCGATCACGACAGCCTCGACGTCAACGCCGCCGAGATCGCCGCCGTGGGCGCCTACGGGCGCAGCACCGCCTCGCTCGGCTACGCCTATTATCGCACCAGTCCCTCAGCCGGAATCTTCGACACGCGTGAAGAGTTGAACACCGCGGCCGTCATCGGAATCCGCGACAGATGGTCCCTCGCCGGCTCGCTGGTCTACGATCTCGTCCGGAACTCCCAGGTTTCGCGCAGCATCGGGCTGGCCTACGCGGACGATTGTTTCGAGGTCTCGGCGACCTATTCGGAGGTCAACGACCCCTATACCGACCTCATCTCCGACCGCGAGATTTTCTTCCGCGTGAACCTTCGCACGCTGGCGAGCAGCTCTTTCAGCTCGCAGCTCAGCACCGACACCAGTGAATGAGCGGGGCCATAAAACGCCGGATTTTCGACAGATTGGCGGCTAGACTGCCCGCCCGATTCCCAATCCCCAGCATTTGGAGCGCACCGATGTCTCCCGTCTCGAGTCTTCTGCCGCCGGCGATCAGGCGCTCGATCGCGGTCGCGGCAATCCTGCTTCCGGCGCTTCTCGGCCTCGCAGGCGCTCCCGCCTGGGCGGATACCACCATCCGCGTGCTGGTGAACGACGATCCGATCACCAGCTATGACGTCGATTCGCGCACGAAAATGATCAAGCTGTTCACCCAGGGCAAGCAGGGCGAGCGCGAGGCGATCGACCAGTTGATCACCGAGCGGCTGATGCTGCAGGAGGCGAAGCGCCAGCATGTCACGGTCTCCGACGCGGAAGTGGATGCCGAGGTCGCCGCGCGGGCCGGCGCTGCAAAGCTGACGCCGGCGCAGTTTCAGCAGGCGCTGCGCGAGGCCGGCATAGATCGAACCTTCAGGGATTTCATCCGCGCCAATGTGGCCTGGGCGCGCATCGTGCGTGCCCGCTTCCGTGCAACCGTGAACATCTCCGATCTTGACGTCGCCGCGGCGCTCGGCGGGCAAGACAGCTCCGGCAACGACCAGATGGCGACGGAATATCTGCTGCAGCGGATCGTCTTTGTCGTGCCGGCCGGCTCGTCACAGAGCCTGGTGACGCAGCGGCGGCGTGAGGCCAATGCCTTCCGCGGCGCCTTCCAGGGATGTGACCACAGCCTCGAGCAGGCGAGCGGCAATCCCGCCATCGTCGTGAACCAGCCGACGCGGCACGAGCAGCTGCCGTCGGACCTGCAGGCGGAAGTCGACAAGCTCGGCGTCGGAGGCATAACCGAGCCGCAGACGGCCGAGAACGGCATCGAGATGTTCGGCATCTGCGCAAAGCGCGAGATAACCGGGCACACCGAGGCGGAGACCGAAGCGCGCCAGGAGATGACCAGCGAGCGCGGCCAGCTGCTGGCGCGGCGCTACCTCCGCGATCTGCGCTCCGACGCGGTCATCGAATACCCGTGAGCGGACGCGGCCCGCTTGCGCTGACGGTCGGCGAACCGGCAGGCATCGGTCCGGACATCACGATCGACGCGTGGCTGGCGCGTGAGAGCGCCGGCGTTCCGCCCTTCATCTTCGTGGGCGACGGCAGCGTGCTGACCCGGCGCGCCGAAGCGATGGGGCGCGACATAAGCGTCGCCGCCGCGGCGCCCGGCGAGGCTTCCGCTCTCTTCGCCGAGGCGATTCCCTGCCTTGCCGATGCGCCCGACCTGGTCGGGTCGCCGGGCCATATCGAGCGGAGCGACAGCGGCAAGGTCATCGAATCCATCCGTACGGCCGTCCGCCTCGTGCATGGCGGCGAGGCCTCCGCCGTGGTGACCAACCCGATCCAGAAGAAGGCGCTGGACGACGTCGGCTTCGGCTTCCCCGGCCATACGGAGTTTCTCGGGGCGCTGAGCGAGGAGCTTTACGGCCTCGCCACGCGGCCGGTGATGATGCTCGCCGGGCCCGACCTCCGCGTCGTTCCCGTCACCGTCCACATTCCGCTGGCGGAAGTGCCGCGCCGGCTCACCACCGACCTCATCGTGGAGACCGGCGAGATCGTGGCGCACGATCTGGCAAGCCGCTTCGGCATCGCCGAAGCCGCGGCTGGCCGTAGCCGGCCTCAATCCGCATGCCGGCGAGGAAGGCATGCTCGGCCACGAGGACGCGGCGGTCGTGCGCCCCGCCGTCGAGGCGCTGCGCGCCGCCGGCATCGACGCGACCGGCCCCCACCCCGCCGACACGATGTTCCACGCCGAAGCGCGCAAAAGCTACGACGCGGCGCTTTGCATGTTCCACGACCAGGCGCTCATCCCCATCAAGACGCTCGCCTTCGACGAGGGCGTGAACGTGACCCTCGGGCTTCCGTTCGTGCGCACCTCGCCCGACCACGGCACGGCGCTTTCGCTCGCCGGCAGCGGCAAGGCGCGTGCCGCGAGCCTCATCGCCGCGCTGAAGCTCGCCGACCGGCTGGCACGCGCCGAGGCGCGTCTTTGAGCGGAGATGCTGCGGCGGATGCGCTTGAGGCGCTGCCGCCGCTGCGCGAGGTCATCGCCACGCACGAGCTCGGCGCCCGCAAGGCGCTCGGGCAGAACTTCCTGCTCGATCTCAACCTGACGCGGCGCATCGCCCGCGCCGGCGGGCCGCTCGATGGCTGCCACGTGGTGGAGGTCGGGCCGGGGCCCGGCGGGCTGACGCGCGCGCTGCTCCTGGAGGGCGCGCAGCATCTCACCGTCATCGAGCGCGACCAGCGCGCGCGTCCGGCGCTCGAGGCGATCGCCGCGGCGGCGCCCGGCCGCCTGACCATCGTGGAGGGCGATGCGCTTCGGTTCGACTACGCTGCCCTTGCCGCCGATCGTGCGCTTCGGATCGTCGCGAACCTCCCCTACAACATCGCCACGCCGCTGCTGACCGGCTGGATATCCACCGAGCCCTGGCCGCCTTATTGGGCGAGCCTGACGCTGATGTTCCAGCGCGAGGTGGCGGAGCGCATCGTGGCCGCGCCCGGCTCGAAGGATTACGGGCGGCTCGCGATCCTCACCCAGTGGCGCGCGCGCGCAAGAATCCTCTTTGATGTTCCGCCGCGCGCCTTCACGCCGCCGCCCAAGGTGACGTCCGCGCTGGTGCGGCTGGAGCCGAGGCCGGATGCCGTGCCGCTGCCGGTGAAGGCGGTGGAAGCGGTGACGGCCGCGGCCTTCGGCCAGCGGCGCAAGATGCTGCGCTCCAGCCTGCGCAGCCTGTGGCCCGACCCGGAGCCGGTGCTGAGGGAAGCCGGCATCGAGCCGACGCTGCGCGCCGAGCAGGTGCCGGTGGAGGCGTTCCTAGGTCTTGTCGGGCTCTACGCCGCCCGCCTCTGAGGCGCCTTCCGGGTCGTCGCCGGTTACCGCGGGCTCGTCCTCGCCGCTCTCCTCGGCGTCTTCCTCCGCGACCTCCTGGGTCGCGACGGCCTCGGCGGCGGAGTCCTCTGTGTCGGGATGGGCCACCCCCGCCATGACCGCTTCCACCGCCACCTCGGCGGCGGCCGCCTCGGCCGTCGTTTCTTCGGCGGACGATTCCGCCGCCTGGGCCACAACGTCGTCCGCCGGCGCCGGGGCCGGCTCGCCGACCGCCTCCCGCGCCTCCTGCAAGAGGCCCTCGACGAAGCCGTGAAGCCCGACGACGCGCTCGCGCTTCTGCCGCTCGGCCCGCAGAATGGCGCGCACCACCGGGAAGGATTCGCCCAGGTCCTCGTTTACGATGACGTAGTCGTATTGCGCCCACTTGCCGATCTCGGCCTGGGCGTTGACGAGGCGCTTGCGGATCGTGTCGGAGCGAATCCTCCGCGCGGCGCTCCAGCCGTGCCTTCAGCTCGCGGAAGTTCGGCGGCAGCACGAAGACGCGCACCAGATCGCCCGCATGATCGGCGTTCTGCGACAGCTGCTCGGTGCCCTGCCAGTCGATGTCGAAGAGCACGTCCTGGCCGTCGGCGAGCGCCTTCTCCACCGGCTCGCGCGGCGTGCCGTAATAGTTGCCGTGCACCTCGGCGGATTCCAGCAGCTCGCCGTGCTCGCGCATGCGCAGGAAAGCCGCCTCCTCGATGAAGTGATAGTGCTGCCCGTCGACCTCGCTGGCGCGCCGCGGGCGCGTGGTGACCGAGATCGACAGGATGAGATCCTCCTCCTCCGAGAGGAGCAGCCGCGCCAGCGTCGACTTTCCCGCGCCCGACGGCGAGGAGAGCACCAGCATCAGGCCCCGACGGCTGAGTGTGATCGGGTCGCTGCTCATGTCAGGTTCTGCACCTGCTCGCGGAACTGGTCGATCGTCGCCTTCAACTCCACGCCGATCGCCGTCAGGCGCTGGTCGAAGGCCTTGGAGCAAAGCGTGTTCGCCTCGCGATTGAACTCCTGCGCCAGGAAGTCGAGCCGCCGGCCGACCAGGCCGCCGGCCTGGATCAGCTCGCGCACGCTGGTGACGTGCGACTTGAGGCGATCGAGCTCCTCGCGCACGTCGGCGCGCGTGGCCGCAAGCAGCGCCTCCTGGTGCAGGCGCTCCGGCGTCAGCCCATTCGTTTCGGAGGTGAGCAGCGCCACCTGGTCGCGGATGCGCGCCTTCAGCACCTCGGGCGCCTCCGCCGCGACGCTTTCCGCCTCTTCCACCAGGTGGGAGACCTTGGTGAGCTGACCGTCGAGCACGGCCGCCAGCCGCGCCCCCTCCTCCTGTCTCGCCACGGTCAGCCCGGCAATCGCCTCGCCGAGCCCCTTGAGGATCGCCGCGTCGCGCCGCTCCGCAGCCTGCTCGTCGAGCGTGATGCCGCCATCCTGCAAGACGCCAGGAATGGCGAGAAGCCCGTCGGCGGTCGGCATGCCGATGCCCTCCACGGCGGCGAGCCGCCGCGCCGCGGCGACGACCAGCGCCAGCGCCTCCTCGTTCAGCGTCATCTGCAGCCGGGCGGCATCGGCCTCGCGCTGCAGCACGAAGAAACAGCTTCCGCGCGGTATCTCGGCACGCACCAGGGCTCGCGCGTCCATCTCGATGTGGTCGAGCCCGGGCGGCAGCCGCAGCCGCATCTCCAGGCCGCGCGCATTCACGCTTTTCAGCTCCCAGGAATACTTCGCACCGTCGATCTCGAAGGAGCTGCGGGCGAACCCGGTCATACTGGAAAGCGCCATCATCCCCCGCCCAATCTCGAACGAAAAGTCTAAAGCATGATGCCGAAAAGTGGAAACCGGTTTTCGGATAAGATCATGCTTCGACAAAGAGATAGAGCCGCTATTTCGATTCGATCGAAATGCAGACGCGACTCCGGCCGGAACCGTGCGGCAACCCGGCCGCCGCCCCCGCACACGGGACGGTCAAGGGGCCTAATTGGAGCTCGGCTGGTCGGCCGGGGCGTCCGTCGGCGCAACTTGCTCCGGCTCGGGCTCGGGGTCGGAAGCGGTGTTCTGCTGCTCCGCCCGAATCTTGCGCCAGCGCGCGACGTTCCGATTGTGCTCGTCGAGCGTGGAGGAAAAGACGTGCCCTCCGGTCCCGTCGGCGACGAAATAGAGCTCGTCGGTGCGCGAGGGATTGGCGACCGCCTCCAGCGCCGCGCGGCCCGGATTGGAGATCGGTCCCGGCGGCAGGCCGTCGATCTGGTAGGTATTGTAGGGGGTCACCTTGTCGAGGTCGGACCTGTGGAAGGTCCAGTTGTCGGGCCGGCCGGCGCCGCCGAAGAGGCCGTAGATCACGGTCGGGTCGGATTGCAGGCGCATGCCGCGCTCCAGGCGGTTGAGGAAGACGGCGGCGACGCGCGGCCGCTCGTCGGCACGGCCGGTCTCCTCCTCAACGATCGAGGCGAGCGTGACGAACTCGTTCACATTCTTGATCGGCAGGCCGGCGGCACGGCGCGCCCATATCTCGTTCACCAGCCGCTCCTGCACGCGCTGCATCTGGTCGAGCATCTGCTGGCGCGAGGCGCCGCGCGTGAACTTGTAGGTGTCCGGCATCAGCGAGCCTTCCGGCGGCACCTGGGTGATGTCGCCGGTCAGCACCGGATCGGCCTTCAGCTTGTCGACGATGGCCTGGCTCGTCCAGCCTTCGGGGAAGGTGATGGCGTGCAGCACCGCGCGACCGGAGAGCAGATCGTCGAGCACCTGCTCCATGCTGGCATTCGCCTGGAAGAGATATTCGCCCGCCTTCAGCTTGTCCTCGGCGTCGTAGAAGAAGCGCGTGGCGACGGTGAAGATCAGCGGGCTGTCGATGACGTGCTGCCGGGAAAGCAGCGCGGAGATCGAATCGAGGTCGGCGCCGCGCTGAATCAGGACGCTTGTCGTGTCCGTCAGCGGGCCGGGCCGCTTGAACTTCTGCATGCCGTAATAGAGGGCGCCGCCGGCGCCGACCAGCACGATCACGGCCACCATCAGGAAGAAGTTGAGCACGACCACCAGCGGGTGGCGCGCCTTCTGCGAGCGCGGCGGGGGCGGCGGGGCGGCCTCCGGCTGCAGCACCTGGCGCGGGCTTTTCGGCGAGACGCGGCGGCGCGGCTGCTGGTGCTCCGGCTCGTCGCCGTCGGGCATGTCGAGCTCAAGCGGCGCCACCGCCGGCATATCGGGCGGGTCCAAGTCTCCGGGGCGGATGCGTTGCCTCATCACCTAGCCCGATTCGTCGCTTCCGAGCGCATTCATCAACGTGAAAATACGGCGAAACCGGGAACGCATCATACGCGCCGCAAGACCAGCGACGCATTGGTGCCGCCGAAGCCGAAGGAATTCGACAGCACCGTGTCGATCTGCTTCTCCTTGGCCTTCAGCGGGACCAGGTCGATCGGCGTCTCCACCGACGGATTGTCGAGGTTCAGCGTCGGCGGTGCCTTGTTGTCGCGGATGGCGAGCAGGCAGAAGATCGCCTCGACGGCGCCCGCCGCACCCAGCAGGTGGCCGATCGCCGACTTGGTCGATGACATGGTCAGCCCCTCCGGCGGAGTTGCCCATGACGCGCTCCACGGCGTGCAGCTCGATCTCGTCGGCCATGGTCGAGGTGCCGTGCGCATTGACGTAGTCGATCTCGGAGGGGTCGACCTCGGCGCGCTTCAGCGCCATCTTCATGCAGCGCTCCGCGCCGTTGCCGTCCTCCGACGGAGCGGTGATGTGGTAGGCGTCGCCGGAGAGGCCGTAGCCGATCACCTCGCCGTATATCTTTGCGCCGCGCGCCTTGGCGTGCTCGTATTCCTCCAGCACCACGGCGCCCGCCCCCTCGCCCATGACGAAGCCGTCGCGATCCTTGTCGTAGGGCCGCGACGCCTTCTGCGGCGCATCGTTGAAATGGGTGGAGAGCGCCTTGCAGGCGGCGAAGCCGGCGAGCGAGATGCGGCAGACGGGCGATTCCGTGCCGCCGGCGACCATCACGTCGGCGTCGCCCAGCGCGATCAGCCGCGAGGCGTCGCCGATGGCGTGCGCACCGGTCGAGCAGGCGGTGACGACGGCGTGGTTCGGGCCCTTCAGCCCATGCTTGATGGAGACGTGCCCGGAGGCGAGGTTGATCAGCCGGCCGGGGATGAAGAAGGGCGAGATGCGCCGCGGCCCGCGCTCCTTGAGCGTGATGCCGGCTTCCACGATCCCTTCGATGCCGCCGATGCCGGAGCCGATGAGCACGCCGGTCGCGAAGCGGTCCTCGTCGGTCTTGGGCTCCCAGCCGGAATCCTTCAGCGCCTCGTCGGCCGCGGCCACCGCGAAGATGATGAAATCGTCGACCTTGCGCTGCTCCTTCGGCTCCATCGCGAGGTCGGGATTGAAGGTGCCGCCGGTGCCGTCGCCGCGCGGAATGCGGCAGGCGATCTGCGCTGCGATGTCGGAGACTTCGAAATCGGTGATGCGGACGGCGCCGTTCTCACCCGCGATAAGACGCGACCACGCCGTCTCTACGCCGCTGCCAAGCGGCGTCACCATGCCCATTCCGGTGACGACGACGCGCCGCATCATGCGGGACCTGTCCCAACGATCAGGACGAGTTCTTTTCCAGGAAGGTCACCGCGTCGCCGACCGTGAGGATGGTCTCGGCCGCGTCGTCGGGAATCTCGACGCCGAACTCTTCCTCGAACGCCATCACCAGCTCAACCGTATCAAGGCTGTCGGCGCCGAGGTCGTCGATGAAGCTCGCTTCCTTGGTGACCTTTTCCTCGTCCACGCCGAGATGCTCGACGACGATCTTCTTGACGCGCGCCTCGATAGTGTTGTCGCTCATTAATCCATTCCTCGTCTTCGGATCGTGGAGACCCGGAACAATCATGAGGCGAAGGCAGGCCTCCGCCGGCATCCTCACCCGTGCTCCGGGTGCGCATTCGGGCGGGTCGTTAACACGTTTCCCGCGGCTTGACTAGCAGCCGAAACCCCCGCGATTGCTGCACTCCAGGGCCGTAGCGGGACGGCCTCAGATCATCGCCATGCCGCCGTTGACGTGCAGCGTCTGACCGGTGACGTAGGCGGCTTCGTCGCTCGCCAGATAGACGACCGCGGCGGCCACGTCGGCGCCGGTTCCGAGCCGCCCGGCGGGCACCGCGCCGAGCGCCGCCTCGCGCTGCTTTTCGTTGAGCTTGTCGGTCATGGCGCTCTCGATGAAGCCCGGCGCCACGCAGTTCACCGTGATGCCGCGGCTGGCGACCTCCTGCGCCAGCGCCTTCGACATGCCGATCATGCCCGGCCTTGGAGGCGGCGTAGTTGGCCTGTCCGGCATTGCCGGTCACCCCGACGACGGAGGTGATGCCGACGATGCGGCCGAAGCGCTGGCGCATCATGCCCTTCATGCGCCGCGCGCGAGAGGCGGAACGCCGCCTCCAGGTTGACCTTCAGAACGACCGCCCAGTCCTCGTCCTTCATGCGCATGGAGAGGCCGTCGCGGGTGAGGCCGGCATTGTTCACCAGGATGTCGAGGCCGCCCATCAGCTTCTCCGCCTCCGGCACCAGCGCCTCGACGGAGGCGGCGTCGCCGAGGTCGGCCGGCGCCACATGCGCGCGCTCGCCGAGCTTCGCCTTCATGCGCCTCGAGCGCATCGACCCGCGTGCCCGACAGCGCGACCGTGGCGCCCTGCCCGTGCAGCGCCTCGGCGATGGCGCCGCCGATGCCGCCGCTGGCGCCGGTGACCAGCGCCCGCTTTCCTTCCAGACTGAACATGACGCCTCCCTAACTCAACAGCGCGGCGGCGAGCGCCGCCACGTCTTCCGGCGTGCCCGCGCTCATCGCCGTCGCCTCCGGCACGATGCGCTTGGCGAGGCCGGTCAGCACCTTGCCGGCGCCGATCTCCGCCATCCGGTCGACGCCGTTGGCGCCGAGCCACAGCATCGATTCGCGCCAGCGCACGGTGCCGGTGACCTGCTCCACCAGCCGCTGGCGGATCTCCGTCGGGTCGGTGAGCGGCGTCGCCGTCACGTTGGCGACGAGCGGCACCGACGGGCGCGTGGATGTGCACGCCGGCGAGCGCGTTCGCCATGACCTCCGCCGCCGGCTCCATCAGCGCGCAATGGAACGGGCGCGGACACGGAGAGCATCATGGCGCGCCTGCGCGCCCTTGCCCTTGGCGATCTCGGTGGCGCGCTCCACCGCCGCCTTGTGCCCGGAGACGACCACCTGGCCGTTGCGCATTGTCGTTGGCGACCTCGCAGACCTCGTCCTCGCTCGCCGCCTCGCGCGACCACCTCCTCCGCGCCCGCCAGGTCGAGCCCGAGCAGCGCCGCCATGGCGCCGACGCCCTCCGGGACGGCCTTCTGCATGGCGTCGCCGCGCAACCGGAGGAGCCGCGCCGCGTCGCCGATCGAGAAGCTGCCGGCCGCGGCAAGCGCGGAATATTCGCCGAGCGAATGGCCGGCCACATAGGCGGCGCGCTCGGCGACGCGACACGCCCTCGCTCTTCAGCGCCGCGATGCGCCGCCAAGCTCACCGCCATCAGCGCCGGCTGGGCATTGCGGGTGCGCGTCAGCGCGTCCTCCGGCCCCTCGAAGATGGTCTTGGAGAGCCGCTCGCCCAGCGCCTCGTCGACCTCGTCGAACACGGCCCGCGCCGCCGGCACCCCCTCGGCAAGCGCCTTGCCCATGCCGACGGCCTGGCTCCCCTGGCCGGGGAAGAGAAATGCGGTGGTCATCGGACCTCCCATCGTTTTGGTCGATCCACACCGGCGACCGGTAGGAGTCAAGCGACGTGCGGCTCGTTTCGGCGCAACATGGATTTGTCCACAAACGGTTGAAAACCCCGCGAAAACCCTCTAGATACCGCGCTTCGCGACCGGCTTCGGCCGGGGGCTGAACGGAAAGCGGGCGCCTTCGGGGGTCCGCAGGAGCAGCAAGACCGCTCCGCTTTCCGGTGTCTCCGCTCTCGAAGGCGTCACTTAGCCTTTCCGCGGCATACGCCGCCCGAGGCTTCGACGGGGCTCCGCGCCAGGCGGGTCGCAGGATGAAAGGCTGAGAGCCATATGGCATTTTACGAGCATGTATTTCTCACCCGGCAGGACGTGTCGTCGCAGCGCGTCGACGAGCTCGTCGAGCAGTTCAAGGGTGTGATCGAGACGGGCGGCGGCAAGCTCGGCAAGACCGAGTATTGGGGCCTGAAGAGCCTCGCCTTCCGCATCAACAAGAACCGCAAGGCGCATTACACGCTGATGAACCTCGACGCCCCGCACACCGCGGTGTCGGAGATGGAGCGGCAGATGCGCATCAACGAGGACGTGCTGCGCTTCCTCACCGTGCGCGTGGACGAGCTGGAGGAAGAGCCCTCCGTGCAGATGCAGAAGAAGGAGCGCGACGAGCGCCGCCGCCGCGAGCGCGACCGTCGGCGAGACGATGACGACGCGCCCGGAGGAGAAGCCTGATGGTCGATATCGCACAGCTTCCCACGCGCCGGCCCTTCCACCGCCGCCGCAAGACCTGCCCCTTCTCGTCCGAGGGCGCGCCCAAGATCGACTACAAGGACGTGAAGCTCCTGGAGCGCTACATCTCCGAGCGCGGCAAGATCGTGCCTTCGCGTATCACCGCCGTCTCGGCCAAGAAGCAGCGCGAGCTGGCGCGGGCGATCAAGCGCGCCCGCTTCCTCGGCCTCCTGCCCTACGTCCTGAAGTAGGCGCAGGCCGAGACGATCCAATCGCTGGGACGGCGCCGCTCAAGACCGTCCCTAACCGCCTCGGCGGGACAGCAAGGAGACGAAATCATGGAAGTCATTTTGTTGGAGCGCATCGCCAGGCTCGGCCAGATGGGCGACGTGGTGCGCGTGCGCGACGGCTATGCGCGCAACTTTCTTCTGCCGCAGGGCAAGGCACTGCGCGCCAACGACGCCAACCGCGTGCGCTTCGATCGCGAGAAGGTGCAGCTCGAGGCGCGCAACCTGGAGGCCCGCAAGGAGGCCGAGGCGGTCGCCGGGAAGCTCTCCGGCCAGAGCTTCGTCGTCATCCGCCAGGCGGGCGAGACCGGCCAGCTCTACGGCTCGGTCGCCACGCGCGACATCGCCGAGATCGCCGACGCTGCCGGCTTCACCATCGAGCGGCGCCAGGTCAGGCTCGACCGCGCCATCAAGACGATCGGCCTGCACGAGGTGATGATCACGCTGCATCCGGAGGTGGAGGTGCCGATCACCGTCAACGTGGCGCGCTCCAGCGACGAGGCGGAGCGCCAGGCGCGCGGCGAGGACCTTACCCGGCCCGACGCGCTGCTTGACGCGGAAGCCGCCGCCGAAGCGGCGGAGGAAGCCGCCGCCGAGGCCGGCCGAGGGCGAGGAGGCCGCCGAAGCGGCCGCCACCGGCGACGAGCCGGAAGGCGAGACGACCGCCGCCTGAGCCGCCGCCGCGCACGACCTTTGCGAAAAGGGCGCCGTTTCGGGCGCCCTTTTCCGTTTGCAGACCGGGCCACGCGGTGCCGCCGCGCAGAGCGCCGATCGGCCGGAAGTCTGCCGGGAACCGCGCGGCGGACTCCGCATTTCCACCACGGGCGCGGGCCCCCGATGTCGCCGCATGCAACCCCGGCGAGGCCTGATTCCGTAGTTGCGCAACGCGGTAAACGGTATTTGAATACGGCAAAACAAAGTCGTTTTAGTAGCCGGAGGCAAGAATGAACCGTTGGCTGGATCGCCTGCTCCGTCAGGTCGTTCGGCGCGGTCGGCTCAAGGTGACCTGGGCGGGCGGAGACGTCTCCGAATACGGAGACGGCGAAGGGCATTCTGCGCACATTCTTGTCCGCGACCGCGCCGCGGAATGGGCGGTGCTGCGCAATCCGGAGCTGGCGGTCGGCGAAGCCTACATGAACGGGCAGCATCGAGTTCCCCGAGGAACTCGCTGCTCTCCTTCCTGCTGCTGGTGAACGATTGCTGGGGCGACCTGCGGAAGCTCCCGCTCTACAAGCTGCTCACCCGGTTCCATTTCGTCACGCGCCGCCTTGCCCAGAACAACACCATCGTCAGGGCACGCCGCAACGTGGAGCATCACTACGATCTCGACGGGCGTTTCTACCGGCTCTTCCTCGATTCCGACCTGCAATATTCCTGCGCCTATTTCGATCGGCCGGGGGCGGACCTGGAGGAGGCGCAGTGGGCGAAAAAGCGGCATCTCGCGTCGAAGCTGGCGGTTCGGCCGGGCCAACAGGTTCTCGATATCGGCTCCGGCTGGGGCGGGCTCGGCCTGTTCCTGGCGGAATATTTCGACGCCGACGTCACCGGCGTGACGCTGTCCACCGAGCAGCACGGCATCTCCAACCAGCGGGCGCACGAGCGCGGCCTGGCGCGGCGCGCGCGCTTCGAGCTGCAGGACTACCGCCTGCTGCGCCAGAGCTTCGACCGCATCGTGTCGGTGGGCATGTTCGAGCATGTGGGCGCGCACCGCTACGGCGAGTTCTTCTCCGCCGCCAAGCGCCTCTTGAAGCGCGACGGCGTCATGCTGCTGCACTCCATCGGCCGCTACGGCCCGCCCTCCACCACCAATGCCTGGATCGACAAATACATCTTCCCGGGCGGCTATATCCCCGCTCTGTCGGAGGTGATGAGGGCGGTGGAGCGCGTCGGGCTCATCGTCACCGACATCGAGATCCTGCGCCTCCACTACGCCGAGACGCTGAAGGCCTGGCGCCAGCGCTTCCTGCGCGCACTGGGACGAGGCGCAAGGAGATCTACGACGAGCGCTTCTGCCGCATGTGGGACTTCTATCTCGCCGGCTCGGAGGCCGCCTTCCGCAACGGCGAGATGATGGTCTTCCAGCTGCAGCTGGCGCACGACCGCTCCGTCGCTGCCGCTCACCCGCGACTACATCTACGAGACCGAGGAAGGCTTCCGCCGCGAGAACGACCAGCCGGAATCGATCCGCCTCGCCGGCGAGTAAGCCGCAGGTCCGACCTCCCCGATGGGAAGCGAAAGAGAAAGCCCTCATCCTGAGATGCGCGCGAGAGCAGGCTTCGGGAGGGGTGCCGCGCGTTGACTATCCACACCCTCATGGTGAGGTGCTCACGCCGCAGGCGCGAGCCTCGAACCACCGGCAGCAAGGCACAGCTTATCGGAGAGCAGTAAATAACCGCCGTGCCATCGCCCTCGTCCTTCGAGGCTCCCCCGGATCAAGTCCGGGGTCGCACCTCAGGATGAGGGCTTTCTCGATATTTTCGACCGTCCCTCAAGGGAAGGGATACCCGCCGCGCGGCAGCGCCACATATAGCGTCGGCCGCCGACACGCGGGCGCGGAATCGCGCGCGCCGAATCAGCTACAGTCAAGCCGGCGTTTCGCACAGGCGTCTAACTGGTGTGGAAAGCGGGTGGTCCGCCGACACGCCCTGCATGGCCCCTGGGAACGCGCGCACGGCGGCCCTAAGACGGGCCGGAAAACACCGGCCATTTTGAATTATGAGCTTCGCCCACGTCATCCCCTCCGACGACGAGCCGCTGCACCGCCAGAGCCCGCACAATATCGAGGTCGAGCAGGCGCTGCTCGGCGCCATCCTGATCAACAACGAGGCGTTCTACCGCGTCTCGGATTTCCTCGAGCCGGTGCATTTCTACGATCCGCTGCACCGGCAGATCTTCGAGAAGGCCTCCGGCCTCATCCGCCTCAACAAGACCGCCGACCCGCGCACGCTGAAGACCTTCATCAAGGAGGAGAAGGTCGGCGACATCACGGTGGCGGAATATCTGGCGCGGCTCGCCTACGAGGCGACGACCATCATCAACGCCGCCGATTACGGCCGCACCGTCTACGACCTCGCCATCCGCCGCTCGCTGATCGTGATCGGCGAGGACATGGTGAACATCGCCTACGAGGCGCCGGTCGACATGGCGCCGAAGGAGCAGATCGAGGACGCCGAGCGGCGGCTCTTCGAGCTGGCGGAGACCGGCCAGTTCAACACCGGCTTCCAGGGCTTTGCCGAGGCGCTGAAGGCGGCCATCGACATGGCGGGCGCCGCCTATCAGCGCACCGGGCACCTCTCCGGGCTCGCCACCGGCCTCGACGACCTCGACCGCATGATGGGGGGCCTGCAGGCCTCCGACCTCGTCATCCTCGCCGGCCGCCCGGGCATGGGCAAGTCGTCGCTCGCCACCAACATGGGCTACAACATCGCCAGGGCGTGGCGCGGCGAGCAGCAGCCGGACGGCGCCATCAAGACGGTCGACGGCGGCATCGTCGGCTTCTTCTCGCTGGAAATGTCGGCGGAGCAGCTCGCCACCCGCATGCTCGCCGAGCAGGCCGGCGTCCCCTCCTCCGACATCCGCCGCGGCGCCATCCACGAGGACCAGTTCGACCGCATCGTGGAGGTGGCGCAGGAGATGCAGCGCATCCCCTTCTACATCGACCAGACCGGCGGCATCTCCGTCGCCCAGCTCGCCGCGCGCGCCCGCAGGCTGAAGCGCCAGCGCGGGCTCGACCTCCTCATCGTCGACTATCTGCAGCTCATCACCGGCTCGGCGCGCCGCTCGTCGGAAAGCCGCGTGCAGGAGATCACCGAGATCACCACCAGCCTGAAGGCGCTGGCGAAGGAGCTGAACGTGCCGATCCTGGCGCTGTCGCAGCTGTCGCGCCAGGTGGAAAGCCGCGACGACAAGCGCCCGCAGCTTTCCGACCTGCGCGAATCCGGCTCCATCGAGCAGGACGCCGACGTGGTGCTCTTCATCTTCCGCGAGGAATATTATCTGAAGAACCGCAAGCCCAAGGAGGGCACGGAAGAGTTCTTCAAATGGCAGGCCGAGATGGAGGCGCTCGGCGGCCGCGCCGAGGTGATCATCGGCAAACAGCGGCATGGGCCTACGGGGACGGTTGAGCTGACCTTCGAGGCGGAGGTGACGCGGTTCAGCTCAATCGCGAGGGAGGATCATCTGCCGGAGAGGTATGAGTGAGCGCAGGCGGCTGCGCGAACAATCAGGTTTTTACTAAACCGTAAGGTACGGGAAAGGCGTGGGAAAATTCCGGGGCGCAAATGAATGGCGATGAAGGCGACGTCGCCTTCGAGAAACCTGGAGACCAACTATGAAAAAGCATCTGGCGATTGCAACAATCCTCATCGCCTCGGGGATCACCGGCGGTTACGCATTCGCTGGCACCAATTCCGGCGCTGCCGATCAGGCGGAAATGCAGGCGGCTTTGGGCGCCAAGGTCGCCATGACCGACGCCATCCAGTCCGCCGAGTCAGCATCTGGGGGCAAAGCGACGGAAGCGGTTTTCACCGGCGAGAACGGCAAGCCCGGCTATGAGGTGACGACGGTCACGAACGACGGGGCCGAACACAATCTGTTCGTCGACGCGACGACCGGCAAAGCGGTCGCGGCGACGCCAGCGGCCGAGAACGAAAACGACGAGAACGGCGCGGCTGACGATTTCGAAGAGGGTGAGCAGAGCGAATAGATCGCCTGCCCGAGGCACCTCCCGCCCGACACGCATGTTAGGCGGGAGGGCTTTTGCTCTCTCGAAGCCTTACCCCTGTCCAACTCCGGCGTCTAACCAAGCTGGTGGAACGCAATCTTGATCCGCAAGCCAGGATGGGCGTCTTCCAATCTCACGCTTGCATCATGCAACTCCGCCACTGCCTTGACGAGGCTGAGGCCTAGGCCGCTGCCCTGGGACGTTCGGCTCTTCTCAAGGCGATACAACCTCCTGAAGACCTTCTCCCTCTCTTCCTCCGGAATGCCCAGGCCGTTGTCCTCAGCCGCCGCCACGACGGTTGAGCCGGTGCGTTCAACTCGCAGCTTTATGCAACTACCCGACGGACAATGACGAATTGCGTTTTCAATTAGATTGGCGAACATCTGGGTCAACAGTTCGCGGTCGCCGGCAATAGTGAGGCTGTTGCCGCTGCCGTCGACTTCCAGCTGGAGTGAATCCCCCGCGTCCTGGGCGACGTCCGCATATATTTCAGAAAGCGAAGCCGCCAGGTCGCCCAGATCAATTTGCTCGAACTGCGATTTGCGGGATCCTGTCTCGATTTGCGCGATCCTGAGCAGAGCTTCGAACGTTTGGTTGATCCGGTCGGCTTCGGACGCGGCATCCACCAGGTCTTCCAGCACGGGATCGCCCTTCTTCTGCTTCTCAAGCGCTTCATCAACTGTCATGCGCAGACGGTTCAGAGGCGTCTTCAGATCGTGAGCGATGTCGGTACTGACTTGCCGCATGCCCTCGACAGATTTGACTAGACGCGACAACGCCTCATTGATGTCGCTGGACAAGAGATCCAGATCGTCTCCCTTGCCGATCAGCGGGATACGGGCGGCCAGGTTTCCGTGGGAGACCGCGTCCATCGCATCGCGCACAGCATCGAAGCGCCGGCGCGCACGGGTGGCAATCAACATTCCGCCGCTCACGCCAAACACAGCCACAACCGCCGTGGCCCAGGCGAAGCTGAGCCATATGATCTCTTCCAGATTGTCGATCTCCTGCTGGCTGAGTCCGACAATCAGACGGTTCCCGTCGACAAAACCGGCGTAGAGGCGATATCCGAGATCCGGCTCCAACCCCAGATGCGTACCACGGACTTCCGACCAACCGGCGGGAAGAGCGACGGCGGGAATATTTCCGCCGAGAACTCGTCCGTCAGGTGCCATGACCAGGAAGACGCGCTGGTGATCGCGTGTTGCCCGCACATTCGTTTCCACGGTTTCCAGAAGGTCCGTCAGGTCGCGGTCCCCGTACGCGTTGGCAATAACGGCATAGGTCTCACGAATTGCCTGATCCTGGTGCTGCCGGAGCTCCCATCTCGCCAACTGAAAGACCCCAAGTCCGGTAAGGACGAAGGCTCCCACGAACATCACCGAAAAAAGGAGTGCGAGACGAAACGGCGTGCTGCGCAGGAGACTATCGCGGCGCATGCAGCGAGTATCCGACGTTCCGAACAGTGTGCAACAGGGCGACGTCGAACGGCTTGTCGATCTTGGACCGCAGCCGGCTGATGTGGGTCTCGACGACGCTTGTCTTCGGATCGAAATGAAAGTCCCAGACGCGCTCCAGAAGCATGGTGCGGGTAACGACCCGCCCTTCGTTGCGCATCAGCACCTCAAGGAGCGTGAACTCGCGAGGCTGGAGCTCGACCTGGACTCCGGCCCGAGTGACACTTCGCCGGATCAAATCCATTCTGAGATCCGACACCTCAAGGCATGTCAGCTCCGAAACCGGGGGCGGTCGCCTTGCCAGCGCATTCGCCCGCGCCAGAAGCTCAGAGAAGGCGAAGGGCTTGACAAGATAATCGTCGGCGCCGGCTTCAAGCCCCTCGACCCGATCGTCGATGCCGCCAACCGAGGTGAGGAAAAGCACAGGCGTCTTCTTGCCTGCCGCGCGGAGCGCTCGCACCATAGAGAGCCCGTCCATGCCCGGAAGCATGCGGTCCACGACAAGCAGGTCGTAAGATTCTCGGATGGCGTGGAACAGAGCATCCTCGCCATCGACCAGGACATCGCAGATGTGCCCCGCCTCAGTGAACCCCCGCGAGACCCGCTCGGTGACCCGCAAGTCGTCTTCTACGAGAAGGATGCGCATATGCGTCTCCGGATTCACATTGCGGCGTGGCGTGTCGACCGGCTGAAAAAACTGGAGCCGAACAACTTCCAGGGGGTGCATTATTTCCCCAACGCAACAGCATGTCGCTCAATGCGCTCCTCGTTGCCGTCCGGCTGGTCAATTCTCGACCATGTAAGATAAGTCACGAGAACAACAATGGTCGCCAGAAAAACTCCATTGATGACCGTCGGGTTCAATCCGAGCCCTCCATCGCTGGGTGATTGCGACAGAAGATCGCCGAGAGAGGCTCCGAGCGGGCGGGTAAGTATGTATGCGAGCCAGAAAGTCAGCACCGAGTTGAGGTTGAAAAGGTAGTACCCCAAAGTGATCGCCGCGATAAAGCCTCCAAAGAGAAGAGCGCCGGTGAGATAGCCCCAGCTCAGGCCCTCGGAGGCGTAGTCACCTCCTGCCGTCCCGAGCGCGAAAGTGAACAGAATGGCAGCCCAATAGAAAAGCTCTCGTCTTGTCGTAAAGATCGTGTGGATCGAGAGGGTTTTCTCGGCGGCATACCAGAAGGCGAACGTGGCAACGAGAAGCGTCGTAAAGACTGCCGTGGTCAGCTCGAGAGGCACGCCCATATTGTCAGTCAAATAGTCAGTGATCAGGGTACCCACCACGCTGATCAGCACCACCGTCAGCCAGTAGACCCAAGGCACATATCGCTTCCTTGCCAGCTGAACGATCAAGACGGTGAGGAGCATCGCTGCCATGACCAAAGATGTGTTCGTCAGCCCCAGGCCAAGTTTAAAGTTCAAGTAGTCGGCCGCCGTTTCCCCGACCGTCGTCGCCATGATTTTGATGATCCAGAAATAGAGCGTGATCTCTGGCACCTTGTTTAACATGTGCGATATATCACCTCGCTCAGAAGCTGCCACTTTGCTCTCCTTGAAAGTATTCGCAACGCCACGGGACCGTGGAAAGGGACGTGCCGGCCAGGCACGTCCTCGGCCCTTTAAGAGGGCAAGCTGTCACATGCATTGCTTGAACCTTACGGATCGGTAAGGAGCCTCGTTTGCGGACGGAGAGACACCCATGCCCAATCGTCATCAGCTCCGAACGATGCGCCCTCGGCGTCGTCGCCTAGGGCGAAGCGGGTGATCTGCGAAAGCGCACCGGTGAACTGATCTGCAAGCGGGCCGGGCTCGCACATCATGGGTCACCGCCGACAGGCCCTCCCTCCGTCAGCGTGTCGCCCGCCGTCTCAAACGCCCCACGCATAAACCGCCGCCACCGCGACGCCGAGCGCCGCAAGCAGCACCAACAGCAGCGCCGGGCGCCGCCCCGGCTTGCCGCCGAAGCCGATGGCGTAGGCGGCCTTCGCCAGATTGTTCGATGACGCGGCGATGAGGACGGCGGCGGCGAGCAGCGCGGGCGACATGCCGGTGACGCCGCCCTGGGCGATGTTGAGCACGAAGGGATCGATGTCGGTCACCCCGACCAAAGCCGACAGGACCAAAATTCCGCCGGTTCCGAACGCGCCGCGCACCCAGGCGGTGACGATCGAGATGACGACCAGGAGCACCGCGAAGATCAGCGCCGTGGAGACCTGCAGCGGGTTGCGCGGCGCCATGGCGAGGTCCGCGCCGCCTTCTCTCCGCCATTCGTGGAACGCCAGGCCCGCGCCGCATGCCGCCAGCGCCAGCAGCGCCGGCAGGAGCGTCAGCGCCAGGCGCACGTCGAAGATGGCGATCACCAGGCCGAGCCTCAGATACATGACAGCGGTCGCCGCCACGATGCCGGCCGAGATGTCGGCGCGCGCCGCGGCGCCGTCATTGAGGCGCCTGGCGAGCACCACCGTGGTGGCGGTGGAGGAATAGGCGCCGCCCAGCACCGCCGGCAGGAGCGCCATGTTGCGCGCCGGCAGGTAGCGCTGCAGCAGGTAGCTCACATAGGAGAGCGTGCAGACCGCCACCACCGCCAGCCACAGGCCGTAGGGCGTGAGCGGGGTGAGCGAGGTGACCGGCTGGCGCGGCGCCAGCGGCAGGATGACCCCGACCAGGATCAGGAACTCGCCGGCGGTCAGCAGCTCGTTGCGCGGGACGACGTCGATCAGGCCGTGCAGCCTTTCGCGCGCCGACAGGAGCAGCACGGCCGCGACGGTGACCGCGACGGGCACCCATGGCGGCTGGGTGAGCGCGATCGGCCCGAGCGCATAAGCGAGCAGGTTGGAGGCCGGGATCATCATGCTGGTGGTGTTGGCCGAGGGCGGGACGGCGCGCATGTAGCCGTAGAGCCACAGCGCCACCACCAGCAGCCCGGCGATGAAGGCGAGCGCGTGCGACGGCTCCACCAGCGTGAGCATGGCGCCCGCCACCGCCAGCATCGCGAAGCTGCGGATGCCGCCGGGGATGGAGCGCTCCTCGTTCTTGTAGATTTCCTCGAAGGCGAGCCCGAGGAAGAAGGCGAGCGCCAGCGCCAGCGCCAGACGGCCGGCGAGGGCGTAGGGTGCCAGCGAAAGGGCGGTCATGCGATCGGCTCCCTCCCCCCTACTCCGCCGCCTGCATCGCGGCTTGCGCGCAGAAGCATGACGCCGCGACGCGCTTGTCGGCGCGCGCCTCGGCAAGCTGCAGCCGCTGGCGCACCTGCACGATCTCGCGGGTCTCGCCGCGCGCGGCGAGGCAGTCGTGCAGGCCCTTGAGGCTCCACACATTGTCGGGGTGCTGGGTGGCGCGGCTCAGCGCGCCGCCGAGCCCGAGGTCCTCGCGGAACACCGCCTCCGCCTCCGCGTGGCGGCCCTGCTCCAGGAGCAGCGCGCCGAGCGCGTGGCGGGTCGGCTGCATCCACGCCCAGGGCTCGTCGTAGGGCATGGCATCCTCGGCAGCCACGGCACGGCGGAGCGCGGCGAAGGCCGCGTCATGCTCGCCCTTGCGATAGAGGATCTCGCCGCGGAGCATCTCCGCCGCGATCGCCAGGATGTCGACGACGCGGTTGTTGTGGAGAAGCCGCGTCTCCGGCACGCGCGCCTTGGCGGCGAGGAACGCCCGCTCCTCCGCCTCCGCCGCCGCGACATCGCCCAGCGCCGCATGCGCCACGCCGCGCGCGTAATGCACCTGCGCGGTGAGCGTGGCGTAGAGCTGCTGGTCCTCCGGCAGCTCCAGAGCCAGCGCCTCGCGCCACTTGCCGAAGCGCACCAGCACATGCGGCTCGAAGGCGAGGTAGCTTTCGAAATAGTCCGCCATGGGCGGGCTCTCGATGCGGAGCATCTCTTCCGGGATGGTCTCCGCCGCGCCGCGCACCGCCGCCATCGCCGGCTCGAACCGGCCGAGGAAGAGCGCGCCGTAGATGGCGAAGTGGTAGTCGTGCAGGCGGTAGCCGGAATAGATGTTGTAGGGGCCCGTTCTCGCGAAAATATTTCAGGTCGGCGCGGATCGCCGCCTCGTTCCACAAGAGCACGTCGTGATAATGGCCGGTGAGCACGTCGATATGCGTCGGCATGTGGATCAGGTGGCCGGAATCGGGCACCAGCGTGCGCAGGGCGTCGGCGGCCTTCAGCGCCCGTTCCGGGAACGGCGACATCTCCATCAGGTGGACATAGAGGTGGAGGATGCCCGGGTGGCGCATGGCGGCGGGGTCGAGCGCCAGCGCCTCCTCCAGCACGGCCTGGGCCTCCTCGGTGGAGGCGCCCTCCGCCGGAGCGCCGGCCTTCAGGTCCCACATCTTCCACGGCGTGCGGTTCAGAAGCGCCTCGGCGAAGATGGCGCGCACGTCGAGGCGCCCGCGGTGTGCGCGGAAAGCGCTGCGCATGGCGTCCGCGAAAGCGTCGTTCCACGGCGCCATGTCGTCGATCGGCTCGGGCTGGGGGTAACGCGAAGGCAGCGCGCCGGATCAGCGCCGCCTCCCAGCCGCTCACGCCCTCGACGCGCTCAAGCGCCGCCTGCGCCGAGGCAAAGCCCGTGGCGAGCGCCTCGGCGCGGGTCTTATCGTCGAAGAGGTGCCACGGCATGTTGTAGTTCGGCCCCGCGGCATAGCCCACGCCCCAATGCGCCATGGCGCAGCCCGGGTCCGCCTCGAGCGCCCGCTGGAAGCAGGCCACCGCCTCCTCGTGGTTATAGCCGTAGGTCCAGGTGAGCCCGCGGTCGAACCATGTCTGCGCCTCGGCCGAGGCGGTGGTGATGGGGAAGGTGTGCCCGCCGAGATCATAGTCGTAGGACATGCGAACGCCTCCGAGCCTTGTCCACACCAAGGATAGAGCGGATCGCTCCGCCTGCCCATCCGGGGTGCGAAGCGCTCCATCGGGTCCGCTAGCGGCATGCGGCGAGCAGATGGCCCGCACAGGTGCGGCAGTCGCTGCTGCCGAAACCGGGAACCGCGATGGTGAATTTCTGCGTCGCGAGGAGCCGCTCGACCAGCCGGCATTCGTGGCCGCCGGGGACGGCGAGCGCCATCATCTCACCGGCCTGCGTGGTCAGGTGGTCGACATGCCAGCGCACTGTCTTCGCGGCCCGCAAGTGCCGCTGCAATCGCGCGCTGAGCCCGCCGGGCCCATAGGCACTTCCGGCATAGACGTAGCAGCCGCGAGCGATGACGTGGCGTGGCCGCTTCGCCATGTCCAGCTCGACGTTGCGCGGCAGGTGGAGTGCTAGCAGGTAGGCGCCCTTGCGGCCGCCGATCGCGCCGACATTGTCCGACGTGACAGGAACCGCGCAGGGACCGTCGAGGCGAAGCTCTCCCTGCAAACGCGTAACAAGGCGACCCAGATCCCGATGAAACGCGGCTTGCCCCTCCCCTCGCTTAGCGCTGCGCCGCATAGTGCTTGAGGAAATCGACCGCGCTGATCACGCCGACAAGCTTGCCGCCGTCCACCACCGGCATGGCGCCGAACTTGTTGAGCGCCAGAAGGTCGGCCACCTCGTAAAGCGGCATGTCGGAGCGCACGCTCTGCGGGTCGGGGGTCATGCAGTCGAAGACCCGCACCGCCTCCAGCGCCTCCTGGCGCGTGACGATGTCATCGTCCTCCACCACCGGAGAGTTGACCGCCAAGCGCACGTCGCGATCGGTTATCATGCCCACCAGCTTGCCGTTCTCCACCACCGGCAGGTGACGAAAGCCCTGCCGGTTCATCTTGGTCAGCACGTCGTGCAGATTGGCGTCCGGCGACACGGTCTCGGGTGCCCCGCTCATCAGGTCTTTGACGTGCAACATCGCCCCCTCGCTGCTGGTTGACGCGTGCACTCTAAGGAGCGCGTAGCCAGGGTGAATTGATCGGTGTCAATCTGTTTACCGCGAGAGGCACCGCGCGGCTTGCCGAGGCAGGTGAAACCACTCTGTGTGAAGGCCGAAATACACGCGAAACAGTCGCCCGATAGCGTGCATCGCCATGAAAGGGCCACTGCCGCGGCCGGTGACGAATAACGCGTTCAGCATCGGTTCAGGCAAGCCGCACTATAAGGCCAGGAGTTCAATAGAGGCGCATCGTGCACACTCGGCTCATGCACGGCGCACCGGATGTCCACAGCGAGCCGGCCAACAGGAGAGATGACATGACGAGCATCGTTTTCGACGCATCGCGGGATCTGCTCCCTAACCGGGGCAAGCTCCCGGGGATGATTGGTCGGCCCGGAATTCCAGTCATCTGGCGCCGCCTTTAGCATGGCCTCAAAGCGACCACGTTGAGCTATCGGCCATGTATCCGCGCAGCGGGCCTCGCCCGCTCCGCCCGAAGGCCAAAGCAGACCACCGGTCACCGACCCAGCCAACGATAAAGACCACCAGCGCGCCGCGCGGGTGGTCTTTATCGTTCGCGGGCATCCGGCGGAGCTGCTACCGGTGAAGCCTCAGCGCGCTATGCAGGCCACGATGTACGCACACCGTGTCGCCCGGGCCCAGCGGGCGTATCCGAGTGCTTCCTGAATTGTAGCAGAAGGTCGGCCGCGTATTCACGAGGCGGCCGATGATGCTGTAGTTGAACAGCACATCCCTTGCCTGCTCAAATCTCGGCAACTCGCCGCCGCTGCCCGTCCCGTTCTCCTCGTAGAAGTCGCGAAAGTCGTCGTGGCGGAACGTGGCTTTCTCAAACCAGCTCAGCCGGTCGAGAACAGCGTCGATCTGCGGCAGCGAGGGATAGATCTCATCGACCAGCTCGCCTTTGAGATATTCCGAATAGCCGACATCGGCATCCGTGATTTCCGCCAGCGAAATGCGGTCGCGTCCGCGGTGACGCGCCACACGGGCGCATTCGCGCGTATAAACGATGACGTCGCGGGGCCGCGAGAATGTCTGGCGGACCATGTGGTCGAACGGAGAGCGGGCGCGCTGCTTGCCGCGGCCGGAGCGGATCGGGCGATCCTCGAACAGCGTCAGCCAAAGCTTTTCTTCAGGCAATTCGCCCGCCTCATCTCCCAGGGCGCGGCCGATGCGGTAGCAGACGAGCTTGCGCAGCCGATCCTTGGTCCAGATGAGATTGACGGTGTCGTCCTGCCACTTGCCGCGGTCGCCGAAACGGATGTGCTGGAAGATGTCGTCACGAAGAAACAGGACCGGATGCACCGATTTGGAATCGAGCGCGTTCCTCACCTCCGCTATCGCCTTGAACAGACCAACCACCAGCCGAAGGTAGGGCGCGTCCGCCGCGGCGTCGTCGGGCGAGCTGAAGTCCTCGTCGAGCTCGTCGAACAGGATGTAGTAGCGGGAGCTGTCGAGGTTCTGACGCACGATGTTCTCAAGTGCGGCGACGCGCTCCGCAAGCGTCGAGGGGTTCTCGCCGAGAGTCCGCTTGTGGGAATAGCCGCCGCCGAAGCTCATGATGTTGAGGTTCACGCTCGGATCGGTGAGGCGGACGATCTCGTCGGACAGCGCCGTCTCGAGGTCGAGGCTGAACAAGGTACGGAATGCTTCGGGGAGCTTCGGTGCGATCGCGCTGTTGCGGGCCATCAGCTGGCAGACGGCACAGTAGATGACGAATTTCCACACCGTGATGTACTGGCTGTCCGGCGAGAAGGCGTCGTCTCCCAACCCGTAGAGCCGCTTGAAGGGAAACGAGCGGAATGTCAGCTTTTGAACGAAGGTCGCGCGATCGGAGATCGACTTGATGTGCTCGGCAATTGCCGTCTTGCCGGCGCCCTTCCGGCCGAGCACGAAGCAGCGCTTCCCTTCCACGACGCGCTCGACATCGTCGTACGCGTAGAAGTACCGATGGTGCGCTTCGCCACGCTCCTCCTGGCGCCATTCGCAGATTTCGTCGAGCATCGCCATTCAGCGCCTCCGCTTGGCCTCATTCGGAGGGTTTTCACCTGGAGCCGCCTCCAGGGCGGCACCGACGAGAGCCGCATGTCGCCGCCGGCTCATCACATCTTAGAATAGCTTCCGACGCCAGCGGAAGGCCCGCATTGCGAATGGTAAAGCGCGATTGCATAATAGCCGCCCCCATGGCGGATTCGTGGTCACCATTCCTCTCGCTGGCGGCCTGCCGGGCCTCTCCGGGCAGGGGCAACGTCTCCTTGTGAACGCCAAACAAGCAGGCGGTGCCGGCCTCGTCCTCACCATCGACCTCGCCGCGCTTGCGGCGAACTGGAAGCGGCTGGCCGATCTCTCCGCCCCGGCCGAATGCGCCGCGGTCGTAAAGGCCGACGCCTACGGGATCGGCATCGACGAGGCGGTGCCGGCGCTCGCCGCTGCCGGCTGCAAGACCTTCTTCGTGGCGCTGCCGGAGGAAGGCGCGCGCGTGCGCGCCGCGCTCGTCGGCACGGCATCGCCCGATGCCGTCATCTATGTGCTGAATGGCTTCCTCCCCGATTGGTCGGAGGCCTTCCGCGCCGCAAAGCTCCGCCCGGTGCTTTCCACCTTCGCCTCCGTGGAGGCGTGGGCAGCCCATGGCGACGGCGCGCCCTCGGCGCTCCACGTCGACACCGGCATGAACCGGCTGGGGCTTTCGCTGCACGAGGCGCTGGAGCTGGCGCGGCGCAAGGACCTGCTGGCCAAGGCCGCGCCGAAGCTGCTCATGAGCCATCTCGCCTGCGCCGACGATCCGGGGCATCCTCAGAACCAAGGGCAGCTCGCGCTCTTCCGCGAGATCAGGGATCAGTTTCCCGGGCTGCCCGCCTCGCTCGCCAATTCCGGCGGCATCCATCTGTCGGCGCACTACCATTTCGACCTTACGCGGCCGGGCATCGCGCTTTACGGCGCGGCCTTCGCGCGGACCCGCCCGCCGCTTGCCACTGTCGTCACGGCCAGGGCGCGCGTGTTGCAGGTGCGCGACGTGGCGGCGGGGGAGCCGATCGGCTACGGCGCCGCGCTGCGGCTGAGGGAAGCGAAGCGCGTGGCGATCCTCGCCGCCGGCTACGCCGACGGCTACCACCGGCTCGCCGGCTCCAGCGACGAGCGGCCCGGCGCCGCCGCATACGTCCGCGGACGGCGGGCGGACGTGCTCGGCCGCGTCTCCATGGATCTGGTCGCCGTCGATGTGACGGGCATTGTCGGCGTCGCGGAGGGCGACCGGGTGGAGCTTTTCGGCCCGTCGATGCCCATCGACGAGGTGGCGGCGGCGGCCGGCACCATCGGCTACGAGCTGCTGACGGGGCTCAGCCGGCGGGCGGAGCGGGTGTATGTTGGTGGGGCGGCGGGTTCGTAGCCTGCGTCCCGCGCCTTCCGGGATGAGAAATTGAGAGGCGGTTCGTTGCGCCCGCGGCACCCCCAAATCATATAGCTCCTGACCATGGCCCGCCCCCGCCCCCAATACATCTGCGCCAATTGCGGCGCCGTCTCCTCCAAATGGCAGGGGCGCTGCGATTCCTGCGGCGAGTGGAACACGCTGTCGGAGGAGGTCGCCGCCGCAGCGCCCGTGGCGCTCCGCACCGCGCGCGGCACGCCGGTGGAGCTTTCGCCGCTTTCCGGCGAGGCGCCGGAGCTGCCGCGCACCGTCTCCGGCATCGGTGAGCTCGACCGCGTCATCGGCGGCGGCTTCGTGCCGGGCTCCGCCATCCTGGTCGGCGGCGATCCGGGCATCGGCAAGTCCACCATCCTCATCCAGGCCGCCGCGGCGCTCGCCCGCGCCGGCCGCCGCGTCGTCTATATTTCCGGCGAGGAGGCGATCGGCCAGATCCGGCTGCGCGCCGAGCGCCTGGGGCTGCGCGACGCGCCGGTGGCGCTGGCCGCCGAGACGCGGGTGGAGGATATTCTCGCCACGCTTTCGGCCGGCCCGCCGCCCGACCTCGTGATCATCGATTCCATCCAGACGCTGTGGACGGACCTCGCCGAGAGCGCGCCGGGCACGGTGACGCAGGTGCGCACCTCGTCGCAGGCCCTCATCCGCTACGCCAAGGCGAGCGGCGCCGCCGTCGTGCTGGTCGGCCACGTCACCAAGGACGGGCAGATCGCCGGCCCCCGCGTGGTGGAGCACATGGTCGATGCGGTCCTCATGTTCGAAGGCGACACGGGTCATAACTTCCGGTTGCTGCGCACCGTCAAGAACCGCTTCGGCCCCGCCTCCGAGATCGGCGTGTTCGAGATGCACGATTCCGGCCTGAAGGAGGTCGCCAACCCGTCGCTTCTCTTCATCGGCGACCGCGAACGAAGGAGCCCGGGCTCCGCCATCTTCGCCGGCATCGAGGGCACCCGCCCGCTGCTCGTGGAGGTGCAGGCGCTGGTGTCGGAATCCGCCCTCGGCACGCCCCGCCGCGCCGTCGTCGGCTGGGACCCCAACCGCCTCGCCATGATACTCGCGGTGCTTGAGACGCGCTGCGGCCTGCGCTTCGCCGCCCACGACGTCTACCTCAACGTGGCCGGCGGCCTGCGGCTCGCCGAGCCGGGGGCGGACCTGGCGGTCGCGGCGGCGCTCGTCTCCTCCCGTGCCGGGGTTGCGACGCCGCCGGAGAGCGTCTATTTCGGCGAGGTCAGCCTGTCGGGGGCCGTGCGCCCGGTAGCGCAGACAGCCATGCGGCTGAACGAGGCGGAAAGGCTGGGTTTTTCGCGTGCCGTCCTTCCTGCCGGGAGCCGTGAAGGGATACGCTCGACACTCTCGCTCAATGAAGTTACGACGCTTGCCGACGTGGTCGCGGCCATCGCCGCAGATGGGGCCCGCGGAGTGTCGCGACAGGGGTAGGACGGCGTCCCGCACCGCCCCGCCGCAGGAGGCATTCGCTTTATGACGTTCACGCTGCTCGACGGGATCCTGCTCCTCGTCATCCTGATCTCGGCCGTGCTCGCGATGATCCGCGGCTTCACGCGCGAGGTCTTCTCCATCGCCTCCTGGGTGGCCGCCGCCGCCGCGGCGTATTTCCTGTGGGGCCACGTCAAGCCCTACGTCCAGCGCTACGTGGAGGACGAGAACCTCGCGCTGGGCATCACCATCGCCGGCATCTTCTTCATCACGCTGCTGGTCGTGTCGATCATCACGATGCGCATCTCCGACTTCGTGCTGGATTCCAAGGCCGGGCCGCTCGACCGCACGCTCGGCTTCCTCTTCGGCGCGGCGCGCGGGCTGCTTCTCGTCATCATCGCCGTGCTCTTCCTCAACTTCTTCATCGCGCCGGACCGGCAGCCGGAATGGATCGCCATGGCGTCGACCAAGCCGTGGCTCGACTCGCTCGGCAAGGACCTGATGAACAAGCTGCCGGAAGACCCGGAAACCGAGATCATGCAGAAGCTGCGCGGCATGACGGGCCACGCGGCCGACACTCCGGCCGGCGACAGCGCCACGGACGAGCCCACGCCGGCGCCGGAGACCAGCGCCGAGGGGCCGGGCATCGCGCCCGAGGATCAAAACGAGCTGGAGCGGCAGCTCGACACCCCGCCGCCGGACGATTGAGCATAAGCGAGGCCATGCCGATGCCCGACTCCATGATGCATCCTCTCGACGACGCCTTCCACGAGGAATGCGGCGTCTTCGGCATATTCGGCCATCCCGACGCGGCCGCGCTGACCGCGCTCGGCCTGCACGCGCTTCAGCATCGCGGCCAGGAGGCGGCCGGCATCGTCAGCTTCGACGGCCAGCAGTTCTTCAACGAGCGCCATATCGGCCTGGTCGGCGACAACTTCACCAAGCCGGCGGTGATGCAGCGGCTGAAGGGCGACCGCGCCATCGGCCACAACCGCTATTCCACCACCGGCGGCCCGAACCTGCGCAACGTGCAGCCGCTCTTCGCCGAGTTCGCCGCCGGCGGCTTTGCCATGGCGCATAACGGCAACATCACGAACGCCGGCACGTTGCAGCATCAGCTTGCAGCGGCGCGGCTCGATCTTCCAGTCGACCTCCGACACGGAGACCATCATCCACCTGATCGCCACCAGCCAGAGGGGCCATCTGGTGGATCGGATGATCGACGCGCTGACGCAGATCGAGGGCGCCTATTCGCTGGTGGCGCTGAGCGCCAAGAAGCTGATCGGCTGCCGCGACCCGCTGGGCGTCCGCCCTCTCGTTCTCGGCGACCTCGACGGCGTGCCGGTGCTCACCTCCGAGACCTGCGCGCTCGACATCATCGGCGCGCGCCTGGTGCGCGAGGTCGAGCCGGGCGAGATGGTGATCGTCACCGAGCAGGGCATTGAATCGCGGAAGCCGTTTCCGCCCGCTCGCCGGCGCTTCTGCATCTTCGAATACGTCTACTTCTCGCGCCCGGATTCGCTGGTGGCCGGCTCCAGCGTCTACGAGGTGCGCCGCCGTATCGGGGCGGAGCTTGCCCGCGAGGCGCCCGCCGACGCGGACATCGTGGTGCCGGTGCCCGATTCCGGCGTGCCCGGCGCGATCGGCTTCGCCGAGGCGGCCGGCCTGCCGTTCGATTTCGGCATCATCCGCAACCACTATGTCGGCCGCACCTTCATCCAGCCGACCGATTCCATCCGCCACATGGGCGTGAAGCTGAAGCACAACGCCAACCGGGCCGTTCTGAAGGGCAAGCGCGTGGTGCTGGTCGACGATTCCATCGTGCGCGGCACGACCTCCACCAAGATCGTGCAGATGGTGCGCGACGCGGGCGCGGCGGAGGTGCATATGCGCATCGCCAGCCCGCCCACCACCGACCCCTGCTTCTACGGCGTCGACACGCCGGAGAAGGCGAAGCTGCTTGCCTCGCGCATGACGCGTGGAGGAGATGCGCCAGTATATCGGCGTCGACAGCCTCGCCTTCCTGTCGATCGACGGGCTCTATCGCGCCGTCGGCGAGGCCGGGCGCGACAACGCCGCAGCCGCAATATTGCGACGCCTGCTTCACCGGCGAATATCCCACCCGCCTCACCGACCATGAAGGCGGCGAGGTGCGGCACCTGAACCTCCTGTCCGAAAGCGCATGAGCGAAGAGAAACCCCTCGCGGGGCGGATCGCCGTCGTCACCGGCGCGTCGCGCGGCATCGGCTACGAAGCCGCCAAGGGCTTCGCCGCGGCCGGCGCGCATGTCGTCGCCGTGGCGCGCACCGTCGGCGGGCTGGAGGAGCTCGACGACGCCATCAAGGCGGAGGGCGGCACCGCCACGCTCGTTCCGCTCGACCTCAAGGATTACGAGGGCATCGACCGCCTTGGCGCCGGCATCTACGAGCGCTGGAAGAAGCTCGACATCTTGTTCGCCAATGCCGGCCTGCTCGGGCGGCTCTCGCCGGTGGAGCATATGCCCGCCGGAGATCGTCGAGGACGTGATGGCGATCAACGTCACGGCCAACTTCCGGCTCGTGCGCTCGCTCGACCCGCTGCTTCGGCAGAGCGACGCGCCGCGCGCGCTCTTCATGTCGTCGGGCATCACGCGCTCCTGCCGCCCCTTCTGGGGCGCCTACTCCGCCTCCAAGGCGGCGCTCGATGCGATGGCGCGGACTTACGCGCAGGAGGTGCAGAAGACGCCGATCCGAGTCGTCGTCATCACCCCCGGTCCGATCCGCACCGGCATGCGCGCCCAGGCCATGCCGGGCGAGGACCCGATGTCGCTGCCGCACCCGTCGGAGATCGTGCCCCACCTCATCGAGATGGCGTCGCCGGGCTTCACGCGCACCAACGTGCTGTTCGATTTTCCGAGCAAGAGCTACACGGACTATCCGTCGGTGAGCTGATCGTTGCAATGCGTCACGCTACGGATTACAGTGGGTATGATCCGCAGCTTTCGACACCGCGGCCTGAAGCGGCTCTATGAACGCGGCGATCAAAGCAAGATAGCTCCAGAGCACCTTGAGAAGATCGAAAACATCCTGGCGGTCCTCAACCGTGCATCGGGACCGGACGACATGGACTTGCCAGGATTTCGGCTCCATCCGCTGAAGGGCACCTATCGAGGGTTCTGGGCCGTCACGGTTCGCGCAAACTGGCGCATCGTTTTCCGCTTCGAGAGCGGCGACGCCCAAGACGTAGATTTGACCGACTATCACTAGGAGGCACAGCGATGCATTCCCCGCCACATCCCGGCCGAATCGTGAAGCAGGAATGCCTCGAACCGCTTGGCCTGACGGTGACCGACGCTGCCAAACAGCTCGGTGTCTCGCGGGTTGCGCTGTCGGAACTCGTTAACGAGAGACGGGGGGTTTCCCCCGAGATGGCCATTCGATTGTCGAAAGCCTTCGGCAGCAAGCCCGAGGTCTGGGCCGGCCTCCAGATGCAGTACCGATCTGGCCAAGGCCCTGAAGAACGCGGATAGGATCAAAGTGCAGAGGCTCACACGCGCGGCGTAACGGTCCATCAAGCCCCGGCTGAGCTCCTCCCCGATCGGTTCTGCGTACGCGGGCGGCGACGCTCAGGTCGCGGCCAGCGTTCTCGCCGGCAGGAGGGACACCGGCACCACCGCCACGAGGGCAATGACCGCCATCGCGATCATGGCATCGCCGATCCCGAACCGATCGCCGACCAGACCGAACAGGTACGGGCCGAGAGCCGCGGCAAAGGCCACCGATGCATAAACGAGCGCAAATCCGCGTGCCACACGGTCGGCATGAACGAGGTCGGCCACAATTCCGTAGGTGATGGATGTCGAGCCCTGCGCAAAGACACCGAGTGGAGGGAGCAGAGCGAACGCGAGCCATCCCGGCGCCGCGACCATTCCGGCGATGCCGGCGGCCGTCAGAACCTGGGCGAGCGTGAAAGCCTGCCGCACGCCGATCCGATCCGCGAGGTAGCCACACCCCGCCTTGCCGAAGACACCGCCCAACAGGACGAGCACCGGCGCGAGCGTGCCGACGGAGAGCGGGAACCCTTTCGAGATCATGACGAAAGCGACGAAGACGAGCGTGCTCGACTGAACCATGCTGTCGAGAGACGCCGTCGCCAGCAGCAGCACAAACGATCGCCGATGCAGGATCCCCCAGCCCGCCGCATCCTGCGCCCGCGGCTTGTCGAGTGGCATGCTGCCCGCCAGTCCTCGGGCGAGCACCCACGCCACCACCGCTATCGCGGCGGCAACCACCAGAGTCGCGATGCCGTAGGCCACGGTAATCTGCTGCCAGGCCAGGCCTGCCCCAAGGGCCAGGCTGAACGCCCCGGAAAAAGCCAGCTTCCCAACGTCTCCCGACGAATTGTAGAGCCCAAGCGCACCGCGGCGGCCGCCGGCAGCAAACGTCCTGCTGACGATCGCGGAAGCGGGCGCGTGCTGGAACGCGCTACCGATCCCGATGATGAGCAGGCAGAGGACCGCGATGCTCGCCCGCGATGCCGCGGCCAGCACGCTGTATCCGAGCCCCGCGCAGACGAGACCGAATACGAGCGTGCGCAACTCGCCGACACGCTCCGAAACGACGCCGGAGCTCATCTCGAGCAGCGCCTGCGCCAGGCTTTTCACGCCCTTGAACAGGCCGACCTCGGCGTAGCTAAACCCGAACGTCTGCGCCAGAAGCGGCAGCAGCACATACATCGACGCCGAGAGGCCGTCCTGCACGATGTGCGCGGTGCAGCTCACGGCGAGCGCCGTGCGGCGGCTCGTCGTCTGGGCGGTCACATGCCCCCTCCCCGTCTCCGCACGGGCCTACGCTTTCTTCCTGCGGCCTTCATACGGATTTTTTTCCGTCCTGAGCATCAGCCGGATCGGCACGCCGGCGAGCTTGAAGTCGTCGCGCAGCCCGTTGACGAGGTAGCGGCGATAGGCGTCGGGCAGCGCCTCGGGGCGCGAGCAGGAGAGATAGAAGGTCGGCGGGCGCGTCTTCGACTGCGTCAGGTATTTGAGCTTGATCCGCCGCCCCGACACCGCGGGCGGCGGGTGCCGCACGATCATCCCGCTGAGCCAGCGGTTGAGCGCGGCGGTCGGCACGCGCGCGTTCCAGGTCTTGTGGATGGCGAGCACCGTCTCCATCAGCCGGTCGAGCCCTGAGCCGGTGAGCGCCGAGACCGGCACCAGCGGCACGCCGCGCACCTGCGTCAGCGTCTCCTCCAGGTCCGCCCTCAACACCTTCAGCCGCGCCTGCGGGGCCTCGACGAGGTCCCACTTGTTGAGCGCCAGAACCAGCGCGCGCCCCTCCTGCGCCACCAGGTCGGCGAGCTGCAGGTCCTGCTTCTCGAAGGGCACGGTGGCGTCCATGATCAGCACCACCACCTCGGCGAAGCGGATGATCCGCAGCGCGTCGCCCGCCGACAGCGTCTCCAGCTTGTCGACGATCTTCGCCTTGCGGCGGAGGCCCGCCGTGTCGGCGAGCCGGAACGACCGGCCGCGCCACTCCCAGTCGACGGCGATGGAATCGCGCGTGATCCCCGCCTCCGGGCCGGTGAGCATGCGCTCCTCGCCGATGAGGCGGTTGACGAGCGTCGACTTGCCGGCGTTGGGCTGGCCGATGATGGCCACGCTGAGCGGCTTTTCTTCCGCTTCGCCGGGCTCCTCCGCGGCACCCTCTTCCGCTTCCTCCTCCGCTTCTTCCTCCGCTTCCGGGCTCGGCTTCATCGCCTCGCGGATGGCATCGTAGAGGTCGGGCATGCCGATGCCGTGTTCCGCCGAGACGGCGACCGGATCGCCGAAGCCGAGCGCGTAGGCCTCCAGCACGCCGCTGTCGGCGGCGCGGCTCTCGGTCTTGTTGGCGACCAGCACGACCGGCCGCCCGGAGGTGCGCAGCACCGCCGCGAAGTGCTCGTCGGTCGGCGTGAGACCGGCGCGCGCATCGATGAGGAAGAGCACCAGGTCGGCCTCGGCAATGGCTGTATCGGTCTGCCGCCGCATGCGGCCGGCGAGCGTCTCCGGCGCCGCCTCTTCAAGCCCGGCGGTGTCGATCAGGCGGAAGCTCAGGTCAACGAGTTCGGCCTGCGCCTCGCGGCGATCGCGCGTTACGCCCGGCAGGTCGTGGACAAGTGCCAGCTTCCTCCCGACGAGCCGGTTGAACAGCGTCGATTTCCCGACGTTCGGCCGGCCGATGATGGCGACGGTGAAAGCCAAGGCATCATGCCTGGAGCGACGATTCTGACCGCGTCAGAATAGCCGATCTAACTCGCAGGTGGAGCGTGATCTTATCCGAAAGCCGGCCCGCGCTCTTCGCGATCATGCTCTTAGCGGAAAGCAGAGATGGAGCCGTCGGCGGAAAGCAGGATGAGCTGCCCGCCCGCGGCGATCGGCTTCACGTAGGCCGCGCTCGGCAAGTCGCGCTGCACGACGATCTGTCCGAGAGCCGGGTCGACGCCCACCATCTTGCGGTCGTTGGAGACGGACCACAGCACGCCGCCGGCCAGCGTCGGCCCGGTCCACACGGAGAAGAAGCGCTTCTTGCGCACCACCGGCAGCTCGATGCGCCAGAACGCCTTGCCGGTGCTGCGGTTGAGCGCGACCACGTTGTCCTGGAGGTCGACGATGAACAAAGCATCGCCGGAGACGGCCGGCGTCGAGGCGCTGCCGATGCTCTCCTCCCACAGGCGCTCGCCGCTGGAGAGCCGCACCGCGATGGTGCGTCCGGAGACGCCGGTCGCGTAGACGACGCCGTCATAGATGACGGGGCTCGCGGCAACGTCGGTGAGGCCCGAGACGGCGAGCGTGCGCGTGGAGCGCACCACCGCGTCGGCCCATTTGAGATTGCCGGATTTCGTATCGAAGGCGATGACCTCCCCCGACGAATAGGGCACCACGACCGTGTCGCCGGAAACCGCGGGACTGGCGGCGGAAAGCAGCCCGGCGGTCTCGGGGATGCCCGGATATTGCCAGGCTTCGGTCCCGTCCTCCTGATTGACGGCGTGCAGCACGTTCGTCGCGCTCACGATGAAGACCTTGCCGGCCGCCGCGGTGGGCGCCGAATGCGCCGGGGCGCCCAGATCGAAGGTCCAGATGCGTCCGCCCGTGGCGGCGTCGAGCGCGATCAGCTCGCCGAAGCCGGTCGCCGCGAAGATGGCGTTGCCGGAAGCGGCGATGCCGCCGCCCGACGGACGGCTCTTCTCGCCTTCGGGGGCGAGCGAGACGGACCACGCCTTGCCGCCGCCCGGCGCGAGCGCCGTCACCGTGCCGCTGGTGTCGTAGACGAAGATGCGCCCGCCATGGACGATCGGCGGGACGGACGGCCGCACATTGCGCTTGCTGGCCTTCTGCACGGCATTCACGCGCCAGGTCGACGCGGCGGAGGTGTCGCCGAGGCTGACATTGCCCGGGGCGTTGGCGGCGTTGCCGCCCGGCTGCGACCAGTCCGCCAGCGCCTGGGCAGCACCGATCGACGGCGTGCCGCCGGTCACCTCATAGGCCCCCTGCGGCAACGCGGCGCGCCGCTCGCCGGGGAGGATATCTTCCTTCTTGTGGAAGGGGTTGAGGCCGCCAAGCGCGCTGCACCCGCCGATCAGGCCGGCAAGCGCCACCAGGGCGATGGCTGCGGGAACGGAAATCTTCGTCGTCATGGTCGTCCGCACTGCCCTCTCATTGCGGCGGAAATAGTGCTGCTTACTGGCCGGTCGTCTGGGGCGGGGCATCGGAAGGCGCCTCCCCGTCCGGCGCGGACATCATTTCCTGGGATGCATTGCCATTGGCGCCCGACGCGCCATCTGCGGGCGCTGCCGGAGCCGGACGCGTCGCCGCCGCCCGCATCGGTGGCGGGGGCTTCGGAGCCCGAAGTGCCGGATGCGGCGTCTCCGGATGCCGAAATATCGGCCGCCGGCGCCTCGGAGGACCGAGGTATCGGACGTGGGCGCCGCGGAGTCCGGCGTATCGGTTGCGGAGGTGCTCGGAGGGCGAAGCTGCCGGCGCGATCTGCCCGTCGATGAGCGAGATCATGGCGATGGCGCGCTGCCAGATGTCGGCCGGCGTCTGGGCGTCCTGCTGGATCTCGGTGAAATAGTCGCGCGCCTTCTGCAGGTCGCCTGAGGCGTAGGCGGCGACACCGAGCACCTCGCGCGCCTCGTGGCGCCAGGGATTTCCGGCTTCGTCCAGCGGCGCGGCGCGCGAGATCGCGCCCGCCTTGTCGCCCATGTCGAGCGCCAGCAGCGCGGCGCGAATGCGCGCCACGTCGCGCAGCGACTGCGCCAGGGCGTGCTGTCCGCCGCGAGCGCGTCAAAGGCGGCGAGCGCCGCCTTCTTGTCGCCGCTGGCGGCGCTTTCGCCCGCAAGCCGCAGTCTTCGCCAATGCCGCATAGCCGGCGCCGCCGCTGTCGGCGATGGCCTTGAGCTCGGCCTCGCCCTTCTCGCGGTCCCCGCTGTCGATCGCCTCCAGGGCCGCCATGAAACGGTCGCCGGCCTGCGCCGCGCGCCGCTCCTCCCACCAGAGCCAGCCGCGATAGCCGGCGGTGACGGCCACGATCAGCACGCAAATGCCGATGAAGACCCAGCCGAAGCGGTTCCAGAGCGCTTTCAGTTGATCGCGCCTGAACTCCTCATCGACCTCGCGGATGAAAGTCTGGGATTGGCGCTCGTCGTTGGCCATCTTTTTTTGTTTGTCAGATCAGAGGAATAGTCGGGCGTTCGGCCCCGCCGAGCGAGCTCGCGAAGCGGCGCGGACCCTACCGGCTTTGTATTTCAGAGGCAACGGCGGCATCGGCGGCAAGCGGCCGTCGGCGGCGGTTTCCCGGCCGGCGCTCCTCAAGCGAGCGGGCTCACGCCGATCAGCCAATAATGCAGGCGCCACAGGAAGGCCGCCCACACCACCACCCCGATCGCAACCGCGATCATGTCGTTGCGCAGCGGGCCCGGGACACGCCGCACCCCCTCGGCACGGTCGCGCCGCCGGCTTGCGGCGTATTCCGCGATCGCCCAGACCAGAAAGGCGCCGAACAGGATCACCGCTTCGAGCGTGCCGTTGGCCAGGAGATGCGCGAATGCCCAGGTCTTCACCGCCACAACCATCGGGTGGCCGACCTTCGCCTTGATCCAGCCGCCGGGGACCAGGTAGGCGACGAAAAGCACAAAAGCCACGAGGTTCAGCGCAATGGCGACGTGCTTCAGCCATTCCGGCGGAAACCAGAGCGCATGCGGGCTCTGCTTGGCGAGATCGTAGCCCCAGACGATCAGCACCAGACCGGCGAGCGCCACGAGGGAGTAAAGCCCCTTCCAGGCGTTCTCGCCCAGCCGCGCGATCATCGCCTGGCGTCTGTCCGCCGCGACGATCCGCACGGAGTGCACACCGAGAAAAAGAACCAAGCCCACAATCAGCACGATCATGCGCTTGGCATAGCCCGGATACGGCGGGCGCGCCACCACGACCGGCAGGCCATAACGAAAAGCCCCGCACGGGCGGGGCTTCGGAGATCGTCCTGGGAAGCGCGCCTCAGGCGGCTTTGGGCCTGAGATCACCCATGTCCGCCACCTTCGCCCTCAGCACCGGGGCGTTTTCCCAATTGGCGGCGACAAACGCGCTCGTCTTGTCGAGATAGAGGTACTTGTCGACCTGCGAGACCCACGCCAAGGGGATCAAGCGGTCGTAGCCATAGCCTGCGCTGACGCAGGTGATACGCAGCATATCGGTATCGTCGAACCCCTCGACAAAGCCCACGCAGCGGTCATCAGCCGCGATGACGCTCATATCTTTTCTTATTCTGTCGATGATCATCACGCCTCCTCCTCCTCGTCGCCTTATCTGGCGGCTTCGTCCGAAGAGAACGCACGAAGCACCATTTCAGTTGCGCGCCAGGCTCACGTATCAGCGCGCCACCCCCTGGTAGCCAGCATGTGTTAACTCGGCTTACCAGGAGTCGTATTGATTGTGATCAAATTAGCCTGCAAATTTTGGCAAAATTGACACACGCCAAGTGATTTCCCCATCAATCCACAGGCAAGATGCGCAATGTGCGCCTTTGGGTCGCGGCCCGGCTCAGTCGGCGGAGACGCGAGCGCGGCGTCGCGCTCCCGACCCGGCCGAAGCGGCCGGATCGGAAGCGTGCGTTGATGCGGGTGGTCTACGGGCGCGTGACGCCGGAGAGGTCGACCTGCACCTTGCTGCCGAGATCATTGATCGAATCGTAGATGATCTGCAGCGTGTAAGGCGGGTTGTGCGCGAAAGCGCCCGGATCTTTGACGACGAACTGATAATTGTAAGCCGCCTTCAGCAGCCGGGGCGTCCAGGCGTTGTACTTGTTGGGGAACTTCACTTCGTCGGGGTCGGCGGTCCCGTTCTCGTTCGTGTCGATGAAGAAGTACGGATAGGCATCCGGATTGTAGACGATCGCGGCGCCGGCAACTTCCTTGCCGTAAGCCTGGATCGCAGTCATCAGCTTGCCGACCTGCGCCTGCACTTCCTGCGCGATGCCCTCGTTCGGATTGCCGCTACCGTCGTAATCCGCCTTGCTCATGCGGATAAGCTGCAGCGACGCCTTGTTGGTCACCTCCTTGTGGCAGGCGGCGCAGTCGTTCACCTTCACTTCGGTCGAATGCATGTTGTGGCACGCGATGCAGCGCGTGTAGGGCTCCTTGTGCTCGAACTTCCCGGCATAGGTCTGGCCGGGATATTGGAAGGCGCCCTGTGCCTGGTTGCCGTAGAGCGTGGCGCCGGCAGCGCGGTAATGCACGTTGATGAAGGACAGCTTCGGACCGACCTCGTCGTCGCCGAGGGCGGCGGTCGCTTCGGAGACGCTCTTGCCGGACTCCCTGCCCTGATGGCAGGTCATGCAGATCGCCTCGGCGCCGAGATGGTCGACCTCGAGGCCAGAGGGGAACGTCACCGAGGTCAGCACCAGCGTCTTGGGATTGTGGCAGGCCACGCAGGTGATGACCGTTCCAATCGGCGCGGGATTGTTGACGACGCCGGCGGGCGTCCCGTCAGCACCGACAAAATCCCTGAAGCCCGGCGTCGAATGGCAGCGCGCGCACTCGGCCGGGACCGCGCCTTCCTCGTTCCAATGGTTGAAGGGCTCCGCCTTATGGTTGGCGTGCGGTGAGCTCGCCCATTCGGCGTAGAACGGGATCTGGTCGAAGGGCAGCCCGGGCGCTTCGCTCTGCACTTCCTCGGCCGCGGCCATCGGCTCGGGTGCCGCCGGCGCAGCCGGGGCGGGAGCCGGTGCCGGCGCGGCGGGTGCCGCAGGAGCCGTCTGTGCGCGGGTCGAATCGTCCAGCAGCAAGCCGGTGGCAAAGACCGCACCAGCGGAGACGCAGGTTGCCGCGAGGATCAGCGATAGCCTGTTAAGCGTCTTCATGGCCTACTCCTTCGTCTGTCGTGCCCCGACGGTCTCACCGTTCGCTGATGCGCATTCCGCGGAGGAACTCTTCGCTCGGGGGCACCGGCGCATGAACCAGATTGAAATGGCAGTCGATGCAGGTGCGCTTGCCTTCGGCGACCAATGTGTGCGCGGCGCGGCCGGCCTCGCTCATCGGCGTGATCTTGGTAGCGTCATGGCAGCTGCGGCAGGTGATGCTGTCCTGCTCGCGCATCTTCAGGCGGACTTCGTTCGCCAGCTCGATGCGGCGCTTCCCCCACACGGCCGGGTCTTCGAAGTTGTGGGTGTTCTCTGCGATGATGTCGCGTATGCCTGTCGACATATGCTCATAGGTCTCGGCGAACCAATTGGTCATCGGGATATGGCATTGGCCGCAACTCGGCGACACGCCGATATCGTTGTGGATATGCGCCGATTTCTGAAAATGCGCATCGGCGACCACATGTTTCATCGAATGGCACGATGTGCAGAACTCGGTGGTGGAGGTGTAGCGGTTGATCTCCACGCTCGCGAGAAGCGCGCCAGCGCCGACGATTCCGCCGACAACGAATATGGCGAATATTGCGAGTCGCCGTCTCCGCCGCATGTCCGTCCCCCGGCCCGCCGTAAGGCACTTCGATAGAAAGTCCCATTTGAGGGACGTTATTTCAACAGAAAAACGGCACGCTCGGAAAACGAAAAAGCAGCGAGAAGCATTGAGGTTTTTTGATCTAGATCAATGTAGGATATCATAGTCTACTAACTCGCCCCCGTTCCGATCGCCAGCAGCACGGCGTAACCGACCGTCAGCATGGCCATGCGCGGCGTCATCGGCACAAGCTCGGCAAATCGCGATCGCGTCCACACCGCGCGTCGCGACCACATTGGGGTGTCGGTCATGAGATGATCTTCGTCCGCTCGGCTGAACTCAACGACAGTGCCGTTTTTGCGCTGGTATGGCGGCACCGCGCCTGCGGCACCGCGATCCATATCAAGCCGCGCCGTAGAGCGCACGCGCCCGATGCCGGAACGCCGCCATCAGCGTCGCAGCCATTTCGGCGAAATGCGATGCCATGAGAGCGTGCAGGAAGCTGGAGCGGAACTGAACGTCGAGGTGACAGGCCACGAACGAGCCGCCCTCCTCGGCGGGCTCGAAGGTCCAGATCTGCTCGAATCGCTCGAACATGGGGTCGTCGCCAACGATCTCGATGCGCTTCGGACGATCGAGGCGCGCCGCCGTCGTGAAGCTCCGGTTGATGGGACCCGCTCCGACCGTCATCTCGACCCACAGCCGATCCCCCTCGCGCCGGCGGATGTGCGATTCCTGAAGCCACGGCAGATAGCTCGGGTAGCGCTCGACGTCGGCAACGAGGTCGAACATCTGCTCCGGCGTGTAGCGCACATGCTGCCGCTCGTCGTATGCCGTCATCGGGCTATCGCGCTCCCGCTCACATCTCGGCGCGGGCGTCCCGGCAGTCAGTCCCGAAGGCTCGGCAGGAGCTGCTCGGCCAGAGCCTTCGCGCCGACCGCCCTGGCGTCCTCCGGCGCGGGCACGCCGGCTTCGGAGATGCGCCGCTCCCACAGCACCGTGGCGCGCGCCATGTCGTGCGGCAGGCCGAGGTCGCTGACCGTCTTCACGACCTCTTCCATCTCCGCCGCCCGGCGGGCGCCATGCGTCATCACCCGCTCGAAATTATAGGCGGCCTGCCCCCGCCAGTCCGTGCCGGGATGGCTGCGCATGACCGAATCCAGCACCTCCTCCTCGACGCCGGCCGCCACCGCCGCCAGCAGGCATTCCGCGGTCAGCGCCTCGAGCCCCTTCACCAGGATGGAGCGGATCATCTTGATGGAGGACGCGGCGCCGACCTCGCCCTGCACCACGCGTGCCGACATCGGAAGCTCCGCCAGCAGCGGCGCGATCGTCTCGGCGTGAGGGCCGGAGATGAGAAGCGGCACCATGTTCAGCTTCGGATGGACCGGCGCCATCACCGCCACATCCACATAGCGGCCGCCGGACTCTTCGATGGCAGCGGCGGCCCGGCGCTTGGAGGATGGCGCGCAGGAATTGAGGTCGCACCAGAATGTTTGCGGGCTGAGATGCGGGGCAGCCGCTTCCGCCGCGGCAACCGCCTGATCGGCGGTGACGGCGCAGATCACCAGGTCCGCTTCGCCAACGGCCTCCGCGGCGCTGGCGCATCCGGAGACGTCCAGCTCCGCGTAGCGCGCCTGCATCGCATCGGCGGTCGCCGGCGCATCCGTCTTGATGTCGTAGGCGCGGATCGCTCCGCCGCGGCTCTCGCCCCAGCCGGAGACGATGGCGCTGCCGGCCTCGCCCATGCCGATGACCGCAAGTCTGACGGATATATTCCGAAGCAACTCATCTCGGCAGTCCATGATCGACGATGAGAAGAGACCTACGTGATTTCCCAAGCCGCGGGTAGTGCCCGGGATCGACCGCGAAAACCGCGTCGCCGGCCCAAGCCAGGCAATGCGTCAGGCCGTTTTTCGCCTCGTCTCTTGGCCCGGTATCGTGACCACCTTCGGATCGCCGGAGAACAGGGCCTCCACGAGGTCGGCATTGTGGCGCAGCATGGCGCGCTGATTGAGCGAGCCCTTGTCGGTGATCTCGCCCCGGTCGATGGAAGGCTCGCGCTCCATGAGCGAGGATGCGCGCCACGCGCGAGGCCGAGCCCGTGGCTGCCGCGGCGTGCGCCGCAAGACGGTCCGCAAGCGCCTCGCGCACGAGCGGATGAGCGCGGACGGCCGCGTCGTCCAAGGATGCTTCGTCGGGAACCAGCGCGCGCAACGCCGGCATGAACGGCAGCAGCAGCGCGCCGAGCTCGTCGCGATCCTCGCCGGCGAGGACGGCATCGCGCACGAGGCCGCCGAACTGGTCCACCAGCTTCGCCCGAAGCGCGCCGACGGCGACCCACGTGCCGGTCCGCAGCTTGAAGTTCTCCGCCAGCCGCCCGTCGAAGAGAAAGCCCTTCGCCGCATCGAACGGCACTGCGAAGCGCAGCGCGTCGCCCAGCCTGTAGAAGCCCTCCTCGTCGAAAGCCTCCGCCGTGAGCGCCGCGTCGCGCCAATAGCCCGGCGTGACGTTCGGGCCCTTGACGCGGGCCTCCAGCTTGTCGCCGACCGGCGCGAGCTTCAGCGTCACGCCCGGGGCCGGCACGCCGACATTGCCGGGCGCCTCCTGCTCCTCGGTGCAGAAGAGCGCGAACGGCGCGGTTTCCGTCGAGCCGAGCCCGGTGCCCAGAAGGATGCGCGAACCGACCGTTTGCACCGCCAGCTCCGACAGCCGCCGCCACGTATGCTGCGCCATCCCCGCGCCGGCATACATCAGCAGCTTGACGCGGCTGAAGAAGCTTTCCCGCAGCGCCTCGTCGCGCTCCATGGCGTCGACCAGCAGCTCGTAACCGGCCGGCACATTGAAGTACCAGGTGGGCGAAACGTCCTTCAGGTTGCGGATCGTCTCGCCGATGCCGGCCGGCGTCGGCGTGCCGCCGTCGATGTAGTAGGTGCCGCCGTTGTAGAGGGCGAAGTTGAACACCTTGTTGCCGCTCGCCGTGTGGTTCCACGGCGCCCAGTCGACCAGCACCGGCGGCTCGTCGCGAACGAAGGCGTAGCAATTGGCCACCATCTCCTGGTTGGCCGAGAGCATGCGGTGGGTCTGGATCACCGCCTTGGGCGAGCCGGTCGTGCCGGAGGTGAAAAGGAACTTCGCCACCGTGTCCGGCCCGACGGCGGCGTGCGCGCGCTCAAGTTCCTTGCCGGGCTCCGCTGCCAGGAGCGCGTCGAACAGGAGAGCCGCGTCGCGCCCCTCCAGCCGGCCGTTGACCGAGACGACCGGAACATCCGGCGCGATGGTCGCCTCGATCGCGTTTCGGTAAGGCGCAGGATCGCTCGCAAAGACCATGCCCGGCGTAAGCTGCCGGACGATGTCGCGGAGTTTCGCGAAGTCCCGCGAGCGAAGCGAATAGGCGGTGGAGACCGCGGCCGAGGGCACGCCCGCATATTGCGCGCCGAGCGCCATCAGCGCGTGCTCGATGTCGTTGCCGGAAAGGATCAGGAGCGGCCGTTCGGGCGACAGCCCGTGCGCGATGATGGCCTGCGCGATGCGCCGCACGCGCTCCAGCCCGTCCGCATAGGACAGCATGCGCCAGTCGCCGTCGGCGGAACGCTGCGCCAGCCAGGGGCGCTCAGGCGCAGCCTCGGCCCAGTGGACGAGGCGATCGGTGATCCGGTCGGGATAGGGGCCGAGCGGGTCGGCGCGCCAGACGATGAAGGCGCCGTCGGGGCGCTTTTCCATCTCCACCCGCGGAGACCAGAGCTTCACAGGCCTCAACCCGGCTCCAGCCACGTCTTGCTCCCTGATATCGGCCTTGCCCTGTCTCATCCCTGGGCACCTTGACGGTCTCGGCCGAGATTGTTTACATGGAAACATTCCGCTCGGAAACAATATATCATGCGAGCCGTCGATATTTCAGCAAGCGCGGAAAGCGCCTCCGCAGCCCCGCTCGTCACCTGCGAGATCGTGGAGGAGGTCGCGCATGTCGGCCTCAACCGGCCCGACAAGCGCAACGCCATCAACGACCAGTTGCTGGAGGATCTGGCGCGCGCCGTCGAGCAGGCGGAACGCGAGGCGAAGGCGGCGGTTCTGTATGGGCGCGGCGAGCATTTCTGCGCCGGGCTCGACCTCGCCGAGCACGTGAACAAGTCGCCGATGGAGGGCGTGCGCGGCTCGCGGCGCTGGCACGCGGTGTTCGGCATGATCGAGCATGGATCGATTCCCTGGATCGCGGCGCTGCACGGCGCCGTGGTCGGTGGCGGGCTGGAGCTCGCAGCCTCCACCCATATCCGCGTGGCGGACGAGAGCGCCTTCTTCGCGCTGCCCGAGGGCCAGCGCGGCATCTTCGTGGGCGGCGGCGGCTCCGTTCGGGTGGCGCGCCTGATGGGCGTCGCGGTGATGACCGACATGATGCTGACCGGCCGCGTCGCGACCGCTGAGGAAGGCGAGCGCTGCAACCTGGTGCGCTACCTCACGGCAAAAGGCGGAGCCCGCGAGAAGGCAATCGAGCTGGCGAAGATCACGGCGAGCAACGCCGAGCTGTCCAACTACGCCATCATCAACGCGCTTCCCCGCATCCAGGACATGGCGAGCAGCGACGGGCTTTTCGTGGAATCGTTCATCGCCTCGTTCACGACCACCAGCTCGGAGGCGAAGGACCGGCAGCGCGCCTTCCTGGAGAAACGCGCCGCGCGTCTGAAGCGCCCGGGTGAGGAGTGAGCGTGGATCAGGCGGTTGCACACAGCCTTCCCGTCGAAGACGTGGCCGTGGGGCCGCTGCGCAACTCACTCGGCTTCCTGCTGCGCATGGCGCAGCTGCAGGTCTTCGAACACTATTTCATCGAGGGAAGCTTCGAGCTGAAGCCCGGCGAGTTCTCGGTGCTGACCCTCATCATGCACAATCCCGGCATCCGCCAGGGCGTCCTGGCGCAGCGGCTGATGATCAAGCGCGCGCACATGACCAAGCTGATCCGCGCCATGGAGAAGAGCGGCTACGTCGAGCGCACGATCCCGGACGAGGACCGGCGCTCCGTCACCCTGACGCTGACGCGAAAAGGGCGAGAAGCCACGGAGCGGCATTGGCTGCGCTTTCGGCGCTACGACCAGGCTCCGAAGGGCCTGCTCTCGGTCGAACAGGAGCAGCAGCTCGTCAAATTGCTGAAGACCTTTGTCGGCCTCGATGCGGAGCGGATGGCATGAGCAGCGCCAGCCGCACCGCGCCGTGGCCGTTGAATCGAAATTCCGGGGTGAGGTGCGCCCGTCCATCCCGAAGGAAAGGCGGCGAGGCTTCCCAGCCTCCGAGCCGCAGGGCAAATGAAGGGAGGTGAGGACATGAACAGACTGTTGAAAGTGACGGCCCTCGCGGCATCGATTGCCATGGTCGCAGGCCTGTCCAACGCAAAGGAACTCCGCGTCGCGCCCGCAGGTCCGCCGGCCCATCCGGCGCATTACATGTACGAGCATTTCGCCGATTACCTGGACAAAGTGTCGGGCGGCGAGCTGACGGCAACGATCCTCGGCCCGGAGGTCGTGGCGCTGCCGCAGATGAAGGACGCGCTGCAGACCGGGCTCGTGGATATCGGCAACTACCTGCCGCTCTACTTCGCCGCCGGGATGGACACCACCAATATCTCCGGCGACTTCGCCCTGGTCGGCCGCAACCCGCATGTGATGGCGCTGGCGATGACCGAATATGTCGTCACCTGCCCGGCCTGCCAGAAGGAATTCGCGGATGTGGGCGTCGTCTTCCTCGGCGCGGGCTCCTCTGATGTCTACGGGCTCCTGACCACGAAGCCGGTTCGCACCGCCGCGGACCTGAAAGGCCTCCGCCTCCGCTCCGGCGGCGCGCCCTACTCGCGCTGGGCCGAGCATTTCGGCGCCACCGGCGTGGCCATGGGCGTGGGCGACACCTTCGAGGGCATGAGCCAGGGCACCATCGACGGGACGATGGCCTCGATCGTCGACCTGCTCTCGTTCCGGCTGATCGACGTGGCGAAATACGTCACCAACATCCCGATCGGCACCTATCACGTCACCTCGAACTTCACCGTCGCCAAGTCCACCTGGGACTCGCTCTCCGACCAGGAGAAGGCGTGGGTCGTCGCCGCCGCCGCGCGCGCGAATTTCGACCTGACCGACCGCTGGGCCTACCAGCTGCCGGCTGCCGCGCGGGGCGCGGTGGAGAAGTCCGATATCGAGGTGATCGAGCCCGATCCGGCCTTCCTCGAAGCCTCCAACGCCTTCATCAAAGAGGATGAGGCCGCGCGGGTGGCCGACGATGGCGCGATGGGGCAGCACTTCGTCGACCTCGTCGACAAGTGGACCGCCATCGTGAACGAAGTCGGCGAGGATCCGGACAAGCTGGCCGAACGCGCCAAGGAAGAGATCTGGTCCAAGGTCGACTGGTCGACCTACGGCAACTAGGCGCTCAGCGGCAGCTCAAACTCGCGCCGGCCCGGACGTTCTCCTTCGGGCCGGCACATTCCAGACCCCGCCTTTGCCGGTAAAGGCATGACTGCACTCTTCACCTTCGCCACGCGAAGCGTCCGCATCCTCGCGCTGATCGGCTCGATCGGCACGGTGGCGATGATGCTCCACATCTGCGTCGACGTGGTGCTCAGGGACTTCTTCCGCATCTCGCTCGACACGACCCCCGAGGTCGTCGCCCGCTATTACATGGTCGTCGTCGCCTTCCTGCCGCTCGCCTGGCTGGAAAGGCGGAACGGCATGATCTCGGTCGAGCTGCTCGAATGGGCGCTCGATGCCCGCGCGCGGCAAGCCTCCGACGTCTTCGTCGCGCTCTTCTCGGCGCTCGTCTACGGCGTGCTTGCCTGGACCACGGCCCGCAGCGCGCTCCAGCATTTCCATGTCGGCACCTATCGTCGAGTTCACCGACTACAAGCTGCCCGTCTGGCATTCGTATTTCCTGCCGCCGCTGGGCTTCGTCCTCGCCGGCGCCGATCTGCCTGCTGAAGGCGGTGGAGGCCGCCGTCTATTCCGGCGGCCAGCAGCCCGGAGCCGCAGGCGTGAACGTCGCCGTCGGCTTCTGGGGCGTCGCGATCCTGGCACTTCTGCTGATCGCGCGCGTGCCGGTGGCGCTGGCCCTCATCGCGGTGAGCTTCGGCGGGATCACCTTCCTGGTCGGGCTCAACGCCCGCCTTCGGCATCGTGATGAACACGCCCTACAGCTTCGTGGCCTCATGGACGATGAGCGCGGTGCCGATGTTCCTGCTCATGGGCTTCGTCGCCTACCATTCGGGGCTGACGACCGGGCTTTTCGAGGCCGCCAAGGTGGTCTTGCGCAAGATCCCCGGCGGGCTCGCGATCTCCGCGGTCTTCGCCTGCTCGGGCTTCGCCGCCGTCTCCGGCTCCTCGCTCGCCTGCGCCGCCGCGATGGGGCGCATCGCCATCCCCGAGATGGTGGCGGCGGGCTACCGCCCCTCGGTCGCCTGCGGCTCCATCGCCGCCGGCGGCACCATCGGCGCGCTCATTCCGCCGTCGATCCTGATGATCATCTACGGCATCATCGCCGAGACCTCCGTCACGCAGGTCTTCGTCGGCGGCATCGGCATCGGCCTCCTGACCGCCGTCTCCTATGTCTCCGTGATCCTCATCATCAGCTGGCTCCGCCCCGACTTCATCCCGCGGCATATCCTCGAGGAAAAGGAAAGCTCGGCCAGGGCGCTCCTCGACATCTGGCCGATCCTGGTGCTGATCGCACTGGTCTTCGGCGGGCTCTTCTCCGGCTATCTTCAGCGCCACGGAGGCCGGCGCGGTGGGCGCGCTCGGCGCGGTCATCCTCGGCGTTCGTCACCGGCGGACTGAGCTGGAAGGCGATACAGCAGTCGCTGCTGGAGACCGTGCTCACCACGTCGTCGCTCTTCATCATCGCCGTGGGCGCGTCGATGTTCACGCGCTTCCTCGGCATTTCCGGCCTTTCGGGCTTCCTCAATTCCGAAGTTGCCGGGGCCAATCTCGGCTATTCGGAGCTCATGCTGATCATCGTGCTGATCTATCTCGTGCTCGGCACGTTCATGGAGCCGTTCGGCGCGATGCTGGTGACGCTTCCGGTCTTCCTGCCGATCCTCAAGTCGGAGGGGATCAGCCTGGTGTGGTTCGGCGTGCTGGTGGTGAAGCTTCTCGAGATCGGCATGATCACGCCGCCGCTCGGCCTCAACGTCTTCGTCATCCGCAACGTCGCGGCGCAATATGCAAGCACGGTTCAGATATTCCGAGGTGTCGTTCCGTTCTTCGTCGCCGATCTTCGTGGTCGTCTTCCTGGCGGTCACGTTTCCCCAGATCGTGCTCTTTTTGTCGGGACCGTAGGCTCCGGCGTCGCGCCCGGCGATCACTTGGACGGCTGCGGCATCCAATATTCAGCGTCCGGCTTGCCACGCTCGATTCGCACGAAATTGTTGGCGAAGACGCGATAGGAATGGCTCCATTCGCCGTCCGGCCAGCGCACGCGGATCTCCGCGCGCTCCGCCGTGCCGAGCCCGACATGGATGAAGCCGGCATGGCCGGAGGCATGCCCGCCGCCGACCGACACGGTGCGGTCCATGGTGTGGTTGCCGGTCTTCACAGAGATGCGCGCGCCGACGGCGTTGCGGTTGTTCCCCGCCGCCTGGAAAAGCTCTACCTCCAGCCAGTTTCCGAGCGGCCGGTCGCCCCAGCCGGTCTTGGCGCCGAGGCCGCGAAACACGCTGACCGGCGCCTCGCGGTTGACCACCACAAGGTCGAGCATCCCGTCCATGTTGAGATCGACGGCAGCGGCACCGCGGCCGCGCCGCGGCAGCGCCACGCCGGCGAGGTCGCCCACCTCCACGAACGTATCGTCCCACTGCCCGAGCAGCAAATTGTCCGGATCGTCGGCGGCGAAATCGGGCATCGCCTCGACATTGCCCTTGGAGATGAAGAGGTCGAGCAGGCCGTCATTGTTGAAATCGGCGAACTCGCTGTGCCACCCCGTCGAGGGCTTCACGTCGCCGCCCGTGTAGGGGCGCGCCGCGGTGACGCCGAGCGGATAGGCGATGTCCTGATAGACCGGCCGGTCGAGATCGGCCTCCTCGTCCAGCTCCTGCAGCTTGGTATCGCCCATCGAAGTGAGCGCATATTCGGGATAGCCGTCGCCGTTGAGATCGGCCTGCGCGATGCCCATGCCGTAGATCGACAGGTGCCGCCAGCCCTCGGCGGACGTATAAAGCCGCGGCGGCTTGCCCGGATCGACGTGCCAGAGCTGCTCCTCGCCGCCGCGATAATATTGCCGGTCGTTGGTGACGCGGAGAGCCGGCTCGCCCGACTGGTTCCAGTCGGTGAAGAGCATGGAGAGCGAGCAATAGCTTGGCGTCAGCGGCGCCGGATCGCCATAGTGGACTTTGTCGCCCGGATCGGGCCGCACGAGGAGATTGTCGGCGCAGGTGCCCCACGGCGAGCCCGGCGCCATGCGGTCGACATAGTTGCCGATGGCGAGCGTGGGAAACGCCAGGCCCTTCTCCCAGGTGGCGGAGAAGGCGGTGGTCCAATCGCGCCCGCCCGCAAAAGCCCAGGCCTTGTTCTCGACATCGAAGGTGCAGTCGGGCTTTCCCTTGAGCAGCAGGTTGCGGCCGAGCCGCAGGACCACGAGGTCCATCAGGCCGTCGCCGTCGATGTCGAGCGGATAGGCGCCGATCACGCTCGCCAGGTCTTCGTCCGGAATGCCCATGGAGGCAGCGTGGAACTTCAGCGCGCCGCCGGTCTCGCTGTCGTTCACGTAGAGCACCGCGGGATTGGTGCCGCCCGCCATGAAGAGATCGGGCCGCCTGTCGCCGTTGCAGTCGAAGGCCGCCACGCCGCCGCCGACGAAGAACTCCCACGGGCCCGAATAGACGTGATCGATCCCCGCGGCCGCCGCCTCCTCGTGCAGGTCGGGAACGTCGTTCGGCACCGAGCGCGTCTCCGCGCCGCAGGCAGCGGATGCCGCGACCCCAGCGACAAATGCAGATGCAAGCAGGAGACGGGCGCTCATGGCTGGATGGTCAGCGTCTTGAGGAAGGCGATCAGCGCCGACCGGTCGGCCTCGTCGCTCGCGATGAAGGCGTCGCGCGCCGCGCGCGCCTCCCCGCCATGCGCGCGGATCACGCGATCGAGCGTCGGCATGTCGTTGCGGTGCCCGTAAGGCGGTGTCGAGCCGACGCCCCACAGCTCGGCGGTCATGAACACGTCGCGCTCCACGAAGCGCTGCGCCAGCAGCTCGTTGCCGAGATCGTTGACCTCGCCGTCGGCGATGCGATGGCGCTTCAGGTCGCCGAACAGCGGCACCAGGATCTGCCCCTTGTCGTTGCGCGGCAGGCTCTTGGTCCAGTCGAGCAGCGCGAGCTCATAGACGAGCGGCTTCTCCACCTCGCCGGTCCTCAGCGTCCCGGCGGTGTCGTAGGGGGCCGGGTCGGTGAAGGTGAGGCTGTCGAGCGGCAGGAAGGGGCGATGGCATTCCGCGCAGCCGAGATCGGCGAACAATGTCTCGCCGCGCTGGGCGGCGTCGCGCCAGGCCGGATCGTCGGGCACCGTGCGGCCCGGCGCCGGCAGGCTTGCCTGGAACGCCACCAGGGCGGAGATGTCGCCGGGCGACAGCTCGTCGTCGTGGCGGTCGCCGTCGAAATCGGCGGTGCCGGTCCAGCGCGCGCCGAAGCGCTCGCTCGCCTCCATGCCGAGATGCGCGTTCATCGCGTTGATGGCGAACTGCCGGAGCGAGGCGAACACGCCCTTCTGGCTGAAGGGGCGAATGGTGAGATCGGAATCGACGCCCTCCACGGCGCTGAAATCGACCAGCCCGTCGGGCATCACCGTCAGCTTGCCGAAATCGACGCCCTTGCTCTGCAGATCGGCGGTCACAGGCTCGCCGCCGGCGCGCGCCGCGGCGACCGCCTTGTCGCGCTCGGCGCGCAGGTCGGCGGTCATCTCGCGTGCCAGAAGCTCGATCAGCCCGGCGCCGAACAGATGCACCGAGCCACGCTCGTTGGAGAACTGCGCGTCGAGCGTATCGAAGTCGACGCTCTCGAAGCCCTCCGAGATGAAGGCATTGGCGGTGAAGTCCCCTGCCCCGCCGACGACCGGCACGTTGTGGCAGGATTCGCAGGCATTGGCGTCGGGCCCGGCGGTGCGGCGGAAAGCGACGTCGGTCGGGCGCTTTCTCTGCGTCGGGATGATCGCCTGCGTCGCCATCGGCCGCCCGATCCCGTCGGCCGGCGTGAAGCGCGACGTGAACAGGCGCTTGCCGGCCGCTACCAGCGTGGCGAGCTCGTCGCGCGTCAGAACCCCTTCCAGCGTGGTGAAATCGACGTGCTGGTGGATCGCCTTCTCGGTCCAGGCGCGGCTCCTCAGCGATGGCGCGGCCCGCCGGCAGGAGCCCAACACAAAATACAATGGCGGTCAGACCCGATCGCCATCCACCTCTTGCGAGGTGGGAGACCGCTTTCATGCATGCGCCCCGGAATAGGTGTGGGTGACGGCGACCCCATGTGGGAGCGTGCCGCCGATGATCATGCCCAGCACCTGCTCCTCTGTGACGTCATCCTTATTGACCATGCCGACCATGCGCGCCGTCTTCATGACGGCGATGCGGTCGGCGAGGTCGAACACGTCACGAATCTCGTGGCTGATCAGGAAGATGCCGATGCCTTCCTTCTTGAGCTGCTTGATCAGGTCGCGCACCTGCGCCGTTTCCGCCGGCCCCAGCGCCGCAGTCGGCTCGTCCATGATGAGGATGCGCGCGTTGAAATGGATGGCGCGGGCGATGGCCACCGACTGCCGCTGGCCGCCCGACAGCGCCTTCACCGGCGTCTTGAAGCCCTTGAAGAGAGGGTTGAGGCGGCCCATCACCCTGCGCGTCGCCGCCTCCATGGCGACGTCGTCCAGCGTCCCCCAGCGCGTCATGATCTCGCGCCCCAGGAACATGTTGGCCGGCGCGTCGACGTTATCGGCGAGCGCCAGCGTCTGGTAGATCGTCTCGATGCCGAGCGCCTTGGCGTCGCGGGGATTGTTGATGGTGACCGGCTTGCCGTCGATGAGGATCTGCCCGGAATCGGCGCGATAGGCGCCGGACAGCACCTTCATCAGCGTCGACTTGCCGGCACCGTTGCCGCCGACCAGCCCGACCACCTCGCCGGCGTGAAGGTCGATGGTGCAATCCTCCACCGCATGCACGCCGCCGAACGCCACGTAGATGTCGCGCATCTCGACGAGCGGCGGGCGATCGTCGGCCATGCCTGAGCCTCCCCGCCCTCAGGCCGTTCGCTTGCGGTAGGCGGTGTCGATGCCCACCGCCAGCACCAGCACGGCGCCGACCACGATGTTCTGCAGCGGCGATTCGATGCCCATCAGCTGCATGCCCGATTGCAGCGACTGCATCACCAGCGCGCCGAGCATGGCACCCGGCACCGTGCCGATGCCGCCGGTGAAGGACGTGCCGCCGATGACCGCCGCGGCGATCACGTAAAGCTCGTTGAGCGTGCCGAGCGCGTTGGTCGCCGCGTTGAGGCGGGCGGAGGCAATGGCGCCGCTGATGGCGCAGAGCACGCCCATCAGGATGAACACCTTCATGACGATCCAGCGGGTGTTGATGCCCGCCAGGTCTGCCGCCTCGGGATTGCCGCCGAGCGCGAACACGTAGCGGCCGAAGCGCGTCCGGGTGGAGAGGAAAGTCATGACGATGCCGACGCCGATGGCGATCAGCACCGGAATGGCGATGCCCAGCGCGATGATCAGGCCGCCTTCCGGCCATTCGATGCCGCGCTCCTGCGCGAATTGGCGCGCCAGCCCGACCGGCATCGGATAGGCGTTGATGACCGCAACCGCCACGATGACCGACGCGCAGCCGATAATGGTGAGCGTCAGCTCCGCCCAGACCGGCCGCAGCGGAAATTCGAAGCGCCGCCGCTGCCGCCGGCCGATGAGGATCGCGCCCACGATGCCGACGCATGCCAATGCGGCGACGACCCAGCTCAGGGTCGCGCCGATGGTTCCGCTGCCGCCACCGCCCATCAGCGTGAAGTTGGAATCGAGCGGCGCCAGCGTGCGCCCGCTCGCCACCCACCAGGCCGCGCCGCGCCAGACCAGCAGCCCGCCCAGCGTGACGATGAACGCCGGCACACCGAGAAAGGCGATGACGAAGCCCTGCAGCGCGCCGATCAGGGCGCCGAGTGCGAGGCCGCACAGAAGCACGATGATCCAGGTCAGAGGATAATCGTAGCCGAGCAGCGGCGGCAGGATCTCCGTCTGCAAAGCGCCCATGATCATGGCGATGAAGCCGAGCAGCGAGCCGACCGACAGATCGATGTTGCGCGACACGATGACCAGCACCATGCCGGTCGCCATGACGGCGACCGAAGAGGTCTGGACCGAGAGGTTCCACAGATTGCGCGGCGTCAGGAAGACGCCGCCCGACATGATGTGGAAGCCGATCCAGACGATGGCGAGGGCGCCCGACCATGCCCAGCATGCGGGCGTCGATCTCGGTCGCCTGCATGAAGGCGCGCACGTATCCGGCACGCCCCCTTTTGAGCACGCCCGGTCCGCGATCGGGGGCCTGGAGACTTCAGCCATTCCCGACGACCTCAGCCATGGAACTCGTTATCCACGTGCGTACGAATCGATGAACGCGAGCCTGTGCCGCAACGAGGCGGCACAGGCTCGCCTGACTTCAGCGGCTAGTCCGCAGACGGCGACCGTCCCGGCGGGCACGCCCTGGCAGACCTCGTCCTTGGTGATCCAGCCGGCGTCGATCACGTCGTTGAGGTTGTCCTTGGTGATCGGGATCGGCGTCAGGAACATCGAGTGCATGTCGACGCCCTTCGGGCCGCCGTCGAACATCACCGAGCCTTCGACCTCGTCCATGGACTTGCCGGCGGCGAGCACCAGGGCCGCTTCGCCCGCCGCCTTGCCGAGCTGACGCGCGTCCTTCCACACCGACACGGTCTGCGTGCCGAGCGCGACGCGGTTCAGCGCCGCGTGGTCGCCGTCCTGGCCGGAGACCGGAACCTGACCGGCCAGGCCCTGCGCCTCGAGCGCCGCGACAACGCCGCCGGCCATGCCGTCGTTCTCGGAAACGACCGCGTCGACCTTGTTGTTGTTGACGGTCAGGAACTGCTCCATCTCCTTCTGGGCGTTGGTCGGGTCCCAGTTGTCGGTGTAGGTCTCGCCGACGATCTTGATGTCGCCGGTCTTCACCGCGTCGCCGATCACTTCCTCCATGCCGGAGAGCAGGAAGTCGGCGTTCGGGTCGGCCGAGTTGCCCTTGATGAAGACGTAGTTGCCGGTCGGCTGCGACGTCGTAGACGGCCTGGGCCTCGAGCACGCCGACCTGCTTGTTGTCGAAGGTGATGTAGAACGCATCCGGATTCTCGATCAGGCGGTCATAGCCGATCACCGGAATGCCCTCGTCGACCGCCTTCTGGACGGCCGGCTGGATGGCGTCGGTATCCTGCGCCAGCACGATCAGCACGTTGGCGCCCTGCGCGATCAGGTTCTCAACGTCGGTGAGCTGCTTGGAGGCCGACGACTGGGCGTCGGTCGAAATGTACTTGGCGCCGGCGGCTTCCAGAGCGCGTCCTTGATCGCCGGCTTCGTCAGTCTTCCAGCGCTCTTCCTGGAAATTGTTCCAGGAGACGCCGACGACAACCTGCGCGAACGACGCGCCCGCGGAGATGAACAGTCCAGCCGCCGCAACGAGCGCGACGATTCCCTTCCTCATGGTGATTCCTCCCTTGAAACAGTCTTGGGGCTCACGTTCCGGACGGATCGCACCCGAAGCGGTTCTACCCAGCATTGCACCCCGTGGCTTAGTTGCGGGGTCGCCCGAACCATATCGAAAAGCCGCCGTTGTTCGCAAGGCGAACTATCGCCCCAACGCTCGCCCGCGCCGCCCTGCGCCTGCGACAGATGGGCTCGCTCGCCGCAATCTGCGGCGAGCAAACGGGGCGGCCCGGCAGGCCGCCCGTTAACTTGGCAGCGTCACGCGCGCGCTGCGGCCTCCGCCATCACGATGTCCTCGATGCGCACGGGGAAGCGGCGGGGCCGGAAGCCTGTGGCATGCCAGATCGCATTGGCGATGGCGCCGACCGAGCCGGTCACGCCGATCTCGCCGACGCCCTTGATGCCGAGGCCGTTCACATACGGATCGTCCTCATGGATCAGGAGCACCTCCATCGCCGCCCCGGCGGGCACGTCGGCGTTCACCGGGATGTGGTATTCGGCGAAATCGGCGTTCATGATTCTCCCGCTGCGGTGGTCGACCATCGCCGCTTCGTGCAGCGCGAAGGACACCCCCCAGATCATCCCGCCGTAGAGCTGGCTGCGCGCCAGCCGCGGGTTGATGATCCGGCCGGCGGCGAACGCCCCGACCAGGCGGGTGACGCGCACCTGGCCGAGATCGGGATCGACCTTCACCTCGGCAAACACCGCGCCGTGGCTTTGCATGGCGTGGTTGTCCGCCGTCATCGGGTCGCGGTGTCCCTTGCCGCTTCCCTCCACCTCCGTCCGCCCGGCGCGGGCCAGGATGTCGGCATAGCTCTCGCTGCGGGTCTCGTCGTCGGCGTGGTGGAGCCTCCCGCCACGGGCGATCACGCCGGAATTGCCGGCGCCGAAAAGCGGCGAGGCCGGATCGGCGGTGGCAAGATCGGCGAGCCGCGCGATGGCGGCGCTGCCGGCCGCGTCGATGGCCGTTCCGGCGGTTGCCGTATGGCCCGAGCCGCCGGCAATACCGCCGTCGGGGAGGTCGGAGCTGCCGGTGCGAAACTCGAGCTGGTCGATGTCGAGCCCCAGGCTGTCGGCGGCGATCTGGGCGAGCGACGTCAGGGCGCCCTGTCCCATGTCGATGGCGCTCGTTTCCACCAGACCGCTTCCGTCGCTGCGCAGCACCGCGCGTGCCTCGGCGGCGAACATGGGGCACGGGAAGACCGCGGTGCCCATGCCCCAGCCGACCAGCATGCCGGCTTCGTCGCGCATCTGCCGGGGGGCGAGCGGGCGCTCCCACCAGCCGAAGGCCTTGGCGCCTTCGGCGTAGCATTCGCGCAGCGCCTTCGAGGAGTAGGGCTTGCCGGTGATCGGCTCGACCTCGGCATAGTTCTTCAGCCGGAAATCGAGCGGGTCCATGCCGCACGCCTCGGCCGCCTCGTCGAGCGCCACCTCGAGCGCCGCCGAGCCCGACGCCTCGCCCGGCGCCCGCATCGGCCCGGGGGTGCCCATGTCGTTGCGCACCGCCTCGTGGCTGGTGGCGATAGCGGGGCTTGCATAGAGCGCACGCGAGGCGGCGGCGGCCGCTTCGATGAAATCGTCGAAGCTGCTGGTTGCCGCGATGGTGTGGTGGGCCATGGCGGTGAGCTGGCCGTCGGCCTGCGCGCCAAGCGTGAGCCGCTGCCGGGTCTGCCCGCGGTGGCCCACCGGGCCGAACATCTGGCTGCGCGTCAGCACAAGCTTCACCGGCCGGTTCAGCATGCGCGCCGCCAGGATACAGAGGATCTGCGGCCCCACCAGGATCGCCTTCGATCCGAAGCCGCCGCCGATGAAGGGCGTGCGGATCAGCACGTTCTCGGGCGGTATGCCGAAATACTGGGCGAAGGCCGCTCGTGCCATGACCGGCGCCTGGTTCGGCATGTCGAGCGTCAGGCGATCGCCATCCCATGTCGCGACGATGGCATGCGGCTCCATGGCGTTGTGATATTGCGGCGGCGTCTCGTAGGTCGCTTCGACCCGATGCGCCGCCGCGGCCAGCCCCGCCTCGACGTCGCCATGCACGACGCTCGCCGGCATGCCGATACCGACCGCCTCCGGCACGAAGCGCTCGACGTCGAGACCGGCGCGAACCGGCTCGACCTCGTACTGAGGCGCCAGCAGCGCGGCGCCTTCGGTTGCCGCCTCCAGCGTCTCGCCGACGACGAGCGCGATCGGCTGGTTGGCATAGCGCACGCGGTCGTTCTGCAGCACCTCGGTGCGGAACGCGAACATATGCGCTTTCGAATCCGGGTCATGCATGAGCGGCGGCCGGTTGGCGGGCGTGATCACTTCCACGACACCCGGATGCGCCTTGGCGGCATCCACATCGAGATGGGTGACGCGGCCGCGGGCGATCGTGCTGACCGCATGCACGGCATAGAGCATCCCGTCGGGGTGGGCATCCGCGGCAAAGGGCGCGTGCCCCGTCACCTTGAGAATGCCGTCACGGCGGGTATGCGGCTGACCGGCATTCGAGCCGTAGCGCAGATGCGGCGAGGCTTGGATGGGATTGATCTCAGGCATGGTGATGCGCTCCGGTATCGGACGAGAAAAGAGAGCCTGGAAGGGCGGGGAGAGGCTCGGGCGTCCCTTCCGCGGCGAGCGCCAGGGCGCGCACGACGATCCGCTTCGCGAGCTCGATCTTGAAGGCGTTGTCGCCGGAAGGCGCAGCGCCTTCGAGCGCCGCCTCGGCGGCTTTTGCGAAGGCAGCCTCGCCAGGCGTCGCGCCGGCAAGCGCCTCCTCCGCCGCGCGGGCTCGCCAAGGCTTGGGGGCGACACCGCCCAGCGCCAGCCGCGCCTCGCGCACGACGCCGCCCTCCATCCTCAGCATCGTGGCGGCGGAGACCAGCGCGAAGGCATAGGAGGTACGGTCGCGCAGCTTGATGTAGCGCGCATGGCTGCGGAAGCCTGCAGCCTCGGCCGGAAGGCGGACCGCTATGATGATGTCACCCGGCTCCAGAACGGTCACGCGCTCGGGCGTCGTGCCCGGGAGGAGATGGAAGTCTTCCAGCGGCACCTCGCGCGTGCCTGCCCTCCCCTCGATCTCCACCTGAGCGTCGAGTGCGGCGAGCGGCACGCAGAAATCGGAGGGATGCGTGGCGATGCAGGCGTCGCTCCAGCCGAGGATGGCATGGCCGCGTGTCTCGCCACCCTTTGCGTCGCAGCCCGAGCCGGGCATGCGGCGGTTGCAGGCACTTGCCGTATCCTGGAAGTAGCGGCAGCGCGTGTGCTGCATGAGGTTGCCGCCCACCGTCGCGGCGTTGCGGAGCTGGGCGGACGCGCCGGAAAGGAGCGCCTCGGCCACCGCCGGAAAGTCGCGGGCGAAGTCGGGATCGTGCGCCAGGTCGGCATTGCGGACCAGCGCACCGATGCGAACACCGCCATCGGCAAGCCGCTCGATGCGGTCGAGACCCGGCAAGCGCGTGACGTCGACGAGGCGCCGCGGCTGCGTGACACCGCCCTTCATCAGGTCGAGGAGATTGGTGCCGGCGGCGAGATAGGCCGCGCCCGGCTCGGCACCGGCGGCAACGGCCTCGGCGACCGTGGCGGGACGAATATAGTCGAAGCTGTTCATGCCGATTTCCTTTCCGCCGCTTGCGTCATCACGCTCTGCGCCTCCAGCACCGCCTCGACGATGCCGTGATAGGCGCCGCAGCGGCACAGGTTGCCGCTCATCTCCTCGCGAATCCGCTCGGGATCGGCACCGGCCCGGCCTTCTTCGATCAGCCCGACCGCGCTCATGATCTGGCCCGGCGTGCAGAAGCCGCACTGGAAGCCGTCATGCGCGATGAAGGCGGCCTGGACGGGATGAAGGCTCTCGCCGTGCGCGAGCCCTTCGATGGTGGTGATCTCGGCGCCGTCATGGCTCACGGCAAGCGCCAGGCAGGAATTGATGCGCCGCCCGTCGACCAGCACCGTGCAGGCGCCGCACTGGCCGCGGTCGCAGCCCTTCTTTGTGCCGGTCAGCTGCAGCCGCTCGCGCAACAGGTCGAGCAGCGTCACCCGCGGGTCTTCGATCTCGACGTCCCGCGGGACGCCGTTCACGTTGAGGCTGATGGAGTAAGGCATGATGACTCCAATCGATGCTATTGTCGGATTTGGAAGGATGCGCCCTGGAAAGCCCGCATGTGGCGAGACCAGGCGCGCGATCCGCTGTCGTGGGGAAGGCCGTTGGGTGGAGCCCTTAGTCTGGGCTACCGTCGCGGCTCCTGAAGCTGTTATACGGAGGGTTCCTCCGTTTTGCAAGAGGCAAGGAGCTTAATCGGACTAGATGGAGCAGAAGGCGCCAAAGACAACCCGCAAGCCCCGTGCGGATTCGGTGCGAAACCGCGAGCGGCTGCTGGAATCGGCCAAGGCGGTGTTCAGCACCGGCGGGGCCGGCGCGAGCCTGGAGGCGGTCGCCCGGCACGCCGGGGTGGGGATCGGCACGCTCTACCGCCACTTCCCCACACGGGACGCCTTGTTCGAGGCGGTCTACCGGCGCGAGGTCGAGCAGCTTGTGGAGCTTGCCGAGGAACTCGGCCGCACCGCGCCGCCGGTCGAGGCGCTGCGGCAATGGCTCCACGCCAATGTCGAGGTGATCGCGACCAAGAAGGGAATGATCGCGGCGCTGGCGATTGCCGCGGATGGGCGCGCGGAGCTTTTCGCTTACTCCACCGAGCGGATGAAGGCGGCCGCCACGGCGCTCCTCGACCGGGCGATCGAGGCGGGCGAGATTCGCGACGACATCGCGCCGGAGGAGCTCCTGCGCGCGCTCCTCGGCCTTGTCGGAAGCTATTACATGCAGGCGCAGCCGGGCTGGCAGGCGACGGTGCTGAGGCTGCTGGACGTCTTTGTCGACGGGCTCCGCCGTTAACCCCGGCGCAGCCGCGTAGAGCCGGTCTGCCCCCGCACCACACCCCCGAAACGGGCACTCTGTCAAAAGCGCTGGTCGAGCGTCGCACTGATCTCCGAGGCGGCTGCCGAGAGCCGGTCGAGATGGCGCGCCACGAACTCGCTTTCGCTGAGCGCGCTGCTCACCCACGTAAGGTTCACCGCGCCCACGGCCTCGCCCTTGACCAGGATTGGCCGGGCGATGGCGCTCACATCCGCCTCGCGCCGATGGGTGATGTAATAGCCGTGGAGGCGTGAGGCGTAGCCCTGCTCGACCGTCTGCCTGAGCAGTGCGTCGACGGCCTTGCGGTCTCTTGCCAGCGCATCGGGCAGACGCCCGAGCTCCGTCAATCGGCACAGGATGGACTCCCGCCTGTCCTGACCGCTCCAGGCCAGGACCGCCCGCCCCATGGCGGAGGGAAGGACATGGATGTCGGCCTGCAGCACGTCGCGGTTCAGCAGAAACGGCGACAGGCGCCGCGTCGTCTCCTGGACGTGAATCGCCCCGTCTTCGTAGATGCCGAGGTCGGAGGGCCAGAGCACGGCATTGCACAGACGGTCGAGCATCGGCGCGGCGACCTCGGCAAGCACCGACTTCCAGCCATCCTCACTCGGGCGGACGGCGCGGATCGTGTGGTGATAGAGCCGGTCGCCAATGCCACGGCGGACATAGCCCTCGTTTTCGAGCGTCAGGAGAACGCGCAAGAGAGTCGGCTTGGCGAGCGCGGTCTTTCCCGCCAGCTCGTGCAGCGTCGCCGGGCCGCCCTCCTCGAGCGTCCGCATGACCTCCAGACCGCGCGACAGGGCGCGGATCGTCTTCACGCTGGCCATGTCCCTCGACCGGCTCCCCCTTCGGACTGATAGCATCCGGTCAGCCAGGATTACACCAGGTGAAATGCTCGTCTGCTAGCCCTTTGCCGTCCGGAGAATTGAGACAGACTGGCCCCGCATGCCGGGAGGCATGCGCAGGGAGGAGAAAGTTGTGAACGACGGGGGCGCGCGCCATCCGGTGCGTCGGGTGCTGGTCTTCGCGTCCGCGTCGCTCTCCGTGGCTTTGGCGCTGGCCGGCGTCTACATCGCCGGCTTCGGGCTCTTCGACGAGACGGTCCTGCGCGTCGGGACGTACACACTCGCGGCCGTCGTTCTCATCCTGCAGGCCGCCAATGCGCGTTTCGCCGAAGCGTCGTGGCGCCGCCTGTGGTGGCTCGTAGACGCGGCGCTGCTCATTTGCCTCATCGTCTCGACCCGGCGCTATTTCGACATCGGCGAAGCGCTGGAGATCGGCCTCTACTCCTTCACGCCCGGGGACATCTTCATCGGCGTCCTGGGGCTCGCCACGCTGATCGTCCTCACGCACCGCGCCTTCGGCCTGCCGCTCGTCGTCGTGTGCCTCGCTGCCATCGGCTACGGCCTCTACGGCGATTATCTGCCCGTGGATCTTCCGGCACGGCGGCTACAGCCTCGAACAGGTGATGCAGGTCGTCTGGTATTCCTTCGACGGCGTGTTCGGCGGCCCGATCTCCGTCGTCGTCACGCTGATCCTCGTCTTCGTCGTCTTCGGTGTCGTCCTCGAAGGCATCGGCGCCGGGCCGGTCCTGCTCAATTTCGCCTTCGCCTTCACCGGACGCTCGCGCGGCGGCCCGGCGCACGCGGCGATCGTGGCGAGCGGCATCTTCGGCACCATGTCGGGCTCGGTCTCCGGCAACGTCGTCGGCACCGGCGTCATGACCATCCCGATGATCGTCAAGCGCGGCTTCCCGCCGCGCTATGCCGGCGGCGTCGAGGCGGCCGCCTCGTCCGGCGGCCAGTTCATGCCCCCGATCATGGGCGCCGTCGCCTTCATCATGTCGGACGTCACCGGCATCCCCTATCTGACCATCTGCATCGGGGCGCTGCTGCCGGCGCTGTTCTACTACGGCTCGCTGTTCGTCGCGGTGCATCTCGAAGCGGTGAAGCGCGGCATCAAGCCGATCCCCGCCGGCGGAGCGCCCTCGCCTGACCCGCTACGACTGGCTGATGTCGCTCTGCTTCGTGCTGCCGCTGGCGCTCGTCGTGGTCATGCTGTTCTCGGGGCGCTCGCCGGCGCTTGCCGGCTTCTGGGCGGTCATCGCGGCGGTCGTGCTCGGCTTCGTCATCAACGCGGAGCTGCGCAAGAACCCGTGGCGCGCTGCTCGATGCCCTGAAATATGCCGGCCATGCCTCAGCGCAGATCGTCATCGCCGTCGGCGCCATCGGCATCGTCATCGGCATCATGAACATGACCGGCCTCGGCCTCCGCTTCGCCGGCATCATGCAGAGCCTCGCCGGCAAATCCCTCTTCCTCTCGCTCGTCATGATGATGCTGGGCTCGCTCGTCCTCGGCATGGGCATGCCGACCGTGCCCGCCTACCTCATCATCGTGCTGGTCATGGGGCCGGCGATCGAGCCCATGGGCGTGCCGACGCTGACCGCGCATCTGTTCGTGGTCTATTTCGGCGTCCTTTCGTCGATCACGCCGCCGGTGGCCATCGCCGCCTTCGCCGCCGCGCCCATTGCGCGCGCCAATCCGATCGCCATCGGAATCGACGCCTGCCGAATGGCGCTGATCGGCTTCATCATTCCGTTCGTGCTGATCTACAATCCGTCGCTGTCGCTCGTTGTCGACTTCACCGTCGAGGGATTCGTCTGGGTCTGCCTGCGGCTGGTGCTTGCCATCTGGCTGCTGAGCACGGGCGTCTCCGGGTTTGCCGCCGCGCGCCTCCCCATGTGGCAAAGGCTCTTACGCGTTGCACTCGGCGTCCTCGTGCTGATGCCGGCGCTTGGTCTCGAAATCGGCGGCACCGTCGCAGCGCTTCTGGTCACCGGCGCCGACGTCTTCCGCCGGCAGGGTGTCGCGATCCTGCCGATCGCCGGCGAGACGGACGCCGCAGATCGGCAGATGCCGGGCGCGACCACATCCACCACCAACCAGAGCTCGTAGCGGGCAACGGCAACGAAGCATCCGCAAAAAACAGGAGGAAAAGATGAGACTGCTCAATAAGGCTATCGCCGCGGCCGCCGGGCTGGCGATGCTCGCCGGCGTCACGACGGCGGGGGCGACCGATTTCTATCGCCTGGCAACGCTGGGGCCCGGCTCTTCGCCCTATCTGGTGATGAGCACCTTCGCCCAGCTCGTCCACGAGCAGCTGCCCGACGTCGAAATCCAGGTGAACGCCACCGGCGCCGCCACCCAGCACGCCATCGACGCAGCCAAGGGCAATCTGGACTTCTTCATGTGGTCGGCGAGCGTGCACGACTTCATGACCAAGGGCACGGCGATGTATGCGAAGATCCCGGATGCGCCGGAGCTGGCTACAAAGCTCCGCGCCGTCTTCGCCTTCCCGCTCGGGCTCTACCACATCACGACCTACGCCGATTCCGGCATCGAGAGCCTGGAGGACATCAAGGGCAAGAAGGTCTTCCTCGGCCCGCCGGGCGGCGGCGCGACGGCCATCATGCAGCGGGTCATCGAGGGCGCCACCGGCTACAAGACCAATGAGGACTTCGAGTCGGTTCAGCTTGGCTGGGATGCCGCCGCGCAGGCCTTCCAGGACGGGCGTATCGACGTCTACATCAACCCCACGAACGCCCCGAGCCCGGTGATCGAGCAGCTGGCGCTGACGCGCAAGATCCGCTTTCTCGGCCTGACCGAAGAGCAGATGCAGAAACCCGAGGTCGCCGCCATCCTCAACCGCCCCGGCGGTACGCTCGGCGTCATCGAGCCGGGCACCTACGGAAAGAACCAGGTCAACACCGAGCCGGTGCAGACGCTTGGCTCGACCGTCGGGATCGGCGTTGGGGAGCACGTGCCGGCCGACGCCGTCTACGCCATCACCAAGGCGTTCTGGACCGCCTGGGACAAGGCCTCGGCCACGACGCCCTGGCTGCGCAAGGTCTCCCTCGACGGCGCGTTCACCGATCTCAATCTGCCGCTGCATCCCGGCGCGGCGCGCTATTACGAGGAGATCGGCATGACGATTCCGGATGCGATCAAGCCGACCGAATAACGCACGCACAGGCGGGAGGGCGCTGTCCCTCCCGCCCCGTATCGAGGGAAAGCCAGCCGCCTCATGCCGACAGTCAAGAACATCCTGTTCATCATGGCCGACCAGCTGCGGGCCGATTACCTGTCGTGCTACGGCCATCCGAGCCTGCACACGCCGAATATCGACGCGCTCGCGGCGCGTGGCGTGCGGTTCTCGCGCGCCTATGTGCAGGCCCCGGTCTGCGGCCCCTCGCGGATGAGCTTCTATACCGGCCGCTACGTCAGCTCGCACGGGTCGATCCTATAACGGCGTGCCGCTCCGCATCGGCGAGATGACCATCGGCGATCATTTGCGCCCGCTCGGCATGCGCGTCGGCGCTCGTCGGCAAGACCCACATGACCGCCGACCGGCGCGGCATGCAGCGCCTGGGCGTCACCCGCGACACGATCGAAGGCGTGCTCGCCAGCGAATGCGGCTTCGAGCCCTACGAGCGCGACGACGGCCTGTGGCCCGACGAGGTCAACCCGCGCGACACGGCCTATAACCGCTACCTGCGCGACCAAGGCTACAACGTCGACAATCCCTGGCACGAATTCGCCAATGCCGGGCGCGGCGCCGACGGCGAGGTGTTGTCCGGCTGGCTCATGCGCAACGCCCGCCTGCCGGCCGCCGTCAAGGAGGAGCACTCCGAGACGGCCTACATGACCGACCGCGCCATGGACTTCATCACCGAGGCCGGCGACGCGCCCTGGTGCCTGCATCTCAGCTACATCAAGCCGCACTGGCCCTACATCGCGCCGGCGCCCTATCACGACATGTACGGCCCGCAGGACATCCTGCCGGCGAACAGGAGCGAGGCCGAGCGCAAGGACCCGCATCCGGTCGTCGCCGCCTTCATGCAGCACGAGGAAAGCCTCAACTTCGCCCGCGAGGAGGTGCGCCAGGCCGTGATCCCCGCCTATATGGGCCTCATCAAGCAGCTCGACGATCACCTCGGCCGGCTCTTCCGCTTCCTGGAAGAGCGGCGTCTGATGGACAACACGCTGGTCGTCTTCACCTCCGACCATGGCGACTATCTCGGCGACCACTGGCTCGGCGAGAAGGAGCTCTTCCACGAGGAGAGCGTCCGCATTCCTCTTATCGTCTGCGATCCGGACAGCAAGGCCGAGGCCACGCGCGGCACGGTCGACGACCGTCTGGTGGAGGCGATCGACCTCGCCCCCACCTTCGTCGAGGCCGTCGGGGGCGACGTGCCGGAGCACATCCTGGAGGGCCGCTCGCTCATTGCACCGCTTCGCGGCGACGTGCCGGACTGGCGCGACGCCGCCGTCTCGGAATGCGACTATGCCTTCCGCAAGGCGCGACACATCCTCGGCCGCGCACCCGGCGATTCCCACGCCTACATGCTACGCACCGAGCGTTGGAAATATGTCGAATACGAAGGCTTCCGGCCACAGCTCTTCGACCTTGAGGCCGATCCGCGCGAGCTTGACGATCTCGGCGCGGATGCAGCCCATGAAGGCGTGCGCCACGATCTGCATGAGCGGCTGTTCGACTGGATGCGCAGCCGGCGCATGCGCACCACCCTCTCCGACGAAGAGGTCGAGCACCGCACCGACACGCACAAGACGCGAGGCTATCTCTTCGGCGTCTGGTAGTCGCCTCTCGCCTCCCTCGCGGCCTTCACGCCGCGCGGCATCAGGCGAGCACCGACTTCGCCAGCACGCAATGGGCGCCCTTGTTGACGTTCACGGTCTGCGTGACGCGCATGTCGGCGGCAAAGCTGCACAGCATATAGGCGTCGGCCGGCGACAGGTCGTGGCGCTCGCCGAGCCAGCGGATCATGTCGCGCAGCGCCGCCTTGACGGCATCGTCCAGGTCCTCGTCGAAACCCATCGTGATGTAGCTCTCGGCGGTCTCCGCCCGCGGCGCCTGAGATCGTGTCGATGACAAGCTCGGTGCCCGATGCGACCTCGGCGATGGGGAGCGTGGCCGCATCGAAGAAGCCCCATTTCACGTTTTCCGGCGTCGCGGCGATCCGCATCGCGTCATCGCTCATGTTGCAAGGTCCCTGCCTGCCCATTGGCGCGGTGCAAATATCTTGCCGATAGAAATGCCCGCGCGAACGCAATAAGACCAGGGCACGCCATCGATAGCAAAGCAGACCATGCCGGACAGCCCTGCCCTTCTGGAGCGCCTCGTCGGGTTTCCGACCGTCAGCCGCGATTCCAACCTCAAGCTGGTCGGCTTCGTGCGCGACCTGCTCGCCGAAGCGGGCGTTGCGGCGAAGCTCATCACCAACGCCGAGGGCACGAAGGCCAACCTTTTCGCCACCGTCGGCCCGGCCGACCGGCCGGGCGTCATCCTCTCCGGCCACACCGACGTGGTGCCGACGGATGGGCAGGCGTGGTCGTCCGATCCGTTCGTCCTGCGAGAAGACCGCGGCCGCCTCTATGGACGCGGCGCCACCGACATGAAGGGGTTTCTCGCCTGCGCCTTGCGCGCCGCGCTCACCGCCGCCGATCGGAGCAGGACGGGGCGCCCGCTGGCGCAGCCGTTGCATCTCGCCTTCTCCTATGACGAGGAGCTCGGCTGCCTGGGCGTGCGCGACCTGCTGCCGATCCTCTCCACCGTCGCGCCGCCCATCTGCTGCATCGTGGGCGAGCCGACCTCGATGAAGATCGCCACCGGCCACAAGGGCAAGGTGTTCGCGCACGCCACCTGCCGCGGAAGAAGCGCGCACACGGCGTTTGCGCCCGAAGCGGTCAACGCCATCCATCTCGCCTGCGACCTCGTCGGCGTATTGCGCGCGCTGCAGGACAGGCTTCGCGAAGGCGGCGCGCATGACGACGGCTACGACATCCCCTACACGACGGTGCACGCGGCGCGCATCCGCGGCGGCGAGGCGCTCAATATCGTGGCCGAGCGCTGCGACCTCGACTTCGAGATTCGTCATCTTGTGGGGGACGATCCGAAAGCGCTGATGGCGGAGATCGAAACGGAGGCCGAGACGATCGGTGCGCGCTACCGCGACAAGGCGCCGCGAAGCCGGCATCGCCATCGACGTCGTGAACGACTATCCGGGGCTCGATACGCCGGCGGACGCGGAGGTGGTCGCCTTCGTGCAGTCGCTCACCACCCAGAACGAGACGATCAAGGTGGCGTTCGGCACGGAAGGCGGGCTCTTTCATGAGCGCGTGCATGTGCCGACGGTCGTCTGCGGCCCCGGCTCGATGGAGCAGGGACACAAGCCGGACGAGTTCGTGGCGCTGGACCAGATCGCGCGCTGCGATGCCATGATGGAGAAGCTGCTGGCGCGGCTGACTTGAGGCACGAGGCATAGGATTGTCGTCATTGCCGGACTTGATCCGGCAATCCATTCCTCAAAAGCAACAGGCACCCGCGGCCGCAACGCAATGGAGCAGCGACTGGTTGGGCATGGTAAGGCCCGCCGGGCTCGGCTCAGCCAGAGCGACGGCGGCGGTCAGGTGCGCGTTGATGCCCTCGCGGTAGACGGCGAGCGTCGCAAGCTTCTCCTGCACCGCCTGCTGCTTGTCGAGGCCGGTCTGGCGGGCGTTGAACAAGGCGGCTCCGATCAGCATGTCGGCGACCTTCAGGTTGCGCTGCACGAAGGCGAAGGCCGAATAGCGGTGCAGCGTGGCGCGGATGAAGGTCGCGACGAAATCCCCGCCGCCTACGAGCGGCTGCTCGGCGGCGACGCTCCGGGGCTCAAGACGATCGTCCGGCCCAGTCCGTAACGCGCTCTGGCCGCCGCTTCTTAGATCACGCCCGCGGAGCGAAGCTTCGCAAGGCGTCCGGGCTCGATGCCCGCCTTGCACAGCACCTCGTCCGTATCGGCACCGAGCAGCGCGGGCGGCGTCTGCGGCGGCGCGTTCTCCCCATTCGCCTTGAAGCTCATGGTCGGGATATGGATCGCGCTGTCATAGCCGTCGACGCGGATCTCGCTCGTCAATCCGCGGACATGCACCTGCTCCTCGGCCAGCACCTCCTCGAGCCCCCGCACCCGCGCCGCGGGCACGGCGACCTTCTCGAGCACCTCCTCCCACTCCGCCGCCGGGCGGGTCAGGAATGTCTCCTTCAGCGTCTCGCGCAGGCTCTCGGCATTCTCGCGCCGCGCCGGGATCGTCCGCCAGCGCGCGTCCTCCAGGATGTCGCCCCGCCCGATGGCGTGGCAGAGGCTGCGGAACTGGATGTCGTGGTTGGCGGCGAGCATCAGCAGGCCGTCGGCCGTGTCGAAGGCACCCGAGGACGGGCTGGCGCTCCACGCCTCGTTGCCGTTCTGTCTGGGCTGCCAGCCGGTGCTCAGATGGTAGGTCATCAGCGAGGCCATCAGCATCAGCGCGGTGTCCAGCATCGCGACGTCGATCTGCACGGCCGCGCCAGTGCGCTCCGCTTCCCTCAGCCCGGCCATCACCGCCATCGCCGCGTTCATGCCGGTGGCATAGTCGACATAGGGCGCGCCCACCTTGGTCGGCCGGTCTCCCGGCCGCCCGGTGGTCAGCATGATCCCGCACATGCCCTGGATGACGTGGTCGTAGGCCGGGCGGCGGCTCAGCGGCCCGTCCTGCCCGTAGGCGGAGATGGAGCAATAGACGATGCGGGGATTGACCTCCCGCACCGCGTCGTAGCCGAGCCCCAGCCGCTCGGCCACGCCGGGCTTGAAATTCTCCACGAACACGTCCGCCGTCGCAATAAGCGCCTTGGCAACCTCAAGGCCTTCGGGCGACTTCAGGTCGATGGTGACGGATTTCTTGCCGGCATTGTGCGACAGAAAATCCAGCGCCATCCGCCGCTCCGCAAGCTCCGGCACCATGCCGCCGCCACGGGTCCAGTCGCCTTCGCCAGGCTTTTCGATCTTCACGACCTCGGCGCCCATAAGCGCCAGTTGATAGGTGGCGTAAGGCCCCGCCAGCACCTGGCTGAGATCGATGACGCGCACGCCTTTGAGCGGCTGAAACATTGCGGCGCTTCTCGGATTTCCGTTCGGGGGACTGCGGGCCGGACTTCCGGCCCGCAGCGTTGGCGCGGCATCTATTGCGGCTGAACGCCGGCGCCCTCCATGATGCTCTTGTTCTTGGCATAGGTGTCGGCCATCTCCTTGTAGGCTTGGTCGACGTCCAGATACTTGATCGGAATATTGGCGGAGTCGGTGACCTTCTTGAAATCGGGATCGGTCTCGCAGGCCTTCAGCGCCGCCGAAAGCTTCTCCAGGATCGGCCGCGGCGTGCCCTTCGGCAGGAACAAAGTGGTGCGGCTGTCCATCCCCAGCGGGAAGCCTTCCTCCTCGATGGTCGGCACGTCCGGCGCCGAGGGATGGCGGAAGGTGGTCAACGCCGACACCGATTTCAGCTGGTCCGGGTAGCGGTAGTGGATGCCGCCGGAGAACGCCATCATCACCTGCCCGCCGAGCAGGGCGTTGATCATGTCGCTACCGCTCTGCACCGGCACGATATTGACCTGCAGATCCCCCTTCTTGATGATCTCGTTGATGTAGAGACGCGCCTCGGGGCTCAGCGCGGCGTAGCTCGAGCCGGGGTTCTTTTTCGCCCATTCGATATATTCGGTGATGTTGTTGAAGGGCGCGTCGATGGGCGCCGCCATGCCGACCTGGTAGGCGGTGATCATGCCGGCATATTCGAAGTCGTCCGGCGTGAAGGTGACGTTCTTCATGATGAAGGGCGCCGAGTTCACCACCGTGTTCGAGTGAAACAGGATCGTATAGCCGTCGGGCTTCGCCTGACTCAGCTCGTGCGCGGCAACGGCACCGCCGGCGCCGGGCTTGTTGACGACGTTGATCGGCACGCCGAGCTGTTTCGACATCACGTTCGCCGCGGCGCGCGCGACAAGGTCGGTCTGGCCGCCGGCACCGTAGCCGACCAGCATCGTAATCGGCCCGTCCGGGTAATTGTCTGCGGCCAGTGCCGGCGACGCCAGTGCGCCAAGGCCGAGCGCGAGGGCCGCGCCGAGAACGTCTCGTCTTGTTCGAAAAGTCATGCTCTTTCCTCCCTTTGGGTGTGAGTAGCGTTGTGGGTATGCGTGCCGCGGCCACCCGCCGGCTCCGGCATTGGGCTGCGTTGCGGAGGGGCCGCCGTGGGCGCGTGCCCGCGGCCGACCCACCAGATCGTCACTGCCGTGAGCAGGATGAAGGCCACCGCGATCGGGTGGTGCACCAGGTTGGTGGCGTCGTGGTTCAGCAGCTGGATCGACTGGCGAAAGCTCAGCTCCAGGTTCGGCCCGATGACGAAGCCGATGAGAAAGGTGATGAAGGAGAAGTCGAGCTTGCGGGCGAGGAGGCCGAGCACCGTGAAGCCGAGCATCACGTAGATCGAGAAGACGCTGCCGGTCTCCATGTACGATCCGATCGAGCAGAGAAGCAGCACGCCGGGGATGATCAGACGCAGCGGCACCCGGATGACCATCGCGAACAGCCGCTGGCCCGCCGATCCGATCACCAGCATGATCATGCTGGCGCAGATCATCGCCGCGTAGACGTCGGCAACCAGCCGCGGCTGCTGCTTGAACATCAGCGGGCCGGGCGTCAGCCCGTGCAGGATGAAGGCGGCGATCAGGATCGCGGCGATGACGCTGCCGGGGATACCTAGCGCGAAGAGCGGCACAAGGCTCGACGGCACCACGGCATTGTCGGCGCTTTCGGCCGCCGCGATGCCCTCGATCATGCCGGTGCCGAATTTTTCGGGCGTCTTCGAAACCTTGCGCGTCGCGGCGTAGGACAGGAACGAACCGACCGACGCGCCGAGCCCGGGCAGAATGCCGACGACCGAGCCGATGAAGGTGCCGCGCAGGATGACCGGAATGCAGCGGCGCCACTCCGCGCGCGAAATGACCCGGTCCTCGCGTGCAGAGCCGTCCTTGATCTGCTCGAACTCCGCGTCGAGGATCTTGAGGTTGCCGGCCTGTGCGATCATCTCGGCCACCGCCAGCATCCCGATCGCCATCGGCACGAGCTTGATGCCGTCTTCCAGCTGCAGAAGTCCGAAGGTCATGCGCGGGATGAAGGTCTCGGTCTCGATGCCGACAGTGGCGAAGAAGACGCCGAAGGCCGCCGCGATCAGCCCCTTGGTCAGCGACTTGCCCGACAGGCCGCCGATGAAGGTGAGCGAGAACAGAAGGATGGCGCAGAGCTCCACCGGCCCGATGAGGAGCGCGTAGCTGGCAAGCGGCGCGGCCAGCCCGATCAGCACCAGCGTCGACAGGAAGTCCCCCGCCACCGAGGCGTAGAGCCCCATCTTCAGCGCCTTCTGCGCCTTGCCTTGGCGCGCCAGCGGGTAGCCGTCGAACGCGGTCGGCGCCGAGGCAGGCTCGCCGGGGGTGTTGAGAAGGATCGCGGAGACGGCGCTGCCGGCAGCGCTCCCCTTGGCGATGCCGATCAGCATTCCCAGCGCCGCGACCGGGTTGAGGTAGAACGTCAGCGGGATCGACACCGCCACGCCCGTCGCCTTGCCGAGCCCCGGCAGCGCGCCGACGATGTAGCCGATCGTCACCCCGACCGTCACCCACAGGATGGTGCCGGGTCTGAGGACGTCCGCGAAGCCGGTCAGGATGTACTGCATCGACGCATCAGACGATCGCGGTGCCGAGCACCTTGTAGAAGAGCACCCAGACCGCCAGCAGCAGCCCCGTCGGCATCAGCACGATGATCAGCGGGCGGCGCTCGCCGAGCACCAACAGCGCTCCGACAACAAGCGCCGCGCCGGCCGCCAACGGCGAGACCCAGAGATAAAGCGCCACGCAAACCGCAAAGACGCCGCCGAGCTTGGCGGCGGCCAGCATTTCGGCCCGGGTGAAAGGCTGCGGCTGATTGGCGTCAGGGCTTTCGGTGCCGGAGCGCAGGTTGTTCACCACCAGGAGCGCCGACAGGCCGGTGATCAGCGCCATCATCATGGTCGGCACCAGCCGTGGGGACATGTATCCCGCCGGCCCCGGCGCGATCTGCCACGGGATGATGACGAAGATCGTCAGCAGCCCGACGATCATCAGCACGATGCCGGACGCGATGTTTGCGTGCCTCATGCTTTCCTCCCTCGGCCGGTGGCTCCCGGCTCGCCTCTTCCGGCCGCGGCTGAAGCGGCCTTTTTGGTCTTTCCCCGGAAATACCTAGGCCGTGCAGGCGATTAGAAGTAGTCGAAACTTTCTTCAATGTGATAAGTATTGCTTATGGCTTCGTCGCCCCAGCATCTCGATCGCCTGCGCCTGCGCCACCTGCGACTTCTGGAGCTCATCGACCGCCACCGGTCGCTCAGGTCCGTTGGCGGCGCCCTTAATCTCACGCAGCCGGCGATCTCGCAGATGGTGAAGGACCTCGAGCACGCCTTGGGCGCCACGCTTGTCGAGCGCTCGGCGCGCGGGGTGGTGCTTACGCCGGCCGGACAACTGGCGCTGCAGCGGGCCCGCTCGGGGCTTGCCGCCTTCGACTATCTGGCTGCCGAGCTGCAGGCGGATCAGCCGCCGGTGGTGCGGGTCGGCACCAATCCGGCGGTCATGTTCCATCTCCTGCCCTCCGCCATCAGCCGGTTGGACGCCCAGAGCGCGCAGCTGCGCTTCAAGCTCCGCGCCGGAATGGTCAACGACATGCTGGCCGAACTCTGGCAGGGCAACCTCGACTGCTATGTGGGGCGGGTCGACTGGGACCGGCTGCCGCCGAATATGTTGGACGTGCTGCGCCACGATCCACTGACCGTGACGGAGCTGGTGCTGGCCTGTTCCGTTACCCATCCGCTGGCCGGTCGCACCGACCTCTCCGTCCGCGATCTGCTGGACTGGCCGTGGGCCCTGCCCTCGGAGGACTCCAACAACCGCATCGCTCTGGAGACCGCCTTTCGCAACCACGGTCTCGTGGGCCCGACGCCGATGGTGGACATGGCGGCCGACCCGAATGCGCTCATGCTTTTGGCCAGACAGGTGCCACTTCTCATCTGCGTGCCGCGTCTGGCTCTCGACGCGCAAGGGGCAGCGGGCACGCTGTGCGCGCTGGAGCTGCCGGACCTGCGCCTCCCGCCGATCCAGATCGGCTTCGTGACCCTGGCGCAGAACGAGGAGATGGCCTCGTTGCAGACCTTGCGACGCGCTCTGGCCGAGGTCACCCGCCAGGAAGGACGTGACGACCGCGTCCCAAGCGCTGAGCTTGCTTGAGCGCTGCGCCGGCTGATTCGGCCACGGAAGCTGCTCCAGGCAGTTCCAATCGTCGTGGGCGCGCATGGCCGCCACCAGCTTGTCGGTCTGGTCGAATCCGGCCGCCAGGGTGCGGGCACGCGTCCGATCGCTGATCTCGTCGAAGCGCTCGGCGATCGTTTCGGGCGAGAGCATCTCCTTCGGCAGGCTGATGCCTTCCGTCTCCGTCACGTAGACCCGCGCGAAGGCGCCCGCCCCGGCGGAGAGGATCACGCGCGAGGGCGCGTCCTCCGAAACCAGGAAAAGCACGCCTGGCGCCACCGCATCCGGCGTCAGCAGGTGTTCCGCGTCGGGATCGAGCAGCCCTTCCGTCATCCTGGTGGCAGCGCTCGGCATGATGGCGTTGACCCGGATCCCGTAACGCTCGCCCTCCAGGTGAAGGACGTTCATCAGCCCCAGCATGGCGGCCTTTGCAGAAGCGTAGTTGGCCTGGCCGAAAATCCCGTACATGCCGGACGAAGAAGTGGTCAGGAGGACGCGGCCGTATTGCTGCTCGCGCATCGTCGGCCATACGGCCTTGCTGACATGGACGGAGCCCATCAGATGCACGTCCATGACCGACCTGAAGTCTGCAAGGTCCATCTTGGCGAACGTCCGGTCGCGGAGGTTCCCGGCGTTGCTGATGGCGATATCGACGCGGCCCCAGGCGGATCGGATATCGGCAACCATTCGCTCGACGTCGGAGAAGTCCGTCACGTCGACCGCGCAAGCCCGGGCAATGCCGCCCGCGTTGCGAATCTCCTCGGCCGTTCCCTCGGCCTGCCCTGCCAGGTCGGCGACCGCGACCCGTGCCCCTCGCGCCGCAAGCGCAAGCGCGTAGCTCCGGCCCAGACCCCGGGCGGCTCCCGTCACGATCGCAACCCGATTGTCGAATGTCATAGCCATGTCAGTCCTGGTCTTTGCACCCTGCTGTTTCGTCTGAAGGGCAGCGAGGCTTTGCGCCTGCGCCGTCCATGGGAAGCGCGAACCGCCCGAGTCTCGCGCGCAGCAAACTGCCCGCGCAGTCGGACGGGCCGTGCCGGCTATAGTCGGTAGACGCGGCGGGCAGTTTCGGCGAGCAGCGCCCGTCGGGCGGGGGCGTCGTAGTCCGTTGCAATGGTTTTGTAGGCATTCCAGAGAATGCCGTAGCTGATCGACACGCTGTCGACGGGGAAGTTGCTTTCAAACATGCAGCGGTCGGGGCCGAAGCAACGGATGGCGTGATGAAAGTAGGCGCCGCGGTCGTCGACGAAGTCCTGTGACGCCGGCGGCCTGTCTCGCTTGTAGCCGTCATATCCCGTGACGATCGATGCCAGCCCGCCGAGCTTCATGACGACATTTGGAAGCGGCGCCAGCAGCTCCACGCCTTTGGCCCAGGCAGCAAAGACGGGATCCCGGGCCGCCGGCGCATGTGAGAACCCGACCGGCGCGCCGAGGTGGTCCACGATGATGGTCGTTTCCGGCACGGCCCGGGCGAGCGCGGCGAGCTCCTCAAGCTGAAAATGAAACTGGAAGGCGTCGAATGTCAGGCCCCGCTCGCCGAGGCGTGCGACGCCGCGACAAAAGTCCGGGTCGGCGTAGAGGCCGGGCGGCGCAGCTCCCAGGAGCAGCCTGGCGGACGAATCGTCGAGACGCGCTCCGCTTTGCCGAATGCCACGAAAGCGGCCGCCGCCTCTCATTTCGTGCGCGTCGAGCGCCGCGTCTAGATCGGGGTCCCGGAGGTCGGCATGGGCGACGATGGCGGCGATCCGGGTGTCGCCTTCGCAGGAGGCCGTCCGTTCGGCGAACCTGGCGGCAAACTCCGTTTCGCCGACCGGCCGCAGATGCTCCGGTCCCGCGGCGTAATAGCCCGACCCGCACTCGATGTAGACGCATTGTGCGACCTTGTGGCCGCTCGACGTGTCGCGGAGGAGCTCGTCGAGGAGGTAGCGGCTGGTGCGCAGCGGGCTGCTGCCCTCCGGGTCGGGAAAGTCGCGCGCCTCCCACAGGTGACAGTGCGCGTCCACGACCTCCCAGTCCGGCTCTATGATTTCCTCGCGGCCGCGGTCCCACCACTCGGATCGCGCGCCCATGGCCTTCGTCCAGGTTTTCCGCTCCTGCGGCGTCATTCCCTACGCTTCTCCGAGACGCACGTCCGCCCCACCCGAACCGACGAAACGGGTGGTCCCAGGCCGGGGCGGCCGGACCATAAGATTGAACCTGATGTTATCGGTAGTTAAATTTCGTAAGGTCGACATTGTGGATTGCTAATATCAAACGCGGGGTTTCATGGACCTGAGGCAGATCCAGTATTTCGTCGCAGCCTGCGAGGAAGGATCGCTCAGCGCTGCCGCCCACCGGATGAACTGCACGGCGTCCGGTGTGAGCCAGCAGATGAGCGCGCTCGAAGCGCGGCTCGGCACAAGCCTGCTCGAGCGCTCGCGGCGCGGCGTCACTCCGACCGCCGCCGGGCGGCGATTCTACGATCGCTGCCTGGCGATCCTGAAGGCGGTCTCGGAAGCGGAAATGGAGCTTGAGGATTTCGTCGCGGGCCTGAGCGGATCGATCTCCGCGGGATTTGCCCCCGGTCTCGCGAAAGCCATCCTCCCGCAGGCGCTTGCGCGCTTTACGCGAGAGTTCGCCCGGGTCGACATCGATATTGCCAGCGGCCCGGCCGACTCGCTTGTGGCGGAGACGGCGAGCGGCGCCCTGGATTTCTATGTGGGGCAGTTTGCCAAGCCGCAGATCGGGCTTTCCGCCACGCCGATCGGCCGGTTTCCGGTTGCCCTGATCTCAGGCTCGCGCCGCGGCCTCATGCCGATGAAGCCGGTCCGTCTCGACAAGGTGGCGCCGTTGAAGCTCTTCGTCCCCTCGGCCACCAACAGCCTCAGGCCCAAGATCGAAGATGCCATCCGCAACGGCGAGATCGCAGTCGAGCGCACCATCTCCATCGCCAGCCTCTCCGCCGGGCTGGAGTTCCTGAGCCAGACCGACTGGTCCGCCATCCTGCCCTACTGGATCTGCCTCAAAGAACTCGGCAACGAGCGGGTCACCGTCAATCCGATCGCCGATTCCGCGCTGCGTGTGGAGGTGGCCTTGATCTTCCCCACGCGGCAGCCGCTCTCGCGGCCGGCGCAGATGCTTTATGCCTATTTCAAACAGGAATTGCAGCGCACCGAGGAGGAATGGCAACGGATCATGGCCACTGTTTTAAGCCACGATTACAGAATCGGTTTAGAAGAAATAAGTACTGCTGATCCCCTCGCCGACACTAAAGTCCTGCCCTGAGGCCGAGACCTGACGGTCCCGGCCGCTCATGCGCGCCCGCTTTAAGAGCACGGTGCCAAGCATGAGAACCCAATAATAACAGAGCCATCTCAATCCGGATGTCTCCGAGCGTGGGGAGGAACGAGAGTGAAATCCGAAAAACTGATCGCCGGAGCGCTGGCGCTCATCGCTTTTTTTGGCGCGCAGCTGCCGTCCCAGGCTGCGGCAGCCGACAGCATCGAGCTGAAGATGCAGTTTGCTTCGCCGGACGGCACGCCGTGGAACACAATGGACAGGCGGTTCGCCGCACAGCTTGAAGAAGTGACGGGTGGCCGCGCCACGGTCACCTTCTTCCCGCCGAACTCGGTGACCCCGTTCAAGGACTGGCTCCAGTCGACCGGCTCGGGCCTGCTCGACATCGGCTTTGTCTGGCACCCCATCCTGCCGGGCAAGTTCCTGCAGATGGAGCTGTTCAGCCTTCCGGGGCTGGCGAAGAACCAGACGATCGACAGCGTGGTCTATTGGCGCCTCAGGGAAGAATATCCCGAGATGGGCAACCTCTTCACCAAGGAGGACAATGTCGTCGAGCTTGCGACATTCGTGGCGATGGGGTCGCATCTGCATTCCAGCAAGCCGATCCGCCAGCTCTCCGACCTCAAGGGCAAGGTCTTCGCGGCGCAGGATTCCTCCGGCGTCAAGGTGCTTGAGAGGCTTGGAGCCAGCGCCAGCGTGATGGTCGGGCCGGACGCCTATCTGGCCTTGCAGCGCGGGGCCATCGACGGGGTCCTTTGCGCCTGGGGCTGGGTCAACAATTTCAAGCTGAACGAGGTGACCACCTATCACACGCTGCTCAACTTGAACCCCGGCACCTACAGCACCGTCATGAACAAGGACACCTACGACAAGCTGACGCCGGAGGAGCAGCAGCACCTTGCCGACATCAGGCCGCTCTACTTCTTCTACAACACGACCGACAGCGCCGCGGCGGCGATGGCGAATATCCCGCCGGAGAACATCTTCACGCTGTCCGAAGGCGACCGCGCCGAACTGACGGACAAGATGCGGCCGCTGTGGGACGAGTGGGTCCAGAAGGCCGACGCCGCAGGGATGCCCGGACAGAAAATCCTGGACGAGGCGGTTCGCCTGGAGAACCTCTATAACCAGAACTGATTGAGACGCTCGCTACCGCATCGTGTCGCCGGAGACCGACGACACGATGCGCGGCGAGATGAGCGGAAAGACGGGCTGGGACGTGAAGCCGGCAACGCCATCGGCAACGGTCGACGGACCGATCTCCGCGTTTCTCGATACGTCCGCGAAGGCCATCAACCGCGCCATTTTCTGGCCGGGCCGTATCGCGCTCTTCGTGGGCGGCGGCGCCCTTGTCCTGCTGATGGGGATAACGGTCGCCGACGTCGTGCTGCGCAACCTGTTCTCCATCGTCGTGCCGGGCGGCATGGAGCTGACGGGGCTGCTGACCATCCTCGTCGCGCTGTCGACCCTGGGGATCGTCGAGACCGAGCGAAGCCATATTCGCGTCGACCTGGTTCTCCGGGCCATGCCGGAGTTCGTCCGTCTCCCCACGATCGCGGGAGCGCTGCTACTCGCTCTCCTGATGATGACCGTCACCGCCGTCCAGATCCTGCAGGCAGGCGATCTATCTGCGGGACAACGGCATCGTCACCGGCCTGCTCGGCGTTCCCGAATGGCCGTTCGTGCTCGCCGCGACGATCTTCCTGGCGCTGTTCGCCCTGGCGCTCCTGGCCAATCTGGCCGAGGCGCTGGGCGATGTCGCCAAATCCGGCGATGCCCGGTCCGTCATCATCATGCTGATCTGGACGCGCGGCGGTCGCCGCGATCTTCTATCTCGCCTTCTATCCGCAGGCCCTCCCCTTCACCCTGCTCGCGGGAGCTTCGCGGCATCCTGTCCATCAGTCTTTGTTTCGTCCTCATCTTTCTCGGCGTTCACGTTGCGGCGGCGATGGCGGTTACCGCGCTGATCGGCATCAGCCTGCTCATCGCCCCGGCGGCGAGCCTGACCAGCCTTGGAACCACCACCATCGATGTGGTGAGCGACCAGACCTGGAGCGTCGTGCCGCTGTTCACCTGGATGGGGCTGATCGTCGTCGCCTCGGGCTTCGCCGAGGAGCTCTATCGCGCTGCCTATCGATGGATCGGGCACCTGCCCGGCGGCCTCGCCTCTGCGAGCACCGTCGCCTGCGCCGGCCTCTCGTCCATCGTCGGAGATACCCTTTCCGGCGTCTACAGCATGGGCTCGATCGCGCTGCCGCAGATGCGGGCCTACGGCTACGACATGAAGCTCGCCACCGCCTCCATCGCCTGCGCCGCCACGATCGGCGTGATGGTTCCGCCGAGCATCGCCTTCATCGTCTACGGCATGATCACCGAGGTATCGATCGGCAAGCTGTTCATCGCAGGCGTTCTGCCCGGCATCCTGTTCGCCGTGATCCTGATCGGGCTGATCACGATCCGTGCTGCCATCCACCCGGAGCTGGCACCGCGCGGCGCGACGAGCAGCTGGAAAGAGCGCCTCGCCTCGAGCGCCAAAACGTGGCCGGTCCTGGTCCTGATGCTTCTCGTCCTGGGCGGCATCTATGGCGGCTTCGTCACGCCCAACGAGGCGGGTGGCCTCGGCATTTTCGGCGCGCTGCTTGTTGCCGTCCTGACGCGCCGCCTTACCTGGCCGGCTTTTCTGCAATCGATCGAGCGGACGCTGCGCCTCTCCGCCGGCATCATCGTCATCTTCATGTTTGCGACGGCTTTCAGCCGGTTCATTGCGATCAGCGGCTTGACCCAGCAGCTCGCCAACCTGGTGATCGGGCTCCACCTCGGCAAATACGAGCTGATCAGCGCCATCCTCGTCTTCTATGTCCTCATCGGCATGTTCATGAATGCTCTGCCGGCGCTCGTTCTGACCGTTCCCCTGTTCTTTCCGATCGCCATGGGCGCCGGCTTCGATCCCGTCTGGTTTGGGGTCGTCGTTGTCATCATGGTCGAGCTTGGCGTGGTCACGCCGCCGATCGGGGTGAATGTCTTCGCCATCGCGTCCATGGCCAAGGACGTATCCATGTACGACATCTTCCGCGGCGTCTTTCCGTTCTGGATCGCCTTTGTCGTGCTTATCGCTCTGATCGTGCTGTTTCCGCAGATCAGCCTTTTCCTGCCCTCGCTGATGTGATTGCGGAGCGTTTCCCCCAGAAGAAGCTCTGAGTCAGCCGGCGATCCGCCCGCCGCACATGGGCTCAGGCACGCCGGTGGTGCTGGGAAAGCTGATCGGAAGCCCGCGCAGCACCCGCACCGCCAGGAAGGCGAAGCACTCCGCCTCCACCGCATCGCCCCGCCAGCCGATCGCTTCCGCTGAGACGGCTTCGACACGCGCGCGTGCCTCCAGCATGCCCATCAAGGTCGGGTTGTGCCGCCCGCCGCCGCTGACGAAAAGCCTCTTCGGACGCTGCGGCAGGAGATCGAGCGCCTTGCCGACGGCCGACGCGGTGAAGGCCGTCAGAAGCGCCGCGCCATCCTCCGCGTCCAGCCCGTCCGCCATCGACGCCTGGAAATCGAAGCGGTCGAGCGACTTCGGATAAGGCGCGCTGAGATAAGGGTGCTCGAGCAGCCGCTTCAGCCGTGCCTCGTCGACCGTCCCGGCCGCGGCCAGCGCGCCATCCCGGTCCATGTCGCCGAGGCCTTTCGCCTTGACGAAATCGTTGATCGGCGCGTTCGCCGGGCCGGTGTCGAAGGCGACGATGTCCCCCTCCCCGTCCCACCACGTGACGTTGGCGACGCCGCCGAGATTGAGGATGGCGGTTTCGCCGCTCGCCCCCGACGCGCCGAGCAGGGCCGCGTGGTAGGCAGCGGCAAGCGGCGCGCCCTGCCCGCCTGCGCGCACGTCGGCCGAGCGGAAGTCGTAGACCACCTTCGTGTCGAGAAGCCCGTGCATCAGCCCCCCGTCGCCGAGCTGCCGCGTCTCGCCGAAGCGATCCTTGTCGGGCGCGCGATGCAGCACCGTCTGCCCGTGGAATCCGACCACGCCGATATCCGCCATCGTCATGCCGTTTCCCTCGACGAGCGCCCGGACCGCCGCCGACTGCGCCCGCGTCAGCGCCTCCTCCGCCTCGCGAAAGATGGCCGGCTCCGGCCCGGAGAAGTTCCACGTGCGCGCCTGCCCCTGCGCTTCCTCGAGCATCGTGCGGATCGCCCGCGTATAGGGCGCCAACGTGTAGGGGCCGAATTCCTCCACGCGCTCGCCGTCGGTCCGGATCATCGCGACGTCGATGTTCCCGTCGAGGACGGTTCCGGTCATGAGCCCGACGGCCCAGATTGGCTTCATATGCTCGTCGCTCCGTTGATGCGGTCGCCGACCACGCAGCGGAGGCTTGCGATCTGGCCCACGACCTCTCCTACAGGCTCATGAAGCTCGGCTGCAACGTCATGCACGAAGCAACAGCTGCGCGGAGATGGCGCTCGGGTCAGGCTTCGATGCGGCGCGTGAAGCAATCGCCCGCGGCCTCGCGCATTTCGGGTGTCCGCACCGGATCGACAGGACTTGCAAGCCAACGCTTCGTCGACATCTCGGTTCTATCAGCGATCACAGCCTTTATCACAATTCGCGTTGACCGCTCCGAGGCCTCGACACATCCTCCGCGGGAGCCAGCAATCGACCGGCGGTCTCAGAGCATCCATCATGAACGGCAAGCCGCAATTCGCCCTCAACCACATGTGCGCGCCCGCGCTCGGCATCCCGGAATTCTTCGACCTCGCCTGTTCGCTCGGCATCTCAGCGGTGGAGATCCGCAACGATCTGCCGGGCCAACCGATTCTCGACGGCACCGACGCGGCGACAATCCGCGGCGCCGCGGAGGAGCGCAATCTGCGCATCGTCTCCATCAACGCCCTGCAGCGCTTCAATGCGTGGACCGACGAACGGGCGCGCGAGGCCCGCGAGCTGATTGACTATACCGCCAACTGCGGCGCCGAGGCCCTGGTGCTTGTTCCGCTCAATGACGGAACCGGGCGGGCCGACGGCGAGCGGCAGGCGAGCCTGCGCATCGCGCTGAAGGTGCTGGAGCCCATGCTGCAGGCCGCCGGCATAAAAGGGCTGGTCGAGCCGCTTGGTTTCGAGGCGTGCTCGCTGCGCTTCAAGTCCGAGGCGGCGGAGGCCATCCGTTCCATCGACGCGCAGTCGACCTTCGCGCTCGTGCACGACACGTTCCATCACCATCTCGCCGGGGAACGGGACATCTTTCCGGACCTGACGGGGCTCGTGCACATCTCCGGCGTGAGCGACGCCGCGGTCGCCGTCCCTGACATGCGCGACGGTGACCGGGTCCTCGTCGACGAAAAGGACCGTCTGGAAAATATCAAGCAGATACAAAATCTTATGGCCGCCGGTTATGCGGGCCCGCTGTCTTTCGAGCCCTTTGCGCCGTCCGTGCACAGCTCCCAAAGCATCGCGGAGGACCTGCACCGAAGCATGCAGCACATCGCCGCGAGACTTGTCGCCGAGGCGGTGCAAATCTGAGGATCGGTATAAGCCGCCTTGACAGCTCGAAGCTGAATAGAATATTTATTTCAAAGCTTATAAAGTCTGCCTGCAGCATTCCATTTCGGTTTGCGGAATGAATTCCCACTCCGGCAGCACCGCGCCGGAGCAACCTTCCCCCGGCTGAGGGGAAGCCGGCAAAAGAGGGTGACGCCGGACACCCGACATCGCGGAGGAGAAGTGCAATGAAGAAACTCATGCTGGGGGTCGCGTTCACGGCCCTGATGACCTCGGCCTCGTACGCCGAGACGGTGGGCGTCACCATGGCGCTCTTCGACGACAACTTCCTGACCGTTCTGCGCAACGGCATCGAGGCCGACGCCGACGGCATGGATGGCGTCGACGTGCAGATCGAGGACGCGCAGAACGACGTCGCCAAGCAGCTCGACCAGATCAAGAACTTCGCCGCCTCGGGCGTCGACGCCATCATCGTGAACCCGGTCGACACCTCGGCCACGCAGGCGATGACCGATGCCGCCGCCGCCGCCGGCGTGCCGCTCGTCTACGTCAACCGCGAGCCGATCAACGTCGATCAACTGCCCGACGGGCAGGCATTCGTGGCCTCGAACGAGGAGGATTCGGGGACGCTGGAGACCAAGGAAATCTGCCGCCTCTTGAAGGAAGAAGGCAAGACAGAGGCCAACGTCTACGTGCTGATGGGCGAGCTGTCGAACCAGGCCGCGGTGCAGCGCACCAAGGACATCCACAACGTCATGGACTCCGGCGAGTGCGGCGTGACGCTGAACATCATCGACGAGCAGACCGCGAACTGGAGCCGCGATCAGGCGCAGAACCTGATGACCAACTGGCTCTCGACCGGCAAGGAATTCGACGCGGTGATCTCCAACAACGACGAGATGGCGATCGGCGCCATCCAGGCGATGAAGGCCGCCGGAATCGCGATGGACGACGTGATCGTCGGCGGCGTCGATGCCACGCAGGACGCGCTGGTGGCGATGCAGGCGGGCGACCTCGACGTCACCGTGTTCCAGAACGCCGCGGCGCAGGGCGGCGGCGCGCTGGATGCGGCCCTGAAGCTTGCCAAGGGCGAATCGGTAGAGAAGAAAGTCTACGTGCCCTTCGAGCTCGTGACCCCCGACAACATCGACAACTACCTCAAGAAAAACTGAGCCAGCTTGCCCGGGTCGGGTAATATCCCGGCCCGGGCACAATAAGAAACGGGCGGCGGCGCCCCCGTTCGCGCCGCGGCCCTACGGCGAGGGAGGGCCGGCACATGGCAATCACAACCCAAGGGGTCGGGGGCCTGACCTTCGACGCCAGGAAGCGGTCCTGGCCGCCCGAGATCAACGTGCTGATTGCGCTGGTGCTGATCACCCTCGTCTTCGAGGTGCTGAACCGCATCGACGGCGGCAGCTTTCTGTTCAACACGCGCGCCAATGCCACCGGCCTGTTCAATCAGGCCCGGCTGGACATCATGATGCTGCAAGTGGCGATCACCGGGATCATCGCGCTCGGCGTCACGCAGGTCATCATCCTCGGCGGTATCGACCTCAGCTCCGGCTCGGTGGTCGGCGCGACCGCCATGATCGTAATGAGCTTCGCCCAGACGGCCACCGTGAACGGCAATCCGAACCCCAAGGCGATCTTCGGCGACTGGGCGATGGACCTGCCGGTGATCGTGCCGATCGTGGTCGGCCTTGCATGCGGCCTCGCCGCCGGGCTGATCAACGGCGCCCTGATCGCCTACACGCGGATTCCGCCCTTCATCGCGACGCTCGGCATGATGGTCTCGGCCCGCGGCGTGGCGCGCTGGTGGTCGAACGGCCAGCCGGTCTCCTTCCCGACCGACAGCTACGCCAGCCTCGCAAATGGCGACCTCATCGGCACGCTCACCTTCGGGCTGTTCCACTGGCCCGGACAGAACCCGGCGATCGTCTTCTTCGTTCTCGCCATCCTGTTCCACCTGATCCTCAAGTTCACGATCTACGGCAAGCACACCTACGCCATCGGCTCCAACGAGGAAGCGGCGCGGATGTCGGGGATCAAGGTCGATAGTCACAAGGTGCTGGTCTACGCGATCGCCGGCATGTGCGCCGCCATCGCCGCGATCATGCTCACCTCGAAGAACCTGACGGCGCAGGCCGGCATGGGCGTGATGTACGAGCTCGACGCCATCGCCATGGCAGTGATCGGCGGCGTGTCGCTGTCGGGCGGCCGCGGGTCGATCGTCGGCACCGTGCTCGGCGCGGCGATCTTCTCCGTGATCATCTCCGGCTTCACCTCGATCCGGCTCGACGCCTACTATCAGGAGATGGTGAAGGGCGCGATCATCGTCGGCGCCGTGGTTCTGGACCAGTGGCGGCAGCGCCGCGCGGCCCTCAGAGCGTAAGGAGGCGGCGATGGACAGCGAGATCGTCCTCAAGACCGAGGGCCTGACCAAGCGCTACGGCGGTGTGCACGCCCTGGAGGGCGCGAATTTCGAGCTGCGGACGGGCGAGCACGTCGCCATCATGGGCGACAATGGCGCCGGCAAATCAACATTCGTCCGGCAGATCACCGCCGTGGAGCGCAGAACCGCCGGCAAGATCTGGTTCAATGGCGAGGAGGTGGAGTTCGAGAACCCGCTCGAGGCGCGCGAGGCCGGGATCGAGACGGTTTTCCAGAACCTCGCTCTGGCCGACGATCTCGACGTGCCGTCGAACCTGTTCCTCGGCCGCGAGCGCATCCGCTGGAACCTCGGTCCCTTCTCAATCCTCGACCGCCGGGCGATGCGAACCGCGACCGTGGCGGCGCTGGAGAAAACCGCGGTGAAGATCCCGAACCTGTCGAACACCATCCGCAACATGTCGGGCGGACAGCGCCAATGCGTGGCGATCGCCCGGACCGCCGCCTTCGCCTCGAAGCTCGTGATCATGGATGAGCCCACGGCGGCGCTCGGCGTGCAGGAGACGGCGCAGGTCGAAAACATCATCCGCACGCTGAAGCAGCATGGCGAGCCGCTGATCCTGATCAGCCACAACATGCGCCAGGTGTTCGACCTGGTGGACCGCATCATAGTGTTCCGGCGCGGCCGGATCGTCGCCAACCTCAACAAGGCGGAGACCGACGGCCAGGATGTCGTTGCCTATATCACAGGCGCGAAGACAGGCGCCGAATATGCCGAAGCGGCCTGACGTACCGATATCGGTGACAAAACGGTTCGCCGGATGACGCCAGCGCCAACGCATCGCCGGGTGCGCTGAGGAATTCGGCTCGGCATCCCAAAGATTCCAACGACGAAAGACGAAACGCAGATGAGTGTGACATTCGGCCTTCTCGGTGCCGGGCGTATCGGCAAGGTGCACGCCCGCGCCATCTCGTCGGACCCGGACGCCAAGCTCGTGGCGCTCGCCGACGCCGCCGAGGCGACGGCGAGGAGCGTCGCCGAGCAATATGGCTGCGCCGCGCGGACCGTCGAAGACATCGAAGCGGCGGACGACATTGATGCAGTAGTGATCTGCACGCCGACCAACACCCATGCCGACCTGATCGAGCGCTTCGCGCGCGCCGGCAAGGCGATCTTCTGCGAAAAGCCGATCGACCTCTCGCTCGACCGCGTAAAAACGTGCCTGAAGGTGGTCGAGGAGACCGGGGCAAAGCTGATGGTCGGGTTCAACCGCCGCTTCGACCCGCATTTCGCCGCCGTCAGAAAGGCGATCGACGATGGCCTCGTTGGCGACGTGGAGATGATCCAGATCGTTTCGCGCGATCCCGGCGCCCCTCCGGCGAGCTATATCAAGTCGTCGGGCGGCATCTTCCGCGACATGACGATCCACGATTTCGACATGGCGCGCTTCATGCTCGGCGAGGAGCCGATTGCCGTGACGGCCGCCGCATCGGTGCTGACTGACCCCACCATCGGCGAGCTTGGGGACTACGACAGCGTGTCGGTTATCCTCACCACCGCGTCGGGCAAGCACTGCACCATCTCCAACTCGCGCCGCGCCACCTACGGCTACGACCAGCGCCTGGAAGTGCACGGCTCGAAGGGCTCGGCCGCGGTGGAGAACCAGCGCCCGATTTCCATCGAAGTGGCAAGCGCGGAGGGATACCGGCGGCCACCGCTCCACGACTTCTTCATGACGCGCTACACGGAGGCTTATGCCGCGGAGATTGCCGCTTTCGTCGCCGTCGTGCGTGATGGCACGGCCCCCTCCCCCAACGGCCGCGACGGCCTGCTCGCGCTGGCGCTTGCCGATGCGGCCGTGAAGTCGGTCAAGGAGGGCCGGACTGTCAAGGTGTCGGAGGTGCTTCAGTCGTAGTCGACCTCGATCCAGCGGCGCTCTTCGAAGGAGCGCGCCATGGCGTGGACGCTCCGCTCGATCTCCACGCCCTTCTCGAAGTCGATGACATGCGCGGGCTCACCGCCAATCGCCGACAGCAGCTGACGGCATTCGATGATCTTCAGATCGTTGAAGCCGAGCCCGTGACCAGGCGCCGGAACGAACTTGTCGTAGGGCGGGTGCGCCGGCCCCGCGAGCACGGTCGTATAGCCGGCACGGGCGGCCGGATCGCGAGCGCGGAAGACCTGCGCTTCGTTCATCCGCTCCTGGTCGAAGAGGATCGATCCTTCCGAGCCGAAGATCTGCAAAGCGATGCGGCCCTTGCGTCCCCAGGCGGAGCGGTTGGCCATCAGCACGCCGGACGCGCCGCTTTCCAGGCGAAACAGCACGCTCGCAATGTCATGGGTCTCGACGGCGCGACTGCCGCCGCCTTCCAGCGGACGCTCCGGATAGGGCTTCGCCATGTCGGCCAGCACCGAGCCGACACGGCCGAGCAGCGTCCGGATCAGCGACAGCGGATGCACGGCGAAATCGTCAAGCGCGCCATAGCCGGAGCTCGCCTCGTTCCGCCAGTAGAAGAAGGCGGTGGGATCGGCCACGAAATCCTCGTCCATCTCCACACGGACGTGATTGACCTCCCCGATCGTGCCGTCGGCCAGCATGCCGGCGATGTGGCGCATCATCGGGTTCTGGATGTAGTTGTAGCCGAGCACCGCGACCTTGCCGGCCGCCCTCGCCGCCTGGCGCATGCGGATTGCTCGGTCGAGCTTCGGCGCCATCGGCTTTTCGCACCAGACATGCTTGCCGGCCTCGAGCGCCGCTATCGCCATCTCCGGATGAAAGGCATTCGGCGTGGTGACCGACACGACGTCGACATCCGCATCGGCCAGGATGTCCCGCCAGTCTCCCGTGGCCTTCGCGAAGCCGAAGCTCGCCGCCTTCTCCTTCGCAAGCGCCGAGCTCACTTCCGCGAGATGGACGAGGCGGATGTCCGGGCAGTCGCCGAAGACCGGCTTCACCGCGTTCCAGGCGAGCGCATGGCACTTGCCCATGTAGCCGGTCCCGATCAGGCCGACGCCGACCGTCTCCATGCCGTTCTCCCGCAGACGCCGGCAGCCCGATATTGCAGCCGTGTCGAAATTATGGAATATTTGTTTCATCCTCGAAGAAGCGGGTCAAGCATGAACAAGCCAGCCCGGGCCGGCGTGACCAAAATAGAGGGCGGGCCCGCCCCTCGCGATTTCGACGCGTTGCGCCATTCCATCGCGGCAAGCCGGTCCGCCTTGCCCAAGCGCCTGGCGCAAGCGGCACAATACGCGCTGTCGCACCCCGACGAGATCGCGCTCGGCACTGCCGCCAGCATCGCCGGCGCTGCTGAGGTCCAGCCGTCGACGCTCGTGCGACTGGCGCATCATCTCGGCTATGACGGCTTCTCCGACTTCCAGACCGTCTTCCGCGATCGGCTGAAGCTTCGGGCTTCGACCTATGAGGAGCGTCTGCAGCGCATTGAGCAGGGCGCGCCGCGCGATTCCTACGAGGGTGCGCTGCTGAACGGCTTCCTGTCGTCGGCGCGACAGTCGATCGACCGTCTGTCGGAGGCACTCGACGCAACTGTTTTTGCCCGCTGCGTGGGCGTTCTGGCCGAGGCCGAGACGATCTATCTCGTGGCGCGGCGGCGCGCCTATCCCTTGGCCGCCCACATGGCATACGCCTTCGGCAAGCTGCAGATCCGCTCCGTCACCATAGACTCGGCGAACGGAATCGACGCGGAAATCGTCCAGATGGCGACCCCGAAGGATGCCGCCATCGCCTGCAGCTTCGCGCCCTACGCGCCGGCCTCGGTCGAGCAGGCGCAAGCGTTGTCGGGCCTGGGTGTGCCGCTCGTCGTGATCACCAACTCGGCCCTGTCGCCGCTCGCCTCCGTCGCCACGCACTGGATGGAGGTTTCGGAGAGCGACTTTGCCGGGTTCCGGTCGCTATCGGCCAGCGTGGCGCTCGCCACGGCGCTTCCGGTCGCCGTTGCGGAGCGGCGCCGCTACCGCCTGTAGTCGCGCCGCGCAGCTCATCTCCATTTCACATCGGACTTGAAATGGAATATATATTGCACACCAGATCCGGCCATCAACAAAGAGCCGGCGGAGGAGGGCGATGACCACATCCGAGGATCAGGCGCTGGATGTGATCACGATCGGGCGTTCGTCGGTCGATCTCTACGGGCAGCAGGTCGGCGGCCGGCTGGAGGACATGGCGTCCTTCGCCAAATATATCGGCGGCTCGCCCACCAACATTGCTGCCGGTTGCGCGCGCCTCGGCCTGAGATCGGCGCTGATCACCCGCGTCGGCGACGAGCACATGGGCCGCTTCATCATCGAGCAACTGGCGAAGGAGGGCGTGGAGACGAGCGGCATCGTCACCGACAAGGAGCGCCTGACCGCCCTCGTGCTGCTCGGCATCCGCGACCGGGAACATTTCCCGCTGATCTTCTACCGCGAGAACTGCGCCGACATGGCGCTCAGCGAGGACGACATCGATCCGGCCTTCATCGCGCGGGCGCGGGCGGTGTGCGCCACCGGCACGCATCTTTCCCATCCGAACACCGAGGCTGCCGTCTTGAAGGCGCTGAAGCTGGCGCGCGCGAACGGCGCGAAGACGGCGCTCGACATAGACTACCGGCCGAACCTTTGGGGGCTGGCGGGACACAATGCCGGCGAGAGCCGCTTCATCGCGTCGGAAAAGGTCACGGCCAAGCTGCAGTCGACGCTGCATCTCTTCGACCTTATCGTCGGCACCGAGGAGGAGTTCCACATCGCCGGCGGATCGACCGACACGGTAGAGGCGCTGCGCGCGGTACGCGACATCTCCGATGCGACGCTCGTCTGCAAGCGCGGCCCCATGGGCGCGGCGGCTTTCCGGAGTGCCATCCCCCTTTGCCTCGACGAGGGCGAAAGCGGCCCCGGCTTCCCGATCGAGGTCTTCAACGTGCTCGGAGCGGGCGACGGCTTCATGAGCGGCCTCTTGAAAGGCTGGCTGTCGGGAGAGGACTGGCCGACTTCCCTCGCCTACGCGAACGCCTGCGGCGCCTTCGCGGTGTCGCGACATGGCTGCACGCCTGCCTACCCCTCGTGGGAGGAGCTGCAATATTTTCTGAAACGCGGCGTCGTGACCTCTGCGCTGCGCAAGGACCGCGAGCTGGAGCAGGTGCACTGGTCGACGAACCGCAATGGCGAGTGGCCGGTGATGCGGGTCTTCGCCTTCGACCACCGGGTCCAGTTCGAGGTCATGGCCGACGAGGCCGGCGTCGACCACACGCGCATCGGCGCGTTCAAGACTCTATGCCTTCGCGCCGCGAAGCGCGTCGCTGGAAACGGCAGGGGCTACGGCATTCTCTGCGACGGCCGCCTCGGCCGCGACGCCCTTTACGAGGCGGCCGGATCGGGCCTGTGGATCGGCTGCCCGGTCGAATGGCCGGGATCGCGCCCCCTCACCCTGGAGCCCGAGCTCGGCGCGGATTTCGGCGGCCTGGTCGAGTGGCCGCAGGAACATGTCGTCAAGGTCCTGTGCTTCTATCATCCTGACGACACAGAGGAGATGAAGGCGAGCCAGGAAGAGACGGTGAAGCGGCTCTTCACTTCGGCCCGGCGCAACCGCCTGGAAATGCTGCTCGAGGTCATTCCCTCCAAGGTCGGTCCGGTGGATGAGACGACCACGGCCGCGATCATCGAGCGCTTCTACGAGGTCGGCGTCTATCCCGACTGGTGGAAGCTGGAGCCGATGAAGACCGACGCCGAATGGGCCAATGCCTGTGCCGCGATTGAGAAACACGACCCTTTTACGCGCGGCATTGTCATCCTCGGCTTGGACTCGGCGGAAGAGGATTTGGGGAAAAGCTTCGCCAGCGCCGCAAGGCACAAGCTGGTGAAAGGCTTCGCGGTGGGCCGCACGATCTTCGGCGAAGCGGCGCAGGCGTGGCTCGGCGGAAGAATCTCGGACGACGAGGCGGTCGCTGCCATGGCGAGAAAATACAATGCGCTTTGCGATCTCTGGGACAAAGCGAAGTCGGGGGCGAGATCAGGCGGGAGGACAGCAGCATGAAGACGGTGAGGCTGACGGCGGCGCAGGCGCTGGTGCGCTATCTCGCCAACCAGCTCAACGCGGACGGCGAGCGCTTCATCGCCGGATGCTGGGCGATCTTCGGCCATGGCAATGTCGCCGGCATGGGCGAGGCGCTCTACGGCGCCCGCGACACGCTCCCCACCTGGCGTGGGCACAACGAGCAGACGATGGGGCATGCGGCGATCGCTTATGCCAAGCAGCTCGGCCGCCGGCGCGCCATGGCGGTCACCTCATCCATCGGGCCGGGCGCCACCAACATGGTCACCGCCGCCGCGACCGCGCATGTGAACCGCCTGCCGGTGCTCTTCATTCCAGCCGACGTCTTCGCCAATCGGGGACCCGACCCCGTGCTGCAGCAGGTCGAGGATTTCGGCGACGGCACGATCTCCGCCAATGACTGCTTCCGGCCCGTCAGCCGCTATTTCGACCGCATCACGCGGCCGGAGCAATTGCTGAGCGCCCTCCCCCGCGCGCTGCGCACGCTGACCGATCCGGCCGACTGCGGCCCGGTGACGCTCGCCTTCTGCCAGGACGTCCAGGCGGAAGCCTACGACTATCCGGAAAGCTTCTTTCAGAAGAAGACCTGGCATCAGCGCCGCCCGGCGCCTGACGCCTTCGAGCTTTCGCAGGCGGTCGACGCGATCCGCAAGGCCAAGACCCCGGTGATCATCGCCGGCGGCGGCGTGCACTATTCCGGCGCCTGCGAGACGCTGAAAAGCTTCGCCGAAACGCACAACATCCCCGTCACCGAGACGCAGGCCGGCAAGTCGGCGCTCCCCTGGGACCATCCGCTCAACATGGGACCGATCGGCGTCACCGGCGCGGCGAGCGCCAACGCACTGGCGGAGAATGCCGACCTCGTCATCGGGATCGGCACGCGCTTCCAGGATTTCACCACCGGCTCGTGGGCGCTTTTCCGCAATCCGCATCGCAGCATCCTGGCCCTCAACGTCCAGCCCTTCGATGCGACGAAGCATCAATGCGCTGTCGCTGGTGGCGGACGCCAAGGCCGGGCTGGAAGCGCTGACGCAAGCGCTGCATGGCCACCGTGCGGCCGACCCCGAGGTGTCGTTGAAGGACGAATGGTTCGCCGCCGCCGACGCGGTGACCGCCGCGCCGGCCCCGGAGGGCAACGCGCTGCCGACCGACATGCAGGTGATCGGCGCGGTGCAACGCGCTGCACGCGAGAACACCGTCATCATGTGCGCGGCCGGCACCATGCCGGGCGAGCTGCACAAGCTCTGGAAAGCGGGCCGGCCCATGTCCTACCACATGGAATACGGCTATTCGTGCATGGGCTACGAGGTCGCTGGCGGCATGGGCATCAAGATGGCCGAGCCGGATCGCGACGTCATCGTCATGTCCGGCGACGGCTCCTACCTCATGGCCAATTCGGAGCTGGCTACGGCGGTGATGATGGGCATCAAGATCACCGTAGTTGTCACGGACAACCGCGGGTTCGGCTGCATCAACCGGCTGCAGATGTCGACGGGCGGCGCGGAGTTCAACAATCTGCTGGATCACGCCGCGCACCAGAACCCGTCGCATGTCGATTTCGCGGCGCATGCCGCGTCGCTGGGCGCCGATTCCTGCAAGGTCGGCTCGATCGCGGAGCTGGAAGCGGCGCTCGGCAAGGCGCGTGCCGCGACGAAGCCCACCGTCATCGTGATCGATACCGATCCCTATCCCTCCACGGAGGCCGGCGGCTCCTGGTGGGACGTGGCCGTGCCGGAGGTCTCGGAGCGCCAGGAGGTGCGCAAGGCCCGCAAGGCCTACGAGGACAAGCGCCAGGCGCAGCGCGTCGACTGACGCGAGAGAGGCAGCGATGAGCGTCAAGATCGGCATCTCCCCGATTGCCTGGCAGAACGACGACCTGCCGCACCTGACGGCGGAATTCACGATGGAGCAGGCGCTGAGAGAGGCCCGCGAGATCGGCTATGTCGGGGTGGAGCGCGGCCGGCGCATGCCGCCCGACACGGAAGGGCTGCGGGGATATCTCAAGACCTACGACCTGGCGCTTTGCGGCGGCTGGTGCTCCGGCAACCTCCTGGTCAACGATGTCGCGACGGAGCGCGAAGCCGTGCGCCAGCAGGTCGAGCAGTTCGCGGCGCTGCACGCGCCGTGCCTGGTCTACGCGGAGTGCTCCAACACCGTGCAGGGCGACATCTCGATGCCGGTGAACAAGCGGCCAAAACTCGGGCGCGACGAGGTCTTCGCCTATGGCCGCAAATTGAGCGAGCTCGCCAAGTGGATGGCGGATCAGGGGATGCCGCTCGCCTACCACCACCACATGGGCTCGTTCATCGAGGACCCCGAGGACATCGACTGGCTCATGGAATCCTCCACGCCCGAGGTGACCCTGTGCTTCGATACCGGCCACCTGGCTTTCGGCGGCGGCGACGTGATGACCACGCTGAAGCGCTGGAGCGACCGCGTGCACCACGTGCATTTCAAGGACATCCGCCCCGAAATCGTGCAGGACGTGCGCGACAACAACCGCAGCTTTCTGGACGCCGTGATCGCCGGGGCGTTCACCGTCCCCGGCGACGGCTCTATCGATTTCCAGGCCGTCGCCGACCATCTCAAGACAATGGGCTATGACGGCTGGATCGTCGTCGAGGCGGAACAGGACCCGGCCAAGGCGCCTCCGTACGCCTATTCGAAGATGGGCTACGAGCACATCCTCAAGGTCTGCGCCGCCGCCGGGCTGGAGATCGCCGAAAGATGAGCGAACGGGGCCAGTGAACCTCTTCGATTTCGACCATCCGTTCTACAGACCGCTGTGGATCCGCGGCGTAGTGGTCGCCGTCGCGGCAGGCTGGGGCGTGTTCGAGTTCGTCTCCGGCTCGCCGTTCTGGGGTGTGCTGTTCTGCGGCATGGCGGCGTTCGCCTTCCACGGCCTCTTCATCCGCTTCAACCCGCGCCAAGACGCGCCCGACAAGCAAGGGAAGGATGACGAAAATGGCAAGCCTGCTGGTGAAGCCTGAGGGAACCGCCGGCCGCGTCATCCACGTCACGCCGCAAAGCGCCGGCTGGACCTATGTCGGCTTCGATCTCTTTCGCCTGAAGCCCGGCGAAACGGCCTCCGCCGAAACGGGAGACCGCGAGGCCTGCCTCGTCTGGGTGACCGGCAAGGGCACGGCGGAGGCCGACGGCCAGCGTTCGGCTCGCTCGGCGGTCGCATGTCGCCGTTCGACGGCGAGCCCGCGGCGCTCTACGTGCCGGCCGGCTCGCGCTGGCGCGTCACGGCGGAGAGCGATCTGGAGCTTGCCGTCTGCACCGCGCCGGGCAAGGCGGGCGCGCGCCCGGCCCGCGCCATCCGCCCCGAGAACCTCTCGAAGGAGACGCGCGGCAAGGGCACCAACACGCGCTACGTCACCAACATCCTGCCGGAGGACCAGCCGGCGGATTCGCTGCTCGTCGTGGAGGTGATCGCGCCCGGCGGCCACACCTCCTCCTATCCGCCGCACAAGCACGACCAGGACAACCTGCCGGAGGAATCGCTGCTGGAGGAGACCTACTATCACCGCATGAGCCGGCCCCAGGGCTTCGCCTTCCAGCGCGTCTACACGGATGCCGATGAAAATGGCGACCGCTCGCTCGACGAAACGATGGCGGTGGAGGACGGCGACGTCGTGATGGTGCCGAAAGGCTACCACCCCTGCGCCGCCTGCTACGGCTACGACCAGTACCGATCTCAACGTCATGGCCGGCCCCAAGCGCACCTGGCGTTTCAACAACGCCAAGGAGCACGAGTGGCTGTTCAACACATAGCTCTTCACCATACCGGTGCTGGCCCGCCCGTCTCAGCTCGAATCCCGGCAAAGGGCCATCATGCGGACCTTACAAGCACCGCGAGGCGGGACTCTCCCACCGCCTCCTCGATCTGTGTCCAGCCGCGCCGAGCATAGAATCCGCGCTTTTCGGACGAAGCACACAGGTACGCACGATCAAACCCCAGCGTGAACGCATCCCGCGCCGCGCGATGCTCCGGCTCGACCCAGACGGCTGCCACCCAGGGAGAATATTGCGGGCGCTCGGCCAGGTCCGACTCTATGACCGAAGCCGTCCCGAGAAACCTCCCATCGCGATGCGCCACCAGCGCAAACGGGAGGGGGTCCTCGTTCAGGCTCTCGCGGACCCGCGTCACGATGTAGTCGATGGGGAAGCCTCGCTCTTCCCACCACGCCTTCCAAATGCGGTCCGACACCGTCATCGCAAAATCCGGGCACTGGCGAAGGTCCGAGATCATGATCCGCTCATTCCGTATCCCGTTCAGGATCGCACGCATCGACTGAAATCGTGTAGCGTAGCCCATTGGTCGGCGCCATCTGGCCTTCCGATCGGATTTGTTGCTTAAGATGGCGCGCGGCCATCTCCGCCGCGCGGTTTACGGACATCTCCATCCATGGACAGGCTGCGCCAGGCATTCGAGATCGGCGAGCATGCGCTCAGCTTGCGTTCGCGTCGCGCATCGTCCCGCGACGGCTTCGTTCTCGAAGAGCTGGAATTCGTGACCGCGGAAGGGGAAGCCGTTCGCGGCTTCCTGACCCGCCCGCCGCACGAGCGGCCTGTCCCGGCGATTCTTTGCATCCACGCGCACGGGTTCCAGTACCAGATCGGCGCGAGCGAGCTCATGGACGGCCGGCCGAGCCTCTTCAGCCCGCTCGGCCCGGTGTTTCCCGCCATGGGCTTCGCCGCGCTGATGATCGACATGCCGGCCTTCGGGGTGCGCGCCGACCCCGGCGAAAGCGCCCGCACAAAAGCGCGCTTGTGGCGTGGCAAGTCGCTCGCCGGGCAGATGGTCGGCGAGCTCGATGCGGCATTCGACTGGCTGGCCGCACGCGACGACGTTATTGCGGAGCGAATCGGCGTGTTCGGCATCTCCATGGGCGCAACGCTGGGCTACTGGCTCACCTCGGTCGAGCCGCGCATCGCCTGCGTCGCGCATCTCTGCTGCTACGCCGATTTCGGCACGCTGATCGAAACCGGCGCGCACGACCTGCACGGCATCTACCTCACCGTTCCCGGCCTCCTCACCATCGCGACCAACGGCGAGATCGCCGGCCGGATCGCGCCGCGGCCGCAGCTGATCGCCATCGGCGACCTCGATCCGCTGACACCGCCCGCCGCAGTGGATCGGGCGCTGGCGCAGACGCGCGCCGCCTATGAAGCGGCCGGCGCGACCGACAGATTGATCGTGCATCGCGAGCCGGAAAGCGGCCACGTCGAGACATCCGCCATACGCGACGCGGTCGCTGGCCTTCTTCCGACGCCACTTGGCGCAGGCTTAAGCGGTCGGCACGCGCAGTCCCGTCGGCATCGAACAGATGCGCGCGACCGGGGTCGAGGCGCAGCCTGATCCGCTCGCCGCTTTTCGCGAGGCTCTGGCCGTTCAGGACCGCCACCAGCTTCTGATCGCCGGCGATCTCCGCATGCACGACCGTTTCCGGCCCGAGCGCCTCGGCGAGCGTCACCTCGGCTTCGACGCTCTCCGCGCCGTCACTGGAGATGACGATGTCATGCGGCCGAATGCCCAGCGTGGCGTCATCGCCCGCCTTCAAGGTGGCGCTGTCGCCGGCGAACGTCGCGGCAAAGCCGCCCGGGCCTTCCACGACGACCTCGCCCGGCTTTGCCGAGCGCACCTTCGCCGGCAGCAGGTTCATGCGCGGCGCGCCGATGAAGCCGGCGACGAACAGGTTGGCCGGCTTGTTGTAAAGCTCGAGCGGGCGGCCGACCTGCTCGATACGGCCGGCGCGCATGACCACGATGCGGTCGGCCAGCGTCATCGCCTCGACCTGGTCGTGCGTGACATAGACCATCGTCGTCGCCAGGCGCTGGTGCAGCGCCGCGATCTCCGCCCGCGTGCTGATGCGCAGCTCGGCGTCGAGATTGGACAGAGGCTCGTCGAGCAGGAACGCGGTCGGGTTGCGCACGACGGCACGGCCGATGGCGACGCGCTGCTTCTGGCCGCCGGAGAGCTGCCCCGGCCGGCGGTCGAGATAGGGCGCGATCTCCAGCATGCGCGCCGCCTCGGCGATCCGCTCCTCGATCTCCGCCTTCGGCATGCGGATGTTTTCAAGCCCGAAGGCGAGGTTCTGGCGCACGCGTCATGTGCGGATAGAGCGCGTAGGACTGGAACACCATCGCCAGCCCGCGCTGGGCGGCCGAGACGCGCGTGACGTCGGCGTCGTCGATCGCGATGGTCCCGCCGGTCGGCTGGTCGAGGCCGGCGATGAGGCGCAGCAGCGTGGACTTGCCGCAGCCGGACGGGCCGACGAGAACCATCATCTCGCCGTCGTCGATGTCGAGGTTGATGTCGTGCAGCACCTTCACCTTGCCGAAGGCGCGATCGACGTTCTTGAGCGTTATCCGTCCCATGCGCCGTCCTATTTCAGTCCGGTGCCGGCAATGCCGGAGGTGATGTAGCGCTGCAGGAAGACGAAGACGAGCACGACCGGGATCATCGTCACCACGGTCATCGCCAGGATGAAGTGCCACTGCACGTTCAGCTGGCCGGCATAGGTGTTGAGGCCGACCTGCAGCGTGTAGAGCTCCTTGCGGGAGAGCACGACCAGCGGCCAGAGGAAGTCGTTCCAGCGCCACACGACCGAGAAGATCGCCAGCACCGCCAGCGCCGGCGCGGCGAGCGGCAGGACGATGCGCCAGTAGATCTGCCATTCCGAGGCATTGTCCATGCGCGCCGCGTCGATCAGCTCGTCGGGGATGGTCAGCATGTACTGGCGCAGCAGGAACACGCCGGTCGGCGTCGCCACCGTCGGCAGGATCACGCCCCACAGCGAATCGAACAGGCCGACGGCGCTGACCACCGAATAGAGCGGCACCAGCATCACCGAGAGCGGCACCATCAGCGTCGCCACGATCAGCAGCATGACCACGTCGCGGCCGCGGAACTTGTATTTCGACAGCGCGAAAGCGGCCATGGAATTGGTGAGCAGCGTGATCAGCGTCGCCATCGCCGTCACGAAGACGGAATTGCGCAGGTAGAGCAGGAAGTCGTTGTGCTCGAGCGGCACGACATAGTTCTCGCCGGCGAAGCCGATCTTGCGCACCGGCTCGCGGTCGGCGATGTTGACCTTGACGATCTCCTCCGGCGCCTTCGGATCGACCATCTGGGCGACGATGCCGATGCGGCGCACCTCCGCCAGCACTTTCTTCGAGCCGTCGGGAAGCCGCACCGTGTAGAGATTGAGCGGCTTGTCGTAGCCTTCGACGCTGGCCTGCTGGTCGACATAGGGCAGGATGGTCGGCGGGAACTCGGAGAGCTGCGCCGGCGTCTTGAAGGACGAGCTGACCAGCCAGACGGCCGGGCCGAACATGATGACAAGCCCGCCCAGCAGCCACAGCCAGGTGACGATGTCGGTCCAGTGCCAGCCGCGGCCGCCGCGCCGCCGGGTGAGGAAGGTGACGACGCGGCTCATTCGCGCGCCTCCTTCCGCTCGCCCCGGCGCCCGAGCTGAAGCTGGATCAGCGTGAGCACCACCAGCACGAGGCCCATCAGGATCGAGGCGGCCGCGGCGAGGCCCGGATTGCGCAGCAGCGAGGCGAAGCCGACCTCGTAGATGTATTGGGTGAGATAGAGCGTCGAGGTGCCCGGGCCGCCGCCGGTCAGCACGTAGACCTCGTCGAAAATCTGCACGGCGCGGATCAGCGCCAGCACGATGACGACGAGCAGGTTCGGCATCAGCAGCGGCAGCGTGATGCGCCAGAAGACCCGGCGCCGGCCTGGTGCCGTCCATCTCGGCCGCCTCGTAGAGATCGCGCGGGATCGCCTGCAGGCCGGCAAGCAGGATGAGCGTGTAGAAGCCCATATGCGCCCAGACCGAGACGGTGATCGGCGCCGGCGAACGCCCAGAAGCGGTCGGTCAGCCAGTTATGCGGCTCGGCGCCGAACTGGAAGAGGATGAAGTTGAGCAGCCCCTGGCGCTGCAGGATCCAGCGCCAGATCAGGCCGACGACCACCGGCGACAGCAGCACCGGGAAGAAGAAGACCGCGCGCCAGAAGCTGCGGGCGACGATCTCGCGGTTGAGGATCAGCGCCGTGATCATCGACACGACGGTCAGCAGCGCGACCTGGAGGACGACGAAGAGCGCGGTGTTGTGGACCGCCTTCCAGAACAGGTCCTCGCGGCAGGTCAGCGGATCGAGATAATTGCCGCAATCGAGCAGCCGCTGGTACTGCTCGGTCCCGACATAGGTCCGGTCGGAGAGGAAATAGGCCGATGCCGGATGTCGCCGAATAGAAGAAGTTGATGACCAGCGGCACCAGCACGAAGATGCCGAAGATGGCCATGTTCGGGCGCCAGGAAGAACGCGGCCATGCCGCCGGTGCCGGTCGCGCGCTGCCATGCCTTCAGCGGCACGTTGACGATCGAGGCCAGCCAGATGACCGGCGCCGCGATTGCGGCGCCGGCCCGGTCTTTCACAGACGGACGCGGCCGTCACTGCGCTTCTGCGACCTTGTCGGCGATGTCCTGGTCGATCTTGGCCCAGGCTTCGTCAAGCGAAAGCTCGCCGGCCATGACCTGGCTCACGCGGGTGACCAGCGCGCCGTAATAGGCCGAGGCCCATTTCCACGCCGGCAGCGCATCGGCGGCCGGCAGCGTCTGGGCGGAGGCCTTGACGAATGCGTCGAGCGCCGGCCCGACATTCTTGTCGTCGGTGTCCCACTTCAGGCCGCCCTTCGCGACGACGCCCTTGTGGGCCGGCAGGAACAGCGTGCGCTCGCAGAACTCCTTCACGACGTCCTCGCTCGCCAGATATTCCATGACCTTGGCGACGTCTTCGGGGTTCTTGGTGTATTTGATCGCCACCAGCGCGGCGCCGCCCTTGAGGCCCGAGCAGCCCGCCGTGCCGCAGGGCGAGCCGGTCGCCACCCAGTCGAAGGCATCGCCGATCTTGGTCGAGAGGTTGGCGATCTGCCAGCTGCCCGAATAGTAGATACGGGATCTGGGCGTTGATGAAATCGTCTGCGCCGGCCCGATAGGTGGTGCCGGCGGCGGACACCCAGGTGTCCTTCAGCATCAGGCCGTTCGTTCGTCCAGTTGACGAGCTTGGTGACGAAGGTCTTGGTGCCGTCGTCGACCGGCGCCGGCAGGCCGTCCGGGCCGATGTAGTTGGCGCCGTAGGAAACGTTCGGGCCGGAGATGCGGTGGCCGGAGCGGTCGATGGCGAAGGCGGCCGCCGTCTGCTGGCTCTTGGCGACCTCGGCCGCGGCGTTGACCCAGTCGTCCCAGGTGGCGTTCGTCGCCGGGAAGGGCAACGCCGGCCTGCTCGAACAGCGTCTTGTTGGCGAAGCCGCCGGTCAGCGTCAGCTGCGTCATGAAGCCGGTGATGGCGTCGGAGCCGTCGGGCCGCATCCAGTCCAGCGTGTTGCCGAAATTGTCGTCCCAGTACTGCGGGTCGCTGAGATACGGGCCGCAGGTCGAGCCAGTGGCTCGGCAAGCTCCTTGATGTTGGTGACGCGCGCGATGTCCGGCCCCTGCCCGGCCTCGAGCTGGATCGGCAGCTGTTCCTGGATGACCTTGTAGGCCACGTTGTCGAGCGTGACGTGGATGTCGGGATTGTCCGCCATGAAGCGGTTGAGCAGGTCCTGGATGACCTCGCCCTCGACGCCGTCCGAATACCACATGATGCGCACGTCGCCGGCGAAGGCGCTGGTCGACGCGAGCAGGCCCGCCGCCGCGGCTGCAAGCAAAGTTCCGGTTACTCTCATTTCGTCTCCTCCACTGTGTCGGGCCGTGCCCGTTTTGACTGAAGCCTTCGCGCTTCGCATTCTTCCGATGCGCTGGCGCTATCGTGCCTCCATGCTCTTGCCGAGCCGCATCGCCTCGCCGCGGACGGTCCAGTCCGACGGGTCGAGGCTGCGGCCTTCCGCGACAACCCGCCCGTCGGCCAGGAAGCGCACCGTTCCGTATTCCGGATCGTCGACGACGAGCGTCGCCCTCATCGACCTCCCGCACCGACAATCCCGAAAATGCCTCGCCGAACGCGTCGAGCGAGGCATGCGCGCCGAGGTCGCCGAGCCGCACGATCCAGGTCGCGCGGCGCCCGGCCGCGCGCAGCTCGCAGCCGGCCGTGGGGCCGCTCGTCGACTTCGGCGAGCGGCGCGTCCGTCTTCACCAGCACGAAGGCGTCGCCGGCCTCGGCCAGCGCCGCATGCGCGCCGACGCGCGAGGCGTCGAAGGCGCAGCGCGGAAACCACGCATGGGTGAAATCCGGCTGCTCTTCGAAGCACGTGAACCGGAGCGACCGCCAGCGCCTTGATACTGGTGCACGCGCGGCAACGTGCCGGAGCCGCCCCAATAGGACGGCCGGCCATAGCCCGACTGCAGCACCTCGCCCGGATGGTTGATCCAGCATTGCGCGTCGGGGTTCGCGCCGATGCCGGAAATGCAGCACCGTCTCCTGATAGCCCCACTGGTCCCAGCGGTAGGCGGCGGCGCTGCCCATCGCATAGTCGCGCGTCTTGTAGTGGTAGAGCCGCGCGAAGCGGTCCTGCGCCCTGCGCGAACTCCATTCCTCGCGCGTCGTCGCTCGATAAGCGAAGCGATGCCGCCAAGCTCGGCCGGACACGAAAGCCCATGATCGCGCAGGCAGAGCGCCAGCTGCGGCAGCGCGTGGAAGCGCATGCCGTAATATCCCCTTGCCCCAGAGCATGCGGCAGATGCCGGAAAGCTCCAGCGAGCGCGCCGCGCGCAGCGTGTGCTCGTAGGAGCGGCCCTGCGCGCCGGTGAGGATGCCGTGATGCGCCGAGCGCGCGACGATCTCAGAAGCCGCACGATCGCCTTGCCGGCGCGCTCGGCAATGTCGGCGTCGGGCGCCAGCGCATAGAGCGCGCAAAGCCCCTTGAGGTCGATCGGGAAATAGGGCGCGGAGTTGAACTCGGCCATTTCCCACTGCTTCGAAATGGTCGAGCCAGGCGCGCACGCGCTCCGCGCCAACTGCGGATTGCTCGCGCCCGCTCCGGCCGGACCGCACGAAGCGCGCTTCCGGCAGCATATGGCCGGCGAGATAGGCCGCGGTGTGGAACAGGAGCGCGTGGTTTTCCGAGAAGTACCACTGCACGTCGTTGCCGCGGCTCGTCCATCCAGTAGCGATAGCCGAGGATGGCCCTGTCGATCCGCTCGCGCAGGCCGGCGTCGAGACGGTCGCCATAGGCCATGCGGCACCACAGCAGCGGCACCAGGACGAAATCGGCGCAGTCGTGGCAGTCCTCGATGGCCGGCAGCGCGCCGGCGATCATCGCGTCGGTTGCGGCACCGTCGGCGCCGATGGCGAGCCGCGCCAGCGCCCGCACCGTATCGGCCTCCGCATGGTCGGCGACTTCGTCGAGCGCCTCGTCGATCCGCGCCGCCAAGCGCCGCAGGCGCCGCGCCCTGGCGCTCGCGCATGGCAGATCTCGACGCCGAAGACGCGCGACGACCGCGAAGCCGCCGATGGCCAGCGTCACCTGGAAATGCCGGAAGTCGGCGGGAAGGCTCTCGGCGTCGGCGATGGCCAGGCGCGTCTCGCCCGCCGCGCAGAAGGCAATCGCGTGGCGCACGGGCGCCTCGATCGACATGAAGTCGCCCTCGATCTCGACGGACACGTCGGCGTCGACCGGAAGCGCCGCGCTCGGTGACGAGCGCGACCTCGCCGCCATCATAGGCCGGCCGCTCGAAATGCATGGCGTCGAGCGCCGCCTCCATCGCGTCGGCGATCTGCCGCGGCGATCGGGATCGGCAGCGCCAGCCCGGCGGCCGGGCCGGAGACATAGTCGAGCTGGAAATAGTAGCGCGCATCGCGCTCGGCGAGATCGTCGAACCAGATGCGGATCTCGTTGCGGCCGGCCCGCAGCGCGACGTCGAACTCCTCGCTCGCTTCCAGATTGCGCCCATAGGGCGCCATCCAGCCGGCTTCGCGGCCGTTGACGAAAAGGATCGCCGCCGCCGCAGGTGCGCAGGCTGAGCAGTGCCGTCGCCGGCCGATGCCGCCTCGATCGTGGTCGTCGCCCAGGTGCCGAGCACCGTCGGCCGGAACCAGAAGCCCGGACAGATCGACGCGCGGCGAAGCGAAGGGCAGCCAGACGCGCGCCGGTCGACGGCTCGCCGGTCACGAGCGGGCGCTTGCCCCGCCGCTCGGCGGCGAATGGCCGTGCGGCAGGGATATTCGTGCGGGATGAAGTTCTTGTGCTTGGTCAGGAAGAAGAACGGATCCATCTCCCCCTTCATCGGCTGGTCGGCGACGTCGTAGCGCGCTTCGTGCGTCGCGCCGAGCTGCCAGTAGACGACAGGCTCTCCCGCGGCGCAGCGGCCGGCGCAGCGCGAAGTCGGTCTCGACGCGTTCGGCCGCGGCGCTCATCTCAGATCCTTCACGGCGACCGGATCGACGTCGTTATAGGCCTGGTTCTCGCCGGTCATGCCCCAGACGAAGGCATAGGGCCGGTGCCGCTGCCCATATGGATCGACCAGGCCGGCGACAGCACGCAGTCGCCGTTGGCGCACGATCAGATGGCGCGTGTTGTCGGGCCGGCCCATGAGATGGATGACGCGGTCCTCATCGGCGAGGTCGAAATAGCAATAGGCCTCCATGCGGCGCTCGTGCAGATGCGGCGGCATGGTGTTCCAGACGCTGCCGGGCGCCAGGTCGGTGATGCCCATGAGCAGCAGGCAGGAGGGCGCCGACTTCCGGATGGATGTACATGCGCAGCGTGCGCTTGTTGGCGCGGCGCTCCTCGCCGAGCTCGATGGGCTTGGCCTCCTCCTGCGTGATCAGGCGATGCGGGATGTCGGCGCCGGCCGGCACGGAGTTCATGTAGAAGCGCGCGGGCTCGCTGGCGTCGTCGCTTTCAAGCGCCGACTTCGCGCGCGCCGCGCCCGACATAGAGCATGTCGCGGTTGGCGACGGAGAAGCGCTTGCCGTCGACGGTCGACCGCGCCCGCGCCGCCGAGATTGGCGATGCCCATCTCGCGCGCGGTGAAGAAAAGCTCGCGTGCCGACCTCGGCGCCGTCGCCGAAGCGCGAGCGGCGCGCCCGCCGGGCACGGCACCGCCGAGGATCATGCGGTCGACATGGGTATAGGCGAAGCGGATCTCGCCGGGCAGGAACAGACCCTCGACCAGGAACTCGGCCCGCAGTCGATCCGTGTCCATCGCCGTCGATGTCGGCCGGCGATGCCCCGTAGAGCGAGCGCATTCATGCGGCCTCCGCCTTGCGTCGATATGGCGCAGTCCTTCGGTCAGGCAGAGGATGGCCAGCGCCTGGCCGTAGCCGGTCGGCTGGATCGGGATGTCGCGATAGAATTGCAGGTCGTGGCCCATGCGGGTGCCGTAGGAGACGTTAGCGACGACGCCCTTGTCGTCGATATTGGCCATGACGGCATCGAGCGCCCTCAGGCCGGCTCCGCGCCATTCGGCCGGCCCGATGCCGAGCCGCGCCGCCTTCATCAGGCCATAGCCGAAGCCGGCGGTCGCCGAGATCTCCTCGTAGGAGTTGGGTCGTCGAGCAAGGTGCGCCAGGCGCCGGAGTCGCGTCTGCAGCTTCAGCAGCGCGGCGATCTGCGTCTCAAGCACGCCGATCAGGAAATCGCGCACCGAGGGCGTGATGTCGGCCAGCTCGAAGAGCTCGAGAATGCCGACCGTGATCCAGGCATTGCCGCGCCCCCAGAGCGCGCGGGCGAAATTGTGCCGCCCGTCGAAGGTCCAGCCGTGGAACCACAGGCCCGAGCGCGGATCGGCAAGATAGCGGGCATGGACGAGAAACTGGCGCTCGGCCTCGTCGACAAGCGCCGCTCGCCGCTCGCCTGACCGTAGGAGGCGAGGAAGAGCGCCACCATGAAAAGCGTGTCGTCCCACAGTTCGTTGTCGTTGATCTTGTCGGAGACGTTGTGCTGGAAGCCGCCCTCGGGCGTGCGCGGCATCGTCGTCCACCACGCGCTCGGCCCAGTCGCGCAAGCGCGTGCTCGAAGCGCGGCAGCGCGCTCGCGCCAGGACAGCTCGCTCAGCGCCAGCATCGGCGCGGTGGTGTTGACGTTCATCGCCGGCAGGCCCGCACGCGATGCGGCGGTCGTACCAGTCCTCGACGGTGCGGCGCAGCCTCTCGTCGCCCGTCTGCGTCCACAGCCGCACCAGCCCGTAAAGGCCGACGCCCTGCGGCCATTCCCAGCTTTCGAAGCTGACATAGTCGCCCGGCGTGCCGTCGAGATTGGGCTCGTGGAAGCGCCCGTCATGGCGGAGGCCCGTCATGCCGGAAACGAGTCCGGAAAGCGCGGTCGTTCGCGCGCTTGACGGAAAGCGGCATCACTCCTCCCCGACTGACCGTCCGCTAACGGCCGCAAATGTCACACAGCCATTTTTCTTGCGCAATCTGAAAATTTTTTGCAGGATTGCGCCGGAGCCTTCCGAGGAACTCCAGATGGCCGTCCATGGCAAGCGCGGGCGCCCCAACCGCCGCATCCGGCTCGAGGAGATCGCCGAGACGCTGCGGCGTTTCGGTCAGCACGGCGTCGCGCGCCCTGAGCGGCGCCGGCGGGGTGCGGGAGCAGCTCCGCACCAGGATCATCGAGACCGCCCGTCCTTCAACTACGCCATGCCCGCCTCCGTCGCGGGCCGCAAGGTCATCCTCGCCGCAAGCAGCGTGGCGATGGTCGACCACGCGCGGCAACCAGTTCACCTATCACGTGCTCGACGGGCTCAAGGAACGGGCGCGCATGCTCGGCGTCGAGATCGTGACGCGGCCGGTCGACGACGTCGAAGACGAGATTGCGCTGCTGCGCGAATCCGAGAGCGATGCAAGCGTCGCCGGCTGCATGTTCCTTTCGCTCGACGAAGACGACGTGCTCACGCTGACCGAGGGGTTCTCGAAGCCGATCGTGCTCGTCAACGGCGACGATCCCACCATGCGCCATTCCAGCGTCGCGCCGTGCAACCGCTCCGCGGCGCAGATGGCGGCGCAGCACCTGATCGGCCTCGGGCACCGGCGCATCCTTTTCCTGATGCGCCGCGGCCGGCGCACGATCGAGCGGCGCTACGAAGGCTGGCGCGATGCGATGATCGGCCAGCGGCAGTGCGCCGGCTCGACGACCTGACGCTGGAGGTGGAGGACTGGCTGCCGGAACTGGCGAGCGAGGCCGTGGCGCGCCGCATCGGCGAGCGCGGCCTCGATTTCACGGCCATCCTGACGGCCGGCGACAGCCTGGCCTTCGGCGCGATACACGGGATCGAGCAGGCCGGATTTGGCGTGCCTGCGGATGTCTCGGTCGTCGGCATGGACGATCTGCCGCTATCGGCCTTCTGCAATCCGCCGCTGACCACGATGCACCTGCCGATGCACGAGATCGGATCGGCGGCGCTCAGCCTGCTGCTCGACGATCTTGCTCCCACCACCCTTCCGCCGCGGCGCATCGAGTTCGCCTGCCATCTGGTGGTGCGCGAGACGACGGCGCCGGTCAGGGCACAGGCGCGGCGAGCGGCGCGCTGCGTCGCGCGGACACGCCGTGAAGTAAGGAGACCTGATTGAGCGCCAAGTCACTCGGCTACGGCATCATCGGCTGTGGCATGATGGGCCAGGAGCATATCCGCAATATCGGCCTCATCCCGGCGGCGCGCGTTGCCGCCATTTTCGAGCCGGACGAAGGCATGCGGAACCAGGCCCTCAGGCTGGCGCCCGGCGCCCGTCCGGCGTCGTCGATTGCCGATCTGCTTGCCGCGCCCGACGTCGATTGCGCTCTGATCGCCAGCCCCAACTTCTGCCATATCGGCCAGTTGGAGGAGATCGCGGCGATCCGGCCTCTGCCGGTGCTGGTCGAAAAGCCGCTGTTCGTCGATGCCGCCGACGCCGAACGCGCCGCGGCCCTTCGCGCGCGCCTCCCGCTTCTGTGGGTGGCGATGGAATACCGCTACATGCCGCCGGTGGCGAAACTCATTGCCGACGCCGACGCTGCGACCGGCGGCATCCGCATGCTGACGATCCGCGAGCACCGCTATCCCTTCCTGCGACAAGATCGGCAACTGGAACCGCTTCGATCGCTGCACCGGCGGGACCTTCGTGGAGAAGGGCTGCCATTTCTTCGACCTGATGCGGCTTATCCTGAAGTCGCGATCCCGTGCGCGTCATGGCGAGCGGCGGCCAGACCATCAATCACCTCGAGGAGCGCTACAGCGAGGAGACGCCCGACGTCTGGGATCACGGCTACGTTCTCGTCGATTTCAAGAACGGCACGCGCGCCATGCTGGAGCTGTGCATGTTCGCCGAGGGGAGCCGCTATCAGGAGGAGCTTTCCGCCGTCGGCCGGGATGGCAAGATCGAGTGTCTCGTGCCCGGGCCGTCCCGCTTCTGGCCGGCGCATCTCGGCGAGCCGCCCGTCCCGCAGATCATCGTCAGCCCGCGCCATCCGCAGGGGCCGCGCACGCTGGAGATTCCGGTCGACCCCGAGCTTCTCGCCGCGGGCGACCACAACGGCTCGACTTTCTACCAGCACCGCCGCTTCAACGAAGCCTTGCGCGGCGAGCGGAAGGTGGAGGCGACGCTCGACGACGGCTGGTGGGCGGTCGTCATGGGTCTCGCCGCACACCGTTCGGCCCGCGAAGGCCGCGCCATCGAGCTCGCCCGGGAATACGATCTCCCGGGATAGAGGCGGGCGTTGCGCCGGTTGCGACTTGCGCGAGAGTCATGTCTAACGTCACCTGGACCGCAAGCTCCAGGTGAAGCCCAATGAAGACGTTCGCCGTCGCCTTCTTTCTTGCCGTCATCGCAGCCGCCGCCCTCCTCTCCGGCCGCTATGCGAGCGTCGCGTCGCAGCAGAACGGAAGCGCCATCCTCTTCGTCACCGACCGCTTTACGGGCGCTGTGAAGATCTGCGGGATCGCCGGCTGCCGCCCCCTGAAGATCGTCGAAGACCAGGTTCAGTGAGCCATGCTCGACAAGCTGACATGTGACGACTTCACCCGCCACCTCGGGGCAAGCTTCACGGTGACGGTCGGCGTGGCATCGATGTCCGCCCCCGCTCCGCGCCCCGCTCTTTGGCAGGGCATTTTTCTACACGACTCGACAACCGCACGTGGTCCGCGTGCGACGATAGCCGCCGCCCACCTAGAATCGCCATGACGCCCTTATGAAGCTTGGCTCTTGCCAACCAAGCGTGGCATTTTCACAGCAATTTAGGCGTGCTCACGGCAATTGCACACAGCAAAAAAGGCGTGCATGTTGCGGAAATGCAATACTAGATTGCATTTTGCGCAGAGCGCAGCGGCCGGCCTCAGCTCGGCTATGACACGTGTCCGAGCGCGTGCGGCAGGAAGAGGGTGACGGGAGGCAAGGCGGCGACCAGGAGCAGGACGAGCACCGCAATCAGCAGGAGCGGTATGGCCTCCTTGCTCACCGCCATGAGCGAGCTCCCGGAGATGGAACACACGATGAAGAGGCAGATACCGACCGGCGGCGTCGCCAGCCCGATGACGACGTTGAGCACCACCATCATGCCGAACTGAACGGCATCCATCCCGATGAGCTGCGCCATCTTGAGCAGCACCGGCATGGTAAGGATGAGGATGGTGATCGGCTCGAGAAACATGCCGAGCAGCAGCAGCACGGCGTTCAGCATCAGCGTCACGAAGATCGGATTGTCGCTGATCGACAGCACCGTCTTGGCGACGTGCGCGGGCACCTGCTCGAGCGCGAAGACGAAGGAGACGATGCTGGCCATCGCGATGATGAAAAGCACAGCCGAGGTGGAGATCGCCGTCGTGGCGAGCGCTTCCCAGATGCGCTTCAGCGTGAGGTCGCGATAGACCAGCCCGATGAACAGCGCATAGGTGACCGCGACGGCGGCCGATTCCGTGGCGGTGAAGATGCCGCCCTTGATGCCGACGATGATGATGACCGGCATCATCAGCGCCGGCAGCGTGCGCTTGACGGCGGCGCGGCGCTCGTCCCAGCCCACTTTCGGTGTCACGGGAAAGCCGTCGCGACGGGCGCGCCAGGAGACGTAGGCCAGAAAGCCGGTCGTGATCAGCAGCCCGGGGACGACGCCGGCGATGAAGAGCTGACCGATCGATACGCCGGACAGCACGCCGTAGACGATCATGGTGATGCTGGGCGGAATGATCGGCCCCATGATGGCGCTGACGCCGACCAGGGCCGCGGCATAGGGGGTGGGCATGCCCTGGCGCGACATGCCGGGGATGAGGACGGAGCCGAGCGCCGACGCTTCGGCCGTGGCGCTTCCAGAGATGCCCGCGAAGAACATGCTCGACAGCACCGTCACCGAAGACATGCCGCCGCGCCGGTGCCCCACCATGGCGCGGGCGAAGGTGATGATGCGGTCGGTGATGCCTCCGACATTCATCAAGGTGCCGGCGAGCAGGAAGAGCGGGATGGTCAGCAGGATGAACTGGTTGACGCCCGCCAGCATGCGCTGCGGGAGCGACAGGATCATCACGCCGTTGCCGGTGAGATAGAGGTAGGACATGCCCGCGACGCCGAGCGCCAGCGAGATGGGCACGCCGGCCAGCAGGAAGAAGAGGAAGAAGCCGAGAAACGGGCCCATCGGACCGCGGCGCTAGCCTGGGCCGCGGGCCGGCCGGCTCCGCTCGAAGAAGAGCATCCGGCCTTCGACGACGAGGGAAGCCAGGATGTGGAGGATGAGGAGCACGCAGCCGATGGTGACGGAATAGTAGACCCACAGGATCGACACATGCGCCGCGTCGCCGAGGCCGAGCGCCTGCCAGATGAAGTCGGCGGCCGGGATGGTCTGCATGGTGAAGCGGCCGAAGAAGCTGATGCTGTTGGTGGTCATCAGCCACAGGAAGGCCAGGCAGGGAACGGCGATGAAGAGCCGCAGCGCGAAGCGCCCCTTCGGCGGCAGCTGCATGGTGAATGCGTCGATGGTGACCAGCTCGCCGCGCTCATAGGCGAGGCCTATGAACAGGAACGTTATCCAGATCAGCAGGTAGCGGCAGAGCTCCTCGGCCCAGATGAGGGAATCGTTGAAGACGTAGCGGGCGACCACCTGCGCCACCATGATGACGAGGATGGCGCCAAGCAAAATGGCGCCGATCCCCCTCATGACGGCGAAGTAGATGCCGATAATCCCGCCGCGGGACGCGCTGTCGCCTTCGCCGTTGTCCACCGGATCCCCCGACGGGACAATAGCCGGATCAGGTCGACTGCGCGACCTGAATGAACTCCTCGATCAGCGGCGATTTCTGGCTCCACTCGGTGAGGACCGGGGCGACCTTCTCCTTCATCACGTCGAGGTCTTCCAGCTTCGAAATGGTGAGGCCCTTGTCCTTCACGAGGCTGTCGCGCGCGCCGTAATCCTGCTCCTGCGTATAGGCGAGCGTCGGCGCGGCCGAGCTCTTGCCGGCTTGGCGCAGGCCGTCCTGGATGTCGGCGGGAAGCGAATCGAAGAAGCCCTTGTTGACGATGATCACCTGATGCCACGGATAGTGGCCGGTGAGCGTCAGGTACTTGCCGACCTCCCAGAGGTTCTCGCCGAGGATGGACGAGACGTTGATCTCCACCGCGTCGATGACGCCGGTCTGCAGCGCGCCGTAGACCTCGCCGTAGGGCAGCCCGATCGGGTTGGTGCCCACGGCCTCCCAGATCGCCTTGTGCAGCGGCACGCCGAGAATGCGGGTCTTGAGGCCCGCGAAGTCGGCGGTCTTCTTCACCGGCGCGTCGACCGACAGGAAGTTCCGCTGCCCGATGTCGCAGACCTGCAGGCCCACGATGCCGGCGGTTGCCATGTCGGCGAAGATCTTCTGCGTCACGTCGCTCGACGCGAGCGTGGCGAAGTGATCGTAGTCGCGGATCAGGAACGGAAGCTGGAAGGAATCGAGCGCGACGCGGCCCGTGACGAGGCCGACCAGCACGCCGCTCACCGCCGCCATCTCGAGGGTGCCCGCGACGGCGTTCTCCAGGTTCTCCTTGTCGTCGCCGAGCTGCCGGTTGGGGAAGATCTGCAGGTCGACGCGGCCGGGGAGGACTTTCTCCAGCTCTTCCTTGAACTTGACCGTGGCGATGTGGCCCGGGTGAATCTCGTTGGCGGAGTGGGCGAGGCGGACCTTCATCGGCTCGGCCGCGCGCAGCACATGCGGCATCGAGAGGGTCGCGGCGGCAGCGCCCGTCGTCGCAAGCAGACGGCGTCTGGAAATCATAATTATCCTCCCTGCTTCGTATAGCGTAACGCTCTGCGGAACGCCGTGTTCTTTTTTGTAAGGACGATACTCGGCGGCAGAATTCGCCTCTGTCAAGCGAATCTCGGTAGAATCAGCTAGCATTCCGGCGTTCGAAACTGCCGCGGCCCGCCGACTTGACATCCGCCTGGCCAGGATGATCAGCTTGCCTTTGGCGTAACGTCTGACAGAACGTCAGTAGCGCTACGCGATACGCTGGCAACCATACGAATAGAGGTCAACCGCCCATGTCAGGAGGAAATGCGCAAGCCGCCGGCCCGGAAGGAGTCTCGCAGGCCGATATCGAAGGCCTGATGCAAGGGGCGATCGACCTGCACTGCCACAGCGGGCCTTCGGCCATGCCGCGCATTCTCGACCATTACGACGCCTACAAGCAGGCGTCGGATGCCGGATTCGCGGCTCTGCTCTACAAGGACCATTACTATCCCGGCATGGCGCACGCGCAGATCCTGGAGCGCTGCTACCCCGATTACGGCACGAAGCTCTTCTCCGGCGCCGCGCTCAACAACGCGTCGGGCGGCATCAACCGCTACACGGTCGACCATTGCGTCAAGCTCGGCGGCAAGATCGTCTGGATGCCGACCTTCTCGGCGGCCAACCACATCACCAAGTACAAGGCCAAGCACAAGGACGCCATGGCGTTCCCCACGACGCGCGAGAAGATGGTGGAGCCGACCCCGCTCTCGGTGCTCGACGACAACGGAAAGCTCACCGACGAGACGCTGATGTGTCTCGACCTGATCGCCGAGGGCGACATCATCCTCGCCGGCGGACATCTGCATGTCAGCGAGCAGGTGCCGCTCTATGAGGAAGCCAAGCGCCGCGGCGTGAAGAAGATGATGATCAATCATCCCACCTATCTGATCGACTGCACCGACGAGGACATGCGCAGCTTCGTCTCCATGGGGGTCTATCTGGAGCACTCCATCTGCATGTTCATTCCGGAGGGGCGCGCGAAGATGTTCGAGCCGGCCGACCTCAAGCATCTGATCGACGTCGGGGGCGTCGACAACACCGTGCTCGGGTCCGACCTCGGCCTGACCGATGCGCCGCTGCCGGTGGAAGGCTATCGGATGATCATCAAGATCCTGCTGGAGCTGCAGATCCCGCCCGCCGACATCCGCAAGATGATCTCCGGCAATGCCGCCAAGCTGCTCAACCTCACCCTGAACTAGTTGCGCGGTCCGAGACCGGCGATCCTTCAGAGATCAGGCCAAGCGACGCCGACACTTTCGCCGCCGCCTGGGTGACGTTGCGGACCTGGTCGGGCGTCGGGTTCGCGCCGATGAACTGGATCGAATCCACGATCGCCAGCGTCCCCATGAAGCTCCCGAACGCATCGGTGACCGGCGCCGCCAGAGCATTGAGGCCAATCGTGGATTCGTTCGGCGCGACCGCCCAGCCGCGCTGCCGGACCGCGTCGATCTCGGCCGCAAGCTTCTGCGGATCGACGATGGTGTAGGGCGTGCTCATCGCAAGCTCGCGGGAGAGGATATCCCGGCAGAACGCCGGCTCGCCGAAGGCCAGCGCCACCTTGCCCTGCGCGCTTTCGTGATACTTCATCACCGAGCCGGGCTTCACGCCAATCTCCACCGATGAGGTGCCGCGCATCAGGAACACGATGCGCATGCCCTCCGGCTCCGGGATGGAGAGCACCGTGCTGTGGCCAAGCGCTTCGCGAAGCTCGCTCAGCGTGGGACGCGCAGCGGAAGTCAGGTCGAAATTGTTGCCGATGGCCTGGCCGAGCGCCATGAGTCGCATGCTGATGCGATAGCGCTCCGTCTCGCGGTCGCGCACGATGTAGCCAGCCGCGCCCAGAGTGCGCAGATGGCGGTGCATGCGGCTCTTGGTGGTGCGGAACGCGCGGGCGAGCTCGCTGACGCCGACAGCCGACTTCTGGTTCGCCAGGTGCTCGATGATATTGAGCGCGAACACCACGGACTGGACGCTGCCGGAGCGGCGCTTTGCGTCACCCTCTGAACTGTCGCTCATCGCTCGACTGCGTTCCCGTTCGCTTTTCTTGGCGCGCATCACGCAAAGCACAGCGTCGTCCGACCGACGACGACGCAAATGGAAGGCGGGATCGGGCCCGGATTGTGCGGCGGAGCTGCATGCGCTCAACAGTCCGCTTCTCCGGCGTTTGTCAAGGCGCGCGGAAGGCGCGCGCCGTGACGCCAAGGGGCACCGCCCCGTCCGCCCGGCCATTCCGCCATACGAAACGGCGGCCAATCAAGGATTACACCCTAACCCATTGGCACTACGGTCCCCTCAAACGCGATCGAGACGGTCGCGCGAGGCATGAGCCTTGGAACATGGGATGAAGGGAGGACAAGCATGAAGATCGGACAAGCTGCGCTGGCCGGCGCCGTTTTTCTCGCCGGATCGGCGTCTATGGGGGCGTTTGCACAAGACGTCGATCTGCCGCCAACCGTTTCCTGGACCTCGTACGATGTCGGCTCGTCCGGCTATGTGCAGGCGGTCGCGATCGGCGGCGCGCTGAGCAACGCCTACGGCACCAATCTGCGTGTGCTGCCCGCCACCAGCGACGTCGCGCGGGTTCTGCCGGTCAAACAAGGGCGCGTCCAGTTTGCGCTGCTCGGCTCGGAGTCCTTCAACGCCGTGGAGGGGACCGTCGCCTTTGCCGCTCCGGAGCTGGGGCCTCAACGCCTCATGATGCTTTACGGCGCGAACTCCGACAATTGCTTCACGCTTGCGCTGCAAGGCAACCTCGAGGTCAAGGGAGCTGACGATCTGCGCGGCAAGCGGATCGGCTGGGTCGTCGGGTCGCCGGCCCTGCAGGCCAATGTCGCCGCGTTCCTGGCCTTCTACGGCCTGACCTGGGACGATGTCGAAAAGGTCGACGTGCCGAGCTTCGCGGGGTCCTGGGAGGCATTTCTCAACGGCCAGGTGGACGCCGTCACGACGCTGACCACGGTGTCCTTCGCCACGCAGGCGGCGGCGTCGCCGTCCGGGCTCAACTGGCTGTCGCTTCCCGCGGCGGATAAGGAAGGCTGGAGCCGCCTCAGGGCGATCAAGCCGCAGTTCTCGCCGCGCGTCGGTACGGCAGGCGCCAACATGTCGAAGGAACACTCGGTGGAGTGCGCCGGCTTTCCCTTCCCCGTCCTGCTCGCCTATCCCGACCAGGACGAGAGCCTCGTCTACAACCTCACCAAGGCGATCGATCTGCAATACGATAATTTCGTGAGCACCGAGTCGAGCCTCGTGGGCTGGGGCGCCGACCGTCAGAACTTCCAATGGAACGTCCCCTATCATCCCGGCGCGGTGCAGTACTGGAAGGAAAAGGGGCTTTGGACGGATGACGACACCGCCTTCAACGATGCCCTGATCGCCCGACAGCAAGTGCTGCAGGACGCCTGGGACGGCCTTCCCGAGGCCGATCGCGCGGACAAATGGCCGAGCGCCCGCGATGCCGCCCTCAAGGCCGCCGGCCTTCCGACCTACGATTAGAGGGTCCCGTCCCAGCCCGTGGGCAGGGTGTGGAATCGTTTTGCGATGGCGGGGTCAGCCCCGCCATCGTTGCTTTGGGCGACGACCGCGACGGAAGGAAAGCTGCTCTCATGGCGACAACGCGCCTGCTCGAGGACTTCGAGGTCGGAGAGACCTGGACGAGCCGCAAGGAGACGATCACCGAGGACGCGATCATCGCCTTCGCCAAGGCCAACGATCCGCAACCGATCCATATCGACCCGGCCGCGGCCGCAAAGGGCCGCTTCGGAACGGTCATCGCCAGCGGCTGGCAGATCGCCGCTCTCTCGTTCCGGCTGTTCGTGGAGGACGGCGGATATGGCGACACGCCCATGGTCGGCCTCGGCGTGGATGAACTGCGCTGGAGACAGATCGTACGCCCCGGAGACGTGCTTCAGGTGTCTCGCACGATCGTCGAGGTGCGCCGTTCCTCTTCGCGGCCGGACCGCGGGACGGTGAAATCGCGTGTCGAGGTGAAGAACCAGAATGGCGAGGTGGTTCTGTCGATGGTCACCCTCGGCCAGGTGCCCGCACGCACCAGCGGCGCTTAGTCCCCAATCCACGCCCCGCGACGGGATGGCGCGGAGCTAGCCGGGAAACCGCCCTTCGTCCACGCGCACCTCGATGCCGGTGGAGCTGGTCAGATGCACCGCGCACGCCAGCACGGCCTCGGCAACGTCCTCGGCGCTGGTGACCTTTTTGAGCGGCGTGCCGGCCGCGGTCTTCTCCAGCGCGCCCGGCGGGCGTCCCGGCACGAAATCGGTGTCGACGCCTGCCGGCGAGACCGTCATGACGCGAATGCCCGGGCCGAGAGCCTTGGCGAGCGCGATCGTCAGCGCATGGAGGCCGGCCTTCGAGGCGCAATAGGCGAGATTGCTGCCGACCCCGGTCAGCGCCGCCACCGAGCCGATATTCACGATCACCGCCTGCGGCGCCGCCTGCAGCAGGGGCAGAAGCGTCCGGATCACGGCGAACGGGCCCCGCAGATTGACGCGGGTGATCTCGTCGAAGACGTCGTCGGTCAACCGATCGAGCTCGCGGGCGGGGATAAGCACGGTGCTGCCGGCTGAATTGACCAGCACATCGATAGGACCGAGCTCCGCGCCGATCCGCGCGGCGGCGGCCTCCAGGCTTGCCGCGTCGTCGACCTTCATGTGGACCGCGAGATGCCCGGTCCCGGGCAAATCGGCTGCAACCCGCCGCGCCTTTTCGGCGTCCGAATGGAAGCCGATCACGATATGCGCGCCGCGGCTCGCAAACAGCCGGGCCGTCGCCGCGCCGATGCCGCTGGCGCCGCCCGTGATGACGACCCTCTTTCCTTCCAACGTGAAGCTCATGGCACGCCTCGCAATGCCGGATCCGTCGCCAGCTCCTTCTTCAGCACCTTGCCGATCGACGACCTGGGCAGGTCAGCGCGTACGGAGATGCCCGCCAGCCGCTGCATGCGGCCGAGCCGGGCGTTGGCCCATTCGCGCAGCGTGCCGGCGTCGATCGGCCGACCGGCATGGGGCACGACGAAGGCAAACGGCGTCTCGCCCCACTTTTCGCTCTCCGCCCCCACCACCGCCGCTTCGGCAACGTCCGGATGCTGCAAGAGCACCGACTCGAGATCGCCGGGATAGATGTTGAATCCGCCGGAAATGATGAGGTCCTTCTTGCGGCCCTGCAACGTGAGGAACCCGTCCGCGTCGAACGCGCCGAGATCGCCGGAGCGGAAATACACCGCCCCGTCCGGCGCGCGCCATTCAAGCGCCGCGTCGGCGTCTGGCCGGCGCCAGTAGCCCTTCATCATGAAGGGGGATCGCCCGACCACCTCCCCCGTCTCGCCACGGGGCAGCTCGTGGCCGTGCTCGTCGATCACCTTTATCTCGTTGCCGGGCGCGGGCCGGCCGACCGTGTGCAGCTTGTCGGGGTGACGCGCGGCATCGAGCATGAAAGTCACGCCGCCCTCGGTGAGGCCGTATATCTCGATGAAGCGCCCCGGCCAGCGCTCCAGGATATCCCGCTTCAGGGCGATGGGCATCGGCGCGCTGGTGCTCTGCTTGACCTTGAAGGCGGAAAGATCGTGGTCGGCAAAGCCGGGATACGCCATGAGGCGCTGATATTGCACCGGCACCAGCATGGTATGCGTCGCCCGATGGCCTGCGGCGAGGGCGAGGTAGCCGGCGACATCGAACTTTTGCATCAGCACTACGTGGCCGCCGTGATGAAGGCTCGCCAGCATGGGCATCAGGGTCGTGTTCGAATAAAGCGGCGTTGCGAGCAGCATCACGCTCTGCGGGCCGATGTCGAAGACCCCGCGTGCCGCCTGTCCGTTGCGCATGCCGTGCGCATGCACGATGCCCTTCGGCCGGCCGGTCGTGCCGGAGCTGTAGATGATGTTGAAGCCGGCCTCCGGCGCCATCGCGGCGGGGCGCGTTTCGGGATCGCCGCGGCTCAGGAAGTCGTCGAAGCCGAGCTCTGCCGCAGCGCCCTCCCCCACCCTCACCAAGGGCGCGGCGCTAAGGCCGGCCGTCAGCTCGGCGCCCGCCGCGTCGGCAACGAGCAGCGCGGGGGCGCAGTCCTCGATCAGCCCCGCCAAGTCCTTGCGCAGCAGCGACGAGGGCAGCGGCACTGCCACACAGCCCGCCGCGACGCTGCCGAGATAGGCGACGACGGCCTCAGCGCTGTTGCCGGCAAGAATGCCGATCCGCTCGCCTTCGGCGATCCCGGCGCGGCGGGCGCCGCCGGCAAATCGCGCCACCTTGTCCGCGAGATCGCGCCATGTCAGCCGGCTTTCCCCGGCGGTCAGCGCGCAGCGGTCGGGCGTCGAGGCGGCGTAAGCGAACAGCCTCGCCAGCACGCCGTCGTCGCGGCCGGTCATGCGCCCGCCCTCATGCGTCGGTGATGAGGACAACATGCTCGGCCACCACTGCCGGCCGGTCGCTGCCCTCGAGCTCCATCGTCTGGCGGGTGACGATGCGGGCTCCCAGGGCATGCGGCTCGACCGCGACGAGCGACAGCGCCAGCCGCACGCGCGCGCCGACTTGAACCGGCGAGACGAACCTCACCTTGTCGTAGCCGTAGTTCAGGCCCTTGCCGCGCCGGCGGATCTGGTAGATCTGCCGTTGCAGGAGCGGACCGAGCGAGAGGACGAGCAGTCCGTGCGCGATGGTCTTGCCGTCCGGCATCTCCGCCGCAGCGCGCTCCGTATCGACGTGGATCCAGTGATCGTCGCCGGTCACCGCCGCGAAGGCGGACAGCATCTCCTGGTCGACAATCATCCATTCGGAGCGCCCGAGGTCCTGCCCCTCATAGGCCTTCAGATCCATCGGCGCTTCGACCGTGATCATGCCGCACCCACGGTCGCGCGGTTCGCCTGCGCCCGGTTGGCCATTGCCGCCAGCGCCAGAAGCGGCAGCGCGATCAAGGCGGCGACGCCGAGCAATTGCAGGTCCGACCAGTGGGGCACCGCGTCGGAGGGAAGCGCGATCAGGATCGCCGCGAAGATCATCAGGATGCGCAGCGGCAAGCCGTACCAGCGGCCGGGAAAGAGCGGCCCGACCAGCGGCACGTAGCCCTGCATGGCCCCGGCATAGAGCCCGATCCCCAGGACGGCCAGAGCGAACGCCACCAGCGTATCCTCCCAGGGGCCGACCAGGACCAGAGACGGATCGAGGACGAAGAAGAAGGGAATGAAATAGATGACGCTGCCGAGCTTCATCGCCTCCACGCCGGTGCGCATGGGGCTGGTCTTGGCGATGCTCGCGGCCGCGAATGCGCCGAGCGCCACCGGCGGCGTGATGAACGACAGCATGCCCCAGTAGAAGATGAACATATGGACCGCCATCGGCTGCAATCCGACCTTGATGAGCGCCGGCGCCAGCAGGATGGCGAGCAGGATGTAGGCGGCGGTCGAGGTCATCCCGACGCCGAGCAGCAATCCCGTCATCGCCCCCATGATCAGCAGGAGAAGCGGCGCTCCGCCGGCGATGCGCAGGAGGTCGTTGACCAGGGTCGCCGCGACCCCGGTCATCGCCAGCGCCCCCATGATCATGCCGACCGCGGCGAGAATGGAGACGAGATTGGCGAAGAGGCCGGCAAGCGTGTCGACGAACGCCAGGATGTCGCGCCACCCCCAGCGGTGCCTTCTCGAGAACAGCTGATTGAGCGCGATGAGCACCGGGGTCGCGAAATAGGGCGCCAGCGCCTCGCGCCGCATCACCAGCAGCATGAAGATCAGCAGGGCGAAGGCGAAGACGTAGTACCAGCCGTCCTTCAGCGCCTGGCGGACGGAGGGCAGCTCGTCGGCGGGCAGGCCCTTCAGCCCCTCGCGTCCGGCGCGCGCATCGATCTGGGCGAACAGGCCGAAGAAGTAGAGCACCGAGGGGATGACCGCGGCCAGCGCCACGCTGCCGTAGGGTATCCCCATGAAGCTCGCCATGACGAAGGCGGTGGCGCCCATGACCGGCGGCATCAGCACGCCGCCGGTGGAGGCGCAGGTCTCCACGCCCGCCGCAAACGTCCCCGACATGCCCACGCGTTTCATGGCCGGAATCGTCATGGCGCCGGTGGTCAGCACGTTGGTGACGACCGATCCGCTCATCGAGCCCATCAGCCCGCTGGAGAAGATCGACACCTTGGCCGGTCCGCCCCGCACATGGCCGAGCAGCCCGAAGCTGAGGTCCATGAAGAACTGCCCTGCCCCGGTCAGCTGCAACGCGGCGCCGAACACGATGAACCCGATGATCAGGCTGGCGAAGGTGCGCAGCGGAATGCCGAGGATGCTTTCCGAGCCCATGGCGTGATAGGCCGCCACATATTCCGGCGACGAGCCGAAGCCGGCAATGGCGCTCGGCAGGTATTCGGTGAACAGCGGATAGAGCGACATCACGCCCACGATGATCGCCAGTGGCAGTCCGCCGGCGCGCCGCCCCGCCTCCAGAACCAGCGCCCACATCACGAAGGAAGCGACCGCCGCCCAGAAGGGCGGCGAGACCTCCCAGCCATAAAGCGAGATGCTGTAGGAATTGACGAAGAAGTACGAGCAGCTTCCCACGATGCCGACGACCAGCGCCCAATCCAGGATGCCGGGCGGCCGTTCCGCCGCTCTCCTGGTCGGCGCCATGAGCAGAAAGCCCACGGTGAGCGCCAGTGCCAGGATCAGATAGAGGAACTGCAGCGAAATGAGCGTAACGCCGACGAAGAAGCGGAAGTTGAACGCCTGGTTGATCGCCAGGAGCAGAATGGCGAATGTCGCCGCACGCACCAGCCAGCGGGTGAAAGGCCCCATGGGCCGCATATAGACTTCAGTTCGGACCGACTGGCCTTCCCGCTCCGTCATCCGCGCATTCCTCCCGCCCGCCGCCAATCCTTCTTGTCGTCATTTCCGCCGGCATCTTTGAGCAGCAGCCGCTATTCGGATCGCAGCCCCACCAGGCGGGCAGGATTGTCCTGCACCATTGTGCGCACATCATCGTCGCTATAGCCAAGGGCGAGGAGCAGGCGGATCATCTGGCGCAGACCCTCCACCGGCGTGGGATTGTCGACTTGGCCGAGATCGGAGCCGATGGACGAGCTGGCGACACCGGCGGCGTCGATCTGCTCCTTGAGCTCCTGGGGTGCGAACGAGTTGAAACGCGAGTCGACATAGAGGCAGGCGGACTGCTCGATCAGCGCGCCCATTCCCGCAAGCTCGGTGACGTCGGCCGGCGTGCAGTGCAGCCCGTACATGGGATGGTTGACGAGCAGCCGCTTCACGCCGCGCTTCTTGGCTTCGTCGAACAGCACCCAGATCTCGCCGATATGAAGATGCCCTGAGGAGAGGATCGCATTGAACTCGGCGATGGAGTCGAGAATCTCCTTGCAGGCATCGACCAGCTCGCCGTTGGTATCCAGCACCGAGATCGCAATCGGGCGCCGCAATTGCACGTTGGAGGCCAGGCGGACATTGCGGTGGGTGTTGCGGATATGATTGACGGCGTGGGCCGTCGGCATCCACACCAGCTTTGCGCCGGCCTTGAGATTGTAGTCCACCGCGTGCGGATTGAGGCTGCCGACCGTGTTGTTGAGCACCAGCCCGCCGAACATCGCGACGTCGAGATGGCCCAGAACCCGCTCCATGAGCGGGATGAACGGCGCGACGGAATAATGGTGGTCCTTGAAGAGGATGCCCTTCATGCCGGCGGCCGCGGCTTCTTCCACCGCCTGGAAATGATCGACCTGGCGCGGCATCGTCGAAGGGCCCGAATGGACATGCAAATCGACGGCGCCCTTCAGCAGGGCGTCTGCCCGATCGACCTCGATCGTATCGATCAGCCGTACCGCTTCCGCTCGATTTTCGGCCGCGCCCATTGCCACTCCCTTGTCCGTTACCCGCGAAACTCATCGTTCCGAAATGGTTTCGCGAACGGCGCGGCAAATACAATTGATGTTTGCCCGCATTTCGCGATGCGGAACGATGCAGCGGATCGCCTGTCGCCGGGGCCGTCCCGGCGCTAGGCTCTTTCCGAGATTACAACGGCCGGCGCCGGAAGAAGGAATCGCGACGTGCCCGTCACCTATGACCTGATGAAGACGACGACGCGGAACCTCTACGAATGGTCGCTGAAGAAGATTCCGGAGGATTCGAAGCGCGCGCTGCGCGCGGCCATGGAGGCGGAGTCGGAGGACGCCCCCAAGCGCGTCATCGGCTTCATGCTGAACAGCGCCGAGCGGGCCGAACGGGAAGACACCTTTCTGTGCTCCGATTCCGGCGTGCCGACCTATTCGGTGAAGATCGGCACGAACGTCGAGTTCGGCGGCGACATCAAGCAGGCCATCGTCGACGGCTTCGCGGAGCTGGTGGAGACCATCGAGCCGCCCATCCTGAAATTCGTCACCAATCCGCTGACGGGGGAGCGCAGCTATCACGGCAAGGATATGCCGATCGTCACCTGGGACATGGAGTCCGGGGCCGACTATGTCGACATCACCTGCGCGCCCAAGGCGCTCGGCGCGGGGCGCTGGGCGGCGCTCGAGATCTTCTCCTATCCCACGCTCGACGAGATCGAAGCCTGGATCATGGACATGATCGTGCGGGCCGGCTCGCAGCACTGCCCGCCGGTCACCATCGGCATCGGGATCGGCGGCAGCTTCGACCAGGCCGCGCGGCTCGCCAAGCAGCAGACGCTGCGCCCCTTCGGCACGCTCAATCCGGAGCCGATCCTGGCGGACATGGAGGAGCGGCTGCTGAAGGCTGTCAATGCGACCGGCTTCGGCCCGATGGGGACGGGTGGCGTCACCACGGCGCTCGGCGTGCATATCGACTACGCCTCCGGCCATGGCTTCACCCCCGTGGCGATCGCGTTCAATTGCTGGATCAACCGGCGCACCCGCGCCAAGATCTTCAACTCGGGCGAGGTGGAACGCGTTGAGTGAGCATCGTCTGAAGAGCCCCCTCGCCCCGGCCGATCGCGCCAGGCTTCGCATCGGCGATACCGTCTTCCTCGATGGCGAGATCGTCACCACCGCGGGATTTGCGACGCATGAGCGGCTGATGGCGGCCATCGCCAAATCCGAGGCGCCGCCCATCGATCTCAAAGGCGCGGCCTTCTTCCATATGGGCAGCTGCAACGTCGAGACGCCGGACGGCATGCGGACGGAATATGTGAACCCGACGACCAGCACGCGCTTCAACAAGTTCATGCCCACATTGATCCGGCACTTCGGCTTCTCGGCCACCGCCGGCAAGGGCGGCCTCGACCAGGCTTGCGTGGAGGCACTGCAGGAGACCGGCGCAGTCTACTTCTCCATGATCGGCGGCGCGGCGCCGCTCCTGACCGGCGGCATCAAGCGGCTCGTGGAGACCGGGTGGGACGACCTCATCACGCAGTTCCGGCTCAGCCGCTTCGAAGTGGAGGGGTTCGGGCCGCTGACCGTCGCCATCGATGCGCACGGCAACTCCCGATACGCCGAGCTGACGCGCGCGGCCACCGACAAGCTGCCGGAGATCAAGCAATGGCTGCGGACCGCGCGAGCCGCGAAGGTTCCGCCCGAAACCGCCTGAGACGACGCATCAGACCACAAGAGAGCAACACGATGACGCAGACCCGCCCGGCCTCCCTCGCGGATCATTCCAAAGAGCCACCGCAAATATCGAAGGACGGAGAGAAGACCTGGATCACCCGCGGGGCGAACCTGGTGGTCGCCGTCAGCGAAGTCGCGCCCGGCACGACCCTGTCGCGCCCGCACAATGACGACGAGTACTGGGTCATCCTGGGCGGCAGCCCGGCGCATATCGAAGCGGGTGGCGAGGCGATCGACGCCGCAGCGGAGACGCTGACCGTCGTGCCGCCCGGCGCAAGCGCGGTGACGATGCCGCAGGGCGGAACCGTGGTGCGGGTGTTCTCCAACCGGGCCGAGGACCTCGCGGCGCTGGCGGTGAACGCCGCGACATACGCGGACGGCGCGCCCGAATGCGCGCCCCTGGTGCCGTGGCCGGCGCCCGCCGACGGGTTCAAGCTCAGAAACTACCGCCCGGAGGATCACGATCGCCCGGACACCAACATGCGCGTGTTCCGCAGCACCAACATCATGGTCAATGCGATGCGCAAGCGCACCGAGCCGCGCGACATCACTGCCCTCAGCCCGCACTCGCATGCCGATTACGAGCAGGCGTCGCTGCTCATGGAGGGGACCTACGTCCACCATATGCGCTGGCCATGGGGCAAGGACATGAACGACTGGAAGCCCGATATCGCTATGGAGGCCGGCAGCCCGTCCGTTCTCATGATCCCGGCGCAGGTGATCCACACCAGCCGCAGCGTGGGGCCGGAGACGGCCTGGCTCATCGACCTGTTCGCACCGCCGCGCCGGGACTTCTCGGCGCGCCCGGGCTTCGTGTGCAACGCCGAGGACTACCCGCTGCCCGACGACATGGCCGCGCAAGACAAATGAGGTTCGGCGCGGCGAGACGCGCCGGGCTCAGAGCTCCCTCACCTCCTCCAGCGCCTTCTTGGCCGCGGCGCGCAAGAAGCTCTGGTCGGTGGAATAGACGACGAGGCTCGCCCCCATGTCGGTCAGCGCCCGCACCTCGTTCATGCCGGTGGCGAAGACGGCAACGGCCTTGGCGTTCTTGCGGGCGGCGTCGGCGATGCGGCGCGAGGCGGACATGATGATCTCGGCATCGTTCGACGCCGCGCCGTAGGCAACGGTCAAATCGCCTCGGCCGATGAACAGCGCGTCGATCCCCTCCACCGCGGCAATCTCCTCGACCTGCTCCACGGCCTCGGGGTCCTCGATCTGGGCCATCACCAGGGTCTCGGCATCGGAGCGGTCGACGAGGTCCCAGCGCCCGGTGCCGCCGAAACGACCGGCGCGCGTGCCCGCCGAAAATCCGCGCCGGCCGTTGCGGAAACGGCAGGCGCGCGCGATCTCCTCCGCCTGAGCGGCGCTCATCACATGCGGCACGACCACGCCGACCGCGCCGCAATCGAGCGCGGAGAGGATGTGCCAGGGCTCGGCGCAGGGAACGCGGACGAGCGCCGGCAGGCCGATGCCGCGCGCCGCCTGCAGCGCCTGATCCATGCTGCCGCGGTCGAACGGGCCGTGCTCGGCGTCGACCACGACGAAATCGAAGCCGAGGTCGCCCAGGATCTCCGTGGCGTGACCGGTCGGGGTCTTGACGAAGCTGCCGATGCAGAGCGAGCCGCCGAGAGCACGGTCGCGGAAGCTTCCCGGCGCGGCCGGCCATTTTGGTTGCGACATCGGTCAAGCTCCATTCGAACAGGCGCATGCCAGCCTAATGAGGAGCGTCGGCTTTCTCGAACGATTTGAGGCGGCGCATGCGCTTGTTCCGCATCGTGAAATGAGCGATTGTCCGCCTAACGCCGACGGGCGGCGCTGGCGTATCAAGCCTTTTTGCATGCCATCTGGATGAGGCCGCCCATGATCGAAAAGCAGACGACTGCCCCCTCGCCGACCGCGCCGGTCACCTTGAGCGCGGCTGAGGCGCGGAAGGCTCTGGCGGGCATGTTCGAGGCCGCCGGTATGCCGTCGGGCGGCGCCGCGATCGTCGCCGGCGCGCTGGTCGAGGCCGATCAGCAGGGCCTGCCGTCGCACGGCCTGCTGCAGGCCGAAACCTATCTCGACCACCTTGCCGCCGGCACGGTGACCGCCAGGGAGGAGCCTGCCTCGATCACGACCCGCGGGGCCATAACCCTCGTCGATGCGGGGCGCATGTTCGGGCATCTCGCGGCGGAGATCGCCACGAGACACGCCGTAGCGGCGGCGCGCGAGCATGGCATCGGCGCGGCGGTGGTGGGGCATTCGTTCCATTTCGGCGCGGCCGGGCGCTACGCGGGAATGGCCGCCGCCGAGGGCTGCATCGGCATCGCCATGTCGAATTCGCGCGCCGTCATGCCGGCGCCCGGCGGGGCGGAGCCGCTGGTGGGCACCAATCCGCTGGCCATCGCCATACCCGCGAAGGCGCACCCGCCGGTCGTGTTCGACATGGCCACCAGCGAGGGAGGTATCGCGAAGATCCTCGTCGCCCGCCAGGCCGGCCAACCCATTCCCGGAGGGCTGGGCCGTGGACGCCGAAGGCGTGCCGACAACCGATCCGGCCACCGCCCTTGCCGGCATGCTGCTGCCGGCCGCCGGAGCCAAGGGCTTCGGTCTCTCCTTCGTCATCGACCTGACCACCGCGCTCTTGTCGGGCAGCTCCCTCGGCCCGGAGATCGGGCCGATGCGTGGCGAGCTCACGCGGCCGATGGACTGCTCGCACGCTTTCATCGCCATCGACGTCGGCCATTTCCGCGATGTGGCCGGCTTCATGTCCGACGTGGACGCCGCGATCGATCGCGTGATGAATGCCCGGCGCGCGCCCGGCACGAAAGAGCTTCATGTCCCCGGCGCCCGCAAGCATGCCCGGGCCGAGGCCATGGGAGACAAGGTCACCGTCTCACCCGCCGTGATGGCAAGCCTGCAGCGTGCGGCGCAGAAGCTTGGCTACAGCCTCCCCGCCGGGTGGGCGGCCTGAGCCGGGCGGGACGCGGATGACCATGCGGTTCGTCGCGATCACCGAGCCCGGCGGCCCCGAGGTCCTGCGCATTCGCGAAGGGCCGCGTCCCGTCCCGCAGACCGGCGAGGTGCTCATCCGCGTCGTCGCCGCGGGGGTGAACAGGCCCGACATCCAGCAACGACGGGGCCTCTACCCGCCGCCGCCCGGCGCTTCGGAGATTCTCGGCCTCGACGTCGCCGGCATCGTCGAGGCGGTCGGTGCCGACGTGACCTGGCCGCGGCCCGGCGACGCGGTCTGCGCGCTGGTCAATGGCGGGGGATACGCCGACTATTGCTCCGTTCCGGCGCCGCAATGCATGCCCCTGCCGCAGGGGCTCGGCTTCGTTGCGGCGGCTTCGTTGCCCGAGGTCTTCATGACCGCCTGGAACAACCTCATCTGGCTCGGCCGCCTGGCCGAGGGCGAGACGTTCCTGATGCAGGGCGGCACCAGCGGCGTCGGCCTCGCCGCCATCCAGATCGCCAAGCATCTGCGCGGCGCCCGCGTCTTCGCGACGGCGGGGACGCAGGAGAAGCGCGACGTCCTCACCTCCTTCGGCGTCGACGGCACCGTCGACTATCACGGCGACTGGGACGCCGAGTTGCGTGCCCTCAACGATGGGCGAGGATTTGACGTGATCATCGACGGGCAAGCCGGCCCCTACACCAACCGTGAGATGGACCTGTTGGCCGAGGACGGCCGTCTGGTGCTCCTGGCGAGCCACCTCGGCGCCCACGCGGAGGTCAATGTCCGCGCCGTGGTGCGCCGGCGGCTGACATTGACCGGCTCGACGCTCCGCCCGCGCCCCGCCGGCTACAAGGGTCGCCTGGCGAAGGAGCTGGTCGACCAGGTCTGGCCGCTGCTCGCCGACGGAACGGTCCGCATGCCGATCTGCGCCACGTTTCCGCTGGAGCGGGTCGGCGAGGCCCACGCTCTGCTTGATGCCAACGCGCAGATCGGCAAGGTCGTGCTGGTCGTCGATACCGCCGGCGCGAAAGAAACGGCGTAGAGCGGGGCGAAAGGCATCAGGGACAAGGATCGTGGCCTCCTATCCTCCCGTCCAGTCGGTCGTCAGGGCGTTCTCGCTCCTCCGCGCGGTCAATCAACGCCGGGTCTCGACCGTGCGCGAGCTGCAGAAGGACACGGGCCTGCCGAAGCCCACCATCGTGCGCCTGCTCAATACGCTGGTCGGCCAGGGCTATGTCGCCAACGACAAATTGCTGGGCGGCTATTGCGTGACCTCGCTGGTTCCGACCCTCAGCGCCGGGTATCACGGCGCGCCGATGGTCGTGGAGGCGGCGCGGCCCTGGTGCAGCGACCTGACGCGGCGGCTCAAATGGCCGGTGTCGATCGCCATGCTGGACGACGACGCGGTCGCGGTGCGCTTCTCCACGATTCCGGACAGCCCCGTGTCGCCGTTCCACGCCACCTTGAACATGCGCCTCAGCCTGGTGTCGCGGGCGCTGGGGCGCGCCTATCTCGCGAGCTGCCCACGCAGCGAGCGCGACATCCTGGTGCAATTGCTGCGCAAATCCACCAATCCCGAAGACCGGCCCGCCAACCTGGAGGCAAACGTCGCCGGCGTGCGCGCCTTCGTGAGGAAGCACGGCTACGCCATCCGCGATCCGCATGTGGAGCCCAAGTCGTCCTCCACCATCGCCATGCCGATCTTCCATGGAGACAGGGTCCTCGCGACCGTCGGGCTCACCTATTTCCGCTCCGCCGTGTCGGCCAAGACCCTCGAGGAGGTTCTCGTGCCGCCCCTGCGCGCTGCGGTGGAGGGCATCGAGGCGAGCTATGCCATCCTGGTCTCGGGGACCAAAGACATCGCATCCGAGGAGGAGGAGCGTGAGCAGCCGGGCCGGCCCGCCGCCTCGAAGCCGAAATGACAAGGCCGCCCGAAGGCGGCCGTTCATGCGAGACCGGCTATGCCCGTGGCCGGCGCACGACCCTCAGCTTCCCGCTGTTGCCGCCGCCGCAGAAGAAGCGGTCGCCGCCGTCGGACTCAAGCCCCGATACGCCGACACCCGGCGGCATCTCGAGACGTGCCAGGACCTCGCCGGTCTGGGGATCGATACGCCTGAGCTCGCTCTCGTCGCCTTCCCAGGTGGCGTGCCAGAGATCCCCGTCCACCCAGGTGACGCCCGTGACGAAGCGGTTCGATTCGATGGTGCGAAGCACCTCCCCGGTCTGGGGATCGACCTGATGGATCTTGCGGTCGCGATGCTGTCCCACCCAAAGGGCCCCTTCGGCCCATGCCAGCCCTGAGCCACCGCTGCCTCCGGGCGTGGGAATTGTGGCGAGCACGTCGCCCGTCTCCGGATCGATCTTCTGGATGCGATCCTCAGCGATCTGGAACAGGTGCCGGCCGTCGAAGGCCGTGCCCGCATGCGCAGGGACGTCCAGCGAGCTCACAGTCGTCCCGCTCGCCGGGTCGACGGCATTCAGCTTTTCTCCGGAAGCGAGCCACACCCGCTGGCCGTCATAGGTGACCCCGCCGATGTTTTCGACGCCGGGAAAGGGACCGTACTCCCCGATGATTTCAGCCGGTGTGCTCTTCATGCGCCGATCCTAGAGCCGTTGCCATTTTGATTGAATCAAAATGGCGGCTCTATCTCTCCGTTGGAGCATGATCTTCTCCGAAAACCGGTGTCCACTTTTCGGGATCATGCTCTAGCCGTTCGGCAGCGGCGCCGGGAGTAACAACGTTGTCGGGAATCCCGGCACGGACGGAGTGACCCAGCGGCGCGCCCGTCCGCGGCCGAAAGACTGCACCTTTCCCGCCGAGGCCAGCGACTCCAAGGCGCGCTGCACGGAGCGCTGGCTGGTCGCGAGCGCCAGCGCCAGCGCCGAGCTCGACCACGCCTCGCCGTCGGCGAGGAGGGCCAGGACCTCGGCATGCTCATCGTCGACCGGCTGCGCCAGGACGACGACCTCTCCGGCGCGCGGCACCAGGGCGAATCCCCGCGGCGTGGCGGTGACCTCCGCGACACGCCGCAGCTTCGCGCGAAGACGGCCCATCTCGACCCGCAGACGCGCGCGATGCGATTCGTCGGCGTGCTTTGCCCGGAACGCCCGTGCCAGCAGCGTGCTCCGTGACACGTCTCCCGGCCACGCTTCCCCCAGCGCACGGGCGAGCGCGAAAAGCACCGGACGGGTCTCGAGCGAGATCAGGGCGTCCGCCTGCCGCACCACATTGCGGCAGGCGTCCACCACCAGCGTGTCCGACGCCAGCAGCGCTTCGACCTCGTCAAGCAGGAGGAGCCGCTCTTCGCCACGCGCAATCAGGCGTGCCGCGGGCGTGTTGAGGGCCATGGACGCGGCTTCGACCTCCGCTGTCAGCGCGGGGATATCCGCCTGGCGCGCCGCCTCCGCGGCCCGGGCGAGCGCTGCGCGCGCCGTCTTCGTCCGGAGCCGACGCATCGCTACGCCGGCGACGACCAGTTCGTAAGCTGCCCTCCGCGCCGGCGGCAGTCCCGTTGAGTTCGAATTCTGCGAGCCGCGCTTCGGCTTCGTCGAGGCGTCCGATCAAAAGCAGGCGGCGGATCGCGAGATAACGCGCATAGGCGGCGTTCGGCCCATCGCCGTGCGCCGCAAGCGTCGTTGCCGCGGCGTCGAGCGCCTTCCCGATCTGGCCCAGGTCGCGCGAAACGAGCGCGATCTCCGCTTCGGCGACCACGCAGCGCGCACGGGCCACCGCCTCCCGCGGACCGAAGGAGCGGGCCGCGCGCCGCAGCAACAGCTTCGCCCGGTCGAGGTCGCCGAGCTGCGCCATGGCGATGCCGCGAAGCGCAAGCGCCGGCGCGTCATCGCGCAGCGCGACACGGTTGAGCGCGCCGAACGGATCGCCCGCCGCGAGCGCCCGCGCCGCGGCCGTGATCAGCGAGTCCATCTGAATCGCGCCATACTTGTCACTCTCGCCCTTCGCGCCACGGTCCTAATTCATCTCCCGACCACCAACCAGCGGCGACGCTGACCGAAGGGAGAATTTCGATGACGACACACGCAACCGGAACACGCGACGACTGGCTGACAGCACGGCTCGACCTGATCGGGGCGGAGAAGGCGCTGACGCGGCAGAGCGACGAGGTGGCGCGGCAGCGGCAGGCCTTGCCCTGGGTGCGGATCGACAAGGACTACCAGTTCGACACCGACGAAGGCAGCGCCTCGCTGGCGGATCTGTTCCGCGGGCGCTCGCAGCTCCTCGTCTACCACTTCATGTTCGGGCCCGACTACACGGCGGGCTGCCCGTCATGCTCGTCGATTGCCGACGGGTTCAACGGCATCGCCGTACACCTGGCCAACCACGACGTCATGCTGACCGCCGTGTCGCGGGCGCCGCTTGCCAAGCTGCAGGCCTTCAAGCAGCGCATGGAATGGACCTTCCCCTGGGCCTCATCGTTCGGCAGCGACTTCAACGCCGACTTCAATGTCTGGTTCACCGAAGAGCAGCAGCGCGAGGGCGGCATCGACTACAATTACCGGCGCGAGCCGGCGATGCGTGAACCGCCCAAAGCCGGAATCGTCTCCGATATCTCGGCGACGGCGGGGACCGACGCGGCGACCTTCACTCGCGAGCGGCCGGGCATGAGCGCCTTCGTGCGCGAGGACGGCGACGTCTATCACACCTACTCCACCTATGCCCGCGGGCTGGATGGCCTGTGGGGCATGTACCAGTGGCTCGACCGCGCGCCGATGGGACGTAACGAGCAGGGCTTCTGGTGGCGCCACCACGACAAGTACGACGCCCACTAATGCAAGCGAGTGTCCGCGCGGACGGGAGACGGAAAGATTCCGTCACCCGTCTGCCGGCGCACCTGCCGAAGACGGAGCAAGCCTCATGATCGACGCAGCATACCTCAACCATCGTCCCGAGCGCATCTTCCTCGGTGTCTCGGCGCTCGTCTTCGCCGCCAGCGCCGCAGCGACGATCTTCTGGTGCGGATCCATGTCGGGCATGGGCGGGATGCCGATGCCCGGCGGCTGGACCATGTCGATGACGTGGATGCTGATGCCGGGGCAGACCTGGCCCGGCGCCGCGGCAGCGTTTCTCGGCATGTGGACGGTGATGATGGTGGCGATGATGCTGCCGTCGCTGGTGCCGATGCTCCAACGCTATCGCCGGGCGGTCGAGGCGGCAGACGAGATGCGCCTCGGTTGGCTGACCACGCTGGTGAGCCTCGGCTATTTCGTGGTGTGGATGCTGATCGGCGCAGCGGCTTTTCCGCTCGGCGTCGTGCTGGCAGCGGCCGAGATGCGCTCACCCGCGCTGGCGCACGCGGTCCCCGTCGCGGCCGGCGGGGTCGTCCTGATGGCCGGCGCGCTGCAGTTCACCGCGTGGAAGGCGCATCATCTGGCCTGCTGCCGGGCAGCGCCGGGCTTCGGCCGCAGGTTGCCGGCCGACGCCGGAACGGCGTGGCGGCACGGCCTGCGGCTCGGCCTCCATTGCGCCTATTGCTGCTCCGGCCTGATGGCGATTCTCCTGACCGTCGGGGTCATGGACCTCCGCGCAATGGCCATCGTGACCGCGGCCATCACGGCCGAACGTCTGGCGAGCGCAAGCGCCAGCGTCGCTCATGCAACGGGAGCCGTCGCCATCGTCGTTGGCGTCGTCCTCATCGCCCGCGCCGCCGGGCTGGCATGACGCGGGCCCCGCCCTGAGGCTGACCTTCCTGTGGGGCATGACAGCCGCTCGAAGGCGGCCGCCATAACCGCGCCAACCGGCTTGAGCCGTCGCGCGGTTGCGTTGCTCACCCTTTGTAGCCGAGCAGCCTCGGGACGAAGAGAACGAAGTCCGGAAAGAAGGTGATGACGGCAAGGGCCGCGAGAAGCGCGAAGATGAAGGGTGCGAGGTCGCGCACCACGGCCTTCAGCGGTTGCTTGGTGATGTTGGCGACGATGAAGAGCAGCAGCCCGTAGGGCGGCGTGATCAGGCCGAGCATGGCGTTGACCACCACCACCACGCCGAAATGCACCAGGTCGATCCCCAGCGCCTGCGCCGTCGGGATGAAGATCGGCACGATGATGACCAGGATGGCGCCGGCCTCGATGATGCAGCCGAGCGCCAGAAACAGGATGTTGATGGCGATGAGGAAGCCGATCTGCGACAGGTTGAACTGCTGCATGAACGCGGCGATCGTGTCGGGCACGTTCTCGCGCGTGATCACGTAGTTGAACGCCAGCGCGCCCGCGATGAGGAAGCCGACCGTCGCCGTCGAGCGCGCGCTGTTGAGGAGCGTCGCGTAGAGCTGCCGCAGGCTGACGGAGCGGTAGAGCACGACGGAAATCACCAGCGCATAGAAGGCGGCCATCGCGGCGGCTTCCGTCGGCGTCATGACGCCGCCGTAGATGCCGCCAAGCAGGATCACCGGCATGAGCAGCGCCGGGGCGGCGCGCACCGTCGCCATCGGGATTTCGGAAAGCGGCACTGCCTCGTCGACGGGCAAATTGCGCCGCCGCGCGATCACCGCGTTCATGACGATCAGCACCAGGCCCATCAGCAGGCCGGGCGCGAAGCCGGCCGCAAAGAGGTAGCCGATCGAGGTATCGGAGACGAGGGCGTAGAGCACCATCGGGATGGAGGGCGGAATGATCGGACCGATGGTGGCGGACGCAGCCGTGATCGCCGCCGAATAGCTCTTCGTGTACTTCCCGTCCTTGGTCATCATCATGATGATGATGCGTCCCATGCCCACGGCATCAGCGACGGCGGAGCCCGACATGCCGGAGAAGATCAGGCTCGACACGACGTTGACGTGACCCAAGCCGCCGCGGAAGCGACCGACAAGAGCCTGCGAGAAGCGCAGCAGCCGGTCGGCAAGCGTGCCGACATTCATGATATCGGCGGCCAGGATGAAGAGAGGAATGGCCAGAAGCGTATAGCTGTTGAACAGACCCTGCAGCAGCGTCTCGGCGGCGATCGAGGTGTCGAAGCCCTTCAAGCCGAGATACACGATGGAGCCGCACAGCATCGCCAGTCCGATCGACTGACCAAGCAGCGCGAGCAGCACGATCAGGGCGATCGTGACGATGAAGGGATCAAATACGTTCATCGGCTCCCGCCGACTGGACCGGATCCACGTAGTGGCTGTGACCGCGGATCGCCCTCCAGACGGTGAGGAGCAACCGAATGATGACGGCGACGGCAAACGGTATGTAGATGGAGAAGACGAGATCGAAAGGCAGCCGGATATAGGCCGTCCTCTCGATCTTCATGAAGGTGACGTAGCCGTAGGCCTTCGGCAGCGACCACGCCAGAATTCCGGCACACGCAAGGCCCGCGACGATATCCATCGCGCGGCGCACCTTCTCAGGCATGGCGTTGTAGAGAAGGTCGAGGCGGATGATGTCCTCTTCGCGGACGACGAAGGCGTAGCCGAAGAGGATCCCCCACAGCCAGGCGATGGCGACATATTCTACGGTCCAGCCGAGCGGCAGGTTGAGGACGTAGCGGAACGCGATCTGGATGAGGAACGTCGCGAACATGCTGGCGAGCAGGAGGACGACGACGGTCTCGGCCAGGCGTCGCAAGCGTGATGCGACTGTATCGAAGCGTGCCATGCTTGCGTGTCCCAGCGGCGTTCCGGCGGGCTCGCGCACCCGCCGGAATCGCACAGTGATCGACTAGAGCGCGTTGATCTTGTCGAGCAGACCTTCAGGCCAGTCCTCCGAGTACTTTGAGTTCTTGTAGGCCTCGAGGACGTGGTTCCGGAACGCTTCCTTGTCCGGCTCGTACACTTTCAGGCCTTCACTCCTGAAGAAGTCGGCGAGTTCGGCCTCGCGCTTGAGGGTGATTGCGTCGAGCGCATGCTGGAAGTTCACCGAGCACTCCTGAACCTTCGTCTGCTGTTCCGGGGTCAGGCTGTTCCATTTGCTGAGTGAGATCGAATGCAGGTTGGTGGCGATCAGGTGCCCGGTCAGGATGATCTGGTCAGTCACCTCGTAGAACTTCATGTCCTTGTCGGCCGGGAGCGGATTGTCCTGCCCGTCGATCGCGCCGGTCTGCAGCGCCGTGTAGACCTCGGTGAACGCCATCGGCGTCGGGTTGGCGCCTAGCGCCTCGCCGACGAACTGCCAGCCTTCGCCGCCCGGCATGCGCAGCTTGACGCCGGACAGATCGGCCGGAGTCATGATCTCCTTGTCGCCTTTGATGTTGACATGGCGGGTGCCGATATATGGGTTGGAGAGCACCTTGATCTTGGCTCTGTCCTCGATCTCCGCCATGAGGTCGTCCAGGACCCCCGAGTCGTACACCTTACGCATGTGGTCGTAGCTACGGAACAGGTACGCGGCGCCCAGGATGCTTGACTTCGGCACCTGGTTGTAGAGGTCGTAGATGGCAAGGTTCGCCATATCGAGGTTGCCGCGCTGCATGGCGGTCAGTTCGGTGCCCTGCTTGAACAGGGTCGCCCCGTGATAGTCCTTGAAGTCGAACTCGTCGCCGAGACAGGCGCCAAACTCCGTGCGCAGTGTCTGGCTGCGGATGTCGTTTTCGCCGACCGTATCGGAGTAAGTGATCACGACCTTGTCCTGCGCAACGGCGGCCGCAGGTGCGCCGAGGCTGACCGTGGCGACGGCGGAGCCTAGGATCAGGTATTTCAGAACAGAGCGCATGGTTTCCTCCCTTTCGCTCAGATTGCCGGCCTTACAGGCCGGGCAGATCGTGACGCCGGCTTTCGCGCGGCGCTCATTTCCGCGGTCTCACCCATCCGAAGACCGTTTCTGCGCCGCGAAATCGGCGCGCATCTTTGCGATGTCGGGCGAGATCCCCGTGAAATGCTGGAAGGCGCGCGCGGCCTGAAAGATGGCCATGTCGGCACCGTTCATCGTGCGGCAGCCTTTGCTGCGGGCCGCCTTCAGAAGCTCCGTCTCGAGCGGGAAATAGACGATATCGGCAACCCACATCTCAGGACGGATGAGCTCGGCCGGAATGGGCATGCCCGGCAGCGACGACATGCCGACGGGGGTCGTGTTGACGACGCCGTCCGCGACAGCGGCGTCGATCGCGAGATCACTCAATGCCGATATACGCCTTGCATCCGCGCGCGCGGCGAGCCGCAGCGCCAGCGCCTGCGCGCGCGTTGCATCGATGTCGCTGATGAGCAACCTCTGGACGCCGCATTCGATGAGCGCCTGGGCGACGGCGGCGCCCGCCCCGCCCGCGCCAAGGAGCAGGACGGTGTCGTGCGGAAGCTCGTCCATGTGGGATCGGAAGCTTTCCGCGAAGCCCCACAGGTCGGTATTGTGTCCGATCCTCCGCCCCTTCCGCAGGACGACCGTGTTGACGGAGCCCACGGCTTCCGCGTTTTCGGAAAGCTCGTCGAGGTAAGCGAGAATCTCTTGCTTGTAGGGATAGGTTACGTTGAGCCCGCGATAGCTGAAAATCTCGGCGAATCGCAGCAGCTCCGGCAAGCTTGGCGGATTCGGCCCCATGCGATCGGTGTCGAGCAGGGTGTAGACGTAGTTTAACTGCCGCCGCCGCCCCTCGGCCTCGTGCATGGCCGGCGAGCGCGAGCTCTGGATGCTCTTTCCCACCAGACCGACGAGCACGGTCGACCCCGGGCCGAGCGCCGCCTCGCCGACAGAGGCTGATTGTTCGGCTACCGCCTCCACACATCCTCCCGTGGATCGCCCTCAAACAGGGCCACCCTCACTTGCCGGCCGCCGGTATTGTTCTATGAGACTTCGCGTCAGCGTTCTCGGCCTGGACAATTTGTACCGGCTCGTTAATTTCGTCAATCACTTTGTACGAGCCGGTTAATTTTGCCAGGCCATGGGATGGAGAGGGTGGGAAGTCCGTGATGGCGAAACCGAGCGCATCGAAAACGGCCGTACGATCACCGCGCCAGCACTGGAAGCAGGATCCCGCCGGCGTCCGCGCCAACATCCTCACGGTGGCCCAGGCGGAATTCGCCGCCAACGGGCTCTCCGGCGCACGCATCGACGAGATCGCCGCCAAGACCGAAACGTCGAAGCGGATGATCTACTACTATTTCGGCGACAAGGACGGCCTCTACCGGCAGGTGCTGGAGGAGGCATATCGCGAGGTCCGTGCCGGCGAGGAAGCGCTCGACCTCGGCAATCTTCCGCCGGCCGACGCCCTGCGCAAGCTCGTCGAGTTCACCTTCGACCACCACAGCCAGCATCCGGACTTCATCCGTCTGGTGATGATCGAGAACATCCACAACGCCCACTATCTCGATCGCTCGCCGGTCATCAAGGCCTTGAACAAGGCGGCGATCGAGAGGCTTGAGCAGATCTATCGCAGAGGCCTCGCCGAGGGCGTGTTCCGTCCCGGCATCAAGCCGCTGGAGCTGCATTGGCACATCAGTGCGCTGAGCTTCTTCAACGTTTCCAACCGCGCGACATTCTCGCAGATCTTCGGCGATTTGCTCGTGCGGCGAGCCGGGCAAAGAACCCTGAAAGAACAGGTGGTGGAGATGGTGCTTCGCTTCGTGCTGAAAGCGGAGACGATAGAGGACCACCTTTGAGAAACGGGAGGACAAAGAGATGATGAACCCGGAGCTTAAGCCCTTCCTAGCGACGTGGGACGAGAAGTGGACGCGGCTGAGGGCCGATGCGACACCGAAGGACCGGCGCAAGCTGTTCGAGGTGATCGCCCGTGAGATGCGCCTGGAGACGCCGGGCGATGTCGATACTGACGCCGAGCACTGGATCGATTTGCCTGCGGGCAAGGTCCGCGTCCGCGTCTTCCGACACCGTGATGGTGGCGCGCAGCCTGCCCTCGTCTACATGCACGGCGGCGGCTGGATGCAGGGAAGCCCCGAGACGCACTGGGACATCACGGCGCGCATCGCCTCGTGGAATCGGCAGACGGTGGTGAGCGTCGACTACGCCTTGGCGCCCGAGCACCCCTTCCCGGCCGCTGTGGAGCAATGCGCGGCGGTGACGGAGTGGGTGTCGTCCAAGGCCGTCGAGCTGGGCATCGACGCGGACCGCATCGCGGTCGGCGGTGACAGCGCCGGCGGCAATCTCGCCGCGGCACTGGGGCTGAAATTCCGCGGAACCGCACCGCGGCTCATCGCGCAGCTTCTGGTCTATCCGGCGGTGGAGTTCACCCAGTCCCGCCCATCCTTTAGGGAGAATGCGGACGGGCCGATCATCAAGACGGCCAGCATGCCGGCGACCAACGCCATCTACTGTCCGAACCCGGCCGATCTGACCAATCCGCTCGCCGCGCCGCTGCAAGCATCGGACCATTCCGGCTTGCCGCCCGCATTCATCGCCGTGGCCGAGCACGATCCCTTGCGCGACGACGGCATCGCTTATGCCGATGCCCTGCGCGCCGCGGGCGTGCCGGTGGAGCTCGACCGTGGCGAGGGGCTCATTCACGGCTATCTACGGTCAATGGGCTATTGCTCAGACGCCCAATCGAAGCTGAGAAGCATGTGCATTTGGCTCAAGCGGCAGAATGGGCAAGGTCTCGCCCGGGAGAAACGATCGAACGTGGCGTGAGGAGTGGCCGCAAGGCGCGCGCCGGCCTCGCACGCCGCGGACACGACATTGGCGTGTTCCTGCTGCTTTTATCCCAGCTTGACCATGACATGCCGTGCGATCGTGTAGTCCTCCAGCGCGTGGATCGACATGTCCTTGCCGTAACCGGAGTTCTTCACCCCGCCATGCGACATCTCGTTGGCCAGCATGAAGTGGCCGCGGCAACGCTTTCTCGGCTTTGCGCAATGTCGCCTGAAGCGGTTCAGGAAAACCGGGGAGGTCGCCGTTCGAGGAAGGCCAACACCCCTTCGCCATAATCAGGGTGCGCGCCCGCGATGCCCTGCTGTTCGGCCTCAATGTCCAGATATCGAGGCAGATCGAGGTGGGCGGCTGCGATAGCCCTTTTGATGCCGCTCAGCGCGGTGGCCGGGGTTCCAAGCAGGCGCCTGACGATATCCTGGTGTGACGACTCGAGCTCATCGTCCGGAACCGCTTTCCAGATCAACCCCTGGGCCGCCGCGCTGGCCGCCGAAAGCGTTTCACCAAGCATCAGAAGAGCCTTCGCCCTGACCGGGCCGAGCGCAGTGGCCATGGCCCGACCCAGACCGGCATCGACCGAAAGACCCACCTTGGAGAAGGAGCACGCGAACTTGGCGCTCTCGCAGGCGATGACGATGTCCGCAGCAAGCGCCAGGCCCGCGCCGGCACCGGCGGCGACGCCGTTGACGCACGCAACGACCGGCTTCGACGTATTGGCGAGCGCCGTCACGATCGGGTGAAAGAGCTCTTTTTGGATCGAAGCCAGATCCAGCGGACCGTCGAGCTTGCGCGGATCTCGCTCCGTCAGGTCCTGGCCCGCGCAAAACCCTCTTCCCGCGCCGGTCAGCGATATCACCTTGACGTCGTCCCGATCCGCACATGCTTCGATGGTCGCGCGCAGCATGAGCATAAGGTCGCGCGTCAAGGCGTTGAGCCGGTCCGGCCGGTTAAGCGTGATCCGCGCATGACCGGCAGACACGGAAAGCAGTACGGGCTCCTCGGCCATTGTCCCCTCAATCTCACGCGTCCTTATGAGCCGCCCTATGGACATATTCGACATGCACTCCGATTGACACGCGACAATTCCCCGTCATCCGCGAGTCAAGGCGGCGGTCGCAGGTAATTCACACGCTTGATAGTGAATGTTGACACCGCGGGGCCCGTCGACCATTAGATAATGCGACGTTGGCGGCCAAGACCAACGATCGGGAGGACGACGGCGACGTGAGCGGCAAATGTCCGAAGTCGGCCACGGCGGTCGCTTTGAGAAACGGGATGCCCTCCCCGGTAGCGGCGCTTGCGTTCGCGACAAAACGGCAGCGATCAGCGACGTCTTCATCGATTGGCGCTCGCCGGGTGTGCTGCGATGTTGCCACGGGCGGACGCAGGGCCTGATGTCCTCGTCTTCACATCCAACGGCCGGGACCGCCGGCGTGACCGCATCACGGATTGCGCGCACCGATGTCGACCGCGGATTTGTCGTTCGCGCACCCGCCGGGGCTGTGCGCGGCGTCGAGCGGGGTGAGCTACGAATCTTCAAAGGCATTCCCTATGCCTCGCCGCCGGTTGGCCAAAGACGCTGGAAGCCCCCTGTGGCGATGCCGCCATGGGACGGTGTGCGCGATGCGGTCGCATTCGGCCCCGCCTCCCCTCAGCCCGTGCGCCGCACCGGAAGCATCTATGCCTGCGAGCTCGGGGCGACGAGCGAGGATTGTCTCTCGCTCAATATCTGGACGCGCGAGGATGCACACAACGCGCCGGTGTTCGTGTGGATCCACGGCGGCTCGCTGGCGTGGGGGGCGAGCAGCGAGCCGATCTACGACGGCGCGAAGCTCGCCGAGCGCGGCGTTGTCGTCGTTTCGATCAACTATCGGCTCGGCGTGCTGGGCTATCTGGCCCACCCCGACCTGAGCGCGGAATCGCCCGACCGTGTTTCGGGCAATTACGGCCTGCTCGACCAAATCGCAGCGCTGAAGTGGGTGAAGCGCAACATCACGGCGTTCGGCGGCGATCCGGACAATGTGACGGTCGCCGGCGAGTCCGCGGGTGCGCTGAGCGTGATGTATCTGATGGCTGCTCCCTCCGCGCGCGGGCTCTTCGCCAAAGCCATTGCGCAGAGCGCCTATATGATCTCCACGCCGGAGCTGAAGGAAGAGCGCTTCGGCGAAGAACCGGCCGAAGCAATCGGGGCGCGCCTCGCCGCCAGGCTCGGTGTCACGGACGTCGCGGCGCTGCGTGCCATGGATGCGGCAACGCTCACCGAGGCTGCGGCGCAGGGAGGCTATGTGCCGTTCGGAACGATCGACGGCCATATCCTGCCGCATCAGATCGTCGAAATGTTCGATCGCGGAGAGCAGGCGCCGGTGCCGCTGCTCGCGGGATTCACCAGCGGTGAGATACGGTCGCTGAGCTTCCTGGCTCCTCCCCGACCGGCCGATGCCGCGACATACGAGGCAGCGATCCGAAACGGCTATGGCGATCTCGCCGAAAGCTTTCTGAAGCTCTACCCTTCCAGCGATATCGGCGAGAGCCTCCTGGCGGCGACGCGCGATGCGATGTACGCGTGGACGGCCGAGCGCTTGGCGGCCAGGCAAGCCGCGCTTGGCGTGCCGGCCTATCTCTATCTGTTCGATCACGGCTATCCCGCTGCCGACAAGGCCGGGCTTCACGCCTTCCACGCCAGCGAAATACCCTACGTGTTCGGCACCATCGACCGCACGCCTCCGCGCTGGCCGGAAGTGCCCTCGACCACCGAGGAGGCGCGGCTGTCTGACACGATGCTCGACTATTGGACATCGTTCGCGCGGACGGGCACGCCGTATTCAATGGACCAGCCGGTCTGGCGCCCGTACGGGTCGGGCGGGGCCTATCTGCATTTCGCCGACATTCCGCGCGCGGCAGCGAACTTGCTCCCCGGCATGTACCGGCTCCACGAAGAGGTGGTGCGTCGACGCCGCACGGCGGGCAACATGGCCTGGAACTGGAACGTCGGCATCCTTTCGCCGCCCTTGCCGCCACGGGCACCGGGGCACCGATGATCCACGGTTCCATGCAGCCGTTCGCGCTGACGCTCGACAAGTTCCTCGATCACGCCGCCAAGTGGAGCCCCCGCGCGGAGGTGGTGACCGCGCGCGAGGACGGCGAGATGGAGCGCATCGGGTACGCGGCGCTGAGGGCGCGGGCGCTGCGTCTCTCCGGGGTTCTCGCCGATCTCGGCGTCGGCGTCGGCGACTGCGTGGCAACGCTTGCCTGGAATACCCAGGCCCACATCGAGGCCTGGTACGCGATCATGGGCATGGGCGCGGTCTGCCACACGCTCAACCCGCGCATCACCGCCGCGCAGACGGCAGCGATGCTGACGCAATCGGCCGCGCGCGTACTGATTGTCAGCTCCGATCTGATCCCGCTCGCACAAGAGATCGTGGAAGGCACGCCATTCGTTGAGCACATCCTGGTCATCGATGGCACGGCGGACGCCTGGAAGACAAATGGCCGCGATCTCTCCGTCAGCGTGCTGGAGCCGTCGACTGCGCCAACGCGCGACGACATCGTCTGGGGCGGGTTCGACGAGACGGCGCCGTCGGGGCTCTGCTTCACGTCCGGCACCACCGGCGCGCCGAAGGGCATCACCTACACGCACCGATCATGCTACCTTCATACAATGCGGGCGCTACAGGCCGACGTGTTCGCCATCACATCCGCCGACACGATCCTGGCCGTCGTGCCGATGTTTCATGCCAACGCGTGGGGACTGCCATTCGCCGTGCCGGCGGTGGGCGCGAAACTGGTCTTGCCGGGTCGCCGCGCTGACGGCGCGAGCCTGGCGCGGCTCATTGCTACTGAGGACGTCACGATCGCGGTGGGCGTTCCGACAGTGTGGCTTGGCCTGGTCGAGCACCTCGAGGCCCATGGCGGGGACGTGCCCTCTCTACAGCGCATCCTGGTAGGCGGTGCGCCCATGCCTCCGGCGCTGATGGAGCGAATTGAGCGGCGGCTCGGCGCCGCGGTGCAGACGAGCTGGGGCATGACCGAGCTTTCGCCTCTCGGCACGATGTCGCTGCCGCACGATCCGGCCAGGAACGCATCAATGGTGGGGCGGCCGACGGTGGGGATCGATCTGCTGCTGACTGATGCAGACGGAACGGCATTGCCCGAGCAACATGATGTCGAAGGTCACCTGCGCGTACGCGGCGCAGCCGTGGTGGAGCGCTATTTCGGTTTCGAAGAGCCGGCGACCGACGCCGACGGCTGGTTCGACACCGGCGATCTCGCGCGGATTGATGCCGAGGGCAACCTGATGATCACCGGGCGCGCCAAGGACCTCATCAAGTCAGGCGGGGAATGGATCAATCCGGCCGAGATCGAGGCCATTGTCGGCGCGCTCCCGCAGGTATCGCTCGCGGCCGTCATCGGCCGGCCCGACCCCAAGTGGGGAGAGCGGCCGATTCTCCTGGTGGAGGTACGCGAGCATCAGGCAATCACCGATCAGGAGCTTCTGGAGCCTCTGCGCAGCCGTGTCGCGCCCTGGTGGATTCCCGACGCGGTCGTGCGCCTCCCAACCATGCCGACGGCATCCACCGGCAAGATCGACAAGATTCGACTGCGCTCGGAGTACGGCCGCGCATGACCCATGCCGGAGCACACGGCGAGCACGTTCGAGGGCCGCGCGGGCAAGACGGACAAAATGCGTCTGAGATCAGAGTAGAGTCACGCGTAAGTCGAGGCAATTCGCCACCGGCTCTCTCCGCGGAAAAAGCACGGAAGGGCATCAGCTTGCCTCCAGAAAAGAAGCCCCGGCGCAAGACCTCGACCAAGGCCGAGCAGCGGGCCGAGATGATCGAGCATATCCTGAATACTGCCGAACATCTCTTCTCCAGACATGGGCTCCACGGGGTTACGCTGAAGGACGTCGCGAAGCGCGTCGGCGTGCATCACACGCTCATCAACTACTATTTCGAAGACAAGCAGGCTTTGTTCGACGCCGTTTTCGCGCGACGCGCGGTCGTGACGAGCGAGCGGCGGATGAAGGCGCTCGACGAGTACGACAAGGCGACGGGAGGCAAGCCTTCGGTCGAGGGAGCGCTGCGGGCATTTCTGGACACCGACCTCGACCTGTACATCAAGGGCGGAGAAGGCTGGAAGAACTACGGCGCATTGAGCGCGCAGGTGGCGAATACCCCGCAATGGGGTGCCGCGATGATGGACGAGCACTTTGACCCGGTGGTCCTGCGCTTGATCGACCTCCTCAAGAAGGCACTCCCCGACTGCGCCGAAGAGGACATTTTTTGGGGCTATCACTTCGTGACGGGGGCGCTGATGCTGACGCTCGCTCGCACCGGGCGGATCGACAAGCTCTCGGGCGGCCTGTGCAAGTCCGACGACTACGCCGCCGTCAAGCAGCGGATGGCGACTTTCATGACGGCGGGACTTCTGGCGCTCTGCCAGAAGCAAAAGACCGGGCGGAGACGCTGATCCAGAAGTCTCCACGGCCGAATGGCTAATCGAAGGATCGGACCCGGCAGTGAACGAAAGAATGGCTTGCGTGAAGAATATTAATTCACTAGTGAGTGAACAGAACAAAAGCCTGCTACGGAGGACGCGGGGATGAAGTTGCGGGATCGCACCGCGATCGTCACCGGCGCTGGCAGAGGACTAGGCCGATCTCACGCACTGATGCTCGCTGGCCTGGGCGCAAAGGTCGTTGTGAACGACACGAACGAGGCGAGCGCCGAGCAGGTCGCGGAAGAGATCAACGCAGGCGGTGGCGAAGCGCTCGGCATAGCCGCTTCCGTCACCGACGAAGCGCAGGTCGCCGATATGGTGGACCAGGCAATGGCGGCCTGGGGACGCGTCGACATCCTGGTCAACAACGCCGGAATCCTTCAGGGACAGAAGCTTCGCCAAGATGGACCTGGCGGATTTCCGTCTCGTCGTTGAGGTCAATCTCATGGGCTCGGTGATCTGCACCAAGGCCGTATGGGAGATCATGCGTCAGCAACGCCATGGCCGTATCGTCATGACGACCTCATCCTCGGGCCTCTACGGAAATTTCGGCCAAGCAAACTACGCCGCCGCCAAGATAGCCCTGGTCGGCCTCATGCAGACCCTGGCGCTGGAGGGAGAGAAGTACGGCATCCGGGTGAACTGTCTCGCGCCCACCGCGGCGACGCAGATGACGGACGGACTGCTTTCGCCGGATGCCTTCGAGCGGCTCTCTCCCGAGCTCGTCAGCCCGGGACTTCTGGCGCTGGTCGGCGACGAAGCGCCGACGCGGGCGATCCTCTGTGCCGGCGCAGGCCACTACGCGCGAGCCAACGTGACCCTCACGAAGGGGATCTATATCGGCGAAGCCGCCGACGCGGCCGAAGACGTGGTGGCGTCGTGGGACTCAATCGGCGATCGCTCCGATGAAATCGTGCCGGGCTACGGATTCACGCAAGCCGAACGCGAGCTGGCAAGCGCAGGATCGGGTGCGCGCGTCGGGGGCATGAAAAGCCCCTTCACGGCGCTCGAAACCGGCGTCCGACCGGCAACCGTTCAAGGGGAGGATAAGACCGCTCACTGAGTCGTCCCGCAGGGAACGTGCCGGGGACAAACATCACAAATCAATCGGCCGGCGCCACTGCAGCAGAAGCAGGTTCCGTCAGGGGCGTTCCGGGACAATGAAAAGGAGGAAATCAATGAAGAAGGTGCTTGGATTGACGGCGCTCGCGCTGTCCATACTGGCGGCCACTGCCCTGTCGGCGGCGGCCCAGGAGACGCTCAAGATCGGCTATGTGGACCCGCTTTCCGGTGGCGGTGCCGCCGCCGGCCAGATCGGCCTCAATCAGCTCAAGTTCATCGCCGATGAGGTCAACGCCAATGGCGGCGTGCTCGGCCAGCAGGTCGAGATCATCCCCTACGACAACAAGCTCGATCCGCAGGTGAGCCTGGTCCAGGTCCAGAAGGCGATCGACCAGGGCGTCCGCATCATCGTCCAGGGCAACGGCTCGTCGGTGGCCTCCGCCGTCGAGAGCTTCGTGACCAAATTCAATTCGCGCAATCCCGGCAAGGAAGTGGTTCACATCAACCACGCCGCCATCGACCCGTCGCTGACCAACGACAATTGCAGCTACTGGCACTTCGCCTTCGACGCCAACGTGAATATCAAGGTCGAGGCGATGACCAACTTCATGAAGGCGAACGAGAGCATCAAGAAGGTTTACCTGATCAGCCAGGACTATTCGTTCGGCCATTCGGTGGCCGATGCGGCGTCCAAGAAGCTTTCCGAAGAAGGCTCCGGACATCGAGGTCGTCGGCAACGAGTTCGTGCCGCTGCAGAAGGTGACGGACTTCTCGCCTTATGTCGCCAAGATCAAGGCGTCCGGCGCCGATTCCGTGATCACCGCCAACTGGGGTAACGACCTGCAGCTCCTGATCAAGGCGGCCGGTGACGCCGGCCTCGACGTCAACTGGTACACCTTCTACGCCGGCCTCGCCGGGACGCCGACCGCCATCAAGCAGGCCGGCCTTGAGGACAAGGTCTTCCAGATCACCGAAGGCGTGAACAATATCGACTACGCGCCGATGCAGGAGAAGGTGAAGGCGATACATCGCCAAGTATCCCGATTCTCCGATCTACTATCCGCGCCTGTTCAACGCGATGGGCATGGTGTTCAAGGCGATCGAGGAAGCCAACTCGGCCGATCCGGTCAAGTTCGTTCCGAAGCTGGAGGGCATGCAGCTACGTCGACTTCATCGACGGCAAGGAAGGCTTCATGCGCGCCGACGACCACCAGTACTTCCAGACCGATGTACATCTCCGGTCTCGGCCCGCTCGGTGAAGGCCAGCCCTTCGACGAGGAAGGCACCGGCTGGGGCTGGAAGGTCGCGGCGACGGTTCCCGTCGACGAGACGATCGTTCCCACCACCTGCCAGATGGAACGTCCCGTAGTAGCGACGCTTCGAAGGCGTCGCCCGCAAGTGTGACGCCAGCCGGCGATTAAGGCGATGTCCGGACGGTTTCCGGCATCGCCTTCGCCGCTACACGGGTTCCTGGCCTCGGCCAGCCGCTGATGCTGGCCGGGAAAGATAGCAGGCGGACGGAACGTGCTCGAGATCGTCTTCATCTCGACGCTCAACGGCGTTCTTTTCGGGATGCTGCTGTTTCTCATGGCCAGCGGCCTGACGGTCATCTTTTCGATGATGGGCGTGCTCAATTTCGCCCATGCCAGCTTCTACATGCTGGGCGCCTTCTTCGGCTTCGAGATCAGCCGGCACATCGGGCTTCTGGCCCGGTCTCGTCATCGCGCCGCTGCTGGTCGGGAGCATCGGCATGGTGCGTGGAGCGCTACGGGCTCCGCCAGGTCCACAAGCACGGCCACGTCGCCGAGCTGCTGTTCACCTTCGGGCTGACCTTCATCATCGAGGAAGCTGGTGCAGATGATCTGGGGCAAGCTGCCGGTGGACTACCGCGTGCCGGCGCTGCTCGACTTCCCGGCCTTCACGATATTCTCGACGGAATATCCGGCGTTCAAGATGTTCGAGCTCGCTGACCTCGATCGCCATCTTCGCTGGCGCTCCTGGTCGTGGTCAAGCGAACCCGCGTCGGCCTCGTCGTGCAGGCCGCGCTCAGCCATCCGGAGCATGGTCGGCATGCTCGGGCACAATGTCGACCGCGTCTTCATGCTGGTCTTCGGCGTCGGCGCGGGCCTTGCCGCGGTCGCCGGCGTCATCGCCGGTCCCGCGCTCGTCACCCAGTCGAACATGGCGCGAGTCGCTCGGACCGATCCTTTTCGTGGTCGTGGTCGTCGGCGGCCTCGGCTCGCTCAGCGGTGCCTTCGTCGCTTCGCTGCTGATCGGCCTCGTCGCAGACCTTCGCCGTCGCCTTCAACGCGTCGCTCTCCGATGTCTTCGGCGCGGTGCCGGGTTCCGGCGAGGTTGCGGCCTATCTCAGCGACATCTGGTACGTGACGGTCGCGCAGATCGCGCCGATCCTGCCCTACCTGCTGCTGGTGCTGATCCTGATGCTTCGGCCGCGCGGGCTGATGGGGAAGCGTGAGACATGAGCGAATGCCCCCGCGCCGCTGGATATCCCGTCGACGCGACGCAAGAGCTTTCTGGCGAGCTACGGGCTGTGGATCGTGCTGGCGATCGTGCTGGCGCTGCTGCCGCAGGTCCTGAGCTCGGGCCTCGCGATTTCGACCATGTGCCTGATGGGCATCATGATCGTCTTCGCACTGTCCTACAACATGCTGCTCGGCCAGACCGGCCTCTTGTCGTTCGGCCACGCGGTGTTCTTCGGGCTCGGCGGATTCCTCACCGCGCATGCCCTGGACACGGTGCGGCACGCCCATGCACCGCTGCCGCTCGAAGTGTTCCCGCTGGTGGGAGGCGCGACGGGCCTGGTGTTCGGCATCCTTTTCGGGGCGGTTGCGACCCGCCGCGCCGGCACCGCCTTTGCGATGATCACGCTCGGCATCGGCGAACTGGTGGCTTCGAGCGCGCTGATCCTGCGCCATGTCTTCGGCGGCGAAGAAGGCGTGTCCGTCGACCGGACCCGGGTGCTCCATCTCTTCGGCATCACGTTCGGCCCACAGATCCAGGTCTACTACCTGATCGCGGGCTGGTGCCTCCTGTCGGCGGCGGCGATGTATGCGCTGACCCGCACGCCGTTCGGGCGCATCTGCAATGCCGTGCGCGACAATCCGGACCGGGCGAGCTTCATTGGCTACAACACGACGACCGTCCGCTTCCTCGCCTTTTCGATGGCCGGCCTGTTCGCCGGCATTGCCGGCGGGCTCGCTGCGATCAATTTCGAGATCGTGACGTCCTCGACGATGGGCGCCGCACAGTCGGGCACGGTCGTGCTGATGACCTATATCGGCGGCGTCGGCAATTTCGCCGGCCCGATCATCGGCGCGATCCTGGTCACCTATCTGCAGGTGATGCTGAGCGACATCACCGGCGCCTGGCAGCTCTATTTCGGGCTTCTGTTCATTGCCATCGTGATGTTCGTCCCGGGCGGCATCGCGGGCCTGCTGGCGCTGCAGCAGCCGCTTCTGCGAGCCGGGCGGCTCCATCGGGTGCTGCCTTATTACCTGCTCGCCCTCGCGCCGGGGCTCGTGGCCTTTGCGGGGCTGAGCATGGTGATCGAGATGAGCTTCCAGCTCACCGTCAACGCCGCGGACGGCCCGCAGATGTCGTTCGCCCATGTGCCGATCGATGCTGTCTCGCCACTGCCGTGGCTGGTCGCGGCGGCTCTGCTGGTCGGCGGAGGCTGGCTGTTCCGGCGCGCGGGTCGGATGGCGCTGGCGGCTTATGACGAAGCGCTTGCCGCGAGCCGGACCGAAGGGGCGGCGCCATGACACTCGCCTGCCGCGGCGCTGGAGCTCGCCGAGCGTGCGCAAGATCGTTCGGCGCGATGGAGATCATTCGCGGCGTCGATCTGACGGTGCCGGCCGGCGAGCGCCATGCCGTGATCGGACCGAACGGGGCCGGCAAGTCGACGCTCTTCCATCTGATCAGCGGTCGCGATCGTCCAAGTTCCGGCAGCATCCGACTGCGCGGCGAGGAGATCAGCGGAATGGCGCCGCAATTGATCAACCGGCGCGGCCTGTCGCGCAGCTTCCAGATCACCAACGTCTTTCCGCGCCTGAGCGTTTGGGAGAACGTGCGTTGCGCGACGTTGTGGGCCTTGGGCTACCGCTACTCGTTCTGGCGCAATGTCGAGCGGCTCGCCGACGCGCACCAGCGGACCGAGGAGATCCTCTCCGAGATCAATCTGCTCGACCGCTGGCGCATGCCGGCCGGCGTCTTGACCTATGCCGAGCAGCGCGCGCTGGAAATCGGGCTGACCATTGCCGGCGATGCCGACATCCTTCTGCTGGACGAGCCGACCGCCGGCATGAGCCATGCGGAGACCGAGCGCGTCGTGGCGCTGATCCGCAAGGTCAGCGAAAATCGAACGCTGCTGATGATCGAGCATGACATGAGCGTGGTGTTCGACCTCGCCGACCGTATCTCGGTGCTGGTCTATGGCGAGGTCATCGCTTCGGACACGCCGGACCGGATCAAGGCCAACGACGACGTGCAGCAGGCCTATCTCGGGACCGAGGTGGCCTGATGCTCGAAGTCCGCGACCTCCACGCCTATTACGGCAAGAGCCATATCCTGCAGGGCGTCAGCATCACCGTCGGCGAGAACGAGATCGTCAGCGATGCTGGGGCGCAACGGCGTCGGCCGGTCGACGACGCTCAAGGCGATCATGGGCGACCCCGCGCCGCGCGGCGAGATCACCTTCAAGGGCAAGGCCGTCGTCGGCCTCAAGCCCTATCAGGTCGCCCGGCTCGGTCTCGGCTACGTTCCCGAGGAGCGGTCGATCTTTCCCGCCCTCACGGTCGCCCAGAACCTGCTCCTCGGCGTAAAGCCCGGCGCCAAATCGAAGCGCTGGAGCCTGGAGGAGACCTGGCGGATCTTCCCGCAATTGCGAGAGCGCGCCGACGCGCCGGGCGGCGCGCTTTCGGGCGGCGAGCAGCAGATGCTGACGATCTGCCGCACGCTCATGGGCGACCCCGATCTGTTGATGGTCGACGAGCCGACCGAAGGGCTTGCGCCGCAGATGGTGGAGCGCATCGGCGAACTGCTTCAGGAGATTGCGCGGCGCGGCATCTCCATCCTGCTGGTCGAGCAGCGGCTGGTGATCGCGCTTCGCATCTCTCACCGCGTCTACGTGATGGGGCACGGACGGATCGTGTTCGAAGGCACACCGGCCGAGCTCATGGAGAATGAGGGGGTGCGCCGGGAGTGGCTCGAAGTGTGAGGTCGCGGACGCGACCCCTCTCCACCGCGCCTTGGATGCCGACGCCGCCCGTCACGCTAACGGATAACGGTACGCGACGGAGCTGCCGCCACCGGTGCAGCCCTTCGGAATATTGATCGGGCCCGAAGGATCGCTCCTGCGTCCTGCTGCTCTGGTCGCGATCAACCCAGGTGAGCTTCGCGGAGGCGGAATCCCAGACGGGCGCCTCGCCAAGCGCGCACGTCTGAGGAATGACCTTCAGCTCATTGGTCGTGGACGACATCGGCATCAGTCTTTCCAATAGAGGCGGCTCGGATTCTCGATAAGCAGCTTGCGCAGATGCTCCTCGCTCGGGGCGACATCCGCCAGCCGGTCAACAAGGACGCCGTCGTCCGGCATATGCGTCTTCATGTTGGGGTGCGGCCAATCGGTCCCCCACAGCACCCGCTCGGGAAACCGATCGACAAGCGTCCGGGCAAACGGGACGGCGTCCCCATACGGTGGGCCTTCGCGCGAAATTCTTTCGATTCCACAGACCTTTACCCAGAATTTTTCATCTTCCATCAGATCGAGAAGCATGCGGAATGCGGGCTGATCGAGCCCCGCGCTCGCGTCAACGCGGCCCATGTGGTCAATGACCATCGTCAGCGGGATGGCTTTCAATACCGGCGCAAGCGTCTCCAGGCGGTTCGCATCGAAGTGGATCACCGCGTGCCAGCCGAGCGGCCCCACCTTGTCGAGCACCTGATGGACGTCGTCGAGATTGGCGTCCTTGCCAAGATGAGAGACAAAATTGAACCGGACGCCTCTCACGCCGCCGTCGTGAAGGACCTTCAGATCGTCCTTCCCAACGTCCGAGCTGACCATCGCCACGCCGCGGTAACGCCCGTTCGAGACGGAGATGGCGTCGAGCATGGCTGAGTTGTCCGTGCCGTGGCAGCTCGCCTGAACGAGCACCGCCCGGTCGACGCCAAGCATGTCATGAAGCTTGAAAAGCGTCTCCTTGGGGGCGTCCACGGGCGTGTAGGTCCGTTCCGGCGCGAAAGGGAAGCGCGCCGCCGGCCCAAAGATGTGGCAGTGGGAATCGCAGGCTCCCGGCGGAAGGCTTATGTCGGGCTTTTTCGGTGACGGATGGAATGGCAGGTAGCCACTGGACATTGCTGAACCTTGGTGGGATGTGCGGTCGCAAAATGCCCTGGATCGGTCCACCGATCCAGATCGGATGGCGCGTGATGTTTGGACCGCACTCAATACCTGCTGGTTGTCGCTATTAGCGCTCTGAGGAGCAATCCCGCGATTCCATCAGCGGCGCGATCCGGTCCTCAAGGCCCGGCCGGCCCGCATCCATCCGCTCCTTGTTGCCAATGAAGCGCCCTACCCCGCCGACGCGTTGATAACGCGCTCGGAGCGCTCAGGCGCGGCCTCGGCGAGATGAGTCTTCAGGAATCCGGTCACCGCGGCGAAGTATTCTTCCGGCTGCTCAAAGAACGGGGTGTGCGAGCTTTCAGGCAGCAGCAGCCGCTGCGCCTGCGGCAAGCCATCATGCAAGCGCCCGGCGTCGGCTGGCGTGAACTCGTCGTGCACGCCGCCGATAACAAGGGTGGGCTGGATGATCCGTGGCAGATCGGGGAGCCGGTCCCACGTCCGCATCGGACCGGTACAGACATAATCGTTCGGTCCCCACAGGCTCCTGTAGATCGACATGTTGGTTCCGGCGATCGACTGCTTCAACGATTCAGGCCAATCCGGCAGGCGGCAGATGTGGCGGCGGTCGAGAATGCCCAGTATCGCCTTGTAGGAACTGTCGTCGGTCGCCCCTGCCGCTTCGTGCGCTTCCATCATGGCGACCACCGATGGGCCCAGCGCCTGGCGCAGGCGCTGCATTCCCGCCAGGTGGAGAGGGACATCGCCGCTGCCGTTGGCGAGAATCAGACTGGCAACCGTCGCGCTGTGGCGCAGACAGTGCTCGATCGCCAGCCACACGCCCCAGGACTGGCCCAGCAAATGGACGCACCCAAGACCTAGTCCGGTGCGCACCGCCTCCACTTCCGCAATGTAGTACCGCAGCGTCAAGAGGCTGGGCGTGTCCGGCTTCTCGGAGGCGCCGGTGCCCAACGGGTCGTAGGTGACGACCCGGAACCCTTCGTGCGCAAGGCGGGCGTGACTTTCGCGCAGATAGTCGCACGGCATTCCGGGCCCTCCGGAAATGCACAGCAGCACCTCCGTCCCGCTGCCATAACTGTAGGTCGCCACCCGGTGGTCGTTCACCGTGATGAAGCGGGCCTCATCCATGATCGTCACGCTCCTCCGGCCCCCAATGCGCGGACGGCCTTGGCAGGTCGAAGATGTCGTGGATTGTCAGGTCGGCGCCGGCGTTGCCGTTGTCGAACACGGCGCCAGTGAGGTCGAACGCAGCAACTATTCGGTGGAAAATGCCACAAGTGGCCCATGCGGTGACTTGCATCGGGAACAGCCGACCCCCATACAGTTGCTATCCGCTGCAAGCACCTCTTCGCACGCGATCTCGTGGTGATCGCGCGTACCGGCGAATCAGCGGAAATCTCAACGCTCAGCCTTGGTCAAACCACTCGTCCAGTCTATGGACCGGCGTCTCAAAGTTGCATGGATGTCTGTGTCAGGCGGCCGTGGCCGCGGCGGCCGATGGGGAGAGACCAGAGCGCCGACGGAAGAGCCTGCTGAAATAGCCAGGGTCGTCAGACGGGTGTGATCAAGCGGAGCGCTGATCAGCCTTTTTCAAAGTGCCGCGCTGACGGCTCTGAAGAATGCGAGGCTGCGCCGGTCGAGCATGTCGTCGCTGGGTGTCGGCTCAGACGAAAGCTTGACGATCGTGACACCCCGCGACGGGTCGACATAGAGCCACTGTCCATGGATGCCGATGCCGCAGAATGCCTCGCTTTCATAGCCGGTCTGATACCAGCAACTGCGGTAGCGCCCCTGAGGGAAGAGCGCGGAAAAGCTGCCGTTCGCCCATGCCTCCCGGTCGCCGGCCGTGCGCATGTCCTCTACCCAGCGCTGCGAGACGATTCCATTGCCGCCAACACGAACCATCTCTCCTAAGCGAGCGAGATCGCGCGCGGTGGCGCATATGCCACCGGCGCCGCGGGGTGCACCCACCGCGTCGAGCGTGACATAGGCGTCCGTTCGCGCGCCCGCCGGCGCCCAGATGCGCTGCGAGACAAGCTCCGCGTAGCGTTGCCCTGAGGCTCTTTCGATAACGAGAGACAGAACATCGGTATTAGGCGAGGCGTAGAAGAATGGACCGCCATGCGGGCCGCCCCCCTTCGGCAGTGACATCAGAACGGCCGCGAGCGTCTCGGCCGGCTTGTCGCTGCGTTGCGGGTTCCACAGCATGGCGCGGCGGTAGCGGTCATAGTCCCCATCCGTGTTGAGGTAGCTCTCGTCGAAATCGAGGCTGATGCGCATGTCGAGCAGATCCTGCACGGTCGCATCGCCATAGGCGCCATTTCTCGCCTCAGGCAGGAATTGCGATACCGGCGCGCGCGGATCGAGCAGCCCGTCATCTTCCAACATGCCGGCGACCAGGCCGGTGACCGATTTGGTGACCGAGAACAGGATGTGCTGGGCTGACGGATCGGCATGCGGCGCAGACCATTCCGCGATGATGTCTCCGCTCTTCATTGCGACGAACGTGTCGGTGAAGGTCTGCTCCAGGAAATCTCGGAAACGAGTCTCCTTGCCATCATCATCAAACCGGAAGCCGGCCAGCGGACCGTCGTCAACGGCGGGACCCTCGGCTTTCTCACCGCCGCAGGAAATCACCGCCGTGGGGACCATCTCGCGGGCGTGCTGGAAAGAGAAACGCGAAAAGGGACGCGTGCGCCAGTTGGAAAGCCGAATCTCGTCCCGGCGAAATCCGTAGGTCTTCTCGAATGCGCTCATCATTTGGTTCGTGTGTAAACGGGGGAGCGATACGGCTCCCCCATTTTCGATTTCAATGGGCGAGGTGTCAGGATTTCAGCTTGGTCCAGACGCGCTCGCGCAGATCGCGCGACTTTTCCGAACATGCCTGGTAGGGACGCAGCCGTTCGCCATACTCCTCAGGCGTGTTGACGGCCGGATCGTTCTTCAACTCGTCCGTCAGGAACTCGCCCGATCCCTTGATAGCATTGGAATAGCCCGTGTAGTTCGAGGCGATCGCTGCATTCTCCGGTTCCATCATCCAGTTGATGAATGTCTTGGCGTTTTCCAGATCCGGCGCGCCCTTCGGCACGGCCATCGCGTCAGTCCAGAAGGTTACGCCTTCCTTCGGATAGACGTAGACCGCATCCGGCTGCTTCTGCTTCACGCGGTGGGCCGCGCCGTTCCACTGCATGTGAACGGCCACTTCGCCGGCCACCATGCGGTCGATGGTGCCGTCATTGGAGTAAACCTTCACATAGGGCTTCTGCTCCATCAGCAGGTCGAGGATCTTCTGGGCTTCCTCCGGGTCCTCGGTGCACTTCGAAATACCGAGGTCGTAGGCCGCTGCATTCCACACGTCGGACATCTCGTTGAGCATGGCTATATCGCCTTTGAGCGCGTCGGCCGGATGGAAGATCGCCTCCCAGCTTTCCTCCATCGTGCCGCCCGGCACCTTGGATGGCAGGTAGGTGAAGCCCGTCGTGCCCCACATATAGGGCGCGGAGTAGGTGCGGTCCTCGTCGCCAGCAATCGTCTGGTGCGCCGGCAGGACGTTCTGGAAGTTCTCCATCTCGTTGACGTTGATGGGCTCAAGCAGATCCTGCTTGACCATCACGCCGAGCGTCGTCGTGCCCGGGAAGATCACGTCATAGCCGCCGGCGCCGGCCTGCAGCTTGGCGAGCAGATCTTCCTCCGAGGCGTAACTGTCGATGGTCACGTGCGTGCCGGTTTCCTTCTCGAACTTCGCGAGAAGATCCGGCGGAAAGTAGTTCGACCAGTTGTAGAGGTGCAGTTCGCCGTCGGCCCAAGCGCCCGACGCCGACAGCGCGACCATGCCGAGTGCGGCCACGCCCGAGGCCAATACGGCCCGCCCCGTCATTTTCTTCCGGTAATTCATCGCAGTTCTCCCTGTGTTTTGGTCGACGAGCATTGCCTTGCCACCGCGCTCGTTCAGTAACGGTGCTCCGAGCGCCCCAGCAACAGCGAAAGCGATACCAGAGCGATGGAGATAAGCAGCATCAGGGCCGAAATGGCGTTGACCTCGGGCGTAACGCCGGTGCGCACGAGACCAAAGATGTAGATCGGCAGCGTTGTGGAACCCGCACCGCCTACGAAAAAGGTCGTGACGAAATCGTCGAGCGAGATGATGAAGGCGAGCACGAGGCCGGAGAGAATCCCTGGCATTAGAAGCGGTAGCGTGATCCTGAGGAAGGCCCGCCGCGGGCTCGCATAGAGATCCCCGGCCGCTTCGCCGAGCGCCTTATCCATGCCTTCGAGGCGGGCGCGGATCGGCAGATAGGCGAACGGGATGCAGAAAACCGTGTGGGCGGCAATGACGGTGCCGAGGCCGAGCGTCACACCGAGGCTGGCGAAGAACATCAACGTCGCCACAGCCGGCACGATCTCGGGCACCGTGATCGGCAGCGCTACAAGCGCGTTGACGACGGGCTGACCAAGGAAGTGAGTCTGCGCCATCCGCACCGCGGCGAGCGTCGACAACACGGTCGCCGAGATCGAGGCGACCGACGCGATGATGAGCGAGTTGATCGCGGCCCGCACCATGGCGTCGTTGTGGAACGCCATCGTGTACCAGTCGAGTGTGAAGCCGGTCCACACCGTAACGACGCGGTTCTCGTTAAACGACAGAGCGACGAGAATGAGGATCGGCAGATAGACGTACGCGAAGAAGAAGCCCGCCCCGAGAGCGAGGCCCGGCCAGCGTCTCGCGTCTCCGGCGGTGCGCCTGCTCATCTGTAGCTCCCCCGACCGGCGGGCGCGCATCGCGTAGGCCGTCATTGCGATCAGCACCAGGGCGAGCAGAAACAGGCCGAGCGCTGCTCCGAACGGCCAGTTGCGAGCACCACCGAACTGATGGCCGATCAGGTTGCCGATCATCAGCGTCTTGCCGCCGCCGAGCAGTTCCGGTGTCACATATGAGCCGAGCGCAGGAATGAAGACCAGGATGCAGCCGGCAATGATGCCGGGCTTGGCAAGCGGCAGGATGACGTGACGCAGCGCCCGCCATCGGTCGGAATAGAGGTCGAAAGCCGCTTCGACGAGGCGCAGGTCGAGCTTTTCCAGGCTCGAGTAGATCGGAAGTACCATGAAGGGCAGGAACGAATATGTCAGCCCAACGGCGACCGCGAATTCGTTGTTCAGAAGCGGCAGCGGGTGATCGATAACGCCGAGCGCCATCAACAGACCGTTGATCGTGCCGTGGTCGCGCAGGATTAGGATCCAGGCGTAGTTACGGACCAGCAGATTGGTCCAGAAGGGCAGCGTCACCATGAAGACGAGCAGCGTGCGCCAGCGCCGCGGCCGCGTCGCCATGAAGAAGGCCGTCGGAAAACCGACGAGCAGTGAGATCACCGTCGTCAACGCCGACAGCCAGAACGAACGTAGGATGATCGCCAGATAGGTGAAGCTCCATGACAAGCTGTCGTCGAGATTTCGCTCAAACAGAAACCGCTGCCAGGCCTCACCCGTCAGTTCGCCCCAATGGATGCCGCCGCCATAGCTGCGTGCCTGGATCGATATCCACGCCATCATCGAAAGCGGGATCACCATGAAGACGACGATTGCCACGACCGCCGGCCCGATCAGCCAGACATTGGCGAACGTTGCTTTTCCGTCTCGGCTCATAACGGATCCGCGATGACGGCGAGCGCATCGGGGGCAGCCGTCCAGCCGATCTGGTCGCCGGCCTGCCAGGCGGCCGTGCAGCCGTCGCTGTTCTGCGCGCGCACCCGCATTCTGGCGCCGTTCGGCAGCCGCAGATGATAGATCGTATCCGTGCCGTGATAGACGATGGTATCGATCCGGCAGAGGTGGCGGGCGTCCTTTCCCAGTACGATGCGCTCCGGCCGAATGGCGAGCGTGACGCGTTGGCCATCGGAAATCTGGCCCTCGCGGAAGAATTCGACGGTGCCGACATCGGCAATCTCGGCGTGGCAGGTTTCGCCGCATTTGGTGACGACCGCCTCAAAAAAGTTGATGTCGCCGATGAAGTCGGCGACGAAGCGGTGCTTCGGCTGATTGTAGATTTCCCGCGGGCTGCCGATCTGCAGGATAGCCCCCTTGCTCATCACCGCGACGCGGTCCGACATGGTCAGCGCCTCTTCCTGGTCGTGCGTCACGAAGATGAAGGTGATGCCTGTCTCGTTCTGCAGACGCTTGAGCTCGACCTGCATCTCCTTGCGCAGCTTGAGATCGAGCGCCGATAGCGGCTCGTCGAGCAGCAACACCTTCGGCTTCGGCGCGAGCGCGCGGGCGAGCGCCACGCGCTGCTGCTGTCCGCCGGAAATCTCGCTGATCTGCCGGTTCTTCAGTTCCTCCATGTGCACCAGCTTCAGCATCTCATCGACGGTAGCCGCGATCTCGTCGCGGGGCCGGTTGAGCATCTGCAGGCCGAAGCCGACATTCTCGCCCACCGTCATGTGCGGGAAGAGTGCGTAGCTCTGAAAGACAGTGTTGACCGGACGGCGGAAGGGGGGAAGGCTTGCTATGTCCTCCCCATAGAGCAGGATTTCGCCCTCGGTCGGCTCCTCGAAGCCGGCAATGCAACGGAGGAGGGTTGTCTTGCCGCACCCAGACGGGCCGAGCAGGGTGAAAAACTCGTTCTCCCCGACATTCGCAGAAACGTTCTTCAGCGCATGGAATGCGTGCGGTCCGCTGCCAAAGGACTTGCCGATGCCGCGCAGTTCGATCGCGTTCCTACTGGGCCTCGTACTCTCGGCCACCGGGTCGGACATCTAACCTTGCACCTCCGCTTTCTGCAGACGATCGGGTATCAAGCCTGTCACGTCTCCCTGGACAGTTGCTGCTGATCATTGTCGCCGAAATCGAACGTCATTGGCAGCCTTCGCCGACGGTTTCGGTTGTTTTGTTCAATCGGCGCCTAAGCTTCCTCTCCCATTGCGCATCCATGGAGCGGTCGCGAATGATCGGCAGCGGATCTTCGTGGTCGAGCCGGGAGCACATGCGATAAACCTCCAGAACCTCCGCGCTCATCTCGCCCGTGCGATAGAGATGCATGGCAGCGGCGTAGCGGGTCCGTCCCGACCATTCTTCGCCGAGCGGTGTCCCGATAAGCCGCCAATGGAGAGCATCCTCCGCGCTCGACGCCGACGCCGCGGACTGCGCGGCGGCTTCACTGTCTGGCCTCCCCGGTTCGCCTCGACGCGGCAGGCGCCGTCCGTCATGCTCGCTCGACAGCTCGGCGTCAGCAACACGGGCGTTAGAACGTCTCTTCACGTCGTCATCCTGCCGTTTGGTCCGAAATTCCGTGTCGTCCGGTGGACGGAAGATATCCGGCATGGCGTTGCACGATCGGTTCCACTATATTGAATGAACGTTCAACAAGCAATTCTATGCTTTCGCGTTTGTCTGCATGGTTTTGGGATTCCGCCGGTGAAAGTCTCGATCACAGCTCCCGAATACGACGGCCTCGCTATCCGTTTCCTCGAAGAGCTTTGGGGCGAGGGATATCTCTCGCCCGGCGGACCGGAGGAAGTGGCGCGCGTGCTCGGCAGCCGACAGCTTAAAGGATTGCATGTCCTCGACCTCGGGTGCGGCGCCGGCGGCATCGCAATCCACCTGGTCGAACGCCATGGCGCCGCTCGGGTGACGGGGCTCGATGTGGAGGGGCCGGTCATCGAAGCGGCACGCCGGCACGCCACGGGAAAGGATTTGGGTGACCGTGTGGAGTTCATGCATATCGCGCCCGGTCGCCTGCCGTTCGGCGGGGAGAGGTTCGATGCCGTCTTCTCCAAGGATGCGCTCGTGCATGTCGCCGACAAGGAAGCGGTCTTCGGTGAGATATTCCGAGTCCTGAAGCCGGGCGGCTTCATCGCCGTGAGCGACTGGATGACCTCGCACGACGAAGCGCCGTCTGCGGACATGCGCGCCTATCTCGACGCGGAGGGCTTGAGCTTCTCCATGGCGTCGCCGCAGCGCTATCGCCGGGCCTTGAAGGGCGCCGGCTTCGAAGAGATCGAGATCGTCGACCGCAATCCGTGGTACCGGGAGAAAGCATCCGCCGAGCTGGACTACATCAAAGGCCCGATGCGGCAGCGTGCCACTTCCGACCCGAACTATGTCGCCTTCATCGACAAGAACGTTGCGGTCTGGACTGCAATGCTCAAGGTCCTGGAGAGCGGCGAGCACCGGCCGACCCATCTGCGCGCCGTCAAACCTGGCCCGATCGCGGGCCGGAACGGAGATACATAAATGCCGGAGGATGTACCCGGCGCGGCCGATCAGCAGGCTGAGCGGAAGGGCCGCAAGGCTTCCAAGGAAATCCGGCGCATGCAGCTGATCGAAGCGACGATCGATTCGCTCGCCCGACGTGGCTATGCCGAGACCACAATGGCCAATGTCGCAGAGGGCGCAGGCTTGTCGCGCGGCATCGTCAATTTCCATTTCGAGAGCAAGGAGAAGCTTCTCGTCGCTACACTCCAGCACATGGCGGAGGAATACGCCGCCCACTGGCGCAGCGCGCTGGCAAAGGCGGGCGAGGACCCGGCGAAGCGCTTGAAGGCCCTTGTCTCCGCCGACTTCGACCGCGCGATCTGCACCCGCCGCAAGATCGCGGCCTGGTGTGCGTTTTGGGGCGAGGCCAAGTCGCGCCCGACCTATCAGGCGCTCTGCGGCGCGCGCGACGACCGCTACCAGGACCTCCTTGCGGAACTATGCGGAGCTCTGATTGCCGAGGGGCGCTACGACCTCGATGCGCGCCAGACCGCCCTTGGCCTCGATGCGCTGCTCGAGGGGCTGTGGCTGCGTCTCATGCTCTCCAACGGAACGACAAAGCGCGAGGCCGCCCTGCAGGCGGCACTGTCGTTGGTTTCGGCAATCTTTCCGAAGCATTTCGATTCCTCCGGAAGCAACCCTGAATCCATTTCGCAAAGAAATGCAGAAAGGCTTCCGACGTGAAAGACGCGTTCAAGCACAACGTGAAAGAAGGCGAAAGCATCGACGCGCGGCAGGCGGCGGAGCTCACGAGAACCGCCAAGCGTCACCTCGTCCAACCTTGGCCAACGGCGGGCGTGATAGGCAACGAAGCGCGCGGCCTGATCGCCAGTGGCGAGGGCACCTACGTCACCGACGAAGTCGGCCGTAGGCTGATCGACGGTCCGGCCGGCATGTGGTGCGTGAATGTCGGTCATCGCCGCGAGGAGCTCGCGCGGGTGATGTACGACCAGGCGATGGCGCTCTCCTACAATTCGCCCTGGTACACGATGAGCGAACCTTCGGTGCGCCTCGCCGAACGAATCGCCAACCATGCGCCGGGCGATCTTCGGCACGTCTTCTTCACCACCGGCGGATCGTCGGCGATGGAAGCCGCACTACGTTTCATGCAGTTCTACAACAACGTGCGGGGGCGGCCGGAAAAGAAGAAGATCATCAGCCGCGAAGGCGCCTATCACGGCTCAACCTACCTTTCCGCTTCGCTGAATGGGCGTCCGCGCGACCGCGACTGGATGGACGGCGAAGACGGTCTCGTCATCAAGCTCAGTTGCCCGAATCCATTTCGTCGGCCGCGGGGCACGAGCGTCAAGGAGTTCGCAGATTTTCTGGTCGAGGAATTTCGCGAGACGGTCGCGCGCGTCGGCGCCGAGAAGATCGGCGCTTTCGTCGGCGAGCCGGTGATGGCGTCCGGCGGCGTGATCGTGCCGCCTGACGGCTACCTCGACCGCGTCGCCCGTATCTGCCGCGAGAACGATATCCTCTACGTTTCGGACGAGGTGGTCACAGGATTTGGGCGCATGGGCCACGTGTTCGCCTCGAAGGAGGTGTTCGGAATTCAGCCGGACATCATCACCTTCGCCAAAGGGATTACGTCGGGCTACTTTCCGCTGGGCGGCATGGTGGTTTCCGCGCGGCTTTTCGAGGAACTGCGCCGATCCAATCATCCAGATGCGATGTATGCGCACGGGCTGACTTACTCGAGCCACCCCGTCGGATGCGCGGTTGCGCTCAGGAACCTCGATATTCTCGAGGACGGGTTGTTGGAGAAGGCGCTTAAGATTGCGCCCTACTTCCTAGAACGGCTCAAGACACTGGAGGATTTGCCCCTGGTCGGTGAGGTGCGCGGCAAGGGATTGATGGCTTGCGTGGAGTGCGTTGCCGACCGCGACAGCGATGATCCGCTGCGCCTCGATAAGGACGTGGGACAGCGTATCGACCGGCATTGCCATGAATTGGGGCTACTGGTGCGGCCCCTCATCAATATGTGCGTGATGTCGCCGCCGCTGGTCATCACGCGCGAACAGATCGACCGGTTGGTGACGATCCTGCGCGAAGGCATTTCGCGCACGATGGACGATCTGCGCCGCGAAGGCCTGTGGAACGGCTAGTAGTCCTTTTGATTCCGAAATTTGCCCTGAGCCTTCCTCCAGCGGGATGCAGGTGCCGGAATCGGACCGCTAGGTGGCTTTTTCTTTCGCCATACGGCGATTGATCTCGCCCATCTCCGTTTCGTCCGGCGCTTCCTCAAGGTTCAGGACAGGCAGAACCTCGCGCAGATGGTCGTGATGGGTGCGCACGCCGTATTCAAGATCAGACAGGAAGAAGCCGGCGAAGGCTTTCGACTGCATGGACTCGTTCGACCATACGGTGAGCTGGACGTCCTCTTCCATCGTCTCGCGGTCGATCCGCTGAGCGAGATAGCGAGCGGCCGCCGTCTCGCGGCTTTCGTCGGCGTGGCGGTAGACCGCTCCCCTGAGCAACGACTTTCCCGTCGAAAGCGGGAACTCCTGATAGAACTGTGCGAGCTCCGGCGTGACCGCGATGACGGCGTTCGGAAACAGGCCGTAATAGACCCAGGCGCGGCGCAGGCGCTTGGGAAGATGCTCAGGCTCAGGCGCAATGTCGAGATAGTGGCGGACGCTCCAGCGACGGCCCGAATGGTCCTCGTAGGAGCCGAAGGCGCGCGCGACGCCGTCGACGAAGGGCTCGTCGTAATATGTCTTGCCGTAGAGGTCCTGCAAGGCAGGATGCGCCATGGCGACGTGATAGCCCTCGTTGTCGACGTCACGGACCGACTTCCAATTCACCGGCGAGGTCTGGGTCCAGATGCGGCCGGCGGGGACCATTCCCTCGGTCCGGTAGGGCGTGATCTCCGCCTCGAACGGCCGCATCAGGTCGGCGACGGACGGCTGCGGGCCTTCGCGGAACCGCACGAAGACGAATCCCATCCAGACTTCGGCCTCGATCTCCAGCAGACCGAATTCGCGCTTGTCGAGATCGGGGAACGTCCGCGGACGGGCCGCGCCCCGCAGCGTCCCGTCAAGGTTATAGACCCAGCCGTGGAACGGGCAGACCAGGGCATTGCGGCAATGGCCCCGATCGTCGGCTACGAGCCTTCCGCCGCGGTGGCGGCAGATATTGTGGAAAGCCCGGATGATGCCGTCCTGCCCGCGAACCGCCAGCCCCCGCTCGCCGAAGGCGTCAAAGGCGAGATAGTCCCCAGGCTCTGCGACGTCGGACACGTGACCGGCGATCTGCCAGTGCGTGCGGAACAGGTGCTCCTTCTCCAGCTCAAGAAGCGCGCCGCTGTGATAGCTCCAGGCCGGAAGCCCGCTCCGATCCCAATCATGGGGCACGGAAATGTCGCGCTGAGGAGTATTCATGGCGATCGTCAACTGATTTATGCTGAACGTTCATTCAATATATTCATATTTTGTTTGTTATTGCAATATCTTATGCGTCAAAGATATGCATCTGTGATCGATGCCGAGCGACCAGGGAAAGCGGCACTTACGGTAAGCCAGGAACCGCGAATTGATGGAACAGGGGCACCCCCAGCGGTGCCAGCGACGAATTTCTCCTCATCGCATTTTCGCTCCGGGACGACGGAGCCTGCGTAGGGGATGGACCTAGCCGCCATTGCGCCCCGAGCGGAGCGGCTCGGCTCTGATTGACCTCACATGAATACCGCCCCTCCCGTGCCCGATGATGCCGAGCTCTGAAACGCCTTGCGGTCCGGGTGCCGGCTAGCCGCCCGCACAAAATCGTGCCTCAAAACAGTCAGTGTCGCCAACCAGCAAGTGATCGCCGGCGCCGCCTCTACAGAGGCGCGGGGGTAAAGGGGATATCGATAGTCCTTTCGATGTTACTCAACCCGCCAAATTCATCGATCCGCGCCTGCTGGTCACGAAAGGCCCGCGCGTCCACCTCCGCCGGATTGCAGATCGCTTCAAGCTCGGCGTTCAGCTTCTCGATGATGTGCCGATGATCCGGACTGTCCCAGAGATCGACAAGCTCCTCAGGATCCTTTTCTAGATCGAACAGCTGCGGCCGCTCGCCGACATAGGCGACGTATTTCCAGTTTCGCTTGCGGATCATGAACTGGCCGGTCACCGACCCTGCCGCATGGTATTCGGCGAAGACGACGCGCTCGGGATCCTCCTTGCGCGCGAGGTCGATGAGGGATTGCCCCGGCCAGTCGATGTCGGTCGAAACGCCTGTGGCATGCAGCACTGTCGGGGCGATGTCGATCAGCGATACGGGCGTCGCGGTCGTTCGGCCGGCCGGCACGTCCGCACCGGACATGATGAGCGGGATGGCGATGGAGTCTTCGTACATCACGGACTTGCCCCACATCCCGCGATTACCGAGGTTATCGCCGTGATCGGAGCCGTAGATGACCCGCGTCTGTTCGGCGAGTCCGTTCCTGCCGAGCGCGGCGATCAGATTGCCGATGAGCTGATCGAGCCGCGTGACCATGCCAAAATAGGCCCTGAGCGCAACCGCGCGCTTTTCGTCGTCGAAATGGCGATCGTAGTCGAAATAGCGCTGCATGCGCTGCACGACCGGGTGGTCTGGCGGCGGCGCGGTGAGTTCACGGGACAGTTCCTCAAGCCCGTAGTCCGCGTAGAGGTCGTAACATTCTTCAGGAGCGACGAGCGGAAAATGCGGCATCACGAAGCTGACGAAGAGCACGAAGGGCTTCTTGGAGCCGGATGCGGCGCGGCGCTCAAGCCAGTCCTCGCCCATCGCGGCGATCCGAGCGTCGTAGCTTGAATAGGTGCTGGCGCCCCGTCCGGCGGAGGCGGCGAGATCGGCCGTGCCCTTCTTCGCCAGCTGCGACTTTCTGAAAAGGGCCTTCAGATCACCCCTGCCATCCACGACATGAAGAGGGAGCAGCTCCTCGGAGAAGCCGTAGTCGTCGCCGCCGCGGTAGTGCAGTTTGCCAATGGAAACGACATCGACACAGTTGGCACGAGCGACGTGGTGCCAACTCTTGGGCTCGCCCCGATAGGGGAAGGCATTGTCCCAGCAGCCGATCTGGTGGACGTAGCGTCCGGTCGCGAGCGAGGCGCGCGCCGGCACGCAGATCGGGCTGTTGCAATAGGCGGACGCGAACCGCGTCCCATTTGCCGCAAGCCTGTCAATATTGGGCGTCCTGACAAGCGGATGCCCGTAGCACCCCGCCACCCTTCGATTGTGCTCGTCAGATAGGATGAAGAGCAGGTTTTGCGGTTCGACTTCGCTTGGCACAGACCGATCCTCGCCTTCCGCACGCCATCGATTGGGGTGCCGGGGAGCCTAGGAAGACACTGCCATTCAAATAAAGCGCGATCATGCGGTATGCTCATAACGGACAGGAATGGGAGTTGCGTTATGGATACCCAGCACATTCGGTTTGTGCGCAGCGTCGCGGAACACGGGAACATATCCGCCGCGGCCCGGGAGATCGGGATCACCCAGCCGGCGCTGACGAAGATCGTGTCGCGCGTGGAGGACCTGCTCGGCGCACGGCTTTTCGACCGAAGGCCGCGCGGGGTCGCGCTCACCCCTTTCGGGGAGCTGGTGCTCCATCGACTGGATAAGGTCGAGCACGAGATGCTCAGCCTCGGCAACGAGATACGGGCCATGAAGCACGGCCTGAGCGGGACCGTTTCAATTGGCGTCGGTCAGTTCTGGCTCGGCCGTATCGTGCCGAGCGTCGTCGCCAAGCTGATGAAGACGGCTCCGGACGTGCAAACCAGGATCGTGACCGGAACCCGCGATGAGCTGCTCGGGTCGCTGCGGCGTGGAAAGATCGATCTGGTGCTGGGCCGAATAACAGGGGACCTTCCCGAGGGGCTCGTGGGAGAAGCGCTCGGCGATGTGCGGCTTTTCCTGACCGTTCGCGAGGGGCACCCGCTTGCTTCCTTAAAGCGGCCGGTGCAGCCGGAAGACCTGCGGCCCTATCGCTGGGTGCTGCCTCCCGCGTCGGATCCGACCGCGATCCATATAAACAGGGCCTTCAAGGACCTGGGCTTCTCGCCAGGGCCGCTCGCCGTAGAAGCGCTGTCGCAAAACCTGATCGTGGGCCTGCTGCAGACCTCCGACATGATCACCGCGATGCCCGAAATCACGGTCAGCTCGTTCGCCGAGGGGGTGCGCCGCCTGAATGCGGACTGGCTGGAATGGTCGAGCAAGGCGGGCGTCATCAGCGTGAAGGATCGCTCGGTTCTGCCTTGCACCATTCACTTCCTTCAGCTGCTGCGTCAGGAGATGGTATCGCCGCGAAAGGCCCTCCCCCGTCGCCGCCCCGACGGCGGCCGATCGAACGGTGGTGCCACCTGATCCTTCGGATCGAGCGCTACTCCATCGAGCTCGCAATGCGGCGGGACTTCGTCCGACGGGCCCGCAAGAATGGCCATAGCAGCATCGCCAGCGCGACGAGTATGAAGCCGGTGGCAATCGGCCGGTCGAGGACGCCGAGGAGACCGGTGTCGGACATCTGAAGCGCGGCTCGCAGCTCCGATTCGAAAAGCGGCTCAAGCACGAAGCCGATAATGAATGGACCGAGCGGGACGCGGACGCGCTCGAGCCCGAACCCGATCAACCCGAAGACGACGACCACCCAGACGTCGTAGATGCGGTTCGACAGCGCGTAGGCGCCGATCGCGCAGAAGACGAAGATGAGGGGCAGCAGGATGGCCCGGTCGATGGTGATCATCCTGGCAAGACCGCGCACCGAAAGTGTCATGGTGGCAAACATGAGGACATTGGAGACAAGATAGGCGGCGATCAGCGCCCAGGCGAAGTCGCCGTTGGTGATGAAGAGCAGTGGCCCCGGCTGGATGTTGTGAAGGATGAGGGCGGAGAGCAGGATCGCGTCGATCGGGCTGCCCGGGATGCCCATGGTGATAAGCGGGATCAGCGCGCCGCCGATATTGGCATTGTTGGCTGCCTCCGAGGCGACTACGCCCTCGTCGTGGCCGGTGCCGAATTTCTCGGGCGTCTTGGACATGTTCCTGGCCACGCCGTAGGCGACCATCGACGAGATCGAGGCGCCAACGCCGGGCAGGATGCCTATCCACGTGCCGATGACCGACGAGCGCAGCAGGTTCCAGCTGTGGCGGGTCCACTGGCTGATGCTCATCAGCGCACGGCCCGCTCCGACCTTCAGTGCTTCGGGGCGACGCTCGATCTCCAGGGCGTCTTTGATGATCTGCGACGTCACGAAGATGCCGAGCAGCACCGGCAACAGCTTGAAGCCGTCGGAGAGCTCGTGCACGCCGAAGGTCAGCCGCAGCTGCCCGTCCGACTCGTTGAAGCCAGGCATGGCAAAGAGCATGCCGAGAAAGCCCGACAGCAATCCCTTCACCATGGCGCCCTCGCTCAGCGAGGCAATGAGCACGATCGCCATCAGCACCATGGAGAAATACTCCCACGGGCCGAACTGCATGGCCCAGCGCGACAAGGGCGGCGAAAGCACGACGAGGAAGACTCCGGCCACCAGCCCGCCGACCAGCGATGATCCAATGCCCAGCGCCAGCGCCCGGTGCGGCTCTCCCCTCGCCGCCATGGGATAGCCGTCAAAGGTCGTCATGATCGAGGAAGGCGTACCCGGCATTCTGAACAGCATCGCCGATATAAGCCCGCCCGAGACGGACCCGACGTACATCGCGACCATCAGCACCAGCGCGTGCGTCGAGTTCATGTAGAAGGTCAGAGGGATGACGAGGCTGATGAGCATGCCGCCGGTGAGCCCCGGAACCGCGCCGACGAATATTCCGAGCCACGTGCCGAGAACCAGGAAGAACAACGGCGCCGGTTGGAGTACGTAAGCAAGCGCGCTGGCCAGATCTCCGATCATGGCGCGCTCACGGAAGCCATCTGGTGACCGGCAGGTCGATGTAAAGAGCGCCTGAAAAGAGCCAAGAAAACCCGATAGCAATGGCGAAAGAGAGCGGAACGAGAACGATAATCGTGCTGCGGCGGAAGCGGGACATGACTCCGCCAAGCAGGATCACAAAGGGGACAGTGGCTTCGCGGAAGCCCAGAATCCCGACTGTCATCACGGCGACGTAGGCCAGAATGACGCCAATCGAAGCCAAGGCGATGCCGGGCCGAAGCGGGGCGACCAAGCCGTCTTCGTCGCTAGCCTCTCGTTCCTCCGGCTGTGCCGCGCGCACCATCATCCACCGGCGTCCAACCACGCCCGCCGCGAGGACCGCCAGGATGACGGAGACGAGTTTCGGAACGGCGGCCGAGCCGAGCGGATCGAATAGCGGCGGCGGCAGCAGCACCGCGCCGTAGAAGGCGGTCGCAGCAAGCACCCATACTGCAACCGCCAGCAACAGGTCGGCTCGACCGTCGGGATCAGCGAGAAGCCGCCGCATGAGTTCTCCAAGCGTGTCTGGATAGTCACGATCAGCCAAGCCCTACGCCGGCTTGACTGCCCGGTGCTGCTACTCTGCCTTAAGTTCGTTGGCCTTGGCCACCAGGGGCTCGGCGTTCGCCTTCCACTCGTCGAGGATCGCGACGGCTTCCTCGGGGCTGATGAAGACCGCGCGGAAGCCGGCGTCGGTGAGAGCCTTCGATCCTTCTTCGCTTTCCACGGCCGACCTCAGGACGCTCGCGAGCTTGTTGAAGGCCTCGTCGGGCGTATTCTTCGGCGCCATCCAGATGCGCATGCTGTTGGCGATGAGGTCGATGCCCTTCTCCTTCGCCGTCGGCACGTCAGGCAGTTCCGGCACACGTTCTTCGGAGAAGATGACGATGGGTTTCAGACCGGCCGTCTGCCATTTGACGAATTCCGACACGGAGAAGATGGCCATGTCGGTGTGGCCCGCGACCACCGATGGGAACCGCTTGGCACCGCCGCCGACCTGGACATAGCGGAACACCACGCCGGCCTTGTCTTGCAGCATGAGCGGCACGAAATGGACCGCAAGCCCGATATTGGTCGCCACCAACACCTTGTCGGGGTTCGCCTTGGCCTTGGCCATCAGGTCGTCGTAGGAGTCGATCTCGTTGTCGTCGCCGACGCCAAGACCGATCTCGGTGTAGCCGGTGATGCCGAGGATGCGAAAATTCGTGTGGTCGTAGTCGACGACGCCCATCACCTTCGAGGTGATGAGGCCCTCATGCCAGAGGCCGATCGTGTAGCCGTCAGGCTCGGCCTCCATTACCGCGCGCGTGGCTATCGTGCCGCCGGCTCCCGGCATGTTGACCACCGCAAGCTTCTGGCCCAGCACGCCTGACGTATCGACATAGCGCTGAACAATTCGCGCCACAGCATCGACACTGCCGCCGGCGTCCGTCGGAACGATCACGCGGATCGGCTTATTGGGGAAGTCCTGCGCCACGGCAGCGCCGACGGCAACGGCGAGCGACAGGCCCGCGAGCAGACCGGTCTTCCAGATTTTCATGATCTCCCTCCCAGTTGGTCAACGCCGCCTGCCCTCGAGACGGGGCAGCTTTCCCGCGGCGCCGGTTGTTTGGGGGGGAATTGTTCGGCTGCCATCCATTAGCAGCAACGCCTATTTCCCTTCGGATGCATTCCAATCAGGAATGCGACGTAGCCTGGCCCGCCCTCGCCCTCGACCGCCACGTCAGGCTCACCGACGATCGCATCGACCTCTACCTCTACCCCGGGGCATGCTCAAAGAGGTGATGGACTCTACCCATTCTTGGCCGAAGTCTCGGGGCTCACGTCAGCGCCGGAACAGCCGGTAACACAGGTCCGAATCCCGGGCAGGATTTGGACTTTGCGCCAATCGGCTCTGGCTCTGCTTAAGCCCCACGCACCGATCTCGGACTGCGCGCCGTAGCTCAAGCTCCCTCAGTAGTGGATGCGCAGGCGGCCCTCGCCGGCGATAGAGCGAGTGTGCTCGGAAAGCGCCCCGCGCACCTTGAGGCCAACCGACACGCGATCGCTCAACATGACGTTCATCCCCGCCTCCAGCTCGCCGTAGACCCCGTCCTGCGACACTCGAGACAAAGTTGGCGAAGACGTTGACGGCCATGCCGCCGGCCCCGCCGTTGCCGCCGATCGATTGGGCGTAAATGCCGTTGGCAGCGCCGCCCGTGGTCTTGATCGTGTCATAATTGTAGACCGTGACGTCCCCGGCCTGGCCGCCGGTGCCGCCGTCGCCGCCGACCGTCAGGCCGATCTGCATCTCGTCCAACTCGCTGGCGTTGAGAAGCGCCGCATAGCTGGCGCCACCGCTGCCGCCGTCGCCACCCACGGCCTGCGCGACGATGCCGTTGGCGAGGTCGCCGCTGGTGCTCAGCGTGGCGCTGTTGGTAACGGACACGTCGTCGCTCGAGCCGCCGCCGCCGCCAGAGCCGCCGATGCTCACGGTCAGGCCGAACGAGCCGTCCGACGACGCCGTGGCGACGCCCGATATGACCGATCCGCCGGACCCACCGGCGCCGCCGATCGACTGCGCCAGGATGGCGGTCGAGGCAAAGCCGGTCGTGGTGATGGAGCTCTTGTTGTCGACCGTCGACGTGCCGCCGGTGCCTCCGTCGCCGCCATTGCCACCGAGCGAAATCACGGTCGCGCCGGCGACCTCGCCGGCGCTCGCGGCGATGTTCATGACCATTCCGCCCGATCCGCCGGCGCCGCCCATGCTCTGGGCGGAAATGCCGTAGGCGTAGACGCCGCCCGTCTGCAGCGCGGCGCTGTTGTTCACCGTAACGGCGCCGCTGGTGCCGCCGGCACCGCCCTGGCCCCCGATGGAGAGCGAGATGCTCTCCATCGAGAGCGAGCCGCTGTAGCTGGCGCCGCCGCTGCCGCCGCCGCCGCCGATGGACTGCGCCAGGATCGCCGTCGCATTGCTGCCCATCGTGGTAATGCTGTGGTCGGTGTTGATCGTGACCCAGCTCGCGCTGACCCCGCTGCCGCCGGTGCCGCCGAGTGACAGTGAGACGGAGTCGGAGTCGAGGGCGTCGACCGATATGACCGACCCGGCATTGCCGCCGGTGCCGGCAATCGACTGCGCCAGGAGCCCGTAGGCGTTCTCGCCGCTGGTCGAGATGGTCCCGCTCGAATTGATGCCAACCGGGCCGGCTGTCCCGCTGGCGCCGCCCGACGCGCCGACGGCAAGCGTCAAGGCGTCTGCCGAGCCGCCGGTTCCGGTGATGGTGCTGCTGCCATTGCCGCCGTTACCGCCGATCGACTGGGCGACGACGGCACTGGCGTTAGCGCCGGCTGTGCCGACATCCGTTCCGGATTCGACCTTGACGAACACGTGGCCGCCGTTGCCGCCTTCTCCGCCGCTGGCGCCGACAGCCGCGGCAATCGACGTATCGCTGAACGCGTCAAGCGAGCCCGTGGCGCTCGACTTGCCGCCGCCGCCACCAATCGACTGCGCCAGGATGACGACGGAATTCGAGCCCGATGTGGAGCTCCCGCCGGAGACGAAGACCTCGACCTCGTTGCCGTCGCCGCCCTTGCCGCCGCTGGCCCCGAGCGCCAGCGATACGCTCGCGTCCGAGAGACCGCTCCCGCTGTAAACCGATCCGGCATTGCCGCCGCCGCCGCCGATCGACTGGAGAAGAACCGCATCGAAATCGTCGGCCACAGTGCCGGCGTAGCCGCCGCTCCCCGAGGTGTTGAGCGTAACCGCCCCGCCCGAGCCGCCGTCGCCGCCTTGGCCGCCAAACGCCGCTATGCCCGCCGTGGAATGCGCGTTGCCGCCGCCGCCGCCGATGCTGGCGGCGTAGATGGCCTCGGAATACTGCCCGCCGGTGCTGAGCTTGGCGTTGTCCAGGGTGACGTCCACCTCGCCGCCGTCACCACCGGTTCCGCCGCTGCCGCCGAGTGCGACGATTGCGACCACTGAGCCGCCCGCGCCGCCGCCGCCGCCGACACTGGTGGCCGAGATCGCGGCCGAGCCGGTTCCGCTCGTTTCCACGGTGGAGCTCGTCACCGACACCGTCACCTTGCCTCCGTCCCCTCCGGCATCGCCGTCACCGCCCATGGCCGTGAACGGCGTGGAGGAGCTGGACCCCTTGCCGCCGCCGCCGCCGATCGACTGCGCATCGATCCCCGCGGACGTATCGCCGGTCGTCTTGACGGTGCTGCCGGAATCGACCGTGACGGAGACCGTTCCGGCATCGCCGCCGCTTTCGCTGCTGGCTCCGTAGGTGAAGAGGCCTGACGCGCTGCCGGCGTCGCCGGCAAACCCGCCGACGCTCTGCGCCAGAATGCCGTTCGCCTCGGAGCCGCCGGTGGTGATCTTGCCGGTGAAGGTGACGCTCACATTGCCGCCGGGACCGGGTCCTTCTGCCGCACCGCCGGTTGCTTTCCCGAAGGTCGAAGATCCCGAACCGCCTTCGCCGCCTTCGCCGCCATAGCTTTGCGCCAGGATGCCCTGCGCCTGGCTGCCGGACGTGGTGATGTTCGCGTTAAGCGAAACGGATACGGTCCCGCCGGTCCCGCCCTGGCCGCCGGTTCCGCCTTGGCTGTCGGCAAGCGACAAATCCCCGTCGTGGCCATCGGCCCCGCTCCCGCCAAGGCTCTGAGCGAGCACCCCGTGGGCGGACGAGGCGGTGGTCGTGATAGTGCTGGTGGCGCTCGTGACGGTGATCGTGACGTTGCCGCCATTGCCGCCATTGCCGCCGTGGCTGGCGTTGGCGCCGTCATCGACTTTGGCCTCACCGCCGCCGCCTCCGTTTCCACCTTGGCTGGAGGCGTAGATGCCGTAAGTGCCGTCGCTGACGGTGATGGCACCGGTCAAGGTGGCGGTGATATCGCCGCCGGCCCCGCCAGCACCGCCGCTGCCGCCATAGGCGGTGGCCTCGGCAGTCAAGCCTTTGCCGCCGGAGCCACCGTCTCCGCCAACGCTGAGAGCGGTGATGGCGGTCGCGCTGGTTTCCACATCGGTCGACGACGTGATGGCGATTGTGTCGCCGACCCCGCCGGTGGCGCCGTCGCCACCGTGACCATTGAAGACGCCGCCGTTGCCCTCGCCGCCAGCGCCGCCCGCGCCGCCGACGCTTTCTGCGGATATGCCGGTCCCACTCGACTGCAACGCCGTCGACCCGGACAGAGTGACCGTCACGCCCCCACCGTTGCCGCCCGTATGGCCGGTGCCGCCGTAAGCGGCTTCGCAACATGGGGCGTGTTCCGACCCGTTGTCGCCGCTATGGCCGATCGAGGACATATCGATACCGGTCGTCGTGGCGACGATACCGTAGCCGTCGTCGAAAGTGCCTTTGACCGTCAGGTCTTGGCCGGCATCGCCACTACTGCTGCCGGCGTCGGTCAGCTCGACCGCCGTGTCCGCCTCGATATTGGCCGTCAGGTCTTCGATGATGACCGTGTAAGCGTCCGATCCGTCCGTAAAGGAGATCGTGCCCGGGTCACCCGTGCATGTCGCAGTCCCGGAGGATGTCGTGCACGCCGCCCGCGCCTCGAAGCCACCGAAGACGGCTATGAAAACGGCTGCTGTCGCAACGAAACCCAAAGATCGGATGAGGCCCAACGTTTCGACCTAATGGGATGAGCGAGCAGCCACCTTTTGACCTTGCTCAATTCAGAGGCGGAATTTGCAATCACCTGATCGTTAACGAACAGGGTTAACGCTTCGTTAAAGCGCTGAGCACACGGAGTGTTTGGGTCTTTTCCGGTCGGATCCCGCAGGCCGCGGGCCGAGCCCTATGCGGCAGCGCGGCGACGGCGCCAAGTCCCGCGCACCGAGCTCGCCCGAAGCACTGCCTGGCCGACCAATCGTTCCAGTGCGGCGATGCGAGACAATGCATTCGACAACTCGTCAGACGAATCTGACGGCGCAG
>CAWDED010000021.1:0-53337 GCA_963801225.1 uncultured Alphaproteobacteria bacterium
GATGAACTCTTTGACAGCCCCGGGCCGAGGCGGCCGCGGGACGATGAGGCACGTACTATGAGGAGGGCACGAGATACCCTCTCCCGTGGGGAGAGGGTGCCCGCGAAGCGGGCGGGTGAGGGCGTACGGCGTCCGCGGGGGCTCACATTGGTATCCCCTCATCCGATTGCGCACGAAACCTTCTCCCGTGGGAAAAGGATTTGCACCGCGCAGCGCGGCGAACAAATGCCCCGATCACGCCATGGCATGACCACACATCTTAAGGGAACATGGAGGGAGCCCCTTGGGGCTCGCTCAAGCGCGATACTTCTGGATCTTGGTGGTGCGCAGGCCGGCGAGGCCGTGCTGGTCGATGGACATCTGCCAGGAGAGGAACTCCTCCACCGTCAGGGTATAGCGGTCGCACGCTTCCTCCAGGCTGAGGAGCCCGCCGCGCACGGCGGCGACGACCTCCGCCTTGCGCCGGATCACCCAACGCTTGGTGGCCGGCGACGGCAAGTCGGCGATCGTCAGTGGGCTACCATCGGGCCCGATCACGTATTTCACGCGCGGGCGAATGTGTTCGGCCATGTGGGTGACTCTTACGCAAAACTGGTCAACGGCGATGCTTCTACGCCGCCTCCCCTTAAAATTCGCCTAAGTCAGACCGTTGAATTCCCTTAACTTTTAGGAACCAAGGCTTGCCGCTGCGCGGCTCTCCGCTATATTCCGGCTCCGCGGAGCTTTTTTGATGATGAACATTGACCTCGGCCTTCCAGGCCCGCGCGAAAATACCCGCGTGCTCGTCGCCATGTCGGGCGGGGTCAACTCCTCCGTCGTGGCGGGGCTGGTGAAGCGCGCCGGCTACGACGCCGTCGGCGTGACGCTGCAGCTCTACGATCACGGCGCCGCCACCCACCGCGCCGGCGCCTGCTGTGCCGGGCAGGACATCCACGATGCGCGGCAGGTGGCCGCCAGCCTCGGCATCCCTCATTATGTACTGGACTACGAGGAGCGCTTCCGCGCCGCCGTCATCGAGCCCTTCGTGGAAAGCTACGCGCTGGGCGAGACGCCGATCCCCTGCGTCTCGTGCAACCAGACGGTCAAGTTCGCCGACCTCCTGACCACCGCGCGTCAGCTCGACGCCGCGGCCATGGCGACCGGCCATTACGTGCGCTCGCGCGAGGTCGACGGGCGCCGCGCGCTCTTCCGCCCCGTCGATCTCGACCGCGACCAGAGCTATTTCCTCTTCGCCACCACGGCGGAGCAGCTTCAGTTCCTGCGCTTCCCGCTCGGCGACCTCAGCAAGGACCAGACGCGGGCGATCGCACGCGAGATGGGCCTGTCCGTCGCCGACAAGCACGACAGCCAGGACATCTGCTTCGTGCCGCAGGGCCGCTACACCGACGTGGTGGAGAAGCTGAAGCCCGACGCGGTGAAGCCGGGCGACATCGTCGATGTCGCCGGCAATGTGCTCGGCCGCCACGATGGGGTGATCCGCTATACGGTCGGCCAGCGGCGCGGCCTCGGCATCGCGGCGGGCGAGCCGCTCTTCGTGCTGAGGCTCGACGCGGAGAACGCCCGGGTGATCGTGGGGCCGCGCGAGGCGCTCGCCACCCGCGCCATGCGGCTGCGCGACTTCAACTGGCTCGGCGATACGCCAGCGGACGATGCCGACGGCCTCTCCCTTTACGCCCGCGTCCGCTCCACGCGTCCGCCGCTCGCCGCGAGGCTGAGGCGCCAGGACGGGCAGACTTTGGTGGAGCTCGCGGGCGACGAGATGGGGGTCGCGCCGGGGCAGGCCTGCGTCCTCTATGACAGCGACGGCGCGGACGCGCGCGTGCTCGGCGGCGGCGTTATCGCCGCCGCGCTTGGCGGCGCGCAGCACGCCGAGGCCGCCTGAGCGGCGAAAAACTCGAAAAGCCGGCTATTTAACGCGATTTTATTGACTCCGCGCAAAGATGGCCTCGGGAAAACGGGCGCAATCGTCCATTCCTCAGGGAACTATTCGCGCCCGCCGAAAGTTGATCGGCAGGTGACAAGAAAACGGAGGCGATATGGCGAGCGAGGCAACAGGCGCCGCGCGGCAGGGCTCATCTCGGAGCCAGTCGGAGACGGCGCAGAACAGCGAAGAATTGCAGGCGCAGATCGAGGCGTTGAAGGACGATCTCTCCTCGATCAGCAAGACCCTGTCGGATCTCGTGCGCTCAGGCGTGCGTGAGGGACGCAGCCGGGTCGAGCGCAAGGCGAACGAATACAAGCAGCAGGGCCTGGATCAGGCCGACGCCGCGCTGGAAGGCGCGCGCGCTTATGGCGAGGCGCTGGAGGGGAAGATCGTGCAGAACCCCCTGGCCGCCGTGCTGGTGGCACTCGGGCTCGGCTTCCTTGTCGGGCTGATGTCGCGTCGCTAACGGTCGCGCAGATAACCGCATGCTGGGACTTCTCCGCTCGGTGGGGCTCGCCCTCGCCGTAGCCAAGCTGAAGCAGCGCATCCGCAGCCTGGCCATCCGGGGCACCCTCGGCGTGGCCGGGCTGATCGTGCTGATCGTCTCGGTATGCTTCTTCCTGGTGGCGGCGCACCTCTATCTTTCCGAATTGCTCAACCCGATCGCCTCGGCCGCCATCATCGGCGGTGCGCTTCTCCTCATCGCGCTCATTCTCTTTTTCCTCGCCTCACGCCCGCTCGGCGAGGCACGCGCGGAAAATCCCGTCGAGGAGCTGAGCCAGACATTTCAGGAGGGCAGGGAGCGGATCAACGATGCGCTCGGGCCCGAGGGCTCGCCGCTCAGGAGCCCCGTGGTTCAGGCCGCGGCGCTGGCGGTCGTCGCCGGCTTTTTCCTCGGCCGGCGGACCAACCGCGGCGGGTGACGGTCTCTAGAAGAGCGGGCTGATCAGCGGCCGGCCTTCGAAATGCGCCGCGAGATTGTCGAGCATGCGGTCGGCCATGGCGCGGCGGGTCTCCTCCGTAGCGCTTCCCTGGTGCGGCTGCAGCACGACATTGTCCATCGCAAACAGCGCCTCCGGCACCTTCGGCTCCTCGGCGAAGACATCGAGCCCGGCGCCGCCGAGCCGTCCTTCCTGCAGCGCCGCGACCAGCGCCGGCTCGTCCACCACCGGGCCGCGCGCGATATTGACCAGGATGCCCTCCGGGCCCAGCGCATCCATGACGCGGCGGTCGATGAGGCTCTTGGTGTCCTCGCCGCCGGGAACGATGACGATCAAGGCATCGCTGTCGCGCGCCAGCGCCACCAGGTCGGGATAGTAGCGATAGGGCGCGTCCGGCCGCTCGTTGCGGGCATAGTAGGCGACCCGGCAGTGAAAGACGGCGAGCTTCTCGGCGATGGCACGGCCGATCCGCCCGAGCCCGACGATTCCCACCTGGCGTCCGGCAATGCCGTGGGTGAGCGGCGGATCGCCCTCGCGCGCCCAACGCCCCTCGCGCACATAGCGGTCGTAGGCCACCAGCCGGCGGATGGTGGCGAGCAGCAGCAGGATGGCGGTATTGGCGACCTCGTCGTTGAGCACGTCCGGCGTGTTGCAGACGGGAACGCCGCGTTTCCTGGCGTGCTCTGAATCGATGCCGTCGGTCCCCACGCCGAACGAGCTGATGATCTCAGCATTGGGGCAGGCGTCGATCAGCGCGGCGGAAGCCTTGCCGCCCGTGGCAATGCCCCGGATGCGCGCGCCCACATCGCGGAGAAAGGCCTCCTGGTCCTCGGCCTCGTAGAGCCTGTGCAGCGTGTAGCGCTCTTCCAGCGCCTGCATCGCGTAAGGCATCAGACGCGTTGCGAGGAGAACATCCGGCTTCATGGTCGCTCCGAAGATTTTGCGCCTTTCCTGAATGGACGGGCGCGAGAGGTCAACTCGCTCGAAAGACTGTCTCTGCGCCGGCTAGGAACCGAAAAGGGCGATGGGCGTTATTGACCGAACGCCGGTTTAGACACCGGATTGGTGATGGAGGTCGCCTCATGCTCGGAACAATACTTCTGATCATTCTCATCCTGGTCTTGATCGGTGCCGTGCCGACTTGGCCCTATAGCCGCGGCTGGGGCTATGGCCCGTCGGGTGTGCTCGGTGTCATCCTGATCGTCGTCGTTATCCTGTTGTTGACGGGACGCATCTGACCGCAAGAGATCGCGGGGGCAAAGCGACGCCTCAATGCGCCATCAGAACCGGCAGCGTCATGTCGCGCAGGATGCGGGTCGTGGCGCCGCCGAACACCGTCTCGCGCAGGCGCGAATGGCCGTAGCAGCCGAGCACCAGAAGGTCGGCCTGGAAGTCCGCCGCCACTTTCAAGATCTCCTCCGGCACGGAGCGCCCCTCGCCGCGCGTGGCGGAACTGGAAGTCGCGTTCACGCCGTGGCGTGACAGCGCATCGCAGATGGCCCCCATGGTAGAGTCGCCGCGTGCGCTGTCGACGGAGAGAAGCTGAATCTCGGCGTCCGGCTGCAAGAGCGAGATGCAGTCGAATACCGCGCGCGAGGCTTCACGCGATCCGTTCCACGCGGCGAGCACGCGCCGGCCGAGCGGCGCCAACTGGCCTTTTGTCGGAACGATGAGCACGGAGCGCCCGGTGCCCAGCGCAAGCTCGTCGGGGCTGTAGCCACCCGCCGCCGGGATCGAATCGTCATATTGCGAGGCGACCACCAGGTCGACCGTGTTGCAGGCGGTGGAGACGGCCCGCATGGTCGGCTCGTCGCCGGTGTCGGAGCTGCGCCATTCGTGCGCAACGCCGCTGGCGCCGACGCGGCGCTGGAAGGCCTGCTCGATGCCTTTCGCCTCTTCCTGGAACGCCTCCTGCTGCGCGACGATGAACTCGGTGCTCATGGAGACGGTGGCGTCGGCGTAGACGACCACGGCGGGAAGCACGTGGACGCCGACCAGCAGCGCCTGATGCCTTTCGGCAAGCGGGATCGCCGCGTCGAGTACCCGCTCCGTCAGGCCGAGCGTCGGCAGGTGCACCGCGATGGTCTTGATCGCTGCTCCGGTCATTCCCTCCCCCTCATCCGACCGGCGCCCTGGCCCTTCCCCGCAGCCGGCGACCGCTGTGGCGCGATCCTACAGCAAGCGGGGCAGGGGATAAACGGTCGGCTGCAAGGCTGTGGGCGGCCCGAGCCGCCGTCCCGGACGCCGGTTTTGTGGAACGCCGAGGGGAAGCGGCCCCGCCCCGGCCGCAGCGCGGCAACGGGCGCCCGGCTGCGCACGCTTGACCCCCCACTGCCGCGTTCGTATATCGCCACGGCAGATCGCCGGCCAGATTGCCGGAACGGGGGCGGAGTAGCTCAGTTGGTTAGAGCAGCGGAATCATAATCCGCGTGTCGGGGGTTCGAGTCCCTCCTCCGCTACCAGGAAAATGTTAGCGATAGTAATGGGTTAGACGAGAATGGCGCTGCTAAGGCGCAGGTCGGGCCTCGATCTGTGCCAATCATTTCCCCGATTCCGGCCCAGGACATCGGTAACAGAACGTTCCTAAGACATGGTGACACCTCGTGCCGAACGGGTTGTCGATGGTCTGCAAGGGTCTCTGCTCCAGGTCGAAATATCACCAGATCATAGGTCATCGAAGGAGACGAGCCAAATGCCCTCGTCGACTTCGGTGATGCCGAGCCGCTGCCCGGCGAGCGCGGTTGATGCTTGATCTTCTTCCTGTGCATGCAGATGCGGCCGCAGGCGGTGACGAGGCAGCAATATCGCGGTCGTGGAAGGGGTATTCCACCTCAGGCAGGCTCGTCATAGGGCACTTGAAGAGGGGGCGTAGCGACTCGCGCTCGGTTCATCTCAAGCCATGGCAAGCGGCCTACGTGCGGGCGTCTCGGCGTTGAACTCCTACCAGGAAGGCCAACGGACAATGCTTTCGTTGCAAGCTGTTCAATGCCCGCCGGCGGGCGGCCTTCTTGAGGCCCAGGTGCATGCGCTCGCGTGCGGCCGAAAAGTGTGGACGGCCCGGCCTGAGACTACAACAAACAACGATCGCATGGCGCCATCGGGAACAAGGTCCCTCCGGCGCTCATGTTATCGGCACACGCAGCCAGCCCGTGATGCTCGGAACAAGGTTGGAGAGATCTGACCGCCGCTCGGGGCGCGCTAGGGGACGCCCTAGAACCAGGGCAACTTTCCTAGGCACCCCCGGGGGCAGGGTCAGTTCACACCGGAAGTGTTGATGCCGTTGACGTAGGCGATGACCACCGCGCTGTCGACAGTTGTTTTACCTAAGATGACATACGTACCACGACAGCGCGATTTCGCGGCATTCCGAAGTCGAGCTGAAGAACGCTGCCGGCTTTTCACCAATACGTGCTCAACCTCCACAATTTCGGACTCGCTCAAAAAGCCACGCGTGAACATCACATAGCCTACGATTTCTACTTCCCTACCATTGGGGCCGGGAAAACGGCTGATACGAATACGCTCGACATCGATGTTCTTCATCAACTCTAAAATCTGCGCGTAGGCCGCTTTGGTTTTATCTGTGAATTCCCCATATTTTGGGACGAACTCAGTGCTTTCGTATGGATCGTACGCGGTCGTAATCTGCTTAATGGCATCGTTAACTTCAATTATATTGAGAATTTCATGGAATATCTGCTCATTTCTGCGAAATAAACGCTCTGCCTCGTCTACTGATCACCATTTGCCGTAGGCAGGGAACGCAAATCCAAGCCAAATAGCTGCCGCGAGGATAATTCTAAAATGCATGGTAGTATTCCCATCCCTCCAGGATAGCGGGTGGATCTTGTGGAAGATCGCCCCAAGTGAACCCCATACTCATTAGATCACGCGTAACCGGCACCCTGACGTCGCCGTTGAGCCGCCTGACCAGCAGTTCGCGCAGCTTGCGTGCGCCCCAATGCGGCTTCTCTCGCTTCAACGTGACGATCAGGCTCTCCACCTGGGCGGGGAGCTGGTTGGCATAGCGCACCGGCCGCCGCGAGCGGTCGCTCAGGGCGGCGAGCCCATGCTCCTTGTAGCGATTGAAGATCTTGTAGCCGGTCTTCCTGGAAATGCCGAAATGACGGCAGGCGTCCGTCATCGGCTCTCCTTCCAGGATCTGGGCCACGAAGCGCAGCCGCTCCTCCATTGCCGTTCTCTCTTTCCACGGCATCAACACCCCCCGCAAAAAGCGGAAAAGTGTTACCCATGTCTCCGGAACGGAATGTCACCTATGTCTCGGGCCGCTCATATATTCTGCGCAGTGACACTCCAATCCGCGACGAGGTACTTCGCCTCGAGTGGGGGGAGATGGCCCCCGCGGCTCCGCGCGCAACGCGCGATCCTATCTTTACTTCATGCCGAAGATGACCGCCCGCAAGTCTGTCTGTGGGATAACGTCTTTCGATAGAGAGGACGCCGCCTCCGATAGGGTAGCATGCCGCGCTTGTAGTCGGAGACACCGGCGGTGTCGGCCACGACGAGAGAAACCACGGACGCTCGCCGTTCCCGCGACGGTAAGGACCTCGATGCCGTGGCCGGAAGAACAAAGATGGTCCGCCGGTCAGCCCTTTGACATTAAACATAACGTCTTTTATGTATCATACGAATGACATGGGGGCCGGAAGTACCGGTGCAGACCTATCTCGTCAACGCGAACGTTCTGGATGTGGAGCAAGGCCGGGCTCTTGGCGAGCAGACCGTCAGAATCGACGGTGGAAGGATCGCCGAGGTAACCAGCGAGAAACTTGCGACAGGCAACAACGTCGTCATCAATCTCCGCGGAAGGACGCTGATTCCAGGGCTGATCGATTGCCACTGCCACGTGCTGCAAAGCACCTCCAATCTCGCGGCGCTGGCGGCAGAATCTCCGCTCTACGCGGCGGCCAAGGCCTTCGAGATCATGCACGGGATGCTGCAGCGCGGCTTCACGACCGTTCGCGATGTCGGCGGCGCCGATTTCGGCATCGCGCGGGCGGTGGAAGAAAGGCGTGTCGCCGGGCCGCGGATCCTCTATTGCGGCAAGGCGCTGACGGCGACTGGCGGGCATGGCGACTATCGCGCTGCCGGCCAGTACGCGCAGGACGAATCCTATTGGGTCCCCAGGATATCGCGGCTTTGCGAAGGTGTGTCGGCGTTGCGCAGTGCGGTCCGTGACGAGGTCAGGAAAGGTGCGCACCACATCAAGATCATGGCCAATGGAGGCGTGGCTTCGCCGACGGATCGCATCACCTCGGACCAATATTCGGAGGAGGAGATCAGAGCCGTTGTCGACGAGGCCGAAATGGCGGGTCTGTATGTCGCCTCGCACACCTATACGGCGCACTCGATCGCTCGCGCGGTGCGCAACGGTGTGCGTTCTATCGAGCATGGAAACCTGGCGGACTCCGAGACGCTGGGTCTGATGAAGTCGGCGGGTTCCTATCTCGTGCCCACCCTGATCATCTTCCGCGGCCTTGCCGAGGAGGGCGTGGCAGATGGTTTGCCCGCCGCCCTGACCGGGAAGCTCGGCGACATGTTCGAACGCGGCATGGGTGTGGTGGAAGAGGCGCACCGGATCGGCATCCCGATGGCGTTCGGCTCGGACTTGATCGGCAGGATGCACCGGCGCCAATCAGAGGAATTCGCACTGCGTGCGGGATCTGGTGCCCGCGGCGGATCTGCTGCGGTCGGCGACGATCACGGGTGCGCGTCTGGTGCGGCGCGAGGACGAGCTCGGCCAGGTGCGGCCGGGATTTCTGGCCGATATGATTGCAGTCGACGGCAACCCCCTGGAAGACATTCGCCTCCTGGCCGACCCGGAACGCCGGTTCAAGCTCATTCTCCAGAACGGGCAGGTCGTCAAGAACACCCTGGACAGCTAGGCGCCGGCGGGACGCAGCGACCCATGCTTCCGGCCTGGACATTTGGCGCCGCCGGCGACGTCTTCCTCAACAGGCCCAACTGGCAGCAGGCCCTCGAGGCTTCATCCCCCGTCCTGCGACGGATAGATCTGGTCTTCGGCAACTGCGAAGGCGCGTACACCGACAGCCCGCAATTCGCGCCGAGCGCCGGCTGGAGGGTGGTTGCTCCGTTGCATTGCGGGTCGCGCCTGGCGGCTTCCGGCTTCGACGTCATGGCCTTGGCGAACAACCACAGCCTCGATGCCGGCCATGCAGGCCTGGCCGATACGATGCGGCTGCTCCGCGAACAGGGAATCTTGACGGTCGGCGCCGGACAGGACCTTACGGAAGCCCGCCGGCCTGCAATTGTCGAGCGCGGTGGCATCCGCGTCGGCTTCCTGTCGTTCGCCTCGGTCTACCAGGCTGGATATGACGCGAGGCACGGCAGCCCCGGCCTTTCACCGATGCGCATCCATTCTCACTACTTCATCCCCGACAGGGACGCATACGGTAAAGTCGAGCCCGGCGTTAGGCCGCAGGTCCGGACCTTCCCCTTTCCGGAGGATATGTCCGTGCTGCGTGACTCGGTGGCCAGCCTGCGTGACGAAGCGGATGTTGTGATCGTCAGTCACCATTGGGGGAATGCCGGCGAACCCGCGTTACTGACTGAGTACGAGCGGGTGCTGGGTCGCGCAACCATCGATGCCGGCGCCGACATCGTGGTCGGTCATCATCATCATTTTCTGCGGGGCGTGGAGATCTACAAGGGAAAGCCGATCTACTACGGGCTTGGTCACTTCGTCTTCGACCTTCCGGGGCTTGGCGAGAGTTCCACCTCGGCGGAGCTTACAGAGCTGAAGCAAATGGGGGACTACGCCATCTATCCGCGCGAGGGCTATCCGCTGTCGCCGTTCCACCCGGATTCCCGGATGACGATGATCGCAGTGTGTAGCTTTGAAGGGGCGCGGCTCCGATCGTTCGGCTTTTTGCCCTGCATGATCGACGCCGAGAACTATGCGCGCCCGTTATCGGAAGACTTGAAGAAGCTCGGCGCGTGGTGGACTACATGGCTGCCATCAGCGCCAAGGCAAGGATTGAAAGCGTCTACAGCTTGAGGCGCGATCCGGACCTAGAGGTCGCGGTTGTCGAAGTCGGAGTTCCACCCATTGCGCATCACATCCAGGACGAAAAGCCTGGTTCGGTCGAGGCTTTCCTTTAGCTGCCGCTTCGCCTCGGTCAGGCCCACCGTCCGGGCGAAATGAAAGTCGCGGAGGACCGCCGCGACGATGTCGAGCAGGATGCGAAGCTGCTTGTCCGTCAGGCCCGTGTCGGCGAACGTGTTCCGCCATACACGGCGCGTCAGCTCGAGAGAGCCGCGACGCTGCCTGGCGACGAGGTCGCGAAGTTCCGGATCGTGCTGTGCGCCGAGTACCAGAGAGAAAATGGCGCTGTAGCGGTCGCTTGTATAGAGGGCGATCAGCACCTTGATCGCCTTGTCGAGCCGCGCTTCCAGCGCCTCGTCTGCCCGCGGGAAACGCTCGAAACCCACCTTGAACTCTTCGAGAAGGTCGTCAAGGACGGCTATGTAAAGCCCGTTCTTCGAGCCGAAATGGTGCTGGATGGCGCCTGTCGTGCAGTTCGCACGCCGGACGATGTCCTGAATCGTCGTCGCCCCAAATCCCTTCTCGCCGAGACAGGCGATGGAGGCTTCGATCAGAGCGCTGCGCGCTGCCGCACGACGCTCTGCCTGGGTTCGCCGCTTCCGCGGCTCTCCGCCATCGACTTCAATCGCCATTCTGGAGGCTTCCCCTTCCGCTGCACCGCTTGACTAAGATACATAATGACATTTATGTTTGTTTCAATGCGAGTTTCGGACCGTTTGATGACCGAACTCATACACCAGCACGGCGTCTGTTTGGGAAGAGACGGCCGCGGCCGGCGAGCCGGCTGCCGCGATCTCTCGCGACCTTGCCTGCGACGTCGCGGTCGTCGGCGCGGGCTATACGGGTCTGAACGCGGCGCTGCACCTCGCAGAGGCCGGGAAGTCGGTCGTTGTGCTGGAAGGGGCGGATATCGGCGCGGGCGCTTCCGGGCGCAATGGGGGACAGGTGGTTCCCGGACTGAAATACGATCCGGAAGACCTGCTCCGCATCGATGGAAGCGGCCGTCTCCTCAATTTCGCGGCACGTTGCGCGGACGATTTGTTCGCCTTCATTCGCGACCGTCAGCTTCGATGCGATGCAAGCCAGTCGGGCTGGCTTCAGCCGGCGGCGACCGAGGCGCAACTGCGCGTCGTAAGGCATCGCGCCGATCAGTGGAAACACGCCGCCCAGGTGGAGATAAGACTTCTCGGTCGTGACGAGGTCTCTCGCGCGACAGGCGCTGAAGGCTATCTCGGGGGATGGATCGATCCGCGCGGGGGACGGCTGCAGCCCCTCAGCTATGCACGGGAGCTGGCGAGAGCAGTCTCCGGCGCGGGCGGCATGATTGCATGCCATAGTCCGGTCCACGCCCTTGCCCGGACCAACGGGGGCTGGAGGCTGAGCTGCCTCGGCCACAAGGTCGACGCCGGGGAGGTGATCGTCGCCACAAACGCGTACGCCGGAAACCTGATCCAAGGGCTAGCGAAGTCATACTTCGCGGCGCATAGCGTGCAAATGGCGACGGAGCCGCTCCCGGCGGCGCTGCGTAGGTCAATTCTGCCCGCGGGCGTCCCGGTCTCGGACGCTCGGCGCCTGCTCAAATACTTCCGCCTCGATCGCGATGGCCGCTTCCTCATCGGCGGCCGCGGCAGCTTCGGGAGATCGGAGCGGGGCCGCTACTTTGCCGGGCTGCAGAAGATCGCCGAGCGCATCTTCCCGCAGTTGCAAGGTATGTACTGGTCGCATCGGTGGGCAGGCAAGATTGCGCTGACGTTGGACCACTTGCCGCATCTCCATATCCCGGCACCGGGACTCTACGCCGCCCTCGGTTTCAATGGCCGGGGCGTCGCCATGGCGTCCAGCGTCGGCGTGTTGTTGGGGCAACTCAGCCTGGGGATGGCGGAGGCGGAAAGCCCGCTGCCGGTTCGGCCGATCAATCGAATTCCGCTTCATTCGATGCGTCGCCCTGCGATGGAAATCGCAGGCGCATGGTACCGGCTGCTCGACAAACTTGAAGCTTAGTCACGCCTTTAAAACGGACATTCAACGGGAGAATGCACATGGCGATCAAGATATGGATCAGAGCGGCTGTTGCTGCTGCCGCAGTTTCGCTTCCCCTATGCGGCCAGGCCGCAGCGGCGGACACCTTCAATGCGAGCATCTGGTTCCCGGACGGACATCCACTGACGAAGTTCGGATATATCGATTGGGCCAAGGATTTATCCGCGTCCACCGGCGGGAAACTCGCGCCGAAGGTGTTCACCGGGTACTGCGCTCCTGGACCCAGCCTCCCATCTCAGCGGTATCCGCGACGGCATCGCCCAGGTGGGCTATCACGCCGGCACCTTCACCCCATCGGACCTTCCGGTCGATGCGGTGCTGGCCCAGCTCGCGTTCAGCTACTCGGATTATTTCGTCACCGCGCTGGCGATAACCGACATGAACATGACCGATCCCGAAGCGCTTGAACAATGGAATAGGAACGGGGTGGTTTATGGCGGCGGCTACTCGACCGTGCCCTATTCGCTAATGTGCACGACCGAGATCAAGACGTTGGCGGACCTCAAGGGCAAGCGGGTCCGCATGCCGGGATCGGCGCATTCGAACTGGGCGACCAGCGTCGGCGCCGTGCCGGTGAATGTTCCCTCCAGCGAGATGTATGGCGGCCTCGAGAAGGGACAGCTCGATTGTGCGGCAAACGGCGCGAATGAACTGAAGACGCGTTCCCTGTGGGAGGTGGCGAAGTACGTCACTCTCGCACGGCTCGGCGTCTATTATTCCGGCTTCGAGTATGGCTTCAACAAGGACTTCTGGACCAAGCTCTCGGCTGACGATCGGCGGGCCATCCTGGACTCGATCGCCGTGGCGATGGTGCGGACCGGGATCGGCTACAGGAAGGTCGCCGACGACATCCTGACGGAGGCGCCGTCGCACGGCGTCGACGTGGTCGAACCGGCCGACGACCTCTCGCAGTCCGTGTCCGACTACGCCGCCAAGGCGCGCGAGGATGCGATCACGCTCGGCAAGGACCAGTTCAAGCTTGACGACCCCGAGGGACTGATCGTCCGGTTCGAGGAGCGGATCGCAAAGTGGCAGAAGCTGCTTGAGGGGGTCGATCAAAGCGACGAAGCGCAACTGACCGCGCTTGTGAAACGGGAGCTTTTCCACAAGATCGATGCCCAGACGTACAGGCGTCGAATAGAGGCGATGCGGAGAGCGCCGATGGTCACGTTCGTTTCACGGCTGGCGTGGGCATCGGCGGCCGTCTGCAGCGGCGTTGCAGCGCTCTCCCTGCTCCTCATGATGATGCAGACGGTCGTCGACATCGTGCTGCGATCGGCGTTTAACCGTCCCATCGAAGGAAACCTGGAGGTCGTCTCGCTTTACCACATGGTCGCCGTGGTGTTCCTGCCCCTGGCCCTCGTGGAACTGAAGCACGAGCATATCAGCGTCGACATGTTTCTGGCGGTGTTGCCGCAACGGATTTCGCAATTGGTTCTACGCGGGCGCCTCCATGGTCGGGGTCATCTTCCTCTCGCTGCTCACCTACCGAACCTTTGTCGACGCGCTCCACTCAACCCGCATCCATGAAGTCGTCATGGGGTCGGCCTTGCTGATTATCTGGCCGTCCAAATGGATCCTCCCGATCGGTTTCGGAGCGATGATTGTCGCGATGGCCGCCAACATCACTCAAGCACTGGCTGATCCTGACCACTTCGACCCCCGGTCGAGAGGCCCCGCCGGCAGACTGAGGCCCCCATGGATTCCGTGACAATCGGATTTCATCGGTTTGGCGGCCGCGCTTGTGCTTGTCGCTCTGCGCGTCCACGTCGGCATCGCGCTCGGGCTCGTCTCCTTCCTCGGGATCGCCGCGATCCTCAACATGAAAGCCGCATGGGGAATGCTCAGCGCCGTCCCCTTCAACTTCGTCGGCGACTGGAATCTGACCGCGGTGCCGATGTTCCTGCTGATGGGCTATGTCGCCTCTTCCGCCGGGCTGACCGCGGGACTGTTCCAGGTGCTTCGCCTGCTGCTGGCCCGGCTGCCCGGCGGCCTCGCCGTCGCAAGTGTGGGGGCATGTGCGGTCTTCTCCGCGGCGTCCGGTTCGAGTGTCGCGACGGCGGCCGCGATGGCACGGATCGCGACGCCCGAGATGCTTCGTTCACGGCTACGATGCCGGCCTGGCGAGCGGCGTCATCGCTGCGGCGGGAACCCTCGGCTCGCTCATCCCGCCGAGCATCATCATGATCCTCTACGGTTATTTCGCCGAGGTCTCGGTCGGAAAGCTTTTCGTGGCCGGGATCATCCCCGGGGTTCTCTCCGCCGCCATGTATTCGGCGATGATCGTCGCGAGAGTGATCGTGTCCCCCCAGCTCGCGCCGGCCATCGACGAGGCCATCGATTGGCCGAAGCTCTGGCGGGAGGTCGGACGGGTATGGCCAGTTCCGGCCTTGGTGCTGAGCGTGATGCTCGGCATCTTTCTCGGCTTCTTCACGCCGACGGAGGCCGGTGCGACGGGCGCCTTTTTCGCGATGATCGTCGTCGCAATTAATCGCCGGCTCACTCTCACCGTCCTGCGAGATTCGATATCCCAGACGCTGCGCAGCACCGCCGGCGTCTTCATGGTGGTGATCGGAACAGTGCTCCTGACCCGCTTCATGGCGCTGAGCGGCGTCCCGGACCGCGTCGCGACTGCAATGATTGCGCTCGGCACCAGCCCCTACATGATCGTCGTCATGGCTGCGGTTCTATACCTGACGCTGGGGTGCTTCGTTGACTCGATAGGACTGCTGCTTCTCACGCTGCCCATTTTGCTGCCGGTGCTGCACAGCGCGGACATGGACCTGATCTGGTTTGGGATACTTGTGGTCAAGTTGCTTGAGATCGGGATGGTGACGCCGCCGGTCGGGATGAACGTCTATGTGATCAAGGGAAGCCTCGGCAATCTTGTCCGCCTACAGGATGTGTTCCGCGGCGTCGGTTGGTTCATCGCCACGGATGTAGTGACGCTGGTCCTGCTTGTGCTGTTTCCCGCGCTGACCTTGTGGTTGCCATCGCTCATGCACTGAACGTTGACCGAACGAAGCGCAATGGAGCGACGCGGCCAATGATCTACGACTTCTGCGTTGTTGGCGGAGGCATCGTCGGCCTCGCCGTGGCAATGAAGCTCCTCGAGCTGAGGCCGGGATCGAGCTTGCTCCTGCTTGAGAAGGAGGCCCAGCTCGCATGCCATCAAACCGGTCACGACAGCAGTGTCATCCATTCAGGCTTGTCCTATGAGCCCGGGAGCCACAAGGCGCGGCTGTGCCTCGCGGGGGTCGCTGCAGTGAAATCATTCTGTGCGGAGTACGGCGTCCCGTTCGAGGTCTGCGGCAAGCTTGTGGTTGCCACCAACGCGATGGAGATGAAACGGCTGCCTTCCCTGAGGGAGCAGAAGCGAACTCGGTCGCGGTCGAAGCGTGGGACACGGGCGAACAGCGTCGGCACGAACCGAACGTTAGTGGACTGGCTGCGCTATTTATACCTTCAACCGGAATTGTTGATTACCGGGAAGTCAGCGAGGCGATCGCCGCCGTCGTCGTGAGGGTCGGCGGGCGGATCGAGCTTGGAACCGACGTTCAGCGAATCCGCGAGGGCGGCACGCAAGTCGACATCGCTTCACCCGTGCTGTCTAGAGGCACACTTCCGGCTCAGTTCGAGGCAAAACTTCAGTGATTCTCGGCGGCGGCGCGGAACCTGAAAACCGAGCATACGACGGTGGCGCGGCGGGTGGCCGCGCTTGAAGCGGCCCTCGGCGCGAAACTGTTCGAGCGCGCGGCCAAAGGCTACCGCCTCACCGTGCAGGGCGAAGAGATCGCAGAGCTCGCCTATCGTATCGAGGGAGAGGTCTTTGGTATCGAGCGGCGGGCCGACGCCAGTGACGCTGGCGTCGCCGGCGTTGTACGCGTGTCAGCGCCGCCCGCCATCGCGAGCTATTATCTGACAGAGAAACTGGCGGTCCTGCGGGAAGCCTATCCTGGCATCATTGTCGAGCTGATTGGCGACAGCCGTGCTGCGAATTTATCTCGGCGGGACGCTGACATCGCCGTGCGGCTGTTCCAGCCCGAAGATGGGGCCATGGTCGGGCGGCGGATCGGCGCGTTTGCGCATGGTCTCTATGGCGCCAAGCCATACCTCGCGGCCACGTCCGATGGCGACCGCCAATACCTGGGCTATGACGACAGTCTCGAGCACGTTCCCCAACAGCAATGGGTGCTGTCGCTCGCTGCGCCCCATGCGCTGGCGTTCCGTTCGAACGAACTGGCGTGCCTCCATCAAGCCATTGTGGCGGGCGTAGGGCTGGGGGCGCTTCCTCGGTTCATCGGGGACTCCGACGAGCGACTCGCGCGTGTTCCGGTGAGGAACGAAGCCGAGGCGACGCGCGAAATCTGGCTGCTGGTGCACTCCGACTTGCGCCGGTCGTCACGTGTTCGGGTCGTTCTGGATCATTTGGCGGCGCAGGTGCTTGCCGATCAATTCATCCTCGATCCCAGCTGAACGGTTGCGACGAGCGCGACGAATATGTCACGCACAGCTGTGCGGGCGCGCTCGAATTCGAAGGCACGCCCGATGAGTTGGCCGCGAATATGGATGTCCGCCGCGACTGGCTGGAAGTCTGAGACGAGCAGAACGCACCATCGCGTCGGCGGCATGCCTTCGTTCGACACATCTTGCGTTCATCGGCATCAGGCGAGCGGATAATGGCAGGCGACGGAGCCGCCGCCATCCGCGCGCAGCAGCGGCTGCTCGTCCCGGCATCGGGACCGGGCACGCGGGCAGCGCGAGGCGAAGGCGCAGCCCTTTGGAATGTTGACCGGGCTCGGCGGATCGCCCCTGACAATGGCCTCCCGAACGTAGCCGGCGCTCTTGCGGCGGCTGAGCGACGGCGCGGCCGCAAGAAGAGCAGCGGTGTAGGGATGGCGCGGGCGCGAAAAGAGGCTGGGCCGGTCGGCGAGCTCGACGATCTGCCCGAGATACATGACCGCGATGTCGTCGCAGATGAACTGCACGACGCCGAGATCGTGGCTGATGAACAGATAGGAAAGACCGTAGTCGTCCTGCAACCGCCGAAGCAGGTTCAGGATCTGCGCCTGGATCGCCACATCGAGCGCGGAGACTGGCTCGTCGCAGACGATCAGGCGCGGCTGCGTAGCGAGCGCTCTGGCAATAGAGACGCGCTGCCGCTGCCCGCCCGAGAATTGGTGCGGAAACAGCGCCATCTGATCAATGCGCAAGCCGACGAGACCAAACAGCTCGCGCACGCGATCGTTCCGCTCGGATGCGGAGGCTTCGGTCGCGATCAGGTCGAGCGGCTCACGCACGATGGCGCCCACCCGCTGGCGCGGGTTGAGCGAAGAATAGGGGTCCTGGAAGATCACCTGCAGATGGCGCCGCAGCCGGCGCATGGCCTCGGCGTCGAGCTTGAGCAGGTCGGTACCTTCGAACAGGACCGCGCCGGCGTGCGCCGGCTTGAGGCGGATGGCGGCCATCGCCGTCGTCGTCTTGCCCGAGCCGCTCTCGCCGGCGAGCCCCAGCGTGCGGCCGGGGCGCAGCGAAAACGAGACGTCGCGCACCGCCTCCAGAAAGCTGCGCTCGCCGAGCAGCGATCTGCGCGGCATGGCGAAGCGCACCGACAGGCCCTGCACATCGAGCAACGCGTCGGGCGTCACGCCGCCTCCCATTCCACCGCGAAACAGGCGGATCGATGTGAATTGCCCTTGAGCGCAGGGCGTTCCGCACGACAGCGATCGAAGGCGAGCGGGCAGCGGTCGGCAAAGGCGCAGCCGCGGCCGAGCAGATGCAACGGCGGCACAATGCCCGGGATTTCGGCCAGCGGCGGCATGCGCCCCTCCTGCCCGGCTTCCTTGCCGAGCACCGGGATGCAGCCGATCAGCGCCCGCGTGTAGGGATGCCGGGGATTGTCGAGGATGGCGTCGGCGCTGCCGGTCTCCACGACCCGGCCCGCATACATGACCGCCACCTGGTCCGCCATCTCGGCGATCGCGCCCATGTCGTGGCTGATCAGCACGATGGCGACGCCGAACTCCTTTTGGATATCGCGCATCAGGTCGAAGATCTGTGCCTGGACCGTCACGTCGAGCGCCGTCGTCGGCTCGTCGGCGATCAGCACGCGCGGCCGACACGAGATCGCCATGGCGATCATCACGCGCTGGCGCATGCCGCCGGAGAGCTCGTGCGGATAGGAGCGCGCGCGCCGCTCCGGCTCGGGGATGCCGACCACGCGCAACAACTCGACAGCCTTCCGGTCCGCCTCGGCCTTGCTCGCCGATTGATGCAGCATGATCGCCTCGGCGATCTGGTCCCCTGCGGTGAAGACCGGGTTGAGCGAAGTCATCGGCTCCTGGAAGATCATCGATATCTCGGCGCCGCGGAGGTTCCTCAGCCGCGCCGCGTCGGCGCGAACGATGTCCTCGCCATCGAACAGGACCCGGCCGCCGGCGATGCGGCCGGGAGGATCGGGGATGAGGCCCATCGTGGCGAGCGCGGTAATGGATTTGCCGCAGCCGGATTCCCCGACGATGCCCAGCGTCTCCCTCGGCATCAGATCGAGGCTGATGCCGTCGAGTGCCGTCACATGGCCATTGCGGGTCGAGAATTCGACTTTCAGGTCTCGGATCGAAAGCAGCGGCTCCGCCATCTCAGCGCTCGCGCAGCTTCGGGTTGACGGCGTCGTTCAGTCCGTCGCCGACGAGGCTCACCGCAAAGACGGTGAGAAAGATGACGATGCCGGGCAGCGTCACCGGCCACCAGGCTTCCAGGATGTATTGCCGGTTCGTACCGATCATCAGCCCCCAGGACATGGTGTTGGGATCGTCGAGGCCGAGGAAGGACAGGCCGGCCTGGAAGAGAACCGCCACACCGACCGTCAAAGTCGCCGAGACGATCAGCGGCGGCAGCGCGTTGGGAAGGATCACCCGCCACATGATGCGCCGGTTGCGCGCCCCGATGGAGCGAGCCGCCGTGACGTATTCCAGCTCGCGGATCTTCAGAAACTCCGCGCGCGTCAGACGCGCGGTCTGCGGCCAAAGGACCAGGCCGATAGCGATCGCCGTGGTTGTTGTCGACGGCGAAAACAGGGTGATCACGACCATCGCAAAGAGCAGCGCCGGCAGCACCTGGAAGAATTCCGTGATGCGCATCAACAGATCGTCGATCCAGCCACCGAAATACCCGGCGATACCGCCAAGGGCGATGCCGATGACGAGATTTATGATCGCGGCCGCTGCGCCGACTGCGAGCGTGGGGCCGCCGCCTTTCAAGAGGCCGCGCAGGATGTCGCGGCCGAGATAGTCGGTGCCGAGCGGAACGGCTGTTTCGGTGCCTGGCGGAGTTTGTGGCGCCCACACGATCTCATAGGGATCGGCCTTGTAGAAGAACGCTCCGTAGAGGACGAAAACGACAATTGCGATGAGCAGCAACGAGCCAAGCATGGCCGGCTTGTTGCGACGATAGACGAGCCATGCTTCCCGCAGGGGACTGATCGCCTCGGGGAGCGGGTCGGCGACGGGCTCAACGGTGCTCATCTCAACGGCTTCCAGCGCGGATACGCGGGTCGGCGATCCTGTAGGAAAGATCGGTGAGAAGGTTGGCGACGACGACCATCAGCGCCGCGAAGAACAGGATGCCGAGCAGGGTCGGATAATCGCGCCGAAGCACCGAATCGAAGGTGAGCCGGCCCATGCCTGGCCAGTTGAAGACCGATTCGACAAGCAGCGCACCGGAGATCAGGTTGCCGAACTGGATGCCGGCGACCGTGATGATGGGGAGCACGGCGTTGCGCAGTGCGTGCTTGAAGACGACCTTGGTCTCGCTCAGCCCCTTGGCGCGCGCCGTGCGCACATAATCGGCGCCAAGCACGTCGATCATCGAAGCCCGCGACAGGCGGGAATATTGCGCCAGGAAGATGATGCCGAGCGTAAACGCGGGCAGCGCAAGGTGATAGAGTACCTCCAGGACATAAGCCGGAAAGCCACCGGAGAACCGGGCGCCGGTCATCCCCGAGACGGGAAAGACGGGGACAATCGACGCGAACAGGATGATGAGCATGATGCCCGTCCAGAACACCGGTGCCGCGTAGCCGATCGTCGAGAAGACCGCCACGAAGGCCGACATCGCTCCGTGGGGCTTGCGCGCCGCCAGAACGCCCATCGCCACACCGACAGTGATGGCGATCACCTGTGCCGCGAGAACCAGAAGCACGGTCGGGCCGACACGCGCGGCGATGAGCGAGATCACCGGCTGGTTGAAATAGTAGGAGGTGCCGAGATCTCCGTGCGCGACGCGCCCGAGATAGATCGCGAGCTGCACCAGAAGCGGCTTGTCGAGACCGTAACTGGCGCGGATGTTGGCCAGCATCTCGGCGGTGGCCCCGCCCATTGCACCGGCGATCGTCTCGGCCGGATCGCCGGGCGCGGCGTGGATAAGAAAGAAGTTGAGGACCAGAACGCCGATCAGCAGGATCAGCCCGTAGACGAGGCGTCGGGAGATATAGGCGATCGATCCCATTTTGATTGGGAGCTCCGGTCGAGACTGCCCCGGTCCGCACTGCAGACCGGGGCTTTATCAATCAGGTCTCAGGCCTTCGTCCAGTAAGTGTCGTCCATCGACTGCATCGTCCCCCAGATCGATTCCGGGAACGCGCCGATCGCCTTGTCGTAGGCCGAGTGATAAGGGAGCGCGTTGATCCAATAGATCGGCAGGTCGTCGGCGACAATCATCTGGAATTCGTCGTAGAGCGCTTTGCGCTTGTCCTGGTCGAGCTCCACCGCGGCCTTCGCCAGCAGGTCGTCGACCTTCGGATTGCTGTACTGCTGCGTATTCGACCAGATCACGCCCTTGCGGATGTTGGACGAGAGATAGGTCCGGTGCACGCCGATCACCGGATCGCCCCAATTGAAGACCGCGTCCATCGTCATGTCGAAATCGTAGTTGGAGATGCGCTTGGCCCAGGTCGGGAAGTCGGGCGAGGCCCGCACGTCGACGTCGATGCCAACTTTCTTCAATTGCGACTTGAGGTATTGTGCAACGCCTTCCTGCTGTTCGGGGGCGCCGGGGATGTAGTCCACGGTCAGCTTGAAGCGCATGCCGTCCGATCCGGCCTTGTGCCCAGCCTCGTCGAGCAGCGCGTTCGACTTGTCGAGGTCGAGATCGTAGGCGGGAATGTCCGGGTTGAAGAACGGGCTCGACTCGATGATCGGCGAGCGCTGCGGCTTGGCCACGCCGCGCATCAGCGCCTTGGTGATGAAGTCACGGTCGATGGCATAGCCGATCGCCTGGCGCACCATCTTGTTGTCGAGCGGCGGCTTCTTGGTGTTGAACGCCAGCCAGTTGATGGGACCGAGGCCCTCGAAGCCCTTTTCGGTGACCTCGAGCCTGTCGACCTTCTCCAGACGCTGGATATCCTGACTGGCGGTCGCGAACGGATAGCAGTCGGCTTCGCCGTTCTCGACTGAAAGCAGGATCGCGTTCGGGATCACTGCTGATGGTGATGATGATCTTGTCAAGATAGGGCCGGTCAGAGAGGAAGAAATCGGGGTTCTTCACCAGCGTGATCTTCTCGCCCGGCTTGAATTCCTCCAGCTTGAACGGGCCGGAGCCGACGGGATTGGCGTTGGCCGGATGGGTCATGATGTCCTGGCCGTCGTCGAAGATGTGCTTTGGAATGATCGGGCAAAGCGCGCCGGACAGGCAAAGAAGCAGGGCCGGATGCGGATGCGCCAGATGGATGATCGCCGTGTGGTCGTCCGGCGTGTCGATTGCGCTGACCGGCTCGAACATCGTCGTGAAGGGATGATGGGCCTTGATCGTCTCGATGGAGAACTTCACATCGTCCGACGTGACCGGCTCGCCGTCGTGGAACTTCGCCTCCTTGACGAGGTTGAGCGTCAGCGACAGCCCGTCATCGGCCAATTTCCAACTCTCGGCCAGGTAAGGATGCGGCTTCCAGTTCTCGTCGTAGCGGAGCGGAGAGGCGAAAATCTGCGTTCCGGGCACGGCCGTGGCCGCGCCGGACTGGACCGCCGGATTGAGGTGGCGCGGCGACTGCGTCGACACCATCACCAGGCTCCCGCCGGGCTTGCCATCGTCCGCGAACGCGAAAGAAATCTTGCTGCCAGCGAGCGCCATAGCCGCCGACGACTGCAGGAGAAGTCTGCGCGTGATGTGCATCTCGTTCACCCTCTCGTTTGCCCCTTGGGTGAAGCGTAGGACAGTTCCGAAACAACAAAAAACAGATTTAATAATGGCGATACCGCTAAAAAAACGCGGAAGGACGGTTCAGCCGTCTCACGACGATCTCATCGAAAATGCGCTCCGCGGCCAGCTCGCGGCAATGGGTCAGGAAAGCCTCCACGATCTGCGGCTGGCGCGCATTCGCCATCGATGCGATGCCGAAGACGGGAATGAAGCTCTGTCCGGAAATGGGAAGCATCACAAAGTCCTGGCGGGTGCCGTCATGCTCCGCGTAGCGGATGTTGAGGATGGTGAAGCCGAACCCGCCAGCGACAAGCGCGCGGGCGATCTCCGCCGAGCGCGTCGAGTGAACGATGTTCGGCCTCACGCCGTGATGCGCAAAGAGGTTCATGAAATATTCCCGCGCACGCGGCAGGTCGAGGAGGATCATCGGCCTTTGCGCCAGATCGTTCGGGCTGACACGGCTCTCTGGTGGAGAGAGGATCGTCGGAGGGAAGCACCGCATGGGCAGGCGCCTCGAACAGCGGCTCGAAGCGCTGGCTGTCGGAGTTGGTCAGGTCGTAGGTCAGCGCGATGTCGACCTCGCCGTCCGTCGAGGAACTCCAGGACGGCGCGCAGGTCGCCCTCGACGATCTTGATCGAGATCGCGGGATATTTGCGGATGAAGCCCCTGAGCAGGCGCGGCAGCACCTGCGGCGCCGACGTGCCGTAGCAGGCGATCCGCAGCGTGCCGGTCGTCTTGCCCCCGATCGGAGCGCATGTCGCTCTCGAAATGGCGGGCGCCGTCGATGAAGCCGCGGATAAGCTGCATGGCCTCCTCGCCGGACGGCGTGGTGGAGATGCCCTTGGCCGGCACCCGGATGAACAGCTCGTATCCCAGCGTCTCCTCGAACTTGTCGATGGCCGCGGTGATCGAAGACTGGGAGATGTTCAGTTCGTTCGCCGCGTTGGCGATCGAGCCGGTGCGGGCGGCCGCCTCGATGTAGCGAAGCTGCTTGAGCGTGAATCCGAACATGGCGCCGCTCGGTCCTTCCACGAGAAAAATGTTTCCAACAAAAAAGAGAGCTAATTGGCTAGCTAAAACTATTTTTCCCGTGAATTAAAGCCGTATAGGTTGCCGCGCCGGCAAAGCAGCGAAAGCCGGGCATGAGCAGGACGACCGTCTACGCCGCCAGGAAGATCATCACGATGGATCCGAACATGCCCGACGCGCGACGCATGTGGCGGTGCGCGACGGGCTGCATCCTGGCCGTGGGCGGCGCCGGACTGCGCCGCGCCCTGGGGCGAGTTCGACCGCGACGACCGCTACGGCAAGGCGGTGCTGATGCCGGGCTTCGTCGAGGGTCACGCCCATATGATGGCGGGCGCAATGTGGAACTATGTCTATGCCGGTTATCAGGACCGCATCGACCCGGACGGACGGAAATGGCGACGGGCTGACCGACATCGCAGGCGTCATGGCCGGTCTGAAACGCGCGCTTGCCGCGCTGCCTGAGGACAAGCCGCTGATCGCCTGGGGTTTCGATCCGATCTTCCTGCCAACCGAGCGGCTCAACCGACGACATCTTGACGAGGTCTCGAAGGACCGGCCGATCGTCGTCATGCACTCCAACTTCCACTTGATGACGGTCAATTCGGCCGCCCTCGCGCTCGCCGGCTATGACCGCAACACCAATGCGCATCGGCGTTGCCCGCTTCGAGGACGGCGAGCCGAACGGCGAGCTGCAGGAAATGGCGGCGATGTTTCCGGTCATGCGCCGCCTCGGCATCGACATCTGCGCGGCCTGGCGCGGACGGAAGCGGCCATGCGCAACTTCGCCAGGACGGCGATGCGCGTCGGCGTGACGACCAGCACCGATCTCATTCAGCGAACTGCCCGACGAAGACGTCACGGCGCTCGATCTCCGTAACCGGCGCGCGACGATTTCCCGCTCCGCATCGTGCCGGCGCTGAACGGCATCGCGCGAGCCCGCCGAAAGGTGGCCAGCGCAGGTCGGCGAAGCTGCGCAGGCGTTCGACCGACAAGCTCAGGCTCGGCGCGGTCAAGCTGATGGCCGACGGGTCGATCCAGGGCTACACCGGCCGCCTCAAATGGCCGGGCTACGTGACCGGCCATCCGAACGGCATCTGGAACACGGCCGCCCGACGTCCTGAAGGAGCAGATCGTGCAGCTGCCACCGCGAAGGGGTGCAGATGCACATCCACGTCAATGGCGACGAGGCATCCGAAGCCGCGCTCGATGCGCTGGAGGAGGCGCAGGCGCGCCATCCGCGCTTCGACCACCGCCATACGCTGCAGCATTGCCAGATGGCCGACGAAGCGCAGTTCCGCCGCATGGCCGCGCTCGGGCTGTGCGTCAACCTGTTCGCCAACCACATCTGGTATTTCGGTGACCAGCACTACGAGCGCACCATCGGTCCCGGAGCGGGCGATGCGGCATGGACGCGTGCGGCTCGGCGCTGAGGCATGGCGTTCCGCTCGCCATCCACTCCGACGCGCCGGTGACGCCGATGGGCCCGCTGCATGTCGCGTGGTGCGCGGTGAACCGGCTGACGCCGGCGGGCCGGGTGCTCGGCGCGGAGCAGCGGATCTCCGTCGCGGCGGCGCTCCACGCGATCACGCTCGGCGCGGCCTTCACGCTGAAGCTCGATGGCGAGATCGGCTCCGATCGAGGTCGGCAAGAGAGCCGATTTCGCCGTGCTCGGCGAGGATCCGCATGCCGTCCCGCCCGCCGAGCTCAAGGACGTGCCGGTGCTTGGAACCGTCGTCGGCGGCCATCACTTTCCGGTCTGAGGACGATGGCACGTCACACGGGCCTGAACCACATGCCACCGCTGCCGGTCACGATCGTCAGCGGCTATCTCGGGGCGGGCAAGACGACCCTCGTCAATGCGATTCTGGCCGGCGACCACGGCCTGAGGATCGCTGTGCTCGTCAATGATTTCGGCAGCATATCGGTCGATGAGGCACTGATCACCGGGCGCGGCGCCGACGTGATTGCCCTCACCAACGGCTGCATGTGCTGCCAGGTCGGCGGCGGCCTCTACGATGCCATGGACCAAATCCTGCGCATGCGCGAACGGCTCGATCATTTGCTGATCGAGACGAGCGGTGTCGCCGATCCCGGGACGATCGCGCAGATCGCGGTGGCCGAGCCCGATCTCGAATTGTCGCGAACGGTCGTGCTCGTCGATGCCGTCAATTTTCCCGCCTGTCTGAGCGACCCGAGGCTCGAGGACACGCTGCTCCGTCAGGTGCGCTCGGCCGATATCGTGTTGCTGACCAAGACCGAGGCGGCCGCAGCGGCAGACCTTGCCGATCTCCAGCTCACCCTCGCGGAATCCAGGGCATCCGCGCCGGTCGCCGTTCTGCGCGAGGATGATCCGGACGCCTGGGCGTTGCTCAGCCGCGGCCCCGTACCGGCGGCGGGCGAACACAAGATCGCGTCGCATCACCACGCGCCGCCATTCGACAGCTGGAGCTGGGAAGGGGTCGACCGGATCAGCGCCGACGATCTCTTCGCCTTTGCCAGCGACCCAGAGCTGCGCGCCTATCGTCTCAAAGGGCACTTCCACTGCAACGACGGGCGCTCGATCCTTTTGCACAAGGTTGGTGCGGAGGTCACCATCACGGCCGCTCGCGACACCTTCGAAACCGCAATCCTCGCCGCCGTCGGCGTCAGGCCGGAGTTCGATCCGGCGGACCTGGAGAGGCGCTGGGCTGGACTGATCAGCGGTGGCGGTCGGGGCGGCCGCGGCGCACCTCGATCGTCCGGTTGCCGTCAAGATCGCCTCGCCCGACCTCGCCATTAGGCACGCGTCTGAACGTATCCAGCCGGCGCGACGGACGCGGCGGGTCGCCGAAATCGGAGAGGCCGACGGCCGGCATCGCCGCTCCGAGGTCGGATGCGTCGGGACTGTTTTCGCTTCGGGGCCGCTACCCTCGTCACGGGCGGCTCGCCGCATCGGCCGCATGATCGCGGAGGGTTTTCTGGCGCAAGGCGCCCGCGTCTACGTCTCCGCCCGAGTCTCGAACACGCCCCGGGCCGGCGACCTTTCTCGCCGGCCGAGCGATCAGGCGATCGTGCGACCTCCGTCGACGGTCAGCGTCTGTCCGACGATTTAGCCCGCCGCCGGCGACGCAAGGAAGACGACGGTGGCAGCGAGCTCTCGCGGGTCGCCCTTCCGCCCGATCGGTACCCGCTCGAGTTGCGCATCGATATAACCCGGCGCGTATCGTGAGTTCATCTCCGTCTCGAAGAAGCCGGGCGCGATCGCGTTGACCCGGATGGTGGATCAGGCAGCTATTCAGCATTAGTAACAAAAAGGGACTGACGCGGCGGCAGGCTTAGGTGTTAATGCTATCACATTATTTCCTGCACGCACCGCATCACACGAGGTCGACATAAAGTGGCACAACCTCTGCAAAAGCCCGGCACAAAGCTCGAGCTTCTCAATGCCGCTGAACGTCTGTTTGCGACAAAGGGCTTCGATGCGACGACAGTGAAGGAGATCACCGAGGCGTCGGGCCAGCGGAACCAGTCGGTCATCCACTATCATTTCGGTTCGCGTGAGGCGATTCTGGACGCGCTCATCGAGCTCAGGGTCAAGCCCATCAACGAGGCCCGGAGCCGTCTGCGGGCCGAGCTGCTCGCTCAGTCGGGCGGCTTGCCGCTGACGTCGCAGCAGATCTGCCGGCTGCTGGTGAACCCGCCGCTCGACAGAATCCTCAATGATCCGGGGCCTCACTATGCCTCCCGCCTCTCGCTGCAATTGCGCGTCTGTCCGCCGTCAGCACCCATGAGACAGATTTAACGGATTGAGGAAGGGAGGAATTCTGGCTCATCGTAGCCCTTGGAGGGAGCGAAGATGAGACGGAAATCCGGGCCGGCGAGAGCGCCGGCCGAGCAGGTCGTGAAGGACATCCGGCCGGGCGACCCGGCGACATTTTTCGGCCGAAGATAAGATCCGCATCGTGCTGGAGGGCCTGCGCGGCGAGGATAGCATTGCCGAGCTTTGCCGCCGCGAAGGGATCGTCCAGAACCTCTATTACCGCTGGTCGAAGGAGTTCCTCGAGGCGGGCAAGAAGCGGCTGGCCGGCGATACGACGCGGGCGGCGACGTCGGACGAGGTCAAGGACCTGCGGCGAGAGGCATCCGCTTTGAAGGAGGTCGTTGCCGATCTCACCCTGGAGAACCGATTGCTCAAAAAAAGCATGATCGGGGATGGGGAGGATGGCGCATGAGATACTCCGCTTCCGAGAAGCTGGAGATCATCCGACTGGTCGAGCAGTCGCACCTGCCGGTGAAGCGAACGCTGGAGAAGCTCGGCATCCCCAGGGCGACCTTCTACCGATGGTCCGATCTGTATCAGAGCGGCGGGCCAGAGGCCCTCAACGATCGCTCACCTCGGCCGGATCGCGTCTGGAACCGCATCCCCGACGCTGTCCGTGAGCGGATCAAGAACCTGGCGCTCGAAGAGCCCGCGCTGTCGCCTCGCGAGCTTGCCGTGCGCTTCACTGACACCGAAGGCTATTTTGTGTCGGAATCTTCAGTCTACCGCCTGCTGAAGGCGCTCGATCTGATTGCCAGCCCCGCCTACATCGTCATGAAGGCGGCGGACGAGTTCGCCGACAAGACCACCGCGCCCAACCAGCTCTGGCAGACCGACTTCACCTATCTGAAGGTCATCGGCTGGGGCTGGTTCTATCTGTCGAGCGTGCTCGACGACTTCTCGCGCTACATCATCGCCTGGAAGCTGTGCACCACGATGAAGGCCGAAGACGTCACCGCCACTCTCGACCTGGCGCTGCAGGCTTCCGGACTGGACAAGGCCCGGGTCGTTCACCGACCAAGGCTCCTATCGGACAATGGATCGAGCTACGTCTCCGCCGACCTCGCCGAATGGCTTGATGGCCAGAACATGGATCATGTCCGCGGCGCTCCCTACCATCCTATGACCCAGGGCAAGATCGAGCGCTGGCACCAGACGCTGAAGAACCGCATCCTGCTGGAGAACTACTATCTGCCCGGCGACCTCGAGGCTGAGATCAACGCCTTCGTCGGCAACTACAATCACCTGCGCTACCACGAAAGCATCGGCAACCTGACGCCGGCCGACGTCTACTTCGGGCGCGGCCGGACAATCCTCATCGAAAGGGAAAGGATCAAACGACAGACCATCGCAAACCGGCGCTTGCTGCATCGCCGGCAGGCCGCCTAATATCACCAACCAGACGGGCCAGAGCCTCCCTTAGATCACGCCGCTCGCTGTCCCAAAAACTCTGATGACGGACACAAAGGCTACGACACGCAGGACTTCGTCAACGAGCTGCTAGTGGATTGACTCCAACGCTTGGAACCCTTGTGCGCGGGCTGCGATGATTTTGTTTGGATCGGCGCGCCAGACGAAAGGCTTTGGGGTGCGATTGTGCTCATCGACGAAGCGGTTAATGGCGGCCTGAAGGTCGAGCAGGGAGTGGAACACACCGCGCTTCAGGCGCCGGCGGGTGAGCTTGGCGAAGAAGCCCTCCACCGCGTTCAGCCACGAGCTTGAGGTCGGCGTGAAGTGGAAGGTCCAGCATGGGTGGCGTGCCAGCCAGCGGCGGGCCTCCGGGGTCTTTGTGGGCGGCGTAGTTGTCGATGATCGTGAGAACGAGCTTACCGGCCAGGATGTCACGCTCCAGCGCATTGAGGAAGCGATGAGCTCCTGGTGGCTTCCAAAGATGGCGGAGACGGCTTGAGGACAAGGATTCCGAGCGAATGAGCAACACGTTGGCGCCCGATTCGCCGCTCAGATCGGAGCACATGTTTGAGCAGGTCCACGAAATCTTGTGGAAGAAGATTCGCAGCGGCGAAACCCGCGCGAACGAGCGGCTGAAGGACTCTGAATGGGCACGGAAGCTTGGCGTCAGCCGCACGCCGGTCCGTGAGGCCATGCGAAAGATGCTCCAGGAGGGCATCCTTCATCCATTTGCCGCATGGCGGCTACGAAGTGCACGCGGCGTCGCTTGCGGACTATCGGGGCCACTACAAGTGCCGTGCGGCTCTCGATGGGCTCGCCGCAAAGGAGCTGGCGGAGAACCCATCTCCGGAGGCCGAAGCGAGACTCAATTCCCTGCTCGACCGGGAAGACCGTGCGATCGAACATGGGGATCTGGATGCAGCGTTCGACCTCAACACGGTCTTTCATTCCGAACTGGTCGGCCTGACGGAGAACGCGCATCTGATCCATCTCGCGCGCTCGATCGCGAAAATGACGCTGTTCTATCGTTCGGCCTTGTTCAACAAGGCCAAGACGGACCTGAACAGCCGCGCCGAATATATTGCCGGTCTGAAAAACTCGCTGGCCGAGCATCGGAAGATCCTTTCGGCGATCTCCGAAGGAGACGGCGAAAAGGCACGCGGCCTTGTTGAAAGGCACATGCTCGATGGCGTTGAGAACATAGCGGAGAGACTGGCCCTGTGAGGGCTGCATGGTATGGAATGCGCCGGTGGCACTCCTATCTCTATTTACCGCCGTCGATTTCGTCTTCCTGCTGCTGCCGCATATCACGTGCTTCGATTGGAGCGAGGTTTATTGCCGGACATTGGAACGTCGCATAAAGGAGAGCAGGGGAGCGTGGTCGCGGGTCAATTTGGGCCTGTCTCCTAAGCAGTTCGAAGATGAAACTGGGAGGTTGGTTTTGTCGGGGGGATCGATGGTAGCGCTCCTCCGCTACCAGATTTTTCAAGGTCCACATGGTTTACACCGGATACCGGAGAGATGGTTTACACCTTCTCCGGGGCGAAGGGGTTTGGTGCCGGTTCGACGCGACCGTTCTCCCTGTCGAAGAATCCTAGATCATAGTTGAGGAAGCTGACCAGCCAGATCTGGTCGTCGACCTCGCGGATGCCGACGATCTGGCCGGCGAAGACGGTGCTGAGATTGATCTTGCGCTTGCCGATGCAGATGCGTCCGCAGCGGGTGACGCGCACGGTTCGATCGTGGAAGGGATAGTGCGGCTCTTCGGGCGGGCGGTAGACCCTTGGTGAGGGTGTATAGATTTCGCCGGGACAGATGCCGCCCAGGGCCTGGTGCGGCCGCTCGGTGTTGTAAACGCGGACGAAGTCGTCGAAGCGCTCCTGCTGCTGAAGGACGTTGAATGAGGCCGGTTTGGTGGCCTCCTGCTTCAGGGTCAGGTGCATGCGCTCGTGGCGGCCGTTCTGCTGCGGATTGGCCGGTTTGATGCGCTCGATCGAGATGCCGAGCCTCAGCCACCAGACGGAGAGCTTGGACAGGCCGAACAGGGCGTTGCCGGAGGCGAAGGGTGCACCATTGTCGGTGCGGATTGCCGAGGGCAGGCCGAACTCCTTGAAGACACGCTCGAATACGGCGAAGGCGAAGTCGGAGCGGGTGGAGGCCATGCCCTCGCAGGCGAGCAGGTAGCGGGATCGATAGTCGGTGATGGTGAGCGGATAGCAGTACTGGCGGTTGCCGAGCATGAACTCGCCCTTGTAGTCGGCACACCACAGTCCGTTCGGATCGTGTGCGGCGCGCAGCTCGGTTCCCTCAGCCTTGTAGCGCCGGCGCTTGCGGCGCTTGACCAGGCCATGGCGGTCGAGCACGGCGTGCACGGTGCTGATCGCAGGCGCCTTGATCATCGGGAACTGGCGGATCAGCTTGTCGCGGACTTTCGGGGCACCCCAGGAAGGATAGTCACGCTTGATGCCCAGAATGCAGCGCTCGACCTGGAAGGGCAGCCTGTTGGCATGCCGATACGGCCGGCGGCTTCGATCGTTGAGAGCATCGAGACCGCATTCCCTGTAGCGGTTGAATATCTTGTAGCCGGTGACACGCGATATGCCGAACTCACGGCACAGCGGCGCCATCTGTTCTCCCTCCAGAAGGCGGGCAATGAAGCGAAGACGTTCATCCATGGGCTTACACTCGTTCCAGGGCATTCGGGGCTCCCCAAATGCCCGACGTGTAAACCTTGTCTCCGGAATGAAATGTCAGCTATCTCTCGATAAGCTCACAATGTGTCCGGCCCGGACACATAGGTAACAGAACGTTCCTAAGACATGGGTGACAACCTCGTGCCGAACGGGTTGTCGATGGTCTGCAAGGTTCTCTGCTCCAGGTCGATATACCCCAGATCATAGGTCATGAAGGAGACGAGCCAAATGCCCTCGTCGACTTCGGTGATGCCGAGCCGCTGTCCGGCGAGCACGGTGGAGATGTTGATCTTCTTGCGGTGTATGCAGATGCGCCCGCACGAGGTGACGAGGATGTCGCGGTCGTGGAAGGGGTATTCGAGCTGCGGCAGCCCGTCATAGGGTCGTTTTGAGGGCGAGTAGAGGTCGGCCGGGCACTGCATTTGGAGCGCCTCGTGCGGCCTCTCGGTGTTGAACTCGTCGAGGAAGGCATCGAAGCGGGCCTGCTGCAGGCTGTTCATGCCCGCCGGGCGGGTGGCCTCGCGCTTGAGGGTGAGGTGGGTCGTCCGCAGCAAAACGGCCGCCACGAGCGGTGAAGGCAAGCTCCTCACGGGTCGATTCCAGCGCCTCGCACAGCAGCAGATAGCGCGAAGCCTGGTCGGTGACGGTGAGCGGGTAGTAGTAGCGCCCGTTGCCGAGCTTGAACTCGCCCCTGTAGTCGGCGCACCACAGATCGTTGGGCGCGGCGGCCTCCGACAGCGGCGTGTCCTCCGCCCTGTTGCGCCGTTTGCGCGCCCGCCTGACCAGGCCCGCGGCGGTCGAGCACCGCATGAATGGTGCTCTTGGCCGGCACCCGCACATCGCCGTTGAGCCGCCGCACCAAGAGCTCGCGCAGCTTGCGTGCGCCCCAATGCGGCTTCTCCCGCTTCAACGTGACGATCAGGCTCTCCACCTGGGCGGAGAGCTGGTTGGCGGTGCGCACCGGCCGCCGCGAGCGGTCGCTCAGGAGCTCTGTGAGATCGCAGGACTGGTAGCTGCCTTCTCCGTAGACTGAGTGCTGCAGGGCCTTCACGCAGCCGGACGCAGCGTTGCTGAAGACAATCGCAACGAAGTTCGCGCCAAGCCGCCGTGCCGTCTTCATCTCGCCGAGCGACATGTTGAAGCCGCCGTCGCCGGTCATGGAGATGACGCGCCGGCGCTCACCCGCCCCGATCTGCGCGCCAATGCCGCCCGGCACGCCGACTTGCGCAGAGATCAGGTTCTGTTCCGCCTTTGACCCGAAGCGGCCGGTCCCAATTATTTGCCCGGCCCATGGCCCTCAGGGTTTCGCTTGGGCGGTCTCTGGAATAGGTCCCGGGCCATCTCCGCCGCGTGTCTCGCAAAGCGTTGGCTGGCTTGCGCATCTGCAGCTGCAAAGGCGATTTCGGCGCGGCATGGCGCGCCGGCTGTATTTCGGCTTCAATAGCGACCGAAAGACAAAGAGGATGTCTATGCCGCTCGCCGGGACCGGTTTTCTTGCGTTGTGGAACGAGCATACGGACGAAAAGGAAGAGTATGACCTCTGGCACACGCGTGAGCATGTCGTCGAGCGGTTAGGCGTCCCGGGCTTTCGCTACGCTCGTCGCTATACAAGCGGCAACGGGCCGTTGCCAAGCTACTTCACCCTCTACGGGTTGAGACAGCCTCGACGTACTGGAGTCTGCCCCATACAAGCAGCTGACAGCCAGCCCTTCGCCGTGGTCGGGGCGGATGCGGCCGGGCATGCGAAATTTCCTGCGGCGCGGCTGCCGATTGGTGAAGAGCGTTGGGGCAGGCCTAGGCGGACTCCTTGGTGCGCGCCTCTTTGTCCTCGACGGCAGCGACGCGGATGCCGCGGTGGAGATCGAGAGCGCGGCAACTCACGCCGCGTTCACGGCGCTGCATCTCGCACGGATCGATCCTTCCGTGTCGCAGCTGTCGTTCGGTGGAACTGAGCCAGAGATCGGCGCGGGTGCGAATGCGGTGCTGCTGGCTGAGGGGTACGAGGCAAAGACCTTTCGGCCCGGCCTCGCTGAGCTATGGAAACGGCTCGAGGAAACAGGGCTTGCCAAGGGCGCGGCGGATTTTACCACCTATCGCCTGGCGTTCTCCCTGCTGGCTGAGGAGCGCTCGCATGTTCCGCCGCTGCGCAAGGGAGGGCGTTGAATGCTGGCCCTGAGGAAGGCCGAGGCCGCGAAAGGCTTGATTATGGGGGATATCGAGCCTCCGGAGCCGGAAGCCGACGAGGTTCTCGTCGCAGTCGAAGCGGCCGGCATCTGTGGCAGTGATCTTCATGTCGACGATTGGGTTGAGAGCTATCATTTCATCGCATCTGCCCTGCCTGTGACTCTCGGGCACGAATTTTCCGGCCGGGTAATCGCTCACGGCCCCGATGGAGTGGAGGCGGCGCTGCCGGTCGGCACGCGCGTCATTGTCATGCCGTCCGTTACCTGTGGTGCCTGTGCCGATTGCCTCAAGGGCCGCTACGAGCGATGCACGACGCGCCGAGGGATCGGCATGACACGCAACGGCGCGTTCGCGAGCCACGTCACGGCGCCGGCGAGGAATTGCATTCCGATACCGGCCGGACTCGAGCCAGCGGTCGCGGCGCTAACGGAGCCGCTGACCGTGGCGTGGCAGGCCGTTGCACGCGGCGGCGTTGCGGCCGGAATGCGGGTTCTTGTGCTCGGCCCCGGCACGATCGGGCAGGGGATCGCCCTCATGGCGCAGCGGGCCGGCGCCAGCCTCGTGGCGGTCGCGGGCCATGACGACGCTCCGCGTCTCAGAACTGTGGAGTCCCTCGGCATTGAGCACCTCTTCGACCTTGCCGACCCGTCCGCCGCGCAGCAGCTCAGCAGTCTGGCCGGCTCAGGCTTCGATGCCGTCCTGGAAGCGACCGGTGCTGCTGCTGCGGTGGAACTCGGGCTTGGTCTCCTTCGGCCCGACGGCGTTTTCGTTGCGGTCGGCATCCACGAAGCCCCGGCGCAACTTGACGTGACCCAGTTGGTGCGCCGCCAGATCGACATCCGAGGCTCCTACCGTGCCCCGCTTGCCGCTTGGCCGCGCGTGATTGCGGCGCTCGCCGAAGACCCGAACGCCTTTGCTCCGATGATCACACGGCGGATGGCGCTTTTCGACGGGCTCAATGCGTTTGCGTTTGCGCATAGCCGCGCCGAGTCGAAGATCGTGCTGATGCCGCAGGACTGAGCGAAACGGCTAACGCCGCTGCCACGGCATCACCCTTCGCTCAACCCATTGCAGAGCGTAGGTGAGCAGCACGCCGAGCAGCATCACCACGACCAGCCCGGCATACATCTTCGCCGGCACCAGGACCTCCCAGTAGTAGTAGGTCATGAACCCGACGCCCTGCTTGGCGCGCAGGAACTCCACGGCGATGATCACGATGAGAGCCGTGCCGAGTGCGAGCCGCAGGCCGGCGAAGATGATCGGCAGGGCCGCCGGTATGATGACGTGGCGCAGAAGCGCGAAGCCGCGCGCGCCGTAATTGCGGCCCGCCATGACGTAGATCGGGTCGATGTCGCGCACCCCGGCCATCGTGTTGATGGTGACGAGGAAGAACACCGAAAGCGCCACCACGGTGATCTTGGGACCCTCGCCGAAGGGATCGGCGAACATGAGCATGACGATAGGGAAGATCGCGATCTTGGGCAGCACATAGACGGCAGAGAGCGTCGTATCGAGCATCAGACGCACCGTCTGGTTCATGCCCATGACGACGCCGAGGAGGATACCGGGGATTGAGCCGATAACGAAGCCGGCGATCACCCGGCTGAGCGTTGCCCAGACATGGCCTTCGGCAAACAGCGCCCAGACGCCGGCTATTCCGTGGTCGGACCAGCCTTGCGGGATGAGCCATGGCCGACCGATGAGGCTGGTGCCGTTGAAGCGGTCGTAGCTGACCGTCAGGTCCCAGAGGGCGGCGGCGATGCGCGTCGGCTGCGGAAACCAGGTCGGGCTGAGTATGCCTGCGTCGACGAGGAGCTCCCAGCCGACGAGTGCGATCAGGGGAAAGCCGAAGGCGAGCATGCGCTCATAGAGCGGCCGGCGCCTCGGCGGCACATGCCGCCCGACACGCTCGGCAATGAGGACGATGAGCACGAAGCTGCCCAGGAGGCCCGCCCACCACCAGTGCGACCACAAGCCGGCAGCGAAGAAGGCCGCGTTCCAGGCGAGAAGGGCGCCGCAAAGCCAAAGCGCCACTCTTCCGTCGTTCAGATCCCTGGATGCGGTTGCGACGTTCGCCATCCCGTTCTCCTTAGAGCCTCTCCATTCTGACTGAATCAGAATGGAGGCTCTATCTCTTTATTGGAGCATGATCTTATCCGACCTTGCTTCGCCCGCCGAAGCGGGCTTCGCGAAGGCGGGAAACCGGTTCCCACTTTTCGGGATCATGCTCTAGCCCTGCATTTCCATCGCCCGCGTCACTTCCGAGGCGAGCTTCTCCCAGATGGCGCCGCGCAGTTCGCCGAAGGCGGCCGTATTCATCGTCTCGACCGTGCGCGGGCGTGGGATGTCGATCTCGAAGGTTGCCAAGTGCCGGCCGGGATGGGCGGTCATCAGAACCACCCGGTCGCCGAGCAGGATCGCCTCGTCGAGGCTGTGCGTGATGTAGACGACGGTCTTGCGCGACCCCTCCCAGATGCGCAGCAGCTCGTCCTGCAGGACCATTCGCGTCTGCGCGTCGAGCGCGCCAAGCGGCTCGTCCATGAGCAGAACTTCCGGGTCGTTGGCGAGCGCCCGGATGATGCTGACGCGCTGCTTCATGCCACCGGAGATCTGGTGCGGATAGTAGCTGGCGAATTTGCGCAGCCCGACCCGCTCGAGCCAGCGTTCCGCAATCTCCAGGCGCTCCGCCTTCGCCACGCCGCGCATCTGGGGCCCGAAGGCGACGTTCTCGATGACGGTCTTCCAGGGGAACACGGCGTATTCCTGGAAAACGACGCTGTTCAGCGGCTTTGACGGATCGTCCCCGGGGCGGATCTCGACGGTCCCGCTCGTGTGGCCATCGAGGCCGGCGAGGATGCGCAGATATGTCGTCTTGCCGCAGCCGGATGGGCCGACCACACAGACGAACTCGCCTTCCGCGACGTCGAGGCTGAAGTCGTGCAGCGCCGTCACCGGCCCATTGGCTGTCTGATAGACCTTGTAGACGTTGCGCGTGACGATCTTGGCTTCATCGGCCCCTGCTCCGGAACGAGGCGCAGGCTGAGGCGGCATCGTCACGACGTCCACCCCGTCGCACGGTCGAAAGACATTCGGTTTGGTTCCGGTTTCCGGCCGGCGAGAACCAGCTTCGCCGGCCGGAACTTCAGCAATTATTGCTCGCCCAGCGTTTCGATCGCCATCTTGGTGAAGCGGTCGTCGACGACCTTGGAGAGATCGAGCGGCTCGGTGTACTCGGTGCGCCCGTTCTCGCGGTGCACGCGCTCCTGATCGGCGAGGCCGTCCACCGGGATCTTCATGTTTGGATCGTAGATGACCGGATTGCCGGAGCGGATCGCCTCCTCAGTGGAGTTGGTATAGGTGAGGTACGAACTCGATGTTCTCAGGCGAGAGATAGTCGTCACCCTCCATCATGCGTGCCGCTTCGGTCAGCGCCAGCACGAAGCGCTCCGCCACTTCCGGACGCTCGTTGACGAACTTGCCGGAGCCGACGAACGCCACGGTCATGAGTCCTGGCGTCAGGTCGCTCGCCAGCACCTCCGCGGTGCCGGCATTGAGGATCTGATCGGCATAGGGCGAACCGCTAAGCGAGGCGTCGATCGAGCCGTTCTCGAAGGCGAGCGGCATATCGGGGTTGGCGATGTTGAGCATCTCCACGTCGCGGATCGTCAGGCCGCCGCGCTCCAGCGCTTTGGAGATCAGATATTCGCCGCCGCTTCCGGGTCCGCCGGCGATGGCGATGCGCTTGCCCTTGAGATCCTTGATCTCCTTCACTTCTCCGCTGTCCCAGAGCGCCTTGCGGACCAGGACCTTGGTGGGGCTGTTCTCCATGGGCTCAAGCGCGCCGGGCGCGATGACGCGCATGTCGAGGCCCTGATTCCAGCCGCTCCACAGCGACGTGACGATGGCGATGCCTCCCACGTCCACGCTTCCCTGGGTGAGGAACGCAATCGCCTCGGTGCCGGATTTCACGCGCTCAAGGTCAACGTTGAGGCCGTATTTCTCAAACAGGCCGCGGTGGGCTGCGACATACATCGTGGCAAACTTCATGATCGGCACATAGGCGACCTTCACGTCCTGCGGCGGGTCGAGCGGTGCCGGCATCTCCGCCCGCGCCGTCACCGTCATCGCTGCGGCAACGATGAGGGCCCATCCTGCCCGTCTGGCCGCGCGCGCGAATATCCTAGCCAAGGCCATCGTCAGTTCCTCCCATTTGGTATCCGTTTCAGCTGGTGTTCGCTGCTTCGTTAGGAGGTCACTTTAGCCGGTCTTTGTCGGCGGAAGCCAACAAGCATTTTCTTTGCCCGGGTCGGGGACACGATTGCCACTTGAGGTGGTCGATCGCATTCATGAAATCGGTTTCCAGCTTATGAACTGCGTTTGGCCAGCCGTTTGTACCAGGGGCCGAGGAGCAGGGGTGTCAGATACATAGGCACCTGATAGCACCCGATGAAGAGGAACGCTGCGTCGGTCGTTGCTGCTGGGAGAGCGGCGAGGAAAAGCGCGATATTGCGGTTGCCAGCCGAAATGCCGAGAGGGACCGCGAGGTGGGGCGCGCCGGATCTTGCCACGACAAGTGCCGTCGCGATCTGAAGCGCGAAATTCGTGGCAAACGCGACGACCCCCGTGATGAGCACGACCGCTGGGGCATCGCGCCACGTCTCACCGATTGCCGCCATCAGCCCCACGACAACCACTGCCATGACGATCGCCGAGCACCCGTCGATCGCCTCGCGGAGCCCGGAAGAGAGCTCCCGAAGAACCGTGAGCCGAATGCCGAAGCCGATCAGCGCGGCGGCGCCGATGACCAGGAGGAGGCGCGTCGCTGCGGCGAAGAGCGCGCCCGGCGCGCCAAGCCCCGGAGCGACGAGGAAGACGGCGAGCGCCGTGAACGGCAGGAGCGCGGTTCCCACCACAAGCTGGCGCAGAGCCGGCGCCGGATCACTCCCCACCATGGCGACGAGATTCGGGCTACCGGCGATCGGCGAGGCGGCCGTCATGAGCGTGAGCGCGACCGCAAGAGGGCCGGTCCATCCGGCGAGGCGGAAGAGCGTTGCGAGCGCCAAGGGCAGGAGGAGCTGAAGGACAAGCGCAACCTTGAGGCCGAAGCCGATATCGGCGAGAGCGCCGATAGCCTGCCGCGGTCCGATGCGGAGGCAGGCAAGGAAGAGGAGAGTGGCGATCAGCCCTCCCACATAGGGCCTGACAGACGCCGCGGCGCCCGGCAGGAACAGGCCCGCAAGAAGGCCCGCAACCAGGAGCAGGCGGCCGTAGCGGCCGGCGAAGGCCAGGAGGTTCACCAAGGTCAGCCGCTCGGCCGGGCGTGCATGCCTTCCGGGAGCCACGTCGCGATATCGGGAAAGGCGATCAGGATGAAGACCATCACCACCATGATGAGGAACATGGGAAAGGCCGCGCGGGCGATGTAGCTCATCTCGTGGCCGGTCATGCCCTGCAGCACGAAAAGATTGAAGCCGATCGGCGGCGTGATCTGCGCCATCTCCACCACCACGACGATGAAGATGCCGAACCAGATGATGTCGATGCCGGCCTGACGGATCATCGGCTCAACGACGGCGATGGTCAGCACGACGGAGGAGATGCCGTCGAGAAAGCATCCGACGACGATGTAGAAGACGAGGAGCGCCATCAGCAGCTGAAAGCGCGTCAGCTCCAGAGACCCGATCCACTCGGCCAGTGCTCGGGGCAGGCCCGTGAATCCCATCGAGAGCGACAGGAAGGACGCGCCCGCCAGGATGAGGGCGATCATGGCGGAGGTGCGGGTTGCGCCCATCAGGCTTTCGGTGAAGGTCGACCAGGTGAGCGAGCCCTGTGCCGTGGCGAGGATCAGGGCCCCGATCACGCCGAAGGACGCGGCTTCGGTGGCGGTGGCGTAGCCGAGATACATGGAGCCGATCACCAGCACGACGAGCAGCAGCACCGGGATGAGGAAACGCGAGTTCTTGAGCCGGTCGCCGAAGCTCATGGGCGGCTCGGCCGCCGGCCGATAGCTCTTCGACACGAGCGAAAGCACCGCGACGTAGCCCATGAAGAGGAGCGCCAGCACAAGTCCGGGCACGATGCCGGCGATGAAGAGCTTGGTGATCGATTCGTTGATCGTCACGCCATAGACGATCAGCGTCAGCGACGGGGGGATCATCAGTCCGAGCGTGGCGGCGCCGGCAAGCGTGCCGATGACGAGCCGCTCCGGATAGTCGCTTCGCCTCAGCTCCGGGATCGACATCTTGCCGACCGTCGTCAGCGTCGCGGCCGACGAGCCGGAGACCGCCGCAAAGACGGTGCATCCAACGATGTTCGTGTGCAGGAGACCGCCCGGCAGGCGCGCCATCCACGGCGAGAGGCCGCGGAACATGTCCTCCGACAGCCGCGTGCGGAAGAGGATTTCGCCCATCCAGATGAAGAGCGGCAGCGCCGTCAGCGACCAGGACGACGAGGTGCGCCAGATGATGGTCGCCATGGCGTCGCCGGCCGGGCGCACCGTAAAGAGCTCCATGCCGACATAGGCAACGCCCAGCAGCGCAAGCCCCACCCAAACGCCGGTGCCGAGCAGCAGGAAGAGCACGAAGAGGAAGATGCCGATGGCGTAGAATTCTTCCATTCGGCGCTATTCCCCGTGGCTCTGGCCGACCACGTCGGCGCCGATATTGTCGCGCTTGGTGAGGAGGAGCGTGACCAGGTTGTCGAGGAAGCAGACGGCCAGCAGAACCGCGCCGAATGCCATCGGGATCTGCACGATCCAGATCGGCGTCGCGTCCTGATCCTGGCTTACGTCGTGCAGCTTGTACGACCAGTAGGTCGCCTTCGACGGAGTACCACGCAAGGTAGGATGACGCGGCGCTGGCGATGACGAGGGCCCACAGCTCACCCCAGAAACGATGCCTGCCGAGCGCCGTCAGGAGCAGGTTGACGCGGATATGGGAGCCGCGATTGAGCGCGTAGGCGAAGGCCAGGAAGGAGGCGGCCGCCATGAGGTAGCCGGCATAGGCAGTCGAGCCGGGAAAGGCGATGCCGCTCCAGCGGGCGGCCATCTGCAGCACGATGACGACGAGGAGCGCGACCAGGCAGCACGCCGCCACGGCACCGGCGGCGAGATAGAGCGCGTCGAGAGATCGGCGGATGCTCCGCGCCATTTCTTTCACGCGCCCCCTTTCAGCGCCAAGAGCGAGGCCCGGCGGCTGCCCGCCGGGCCGATTGGCATGCGTCTCGTCTACATGGATTTGTAGGCGTCGATGATGGCCTTGCCCTTGTCGCCGGCGTCCTTCAGCCATTCCTCGGTCATGTCTCGCCGAACCCTTCAGCTCGCTCTTCAGCATGTCGCCGGGGGCCTCGACCTTCATGCCGTTCTTGGCGAGCTTCTTCAAGATAGAAGCTCGTCAGCTCCTTGGCCTTCGCCTCGCCGTCGGCGGCGGCCGTGGCGCGCGCAATCCATGACGACCTTCTGGGTCGCCTCGTCGAGGCCGTTCCAGGAATCCTTGTTGGCGAACACGATGTTGCGCGGCAGCCAGGCCTGCACGTCGTAGAAATTGGTGAGCTGCTCCCAGACCTTGCGGTCGTAGCCGGTGGAGCCCGACGAGATGAAGGCCTCGGCAACGCCGGTGGCAAGCGCCTGGCTGAGTTCCGCCGCCTCGATCTGCACCGGCACCATGCCGGCGAGCTCGGCGATGCGCGCGGTGGCGGCGTTGTAGGCGCGGAACTTCACGCCCTTCAGGTCGGCGACGGAATTCACGTCCTTCTTGGTGTAGAGGCCCTGCGGCGGCCACGGCACGGCATAGAGATAGACGAGGTTGTCCGCGTCGAGCGCCGCCTTGATCTGGTCGCTCGGCGGCTGTCCAGAGCTTGTCGGAAGCGTCGAAGGAGGTGGCGAGGAAGGGAATGGAATCGACGCCGTAGAGCGGGTTCTCGTTGGCATGGGCGGAGATCAGCCGCTCGCCGATCGGCGCCTGGCCGGTCTGCACTGCGCGCTTGATGTCGTTGCCGCCGAACAGCGAGCCGCCGGGATGGGTGACGATCTCCAGCGCGCCGCTGGTGCCGTCGGTCACGCATTGCGCGAACTTGGCGCCGTTCTCCGAGTGATAGTTGGTCGCCGCATAGGCCATCGGCATGTCCCACTTCTCGGCGAGCGGCGGCGGAAGCTGAGATCGCCGCGAATGGCGGTCGCCGCGAGCAAGGCGCGTAGCTGGATCATCCTCTGTCTCCCTCTTTTTGACGTCACTTCTGAAGTCCCCGGCCTATTGGAACCGCGATGGCGCGTAGGGCGCAAGGTCAATGTTCGGGCGCTGGCCGGAGACGAGCTGGGCGAGCAGGCGGCCGGTCTTCGGCCCGCCAGTCAGCCCGACATGATGATGGCCGAAACCGAGATAGGCGCCGCGGACCCCCGGCACCTCGCCGATCACCGGGATGGAATCGGCGATGGCTGGGCGGTGCCCCATCCATTCCCGGGCCTCGCGCCAGGCGATCCCCGGAATGGCCGCCTTGATCTGCCTGAGCAGCAAGGCAAAGGGCGCGCGGGACGGTTGCGCGCGAAGCCCGCCGAACTCCACGATTCCGGCGAGCCGCAGGCGGTCCTGCATCGGCGTCGCCACGAACTTGCCGGACGCGATCATGACCGGCGACCGCGGCATCTTGCTCGCGCCCCAAAGGTCGATGTGGTAGCCGCGCTCGCTTTCCAGCGGCACCTTGAGGCCGAGCCTTCCGGCAAGCGGCCCCGACCACGCGCCCGTCGTCGACGACTGCCGCCGAGCAGGGGATCGTCTCGCCGTCGGCCCGGACGCCGACGACTTTGCCGGCCTCGCGCACGAAGTCGCTCACCTCGGCCTTGACGATCCTGGCCCCATTTCTCTCGGCGTGCGCTGCGAGGTCCTTCACGTATTGGCCGGGGTCGGCAATCCGTCCGTGTCCGGGAAGCCGCGCAGCGAAGCCGACGTCGTCGCTGAAGGCCGGGTCGTAACGCTTGAACTTGGCGCCCTCGAGCTCCTCCCATTCGAAGCCGTGCGCGCGGCGTATCGACCAAGCGAAGGCGTCGCCTTCGTAGTGCCCGCGGTCGCGGTAGATGAAGACGTAGTCGGACGGCACGATCCATTTCTCCGCGCCCGTCCCGGCTGCGAGAGCCTGATGGTCGGCAAGGCTGTCGCCGATGATCGGCACAAGCGCCTCTGCGATGCGCTCAACCTCCTCCCGCTTGCAATGACGGAGATAGCGGACAAGCCAAGGCGTCAGCTTGGGGAGGTAGGACCATCTGAGGAAAAGCGGCTGGTCGCGATCGAAGCAGCATCCCCGGCGCCTTGCGCAGGAGTCCGGGCACCGTGACCGGAACGATGGAGCACGAGGCAAGCACGCCGCCATTGCCGTAGCTTGTGCCCTCGCCCGGGCCGGCGCGATCGATGAGGATCACCTCACGGCCTTCGCGCTGCAGCCAGATCGCCGTCGAAACGCCGACGATGCCCGCGCCGATGATCGCGACCGGGGCTTGCGCTGCGTCCGCCGCGTGCTGCTCCGTCACGCAACCCACTCCGAGACCGGCGCCGCCGCCTCGTGCAGCGGCTGGGTGATGACGTCGACCAGGGTCGGCTCGCCCGCTTCGATCGCCTGCTTGAGCGCGTCTTCCAGTGCCGCGGGATCTTCGACCCGCCAGCTCTTCAGCCCGTAAGCCGCTGCGACCGCGGCATGGTCGGTGCGGGTGAAATCGACATTGTAGTAGCGTTCGCCGAAGCCCGAGCGCTGGCCGGCCTTGATCCAGCCAAAGGTGCTGTTTGAAACCACAATGAATGTGATCGGCATGCGATAGCGGAGCACGGTCTCCAATTCGCCGACGCTCATGCCGAACGACCCGTCGCCCATGACCGCGATGGTCTTCACCTCCGGTCGCCCAATATGCGCGCCGATGGCCGCGCCGAGCGCGTAGCCGAGCGCGCCGTGGGCGCGGTTGGTGATGAAGTGGCGGCCGGCTTGCGGCCAGCGATAATGGGCAGAGAAATATGGGCAGGGGGTTCCCGGATCGGCGCAGATCATGGCGTCCTGGTCGAGCAGCCGCTGCAGCGTTGCGACGAGGCGCTCCGGACGGATGGGACGCTCGTCGCTGGTCGCGAGCCGCTCGAACGCTTGCAGCTTCGCGTCCCACGCGGCCTTGGCCCGCGCGGCGCCTTCGCTACGGTGTCGCGCTCTTCCCGAAAGCTCCGCGTTGAGAGCCTCAAGCGCGAGCCTCGCATCGGCAGCGATCGCCACCTCCGTCTGGTAGTTCGCGCCGATCACTTCGGGATCGCTGTCGATGTGGACGATCCGCGTGCCAGGCGCAGGCGAGCGCCAGCGCTCCGTCGTAACGGAGCCCGCGCGGCAGCCGATGAAGAGCACGAGATCAGCCTCGTCGACGACGGCGCGGGTGGCTGGCACGCCGCCGTTCGATCCCACGACGCCGACGGCCCGCGCATCGGTCTCGGCGATGGCGCCTTGCCCGGAGACGGTCGTCGCGACGGGCATGTCGAGTGCCTCGGCGAGGTCGCGAAGCGCCTCGAACGCGCCGCTTAACACGACGCCGCCACCGCAAATGACGACGCGCACGTTTCGCCGAGAGGAGTGCCTCGGCCGCTGCGGCTATGGCATCAGCGTCCGGAGCGGCCCGTTCGGCCGGAAACGTCTGGTGCCGCGGATCGGCCCAGACGTCGTCGGGATCGACGGGTGCTTTCTGCGTGTCAAAGGGAAAGGCGAGGTGCGCGGCACCCGGTGTCCCCGTCGTCATGGCGCGGAAGGCGGCACGCACCATGGCAGGAAGCCGGGCCGCCTGATCGAGCGAGGCGTTCCACTTGGTGAGCGGCCGGAACAGGGCGACCTGGTCCAGCTCGGTCAGCGGATAGCGCCCGCGCGAGGTCGTCGCGACATCGGTGGTGATGGCGAGGATGGGGATGGAGCTTTCGTTGGCTTCCACCACGCCCGGCAGAATGTAGGTGGCGCCGCCGCCCGACGGCCCTTCGCAGATGCCCGGCCGGCCCGTCACGCGCGCGTAGCCGTCGGCCATGTATGCCGCGTGGCGCTCGTCGCGCGCGAGGAGGTGCGTGATGCCGTGATCGAGCCTGAAAAGCGCATCGTAGAATGGCAGCGTCGTGTCGCCGCAAAGGCCGAAAATGTGCTTTGCGCCATAGGCTTGGAGCATCCGCACCATCGCCTCCGCGCCGGTCAGGGTGTTGAGCCTGGTTCCTTCTGTCATCTGCTCTGCAAATCTCAGCTGTCGCAGCCGCCTTTGCTGCGAGCGCGGCCGGGTATAAGGATCGCGCGGCACTCTGGCGCCAGCGGGAGGCGGAGTCGAGTATGGAGGCAATGTCCCGGACCACATCGCGAGGGATCGATCGTCCGCGGTGGCAAGTCGATCTACGGCGCCTCGGTCGGCATCCTCATGCTCGATGCGCGTTTCCCTCGCATCCCCGGCGACATGGGGAACGCCAAGACGTGGCCGTTTCCTGTCCTCTACAAGGTGGTGCGCGGTGCGAGCCCGGACCGCGTGGTGAGACGCGGCGCGGAGGGGCTGCTTGAGGCCTTCATCGCCGCAGCGCGTGAACTGGTTGCCGACGGGGCGGACGGCATCACGACCAATTGTGGCTTCCTGTCATTGTTCCAGGATGAGCTGGCGGAGGCTGTCGGCGTGCCGGTGGCGGCTTCGTCGCTGTTGCAGGTGCCACTGGTGAATCGCCTCCTGCCAACAGGCAGGCGCGCCGGAATTCTGACGATCTCAGGCTCGACGTTGACGCCGCTGCATCTGGAAAAGGCGGGTGTCCCGGCAGACACACCAATCGGCTCGACGGAAGGCGGCCGGGCGTTCACCGAGGCAATTCTCAGCGACGCGTTGGAACTCGATGTGGAGGCGTCGCGCGAGGACAACGTCGAGGCAGCAAAGGCGCTTGTGGCGGCGCATCCCGAAATCGGCGCACTGGTTCTGGAGTGCACGAACATGATGCCCTACGCCGCGGATATCCGCGCTGTTGTCGGGCTTCCGGTGTTTACGATGGAAAGCTTCGTCTCGTGGTTCCAATCCGGACTCGATCCGAAGCGCTACTAGGTCAGGACGAAAGCAACGAGCGCGGATGTCCGCTATCAAAGCATCGAAGGGCGGGAGATCACCGGCATCTCAGCGAGCAGGGGCTAACGGCCAGCGATGGCGTTGAGGTGAATCGCCCGTAATCGCCGCCGGCCGATTTGCGCGGGCAGCACTCGACGCTTGTGTCTGGATCAGCCGCCCGCCTTGTTGCCGGCCATGTCGGGTGGTCGCTCCTCGTGACCGATCAGCAAAGCATCGAGGATGATGCACCCCTGGCCCTCGGCGCCGACCGAAACCGGGTTCATGTCCGCGCTCTCCAGGCCAGGCGAGGCCGCCGCTACCTTGCTGGCCGCCGACAGCAGGTGCGCCAGCAAGTCGATGTCGGCCGACGACCCGTCGTCGGCCCTGCTCGTCAGAATGCGGGCGGCGCGGATGTCATGGATCATACGTCGGGCTTCGGCGGCGTCGAAGGGGGCGACGCGGAACACGACATCCCTGAGCGCCTCGACATGCTCGCCGCCAAGGCCGAACATGACCACCGGGCCGAAAGCGGGGTCGCGCTGGACCCCGACCACGCATTCGATCCGGCTCTTGCGCATCGGCGCGACGAGAAGCCCCTGGAGCCGCGCGCGCGGCGCTTTGGCCGCGACCTCGGTCAGAATCTCCCGGGCGGCCGCGATCGCCGCCTGCCGGCCGGACACGTTCAGGCGCACGCCGCCCACGGCTGCCTTATGGGCGAGATCGGGCGAGACGATCTTGACGGCGACTGGACAATCGAAGTCTGCAGCGGCCGTCCCGGCCGCCTCGGGCGTGCGGCAATGCCGGAAGGGTGTGACCGGCAAGCCGGCCTGACGCAGGCGTTCGAGTGCGTCCGGCTCGGTGAGCTGACCTTCGGCCGACACGCCGTGTGACGGCAGGCTGTGGGTGAGCGACCCGCGAGCAGCACCAAGATCACCGTCGCGATGGGCCCGGCGAACATGACGGAATCGCGGGCGTCGTGCCACGTCAGGCGCGGCAGGTCCTCGGAAGCGATGACGCCGATTTCCGTTCGTCGCGCCTCGAGCCGGACCGCCGTGAACAGCGCCACCAGATAAGCTCCGGCCGGAACCAGCGCGGCGAGAGCGGGATCATCGCTCGCCTGCTCGGTAGGCGCGTCCGATGCGCTTTTCGATTGCTCGGAACGCTGCCTCGATCACCAGCGTCGCGAGAAGATAGGCGACTGCGGCGATGAGGAGCGGCTCGTAGGTGCGGAAGGTCTGCGCGGCCACCAGCCGCGCGGCACCGAGGAGATCGAGGACCGTGACCGTCGAGGCGAGGGCCGTCGCCTTCAGGAGAAGGACAGTTTCGCCGGCGAGTGTCGGGAGCATCGATTGCAGAGCACGCGGCAGCCAGATGCGCAGCAGTAGCCCCAGTCCGCGAAAGCCGAAGGCGCGCGCCGCCTCGATCTCGCCGCGCGGCACCGCGAGCAGGGCGCCCCGCACAACCTCGCCCACATAAGCCCCGGTCGAGAGCGTCAGCGCGAGGACGACGTACCAGAAGGCGTCGATGGATCGGATGAAGGGCCAAAGGGAGCTGTGGCGGATCGCCGGCGTTGCAGCGAATACGCCGCCGAGGCCGTAGTAAAGGAGGAATATCTGAACCAGCAGCGGGGTCCCACGGATCACCGAAGAGAACGCGCGGCACGGCAGACGCGGCAGAGCGCTCCGCGCGACCGACCCGAGGCCGACGAGGACGGCAAGCGTAAAGCCGAACGTCCAGGAGAGGACGAGGAGCCAGAAGGTGGTGACGACACCTTCGACGAAGTAGTGACCATAAGCGTTGAGCCAGGCGAAGCTCATGCGCCGCTCGGCATCCAGCGCCGCAGGCGCGCCTCGATCAGTCGGAGGCCAGCGTTTGACATCAGTGTGATCACGTAGAAGATCGCAGCGGCAGCCAGGTAGAAGGTGAAATAGTCTTTCGTCGATCCGCCGGCCTGCATCGCCGTGAAGAGGAGCTCGTTCGTACCGACGACGCTAACCAGCACGGAATCCTTCAGGATCGCCATCCACAAATTGGATAGGCCGCCGAGCGCCAAGGGAACGATAAGCGGCAGCGTGATGCGGCGAAAGAGGGTGAAGCCCTGAAGGCCGAAAGCGTGCGCGGCTTCGATTTGGCCCGTCGGGATGGCCAGGATCGCCCCGCGCAGGATCTCTGAGGCGTAGGCGCCCTGCACCAGGCCGAGTACGACAATCGCGGCGGCAAAGCCCGAGACGCTGACGTCGCCAATGCGGACCAGCGCTAACAGCGAATTCAGCGCCGACTGGCCGGCATAGAAGAGAAGCAGGATCAGGAGGAGGTCGGGTACCGCGCGGCAGATCGTCGAGTAGCCGAAGGCCAGCGCTCTCGCCCACGGAGGGCCGTGAATCTTCGTCCACGCCACCAGTCCGCCGATGACGAGCCCGGTGGCAAACGCGCCCGCCGAGATCTGCAAGGTGACCGCGACGCCGCGCGCGAGATCGTCCCCCCACCCGCTATCGCCCCAGCTCAGAAGACCGGCCGGATCAGTGATCTCCTACCTCCTGACTGTGACGCGCCGCCGCCGAGTTTTGCGACGGCGGCGAGATTCGACCGGTCAATCCTTGGGTGGCGTGCCGATGTCGTAGGGGAAGTACTTCTTCTCCAACGTGGCGTAGGTTCCGTCCTTATAGACAGCGCGAATGCCGGCGTCGATCTTGGCCTTAAGGTCGGTGTCCTCCTTGCGGACGCCTGCACCGATGCCTTCGCCGAAGATCGGATCGCTCTTGTCAGCGAAGCCCTTGGTCTCGCAGCACTGGCCGGCGTCGGATGCCAGGAATCCATCCTCTGCGGCCGAGTCCGCCAGCGTCAGATCGATGCGCCCGGCGGCGACATCGGAGTTCGCCTCGTCCTGCGTCTGGTAGGTCTTCACCGTCGCGCCGACCGGCACGTAGTATTTGTTGACATAGTCGAGGTGGATGGTTCCGACCTGCACGCCGATCGTTTTGTCTTTGAGGCCTTCCGGCGTGAGTGTGAAGTCCATGCCTTTCTCGCCGACCCAGGCCGGCGGCGTGTTGTAATAGGGGATGGAGAACGCGATCGTCTTGGCGCGCTCCTCGGTGATCACCATGGAGGCGAAGATCACGTCGATCTTCTTAGCAAGGAGAGCAGGAATTATGCCGTCCCATGGCACGTCGGCGATCACGCAGTCGAGCTTGGCGGCTGTGCAGACCGCCTTGGCAAGATCGACCTCGAAGCCTTCCCATTTACCCGACGCGTTCTTGGAGAAGAAGGGCGGATAGGGCTCGGAGGAGACGCTGAACTTCAGCGGCTCTGCTCCGGCCGTTGCGAATGAGGCGACGAGCACGATCGCTGCCGCCGAGACTGTCCTGATGAATGCCATGGTGAGGTTCCCCTTCAAGCTTGCTTCCACTCTTGCCTGCTCGCCCCCCGGATCTTCGTTCGGATTCCCTTGGTTGGACGTCTTCCTCCGCCGCATTCAATGTCGACCGCGCGCGTTGACGAACTGGCGGCAGCGCTCGCTGTTGGGTGCACCGAAGACCTTGGCCGGCGGCCCCTCTTCGTCGACGAGCCCGTCGTGCAGGAACATGACGTGGTCGGCGACATCGCGGGCGAAGGCCATCTCGTGGGTAACCAGGATCATGCTGCGGCCCTCCGCGGCTAGGTCGCGGATGACGCGGAGCACCTCGCCGACGAGCTCCGGGTCGAGCGCCGATGTCGGCTCGTCGAAGAGCATCACCCCCGGCCGGATCGCGAGGGCGCGGGCGATTGCCGTGCGCTGCTGCTGGCCGCCGGACAAGAAGGCGGGATAACTGTCGCGCTTGTCGTAAAGCCCGACCTTGTTCAGGAGAGCGTGCGCTCGCTCGACGGCTTCTGCCCGCGGCTCGCCGAGGACATGCACGGGCGCTTCGATGATGTTTTCAAGCACGGTGCGGTGCGCCCATAGATTAAAGGTCTGGAACACCATGCCGAGCTGAGCGCGCAGGCGCTGCACCTGCTGCTGATCGGCAACCGCCATCCCGCCCGAGGACGAGGGGTTGAAGCGCACGTCCTCGCCGTTGATCGTCACGCTGCCGCGATCCGGGAGCTCAAGAAGATTGATGCATCGCAGCAGCGTGCTCTTGCCGGCACCGCTCGCCCCGATCAGCGCGACCACGTCCCCTTCATGCGCTGAGAGCGAGACCCCCTTCAGGACTTCGGTCGCGCCGAAGCGCTTGTGGATGTCGGTGAGCCGCACGACCTCGCCGGGCCGACCGCTCGCGCCATCGGCGGGCCGTGAGGTGGGAGGTGCGACTGAAAGGTCCACCGATAGCGCCCCTTGGTCGCCGACGCTCAATTCAGGCGCTCGAGGGTTTTCGCGACGGCATCAATCGTCCGCGCCTCGTCCTCTTTGGAGTGAGCGATACAGGCAACGCTGTGCAGGGTGCTGCTTGGGCTGATGTAGATGCCCTCGCCGCGCAGCAAGTTTGCGAAGCGCATGAACTTCGCCCCATCAACATGGGCGCAGAATTCGCGAAACGAGGTGATCGCTGGCGCCTCGGTAAAGAATATCTGGAGGATCGAGCCGATGTTCTGGCAGATCGCCGAATGCCTTTTCTGGCGTACCAGCACATCGCGGATGCCATCGGCAAGCGAGGCGCCGCGCCGGTCGATCTGCCGAAAGCCGGCATGGTCGCCTTCGGACAGAAAGCGCAATGCGGCGAGCGCGACCGCAGCGACGGAGCGGCAAGCGTTCGACGTGCCGAAGTGCATCACCTTGCCCCATTCTAGGCCATCGAGAATTGCGGCCCGACCGCAAAGCGCCGCGAAGGGGAAGCCCTGACCGAGCGCCTTGCCAAAGCTGACGAGGTCCGGGGTCAAGCCGTAGCGCTCCGCGCAACCGCCCGGCGCGAGGCGGAAGCCGGTCACTGTCTCATCGAGGAAGAACAGCGCTTCATATTCGTGGCAGAGGCGCTCGATCGCCTGGAGATAGCCGTCTTTCGGCGGGATGACGCCGACATTGGCCATGACGCCCTCGGTGATGATGCAGGCGATCTCACGGCCGCGGTCGCGCATCACCCGCGTCAAGAGGTCGACGTCATTCCACGGCACGACAATCGTGTCCTCCACCGCGCCATGCGGGACGCCGGAGCTGTCGACGATCGCGACAGCATCGTTTGGATGTCCGAGGGCCGCAGGATTTTGAGGGTTGGTGGAGACGAGCACCGCGTCCGACCAGCCGTGATAGTGCCCCTCGAATTTCAATACCTTGCGTCGGCCGGTCACGCCGCGCGCCAGGCGGATGCCAGCCATCACGGCTTCCGTCCCGCTGTTGCAGAAGCGCACCTTCTCCGCTGTTGGAGTCAGGCTGCAAATCAGCTCGGCAAGCTCGACCTCTACTGGCGTGGCGGCCGCGAAATGAACACCGGTGGCGACGGCCTCTTGTGCTGCGGAAACGACGACCGGATGGGCATGTCCAAGCGACGACGCGCCAAAGGACATCATCCAGTCGATATAGGCGCGCCCGTCGACGTCAAAGAGATGGGCGCCGGCGCCGCGTGCTATGTAGGGCGGATATGGATCGAAGACGAGCGGCCCACGCGACGCGGAGCTACCGCCATCGACGAGGACGCGCGCCGCGCGCGTTGACCATGCGCCCGATGTGGCGGTCTCGGCGGCGTGGCGGTTCATGCGCTGCTCATCCGGCGGTGCTGCAGCGCTTCCGCGAGGATGCACAGAAGCTCGAACATCATCGTGGCGCCGATCAAGCCGGTGCTACCGATGGGGTCGAAGGCCGGAGCAATCTCGACAATATCGGCGCCGACGACGTCCAGTCCGCGAAGCGCGCGCACGAGCTGCAGAGCTTGCAGGCTGGTGATGCCGCCGATCTCGGGCGTGCCGGTGCCGGGCGCGAATGCCGGGTCGACGACGTCGATGTCGAAGGTCACATAGACCGGCCGGTCGCCGACGATCTCGTGTGTTTCCGCCATGATCGTCTCGACGCCGACGCGGTCGAGCTCGTCCATCATCACGACGCGCATGCCATGGTCGAAGCTGAACTTCCATAAATCGCGGACTACCGTGCCGCCGCGTATGCCGATCTGCACCGAGCGTTTGGGATCGATCAGACCCTCCTCGACGGCGGCGCTGAACGACGATCCGTGGTGATATTTCGAGCCGAGATAGTCGCCGCCGGTGTCGGCATGAGCGTCAAATTGGACCAGGGCCACTGGCCGCGCAGCTGCGACCGCGCGCAGGATCGGCAGGGACACCGAATGATCACCTCCGACAGAGAGCGGGACGACCCCGGCCGCGATGAGGGTGTTGAAGAAGTCCGTGATCTCAGCATGCGCCGCCGTGAGCTCGAAAGGGTTGATCGGCCAGGCGTCGCCAACATCACCGATCCGGGCGAGCTCGAACGGCGCCACGCCCGTGCTCTGATTGAAGAGCCGCATCATGGTCGATTGGATGCGCACTTCGCGCGGGCCGAGACGGGCCCCTGAGCGATGGGTGACGCCACCATCGAAGGGAACGCCTACAAGGGCGATGTCAATCTCCGAGAGATCGTCGACCAGAGCTGTCCGCATAAAACTGGGAACGCCGGTGAAGCGGGGCTGCGCCTTGGCGTCGGCGAGCTCGGGATAGCGAGAGAGCAGCTCGGACCGGGTGGTCATCGGCATTTTCGGATGACGTGGAGCCGTAACGGAGGTATCTTCATCTCAACGCGGCATATATGATATATCAAAATGACTAATACGGAATATCAAAGAAAACGCAAGCCCCTCAGTAAGGCGCCGTCGCCGCAACCCGCTAATGCCTCCGAGGAGATCGCGGATCAGCTGCGTCGGATGATTTTGACGGGCGATCTCGAGCCTGGAGCACGGCTTGTTCAGCGCGAACTCGCGACGGAATTCGGCTTGAGCTCCATGCCGGTGCGCGACGCCATCAAACGGCTGCTGGGCGAGGGGCTTGCCGTTCACGAGGGGTTGAAGACAATCGTTGTTGCGCGTCTACGTGCCGATGACTTCATCGACATCATGGAGCTTCGGGCACTGCTCGAACCTGCCGCGCTAAAGCTGTCGGCGCCGCGGCTGACCGCCGATGACGTTGGAGAGACCCGATCGATCCTCGACGAGGCGCGCACCGACGACGAGCCGACGGCGTTCATGGCCAAGCACTGGGCCTTCCACCGGTCGCTCTACAAGCGCGCCGGTAGGCCGCGGCTTCTCGCCGCCATCGAAGCACAGCATCGCCATCTCGACCGCTATCTGATGCCGTACTGGGCGCAGATCGGCGTCGGCGTCCACTGGGCCGCCGAGGAGCGCGAGCTGCTCGATCACGTTGCCGAGAAGCGGTGGGACGCGGCGATTGAATTCCTTCGCATGGATCTTGAACGGACGACCCTTAGGGTCCTGAGGGCATTGCCGACGCAACCGTAAGCGCCGACCAACCTCGCGTCCGTCGCGTTTTGGCTGAATTTGGCTCCATAGTGAAGTCAAACAGATAGTGTCGGGGGATCGACGGTAGCGGTCCTCCGCTACCACAATGCGCGACATTCAGCGCTTTGGTTCCCTGTCTGCGACGTGGTTCGCCGACCGCGGGCGAGCCGTTGACGATCGAGCCGAAGAAGCCTGAGGGGCCGGCCTGGCGATGACGCTGCAGATCACGTCCCGTCGCGAGGCAGCCTGCATGGAATGCGAGGCGGCTACCGGTCGCTGCGGGCTCGGCTCGCCCTTGGGCCCATGCCCGTTTCGCCGTCGATCAACGTGGTCGGCTGAGCGAAGCGGCGGAGCTTCTCGCGGTCGCGGACCACGATATTGCGGCCTTCGCTCTCCACCCCGTGGGAGCCGAGCGTGGCGAGGCTGCGCGACAGGTTCTCCGGCGTCATCCCAAGGAGCGAGGCGAGCAGCCGCTTTTCGAAGGGAAGGGCGATACGGCTCGTCGCGCCAGTTGACGCATCGGCGGCAAGGATCCAGTTCGCCAGTCGCTCGGTCGCGGTGC
>CAWDED010000022.1:0-21923 GCA_963801225.1 uncultured Alphaproteobacteria bacterium
GGATCAAAGCTTGTTCGCAGCTCCCCACGGCTTATCGCAGCGTACCACGTCCTTCATCGCCTGCGCATACCTAGGCATCCACCGAACGCCCTTAAGGCACTTGATCGCTCTCATTACCAATGCCCGCCCGTCCCAGGGCTTTCGCCCGAGAGAGGAACGGCGGCATTCTTTGTCAGACCCGCCGCCAGAGCCGATGACGGATCCCGCCCGCACTGCCGCGGGACGCAAATGGCGCCCCCGACCTTGCGGGCCTTAGAAAGACCAGTGTCACACGAGAACTGCCCGTTCCCCCGCAGGCGCGCCGGACAACTCTTCTCTTCACGATGTCAGCAAATAGGCAACACGCCCTTGGCGAACGTGTTGCAAACCGATGTTCTCCGAAGAGCGCACGGCGAGCCCGCTGCCGATCGCGCAAGGCCGCCGAGCCGGGCCGCAGGCGGCGAAGGCTGGTGGAGCCAGACGGGATCGAACCGACGACCTCCTGCTTGCAAAGCAGGCGCTCTCCCAACTGAGCTATGGCCCCGCTGGAAACCGTGGGCCGGCAACCCGCCCTTGGGTTTCTTGCGCCCGCGTAGCCAGGATCAGCGCCGCGATACCGCACCGCTCGCCAAAATCACCTCCGCGCGGCTGCCCGCGCGAATCGAAGGCGAAGCGTGGTGGGCCTGGATCGACTCGAACGATCGACCTCACCCTTATCAGGGGTGCGCTCTAACCACCTGAGCTACAGGCCCTTTTTCCCAAGGGGCCCAAGCGTAAGCCCCGGCCGCCCGCTCGTGCGGCACGCCCGCTCGTCGAAGAAAGAGAAACGAAGACGGCGAAGTCTCGACCTGATATTGAGTGACCGGTGACTGAAATCCGATCGATGTTCCAAGAGATCCGAAAAGCCTCCGCCTCCGAGGAAGGGTTCGGCCTGAGGGATCCGTCCTTAGAAAGGAGGTGATCCAGCCGCAGGTTCCCCTACGGCTACCTTGTTACGACTTCACCCCAGTCGCTGACCCTACCGTGGCCGGCTGCCTCCTTGCGGTTAGCGCACCGTCTTCGGGTAGAACCAACTCCCATGGTGTGACGGGCGGTGTGTACAAGGCCCGGGAACGTATTCACCGTGGCATGCTGATCCACGATTACTAGCGATTCCAACTTCATGCCCTCGAGTTGCAGAGGACAATCCGAACTGAGACGGCTTTTTGGGATTGGCTTCTCCTTGCGGAGTAGCTGCCCTCTGTCACCGCCATTGTAGCACGTGTGTAGCCCAGCCCGTAAGGGCCATGAGGACTTGACGTCATCCCCACCTTCCTCTCGGCTTATCACCGGCAGTCCCCCTAGAGTGCCCAACTGAATGATGGCAACTAAGGGCGAGGGTTGCGCTCGTTGCGGGACTTAACCCAACATCTCACGACACGAGCTGACGACAGCCATGCAGCACCTGTGCGCAGGTCCCCGAAGGGAAAGAATCCATCTCTGGAAACCGTCCTGCCATGTCAAGGGCTGGTAAGGTTCTTCGCGTTGCTTCGAATTAAACCACATGCTCCACCGCTTGTGCGGGCCCCCGTCAATTCCTTTGAGTTTTAATCTTGCGACCGTACTCCCCAGGCGGAATGCTTAATGCGTTAGCTGCGCCACCGAGGAGCATGCTCCCCAACGGCTGGCATTCATCGTTTACGGCGTGGACTACCAGGGTATCTAATCCTGTTTGCTCCCCACGCTTTCGCGCCTCAGCGTCAGTATCGGGCCAGTGAGCCGCCTTCGCTTCTGGTGTTCCTCCGAATATCTACGAATTTCACCTCTACACTCGGAATTCCACTCACCTCTCCCGAACTCCAGACACCCAGTATCAAGGGCAGTTCCAAGGTTGAGCCTTGGCATTTCACCCCTGACTTAAATGTCCGCCTACGCGCGCTTTACGCCCAGTAATTCCGAACAACGCTAGCCCCCTTCGTATTACCGCGGCTGCTGGCACGAAGTTAGCCGGGGCTTCTTCTGCGGGTACCGTCATTATCGTCCCCGCTGAAAGAGCTTTACAACCCTAAGGCCTTCTTCACTCACGCGGCATGGCTGGATCAGGCTTGCGCCCATTGTCCAATATTCCCCACTGCTGCCTCCCGTAGGAGTCTGGGCCGTGTCTCAGTCCCAGTGTGGCTGATCATCCTCTCAGACCAGCTACCGATCGTCGCCTTGGTGGGCCATTACCCCACCAACAAGCTAATCGGACGCGGGCCGATCCTTCGGCGATAAATCTTTCTCCTTGCGGACGTATCCGGTATTAGCCCGAGTTTCCCCGGGTTATTCCGAACCGAAGGGTACGTTCCCACGCGTTACTCACCCGTCTGCCACTTTCCACCACCCGAAGGTGGCTTCACGTTCGACTTGCATGTGTTAAGCCTGCCGCCAGCGTTCGTTCTGAGCCAGGATCAAACTCTCAGGTTGAATGAGATCTTTGAACCGGCATTGGTCACGCATTGACGAGGTCACACCGTCATCCATCCGGCCCGCCCCTCCTGAGAGAGGAAACCCGGACGGCGACATGTGAGTTCTCAGAGAATACGTAGACCGCCGAAGTCTCTTTCACGATGCGCCCAAATCAGATGATTCAAGCGGCATCCGCAAAGACTTCGCCGCCCACGCTTCTCTTTCTTCAAACCAGATTGTCAAAGAACCGGCCATTCTGTCTGAGACAGGAAAGCCGCCCAGCCGATCGATTCGCTCTCTCGGCCGCAACAGGCGAGTCCGGCACAATGGCCGACCCCTATTGCTTGTAGGGAACACGAAACCGCAGAGCCGAGCAAGCTCAGGCCCTGTGGCCGATTGATGCTTGATATAGCACCGGATTCGGGGGTGTCAACACTTGGTGGCGATTGAGACCGCGCTGCGTTCGTGTTGCAGTGCGGAAGGTCTTGAGGCCCGTTGGCGCCGACCGCAAGCAGCCTGTTGACAACCCCGAGCGCGACCTGTCAGCACCGGTCCACAGCCGTCATGAAGAGGCCCCATTCCTGCGGCCCTTTGTGACCGCCAAGATAGGGGCGAGGACGGGGGGTTGGCAGCGCACAAAAGAGACCGTTCCGTTCGGCCGGACGTCGAACTCGGCGATGAGGATCCCCTCTATTCGCGCGAGCTGACGGCAGGTCCGCCGGACCGGCGCCGCGTAAGCCTCCGCTGGCTCGGCGGAGCCATGCTGACCGGGTTCTTTTCGATCGCGCTGATCGGCGGAGCGCTTCAGGCCGCTGTCGGCGTCGACGAGCATCTCATCGTGCGCCCGGCAAGCGCCAATACGTTTGGCCAGACCACCTCGATCGCCGAGAAAGGCGACCGGTTCCGCCCCGTGCCGGAAAGCCGGCTGACGCGCCACGTCATCCAGATCTCCACCGTGACGCGGGTCGACGACCGCGACATCGTGCGGGTTCGTCCGTTTGCCCATGTCCATACGACGTTGGCGGCTCCCGTCGCCGAGGACGTGGCCACGGCCATTCCGGCGTTCCGGCCGGCCGATCTGTTCCTCGTCGGCGACGACGATGAACAGCAACCCGACGCCGCCTCAAGCGACTCCGTTTACGGCGCCGAGGTCGACGGCGAGGTTTCCATCAAGACAATCGATTTTCCGCTCCTCGATGCCGACTACGATCCGGCTGCAGAGCTCGACTTGGCCGCAGTGGCCGAAACCGTTCGCGCGGCCGCACCCTTTCTCACCGTGGGCGCCGTTGAAATCACCTCGTCTCCGTTTGTCGATCCGGCAAGGTTCGATTTGGCGGGCACCGGCTCCCCAGCGCTCAATGCGCTGGCCGTTGCGATCACCCAGGAGAACGTGTCCTTCCTCGAAAAGGCCGACACGTCGGACGACTTCAACATCGAGGACAAGGTCGTCACCGTGGACGAGGGAGACTCGCTGCGTTCACTCCTCGTCGATCAGGGTGCCGACCCCGCTGCCGCGACCGCCATTCAAGCGGCGCTCGTCGCCAATTTCAGTTTCGATTTTCGCGCCGGTCAGAAGCTCCGTGTTGGCCTAGCCCCCGATCCCGACACCGGCTCGGTGCGCCCGGTGCGCGTCAGCCTCTACCAGCCTGACGACAGCCACGTCGCCACCGTGGCCCTCTCCGACAGCGGCACCTATGTGCAGGCGCATGAGCCCATCCTGGCCGCCGGGCTCGAAGAGGAGGAACGGACCTCGCCCCAGCCCACCGTCTTGCCCACGATCTACGACGGATTGTGGGGAACGGCGCTCTCGCTCGGCATGTCGGAGGACCTGATCAAGACGCTCGTCCACATCTTCTCCTACGACGTGGACTATCAACAGCGGCTCGCGCCTCAGGACGATCTTGACGTTGTCTATTCGGCCGATGGCGACACCGAGCGCACGGAGATTTTGTACGCGGCGCTCACGCTTTCAGGGGTCACGCATCGCTTCTACAGGTTTCGCGATGCAAGCGACGGCTCGGTCGACTTCTACAATGAAGAGGGCAAGAGCGCGCAGAAGTTCCTGGTCCGCAAGCCCGTCGCCGAAGGTCACTTCACCTCCGGCTTCGGCATGCGCCGCCATCCCATCCTCAAGACCATGCGCATGCACACAGGCATCGATTGGGGCGCGCCCACGGGGACTCCCGTTCTGGCCGCCGGCGATGGAACTGTCGAGCGGATCGGAACGCGGTCGGGCTACGGACGCTCCATCACGCTGCAGCACCTGCACGGCTACGAGACGACCTACAATCACATGAGCGGCTATGCCAGAGGCCTGGAAGCCGGGGACCATGTCGTCCAGGGCCAGGTGATCGGTTACGTCGGATCGACCGGCCTCTCAACCGGACCGCACCTGCATTTTGAGGTTCTCGTCAACGGACACTTCGTGGATCCGCTGAAGATCCGCGTGCCGCGCGGGCGTGAACTTCAGGGTGTCTCGCTGGCGACCTTTGAGCAGGAGCGGGATCGAATCGACGCGCTTCTCCTTCGCGACGACTCTCAGTACGCCTCAGCGGACTAGCACACTATAGGCAGCCCGGAGGAGTTGGGGGAACGGCCCGCTGGCCGCGCCCCCAAATCATCATGCCCTACTTGATGGACCCGGTGAGGTACGGAACCGATCCCTGCAGCAGGTCGATCTTATGGGCATCGTCCAGGCCGACCTCGTCCTCGTAGTACACCTTCACATAGTCGCCCAGAGCGACCCCTGTGGCGTCCCTGAGGTTGCTCACGTCAAAGCTGTCCCCGCTGTCGAGAACCAGCCGGCCGTTATCGATCCCGACAACGGTTCCTGTAACGAACTCCGCCCATGCGGGGGTCGCAACGATCGCCGAAGCCACAGCACCAAGAATGAGAAGTTTGCGCATTGGAGTGTATCCCCTCGCTGGCGGATCGGACAGAACGTCCTGGTCTGGACGCCAGCTCTGGGTGACAAGATAGGTTGGCCGACTGCCTTCTCAAGTAAAGAAGCCACGATTCTCCGATAGAGAATTATCAGATAAAATTGAATGCCTAGAGAGCGTGGTCGTTGTGCGACATTTTCGAACCATTGCCCCACAAACGCTTAGCTATTTAGGTTTTTGTTCGACAGGTTTGTCTTAATGGTGGCAAATGTTTCTATATCATGTCTTGGCTGTTACATGCACGAAACATTCAAGAGGTTTGTCTCGCCTTACGCCGCCTCGACCTCACGCTCGCCCGACGCCACCTTGAAGATCAGGCGGTCGCTGCCCGCGCTGATCTCGACGGCGTCACCGTCGTGCACCTCGCCCATCAGGATTCTTTCGGCCAGAGGATCCTGTAGCTCTCTTTGCATCACGCGTTTGAGCGGTCGCGCGCCGAACGCGGGATCGTAGCCCCGCTCCGCCAGCCACTTCACGGCGCCGGCATCGAGTTCGATTGCGATCTTCCTGTCGGCCAGAAGCGCGCGCAGCCGCGTGAGCTGGATCTCGACGATCTCCTGCATCTGCCCTCTTTGCAGACGGTGGAACAGGATGATCTCGTCGACGCGGTTGAGGAACTCCGGACGGAAATTTGCCCGCACGGCGCTCATCACTTGATCCCGCACCGAATCGACGTCCTCCCCCTCGCCGAGATTGACGAGATATTCCGCGCCCAGATTGGACGTCATGATGACCAGCGTATTGCGGAAATCGACCGTGCGGCCGTGCGCATCCGTCAGCCGGCCGTCGTCCAGGACTTGCAGCAGCACGTTGAAAACGTCCGCATGCGCCTTCTCGATTTCGTCGAACAGAATCACCTGGTACGGCCGCCGCCGCACAGCTTCCGTCAGCGCACCGCCTTCCTCGTAGCCCACATAGCCGGGAGGCGCCCCGATGAGACGGGCAACGGCATGCTTCTCCATGTATTCCGACATGTCGACGCGGACCATCGCCGACTCGTCGTCGAACAGGTATTCGGCGAGCGCCTTGGTCAGCTCAGTTTTGCCGACGCCGGTCGGGCCCAGGAACATGAACGATCCGATCGGACGGTTTGGATCTTGCAACCCTGCCCGCGCCCGGCGCACCGCCGTCGACACGGCGCGCACGGCCTCCGCCTGGCCGATCACACGCTTCGACAGTTCGTCTTCCATGCGCAGAAGCTTGCCGCGCTCGGCCTCCAGCATCTTTTCGACCGGCACGCCGGTCCATCGCGATACCACCTGAGCGATGTGGTCGGGCGTCACCGCCTCCTCCACCAGCTCGCCGGCGGAGCGCTCGGCGGTTTCCGCCTCGCGTAACTGCTTCTCCAGGGCGGGTACGACGCCGTAGGCAAGCTCGCCCGCTTTCGCCAGGTCACCGTTGCGCTGTGCCGTCTCCAAATCGAATCGCGCCTGGTCGAGGTCTTCCTTGAGACGAGAAACCTGCCCCAGCTTTTCCTTCTCGGCCTGCCAGCGTGCGGTCAGACCCTCCGACTGCTCGTCCAGATTGGCGAGCTCCTTTTCAAGCCGCTCGAGCCGCTCCGAGGAGGCTTTGTCCGTCTCCTTCTTCAACGCTTCGCGCTCGATCTTGAGCTGGATGATGCGGCGGTCGAGTTCGTCGAGGGCCTCCGGCTTCGAATCCACCTGCATCTTTAGCCGCGCCGCCGCCTCGTCCATCAGGTCGATCGCCTTGTCCGGCAGGAATCGATCCGTGATGTAGCGATTGGAAAGCGTGGCCGCCGCCACGATCGCCGAATCGGTGATGCGCACCTTGTGGTGCTGCTCGTACTTCCCTTTGAGGCCGCGCAGGATCGAGATCGTGTCTTCCACCGTCGGCTCGGAGATGAAAACCGGCTGGAACCGGCGGGCGAGCGCCGCATCCTTTTCGACGTGCTTGCGGTACTCGTCGAGCGTGGTCGCGCCGATGCAGTGCAGCTCGCCGCGAGCGAGCGCCGGCTTCAAGAGGTTCGACGCATCCATGGCGCCGTCGGCGCGGCCGGCTCCGACAAGCGTATGCAGCTCATCGATGAACAAGACAATGCCACCGGCCGCCGATTGGATTTCAGCCAGCACGGCCTTGAGGCGCTCCTCGAATTCGCCGCGATATTTTGCGCCGGCGATGAGCGCCCCCATGTCGAGCGCGAGCAATTTCTTGTCGCGCAGGCTTTCCGGCACGTCTCCGTTGACGATTCTGAGCGAGAGACCTTCCGCGATCGCGGTCTTGCCGACTCCGGGCTCACCGATGAGCACCGGATTGTTCTTGGTGCGGCGCGACAACACCTGAATCGTGCGGCGGATTTCCTCGTCGCGCCCGATCACCGGGTCGAGCTTCCCTTCGCGCGCCTGCTCGGTGAGATCGCGCGCGTATTTCGCCAGCGCGTCGTACCCCGATTCGGCGGACGCCGTGTCTGCTGTACGCCCCTTGCGGATCTCGTTGACGGCTTGGTTGAGGCCGGTCGGCGTGACCCCGGCATCGGCCAAGATCTTGGCCGTGTCGGCGGACTTCTCCATGGCCAGCGCCAACAGCAGGCGCTCCACCGTGACGTAGGAATCACCTGCCTTCTTGGCGATCTCCTCCGCCGTCGTGAACACCCGCGCCAGCGGCTGCGAGAGATAAAGCTGGCCAGTCCCGCCCGACACTTTCGGCATCTTGCCGATCGCGTCCTCGGTCGCCCGCAGCGCGTCCTTCGCCCGTCCGCCGGCGCGCTCGATCAGGCCTGCCGCCAAGCCCTCCGAATCGTCGAGCAAGACCTTGAGAAGATGCTCCGGGGTGAACTGCTGGTGCCCCTGCCCCAACGCAAGTGTCTGCGCTGATTGAACAAATCCTTGCGCACGCTCGGTGTATCTCTCGAAATTCATATCTCACCCCTTCCGGCCCGACACCCGACGACCCGAAGCATCGGCGGGGCGGCCATGCCTTCCTTGACGTGCGGCCCCCGCAAGGCGAACCAAATGTCATATGGTCGTGACCGCACGGCCTCGCAAATGGGACCGATCGTCCGCACGTCTCGCGGGCTTCACGTCCGGAAGAACCTCCCTCATCCGAGCTTGCATGACTGCGGATCAAAGAACCTCCATCGAGTCCACGCCCGCGGTCGCCGCGCTCTACCGCTATCCGGTCAAGGGTTTTTCCGCCGAGAGCTTGGAGCGCGCGGATGTCGAGGCCGGCGGCACGTTCCCCTTCGATCGCGCCTACGCCGTGGAGAACGCACCAAGCGGCTTTGATCCCGCCGCACCGGCGCATCTTCCCAAGATACGCTTCCTCGTCCTCATGCGGCACGAACGCTTGGCGGAATATTCCACCCGCTTCGACGAGCACACCGGCCTGTTTCAGGCCTTCCGCCACGGTCGACTCGCTGTGGAGGGATCGCTCCAGACCGAGGCCGGCCGCAGCACGATCGAAGTCTGGCTCGCGGAGACCTTCAAGACCGAGCTAAGAGGACCGCCCAAAATCCTCTTCGCACCCAATCACTCCTTCTCCGATCGCGCGGCGAAGGTGATGCATCTTGTTAACCTCGCCAGCATCCGCGCGTTGGAGGAGCATGCGGGCCAGCGCGTGGACCCGTTGCGGTTTCGCCCCAACATCGTGATCGATCACGCGCCCGCCTGGAGCGAGCGAGACTGGGAGGGACTGACCCTCCGACTGCCGAATCTTGATGTGAAAGTGGACTGCCGGACCACGCGCTGCGCGGCCACCAACGTCGATCCGCAAACCGCGCGACGTGACATGGAGATTCCGCGTTTACTGGAATCGCTGCACGACGAGGCAGACTTCGGCGTCTATGTTGTCGCCGCCACGTCCGGAACCATCGCGCTCGGCGATCGAACTCGTTATTGAAGCGCCTCGACGCTGAGCCGCAAATCTAGGGCCGGTCGTTTCGTTTAGTCAGGAAACGCGGCGAGCGCGGCTGCTCCGTCCTGGGTGGCGTCCCCGTTCCCTTCATCGGCGCCGGGCCCGTTGCCCCCGCCTTCCCCGCCATTGTCGGAAGGTGGCTTGGACCGCCGCCGCCGTGGCCTGCTTACCGGCGCGGCCGGGCTATCGCTGTCGGAAGTGTCGGAATGGGCTTGCGCAGGCGCTCCTTCCGAAACCCCCTCGCCGCCATTGTCCTCGGCCGGCCCCTGGTCCTCGTCATACGAAGAGCGGTTGCCCCGGCCCTCTCGATCGGCCGCCACATGCCGCGGACGAAAATCCCGGCCGCCCTGGACATCGCCGGACTCGTAGTCGCCCTCGTCTTCAGAGCCGATCTGGCCATTGCCGTTGTAATCAAAGCGGTCGCGCGACCGGCCGTTGGCCCCATGGTCATCGTCGTATTCGCCAGGCGCCGCATCGCGGAACTGGGGCTGCGCCTGCTGGGCCTGCAGTTGCGCCGCCATGACGATACGGCTGTAGTGCTCGGCGTGCTGCAGGTAGTTCTCCGCGGAGATTATGTCGCCTGCGGCCTGGGCGTCCCGGGCGAGCGACAGATATTTTTCCGCCACATGGGCGGCCGTGCCTCGAACCTTCACATCGGGTCCGTTGGATTCGTAGCTCCGCGCCAGCGGATTCGGTCCCTTGCGGCTTCGACCGCGTGACCGGCGATTCTGATTATGCCTCATCAGCCTGTTCTCGTGTTGACGGCCAAGTTCCGTTTCCGACCTGCTACAGCCCTTCCCCACAGGTCTCGGTCTTGCACATCGCGCCCATCACCTGCCGACCCCGATCAATGCGAGGTCCGTATCTATCTGCGATGGCGGCGCGAGCGAATCAGCTTCGGCTATGTTGTCTTGTCTGCCCTGGCAGCTGCGCCAACTATTGTGGCTTCGCCCTGATTGCGGACGGAAGCTAGCCGGTTCCCTCCATATTTCCAAGCGCTTTTTTCTTGGCGCGGACGGGACGGTTTGCCTCATCGCCGCGCCATGACGACGCGCGGGACTCCGGCAAGGTCAGGATGGGTCTGCACGTCCTTCAAACCGGCCTCACGACACATGGAAGCAACGCTGTCGCCCTGATCGAATCCGACTTCCATCGCCAGCACACCACCTGCGGCGACAAGCGATGCAGCGCGCGCAAGGATCACACGATATGCCGCAAGGCCATCCTGCCCACCGTCGAGCGCAAGCGTCGGATCGAAGTCGCGCACTTCCGTTGGAAGCTTCGCCAGCACATCACGTCTCACATAGGGCGGGTTGGAGACGACAACGTCGAACGCTTCATTCGGCGCCTGTGCAAAGTCACCGGCCACAAACGTGACCCGATCCCCAACGCCCTGCATATCGGCATTGGAACTCGCAACGGCAAGTGCATCGGCAGAAATGTCCACGCCAACGCCGCGCGCCTTTGGAAGTTCGTGCAAGAGCGCAATGACAATGGCACCAGACCCCGTGCCCAGATCGCAAATCGAAAGCGTGGACAAGCCCCTTCGCGTCACGTCCTGCAAGACGGCGTCGACCAGCGTTTCGGTCTCGGGTCGCGGCACCAACACGCCCGGACCTACGCCGACGCGAAGTCCCCAAAATTCCTTGTGCCCAAGAATGCGCGCGACCGGTTCACCGGTGAGGCGACGCATCACATGGTCATCGAAAACCGACGCGCACGACGGCGACACCGGCTCCCCGCTGCGGCCGATGAGGGTGGCGCCATCGAGGTCAGTGGCGGCTGCCAAAAGCACGCGCGCATCGAGCTCCGCACTCTCCACGCCCGCCTCCGCAAGCCGCGCCCGCCCCCGCGCTAGCGCAGCACCATAGGTCGTCACGCCGAACCGCCTTCGAACTCCGCCAGGCGGCGCGCCTGATCGTCCGCGATCAGCGGCTGGATGATTTCGTCGAGCGCCTCGCCCTCCAACACCTTGGGCAACTTGTAGAGCGTCAGATTGATGCGATGATCGGTCACCCGACCCTGCGGGAAATTGTAGGTGCGGATCTTTCCGATCGGTCGCCGGATCCGACTTGCCCCTTGCGCTCCGCCGCCCGCTCGTCGGCTTTGCGCGTGCGCTCCATGTCGAAGAGCCGCGCCCGCAGCACCTCCATCGCGCGCGCGCGATTCTGATGCTGCGACTTCTCGCTTGCCGTAACGATGATCCCGGTCGGGATGTGCAGGATGCGGACTTCGGAATCGGTTGTGTTGGCGTGCTGCCCGCCGGAGCTTGACGCGCGCGTGGTGTCGATGCGCAGATCGTCCGGCTTGATCGAGACATCGATCTCCTCGGCCTCCGGAAGCACGGCGACCGTCGCCGCCGATGTGTGGATGCGTCCGCTCGCCTCCGTCTCCGGCACCCGCTGCACGCGATGCACCCCCGATCTCGAATTTCAGTCGGGCATAGACCCCGCGCCCACGCACGGCAGCGACGATTTCGCGATAGCCGCCCACCTCTCCGGCACTGGCCGACAGGAGCTCCACCTTCCAGCCGTAGAGCGCCGCGTAACGCTCGTACATGCGGAACAGATCTCCAGCAAACAGCGCTGCCTCGTCGCCTCCGGTTCCCGCCCGCACCTCAAGGATGGCGCTGCGGTCGTCGGCTTCGTCGCGCGGCACCAGGAGCAGGCTGAGCTCGGCGCTCAGCGTTTCGATCCGCTCCTTCAGCAACCTGCGCTCGTCTTCGGCGAGGGCGCGCATCTCGCGGTCCGTGGCCGGGTCGTTCAGCAGCGATTCCGCCTCCTTCAGATCGTTCTCGGCGGCGGTAAGCTCGCGTGCTTTTGCCGCGACGGGATCGAGCTCCGCCAGTTCGCGCGACAACCGCACATACTCGCTCACCTCCGGACCGGCCGACAGCATGCCGTCACCGCCTCATGCCGGTGGATCAGCGAGCGCAGGCGCTCCTGTGGGATGGTGGTCGCCATGTGACTCTAGATGGGAACGCTGTGCGCTTCGGCCCAGGCGCGCGTTTCGCCCCGCGTTTCGGAAGCCGGAGCGCCCTGGTCGATCAGGGTATTGATCTGGGCGCTGAGCGGTTCGAGTTCGAGGGCGCGGACACCGCCTTCACCGGCCCGATCGCAGCCGAGGCCATGGAAAGCGCCCGTGTATCCGATAGCAGCCAGGATCATCGCCTCCAGCGGATGGCCCGCGATCTCCCCGCACAGCGTGAGCGGCTTGCCGGACCGTTGCGCCGCCTGCGCGATCGCACGCAGGGCGCGCAGAAAGGAGGGCGACAGCGGATCGAACCGCCCTACGAGTCGCGAATTGGCGCGGTCGCTTGCCATCATGAACTGCATCAGGTCGTTCGAGCCAACCGAAACGAAATCGACGGCGCTAAGAAGTTCGTCGAGCTGCCACAGCAACGCGGGCACTTCGACCATCGCCCCCAGGAGCACACGCTCCGCAACCGGGTGCCCGTGACGCGCAAGATGGCGCTTCTCCCGCTCCACGGCAGCACGCGCCAGCTCGAACTCGCTAACCTCCGTGACCAGAGGAAACATGAGTTTCAGTTCGTATCCAGCGGCCGCCTGCAACAAGGCGCGCGCCTGCGTCCTCAGCAGCGCCGGCCGGTCGAGCCCAAGACGGATCGCCCGCCAGCCCATCGCCGGATTCTCCTCCTTCTGGTTACGAAAATACGGAAGCACCTTGTCCCCGCCGACATCGAGAGAACGGAACGTGACGGGCTTGCCGTCCGCCGCTTCGTAAACCTGCCGGTAGAACGCGAGCTGTTCGTGCTGGCGCGGGAAATTCGCAGCCACCATGAACTGCAGCTCGGTGCGGAACAGGCCAATGCCCTTGGCGCCGGATTCATTCAGATGCGGCATGTCCATGAGCAGGCCGGCATTCATGTACAGCCCCACCTCGACGCCGTCGCGCGTCACGCTGGCTTCATCGCGCAAGAGCCGGTACTGCTCCTGCTTGCGCGCGCGGAACCGCACCTTGTCGGCGTACGCCGTCTCGATATGCACGGGCGGACGCAAATGCACCTCGCCCGCATCGCCGTCGATAATGATCGGATCGCCGGCCTCGGCCAGTGAAACCACATCCTCCAACCGCCCGACAGTGGCGATGCCGAGCGCACGCGCGACGATGGCGACATGGCTGGCCGGGCCGGCCTCCTCCAGCGCCAGCCCGCGCAGCCGCTCGCGGTCGTAGTCGAGCAGTTCCGCCGGCCCCATATTGCGGGCAACGACGACGGCGTCGTCCGGCAGATCGCCCGCGAAGGGGCCATGCGGACGCCCGATCAGTTCCCGCAGCAAACGGTTGGCGACGTCATCGAAATCGTGCAGCCGATCGCGCAGATACGGATCCGTCTGCCGCGCCATGCGCGCGCGGGTGTCGTTCTGCACCTTCTCTACCGCAGCCTCGGCGGTGAGGCCGTTTCCCACGGCCTCCAACAGCCGCCGCATCCAGCCGCGGTCCTCGGCGAACATCTTGTAGGCCTCGAGGATCTCGCGATGCTCTCCGATACCGGCCTCCGCGCCGCGCGCGAGCAGGTCGTCGACCGACAGCCGCAGGCTTGCCATCGCCGCTTCCAGCCGCTTGCGCTCGTGCTCCACATCCTCGGCGATAAGCTGTGTGACGACGACGCGAGGCTCGTGCAGGACCACGTGGCCCAGCGCGATTCCTTCTGCGAACGCGGTGCCCTTGAGATGCAGCGGCCGATTGAGGTCGAGATCGGCCCCGGGCAGCGCGAGGTCTTCCATCTCGCCGGAGGCGAACATCTCGGCGAGCACCATGGCGGTGGTTTGCAGCGCCTCCACCTCTTCTTCCGCATAACTGCGGAAGGAGCGGTTCTGCACCACGAGCACGCCCAGCATGCGCCCGGCGCGCAGCACCGGCACGCCCAGGAACGAATGGTAAATCTCCTCCCCCGTCTCGGGGAGATACGCAAACGCAGGATGCGACTGCGCGTCCGGCAGGTTGAGCGGCTCCGCTTCCGCCGCGATCAGGCCGACCAGGCCGCGCCCGACGGCGAGCGTCACCCGATGCACGGCGCTGGCGTGCAGACCCTCGGTCGCATAGAGCTCGAGCACGTTGTCGGAGCGCAGGACATAGATCGAGCACACCTCTGCAACCATGTTGGAGGCGATAAGTCGCACGATCTTGTCGAGGCGCTCCTGTGCCCCGATCGGCTCCACCATGACTTCGCGGAGCTTCCGCAGAAGCACACGCGGCCCCACGGGCGCCGTACGCGTTGAAGCCAATCCGACCTCCTAACGGCCGCAAGGGCCGGCTCTTCGCCTGCCCCGCGCTCCGGCGGACCCCTCAGGTCCTGTCGAGTTCGTATATTGAATGCAGCGTCCGCACGGCAAGCTCGGTATAGGCCGCGTCGATCAGGATGGAGATCTTGATCTCCGATGTCGTGATCAACTGGATGTTAATCCCGCGGTCGGCCAGCGCCTTGAACGCAGATGCCGCGACACCGGCGTGACTGCGCATGCCGATGCCGATGACCGAGACTTTGGCGACGTCGCTGGACCCGGTGACGCTCTCCATCGCCACGACGCCCTTGAGCCCCTGGATCAACGCCATGGCGCGCTCAAAATCCGCCGTCGGCACGGTGAAGGTCACGTCCGTTGTTCGGCTGTCCTCAGAAATGTTCTGCACGATCATGTCGACATTGATGCCGGAATCGGCGAGCGGGCCGAAGATCGCCGCCGCAACGCCGGGCTTGTCCTCCACGCCGCGGAGCGTGATCTTGGCCTCGTCCTTGGAATAGGCGATGCCGGTAACGAGCTGCTTTTCCACGATCTCGTCCTCGTCGCAAATGAGCGTTCCGACCGTCTCGCCCGCGGATGCATCCGGGTCGTCGAATGAAGACCTCACGAAGGTCCGCACGCCATGCACCATAGCCAATTCGACCGACCGCACCTGCAGAACTCTTGAGCCCAACGAGGCCATTTCGAGCATTTCCTCGTAGGCGACCTTGCCGAGCCGTCGGGCCGTGGGCACGATCCGCGGGTCGGTCGTATAGACGCCGTCGACATCGGTGTAGATGTCGCAGCGATCCGCTCCGATCGCCGCTGCCACCGCCACCGCGCTGGTATCGGAACCGCCCCGTCCCAGGGTTGCGATGCGATTGTCCGGGGCGAGCCCCTGGAATCCGGCGATGACGGCCACCTGCCCCTGAGCCAGCCGCTCCAGGAGAAGGGAGGCGTTGATGTCGGATATGCGCGCGACCCCGTGCGCGGAATCGGTTTGCATCGGAATCTGCCAGCCGAGCCACGACCGGGCGTCGACCCCCATGTCCTGCAACACGATCGCCAGCAATCCGGCGGTGACCTGTTCCCCTGATGAAACGACGACATCGTATTCACGCGCATCGTGCAGGGGCGACGCCGTGCGGCACAGCTCGATCAGTTCGTTGGTCTTGCCCGCCATCGCCGAGACGACGACCGCCACTTGGTTGCCGTCATTGACCTCGCGTCGCACATGCCGCGCCACATTGCGGACGTGGTCGAGGTCGGCGACGGACGTCCCACCGAACTTCATGACGATGCGGGCCATTGCGACAGAAACCGTTGAGCGGACCGAAACGACTGGATGCACGCGCCAGGAACCCCGGCCTCGAAAGACGGGGCACCGTGGCACGCGGCGTTCCTATCGGGTTCCCGCATTTTCGGCAACTTGCACCCCATTTCTCGGCGTACCAGCGCCTGGCCCACCTGTGCCCGCGCCCAGGGACACCCTGCGCCGCGGAGCCGGCGCGAGGACTTGTGCGAATTCCACGGACTGGGCAGGCTTTCCGCCGCGTCCACTGCTGGAGGTTGACGCGGCAGACCGCATGGTCGAGTTGGGGAACATGCACACAGTCGCCGTCATAGTCGGGAGCACCCGCAAGGACTCCATAAACCGGAAGCTGGCCGAAGCGTTGCGGCGTCTGGCCGCCGAAAAGCTGGAGCTGCGCCTGGTGCGCATCGACGATCTGCCGCTCTTCAACCAGGACGACGAGAACGAGCCGCTGCCCTCGGTCACGCGCTTCAAGCAGGAGGTGCAGGAGGCCGACGCCGTGCTCTTCGTCACGCCCGAGCACAACCGTTCGATCCCGGCCGCGCTCAAGAACGCCTTCGACTGGGGCTCACGGCCCCGCGGCGCCAATGTCTGGATCAACAAGCCCGCCGCCATTATCGGCGCATCGCGCGGAAGGCTGTCCACCGCCATAGCGCAGCAGCATCTGAGATCGATCATCTCCGGACATTTTTCGGCCGTGCTTGGCAGCCCTGAAGCCTTCATCCAATACACGGACGATCTGATCGGCGACGACGGGGATATCGCCAAGGACGACGCGCGCGCCTTCCTTCAGCGCTTTGTCGACAATTTCGCCAAGCTCATCTCTGCCTTGGTTGAGGCCGGAGGCTAGATCGTGCACGAAGGACGGGACCGCAGGAGCGAACGCTCGTTCCGGCCACTACGCGCCTGTTTCGGCCTCGGCGGCATTCCGGGTTTTGGATGGACCATGAGCGACAAGAACGCCGACACGACGACCTCGGTGGATAGCCAAGAGGTCGAGAAATTTCAGGCACTGGCCGGACAATGGTGGGATCCCGACGGAAAATTCCGCCCGTTGCATCGCATCAACCCGGTTCGCCTCGCTTTCATCCGCGACAACATCGTGCGGCATTTCGAGCGCGACCCGGCGGCGCCTTTGCCCTTCGCGGATCTCGCCATAGTCGATGTCGGCTGCGGCGGCGGTATTCTCACCGAGCCGCTGGCGCGCCTGGGCGCCCGCGTTACCGGCATCGACCCCTCGCCTACCACTGTCGAGGTGGCACGCGCCCACGCCGGTCAGTCCGGCCTCGACATCGACTACCGCGACACCACCGCCGAAGCCCTCCACGCTGACGGCGACGCCTTCGACATCGTGATCGCGATGGAGGTGGTCGAGCACGTGAACGATATGCCCGCCTTCATCGAGACCTGCGCGGCTTTGACCAAACCCGGCGGGCTCGTGTTCCTCTCCACCATCAACCGCACGCTAAAAGCCTATGCCCTGGCCATTGTCGGCGCGGAATACATTTTGCGCTGGCTGGAGCCCGGCACGCACGATTTCGCCAAACTGGTTCGGCCGGCCGAACTTGAAGCGGCGTTGCGGGCTTCGGGCCTGGCGACCGTCGAGCGCGCCGGCGTCCGCTTCAATCCGCTGTCGGATACGTGGTCGCGCTCGACCGACCTGGATGTGAACTACATGCTGGCCGCGGCCAAACCGGCGGCGTAAGCGGCGATTTGCAGGCGCGCTGCGCTACTCGGTCGGCGTCTGCGCCCGGCTGAGAAGCAGCGCCTGCACGCTTTGCAGATGCAGGCGCATACGTAGCGCCGCCGCCGCCAGATTGCGCTCCTCGATCGCCTCGGCGATCGCCTCGTGCTCGGCAAAACTGTGATGGTCGTCGGGCGGGCGCGGCCCCTCGTTGCGCAGCCGCCCCCAGACGACGGTCCGCCGCACGGCGTTGACGATGTCGAAGACGGTCAGCAACAGGGCATTGTGGGCGGCGACCGCGATGGCGCGGTGGAGCCGGTTATCCCAGGTCTCATCCTGCCGCCAGGAACTCCGCGCGGCGGGCGCCGACGAGACAGCGCCTCAGATCGTGAATGTCTTCCGCCGTGGCGTGCAACGCCGCCTCTCGCGCCACTTCCGGTTCCACCGCCAGGCGCGCCCGCATCACCTCGGCCGGATTGGTCTGTGCGGCAATCGCCGCCACCGAGGAAATCTCGGCCACCGGCCGCGCGCCAAGAAAGGTGCCCTTGCCGACATGCCTCCACACCTCGCCCTGCTGCTCCAGCATGGCCAGCGCTTTTCTCAGCTCCCCCCGCGACACGCCGAGCAGGTCCGCAAGCTCGCGCTCCGGAGGAAGCTTGGCGTTCGGCGCCGGCTCCGTCTGCGACAGCCAGGCCCGAAGCTGAGTGAGCGCACCGTGGCCCGGATCGGCCCGGGCCGATGTCTCCAGCAAAGAGTCGTCGGCAGTCATGTGCCGCGTTCCTTCTTGATCAATCCAGCCTCATGTCTTAACCAATACGAGATTGGTTTAGCAAGAACGGGCGAATGCGCCGCAAGGCGCGAGCAGCCTGCAGCTAGTCCGGTAGGGAGGAAGATTATGATTCAACAGAGAATCCGTAGTGGCCTCGTTGCAAGCGTCTTGCTGTGCGTCGCGGCCACGAGCCCGGCCCTGGCGCAGGATACCGTGCGGGTCGCGCTCGGCGATGTGGTCTCGGTGGAGACCCTTGGTTTCGTGATCGCGCTCGAACGCGCCAAGGATCGGGGCCTGGACTACCAACTCACCTCGTTCGCCGAGGAGGACCTCGCGATCCAGGCGATCATTGGCGGGCAAATGGATGTCGGCATTGGAACCCCCTACGCCGTCATCCAGCAGACGAATGTCCCGCTGCGCAACATTTTCCAGATCTCGACGCTCGTGTTCTTCCCCGTCGTCTCGGTGGAGTACCCAGACCTGGCAGGACCTTGACGGCGAGCCGTTCACCTTCCACTCGCGCGGATCCGCCACCGAGGCCTTCGGCAACGTCATCGAAGCTCGCGAGGGCATCCATTTCGGCGAGCGGTCCTATCTCCCCGGCTCGGAAAACCGCATCGTGGCCCTGCTGAACGGGACCATCAAGGCCACCATCGTCGACCTTCCCAACAAGAACATCGTCATGGAGCAGGCGCCCGATCGCTTCCACCAGCTTCCTGGGCTCGACGACAGGGTGAGCGACGAGATTCTGTTCGCCAATGCCGGCTGGGTCGACGAGAACCCCGAGGCGGCCGCCATCCTCGTCGAAGAACTTCTGCGCTTCTGGCGCGAGGTGAACGACGATCCGGCCATCGTCGAACAGGAGCGCGCTGCCCGCGGGCTTCTGGCCGATCAGCCGCAAGAGATTCTCGACGAAGTCGACGCCTTACTACGAAGAGGGCGTGGCCGCCGGCCTGTGGAACCCGGAGGGCGCGAGCGAAGCCATCGCCCGCGGTGATTTCGAGTTCTACGTCGATGCCGGCCAGATGCAGGGGCCAGCCTCCGATCTCCGCGTCGAGGATTATTGGGACCTCCGCCCGGTTGAGGCGGCAAAGCAGGCGCTCGGTGGCTGACGGCCGCAGAGCCGAGACAACGGCGGGACCCGCAAGCGGGTTCCGCCTCACGGACGCGGCGGCTCTCCCCAAAGGCGAGGGCGCCGCTTTTCTCGACAGGCCGACGCGCCCGCTCGTCGCCTTCTTCTACCATCCGCTAACGCTGCGCGCCCTCTCCGCGCTAGTCTTTTGCGTGGCCTGGGAGTGGGCCGGCCGCGTCCCCATCAGCCCCGCCTTTCCGACCTTCAGCAAGACCATGGCCGGGCTTTGGTCGATGCTCGCCGACGGATCGCTGATCGTCGCCTTTGGCGTGACGCTGCAGCCGCTGCTGCTCGGCATCGTCATCTCCGCCGTGCTCGGCATCGCCATCGGCGTCGCCATGGGCATGTCCGACAAGGTCGAATGGCTGGCCTCTCCGGTGTTCATCATCGCCCAGGCGGCGCCGCTGGCCGCCATCATTCCGCTGATCGTCTTCGCCTACGGCATCGGCCTGACCGCCAAGACGCTGGTCGTGTGCATCATGGCCATGCCGGTGATCGTGCTGAATTCCTTCGTCGCCATCCGGCACACGCCCACGACCTTGATCGAGATGGGCCGGTCCTTTCTCGGATCGCGGCGACAGATCATCCTCAAGATCCTGTTGCCGTCGGCAAGCCCGGTCATTTTTGCCGGTCTGCGCCTCGGCAGCGCCGCCGGCTTCGTCGGCGCCATTCTTGCCGAACTGCTGATCACGCCGACCGGAATCGGCGACCTCATCACCTACAACCGTTCCATCGCCCAATATCCGAAGATGTACGCGGCGATCCTCTCGATCATCCTGTTCTCGGTGATCTTCATCGAGGTGATCGAGCGCATCGAGGTCACGATGTTCCGTCCCGAGAAGCGGGTGGGCCAATGAACGTCGTGGCCACGACCGACGAGCACAGACCTACGCCCGCAACCGAGACCATCGTCGAGGTCCGCGCCGTCTCCAAGACCTATCCCGGCGGCGTCCACGCGCTCGACCACATCAGCGTCGACGTGCCGAAAGGGCAACTGACCTCGCTCCTCGGTCCCTCAGGCTGCGGCAAGACCACGCTGTTGAAGATCATCGCCGGGCTGATTCCGGCCTCGGACGGCGTCGTCCTGGTCAACGGGCGGCCGGTGAGCGGCCCGGGCCCGGAGCGCGCCTTCGTCTTCCAGGATTTCGCCCTGATGCCCTGGGCGACGGTCATGCGCAACGTGGCCTTCGGCCTGGAACTGCGCGGCGTGGCGCGGGCCGAGCGCGAAGAGCGCGCGCAGCACTATGTCGAGCAGGTCGGCCTCATTGGCTTCGAGAAGCGCTACCCTCACGAACTCTCCGGCGGCATGCGTCAGCGCGTCGGGCTCGCGCGCGCACTGTGCGTCAACGCCGACGTGCTGCTGATGGACGAGCCGTTCTCCGCCGTCGACGAGCAGACGCGCCGAAAATTCCAGGAAGACCTGCTGGCGCTGATCGAAAGCGAGCGCAAGACCTTCATCTTCGTCACCCATTCCATCGAGGAGGCCGTCTACGTATCCGACAGGATCGTGCTGCTGTCTCCGCGTCCCGGCCGCGTGTCCGACATCGATCACCCGGACATCCCGCGCGAAGGCGATCCGGACGCGATCCGGCGCAATCCGACCTATCTCGACACCGTCGACGCCATCTGGCACGGCCTCAAGCGCTACCTCGACTGAGCGCCCATGCTCGTCTACGGATACCGCATTCCCGATGCCGCCTCGCTCATCGTCTGGGCGATTCTGTGGGAGATCGCCGGCCGCCTGCGGCGTGACGATCCTGCTGCCGCCACTGTCGCGCTGATCGTGCGCATGGTCGAGATCATCCCGACGCCTCCTTCCTTTCGGCGCTCTGGATGACCGGCTACGCCTTCATCGTCGGCAACGTCATCGCCATTGTCGCCGGCGTCGCTCTCGGCATCCTCATGGGCCGCTCGGCCCTTGCCGACCGCATCTTCTGCCCTGGGTGAACCTGTTCCTGTCGCGCGCCGCTGACGGCCCTCGTTCCGGTGATCATGGTGATCTTCGGCCTCGGCCAGACCACCATCATCCTGACCGTCGTGCTGTTCGCCATCTGGATCATCGTGCTCGACGCGCGCGCCGGCGTGCGTTCGATCTCACCGTCGCTGGTCGAAATGGCGCGAAGCTACGGAGCAAGCCCCTGGCAGGCCTTCTCGCGTATCTACTTCTGGGCGGCGCTGCCGGAAATCCTCGCCGGCATCCGCCTCGGCGTCATCCGCTCGGTCAAGGGCGTGGTCATCGGCCAGCTGCTGGTGTCGATCGTCGGTTTCGGCGCGCTGTTCGAGCTATACGGTTCGCGCTTCCTGATGGAGCACTTCTGGGCCGCTGCTCGTTCGTGCTGTTCTTCTTCGCCTTCCTTTTCGCCGAAGGCCTGGCCTGGCTCGAGCGCCGCGTCGACTACTACGCCGCCAACCGCAATTGAGGATCTCGACCGGGATGCATCCGCGATGAACTATGTCTTTTCTCCGCCTGCCGTCACCACGATTCCAGTCCGCGGTTCCGAGGCGCTGTTTCCGGTCCGCCGCGTCTATTGCGTCGGCCGCAACTATGCCGAGCACACCATCGAGATG
>CAWDED010000023.1:0-383987 GCA_963801225.1 uncultured Alphaproteobacteria bacterium
CCCGGGGGCTGGGGTTTTTCCGGCCGCGCCGACGCTGCGCGGCCCGGGTTCATTTTACGCGGGCTGCGATTACGTGAAATGGCGGGCGCCGCCGCCTACTCGGCGGCGTCCTTCTGCGTATAGTCGTCGGCGATCTGACGGGTGCCGGTGTCGCTGTCCTGCAGCTCGACATTGAGGCCGAGCGAACGCATCTCCTTGACGAGCACGTTGAAGCTCTCGGGGATGCCGGCTTCGAACGTGTCGTCGCCGCGCACGATCGCCTCGTAGACCTTGGTGCGGCCGGCCACGTCGTCCGACTTCACCGTCAGCATCTCCTGCAGCGTGTAGGCGGCTCCGTAGGCTTCCAGCGCCCACACCTCCATCTCGCCGAAGCGCTGGCCGCCGAACTGCGCCTTGCCGCCCAGCGGCTGCTGGGTGACGAGCGAGTAAGGACCGATCGAGCGCGCGTGGATCTTGTCGTCCACCAGGTGGTGAAGCTTCAGCATGTAGATGTAGCCCACCGTCACGTCGCGATCGAAGACCTCGCCGGTGCGGCCGTCGTAAAGCCGCGCCTGGCCGGAGGTGGTGAGACCCGCCTTCTCGAGCAGCTCGACGATGTGCTCCTCCTTGGCGCCGTCGAACACCGGCGTGGCAATCGGCACGCCGGCGCTGAGCTGCTCGCCGAGGCGGACGACGGAATCGTCGTCGAAGTCCTTCACCGGCTCGTTCTTCTCGTTGTCGTCGTAAAGCTCGCCGAGCATTGCGCGGAGCGGCTTGGTGTCGCCGCTCTGGCGATAGCTCTCCACCAGCTTGCCGACCTTGAGACCGAGACCGGCGCAGGCCCAGCCGAGATGCGTCTCCAGGATCTGGCCGACATTCATGCGGCTCGGCACGCCGAGCGGATTGAGCACGATGTCGACATGCGTGCCGTCGTCGAGGAACGGCATGTCCTCCATCGGCACGATCTTCGACACCACGCCCTTGTTGCCGTGGCGTCCGGCCATCTTGTCGCCGGCCTGGATCTTGCGCTTCACCGCGACGAAGACCTTGACCATCTTCATCACGCCGGGCGGCAGCTCGTCGCCGCGCTGCAGCTTCTCGACCTTGTCGATGAAGCGGCTCTCAAGCAGCTTGCGGCTCTCTTCGTACTGAGCCCGGAGCTGCTCGATGGCGGTCATCAGCTTGTCGTCGGCCGTGGCGAAGTGCCACCACTGCGCCCGCGGATGGTTGGCGAGCTCCTCGTCGGTGATCTTGTCGCCCTTCTTGAAGCCCTTCGGGCCCGACGTGCCGGCCTTGCCCTTCAGCATCCCGCCGAGACGGCCGTAGATGTTGCGGTCGAGGATCGACTGCTCGTCGTCGCGGTCCTTGGCGAGACGCTGGATCTCCTCGCGCTCGATCGCCATGGCGCGCTCGTCCTTCTCCACGCCGTGGCGGTTGAAGACGCGCACCTCGACGACCGTGCCGAAGGTTCCCGGCGGCATCCTGAGCGACGTGTCGCGCACGTCGGAGGCCTTCTCGCCGAAGATGGCGCGCAGCAGCTTCTCCTCCGGCGTCATCGGGCTCTCGCCCTTCGGCGTGATCTTGCCGACCAGGATGTCGCCCGGCTTCACCTCGGCGCCGACATAGACGATGCCCGCCTCGTCGAGATTCTTCAGCGCCTCTTCCGAGACGTTGGGAATGTCGCGCGTGATCTCCTCCGGCCCGAGCTTGGTGTCGCGGGCCATCACCTCGAATTCCTCGATGTGGATGGAGGTGAACACGTCGTCGCGCACGATGCGCTCCGACAGCAGGATGGAGTCCTCGAAGTTGTAGCCGTTCCACGGCATGAACGCGACGAGCACGTTGCGGCCGAGCGCCAGGTCGCCGAGATCGGTGGACGGCCCGTCGGCGATGATCTCGCCGGCCTCCACCTCGTCGCCGACCTGCACCAGCGGACGCTGCGTGATGCAGGTCGACTGGTTGGAGCGCTGGAACTTCTGCAGGCGATAGATGTCGACGCCCGACTTGGAGGCGTCGCGCTCGTCGGTGGCGCGGATGACGATACGGGTGGCGTCGACCTGGTCGACGACGCCGGTGCGCCGCGCCCCGATCGCCGCGCCGGAATCGCGCGCCACGATCGGCTCCATGCCGGTGCCGACGAGCGGCGCCTCGGCGCGCACCAGCGGCACGGCCTGACGCTGCATGTTGGAGCCCATGAGCGCGCGGTTGGCGTCGTCGTTCTCCAGGAACGGGATGAGCGCCGCGGCCACCGAGACGAGCTGCTTCGGCGAGACGTCCATCAGGTCGACGTGCTCGCGCGGCACCAGCGAAACGTCGCCGCTGTGGCGGCAGGTGACGAGCTCGTTGGCGAAGCCGCCCTTGGCGTCGAGCTGGGCGTTGGCCTGGGCGACGGTGTATTTCGCCTCCTCCATGGCGGAGAGGTAGACGACCTCGTCGGTCACCTTGCCGTTGACGATCTTGCGGTAGGGGCTCTCGATGAAGCCGTACTTGTTCACCCGCGCGAAGGTCGCGAGCGAGTTGATGAGGCCGATATTCGGGCCTTCCGGCGTCTCGATCGGGCAGATGCGGCCGTAATGCGTCGGGTGCACGTCGCGCACCTCGAAGCCGGCGCGCTCGCGCGTCAGGCCGCCCGGACCGAGCGCGGAGAGACGCCGCTTGTGGGTGATCTCGGACAGCGGGTTGGTCTGGTCCATGAACTGCGACAGCTGCGAGGAGCCGAAGAACTCGCGCACCGCGGCGGCCGCCGGCTTGGCGTTGATCAGGTCCTGCGGCATGACCGTGTCGATCTCGACCGACGACATGCGCTCCTTGATCGCGCGCTCCATCCTGAGCAGGCCGATGCGGTACTGGTTCTCCATCAGCTCGCCGACCGAGCGCACCCGGCGATTGCCGAGATTGTCGATGTCGTCGATCTCGCCGCGGCCGTCGCGCAGGTCCACCAGCGTGCGGATGACCGCGATGATGTCGTCCTTGCGCAGCACGCGCACCGTGTCCTCCGCGTCGAGGTCGAGGCGCATGTTCATCTTCACGCGGCCGACCGCGGAGAGGTCGTAGCGCTCCGAATCGAAGAACAGCGAATGGAACATCGCCTCCGCCGTGTCGATCGTCGGCGGCTCGCCCGGGCGCATCACCCGGTAGATGTCGAACAGCGCCTCCTCGCGGCTCTGGTTCTTGTCCGCCGCGAGCGTGTTGCGGATGTAGCCGCCCACGTTGACGTGGTCGATCTCCAGGAGCTGCAGCTTCTTCTCGCCCAGCATCGGCGAACATGGCGAGCAGTCTTGGCGGTGATCTCCTCACCCGCCTCGGCGTGGATCTCGCCGGTCTCCACGTTGACGATGTCCTCGGCCAGATAGCGCCCGATCAGCGCCTCGTCGGTGACGTGGATCGCCTTGATCTTCTTTTCCTTGAGCTGGTTGGCGAGGCGCGCGGTGACCTTCTTGCCGGCCTCCGCGATCACCTCGCCGCTCTTGGCGTCGATGAGGTCCTCGACCGGCTTGGTGCCGCGCAGCTTGTCCGGGTCGAGCGGCAGCTGCCAGCCGTCGCCGTCACGCGTGACGGTAATCGGCTCGTAGAAGGTGGAGAGGATCTCCTCGCCGTCCATGCCGAGCGCAAACAGCAGCGACGTCACCGGAATCTTGCGGCGCCGGTCGATGCGGGCATGCACGATGTCCTTGGCGTCGAACTCGATGTCGAGCCAGGAGCCGCGATACGGGATGATGCGCGCGGCGAAGAGCAGCTTGCCGGAGGAATGCGTCTTGCCCTTGTCGTGGTCGAAGAAGACGCCCGGCGAGCGATGCATCTGCGAGACGATGACGCGCTCGGTGCCGTTGATGACGAAGGTGCCGTTCATCGTCATGAGCGGCATGTCGCCCATGTAGACGTCCTGCTCCTTGATATCCTTGACCGACTTGGCGCCGGTTTCCTGGTCGACGTCGAACACGATGAGGCGCAGCGTCACCTTCAGCGGCGCCGCGTAGGTCATGTCGCGCTGGCGGCACTCCTCCACGTCGTATTTCGGAGGATCGAACTCGTAGCGCACGAATTCCAGCATCGCCGTGCCGGCGAAGTCGGAGATCGGGAACACCGACTTGAAAACCGCCTGCAGGCCCTCGTCGCCGCGCCCGCCTGCCGGCTCCTCGACCATCAGGAACTGATCGTACGAAGACTTCTGAACCTCGATCAGGTTCGGCATCTCCGCGGCTTCGGTGATGTGACCGAAGAACTTGCGGATGCGGCGCCGGCCAGAGAAGTTCACTTCTTCGCACTTGTTGCTCTTGCCATGAATCGTCCTCGCCAATCTGTTCGAGCGGCTGTCCGGAAAGTCGCACGGCTGTCCGTGCGCCCGTCGGGGCAGCCCAAGTCGACCTTGCGGCCAGAATACGGCCTTGCGGCCGGGCTGCGCCAAGCGCGGAGAACCGCGCCTGGCATGTCGCGAAAAACGCCTACTTCAGCTCGACGGTCGCGCCGGCTTCCTCGAGCTTCTTCTTGATCTCTTCGGCTTCCGCCTTCCGGCGGCTTCCTTCACCGCGCTTGGGCGCGCCTTCCACCAGGTCCTTGGCTTCCTTGAGGCCAAGCCCGGTGATGGCGCGCACTTCCTTGATGACGTTGATCTTCTTGTCGCCGACCGCCGTGAGCACGACGTCGAACTCGGTCTTCTCCTCGACCGCTTCGGCGGCGCGCAGCGCCACCGACCGCGCGGCGATGGCCACCGGCGCGGCGGCGGAAACGCCCCACTTCTCTTCCAGCAACTTGGAGAGCTCGGCGGCCTCCAGCACCGTCAGGCTGGAAAGGTCCTCCACGATTTTCGATAGATCAGCCATGATTTCAGTTCCTTGTCGGTTCGAACCGTTTCTCAGGTCTCTCAAGGTCAGCCTCAGGCCGCTTCGCCCTTGTCGGCATAGGCGGCGAACACGCGCGCAAGCTGCCCGGCGGGCGCCTGCAAGACGCCCGCGATGCGGGTCGCCGGCGTCTGGATCATGCCGACGAGCTTTGCACGCAGTTCATCAAGCGACGGGAGCGATGGCCAGGGCCTGGACACCCTTGGCGTCCAGATTGGTCGCGCCCATGGCGCCGCCGAGAATGACGAGCTTTTCGTTCGTCTTGGCGAACTCGGCTGCCACCTTGGGGGCCGCGACGGGATCGTCCGAATAGGCGATGACCGTCGGACCCTGGAACAGGTCGCTGATGTGTTCGACGTCCGTACCTTTCAGGGCAAGCTTGACGAGGCGGTTCTTGGAGACCTTGAGGCTGGCCCCCGCCTCCCGCATGCGGCCCCTCAGAGCCGTCATCTGGGCGACGTTCAGGCCGGAATAGTGGGCCACGACCACAACCCCGGTGTTCGAAAACACCTGGTTGAGCGTAGACACCATCTCGCTTTTCTCAGCTCTATCCACTGCCTCTGTCCTCATCTGGCCCCGAACGCATATGTCCGCGGGCCGCTTCGCCGTGCCGCCCGGCTCCCGAAGACGGAGGACGGGCGACGGTGAACGCCTGTCCCCCGAGCCTCGCTGGAGGCCGGGCCCTCGCTTCCCAAAAGGGCAGCGAAGGACGAGAGGTTCGAACCGATCTTGGGCTTGCGCCCTCAATTCGGTTCACGAACCCGTCTCATGCAGGCCACCTTTGAAGTCAGGGGCTTAGGAGCCGAAGCTCACCTGCAGTCTCGGACAGGACCGGGCCGGACAGGCTAGCCTGCCGGCCCTTTCCGCCCGCCGCGCCAGGGCGCATTGGGCGAAACTCGGGTGCCCGGGCTCGGCCCGGGCGAATTCGTTACGCGACCCTCAGCTCGCTGACAGCGATGCCGGGTCCACCCGCACCCCGGCTCCCTGCGTGGAGCTCAGCGCGATGCGCTTCATATAGGTTCCCTTGGCGCCGGACGGCTTCGCCCGGTTCACTGCATCGGCCAGCGCGCGGACGTTCTCCTCCAGCGCGGCCTCCGTGAACGACGCCTTGCCGATGCCGGCCTGCACGATCCCGGCCTTCTCCACCCGGAACTCGACGGCGCCGCCCTTGGCGTCGTTGACCGCCTTGGTGACGTCGGCAGTGACGGTGCCGACCTTCGGGTTGGGCATCATGCCGCGCGGCCCGAGGATCTTTCCCAGCCGCCCCACCAGCGGCATCATGTCGGGCGTGGCAATGCAGCGGTCGAAATTGATCTCGCCCTTCTGCACCGTCTCCACCAGGTCCTCCGCGCCGACCACGTCGGCGCCGGCCGCCTTTGCCTCGTCGGCCTTCTCGCCGCGGGCGAAAACCGCCACGCGCACCGAGCGGCCCGTGCCATTCGGCAGCGAAACGACGCCGCGCACCATCTGGTCGGCGTGACGCGGATCGACGCCGAGATTGAGCGCCACCTCGATCGTCTCGTCGAACTTGGCGACCGCCCGCTCCTTCACCATGCGCACGGCATCGGTCAGCGGATAGAGCTGGTCGCGGTCGATGCCCTCACGGACCTTGCGAATGCGCTTTCCCATCTTGCCCATCGGTCAGCCCACCACTTCCAGGCCCATGGAGCGGGCCGAGCCCTCAACCATGCGCATTGCAGCTTCGACGTCGGTCGCGTTGAGGTCCTTCATCTTGTCCTCGGCGATCTTCTGCACCTGCGCCCGCGTCACCCTGCCGGCCACCGTCCGGCCCGGAGCCTGGCCACCCTTCGCCAGCCCCGCCGCCTTCCTGAGATAATGCGACACCGGCGGCGTCTTCATCTCGAAGGTGAAGCTGCGGTCGGCGTAGATCGTCAGAACGACCGGGATCGGGGCACCCTTCTCCATGTCCTGCGAGGCGGCGTTGAACGCCTTGCAGAACTCCATGATGTTGAGGCCGCGCTGACCGAGCGCCGGCCCGATGGGCGGCGACGGGTTGGCGGCACCTGCGGGAACCTGCAGCTTCAGGTAACCCGACACTTTCTTTGCCATTGCGCACTCCGTTCTCGTGCCGGCCCAATCGGCTCGGCGTTGGGGTGTTCGTGGTGCGGCTCAGCGGCAGCCCGATGGCACGGGCGGCCAGCCTCCCACGGGAACGGTCAGACCTTCTCGACCTGCCCGTATTCGAGCTCGACGGGAGTCGCCCGGCCGAAGATGGAGACCGCCACCTTCAGCCGCGCACGCTCTTCGTCCACCTCCTCCACGTTCCCCTCGAAGGAGGCGAACGGGCCGTCGGCGACGCGGATGCGCTCGCCGACCTCGAAACTCACTGACGGCTTCGGCCGCTCCACGCCTTCCTGGACCTGCGCCATGATGCGCTCGGCCTCGGCGTCGGGAATCGGCGCCGGACGGTTGTCGGCACCCAGGAAGCCCGTCACCTTCGGCGTATTCTTGATGAGGTGGTACGCCTCGTCCGTCATGTCCATCTTCACCAGCACGTAGCCGGGGAAGAACTTCCGCTCCGAATCGACCTTGCGGCCGCGGCGCATCTCCACGACCTTCTCGGTCGGAACGAGAATCTCGTCGATGAGATGGCCCAGCCCTGCGGCTGCCGCCTTCTCTTGAATGGAGTCCGCCACCTTCTTTTCGAAGTTCGAATAGGCGTGGACTATGTACCAGCGTTTCGCCATCCAGAGTTCCGCTGCTTCTTCCGGCTTAGCCGGTCGTTCCGAGCAGGAAGCCGATGCCCCAGCTCATAATTTCGTCGGCGACAAAGAAAAACACTGTCGCCAGGAACACCATGACGAACACCATCAACGTCGTAATCGCAGTTTCGCGCCGCGTCGGCCAAGTGACCTTGGCCGCCTCAGTGCGTACCTGCTGAATGAACTGAAACGGGTTTGTTCTGGCCATACCGCGAATTGGAAGGCGCGCGAATGGGTTCGCGCGCCTCCACGCATCCCTATTTAAGCAAATTAGCCTCACCGCGCAAGGGGCTTAACCGGTCGATCTTCACCTTCGTGAGAACGGCCCGAAATGCCCGCTTCCGCGGCATTTTCCTGCTTGCGCAGGGCGAAACCTGCCCGACAGCCGAAACTGCGGGCCATTTTTTGCCTTGCCTTCGCCCTTTCAGGCGCCGGCGTGGCGGCCCACGCCGCTCGCGCTGCGAAGGCTGGCAGGGGCAGAGGGGCTCGAACCCCCGACCTACGGTTTTGGAGACCGTCGCTCTACCAACTGAGCTATACCCCTATCGAACGACGGAAGCCGACGACGGGGGACAGATAACCGCGTTTCCTTCGTCTGTCATCCGCCCTGTGGCCGCCGAAACTGGAGCGGGTAGCGGGAATCGAACCCGCATATTCAGCTTGGAAGGCTGCTGCTCTACCATTGAGCTATACCCGCGTTCGATGGAGGGAACGTCGTCAAACTAGGCGCTTCTTGGCAAATGCCCGCCCCGAATGCGATTTCAGATAGCGCTCGAACTCCAACGCACGATGCTTATTAGGCAGCGCGACGTAGCAGCGCAATTCCCAAGGCGCAAACTTCGCCGTGTGCTTTGACTTCCCGCTGTTATGATCCGCCAGCCGCTGTTTCAGATCGGCCGTTGCGCCGGTGTACTCCTGGTCGGGAGAATCGACGCTTCTAATGACGTAGACGTACCACATTGCCCGGCCCGTCTTCGCTTCCGCTGTGCTCCAGCTACGCCGGGCACTGCCTCGCTCTAACGGCCTTCGCTTGGCTGCGCCACGCGAAGCCCGTAAGGGCGAAGCGTGGTGGGGGAGGTAGGACTCGAACCTACGAAGGCTTCCGCCAGCGGATTTACAGTCCGCCCCCTTTGCCACTCGGGACACTCCCCCGCACCGACCCGACGCCCAGTGTCGACCAAGGCTGATGCGACCGGGAACCGAAAACCCCGAAGACCGAAAAATCCCGAGAGGCGGTTCCGTCGGGCGCCGTATATGAAGAGGCGGCCGATCCGTGTCAATCATTGGCCCGGCCCTTCGGTCAAGGCTGGAACGGGTAACATGAGCGTACGGCGGCATATTCGGGGAGACGGGCGAGGCCGGCGCGACGGCGGCGGCCAGGCGGGAATCATCTACGGCTGGCACAGCGCGCTGGCGGCGCTGCAAAACCCGGCGCGCCGCATCGCCCGCATCCTCGCCACCCCGGCCGCCCTGGCGCGCCTCGCCGAGCTCGGCATCCCCGACCTCCCCGCCCCCGCCGACCCGCGCGACATCGACCGCGCCGCCGGTCCCGGCGCCGTGCACCAGGGGATCGCCGTCGTCGCGGACCCCCTCCCCGAGCCCGACATCACCGATCTCGCCGACGCCCGTCTCGTGGTGGTGCTCGACCAGGTCACCGACCCGCACAATGTCGGCGCCATCCTGCGCACCGCCGCCGCCTTCGGAGCCGCCGCATTGGTCCTCACCGAGCGGCACGGGCCGGCGGAATCCGGCGTGCTCGCCAAGGCCGCCTCGGGCGGGCTGGAGCACGTGGCGCTGGTGCGCGTGAAGAACCTGGCGCGGGCGCTCGACCGGCTGGCCGACATGGGCTTCGAGCGCCTCGGCCTCGACAGCGCGCACACGGAGCGGCTGGCGCCCGCCGCGCCCGGCAGCAAGACCGCCATCGTGCTCGGCGCCGAGGGCAAGGGCATGCGCCGCCTGACGCGGGAGAAGTGCGACCGCCTCGTCAGCCTCGACGTGCCCGGCCCGATCACCAGCCTCAATGTCTCCAACGCCGCGGCGCTGGCGCTCTACGTCGTGACGCGGGCCTCCCCTTAGCCGGCATTTTCTCGCCCCTTAACGCGATCGCAACCATAACCGCGCAGGCTCAAGGCTTGTATCGGAGGGCGGCCAACGGGCCGCATGCGTCACATGGCCAGGCGGTCGCGCGAGGACAGAAGACTGGATGCCATCCGCTCGGTGAGCATCGAGGACATCGTCTACGGACGCCACACGCGCTGGCGCCGCTTCCTCAGGCGGGCGAAGACGGTGACGAGCGTCGTCAGCGCGCTTGCCGCGGCCGCCGCCGTGGGCAGCGCCGTCTTCTTCGTGCTGAGCGGTCCGGGCGAAACGCGCCTCGCCGCAAAAAGCCCCGCCGCACGCACGCCATGCGCCCGCTGCCAATTCCGAGCCGCTCGACCTGCCGCCGCTTTCCGACATCGCAAGCACGACGGGGCTCGTGCCGATGGTGCAGCCCGCTCCGTTCCGCCCGCCGCCCGCAAGCGTCGCTGCGCCGAAGCAGATGGCCATGGCGGCAGAAAATGCGGCGGCCGAAATACCGCCGCCCGAGCTGGGGCCGGAGGGTCCGGCCGAGGAGGCCGTCGATCTGGCGCGGCTTCCCACCCCGCGACCCGACGAGCCCATCATCACCGGCAGCATTGCCCGCGCCGACGCAGACACCGCCGGCGGCCGCCGCTTCCACCCCTGCCGCACGCTGCAGCGGTGGACGTCGCACCTCCCCTTCCCGCGCATCCATTGCGGCAGCTGACGCCGCAGCCCGGATGACGCGCCTGAGGCGCGCAATCCAGACGCTTGTTAGAGCTGCCGCAGAATTTCGATTCGCTCCGTCCGGGCCATCTCGGCCCGCGCCCGGTCACGGGCAGCGCGCAGGATCGAAACAATAGGTGTGGGACGGGCCGTTCATGGTCGGCGGCGGTCCGTATTCGATGAGCGGCGGCACGGCCTTCGGCAGGATGACCCGCGTCCCGGCATCGGCATCCCCGGGGCGGATGCGGCGTTGGCCGGGCGGCTCGGGGCGGAAGCCGTATTGCAGGCCCGAATGCGGCTGATAGGAACGGATCTCCGGTCGCGGCGGCGTCACCGGCCGCAAAGGAATGGTCGGCAGCGCAAGCTCCGGCGGCTGCGCCCAATAGGGACGGCTCGAATCCATCCGGCCCAGCCCCTCCGCGCCCGCGGGCCCTGCCAGCGCACCGGCAAGCACCAACGCCGCGATGATCGCGCGCCCGCCTCGCATGCCCGCCTTCTCCTCGTCCGCCGCGCCCCGCCGTCCCGCGCCGCCCCGCACGATACGCAGGCTGGACAGCGCCGCTTTGCTGCCGTAACGCGAGTCGATATGGGGCCGGCTTAGCTCAGCTGGTAGAGCACCTGATTTGTAATCAGGGGGTCGGGGGTTCGAGTCCCTCAGCCGGCACCAATAAAATCAATCACTTATACACTAAGAGTGACTGCGGAAAATTAGCACAATGACGCGCCGGGGCAACATCGGGGCAACATTGCATTACATGCCCGACTGATAAACGGTCCACTTTTTGAAGCCGCGACGCGTTGCCATCGCATTCGTCCAGCGCTTGGCCTCCTCCTCAGTCGCCGCGATGAAGTGACTCGGGCATCTCGTCCAAAATCTCACGGCCCCTCACAAGTCGAGCTTGGCACGCAGCCTGAAATCGGCCGTCCTCCAGGCGCCGTATGGTTCGCTGAAACGTTGCCCCCTCATCCGGGCGAAAAGGGCGTGCTACTAAGTCGTGCTCATCCATCATGCGTTCTCCGAATCATCTCCCGTTTCCTAGGCTGCGAGGACCTCTGATTTTCGGCTCGCTCAACTTCCCCCCACGGTCATCGCCGAGGGGGCTCGGAAAAGGTTGCAATCGACCCTCGTGCAACCCAAATAGCGCCGCAAACTTCGCATCGCTCCGGACCGAGGAGGAGGGGCATGAAAAAGGCGATAATCGCTGCGGCATCATCCGAGTCCTTACCGGCCGTGAAGCTGCCGGATATCTCTTCTGTTTCAGGCCCAATGCTGTCCGAACTGACAGCCGCCCTAGGGGTGGCACGCGAAGTGTTGGCAGCGGACGATCAAATCGAACACGCTTGGTCGCAGCTCCCTCGCCTCATAAAGAGAGATTTCCCCGGAACTGCGGGATGAACGAATTGTCAGAATGTGCGTGGCCGTGGCGAGCGGTCTTTTCGACGCCGCGATCAATTACGTATGGAATGCCGCTGTCTTGGAACTTCGGGAGAAAGTTCGCCGCTTTGGCATCGCGGTTGTCCCCCAGGTTCTCGACGACAAGTCATTCGACGAAGCCTCGCTGCTCGACCTTAAGGATGCCGATCTGCTGGACCTGTGCCTGCGGCTCAATCTCATCGGCAACGACGACTTCTTCTTCCTTGATCAGTGTAGAGCGACGCGGAACAGTTTCTCGGCCGCTCACCCAGCGGACGGCAATGTTGATGAAGATGAGTTCCTTGCGTTCCTTAGCAGATGCCAGAAGCATGCGCTCTCTAGTGCCCATAATCCGAAGGGCGTCGATACTAAGGCAATGCTCGACGCCCTTAAGGCGTCGCGCTTCAAGGGTGACCAACTTGATGAATGGGTCAGCCGGGTTGCCGGAACCTATGACGCACAACGCGAGCTGATCTTCGTCATGCTGCACGGCATCTACTGCGATCCGGCGTCCGGGGAGGAAGCTCGGCTGAACGCGCTTTCCATCTGTGAGGCGTTTAGCAACGAGTTCAGCCCGAAGACTTGCTCGGCGTTGGTGGACCGCCATCAGGAATAAGGCGAAGGGAGACGAGGCACGGCAAAAAGCCTCTCTCCAGTTCTTCGAAAACGTCGGCCAGCTTGCTCTTTTGAACGAGGCCGACGTGCACGCCGTGTTCACAAGCGCAAGCCGCAAGCTCATGACCGTGCACAACGGGTGGGACAACTTTTATAACGAACCTCCCTTTGCGGAACGTCTCCTTCGTCTGTCTCGCAAGAACGGCGTTCCCGCGACCGCACAGCCCGTTTTTGTGGAAGCAGTGGTGACGGCCGGTATCGGGAACACCTACGGCGTGTCCCACGCGGCCGAGCCTTCCTACAAGGAGATCGGCTCCAAGTCGTTCTCCCAGAACGAGGTGAAACTAATGCTGGGGATACCCGACGGCTCAAGCACGGCAGCGGGCCGGATCAAGGCCGGCGGCGACTGCAAGGAACGTTTTCGGAGGCTCGTTGAGCTTATCGATCCGAAGAGCGTCCGACTGCCTCGAAAGGCCTTTATCAGAAGTGGCTCCCGGGAAATTCGAAGGCAGCCGCGGCATAGCGATGCAGTACCCAAGGCGTCGACGGTTGCGGCACCGCCTCGGGCTTCACGACAGCGGCCACACCCTGGGGCAGTGGCACCGTCGCCTCGACCTGCTAGCGCGGGCGGAGAGGACGCGCCCGGAGCAGCCGACGACGAGGGGCCTGCTCCGGACGCTACGCCTAACAGCGGAACGTTCGCTGTTAGGCGCTCAGCTGCCGAAGAGGGCAGCCGCGAGCCATTGTTCAGTGCACCGCCGCCGATGACGCCGAGCGGCCGGCCTCCGCAGCACGACGCTCGGCCGCCTCGCCGCGCTCCACGATGTGCGACGAGTAGAGCGACAGGCTGTAGACAGCAGCAGCCTGCCGCCAGTCTCGACAGCCGCCATCGCCCGGGTGAGGTGCTCACGCCGTGCGGCCTCGACGGGGTGGTTCTCTTGCGCCCACTGACGGCGGAAGTCGGCTTGCTCGTCCGGGCTGATGCCGGACAGGAAGCCGGGGGCGGCGACGCGCAGGTGAAGGCCGAGACCATGCGCACGCTCTGGGTACCCGGCGTCAACAACCTCGGCACGTTCGGCCGCTGGCGCTTCGAGGAGTTCACCGACGTGTTAGAGATAGAGGCGGCGTTCGCGCATCTGATGGATTCGCTTGTCGAGAAGGCGCAGGTATGAAGCATCGTCAAACTCGCATCTACCTTCCGAGCCGCGGCGCGGAGGATTGGCGCGCTTTGCTCGCCGATCCCAAAAAGCATTGGCGCTCCGGCTTCTCTGCGATGACGCTCGCCCGGTGTTGGGAGGCAGCGGATGGCCTTCCGCCTGAAATCGCTGCCATGTTTGCCGAGTTCGGCGCGAAGCCTGAGCTTCTGGTCGGCCTACCGGAGCACAAAGTGCCGCTCCCTGGCTCCAACCGAGGCGACAGCCAGAGCGACCTCTTCGCGATCGTTCGCGTCGGTGACAAGACAATCGCCGCGACGATCGAAGGCAAGGTGGACGAAGCTTTCGACAAGACGCTCGCCAACTGGCTGGTCAACGCATCGCCCGGCAAGCGGGAGCGGCTCGCCTACATGTGCGACCTGCTCGGCCTGACGCAGCCATTGCCGGGCGATGTGTACTATCAGCTCATCCACCGCACAGCGGCGGCGGTCATCGAGGCGCGCCGCTTCAAGACAGATGCAGCCTGTATGATCGTGCATTCCTTCTCGCCGACCGGAAAATGGTTCGACGCTTTCGAACGCTTTGCCGCGATGCTCGGGGTCCCGGCCAAGCTCGGCAAGCTGTTGCATGTTCGGCCGAACGATGTGCTGCCGCTCTACATTGGATGGGCGGCGGGCGATCCACGCTTTCTTGAGAAGGGTGAGTAGGAGGAATGGCTCGAAAACCCAAACGCCCCAAACAAGTCGCCTCGCTCACCCATGAAGAAGCGTTCCTTGCGGGCATCGCCGCCAATGGCCCCGACGACGTCTACGAGACCGAGCGGCAGCTCTTCTACGTTGCCTGCACGCGGGCGCGTGACCGTCTGCTGGTCACCGGCATCGCGCCGGGATCGGAGTTCCTCGGCGATCCCCGGCTTACGCAGTAAATCCATTGGCACCTTCCTGACCGCTGAGAGCGCGGTACTCGGCGCCGCGAAGATACGATAGCAGCGGGCCTGCAAAAAAAGGCGCGCCTGTACCTAAATTGCTCATCAAGAGGGTAGGTTAAGTGCTATCGTTCTGATTGAGCAAAAATATGGTCGCATAGCGCTGTTCTGCGACCTGTGAGAAAAGTCCAGCGCCTCTTCTGCTAACCCGGACTCGGATAGCCCGACCGGCCCAATAAAGAAGTACCGAGACTTTCGAACGGCATTTCATGCCGGCCGCACCCGTGCGCGCAGAAGCCGGATGAACAGGGGGCGAAATGTTTGGAGTCAGAGCACGGTGCGCTGCCATTGCGGCGCCGCGAAAGAGCTTTGGTCGCACGCTGGGGTCATGTGCGGTCTTGCTGGCCGCTGGGTTGCTTTTCCTGGGCCTGGCCACACCCGCAAACGCGCAGCCCGTTCCTGTCGTCAAAATCATCGATGCGCCGGACGTCGTCTCCATCGGCGAAGATTTCACCATCACGCTGACATTCCAGAACACCGGGACCGTCGGCTTCGGGCCCTATCTTGATCTGTTCCTGCCCGCTCTCGGAGTCGACGATGAGTTCGCAGAATAACCCGTGCGACGGCATCACCTTTCTGTCTGCGAAGGCGCATTTCGCTTCGCCGCTCGACTATCCCTTGCAGCCTGCCGCACCGACAAGCGCCACAGTGCACACAATAGTTGCCACTACCGGGCCTACGCTCGCTGGAACTCCACTACTCCCTCCAATGGTCTGCGCGTCGACCGGCGGGATTGCCCTGCCTGGAAACCTCCACCCGCTCGGTGGGAGCATTCCCCTTCCGCTGGCCTGACGCCGAGCACGAGTCCCTGCTTCGTCCCCCCGAAGGATTTGAGTTGGCAGTGATCGAGCTGCCGTTCACAAGCTACTACAATACTCAGGGCCCGATCATCATCGAAGTGAAGGTGCATCTGAGCAATTATGCGGATGCCGGTGTTCCGCTCACGATCTATGCGCGCGGCGGCTTTCAATACGGCTCATCCCAAGCTCCGCCCGTCATCGAGGGCACCTTCACCAGCAAGGACATCACGCCGAACGTCTTCACCGTCACCAAGAAATGCTTCCTCCTCGATGACACACCTTGCCCAGAGGACGAGACCGCCACCGGGCCGAGCTTTCCGTTCAAGTACGTGATTTCGGCGGATGTGGATGATGGCCTGACTGTCGATTCCCTGACGCTGACCGACTGCCTCGACGGCAACCTGCAGTTCGTGGGCGCGAGCGCTGCCGGGCAGGTCCCGGGACAGATAACCCTGTCCCCGGCAATGCCGCAGATACAGCACGTGCCCGGTGGGTGCGTTGATGCGACGTTTCCCGGCCCCATCACCGGCGTATCTGGCCCGGAAGCAACCCTTACTTTAGAGGTCTACATTCCGGAGTTTCACTCCGACGGTTCGCCGATTTCAGACGCGGGCTGCGACTTCCAGCTTGGCGTCAACAAGGCCAGCGCAACCGGCACATGGACGCCGCTCGATCCGCGCGACATCGACCCGCTGCAACCGCAACCGGTCAATGGCGACGCCGACCACACCATCGTCAAGAAATGCCTCGCCATCCAGAAGTCGGTGTCGCCGCTGGTGGCGATACCGGGCCAGACTCGCTGACCTATACCATTCAGTTCCAGGTTTCCGATTTCTTCACCCTAGGCAATCTTGTCATCAGAGACCTGCTGTCCGACGGCCAAAGTTATGTTCCGGGGTCCGCGCAGATCAACGGCGCGCAAATTCTGCCACAGTTCGTCACCGTCAATAGCCCGCCCCCTTGCGACCTCTCGCCAACGCCCTGGGGTTTACTGCCGCAACCGTTTCCGCCGTATCCATGGTTGACGCCGCCGCTCGGAAACGGTCCTCCCCACATCGGGACAGTGCTCGGCTTTGATCTGTCGGGCGCCATTGGCACCTCCGGCGTTTTCCTTCCCAGCACAACGGGAACGATCACGTTCCAAACGATCGTCGACGATACGTTTGCCTGTCCGGTTGCGGGGGACATGTACGTCGACAAGTTCGACCGCGAGTTCGATTACCTGACGATCAGCGGTGATGTTCTCGACAACAGCAATCCTGACCCGAGCCACCCAATCGGCCACGCGCAGGACGACAGCGGGACGCAGGTCGACATCAAGCACGACTCCATCGAGAAGTGTGTCTATCGCATTGACCGCGCACAGAACGCCACCGGCGACGTTCTTGCCGAGCCCGGTTACTGCAATCCGGTCGATCCTCTTCCCTCGCCCTTGCCACAGGTCGCGCCGGGCGATCGGATCACCTTCCGCATCCTGAAGACGATCCCGGCGAGCGACTGGGAGAATCTTACAGTCACCGATTTTCTGCCAAACCCTGTCCTATCGTACGGAGGCCTGGATTTCGTCGTCCCGTCCGACACCTGTCCCGGGCCTTCGAATGCACCGGACGACCCGAACACCAATAGCGTAACTCTCCTCTATGGCAGCTCCGGCCTGAACAATAATATGCCCTGCACAATCGACGCGCTGGTGACGGCGACGGTATCGACCGATCCGTTCCCGGACCATCTGGTGCGCGACAACCAGGCCACTGAGTGCGAAGACAACTCGTTCGCCGAAACGACCTGCCAGGTGGCCGTCGCGCCATTCGAGCTCGGCGAGCCGGTGCTCCAGATCAACAAGGGCGCAATCGCCGCCTGCCAGCCAGACCCGCAGGGGGCCTGCCCGCCGGGGACGGCCGTCGGCTCTTTCAATCCGCCGGTGCAGGGAACGTTCACCCCGCCGGGAAGCCCGGGCGCGCGGTTCACGTCGCCACTGCCCCTGACGTCCCAGGCTACTATCAATAGCAGCGTCACCGTCGAGCGGCGATGTCGTCACATTCGCGACGACGGTCAAGAACCTGGGCTCCAGCCCGCTCGGGGCGTTCGACGTCACCGTCAACGACACGCTCCCGCCGCTGCTCGTCCCGCCGCCGCTGAACGGCTACAACCTCAATGTCAGCGACGGAACGCCGGCGCAGTCCACTTGCGATATCCCTTGCAGCGCCAACGATTTCTTCGGCCCTGGCATCAAGCTCTTGGACCCCTTTCCGACCATACCTCCCGCCGGCGATCCCGGCGCTCTGGACCACAACGATCCAACCAGCGGCCGCGATCTGGCGGTTATCACCTACGACCTGCAGGTTCCAAATGACGTAATGGTGGATGGATCTGCATACGATAACGTCTCGCGAGTTTTTAACTACGCTGGATTCGAGGGCGGCGAGAACCATCTCGGCCCCAACTATGGCGGGCCGATCGCGGCATCCGCTCAGGTCTGCGTTCGGAAGCCGTCGATCCAGAAGTCCATCGTTGCGACATCCGAGACTCATACGACAACCGACGCAAACGGCGTGGAGCAACTGGCGATCGGCGAGATCGTCCGCTACCGCCTGCACATCCTGCTGCCGGAGGGTGTGGCGCCGAGCTTTCAGGTGCAGGACTACCTGCCAGCAGGGCTGATGTTCCTCAATGGACAGTTCGCATACTGTCAATGTCGATTCTCGGCCATCCTCAGCACCTCAGGTGTCACGGTCACCGGAGGGGCGACCTGTGGCGCTCCCGTTGTCTTTGATTTCGGCGATCTCACCAATAACGCTTTCGATCCGGACGACGAGTTCATCGACATCGAGTTCAACGCCCTTGTCTGCAACATCCCGACCAACGTGGACGGCGTGAACAACTCCCAAACACGGGGCGAGGTCCTCTTCGACACCAACGGCGATCCCACATCCCCGATTTCTATCGGGGTCACCTCGAACACTGTACAACGCCGTCATCGTCGAGCCGAAGGTGAGCATCATCAAGAACATCGCGCGCGATGCGACCGCGCCCAACCTCTTCAACTACACGCTCACGCTAAACAACGTCGGCAGCACCGACGCTTTTGACGTCGTCCTCGAGGACTCCCTCCTGCAGAACCCCTCGCCCGCCTGCACGCCGCATCTGGTGCAGGTGAACGTGCCTGCGGGCGCCACCGATAATTCCACGTTCGGCGGTTCGCTCAGCGTCGCGATCGGCCGACTGCCCGCCGGCGGCACCGCGAGCATCACCTATCAGGTGTTCCTCGCATGCAGCACCGAGTCCTGCCCCATTTGGAACGAGGCGATCGTCACCTGGACCAGTCTGCCCGGACCGCAGGGGACACCGGCGGCCCCGAATCTCACAGGCTCGTCAACACCCGGCGCATCGGGAGCACCGAATGGCGAGCGCAACGGCTCTGAAAATTATCCCCCGGCTCCGTTAAACTCGCTCGACCCGCCCAACAACTACTACGACAAGGCGCAGGTGAACCTCTGCGGCGAAATCTGCGTGGACAAGCAGGATCATCACGGCAATCTGCTGCCGGGTTGGGAGGTCGAGATTGATACCGTCCCGCCGATGACGATCGTCACTGAACAACAGGGACCGGTCTGTTTCCGGGTGTTCGTCGGCGACTATTCACTTCACGAGGAAATCAGACCAAACTGGACGCCGCTCCCCTCCGCCACTCAGACGGTGACCATCGACCCCGATGAGAGAGAGACGGTCACGTTCAGGAACAGGCGGGATGAGAGCAAGCTCGTTATCGAGAAGAGGGTGCTGGCCGGGCCAAATGCGCCGCCGTCATTCGATCCGAACGATCCGGATTTCTCCTTCAGCTTGAGTTGCACCGACACCGGCCCGCTGCCGACCTTCCAACTCGGCAACGGCGACAGCCAGACGGAAATCGTGCTGAGCCGGCGACGCTTGCACACTGACGGAGTTACTGCCGGCCAACTGGGATACGCCGGACAATTGCCGCTGGCTCGTCTCCTATCAGGGCGCGCCGCCGTATTTCTTCATGCCTCCGAACACCCCGACGTTCTCGATCAGCGTTCCGGCCGGTGGAGTCGCGTTCCAGGTGACGAATGAGCTGGAGTGCACGCCGCCCGTAACGATGCCGGGGCTGGATCACTTCCAGTGTTACGAACTGAGGCCGGAGCAGATGCTGAATTCCGGTCACGCTCGTCGATCAGTTCGGCAAGACGCAGAACACCGTCGTGGAGCCCAAATACCTTTGCCCGCCTGTCGACAAGAATGAAGAGGGCATCAACAACGAAGACGCTCACCTCGTGTGCTACCTGCTGAAGGACCCGATTCCGGAGAACGTGCGCGTAGAAGTCGACAACCAGTTCGGCAAGCAGCAGCTAACGGTCATAGATCGTCGCCTGCTGTGCGTTCCCTCGACGAAGAAGGTTCTTGGGAAACCGGAGAGCGGGAACCACTATCAGTGCTACAACACGGACAACCCGCCGTTCGAGCGCGAGGTCAGGCTCAGGGACCAATTCAACCCGGACGGTTTGGCTGGACGGGGTCGTCCGTGCGCCGATCTTCTGCAACCCCGCGGACAAGAACAACGAAGGGATCTTCGACAAGGAGCTGCACCAGACCTGCTACACGCTGAAGCTTGAGCAGCCGGCCCAGGTGAATCGCCACGTCCTCGTGACCGACCAGTTCGGCAAGCACGAGCTCCTGGTCGAGAAGGCGGTCGAGCTATGCGTCCCGTCGCTCAAGGAATTGGCCGGGCCGGGAACAGCCCCGAAGCCGGAGGCCGTGGATGTAAAGGGCAACCATTATACGTGCTACGACGTCAAAGACATTGGCGACCCCTTCAAGGGGGCACCGGTTAGCATTGACGATCAGTTCGGCGGTTCGAAGCCATACGTTGCGCAGGTGGAGGAGCTTTGCACCCCGGCCGAGAAGAACGGGGAGCCCATGGTGGACAAGGACAACCACCTTCTCTGTTATCTCCTGGAAGATGGCGTCAGAGGGAGGTGGAACATTCTCGCCTCCAACCAATTCGGCAGGCAATTGCTACGGATTGGCGATGCGGTCCGGCTCTGTGTTCCGGCCACCAAGGAAGTGCTCGAGGAGCTCGGCTCGACCCTGACCATCGACAAAGACCATAAGCCTGACACCTTCGAGTTCGGCGGCACTGGCGAATATGTCTTCACGGTCACTAACAACGGGCCGGGCACAGCAAGTCCGCCGATTGTCGTGAATGAGCCGCTTCCCCCGGGATTGACGGTGCCGATGTTTTCGTTCAGCCCGGCCCTGGATTGGAATTGCATTCCACAGCCGCCCACGCCTTCCGGGCAGCAGATCCAGTGCACCTATACCGGCCCAGCGCTCGCCTCAGGCGCATCAGTGGCGTTCGCGCTGGACGTCAATGTCGGGCCTGCGTCTCACTTCCAGCCCGGACAAGAGACGGCACAGAACTGCGTCTACGTCCGCGGGGCGCCTGGCGTGGCCGATCCTAGGATTCCCGACGACGGCAAGGACTGCGACGAGGTCAAGCTCGTGAAGCCGGTCGTGACGCCGAAGCTCGATCTGGGGATCAAGAAGACGGCGGCGCAGAGTTCCGTTCAGCTGGGTCAGGTCGCTGAGTTCCGGCTTGACGTCACCAACTTCGGCGATGCGATTCCCGCACCGACGCAGGTTACGGTCATCGATGCGCTGCCGCCGGGGCTGATATTCGACAGCGCCAGCGGTTCCGGATGGTCCTGCCAGCCTTCGATCGTGTGCACCTGGGCGGGGGCGATGCCAATACCGCCCGGCCCCATGCCGTCGATCACGATCCGCGCGAGGGTGCGCAGCGGTGAGGGCGGGAGAAACTGCGCCACCGTAAGTCTTGACGCCGACGCAAACCCCCAAAACAACCGGGATTGCGTCGATGTCAAAGTCGTCGAGGTGCCGCGGCCGCAAACAGATCTCGCAACAAAAAAGACCGGGCCGGCTTCCTGTGAGCCGGGCGGAATCTGCCACTTCGACATCACCATAACCAATGTCGGCAAAACCGCTTATCAGGGCTCGCTTGTCATACAAGACGAGTTCGACCTCATGGGCACACAAGCTTCCGCGGCCGGCGCCGGATGGTCGTGTTCGGCTGCCGGAGATGTCTTGACCTGCCTCCATGGCTCCATGACGCTGGCACCCGGCGCGGCTTACACATTGCCTCTCGACGTTCGGCTGCCAAGCGACGCGCGCCCGGGCTCGGTATTCAGCAATTGCGGTACGCTTGCGTATCCGGACGCCCGCGAGGCGCAGTCCGACCCCGTCCGCTATGCACAATTCTGGCTGACCGCCGCGGGAATCGATGTCGGACCGGTCGACGGGAAGATGGGGCGGGAAGACGCGCCTCGGTATTGAGGCGTTCCGGAAGACCGCCGGCCTGCCGGGAGGCGCGGATATCGATGCTGCGCTGATTGAAGCGTTGCGCACGCGCTTTCCTGCCGACGTCAACTCGAAGAATGACAGTGCCTGTACCGATGTCCAGGTCACGCAGTCGACACCGAACCAGCTTTGCATCGGCGGTACATTGGTTGAAGGCAAATGCACCTGTTTCGGGGAAACGCAGCCGCGTCAGGTTCGCGACAACGTCTTCGCTTGCGTCGGGATATCGCCGCCGGCTCCCGACATCACCTGCGAACGTGGAATTGTCCACGACGGCAAATGCGGTTGTCCCAGGGGCACGGAGCAAAAACAGACCGGCGAGAACGCTTTCGATTGCGTCGAGACATCGACGCTAGCGCCCACCGAGACCACCTGCGAAGGCGGGCAAATGAAGGAAGGCAAATGCGCCTGTCCCGAAGGAACGGAACCAAAACAGACCGGTGACAATGCCTTCGCGTGTGTTGGAAGATAGACCCCCTTTACGCCCGCCGACACATCTGCGAAGGCCGGCGCGAGCGGACGGTAAGTGCAATTGCTCAGAAGGTTCGGAACTCCGGCAAATCCGCGGAGACGATCCGAGCGCAGTCCCCTTTCTGGCCGCGCTCCCCGGCTTGGCGCTGGCCTCCGGGGCGGCACAGGCCGGCTGCACGACGGCCGCCTGCACGGGCAACCTCTCCGGCATTGCCAAGCTGTCTGGAGCGGTTCGCGCGAGGGCTCAATGTTGTCGACGTGCCACTGTGGCCCGCTCGGGTTGTTAGTATGCCTTTCCCCTGCGCTCCGAATTCATCACCATTCCCGCCTGTCAGATAGCACCGCAATTCCCCAGCCACCAGCAGGGCGTTCTAGCGGCCGCCCCCGCGTCACGCATCCGCGTCGACCGGCTCCATGGCGCGCTTCTGGGCCGCGATGCGGAAGGGGGCGTTTGAGGCGCCGTATCCTGCGTAGCCGTTCCTGCGCTCGCACGATCTCGAAGAAGAACCCGTCGCCGTAGGTCCGGCTGTAGAGCTGGAAATAATCGCCGTATTCGTCGCGGTCGTAGAGGATGTTGAGCGCCTGCAGCCTGTCGCTCAGCTCCGGCTCCAGGCCGAACCGCGCCTCCAGGTCGTCGTAGTAGTTCCCCGAGATGGCGAGCGGCTGGAAGCCGCGGCCCTTCAGCGCTTCGGCGGTCGCGAAGATGTCGTGCGTGGCAAAGGCAAGGTGCTGCACGCTCGATCCGAAGCTGGCGGCGAAGAAATGCCCGGCCAGCGTCCTGCGGTTCTCGGCGCCGTTCAGGGTCAGGCGCAGCGATCTGTCGTCGCTCTCGATCACCTGGCTGTGCACGACGCCCGCCGGATCGATCACATCGACCATCGGCGTCTTCCGTGCGCGAAAGATCGACGTGTAGAAGAGCAGCCAGGTGAGCATCTCCTCGTAGCTCATGGTCTGCGCCACGTGATCGATGGCGGTCAGCCCGGCGCCGGACAACTCGGCCTGCACGGGGTCGAACTCGACCTCCCAGACGCGCCCCAGCTCGCTCTTGTCGTCGAGGAAGTAGATGACGCCGCCGCCGACGCCGCGGATCGCCGGGATGGCGAGCTCGCCCGGCCCGCGCGGCTGCTCGAACGGCTCCGCGGCAAGCGCCTTGGCGCGCGCCACGGTCGCGGCGGCGTCCTCCACGCTCAGCCCGATCGCATAGGCCGACGTGCCGTGCATCAGGTAGGAGGAGAAGGCGAGCCCCTCCTTCTCGGTGTTGATGACGATGTTGATGCCGCCCTGCCGGTAGACCGCGACCTCCTTGTTCTTGTGCCGCGCGGCGAGCGCGAATCCGAGCGCCTCGAGCAGGCCGGCCAGCTCCTCCGCCTCGCTCTCGTTCGCCGCGAACTCGATGAACGCGACGCCGTTCACGCCGACCCGGTCGGGCATCGGCGGTACCGTCGATGGCGATGTCGGGCTCGGCGCGCACCACCTGGTCCATCAGGTAGATGAGCGAGCGGCGGCCATCGACGGAGATGGATTTCGGCGACCCGCCGCGGAACTGATCGTTGAAGATCTCCAGCGAGAGCGGCCCGTCATAGCCGGTCGCCGCGACCGCGCGCATGAAGTCGGTGACCGGCAGGTCGCCCTCGCCCGGCATGTTGCGGAAATGGCGGCTCCAGTAGAGCAGGTCCATGTCGATCAGCGGCGCGTCGGCGAGCTGCACGATGAAGATGCGGTCGCCGGGGATGGCGCGGATGGAGCTCGACGTCGATCTTGCGGGCGAGCGTATGGAAGGAATCGAGCACCAGGCCGATGGCTGGGATGGTCGGCGCGGCGCACGATCTCCCAGGCGTCGCGGTGGTCGTTGATGTGGCGGCCCCAGGCGAGCGCCTCGTAGCCGACGCTGAGCCCGCGCTTCGCGGCGCGCTCGCCGAGCTCGCGGAAGTCCGCGGCCGCCCGGTCGATGCCGCCGAGCGCCTGCGGCGAGACGTTGGAGCAGACCAGCATCAGGTCGGTGCCGAGCTCCTGCATCAGGTCGAATTTGCGCTCCGCCCGGTCGAAGGCGCGCGAGCGCTGCGGCTCCGGCATGCCCTCGAAATCGCGGAACGGCTGGAACACGGTGATCTCCAGGCCGTGATCGCGCACGAGCTTCCCGACCTCGGCGGGCGTGCCGTCGAAGGCGAGGAAATCGTTCTCGAAGATCTCGACGCCGTCGAAGCCGGCCGCGGCAATGGCCGCCAGCTTCTCGCGCAAATCGCCGCTGATGGAGACGGTGGCAATGGAGGTCTTCACGATGCTGGCTCCATGAGCAGGCGGCGGAGAGCAGACTCGTCGACGTCCCTGCCGGTGAATATCTTGAAGGCGTCAACGCCCTGGAAAAAGAAAAGCTCGTAGCCGCTCATCACGTCCAGCCCGGCGGCGCGGGCATCGTTCAGGAATAGTGTGTCCACCGGCGTATAGACCGCATCGACGGCCCATTTCTGCTCCCCGATGGCGGACCTGGGCACGGCCGTGCCGGGCTTCCCGTCCATGCCCAGCGGCGTGCAATTGACGAGGCCTTCAACGCCCGCCGCCGCATCCTCGACCGACATCGACGACTTCGACCGCCAGCCCGCTCGAAGGTCGCATGCAACGCGTCCGCCAGCGCTTGCGCTTTCGACCGCTCGGCGTCGAACAGCCTCAGCCGCGATGCTCCGAGGCTGCCGAAGGCAAACGCCATGGCCCTGCCGACGCCGCCGCTCCCCACCAGCGCCACGGCACCGGGAGGCGTGCCGCCAAAGAAGCCGCGGAAGGCCCTCACGAAACCGCTGTAGTCGGTGTTAAATCCCAATGTGCGCGGGCCCTCGAAGACGACCGTATTGCAGGCGGCGATGGCCGACACGACGGCGTCCTCGACCTGCAGCTTTTCTGCGACGCATTCCTTGTAGGGGTAGGTGATGTTGAGGCCGCGATAGCCTTCGTCCCGGCACCGCTTCAGGATCGCGTCGAGCGACCGGTCAAGGTCGGCCGGGATGAGCAGGTCGTATTCAACGCGAAGGCCGCACAGCCGGCCGGCGGCCACATGAAGCCGCGGCGCCTGGGAGCGCAGGATGTTGTCGCCGATCAACCCCAGACGAAGGCGCGGAGCCTCCTGGGAGGCCTGCTCCCGGGAGCCGGAGCCGGGTTCTGCCGGATGCGCAAGCGTGCTCAGCTCGCCTCCTCCTCGTCGATATGGCCGCCCAGGAACAGGTGGCCGACCCGCGGATCGGCCAGAAGCGTCTCGGCGCGGTCGTGCATGCGCGTCTGGCCGAGCTCCAGCACCAGCCCGTAATCGGACATGGCGAGCGCTGCCTTGGCGTTCTGCTCCACCATCAGCACCGTGACGCCGCGGTCGCGCAATTGCGTCAGCGCCGCAAAGACCTCCTGCACGAGGTTCGGCGACAGCCCGATGGAAGGCTCGTCGACGAGGATCAGCTTCGGGTCGAGAAGCAGCGCGCGGGCGATCTCCAGCTGCTTCTGCTGACCGCCGGAAAGCTCGATCGCCTTGCGGTTCCGGTGCTCGCGCAGCATCGGAAACTGGTCCATCACCTCTTCCATGCGCGCCCGCACGCGGGCCTGGTCGCGCGACGGTGACGCCGCCCAGTTCCAGGTTGTGCCAGACCGAGAGCTGCGGGATCACGTTGCGGCCCTGCGGCACGTAGGTGACGCCGTGTGCGATCATCTCGCGCCGGCGTCCGCCGCGTCACGTCGCGCCCGTCGAGCAGGACCTGCCCGGAATGGATGTTGAGCAGCCCGAAGATCGCCTTGAACACGGTGGATTTTCCGGCGCCGTTCGGGCCGATCATGGTGGTGATCGAGCCGTGCGGGAATGGTGAAGCTGACCCCGTTCAGGATGGTGATCTTGCCGTAGCCGCCGTAGATGTCCTTCAGCTCCAGCATGGCTCAGCCCCCGAGATAGGCGTCGATGACGGTCTGGTTGCTGCGGATCTCCTCCGGCTCGCCCTCGGCGATGATCTTCCCCTCGGCCAGCACGATGATGCGGGTGCAGAGCGACATGACGAATTCCATGTTGTGCTCGATCACCACGAAGGTCGTGCCGTGCTCGCGGTTGTAGGTGACCAGCCGCTCCCTCAGATTGCCGAGCATGGTCAGGTTCACGCCGCCGGCCGGCTCGTCGAGCAGCACGAGGCCCGGCCCGGCCATGAAGGCCATCGCCGCATCGACGAGCTTCTGCTGGCCGTAGGACAGCGAGCCGGCCATCTCGTCGCGCAGATGCGTCGAGGCGGAAGAAGGCGATCAGCTTGTCGGCCTCGTCGGTCAGGCCGGCATCCGGCGCGCCGAACAGCCGGCTGAGCATCGTGCCGTGATGCTCCTGCCCGGCGACGATGATGTTGTCGAGCACCGTCATCTGCGGAAACACCGACAGCTGCTGGAAGGTGCGGCCGACGCCGAGCTTGTTGAGGTCGCAGGCGCGCCGGCCGGAGACCGACCGGCCGTTGACCTCCACGCGGCCGTCATCGGGCCTGAGCTGTCCGAGGATGCAGTTGAAGAGCGTCGACTTGCCGGAGCCGTTCGGGCCGATGAGGCCGAGGATCTCGCCCGGACGAACGTCGAAGCTGACGCCGTTGACCGCCTGGATCGCGCCGAAGGACTTCGAAAGGTCGCGGACCGACAGGACGGGCTGCGTCGCGCTCAAAGCTGCGCTCCCGCTTTCATGTCGCCGCGGACGACTGCCGTGCGCTGGAAGCGCTCGCGCAGCTTGCCCCACACCCCGATCAGGCCGGACGGGCAGAAGGCCATCAGCACGATCACCAGCGCGGCATAGATCATCAGATAGTAGCCCTCGGTGAAGCGCAGGAACTCCGGCAGCAGGATGACGACGGCGGCGCCGAGCATGGGGCCGAAGAAGAAGCCGGCGCCGCCGACGACGACCATCAGCAGGATGCGCAGCGAATGGACGAGGGCGAACGAGCCGGGATCGATGATACTGCACGAGCGGCGACACCAGCGCGCCGGCGATGCCGCCATAGGCCGAGCCGATGGCAAACGCGATGAGCGTCAGCCTGCGCGTGTCGACGCCGAGGCTTTCGGCGCGGATCGGGTTCTCGCGCAGCGCCTTGAAGGCGCGGCCCCAGGGCGAGCGAACGATGCCGTACATCAGCACCGCCGCGACCACGAACACGAAGAGCGTGAAGTAGTAGAAGGACAGCTGCTTGGTCGTCGCAAAGCCGAAGACGCTCGGCCGCGGCATGTTCGCCAGGCCGTAGGTGCCGCCGGTCAGCCAGTCTTCGTTACGGCTGACCAGGAAGACCAGCGAGTTGAAGGCGAGCGTCACGAAGGCCAGGAAATGGCCCTTGACCCGAGCGCCGGGAAGCCGAGCAGAAGGCCGACGACGAAGCACTCGACGACGCCGAGCGGCATGCCGATCACCCAGGGCCAGCCGGCGAGCGTCAGGATCGCCGTGGTGTAGGCGCCGATCGCCATGAACGAGGCCTGCGCCAGCGAAATCTGCCCGGCATAGCCGAGCGTCAGGTTGAGGCCCATCGCGGCGATCGAGAAGATCAGCCAGGAGCAGAGCAGATAGACGAAGTAGTTGCCCTGCCCGAGCGGCGCGAGGATCAGCACCGCGAGCGCCAAGGAGCAGCAGGAGCCAGCCTGATATAGCGACGCATCACACCTCCCTCCCCTCGGAGGTGCCGAGAAGCCCCTGCGGCCGCCACAGGATGACGACGATCAGGAGGACCAGCGGCACCGCGGCGCGGTAGCTGGTCGTTACATAGGTGGCGATCAGATTGTCGAGCACGCCGATCAGCAGTCCGCCCGCCAGCGCGCCGCGGATCTGGTTGAAGCCGCCGACGATCGCCGCGATGAAGGCGACGATCCCCAGCGTCTCGCCGTTGGAGAACTTGGCGAGATAGATCGGCGAGATCAGGAAGGAGGCGAGCGCCGCAAGCGCGGCGTTGATCAGGAAGGTGTAGAGCACCATTCGGCTTGTCTTGACGCCGAGGATTTCGGCGACGGCCGGGTTCTGGGCCGTGGCCTGGATGCAGCGCCCGGTGCGCGTGCGGTTGAGGAACAGGGTCAGCACCACCACGACGGCGAGCGAGACGACGAGGTTCAGACATGTCCTGAACCGAAACGATCGGCCCCGGCGATGTTCATCGTCGTCTGCGGAAACAGGTGCGGGAAGGGTTGCGCCTCGGCGCCGTAGAATTGCTTGGTGCCTTCCTTGAGCAGGATGCTCAGCGCCATGGTGGCGATGATCAGCGGCAGACCCGGTGTTGGGCAGGCATCGGCTCGACGATCAGCTTCTTGAAAAGCAGGCCAAGCACGACGACCGCCGCCACGAGGCCGAAGACCAGCGCCGCCCAGAGCGGCCAGCCGAGCCAGTGGATCGCGATCAGCACAAAGAAGGCCGGCAGCATGACGAACTCGCCCTGGGCGAAGTTCACCGTCCGCGCGGCCTGCCAGATGAGCGTGAAGCCGATGGCGGCGAGCGCATAGATCGAGCCTGTCGCCAGGCCCGACAGCAGCACCTGCAGGAACTCGGGCATCGTCAGCCGCCCGGGTGAGAGGTGAGGTCGAGCTGCGGCACTCGTCCGCGAGCGCCGCAGCTCATTCGATCCAGTCCCGTCAGTTCGCCGGAACCGTGCCGATGACGACCTGCTTGCCGTCCTCGACCTCGGTCATGAAGCTCGTGCGCGACATCTCGCCGGTGTCATCCCAGCTCGTGTCGAGCAGCATGCCGGGATAGTCGGCGGCCTTGAGCGTCAGCCCATGCATCTTGTCGGCGAAGGCCTGCCGGTCGAGCTTGCCGATCATCTCGGTCACGTATTTGATCGCGTAGATGCCGATATAGCCCTTGATGCCGTTGTGGTCGGTGTCGCGGCCGTAGGTGTCGTGGAACTTCTTGACGAAGTCCGCGAACACCGGCGCGCTGGTCGCCAGGCCGACATGGGCGAAGGCGCCGTTGGCGGCGTCGCCCGCCAGGTCGATCACCTTCTGCCCGGTCAGCGTCACCTCGCCGACAAGCGGAATGGACAGGCCCTGCTTCTTGGCCTCCCTGAGGAAGCGCGCGTCCTCCTCTTCGTTGAGATAGACGAAAGCCGCTTCCGCGCCGGACTGCTTGATCTTGGCGACGTCGGCGGCGAAGTCGGCCTGGCCCTGCTCGCTCGGCACGTCGGCCACGACTTCGATCCCGGCCTTCTTCATCTGGTCGATGAAGACGTCATGGCCGCCCTTGCCGAAATCGTTGTTGACCCAGGCGATGGCGATCTTCTTGGCCCCGAGCGTGTCCTTGAAATAGGGCGTCAGCGACGGCACGCCCTTCTCCGCGCCGGACGAGGTGCGGAAGATGAACGGATTGCCCTGCTGGGTGATGTTCGGCGCTTCCGAGCCGGTGAACTGCGGCACGCCGGCCTGCTGGGCGACGATCATGTTGACGATGGTGGAGCCGGAATAGACCGTGCCCATGATAATATAGGCGCCCGCGTCCACGGCCTTCTGCACCAGGGCACGCGAGGTCTGCGGGTCGGTCTGGGTGTCGTAGTCCTGCATCTCGATCTGCTTGCCGAGAATGCCGCCGGCGGCGTTGATCTCGTCGATCGCAAGGTGCGCGCCGTCGCGGTAGTTGGTGCCGGAAACGGCACCCGCGCCCGACAGCTCGCAAACGCAAGGCACCAGCATGGTGTCGTCGGCGCGTGCGACGCTCATGCGGCGCCCCGCCAAGAACACTGACGCTGTCAGCGCTGCTGCGGCAATCATGGATTTCCTAGGCTGCATTGCTCTTTCCTCCCTTGTTCCCGGCTTCCGCCGGCATCGCTTTTCGTTTCAATATGGCAAATTCGATCGTCGGCAGCCGCTCTAGGCACCCTCCGTCTTGGCGCGGATATCGTCGGAAAGAAGCTTCCGCAGCTCCTTGGTGACTTCCGGCGTGCGGTTGAACCAGTGGCGAAAGCCCTCCACGGCCTGATGGAGCAGCATGCCCAGCCCGTCGACGGTGCGAAGCTCGCGGGCTCTCGCCGCCTTCAGGATCCCGGTCTCCAGCGGCACGTAGACGATGTCATAGACAATCGCCTCGGGCTTCAGCCCGGACAGATCGATCTCGAGCGGCGGCTGCCCGACCATGCCGAGGCTCGTCGTGTTGACGAGCAGGTCGGCATCACCCAGCAGCGCCTGCAGCTTGTCGAGCCCTTGGCCGGACACCCCGTCATTGCCGAAATGCGCCGCGAGCGCTTCCGCCTTCGCGACGGTCCGGTTGCACAGCGCAACCTCCAGTCCGCGGCTGCGAAGCCCGTAGACCACGGCGCGCGTTGCGCCCCCTGCCCCGAGGACGACTGCCTTCTTTGCGCTCGCGTCCCATCCCGGCACCAGCTCGTCGAGATTGCCGATGAAGCCGATGGCATCCGTGTTGCCGCCGACAAGCTTGCCGTCTTCCCACCACAGCGTGTTGACGGCATTCATGACCTTGGCGGCGTCCTCGATACGGTCGAGATAAGGCATGACCGCGATCTTGTGGGGCACCGTCACATTGCCGCCGATCCAGCCTTCCTCCTTGAAGCGGGCGAAGAAGTCCGCGAGCCCTTCGGGCGGAACGTCGACCCGCTCATAGCTGCCGGGTATGCCGTAGCGCTTCAGCCAGTAGCCGTGCAGCATGGGCGAGCGCGAATGAGCGACCGGATGGCCCATCACGAAGGCCTTCGGCAGTGTCGCGGTCCCGTTCGTCATGAGGCACGCACTTTCTCTCGGTGCTCCGTCGCCCCCTTGGGATGGGCTCGAGATCGCTTTCGGCTGCTGCGGCAGGAAGCGGAGGTAGTGCAGCAGGATCGACACCTGCGCCAGCGCCATCTCCTCGCCGGTCTGGATCGTCTTGCCGCGCCGCGCGGCTTCGGCGAGCCATGGCGTGACCGCCGGCTTGGTGACGGCGTCCGCCAAGATGAGGGCCGATTCAAGCTGCTCCAGCGGAAAGGGATGCGGATCGTTGGGCTGCATGCCGGTCGGCGAGGCGTTGATGGCGATGTCGATCGCCCTGTCGGCCGGCAGGCGGTCGAAGACCGCCACGCTCGGATAGAACCGCGCCAGGTCAGCCAACAGCGCCCGATGCCGCATCTGATCCCGCTCCACGATCGTCAGCGACGCCGCCCCTTCCTCCGCGATCGCATGGGCGATCGCCGTGCCGGCCCCGCCGGCGCCGACGATCAGCACGTTGCGGCCGGGAATGCTGACCTCGTTACCCTTGAGCGCGGCGACCATGGCGATGCCGTCGGTCATGTCGCCGATCAGCCGTCCTGACGGCGAGCGCCGGATGATGTTGACCGCGCGGGCACGGCGCGCCCGCTCGCTCACCTCGTCAGCCGCGGCGAAGGCGGCCTGCTTATGCGGCATGGTGATGGTGCAGCCGACAAGATTCTCCACCGCCTTGAGGAGCTCGAAAAAGCTGCGCACGCGCTCGGGGCGGATGTCCATCGGCACGACGACGGCATCGATCTCGCGCTCGTTGAACCATCGGTTCATCGGGCCGGGGGTCTGAACCTGCTCGACAGGATGCCCGATCAGCGGAACGATGCGTGTCCTGCCGGTTACCGGGCTTCGTTGCATCCGCAATGAGATCTTCGGCCTCCTCCCGTCCGGGTGCCGTGAAAAACGCAGCACCCGGGCGCGGCTTGCTTGCCGCGCCATTGGTTCTTTTCCGGATTTGATGTCACCCCTCAAACGGAATCGCAAATACCAAAATATGAGCGGTAGATAACATCATGTTATCTTTCGGGAGGAAAATCAAACGCCGGCCCCTGCCCTGACGCTTCCGTCATTTCCGCCCGAAGGACCTCGATGAAGGCCTCGGCATAGACCGACAGCGCGACATCGTTGCGATAGGCGGCATAGGTCTGGAACGTCGTTTCCGCCTCGATCTCCAGGCATTTCACGCCCTGCAGCTTGCCATAGGCGGCGGTGAACTCATCGACGATGGCGAGGCCCAGCCCCGCCGCGACCAGGCTCGCCGCGGTGGTGCCGAAACGCGCCTTGGTGTTCATGCGATAGCTGAGGCCCTGGCGACGGAAGATCTCCGTCATGATGCGGCCGTAAGGGTCCTTCGGCTCGATACCGATCAGCGGATGCGCGACGATCTCGTCGGGGCGGATCGAGGTCCTCTCCGCCAGCTCGCTGTCGACGCGCCACGATGCAGAAGAGCCGCCCGGCGGCGAGCGGCGCGAAATCGATGATCGCGTGGTCGAAGCGCGAGCTGATGGCCACGACCTCGCCGCGCGCCAGCAGCAGATAGTCGATCGCCTCCTCGGTCTTCAGGATGCTGATGTCGATGCCGAGGCTGGGGAACTGCCGCCGCAGCCTCTCCACGGCGCGCGGCACCATGACGTTGCCGATGCTCGGCACCGAGCCGAAGCTCAGCTCGCGCGCCTCGCCCTTGCCGAGCTGGTCGATGGCGAACTGCAGGTCCTCCACCTTGCGGTAGATGCCGTCCAGGAGATCGAAGATGCTGCGCGCCTCCGGCGTCGGCACATAGCGCCCGTGCCGCCGGTTGAACAGGCGCACGCCGAGCGTGTCCTCGGTGTATTTCATGAGGCGGCTGATGCCCGGCGCCGACACGTTGAGGAGCTTGGCGGCGCCGGCGATCGTGCCGGTCACCATGATGGCGCGGATGACCTCGATTTGGCGGAGTGTCAGCACGTGTCTTTTTGAGGCGTTGGAGAACGGGGGAGCGAGTATGGTGCATGTGCGAGGCCGATCAAGCCATTGCGACAGAGCCTGAAGCCGGGAAGCGCCATGCCGGACAATCCATCCCTCGCCCCCTCTTTGGCCGTCGTCGGCGCCGGCGGCATGGGACGCCGCCATGTGGAAGCGATCGCCGCTTCCGGCGGGGCAGCGCGCCTCCACGCCATCGTCGATCCGGCCGCCGCGGCCAAAGACTATGCGGCGAAGCTGGGCGTTGCCTGGTATCGCGACCTCGCGGCGATGCTCGCCCGCAACCGGCCGGACGGCGCGATCCTCGCCACGCCGAACCATCTCCATCTGAGCGACGGCCTGGCATGCCTGGGCGCCGACATCCCCGTGCTCATCGAAAAGCCTGTCGCCTCCGATACCTCTTCGGCGCGCCTTCTCGTGGAAGCGGCCGAGCAAACCGGCATCCCGCTGCTGGTCGGCCACCACCGGCGCCACAATCCGCTGATCGCGGCAGCGAAGCAGGTCCTCGCATCGGGCAGGATCGGAACGATCGTCGCGGTCCATGCCATGTTCTGGCTCTTCAAGCCGGACGACTACTTCGCCGCCGAGTGGCGCAGGCTGCCCGGCGCCGGGCCGCTCTTCGTCAACCTCGTCCACGACATCGACCTGCTGCGTCACCTGTGCGGCGAGATCGTCTCGGTGCAGGCGCTGCAATCGAGCGGGGTCCGCAAGCACGCCAACGAGGACACGGCCGTCATCATCATGCGCTTCGCAAACGGCGCGCTCGGCACAGCCAGCATGTCCGACACGGTGGTGGCGCCCTGGAGCTGGGAGCTGACCGCGAAGGAGAACCCGGCCTACCCGCCGACCGGCCAGTCCTGCTACCTGATCGGCGGCACGGACGGATCGCTGGAACTCCCCAACCTGCGCGTCTGGTCCTATCCCGGCGGCAGCAAGAGCTGGACGGAAAAGCTCGTCTCCGAAGCGTTAGAGGTTCGGCCCGAAGACCCGCTGGTGCGCCAGATCAGGCAATTCGCCGCCGTCATCCGCGGCGAGGAGCCGCCGCTCGTCCCCGGCCGCGAGGGCTTGAAGACGCTGGAAGTGATCGAGGCCATCAAGCGCTCAGCGGACACAGGAGCGTCGGTCGAGCTGCCGGCCAGCTAGGTATCCAAAGCTACGGCCTGCCCTCCTCCCCGAAGCCGAACAGCCGGCGCGGCGTCTCCCAGAAGAGCACGCGGCGGTCGTCCGGATCGGGAAACAGCAGCTCCACCAGCTTCACCAGCGGCCCGTAGTCCTGCCGTTCGGTCGCGCGGAGATAGGGCCAGTCCGAGGCCCACATGCAGCGCTCCAGCGTAAAGGCATCGACGAGCGCCCGCACGTAGGGCCAGGCGTCCTCGAACGGATAAGGCGCCCGCGCGAATTTGGGATAGCCGGAGAGCTTGACGTGCACGCGCCCCGTCTCCGCGAGTTGCAAGAGCGCCTTGAAGCCCGGCTGGTCGAGCCCGGCCTCGGGCGTCGGGCGGCCGCAATGATCGATCAGCACGCGCACCGGCATCCGCTCGATCCACGGCAGGAACGTCAGCAGCTGGTCGTGCTCGCTCTGGATCTGCACGAACATGTCGAGCTCCGCGAGCTTCTCGATCAGGCCGGCCGCGCGCCGGTAATAGTCGATGCCGTGGAAGGTCGGATTGAAGGCGATGCCGACGATCCCCTGCCTCTTCAGATCGCGCAGCGTCGCGAGGTCGGCGTCCAGCTCGGCGATGGCGACGCCCTTGAACACGCCCGCGTGCTGCCGCATCGCGTCCAGCATGCAGCTGTTGTCGCTGCCATAGCCCGAATTGGGCTGCACGAGGAGCAGATGGCTGACGCCATAGGTCTTCATCACCCAGACGAAGCTGCGCCGCAGTGCCGATCTCCTGCCCCGCAGGCTTGTAGGGCATGTCCGTCCCATAGGGAAAACGCGCCGGGTCGAGCACATGGGCGTGGCAATCGATCTTCGGTTCCTCGAAAATGCTCATGATGTGCCTTCGCCCTCCCGCTCCGGAACAATCCCTCGATACTGCGGAGCACGTTATGAGTTGGTCGGAGCCCTCGGCGCAATGGCTCGTGGAACTGGAGCGAGCAAACCGGTGAAGCCACCACCGAACTAGCGGGCGATTGTGGGTACGGATTACTCTGCCCAATTGTTGTATCGACTTTGAGGTGAACCGAATTAGAATTGAAATCCTTGAGAATGGAGACAGTGACCGATGGTCAGCGATCTGGGGCGTCTTGAACAGTATCGCTCCGAGTCTTCAGAGTATCTGGAACAAGTTCGAGGCATCTTGTTTGGTACGTCACCTCCATTGGCGTAGCCCGAAAAGAGATGACCTTCGATATGCTTTCGACACGTGGTCGAAGCTGGACTGCAGAGGGACAGGAACGACCCTTGTTGTAGCCCAAATTCAGCGGCTCGCCAGCCTCCTGCATGAAATACATAAGCTGATGGACTTCCAACAAGGTCGCGAATGGATCCAAGAGTGCGCTCAGATAGCGATGCATAGAGAAACGAGTTGATGCACGACCGACCGTCATCCTCGGCACATCTCGGGACTTTGACGTCACTGGCGCGGAACTCGGCTTGAAGATGATCACGTGAACATCATCGGGACCATGTAGCCGCTTCATCGAGGAGTGGACGCACCTGCGTCCGATCGAGCCCGCCGAGGCCAGCGCCAAGCGGCGGAATCGCAATCGATCGGATGCCGCGCCTGCATATGTCATCGGCAAGTGCAACATGCGGAACTTGACTGGGTCAACCGTATCACCGACGACACGTTCAGCTTCTTTGGCTTGGAAGTCGAACTGTGGCGGATTGGCACACTCATCCGCCGCGCCAAAATTTAACATCGTCTCCAAGCCCAATGATTGGTGGCATTCTGTGGCCGGCGCCGCACACGCGCTTGATGATGCCGAGCTTTCCGAAGACGCGGATCATGCAACGCAACTATTGGGAGGCCTTCCATAATGTCGTCACGAGCCTGGGCTGGTCCCGTTTCCGGGAAAAAGGAAAGCGCTGCCCCAAAATTGGATGTCGTATCCAATTGGTCGTACCGAATTTCACCTGGGCGACCGTGATGATCAGACGAAAGCAGCGGATTCGCGCTGAACTCTACATCTCAGGCTACGGAAGCGGAAGACGTTCCTGGCACTACTCGAACGTCAAAAGGACACAATCGAGGATGAACTCGGCTATCCTCTGGAATGGGAAGAGCTGCCCTCGAAACGCGACAGCCGTGTCTCATCCTATCTCAATGATGTCGACCCTGAGGACTAGCCCGACCGGCCGCGTCAACACGAGTGGCTAGGCGAAGCGACTGAATGAACTGTACTGGGTCTTTGCCCCGCGCGTCGCGAACCTTGATCCAGAGGATGCATGGGTCACTGGCGCCGGTACCGCTGCTGCAGCCTGGACTCAAGAGAAGAGGCCGTCCGAGGCGCTACCGTCTTAGTCGAGTGTCATACAGGGCGGCGCAGGCATTGGTTCCCTGCCTCTGAGCATCTGTCTTCAGACGCGCGAAACCACGCCCGCCGCTACGGCCGTCTCCCCACCACCCCGCCTCTTGTCAGCGGCTGGACGTTGTCGCGATAGATCCCCAGCCAGCCGTTGAGCGGCGCGAAGCGCGTGTCGCCGATGCGCTCGTGGCGCTCCTTGATCTCTTCCTTCGAGACCTGCAGCTCGATGGTGCGCTTCTCCGCGTCGATAGAGATGATGTCGCCGTCCTCCACCAGCCCCAGCGGCCCCAGCGCCGCCTCCGGCGACACCTCGCCGACCACCAGCCCCTTGTTGACCAGCCCGGAGAGCTGACCGTCGGTGACGATGGCGATCTTCGGGCCGAGATCGGCGCCGTCGACCGCGAAGACGACGCGCGAGGCGCCGCCCATGCCGGGCGTGGCGCGCGGCCCGAGCCCGCGCAGCACCAGCACGTGGCCGGGCTGCACCCGCCCGTCGACCAGCGCCGCCAGCGCGTCGTCGGCATTCTCGAACACGATGGCCGGGCCCTCGAACGTGAGGCTCCGCCCCTCGCGCAGGCCGAGCTTGATGACGCCGCCATGCGGCGCCAGCGAGCCGCGCACGATGACGATCGGCGGGCGCGAGGAGAACGGCCGGTCGAGCGGCCGGATCACCTCCGGGTCGACCACCTGCGCCTCGGCAAGGTTCTCGCCGACCGTCCTGCCGGTGACGGTCATGGCGGCGGTGTCGAGCATCGGCTCCAGCCGCTTCATCACGGCGCGCGCGCCGCCCGCCGCCTCGAACGCCTCGATCGAGGCGTCGCCGTTGGGGCGCACGGCGGAAAGCACCGGCGTCGCGTCGGAGACGCGGTCGAAAATGCCGTAGACGTCGAGGTCGAGCCCGGCGTCGATCGCCACCGCCTGCAGGTGCTTGATGCAGTTGATGGAGCCGGAGACGGCGAGCACCGCCTTCAGCGCGTTCTCGATGGCGCCGGCGGTGAGGATCTGCCGCGGGCGCAGATCCTCCTCGACCATCGCCACGATGCGCTCGCCCGAGGCCTTCGCGAACTGGAACATCTTCTCGCTGTTCGCCAGCACCGGCGCCGAGCCCGGCAGCGCCATGCCGAGCGCCTCGCAGGCCGTGTGCATGGAGTTCGCCGTGCCCATGCCGGAGCAGACGCCCGGCCCGCGCACCGCGACCTCCGTCATCGCCTCAAGCGTCGCCGCATCGGTCTTGCCGGTCACCACGTGGCCGGCGGTGAGGAACACGTCCTCGATATCGACGTGATGGCCGTCAAGCTCGCCGCTCGGCTGGTAGCCGCAGATGACGAAGATCGTCGGGATGTCGGTGCGCGCCGCCGCCATCAGCTGGCCGGGCACCGTCTTGTCGCAGGAGGTGAGGCACACCATGCCGTCGAGCTGCGGCCCCTCCACCTGCACCTCGATGTCGGCCGCCACCAGGTCGCGGCTCGCCAGGATGTAGCCGCCGCGCCCGCCCGGCGAGAAGATGAAGTCGCTCGGCGCGGTCGTGCGGATCTCGAAGGGGAGCCCGCCGGCCTCGCGGATCGCCTCCTTCACCACCCGCGCGATGCCGTCGAGGTGGCTGAAGCAGATGGCGAGCTCGGAGGAGGTGTTCACGACCGCGATCTTGGGCTTCGCCATGTCCTCGTCGGAGATGCCGAGCGCCCGCCACTGCGCCCGCCGCGTCGCCCAGGACGACGAGCCGTAGGGGAAATTGCTGCGGAGTTGCCGCTCGGTCATGTGTCAGCCCTCGTCCTTCGAGGCCTTCTTCGCCCTCATCCTGAGCTATCCCCACCCTCATGGTGAGGTGCGAACGCCGAAGGCGCGAGCCTCGAACCACCGGCGGCAAGGCACGGCCTCGAAACATGCGGCCCAACAACCGCCGTGCCACCGCCCTCGTCCTTCGAGGCTCGCTGCGCTCGCGCCTCAGGATGAGGGCTTCCTTTAAATGCGATTGCCCTGCCACTCATGCTGAGGTGCGAGGCGCGAAGCGCCGAGCCTCGAAACATCACCGCGCCCGATTCTTCGTCACTTCGATGACACCATTGTCGGCGTCGACCTTCACCCAGTCGCCCGTCTCGATCACATCAAACGGATCGCGGTCGAAATCGGTCATCGCCGGCACCCGCGCGACGACGCAGCCCAGCGCCGCCTTGGCGGTCATCTTGGTGAAGATCATCGCCTTCGGCGTCGCGTGGTTGACGCGTGCGATGTGGAAATAGTGCGAGTAGCCGGACGAGCCTTTGGCGCCGGGGAAGAGCAGCACCTTGTCCTTGAAGCTGACGCCGTTCAGCTCGTGCCGCTTCTCGATGATGGTGCCGGTCTTGGCGTCGATGCCGCCCCAGCCGGAAATGGTGTCGCGGGTGACCAGAGCCTCGCCTTCGGCGACGCCGCCGACGACCTTGCGGCCGCGGATGACGATCGTGTCGAGCACTTCGCTCATTGGATGCTCCCGCGCCAGCGGCCGGTGAGTGCGGCATCGATGCAGTCCTCGGTGGAGCCGAACCAGCATTCGATCCCCATGATCGCCGGCAGGTAGTGCGCCTGCTTGGCGGAATCCGTGGCGGCCACCTTCGTCCCCTTCGGCAGCACGCGCCCGATCGCCGGGACAGGTGTCGGAAAGCACGTGCCCCCCTGCCCGCTCGATGATCTCCGTATAGCCGCTGAGGTCGGCCGCGTCCTTCAGCGCGCGCGGCGTGAACATCCACAGCTGGGTGCTGTCGCTGAGCCGCTTGCCCTCGAGCATCCGCGCCGCAATGCGCACCTGTTCCACCGAGGCATGCGGGCACCCGAGCATGATGAAATCGACGTTGTCGCTGGACGCGGTGTTGTTCAGCCACTCATAGGCCTGCCGCCGCTCGGCCGCGCCGTAGCGCAACGTCTCCACCGGCGCGCGCCCGCCGAACGCCTCCTCGACCGTGTCCGCCTCCGGCGTGACGCCGGGGATATGGTACATCTCCACCCCGCCCGAGGAGGCCGACGCCGCGCCGAAATGCTTCAGCTTGATCATGCTCGGCGTCTGGCGGATGCCGGAAAGGACGGGGATATCCTCCTCCACGATCTCGCCGACATAGTAGCCGAGCAGCCCCCAGTCCATCATCGTGTCGACGTCGACCTCGACGTCCACGCGATGCGTCCCGAAGCGGTTCTCGCGAAGGTGATATCCCCAGTCGGGAATTCGCCCGGTGATCGACGCGGCCCCCGTGCTCTCCCGCCCCTCCGTGTTGGTGCGCGCCCCGAGCACGGCGTTGCAGTAGACGACGGCGGAAGATTCCATCCAGGCGCAGTGCTCGCCGCGCACCGGCACATTGCCCACCTGATACGGCGTGCATGTGTTGAACATGACCACGCCCCGTTGGCCGAAGAATTTCTCCGCTTCCCGCTGCCGCTCAGCCGCCGCCTCCGGCACCCCCGTCACGGCGGCGTGGCGCGTGTCGATGCCGTGGATGAGCTGGCAGGTGTAGACCTCCGCCTGCGGCGTCTCCACCACGTCGTCGGCGTCGAGATTGAACTTCGAGAACACCGCGTCCATGCCGCCCGCGTCGGCGAACGGCGCCACCGCCGGCGAGGCCGCGTTCCAGGTGCCGGCGACATTGCTGACGGCCACGAGCCGTTCGGCCCCGAGCGCCTCGCCGTAGCGCACCAGAAGGTCCATGGCGCGCTGCTTGGCGGCCCCGGCCTCGCCGTCGAGCATCGCCTTTTCCGCATCGGTGAGCTTCATCTGCTTCTGCCTGTCGGCCGCAACATCGGTAGCGTTTCCTCGTTCTTGCGCCTCCCCACGCGGGCGCGGCGTTATTGTCTGACCGCACCTTCGGCAGCGCGACACACGCAACGGGCGAGTGCGGCGTTTTGCTGAAGAGCTGCCCTCTAATTTCGCGTCGTGAAAATTTACCTAGTGCAAAACGGGATGGTCCGGAGATAGAGTGTTATGAAGGATAACCAATCAAAAGCACCATCCAGAGCGCCTTGCAAGGAGGAAGCATGATGAGACGATTTGTTCGGGTCGGCGCGGTTTGCGCGATCCTGAGTGTCGCACTGGTCGCGAGCGGCCAGGCACGGGAGCTGATCTACGGCTCGTGGCTCGGCGCCAACAACTCCACCAACACCAAGGACCTCGAGCCCTACTTCGCCAAGATCAAGGAAGCCACCAACGGCGAGATCGAATGGAAGCTCGTGGGTGGCGCGCAGCTCGCCAACGGCCCGGGCACGCCCGATGCCGTGAAGGACGGCCTCATGGACGCCGGCCTCGTCATGGCGCCCTACGTGCCGAAAATGCTGCCGGCGACCAACATGATCTTCAGCCAGTCGCTGATCGGCGACGACTTCCTCGCCTCCATCGGCGCCATGAACGAAGTGCTGATGCTCGGCTGCGAGGAATGCAAGAAAGAGTTCCACGACAACAACGCGGTCGGCTTCGGCGGCTACGGCGTGACCCCGTATGAGTTCCTGTGTCGCGGTCATCCGCAGACCATCGACGACCTCAAGGGGAAGAAGATTCGTGGTTCCGGCGGCGGCGTGAACATCATCGAGCTGGTCGGCGGGACGCCCGTCGCGATGCCGCCCAACGACGCCACCACGGCGCTTGAGCGCGGCGCGCTCGACTGCGTGCTCGGCGGCGTCCAGTGGCTGAGGAGCTTCGGCTACATGGACGTGGTCGACACGGTGATCGAGGCCCCCATGGGCATGGGCGGCCCACCGGTGCTGATGTACGTCAACCGTGACGTCTGGCAGAGCATGACCCCGGAACAGCGCAAGGTGCATATCGACCTGATGCCGTCGGCAGTGACCTCCGAGGCCTACGACGCTCAGCTTGCCCAGGATGCTGAAGTCATCGCCGCAGCAAAGGCGAAGGGCGTCACGTTCATTGCGGGCGGGGAGCCGTTCGCCAAGGTGATGGACGAGCGTGACAAGATTCAGTACGGGCTCAACGTCGACAACGCCAAGGCGGCCGGCGTGAAAGACCCTGCGGCGATCCTCGACTTCTACCTTGCCGCATACGACAAGTGGAAGAAGATCGTCGCCGACATCGGCGGCGACCGTGAGAAGTTCCAGGAAGCGATTACCAACGAGATCTACGCGAAAGTGGATCCGGAAAGCCTCTGATCGCCTGATCGGATGAGCGCTCCGTCCCCGGGTGGAGCGCTCATCACCTCGCGTACCGACACGTCCAAGGGGGGTCGTCATGCGTCAGCTCAAGCGGGCGCTCGACTGGATTGTTGACGCGGCGACCTGGTTCGCCTGCGGCCTCACCGTCCTGATGATGCTGCACATCACGGCTGACGTGATCGGCCGCTACGTGTTCAACTCGCCGCTCGTCGGGACCATCGAGATCGTTTCGGCCTACTATATGGCGGGGCTCGCCTTTCTGCCGCTGGCGCTCATCACGCGCGAGCGCGGGCATATCATCGTGGAGCTGTTCACGACCTGGATGTCGCGGCGCGGGCGCACGCTGCTCGATGCGATCATGGCTATCGTCTCGCTGGCCTATGTCGCCATGTTCACCTGGCAGGCGGTCGTCGTCGCCATCGACAAGACGAAGATGGGCGAGGCGCGCGAAGCGGGAACGGGTTTCATTCCCATCTGGCAGTCACGATGGGTCGTGCCCATCGGCTTCGGGCTGATGGCCGTCTATCTGCTCATCTACATCGTCCATGACTTCCGCGCCGCACGCACGGGCGACTACCCCGATATCGACACGCGAGGCATTGGCGAGGAAGGCCACCACGTGCCGAGCGGCGAGGAAGATCTGTGAGCGGCCCCACCCTCGGTTTCGCCAGCCTCGGCCTGGTCCTCATCCTCATCGCGGTACGCCTTCCCATAGGCGTGGCGCTGGGCCTTTCGGCCTTCGTCGGCTTCTCGCTTCAGCGCAATATCAACGTCGCCTTCGGCGTGGTGAAGAACGTCCCCTTCGAAGTGGCGGCGAACTGGGGGCTGTCGGCGATCCCCATGTTCATCCTCATGGGCGCCGTCGCCCATAATACCGGCATCAGCGCCGCGCTCTTCCGCGCCGCCCGCGTCTGGTTCAGCGGCCTGCCGGGGGGGCTGGCCGTGGCCACCAACCTCGCCTCCGCCGGCTTTGCCGCCGCTTCCGGCTCGTCGGTCGCAACAGCGGCGACGATGAGCCGGCTCGCCATACCGGAGATGTTGAAGCACGGCTACGACAAGAGCCTCGCCACCGGTGTCGTGGCCAGCGCCGGCACGCTCGGCGCGCTTATCCCGCCCTCCATCATGTTCGTCATCTACGGCGTGTTCGCCGAGGTTTCGATCACCAAGCTGCTCATCGCCGGCGTGCTGCCGGGGCTGCTGACCGCGGCGCTCTATACGGTGATGATCGTCGGCCGTTGCTGGTGGAATCCGCAGATCGCTCCGCGTGTCACCTGGGAGATGTCGAAGGCGGAGCTGTGGCGGGAGCGATGGCGCTCTCTCGGCCCCGTCTGGCCGCTTCTGGTGCTGATCGTCGGCATTATCGGCGGCCTCTATGGGGGCGTCTTCACGCCGACGGAGGCCGGCGCCGCCGGCGCCTTCCTCTCCTGCGTCGTGGCCGCCACCCAGCGTCGACTCACCCTGAAGGTCATGGTCGACAGCGTGATGGAGTCGGTCAGGACGACCGCACAGCTCTTCTTCGTGGCCTACGGCGCCGTCATGTACACGAAGTTCCTGGCGCTGGTCGGTATCCCAGCCGTCATGGGCGCCATGATGGGCGAGTGGGCGCTCGACCCCCTGCACCTCGTGATCGGCGTTTCGATCATCTACATCATCCTCGGCATGTTCCTGGATCCGCTGGGCGTGCTTCTCCTGACGCTGCCGATCGTCCAGCCCATGTTCAGGGCGCTGGGCCTTGACGAGATCTGGCTCGGCGTGATCGTGGTCAAATACATCGAGATCGGGCTCCTGACCCCGCCGGTCGGCTTCAACGCCTACGTGGTGAAGAACGTCGTCGGCGACACCATTTCGCTTGAGACGATCTTCCGCGGCATCAGCTGGTTCCTCGCCTGCGAGGTCGTGATCATGACGCTGATCATCGCATTCCCCCAGATATCGCTTTTCCTGCCCAATTCCATGAATTAGGCCAGCGGCTCGGGCGGGCGGCGACAAGGAGGGTGTCTTGCATCAGATGGCGATCTTGGAATGGGGCGGCAAAGTCGGCGCGATCGATGTGCCCACGCCCGAGCCGGTCGGCGAGGAGGTGCTTGTCAAAGTGGAGGCGTGCGGCGTCTGCCACTCCGATGTGCACATCTGGGACGGCTACTTCGACCTCGGCGAAGGCAAGAAGTGGGAGATGTCGAACCGCGTGAGCCTCCCCTTCGCGCCCGGCCACGAGGTGGTGGGCACCGTGGAGGCTCTAGGCCCCGACGCCAAGGGCGTCGAGATCGGCAAGAGCTACGTCGTCTATCCATGGATCGGTTGCGGCGAGTGCAAGGCCTGCCGTGCCGGCAACGAGCTTCTGTGCGACGCGCCGCGCTCGATCGGCATCCGCCGCACCGGCGGCTATTCCGACCATGTCATCGTCGCTCACCCGCGCTACCTCGTCCCCTATGACGGCCTGCCGCGCGAGCTCGCCTGCACCTATGCCTGCTCCGGCATCACCGCCTATTCGGCGCTGAAGAAAGTCCCGCCGCTTGCAGGCCGACGACTGGCTGGCGATCATCGGCGCCGGCGGCGTCGGGCTTTCGGCCATCGAGCTTGCCAAGTCGGTCACCGAGGCCCGCGTCATCGCCGCCGACATCGACCCGGCCAAGCGCGCCGCGGCGCTGAAGGCCGGCGCCGAGAAGGCCATCGACAATGGCGGCGACGACGCCGTGAAGACCGCCTATCGCGAGACCGACGGCGGGGCTGCCGCGGCGATCGATTTCGTCGGCTCGCCCCAGACCCTCAAATACGCCGTCGACATCGTGCGACGCGGCGGCTTTGTCGTGGTGGTCGGGCTCTACGGCGGAGCCACGACACTCTCGAACATGACATTCCCGAGCAAGCTCGTGACCGTCACCGGCTCCTACGTGGGCACGCTCGATGACCTCAAGGAGGTGATCGCGCTGGCGCAGTCCGGCAAGCTTGCCCCCATCCCGATCACCACCGTTCCTCCCGAGAAGGCCGGCGATACGCTGCGCGACCTGAAGACCGGCGGCAAGATCGTCGGCCGCGTCGTCCTGGTGCACGAGTAAAGGCTTGGTCATGCGTCTCGAAGGCAAGAACGCCGTCGTCACCGGCGCCGTCGGCAACATCGGACTGGCGACGACACGCCTCTTCCTTCAGGAAGGAGCGCGCGTGCTTCTGGTCGACCGCGATGCCGAGCGGCTGAGCGCGGTCGCCGCCGAGCTCGGCACGAAGAACGCCGAGACATTCGTCGCCGACGTTGCCGACGAGGCGCAGGTGAAGGCTTATGCCGACAAGGCGGAGGCGCTCTTCGGCCCGGTCCACATCTTCTTCAACAATGCCGGCGTCGAAGGGCCGATCAAGCCGCTCGCCGACTATCCGCTCGACGGGTTCGAGCGGGTGATGGCGGTCAACACCACCGGCGTCTATCTCGGCATGAAATACGTGCTGCCGAAAATGCCGGAATGGTCGAGCGTCATCGTCACCTCCTCGATCATGGGGCTGCAGGGCTCGGCACGCGCCGTCGGCTATTCGGCCAGCAAGCACGCCGTGATCGGCATCATGCGCTCCGCCGCCAAGGACGCCGCCCCCCGCCGCATCCGCGTCAACACCGTGCATCCGGGCTTCGTGGAGAGCGCGATGCTGCACCGGATCGAGGACGAGATGCGGGCTTTCGGCTTCAACGATCCGGAGCAGTTCTACACCTCGCAGATCCCCTTCGGCGTGAAGGTGACGCCGCACGAGATCGCCCAGACCGTGCTCTTCCTCGCTTCCGACGACAGCCGTCAGGTGACCGGGCAGACGATCGCAATCGACGGCGGCCATCTCCTGTGAGCGAGGCCGATGCCACACGGCCAAATGTCCTGGAGCGCGACCGGCCGGCCGATCTCGACGAATTGAGGCGGCGCGCCGACCGGCTCCGCCTGGAGGTGCTCGGCCTCATCGATATCCCGAAGCTCGGCCACTACTCGAGCACCATGAGCTGCGTGGAGCTGCTGACCGTGCTCTACCGGCGCACGCTCCGCCTGGCGCCCAGTGATCCCGGCCTGGCCGGATCGCGATCGCTTCCTGCTCGGCAAGGGTCATGCCGCGGTTGGCCTGTGGCCGCTCATGGCCGAGCTCGGCTTCTTCCCGGAAGAATGGCTGACGCGCTTCGGCACGCTGGGAGCGGAGCTGACCGACCACCCCGACATGCGCCGCGTGCCGGGTGTCGACTTCTCCTCCGGCTCGCTCGGCCACAACCTTTCCGTCGGCGTCGGCATGGGTCTCGCGGCGCGGCTCAACCGGCGGGACTACCGCGTCTTCGTCCTGACCGGCGACGGCGAGATGCACGAGGGCCAGGTGTGGGAGGCCGCGATGGCGGCGAGCCACTACAAGCTCGGCAATCTCATCGCCATCATCGACGCCAACGGCTCCTCCGGCGACGGCCCCACCTCCGAGGTGATGAACATCGAGCCGCTCGCGGCGCGCTTCGAGGCTTTCGGCTGGCACGCGGTGGAGATCGACGGGAACGACGTGGGCGAAGTCGTCGCCGCGTTCGACGCCCTCCCCGCGCCTGAATCCGACAAGCCCACCTGCGTGGTGGCGCGCACGCTGAAGGGCAAGGGCATCTCCTTCATGGAGGCATCGCCGCGCGAATGGCATCTCGGCTATCTCGGGCCGGAAGACCGCCAGCGCGCCGCGCACGAGATCGAGGCGCGGCTCGCATGAGCCTGATGCAGGATCCGTTTGCCGCGGCTTCCAAGCAAGGCGGCCGGCGCGCGCACGTGGCGAGCCTGGAGCTTGCCGACATCGCCGAGACGCGCGACGACGTGGTGCTTCTCGCCGCCGACCTCGGCAAAGGCCCGCTCGGCGCCGCTTTCATCGAACGGCATCCAGACCGCTTCTTTGAATTCGGCATCGCCGAGGCGAACAGCCTGTCGGCCGCCGCCGGCATGGCCGCATGCGGCCTCAAGCCCTACGTGATCGAGATGAGCTGCTTCAGCGCGCTGAAATGCGCCGAGCAGATTCGCAACGATATCGCCTTTCCAAAACTGCCGGTCCGCATCCTCTCCAGCCTCCCCGGCCTGGCGCTCGCCTATTTCGGCACCAGCCACCACGCGGTCGAGGACATCGCCATCACCCGCTCCATCACCAACCTGACGGTGGTGGCGCCGTCCGACGCCAATTCCACCCGGGCGCTGCTGCGCGCCACGCTCGATCACCCCGGCCCGGTCTATTTCCGGCTCATGCAGGGGAGCGAGCCGCCGATCTACGAGGAGCCGCCGGCGATCGAGCACGGCCGCTTCGCCAAGCTCCGCGAGGGCGCCGATATCGCCCTCATCGCCACCGGGCTCGGCACCCAGGCCGCGCTCGCAGGAGCCAAGCTGCTGGCCGCGGAGGGTATCGAAGCGACCGTGCTCGATGCGCTGTTCCTGAAGCCGCTCGATGAGGAGGCCACCCTCGCCGCCGCTGAGGCGACCGGTCGCGTGCTCACGATCGAGGAGCACAATGTCGTGGGCGGGCTCGGGACGGCAGTTGGAGAAGTGCTCGCCCGCCACCGCTCACGAGCCGCCTTCGCCATCCACGGCCTGCCGGACCGGGACCTCGAGGTCTCCACCCCGCCGGAGCTTTACGCGCTCTACGGCCTGAGCGCCGAGGGCGTGGCCGAGCGGGCGCGAGCGCTGATCGGCGCCTGACGTGAAGGCGGCCGTCTTCCGCAAAGTGGGAGAGCCCCTGACGGTCGAGACGGTGCCCGACCCGTCCCCTGCCGCGGGCGAAATCCTCGTCAAGGTGGAGCGCTGCGGCATCTGCGGCAGCGATCTCCACATGAGCGAGCAGCCTGCCTACGAGCGGGTCGGCGGCTTCATCTTCGGACACGAGTTTGCCGGCGAGGTCGTCGGCGCTTGGCGCCGGCGTGGACCAATTCAGACTCGGCGACAGGGTTGCGGCGATGCCGTTCACCGGCTGCGGCGCGTGCGCGTCCTGCCTGGCGGGCGAGCCGGCGCGCTGCGAGGCACGCGAATTGAAGCACGGCGGCTACGCCGAATTTGCGCTGGGCCGCGCGCGGGAGGCGCTGCGCCTGCCGGAGTTGCTCACCATGGCCGACGGCGCGCTGCTCGAGCCGCTGGCGGTGGCGCTGCACGGGGTGCGCCTCGGCGGCATGGAGCCGGGCGCACGCGTGCTCGTCCTGGGCGCCGGCCCCATCGGGCTTGCTGCGGCTTTCTGGGCGAAACGGCTGGGCGCAGGCCGCGTCGTCGTATCGGCACGGTCAAGCCGAAATGCCGCACGGGCCGAGGCGATGGGGGCATCCTTCGTGCCCGTCTCGGACCGCCTCGGGGAGGAGGCGGCGGACGCCCTCGGCGGCGCGCCTCAAATCGTGCTCGAATGCGCCGGCCAGCCCGGCACGATCGCTACCGCAATGCAGCTTGTTGCACGCGGCGGAACCGTCGTCGTTCTCGGCATCTGCTGGCAACCCGACCAGATCACGCCGCGCGTCGGCATCGCCAAGGAGTGCCGCCTGCAGTTCTCCGCCTTCTTCACCCTCGCCGAGTTCACCGAGGCGCGCGACACGCTGGCGGCAGGCCATCTCGCCCCGCGCGCGATGGTGACGCATATTGTGGCGCTGGATGAGCTGCCTGGCATGTTCGAAGCGCTCCGCGCCCCCACCGATCAAAGCAAGGTGATGGTGGCGCCGCATTTCCAAACCTGAGGTTTCGGCGCGGAGCTTCCGGCATGCAGCTTGGGAACTAAATGAGGCGTTCGTTTCGATAGCCACGTGCGTGACCTCAACCGAGCGTAATCACTCGTCGACATAACGGCCGATGGTCGTCTCCCGTTCCCGCGTGCGTTCGCGCCGTTGCGCGAGCATGCAACCCGCCGCTACAGTCGGCAACCGGGGCAACCGCCCCGCGTTGCCTCTCTGCTTGCTTGGTCGACAAACGGCATGACCGAGACTTATCCCGACGCCGGAAGCTTCTTCGCAGCGCTCGCCGACAAGGCCGAGACGCTGCGACAGACGCTCGTTTCGATGAACAGCGAGGAGCGGTCGCGGTTCGTCCCGCACCTCATCGTGAGCACCACAATGGTCTTCGGCGTCTGGGAGGACGAGCGGGAAGCGACCGGCTTCGGCATCCAGATCATCAAAGGCGAGGACATGATCGCTCCGCTCGCCGGGTTCGAGATGCCCGACGATTTCACCGTCGCCGCGATCCCATGCGTCAGCTACGATCAGGCCGCCGCCGCGCGCGACGCCTGGATGCGATACGTGCATCTTCAGGAAACCAGGTCGAAAGACCGCCCGGAGCCGGCTGCGGCGGAAGCCAGGCGCTCGGCGTAGTCTTTCCGCAGTGCCCCTTCCCCCGGGTCCGCCCCGCTTCCGGGCAAGGGCGCACTTCCCGCGCCGGTCCTCCCTTTCGCGACGCCGTCGCCTTTTGCCCGCACACTGGTGGAGCGCTTTCCCGATCGCATGCTATGGGACACGGACTTGGCCGCACCCCAATTTCAAGACGCACATGCGCGACGACGGCGCGCTCGTGGACCTGCTCGCCGAAATCACCCCCGATTCTAATCCTCTCCACAAGCTTGTGGTCGACAATCCCAAGAAGCGCTATTCGCCTGAGCTCGCGTAAACGCACGGAGGACCTGCATGGCCGGTATCGTTGTCCAGAAGATTGAGCGCTGCCCCTTCAACCTTGCCCGGCAGCTCGGCAAGTGCGGCGTGGCGACCGTGCACGAGGCGATAGGACGAACCGGCCTCATGCGCTCCTACATGCGCCCGATCTATGAAGGTGCGGGAATGGCCGGCCCGGCGGTCACCGTCTTGCTGCCACCTGGCGACAACTGGATGATCCACGTGGCGGTCGAGCAGTGCCAGGAAGGCGACGTGCTCGTGGTGGTGCCGACCAGCCCATGCGAGGACGGGTATTTCGGCGAGCTGCTGGCGCGCTCGCTCATCGCGCGCAAGGTCGCCGGCCTGGTGATCGAGGCCGGCGTGCGCGATGTGCGCGACCTGACTGATCTCGGATTTCCGGTCTTTTCCAAGGCGATTTTCGCGCAGGGCACGGTCAAGGAATCGATCGGTTCGGTCAATGTGCCGGTGACCTGCGCGGGAGCCGCCGTCAATCCGGGCGACGCCATCATAGCGGACGTGGACGGCATCTGCGTGGTGCCCCGCGAAAAGGCGGAAGACGCGCTGAGCGCCGCCAAGGCGCGCGAGGCGAAGGAGACCGAAACGCGCAAACGCCTCATTGCCGGCGAGCTTGGCCTCGACATCTACGGCATGCGCGACAGACTGAAGGAAAAAGGCCTGAAATACGTTTAGTGCCGCCGGCAAGGCGCCGCCGGTGCGCCATGCCTACCAGTGCCCGTACGGCTGGTAGGAGCGGTACCTCGGGCGCGGCGGAGCTCTGCGCGGCTCGGAGACACAATAGACGCGGAACGGAAGGTAGGCGCTCATCGCCCGCAACGCACTGCAGGGATCGGGCTCCCGCGCGTCGGCGTAGGCATAGCGCTGATCGGGGCCTGGGCGCGGCGCTGAGACCACCGGCCGTGGCCTGGGTAAGCGCGCGGCCGCGGTCGGGTCCGGCTCAGGCAGCACCACAGGCTTTACCTCAACTGAAGCCGCTGTCTCCGCGGCGGTCGGGAGAGACCCCGTGTAAACGGGTGCCGGCTCCTCCAGCTTGAGAACGGCATTTTCCTGCGGGCCGCTTTTGAGCGCATAGACCGCGCTCCCGGCAGCGACGCTCAGCGCCAGCATGCTGACCGCTGGAATAGTGACCTTCGCCTTCAGAAGATCGCGCCACCAAGGCGTCCGACCTGCCAGCAGCTCATCAAGGCTCACTGACCGGACGGCGTCGGTTCTATCGGAATCGTCTGCGCGCATCGCTCTCAAGTCTCCGCGCCCCGGGCCAGCATTCGTCCCGTATGGTTGCCGTCGGGTTAACGGCCGCTCCTCTTCTTCGAGAGCGGCCGTTTCGCGCGAGCGACGCGCCGAGCTATTTCGGCTTCTTCTTGCCGCGGCGAAGCGTGGACGCGACGTGCGGCGTCATCATCGACAGCAGGCTTGCCCGGCTCTTCAGGAGCGGGCGCAGAGTGGAAAGCTCGCTCTCCAGCTCGCTGATCCGCTCCGCGATGGGCTGCTCCGCCAGGTGTTCCGGCGCATCGTCGAACGCCACACCGGCCTCATGATTGCTCTTCCAGCGAACCACGGCCCGCCGTGTGCGCTGCTTCTTCTCGATGAAGAGCTGAAAGCGGTCGGGAACGGTGACCTCACCGCCGAAGTCGAGCCTCGCGCCGACCTCCGTTATGTCCCGGATGATGCAAGGAACATGCATCAGACCGTCGTTGAAGCGTACTTCCGCCTTGAGGCACGAGCGAACCCGCGGCACCGAGCGTCTTTCCACCAGCATGACTTCGACCAGACCGATCTGAACTGCACCGGTCCTATTGGTGCGGCCAATATGGTTAAATTTTCATGCAATCGCGGCTCGGCGCGGCGCGAAGGATCATTCTTCGCTATTCGAAGAATCGTCGCGCAGATAGCGCGCCGCGAAGTCCTCGGCACGCACCGGGCGGCCGGTGAAATATCCCTGCACCAGATCGCAGCCGAGGTCTGTTACATGCCGCATCTGCCGGTTGGTCTCCACGCCTTCCGCAACCGTAGTCAGCCCGAAGGTACGCCCGAGCTGCACGGCGATGTTGAGCAGCGCCTCGGCCTTGCCGCCGAGATCGCTGCCGACCACCAGCGAGCGGTCGATCTTCAGCGCGTCGGCCGGCAGCGCGGAGAGCGCCGCCAGGTTGGAGAAGCCCGTGCCGAAATCGTCGATCGCCACGCCGATGCCGCAGCGACGCAGCGCTCTCAGGCTCTCCAGCATGCGCTCGCCGCCCATCATCGCCGCCGTTTCCGTCACCTCGATCTCGAGGCTCTCCGGATTGACGCCCTCGCGGTCGATCACCTCAAGGAAGCGGCCGAGGAAATCGGGATGGCCGAGCTGATGCGGCGAGACGTTCACCGCCACTTTCAGCGCGTCGCCCTCGTTGCCGAGCACATTGCTGGCCCGGCAGACGTCACGCAGGATCCTGAGGCCGAGATCGAAGATGAGCCCGCTCCGCTCCGCCGCCTCGATGAAGACCGGCGGCGGCAACGCCCCGCGCTCGGGATGCTGCCAGCGCACCAGCGCCTCCGCCCCCTGCACGTGCCGCGACACCGATGCCACCTTGGGCTGCAGCGCAATGTAGAGCTGGTCCGTCGCCAGGGCGGCCGTCAGGTCGCGCTCCAGCATGACCATGGCGGGACCTTCCTCGAGGCTGGTCTCCGACAACGCCACGCCGTCCGCCTTGGCGCGGGCGATGGTGTTGAGCAGCCGGAAGCCGCGACCGAGCACGCTCGTCACGCTGCGTCCGTGCTGGGGAATCTGCACGATCGCCGCGCGGGCGCTCACCGTGATCGACCGGCCGGAGAGCATCAGCGGCTGCGCCAGGATCCCGACGAGGTCGACGGCGCTGCCCCGCAGCGATCCGAAGCTCTCCACCTGGGGCACGACGACGAGAAAATGGTCGGCATCAAGACGACCGGCGCGCGCGCCGGGGATCTTGTCGCTCACAAAGGTGACGACGCGCAATGCTGCCCCGGCCAGGATCTCATCGCCGGCAACGGGTCCCCAGGCGGCGTTGATGCCGAGGAAATTGTTGAGATCGATGAAGAGCGCCGCGGCCGGGTGACCGCTTGCCGTCGCTTCGCGGATCGCCGCATTGAGCGCGTCAAGCGTTGCTTGTCGCCTCAGCAGCGTCTTGCTGGTGATCTCTTGTTGCAGCTTGTGAAGCCGGACGAGCGGCTGCCTGCCGCCGGCGTCCGTTTCGTGGCCGGAAGGCACGCCGCTCCGTTCCGCCGGCGCGGCATCGCGAGCTACCGGCCGGTCAGGCAACATTCCGCGCGACCTGAGCTGAGGCGGGTTCAGCCCGCCGCCCGGTCTGCTGCGCTGGAAAAGCTCAAGAACACCTCCGTCCCCTGCCCCGGCTCCGACATGATGCCGAAATGACCGCCGTGCTTTTCCACGATGCTCTTGGCGAGCGCCAAGCCCAGCCCTGGCCGCCAGCGGTCCGCTGCCCCCGCATCCTCCGATGCCAGCTCCTCAATACCTGAATCCAGCACGTATTCGGGGATGCCTGGCCCCTGGTCCCCGATTTCGAAGCGAACCCGGTCCGGCGGCGCATCGATTATGGCGAGGCTGACCTTTCCATGCGGGCGCGACGCCTCAAGCGCATTCTTGAGGACCTCTGCCAGCGCTTCGCCGACAAGATCGCGATCGCAAAGCACGATGGGCTCTCCCGATACGGAGATTTCGATCCGTCCCGCCTCTGCCGCGCCTTCTTCCGAAATCACCCGGCGCACCGCCGCGGCGGCGAGATCGCCGGCTTTCACGGCGCGCGGAGACAAAGCGGCGGTGTCGCTGAGCACATCGCAGGCGCGGTCGACGCGCGCGACCATGCGCGCCAACCCATCACCGGCGTGAACAACCTCCGGCGGCACCGTGGAGCCTTCGTCACCCGCCGCGCCCTCGATGCCGGCCACCGCGCTTCCGATCTCGCGCCGCAGCGCGGCTATACCGCGCGCGCGCAGCGCAGCCACCCGCTCCAGCCGCTTGTTTGCGGCGCGCAGTCTGCGCTCCACCTGCGCGACCTTGAGGACGTAGCCGACCTGATGCGGGAAGACATTCCAGCTGATGGGCTTGCACAGAAACGAGGTGGCGCCGAGCGCGAAGGCGCGCTCGATGGAGACGACATCATCGCGACCCGTCACGACGATGATGGGCAAGTAACGCGTTTCGGGGCGGGCGCGGGCCCGGGTGATCACGCCGAAGCCGTCCACCAGCGGCATATCGAGGTCAAGCACGGCAAGGTCAAAGCTCAGCCGCTCCAGCATCTCGACCGCGACCTGTCCGTTCTCCGCTTCAACCACGCTGATCCGGTCTTTCAGCGCGGCGCGCGCCAGCAGCCGGCTGGTCGGATCATCGTCCACGACCAGCACGCGCGGAACGGTCGTGCCCTCGTCGGCCATCTCGGCGGCTATGTCGTGCAGAATCATCCTGTAAGATTGTCCGGAATGGATTAAATCTCTGTCAACCTACGGAGCTTGCGGGCGAATTTCTTGCATGGGGTGAACCTCCCGGCTGCTCAGCGAGACAGCCTGACCTTGCTGTTGTTCGGCCCCAGCCCAAGCGGCACAGGGACATCGGAGCTGGAGTAGTCCGCGTTGACGATGAGCTGCGCGCCTTCCAGGTCGATGCGCCGTGCCACGATGATCGTGTAGGCCGAAAGCGCCGCGATCTTGCCGCTCCCGCCGCCCTTGAATGTGCCCTTCGGCAGGTAGATCGTGCCGAGCAGCTTGCGCGCCGCATCGCTGCTGATCTCGAAGTCGCGACCTTCGATGGCTGCCGGGTTCTCGTAGAACAGAAGGCCGGCCATAGGCCCATCCTTCGGGGCGCTGAGCTCGATTGTGGCCTTGTCCTTGAACTTGATCACGGCGGCTTCGTCGGCGAAATAGAAGCCCACGTTCTCGCCCCGCAGGGTCGCATTGTTGTCGACCCTCAGTTCTCCGCCGGTCATGATGTAGACACCGGGCTCTGCCGTGACTTCGGCATGGCCGACGATTTTCAGCCCGCCGCAATAGGTTCCGGGCGAGATCGCGAAGGTGCCGTCGGAAAAGCTCGTGTCGAGATAGTCGCATCCTGCAACCGATGGCGGCTCGCGCAGCGACAGAGGATCGTCCAGGACAGGACAATCCGTCTCCGGCTCAGGCACGAAGGCCCCCTCAGGCCCGTCATAGCCGCCGGAGGTGCAGCTGAAGATCGACACGAAGATGCTGCCGGTGCCAGCCCTCATTCCCGCCGGATCGCTGGAGTTGGACTGGACGGCGCAATCAGGAGCCGTGACAAGAGCGCCCTTGTCGAGCCGTATCGTATCGCTGTCTGTCTGGTCGAGGCCGAGCACGCAGAGCCGCACGTCACCGAAGGTTCGCGCATCCGCCTTCACACGGATCGGATTCTCCCCCCAGATCTCAGTCGGCAAAAACGACTTGGCCTGCATCGCAATTTCGACCTGGGCGTGCCCCTGGTCGGTGTCCACCCGCACGTCGGTGACATGCGGCTGCCCGCTCAGCCCCTTCTCCGCCAGCAAGGACTCCGCCCGGCTCTCCCCCGACGCCTGCAGCGTGTCCGGATTATCGACGAAGAGATGGATCTCGTTGGCCACGGCCAGCGCGGTGGAATCGGCCACCGATTGCATGCGCGCCTGCTGATCGAAGAAGGCGGCGCTGTCGATCGCCAGCCCGGCTCCAGCCAGAAGCACTGGAAAAGCCAGGGAGAAGATCAGCGCTACGTTGCCGTCCTGACGCGCGATGAAGCGGCTATGAATATGGCGGAACGTCATTCGCTTCCTGTGATCGCACAGAGTGCTTGTTCAAAGCTTTTCTTGTCTTGGAAGCCTGACATGTGCCCGTCGGCTTCAAGCGCAACCACCTTGCGAGGGAAGAACCCCCGGTTTTGCTAACTTTCAGAACAAACTTACCGAGAGCGTTAAGGCGAAATTACCGAGCGCATCAGCCCGGCCAGCCGCGCGGTTGACGCGGGTTGCCAGCTTCGGGGGCCCGCGGGACCGTTCTCGCTCCCCAGCGAATTAATCGTCTTTTCAACGCGCACGTGAGATCAGGGGCTTGAAAGGACAGCGTTTCGCGCCCCAAATTGAGAATTCTGCCCCCCGCACGCTCGATACGAGCCAAGCTTGCCATCCTGGTCGCCGCGTCCGTGGGGACGGCGGTGCTCTTGGCGTTTGGCGTCGGCAGCTACCGGGAGATCAGCCGCTTCGGTGAAGCCAAGCGGGCCGAGCTGGAGGCGACGGCCCAGGTCCTCGCCGTCAGCGTGGCGCCGGCGGTCGCGGAAGAAGACCGAGGCCTGGCGCGGCAAGCGCTCTACGCCATCGGACGCATCCCCGATATCCGCTTTGCGGAGATACGCGACACCGGCGGAACGATGTTCGCCTATGCCGGGATGGGTGCGGCGCTGACCTCCGTCGATGGCCTGCCGAGCGTTGGCGAGGCTTCGCTCTGGCACATGCTGACGCAAGGCTCCTTCGTCGTCACCAGCGAGATCGTGCGCGGCGGACGGCAGGTGGGCACGTTGTCTCTGCTGGTCGTCGCGCCGGAACTGGCCGCGCGGCTTATGCAGACGCTCGTCGCGGCGCTGCTGAGCGCCGGTGCTGCCATTCTCATCGGCCTCCTCGTCGCGGCGCGCCTGCAGCGCGCCGTCACCCAGCCGCTCCACGACCTCACCCAGACGATGAACGACGTGCGGCAGACCAGCGATTTCGCCCGGCGTGCCGAGCGAAAGTCCGACGACGAAACCGGCCAGCTCGTCGATGCCTTCAACGACATGCTCGACCAGATCGCCCGCCGCGACACGGCGCTGGAAGAACATCGCGAAGGCCTGGAGCGGACGGTCGCGGAGCGCACCAGCGACCTGGTAGAGGCGCGCGACGAGGCCGAGGCCGCCAACCGCGCGAAATCGGATTTCCTGGCAACGATGAGTCATGAAATCCGCACGCCGATGAACGGCATGCTGGTCATGGCCGAGCTTCTGGCCGGCACGGAGCTCTCTCCGCGCCCGCAGCGCTATGCGGAGACCATCGTGCGCTCCGGCCAGACGCTGCTCGCCATCATCAACGACATTCTGGATTTGTCCAAGATCGAAGCCGGCAAGCTGGAACTCGAGCAGGGCCGCGTCAATGTCGAGACGATCGTGGACGATGTGCTCAACCTCTTCTGGGAGCAGGCGTCGTCGAAGGGTGTCGATCTTGCCGGCTGGACCGGCGGCGGTGTGCCCGCGGTGATCGAAGGCGATCCCGTGCGCATCAGCCAGGTCCTCTCCAACCTCGTCAACAATGCGCTGAAGTTCACCGAGAGCGGCGAGGTGATGGTTTCGGTCGAGGCGCATGAACGCGGTGACGCGGATCAGGTCGAACTGGCCTTTGCGGTCAAGGACACCGGCATCGGCATCCCCGCCGACAAGGTCGATCACATCTTCGACGCTTTCAGCCAGGCCGACCATACGACAACGCGCCGCTTCGGGGGAACCGGCCTCGGGCTTTCCATCTGCCAGCGCCTGGTCACGGCGATGGGCGGCCGCATCTGGGCGGAGAGCGAGCCGGGCCGCGGCTCGACGTTCCGCTTCACCATCGGCGCCCGGGCGCTCGAGGCGCCGGCGCCGCTCCGCGCCCCGGCCGATCGTGCGATCCTGGTGGCGGTCGAGAGCCCCGCGACCCGCGACGTTCTGGAACAGACGATAGGCGCGTTCGGTTTCACCGCGTTGGCAGAGCCGGCGGACGTCTCCGGGCAGCGTCCGGAGGTGGTCTTCGCGTCACCCGGCCAGATACCCGCCTTGCGCCGGCGCTCGCAGCTGAAAGGTGCCTCGGTGGTCTGCGTCACCGGAATCGGAGACCCCAAGGCGGAGCGTCTCCTTGCGGACGGGCTGGCTGACGGCGTGCTGCTGCAGCCGATTACCAGCAGCCGCGTCCGCGAGATTCTCGGCGCCATCGAGGCGGGTGCGCTGTCGGCGCTGATGGAACGCCAATTATCCTCCGCGCCGCTTCCCTCGTTCGCGGGCATCGAGGTGCTGGTCGCCGACGACAGCGCCATCAACAGGGAAGTGGTTTCCGAGGCGCTGGCCCGGCTTCACGCCCACGCCATCACCGTGGAGGACGGCCGCCAGGCGGTGGAAGCCTTCATGCGCAAGCGTTTCGACGTCGTGCTGATGGATTGCAGCATGCCGGAGCTGGACGGCTTCGCCGCAACGCGGGGGATCCGCGTGTTCGAGGCCGAGTCCGGACGCGAACGGACGCCGATCGTAGCGCTGACCGCGCATATTGCGGGCGGCGCGGCGGACGATTGGCGACAAGCCGGGATGGACGACTATCTGACGAAGCCGTTCACGATCCGAGGCCTTGCCGACTGCCTTGCCCGCCTCTCCATCGGGCCGCGCCGGCGCGCGACCGAGCTGCCGATGGAGGAGCCCGGCACCGGGACGCAACGCGAGACCGATAGCCCTCTCGATCCAGGGGTTCTCGATTCGCTTCACGCGATCGCCGGCGGCGATGCAAATATGCTGGTCCGCATCTTTGACCTATTCCTGGCACATGCGCCGACCCATCTTGCCGGGCTGAAGCAGGCGATCGCCGAGGGCGATCTCAAGCGGATCGCGTCGGACGCTCACGCATTGAAATCGCCCAGCCTGAATATCGGCGCCTTGAAGCTTGGCGCGCTCTGCTCGAGTTCTGGAGGCGCGGGCGCGCGCCGGTGACGATGCGGCCCTTTCGGAAACCGCGATCGCACCAATCGAGACCGAGCTCGATGCCGTGGCCGCGGCGATCCGTGCCCAGTACGGCGCAGCGGGTTCAGGCACGGTCGAGCACGCCGGATCGGTTGCGGCCGAATAGAGCACACTCGCGAAAATCGCGGTCCGACGCGCAACCAAGCCATTCCGATTTCAGACGAAAGGGAAATGGCGCTAGCGTGCCGCACCGGAAACCGACCACGATGGCAAGGAGCTCGCTTATGCACGCAGGGACAGCCGATCCGACAGTCGGCATTATCGCGACGGGGGCAATGGGGGCAGCCATCGCCGCAGTCCTGACGAGGAGCGGGCTACGCGTCGTCACCAATCTCGAGGGGCGCAGCGAAGAGAGCAGAGACCGCGCAGGCCAGGCCGGAATCGAGGATCTGGGGAGCGATGCCCGGCTGGTCCTGGAGTCCGACATCCTCCTGTCGGTCGTGCCGCCCGCCAGTGCTTACCAGCTTGCCGAGCGGATCGCAGTGGCCGGTGCGCCTCCACACTCCCTGACCTATGTCGACTGCAACGCGGTCGCGCCTCAGACGATGTCGCGAATCCAGGCGGAGACTCGCCGCCGCCGATATTGCGGTCGTCGACGGCGGCATCGTCGGCCCTCCCCCGCAGCCAAACAGCAAGCAGCCGCGCATCTACATCTCAGGCCCGGACTTGCAGCCTGCCTTGCGGTTGAAGGATTTCGGACTGGATGTGCGTCCCGCAGGCGGGAGCATCGGCGACGCCTCGGCCCTGAAGCTCTGCTACGCGGCCCTGACGAAAGGGATCTCCGGCCTCTTCATCGAGCTGACCGTCGCCGCCTCGGCCTACGGCGTGCATGAGGTCTTGGAGACGGAAATGCTGGAGAGCCAGAAGGCGCTTTACGAGCGACTCGCCGCCGGCATGCCGGCGGCATTCGGCAAAGCGCATCGCTTCGCCGGCGAGATGCGCGAGATGGCGACCGCCTTCGCAGCCTGCGGACTGCCGGCGGACATCTTCGAGGGGCTCGGCGAGCTCTACGACGTGGTGGCTGAGGCGCGACGCTCCAATTCCCGCCTTCGCGACTCCGTCTATCCGGACCTGAGCACCAGGCTGGCGCGCGTGCTTGCACCAGCGGATGAGCCCGCCCCGGACAATGAGAAGCCCGCCGCAAGCGCAGCGGGCTAGAGCTTATGCAGAGCGGGATGCTCCCGGCCTTCGACCGGGATGCTTTCCTGTCAGAGGCGGCGGCTACTCGGCTGCGACGAACTTCTCACCGCGGAAGTCGGGCCCGGTCTCCTCGCGAGAGCGGCTGACCTTGACGGTCGGCAGCTTGCTCACGCCGGACGGCTCGACGGTCGAGACTTCGATGTCTTCCTCAGCCGCCTTAAGAGCGCCGAGAAACACGTTCAGCTCGGCCAGTGTCATGCGAAGATATGCTTCAGACGTCTGCCGCTTCTTGCCCTGATCGAGCACAGAAAGCGAAAAGCCCATACGCTCCAGATCGAAATCCCGGATTTCGATACCGATATTGAGCTTACCCATTACCGTTTCTCCTCAGATCGCGAGCCACCCCTACGGTCCATCTTTCGGCTCATCGGTCGGCGATGAACTTAACTGGCTCTTAACTAACACGCCAGCGAGAGGGTTTGGCAGGGTTAACCTCTTATGACCCAGTACACACCCGCCCGGTGCTCTCTTTTTACACCCAAACCGCTCCATTTAGACAGAGGCTGTTTAACAAACGTCAACGCCACACCCGTCCGCTTTCACAATCGGATGATCCAGCTCCCAGCAGGGTCATTCTCCGGCGGAGCGACGTGTTCGCCGAAGCGCGGAGGGCGCCGGCGGAAGCGGAGACCCCGGGGCACCTCGAAGCACGCGCTCCTGCGTCCTCGGATCGCGCCTGCCGCGCCTACCTGTATCGCCGTTCAGCGATTCCGAGCACTGTTTCCATTTCATAGGCGGAAAAATAATCCCCGCCCCTCTCACCTCCCCTACAATCCATGTCACCGCCCTTCATTGAAGGGTCCGTGTCGACCGGCGTTTCACGGGAAGGGCGGGCAGTCCGCGGCGGCGTGGCTTGTCGGAGCCGCTTCGCCCCGGTCGGTTCCGACACTCCGCCCGACCGGCACTACGACCGGTCTGCGGCTCGTTGACCGCCTTAAGCCTGACCCGGAAGCGCTCGGCGCACCGGGCTGGCGGAGAGCTGGAGGACTGGGCCGAAAACTCTGCGCGGGGCGCCCGACGGGCGCCACCAAAAACACTTTGCGAGGCACCCGTCAGGCGCCCCGCTCCCTCCTCGTCGCGAGGAGGCTAAAACGAAGCAGAGCCTCGGGCCGATCAGGCCGCGGGAATGATGGCGCATGCCGCGATCGCGGGGCCGTTCAGGGGCAGGGTCGAAGAAGGTGGGCGGCTGGAGCATGATCCCGAAAAGCGGAACCGGTTTCCCGAACTCAACCGATCCCCGCCAGGAGCCACGCGCGATAGGCTGCGTTCACGTCGTGAAGCGGCAGTGTGAGCACTGCCGGCACATCATAGGCATGCTCGCGCTCGATGAACGTCTTCGCCTCGACAACCTTCGCGGAGCTGGTCTTGGCGATCATGACGACCTCGGTCGCTTCTTCGCGCGCGCCTTGCCAGTCGTAAAGCGACACCATGCCCGGCAGGATGTTGATGCAGCCAGCAAGCCGCGCATCGAGCAGTGCGTGGCCGAGCTGTTTCGCCGCTTCGAGATCTGCGCATGGGCAATAGATGAGCGCCATCGCGGCGCTGGCGGGGTCGGTCATCGTCTCGTCTCCGGGTTCCAAAGGGCAGTAAGGCATTAGGGCAGCAGGGCAGCCGAAGACAGCCGCCTCGCGCGGTTCCCCTATTCCCGTATTGCCTTATTGCCCTATTGCCTTATTCCGGAGCCGAACTCATGACCGCCATCGCCTTTATCGCCAGCGACGCACCGGAGGCCGAAAAAGCCGCCGCAGACCTGCGCACGCGCTACGGCGAGGTGCCGCGCGACCAGGCCGACATCATCGTGGCGCTCGGCGGCGACGGCCTGATGCTGACGGCGCTGCACGAACATATGAGCAAGGGAAAGCCCGTCTATGGCATGAACCGCGGCTCGGTCGGCTTCCTCATGAACGACTACCGGCCGGACGGCCTGCCGGAGCGGCTGGCGGCGGCGAAGACCGAGACCATCCATCCGCTGCTTGCCACGGTCACCGGCGCCGACGGCAGCACCCATGTCGCGCGCGCCATCAACGAGGTGTCGCTGCTGCGCCAATCCTACCAGGCGGCGAAGCTGAAGATCGATATCGACGGCAAGACGCGCCTGGAGGAACTGATCTGCGACGGCCTGCTGGTGGCGACGCCTGCCGGCTCCACGGCCTACAACCTCTCCGCTCACGGGCCGATCATACCCATCAACGCGCCCCTCCTGGCGCTGACGCCGATCAGCGCGTTTCGCCCGCGGCGCTGGCGCGGGGCGCTCCTGCCGGACCACGCGAAGGTTGCCATCGAAGTGCTGGAAGCGGAAAAGCGGCCCGGTGAACGCCGTCGCCGATCACATCGAATTCAAGAGCGTGATCCGGGTGCTGGTGGAGGAGGACAGGAACGCCGCCTGCCTCATCATGTTCGACAGCGACCATTCCTGGGACGAGCGCATCCTGGCGGAGCAGTTCCGCTACTGACGCAAGCTCCCGCTACCAGCCGGCGCTGGCGACGATCAGCTGCTCGATCGTAGGCTCGGCCGGTGCCGCAGGTGCTGCGGCAGCGACCTGCACGGGCGCCGGGGGTCGCACCGCGGCGAGCAGCGGTCGTCTGCTCCGGCGACACGTCCCGCCCGAACCTGTGCGGAGCCTCGATCGAGGTCGTCTGGCCGGCCATGGCGATCCGCTGGCGCGGAATATAGGAGCGGTCGCCCTTCGGATCGCGCGTGTAGAAGGCATTGCCTCCCGCCACGAGCACGTAATGCATATTGGAGAACCGGTAGGTGCGGCCGGCCGTGTGGAAATATTTCGCGTCGCCCACGCCACGATGGCGCTTGCCTCTGAGCACCGCGTGCGCCATGCGCTCGGCGCGCTGCTTGCTCCGCCCCTCGCTCATCGGCCGCGACAGCACGCCCGGGGCGAACTGGTTCGTCTGGCCCACGACGCCGCAGACATTGTCCGGGAACTCACGCGACTGGACGCGGTTCATGACAACCGTGCCGACGGCGAGCATGCCGTCATCGCTGGAGCGGTTCGACTCGAAATACATGACGCGCGTCATGCAGGCGAAACTGTCGCCGGCCCTTGGGACGCTCCCGCAGGCGCTGAGGCCAAGAAGGGAGGCGAGAGCGGCACAGGCGGCCGCGCGGCGCGGAATCACGGAGATACGCATACGAAATCCCGACCGGCATTAACCGGCTGACAACCAAGCGCCAGAACCTTGCCGCGAATTGGTAAACAAATTGCCGCTGGCCCCGAGTGGCGCCTCAGGCGGCCTCCATCAGCTCCTCGGCGAAGTCGCGCGCGGCGGCGCGCCTGGCCTCGCGGGCGAAGCGCCTGAGCAGCATCAGGATCTGGTCGCGCTCGCGGTCCTGGCGCTGCTGATAGCGCGCCACGATCGCGTCGATGAGCTGCGTGGCGCGGCGATAATCGCTGTCGGCCTGCTCGTAGGCGCCGCTGCGGATGACGTCGATGGCGGCGGTAAACGCCGGGAAGGTGCCGCGCGGCAGGCCGGCCTTCTGCAAGAGCGCCCTGAGGCTGGAGTTGCGCCCCGAGGCGACGAGCGCACTCACCCGCTCCTGCGGCACGCCGGCGAGCGCCGAAAGCGCCGCCTCGAAGAGCAGCGTCTGCCCCGAGGCGACAGCGCGGATGAGGAAGGTCGGCGTCAGCGCCCGCCCCTCCATCAGCTGGCGGATCAGCGCCGGCATGTTCTCAGCCGGCGCCTCGAACGAAGCGGCGATCGTGGCGCATTCATGCGCATCGCGGATCACCGTGTCGGCGCGCCCGGGCTCCAGCCATTCGTGGCTGAGGATGAGCGAATGCAGCGCATCGGCGAGCTTGCCGAGCAGCATCTCGCGCACGTCGAGCGGCAGGTCCTCGCGCTCCATCAGCGTCAGCCGCATTTCGGGGCATTCTCCGTGCCGGGCAACGATGCGGTCGAGCGTGAAGCGGGGGATGCGGGCGCCGCGATTCATGATAAGGGCGCGGCAGGCTTCCATCGTAGCGACTTCACCGATCGCAGCGGAGACGGCGCGCGACAGGAACGGGCGCTGGGCAATGGCGACCTGGATCGCCTCGCCGCGCACCGCCACCATGTCGACCAGCTCGCTGTCGAGGATGAGCGGCGAATGCTGCGCCACCACGGCTGCCACGCTGTCGGTGTCGTAGGCGAGCGTCAAGATCACGTGCTGCGGGGCACGCTCGTCATGTGCCAGCGCCTCGGCGAGCGCCAGCCGGACGGCCGCCGCGGTGTCGTCGAGGAGCACCGTCATTGCGGCTTCCAGCCCCTCGCGCTCCTCAGGCGAGACCGGCGAGAGGAGATAGGACCGCGCCAGCGCCCGCGCGGCCTCCTGGCGCTTGTCAACCGGCGCCCGGCGCGCCCAATTGAGGAACTGCTCGACGATCCCGCTCATTTTGCCCGCGTCATGCCCGCTTAGGAACGTTAACGGATGGTGCACAGACTGCCTTAACGAATCGTTGCCGAGCGCCCCGCTTTCGGGGACAATTTCCACGTGTGACAGGAGTTTGAGACGATGGGTGGTCTCTATTTCGAGGAGCTGGAGGAGGGTCGGGTGTTCGAGCACCCGCTGAGGCGCACCGTGACGGAGATGGACAACATGCTCTTCTCCAACATGACGCTGAACCCGCAGCCGCTCCATATCGACCGGCACTATTGCGAGACGGAGACCGAATGGGGCCAGCCGCTGATGAACTCGCTCTTCACGCTGGGGCTGATGATCGGCATCTCGGTCGCCGACATCACGGTGGGCACCACCATCGCCAATCTCGGCATGAGCGACGTGCGCTTTCCCAATCCGCTGTTCCAGGGCGACACGGTGCATGTGACGACGGAGGTGGTGGGCAAGCGCGAATCGAAATCGCGGCCGAACGCCGGCATCGTCGAGCTCGAGCACAAATGTTTCAAACAGGACGGCACGCTCGTCGCCATCTGCCGGCGCCACGCGTTCATAAAGAAGAGGCCGGTGTAAGTGCGCTCGTTCCTCTTCGTTCCCGGCGACCAGCCCGACAAGCTCGCCAAGGCCTATCGCAGCGCCGCCGACGCGCTGATCCTCGACCTGGAGGATTCGGTCGGGCCGCTCAGCAAGGAGGCGGCGCGCCGCTCGGTGCTCGCCTTCCTGCAGAGCCACGAGGAGATGCCCGACCCGCCCCGCCTCTACGTGCGCATCAACGCGCTTGGAACGCCGCTTGCCGACGGCGACCTCGACGTGATGATGACCGGCGCGCCGGACGGTATCGTGCTGCCGAAGGCCGGCGGCGGCGGCGACATCGCCGCGCTCGACGCGCAAGATCGCCGTGCGCGAGGCGCTGCACGGCATCGACGACGGCACGACCGAGATCCTGGCGATCGCCACGGAGACCCCGCAGGCGATTTTTTCACTCGGCACCTACGGAGGCGCCAGCCCGCGGCTCGCCGGCCTCGCCTGGGGCGCGGAGGACCTTTCCGCAGAGCTCGGCGCGGAATCGGGCCGCAGCGCGGACGGCGACTGGACCGGGCCGGCGACGCTGGCCCGCAACCTCTGCCTCATGGGCGCGGCGGCCGCCGACGTCGCCGCGCTCGACACCGTCTACACCGACTTCCGCGACCTCGACGGGCTGAAGCGCCAATGCGAGGCGGCCGCGCGCGACGGCTTTTCCGGCAAGCTCGCCATCCACCCCGACCAGGCGACGACCATCAACGAAGCCTTCACCCCAGGCGAAGAGGCGATCGCCCGCGCGGAGAAGATCGTTGAGGCGTTCTCTCTGTTCGGCGACGCCGGCGTCACCTCGCTCGACGGCCAGATGCTCGACCGCCCGCACCTGAAGGCGGCGGAAAGGCTGTTGGCGAGGGCGAGGCGGTGGAAGCCGGCGACAACAACAGATTGAGTCGCCAATACTGGAGATTGTTGCAACTTCATGGTTTATTCTGTCGTTACTTCTTCCGTGCCCTGCATTTTAACTGCGACGGGCATTTCCGAGCAGTATTCGCTCCACCTATCGTATGTCGCCTGGAACAACCGGGGGCATCTTCCTTGACATCGGAGGAACTGGCCGAGCGGTGAAGAATTGGGCTACCTCGACAATCGCGATTAGGCGGCCTCGGCGCCCGGAAAGCTCCTCGCTTTCAACTGCATAGTCGGCCGCACGCGGCTTCACCAGCAGCAACAACCGCCCGACGCCTCACCTCAGCGCCTCCATCTCCACCATGTCCATGTCGGCAAAATCCTGGTTGTCGCCGCCCATGGCCCAGATGAAGGAATAGCGCTGGGTCGCAGCGCCGCAATGGATCGACCAGCCGGGCGAGATCACCGCCTGCTCGTTGGCGATGACGAGGTGGCGGGTCTCCTGCGGCTCGCCCATGAAGTGGAAGGCGCGCGTCTCGGGCGCCATGTCGAAGTAGAGATAGACCTCCGAGCGCCGGTCGTGCGTGTGGCAGGGCATGGTGTTCCAGATGCTGCCGTCGGTGAGCGTGGTGACGCCCATGACCAGCTGGCACGAGCGGCAGATGTCCGGATGGATGTATTGCCGGAGCGTGCGGACGTTCGCCTGCGAGGGGGAGCCGAGCTCCAGGCGGTTGGCGTCGGCCTCGGCGATCTTCACATTGTCGTAGCGCGCATGCGCCGGATAGCTGACGAAGTAGAAGCGCGCCGGGTTGGCCGCGTCGTCGCTGGCGAAGGCGAGCGTTTGCGTCCCCTTCCCGGCGTAGAGACAGTCGCGTGCCGCAAGATCGTAGGTGACGCCATCCGCCGTGACGGCGCCGGCGCCGCCGATATTGACGATGCCGATCTCGCGGCGGGCAAGGAACGGATCGGCGCCGATCGGCTTCGAGGGAAGAAGCAACAGGGGCTCCGTCGTCGGTACCGCGCCGCCCGCCACCACGCGGTCGAAATGGCTGTAGGTCATGCGGACGCCGCCGGCGGCAAAAAGATCCTCCAGGAGGAAATGCTCGCGCAGCGCGCTCGTGTCGAAGTGCCTCGCCTCGGCCGGGCTCACGGCCTGGCGCACGCTGATCGCCGTCACCGCAGCATCTCTTCGTCGAGATCGATGTCGTGGATGAAATAGTCCGGCCGCATATCGCGGAACGCGGCGATCTCCGACCTCAGCTTGTTGAGATGATCCTCCATGCGCGCCACCGCGCGCTGCGCGTCGCCCGCCTCGATGGCAGAGAGGATGGCTCCGTGCTCGGTGATGACGCGCGCGAAGCGCCCCTCCTGCGGCAGGGTCAGGCGGCGGTAGCGGTCGACCTGAACCTTCACCTGCTGCACCAGATCCCAGATACCCTTGTAGCGGCCGGCCACGGCGATCGCCGCGTGGAACGCCTCGTCGGCATGGTGGAAAGCTTCGTGGTCGCCTGAAGCGGCGGTCTCTTCCTGCCGCTGGATGATGGCCTTGAGGCCGGTGATCTGGCTGGGGCTGGCAAAGCGCGTGGCCGCCCGCACCGTTACGCCTTCCAGCGCGCGGCGCACGATGAGGCCCTCGGGCAATGCCGAGAGCGGGATGCGGGCGACGTATGTGCCGGATTTCTGCACCACCTCGATGAGGCGCTCCTCGGCGAGCCGGAGCACCGCCTCGCGCACCGGTGTGCGGCTGACGCCGTGCGCCTCGGCGATCTCCTTCTCCAGGATCGGGGTTCCCGGAACGAGCTTCATCGACACGATGTCGTGGCGGAGCTCCTGGCGGATGATCTCCGAATGCGTGGCGCCGCTCTTGCCGGTGGTAAACGGCGTGCCCGGCCGGCGGACGTTCGGTGCACGCCTTCGGCCCGCCCGCGCCGGCTGATCGTCGGCCTGTCTCGAAGGGCGGTCATCCATCGCTTTTGCTCTCGACACGCCGGGCTTCATCGGCAATCGCGCACGGACGACGCGCGGACGATTCGATCTGCGGACAGAGCTTCACCCATCGGCCAATCGAAAGACAGCCGTCCCCTGTTGATCCCTTCTGATATACTAGATATACAAGTTAAGTCAAAAGCGATCCGGCAGCCCGAGTTGCCGGCGTCAGCGTCGGCAAACACGGCGCGAAACCTGGGAGGGACAGCATGAAACTCGCACGATTGGCGGCAGTCGCCGCGTTAGCGCTTGTGGCCGGGCTCTCCGGCGCGCGGGCGGCCGAAACGCTGAAATGGGCGCACGTCTACGAACCCGACTCGTCCTATCACAAATGGGCCCTGTGGGCGGCGGACCAGGTCCGCCAGAAGACGGACGGGCGTGTCGACATACAGGTCTTTCCCGCCTCGCAGCTCGGCAACGAATCCGACATCAACGAAGGCCTGACCATCGGCTCCGTCGACATCATCTATACCGGCCCGAACTTCGCCGAACGCGACTATGGCCCGATCGCCATCTCCGACTATCCGTTCATGCTGAAGAACTACGACCACTGGAAGGCTTATCGGGATAGCGATCTCTTTCAGGAGCTGTCGGAGGGCTACAAGGAGGCCACCGGGCATACGGTCATGGCCATCACATGGTATGGCTACCGCCATGTGACCTCGAACTTTCCCATCACCGAGCCGGCCGACATGAAGGGGCTGAAGATCCGCGTGCCGGACTCGCCCGTCATGGTGATGTTCCCCAACGCGGTGGGCGCCAACCCGACCCCGATCGCCTTTGCCGAGGTCTACCTGGCGCTGCAGCAGGGCGTGGTGGACGCGGAGGAGAACCCGCTGCCGACCATCAAGTTCAAGAAGTTCTATGAGGTGCAGTCCAACATCAACCTCACCGGCCATATCGGCAACTCGCTGATCATCATCGTCTCCAACAGCGCCATGGCGCGTATCGGCGACGACGCGGCCATCGTTCAGGAGGTCATGAAGCAAGCCGCGGCACAATGCGCCGATGAGATCCACCAGTCGGAGACCGACCTCATCCAGTGGTTCCGCGACCAGGGCATCCAGGTGAACGAGGTGGACAAGGCGGCCTTCCAGGCGGCGGTCATGCCGGTGGTGACCGACGAATCGAAGGTCCCCTACACCAAGGAGATGTACGACCGGATGCAGGCGCTGGCGCCGAACTAAGCCTGGCTCAGAGGCCGGCCGGGACGGGTCGCGGAGAATGACGCAAGCAAACGAGAATGACGGCGGGCACGGCCACGACGCGCCCGCCGCCGCCATTCAGCTTGAAGACCGGCCGGTATCGGTCGCCGACATAAGCTGGATCGACGCGCCAGGGATTCTCGTTTTCTGGGTCCTGGCGATCGTCGTCTTCCTGCAGTTCTTCACGCGCTACGTGCTGAACGACTCGCTTGCCTGGACCGAGGAAGTGGCACGCTATGTCCTCATCCTGGTCACCTTTCTCGGCTCAGTCAGCGCAGTCAGGCGCGGCTCGCACATCACGCTGGAATTCGTGCAGCGCGCCGTGCCGCCGGCCTACGGCAAGGTGCTTGCCGTCATCGCCGAGCTCGTCACCTTCGGCTTCTACGGCACGCTGACCTGGATCGGCATCGCGCTGACCCAGAAGACGCGCCAGAAGATGATTTCGCTGCCGGTCCCCAAGGCGTGGATCTACAGCGTCTGCGTTGCCGCGCTTGCCGTCATGACCATCTATTCCGGGCTCTGGCTGTTGCGGAAGATCAGGCAGACCCCGGCGGAGATAGCCGCTGATCTCGACCGCCACCTGACGACAGACTGAGAGGCCGGCGGCGCTCCATGTCGATCCTCCTGATGATTGCGCTCCTCTTCGCGCTGATGATCATCGGCGTGCCGGTCGCCGTGGCGCTGGCGCTCGCATCGCTCGCCTTCGTGGCGACCAACGGCATGCCGCCGATGATCGTGCTCGCCAACATGGTGAACGGCATCAACTCCTTCCCGCTGATCGCCGTGCCGTTCTTCATCCTCGCCGGCCACCTGATGAACACCGCCGGCATCACCACCCGCATCTTCAGCTTCGCCCGCGCCACCGTCGGCTGGATGCATGGCGGGCTGGGCCACGTGAATGTCGGCGCGAGTGTCATCTTCGCCGGCATGTCGGGCGCCGCCGTGGCCGACGCTGGCGGGCTCGGCAATATCGAGATCAAGGCGATGCGCGACGCCGGCTACGACACCGACTTCTCCGTCGGCATCACCGCGGCGTCGTCCACGATCGGGCCGATCATCCCGCCCTCACTGCCGCTCGTCATCTACGGCGTCATCGCCAACGCCTCGATCGGCCAGCTTTTCGCCGCCGGCCTGGTGCCGGGTCTCCTCATGGCCGTCATGCTGATGCTGATGGTCGCGTGGTACGCGAAGCGGCGGAACTATCCCCGCGACGCACGCTTCGAGGTCGGGCGATTCTTCCGCACGTTCCTCGACGCCGCCCTCCCCCTCTTCACGCCGGTCATCATCGTGGGCGGCATCGTGTCGGGCATGTTCACGCCAACGGAAGCAGCCATCGCCGCGGTGGTCTATTCGCTCTTCCTGGGGCTCGCGGTCTACCGCACGCTCAACTGGCGGAAGCTGCTGCGCGTCTCCATGGATACGCTGGAGACGACCGCAGCCATCATGATGATCGTCGCGGCCTCGACCATCTTCGCCTGGATCCTCACTGCCAACCAGGTGGCGCTGCATTTCGCCGACCTACTTTTCAGCCTCACCGACAACCGGGTCGCAGTGATCCTCTTGATCACCGTGATGGTGCTCATCATCGGCTGCTTCATGGAGACCATCGCGGCGATCACCATCCTGGTGCCGGTGCTGCTGCCGATCGCCATGAAGGTCGGAATCGACCCGGTGCATTTCGGCATCATCCTCATCCTCAACCTGATGATCGGGCTCCTGACACCGCCGGTCGGCATGGTGCTCTATGTGCTTTCAAAGGTCGCCAACGTTCCTTTCGAGCGTTGCGTGACGGCCACCGCGCCGTTCCTCATCCCGCTCGTGTTCGTGCTGATGCTTCTGACATTCATCCCCGAGCTGTCGCTCTGGCTGCCGACGATTTTCTACCGGTAGAGCGGCGGCGCACGTGCGGCGACGCTCTCGGAGACATCCAGGAGCGGGAGGTCGATGCTGGCCGGCTTACTGACAACTCGCCGACATGAAATTGTCGCGGAAATCGGCCGTCCGACCAACCGCTTGCATTGCACCGTTCGCGGATCGACAAGAGGCGATCATCCCTAGACGGAGGCCCGCCGTGCCCCAGGATCGCTACCACCGAGACATGATCGGTAACCACCGACTGCAGCCGGAGACGCTGATGCTGGGCTACGGCTATGATCCGCAGCTCTCCGAGGGCGCGGTGAAGCCGCCCGTGTTCCTCACCTCCACCTTCGTGTTCAAAAGCGCCGAAGACGGCAAGGCGTTCTTCGACTACGTCGCAGGGCGGCGCGAGCCCCCGGCCGGCGAGACGGAGGGGCTGGTCTACAGCCGCTTCAACCATCCCAACTCTGAGATCGTCGAAGACCGCTTGAAGGTGTTCGAAGCGGCCGAGTCGGCATTGCTGTTTTCGTCCGGCATGTCGGCCATTGCCACGACCATCCTCGCCTACGTGCGGCCCGGCGACGTCATCCTGCATTCTCAGCCGCTTTATGGGGGGACCGAGACCCTCATAACGAAGACGCTGGCAGCCATGGATATCAAGGCTGTCGGATTCACCGACGGCGTCAATGAAGCGAGCGTGCGCAGAGCGGTCGACGAAGCAAGGGCGCTGGGACGCGTGTCGGTCATGATGATCGAGACGCCGTCCAACCCGCTCAACACACTTGTCGACATCGCGCTGATGCGCCGGCTCGCCGATGAGATCGGCGCGACGCAGCGCTATCTGCCTGTCCTGGTGTGCGACAACACGCTGCTTGGGCCGCTCTTCCAGAAGCCGCTCATCCATGGCGCCGATGTCTCGCTCTACTCGCTGACCAAGTATGTGGGTGGCCATTCCGATCTCATCGCCGGCGCCGCGCTGGGATCGAAGGCGATCATGAAGCCGGTGCGCGCGCTGCGCTCTGCCTTCGGCACGCAGCTCGACGCCTTTCCCTGCTGGATGATTGCGCGCTCGCTGGAGACGTTGACCCTTCGCATGAATGCAGGCGTCCGCAACGGACAGGTCGTCGCGGATTTCCTGACGTCGCACCCGGCGGTGACGCGTGTCGACCATCTGAACCTTCTGGCAGAAGGCTCGCCGGAGCGGAGGGTCTACGAGGCACAGTGCGACGCACCCGGATCGACGCTGGCGTTCCACATCGCGGGCGGCGAGGCGGAGGCGTTTCGCGTGCTCAACGCGTTCAAGATCATCAAGCTGGCCGTGTCGCTTGGCGGGACGGAATCGCTCAGCTGCCATCCCGCCTCGACGACACATTCCGGCGTGCCCAAGGAGGTCCGCGACCGCATCGGGGTCACGGATTCGACCATTCGCCTTTCGGTCGGCATCGAGCATCCCGACGACCTTGTCGCCGATCTGGCGCAAGCACTGGCGACGATCGGCGGCTGATCGAACGGGCCTGAACAGCCCTACCCGGGCCGCACCATCTGGAACACCGCATCCACGACCGCGTAGTCGCGGTAGCCGCAGCGGGCGATGGTGCGGGCCTTCGCCATGTCGAAGCAACCATCCGTGATGAAGTCGTCGTTGACGTGGATGCCGACCACCTCGCCGAACGTCACCCATCGCCCGATCGGGCCGTCGAGGCCGGACAACTCCTCGCTCTTCACGAGCTTGCATTCGAGCGCGGCGGGCGCGGCGGCGACGCGCGGCGGCTTAACCAGCCGCGACGGCGCGGTCTCAAGACCCGCCGCCTCGAACTCGCTCTCTCCCTCAGGGAGGGGCGCGGAGGTCCGGTTCATCGCCTCGCGCATCTCCCACGTCGCCAGGCTGCACACGAACTCGCCGGTCGCCTGCACATTCGCCACGCTGTGCTTCCAGCCCTCCGAGGAGAACATGACGATGGGCGGGCGCGATGCCACCGCGTTGAAGTAGCTGTAGGGCGCCAGGTTCACGCGGCCCTGCGCGTCGAGCGAGGATATCCAGCCGATCGGCCTGGGCGCCACGATGGCCTTGAAGGGGTCGTGCGGCAGGCCATGGTCGCCGCGCTTCGGCTCGAAGAACATGGCGGTCAGCCTCCCGCCCGCCACGTGGTGACGAGCCGGTCGAGGTCGGGCCGGTCGCGCTCCGTCGGCGGCATCTGCGGCGTGCCGATGTGGAGGAAGCCGGCCACCCGCTCGCCCTCCTTCAGCCCCAGAAGGCGCATCGCCTCGGGGTCGTAGGCGTACCAGCCGGTGAGCCATTGCGCCGAGAAGCCGTGCGCCGCCGCCGCGTGCAGCAGGTTGAGGCACACCGCGCCGGCCGAAAGCTCCTGCTCCCAGAGCGGGATCTTCGGGTGTTCGGGGTCGGCCCTGGAGACAACCGCTACCACCAGCGGCGCATCGGCGAAGCCCTTGGCCTTGGCGATCCGCCGCTGTCGCTCGCTCTCGTCCGAGTGCGTTTCGGCGATCCTGACCAGTCCGGCGACCGCCTCCGCGCGGGCCTCGGCCGGGAAGAGGATGAAGCGCCAGGGCGCCAGCTTGCCGTGATCCGGCACCCGCGCGGCGACGGTCAGCATGGCTTTCAGGGTGTCGGCGTCCGGCCCGGGCCCGGCGAGCTGGGCGGCGGGAATGGTGCGGCGGCTGGTCAGATATCCGGCGAGCCGGTCGTCCATGCCTGTCCTCGGTCTTGAATTTGCCATGCCGGCGGGCTTAGCACGGCTTTTAGCAATTGCCACTTCGCCTTACCTGCGTCAGACCGGCTTTCATGTCACTCGTCACGCGCCTGCTTCTCGGCCTTCTCCTCCTCATCGCGGGGGGGCCGGCCATGGCGCAGACGCCGACGCCCGATTCCGGCATCATCATCGCGCCGGGGCTGACGTCCCCCGATCTGCAATATCAGCTGCAGCCGCCGGGACGGACGCTCGACACGCCTTCGACGCTGACCAAGCCGACGCCGGAGCCCACGCCGCCCGAGGCGGCTCTTCCTCCCGGGCGGCGCTACCGGCTGGAGCTGGAGGCGCGGCTGGTCGTCGGCGGCGCACCGATCGCAGACGGCCTCATATGGCGCGTCTTCGCCGCCCAGCCGGACGAAAGCGGCGCGCTGCCGCTGGTGCTGGAGGCCAAGCCAGGCGGCACCACGGTGCTGCAGCTCCCCTCCGGCGACTATTTCGTGCACGCGGCCTTCGGCCGGGCCGGCGCCACCAAGCGCGTCACCATCGCCAATGCCGACCAGTCGGAATCGCTGGTGCTCAACGCGGGCGGCCTTGAACTCGATGCGGTGGTGGGAGACGACCGGCCGCTGCCGCCCGACCGCGTCTCCTTCGAGGTCTTGCAGGAAAACGACAGCGGCGATCTCATCACCGTGGTGCCACACGCTTCGGCGGGCCGCATCATCCGCCTGAGCGCCGGCACCTACCATGTCGTCAGCCATTACGGGAGCGTCAACGCGGTGGTGCGCGCCGACATCGAGGTGGAGGCTGGCAAGCTGACCGAAGCGGTGATGCGCCACACCGGCGCCGAGGTCACGCTGAAGCTCGTCTCAGCGGAAGGCGGAGAAGCGCTCGCCAACACCAGCTGGACCGTCACCACGCAGGACGGCATCACCGTGCACGAGGCGATCGGCGCCTTCCCCTCCATCATCCTCGCCGCGGGCAGCTATACCGCGATCGCCAAGCACCAGGACGATATCTATTCGCGCGACTTCACCGTCGAGGCCGGCATCGACCGCGACATCGAGGTGCGCCTCTCCGATCTCGTGCGGCCGGATGCGGGTGCGGCCGCCCATCCGGGACCCAACGCCGTTCCGATCATGGAATAGCGGCGGGCGCCGGGATCGGTGCGCGGATCACGTGCTGGGGCGCAGATCGGGCGGCGTCGCCTCGCGCGCGATTGATGCCAGCGCCTCTTCGAGCGACGCGACCTCCTGGTCTTTCACGCCGAGCCGGCGGATCGAAACGGTCGCCTCCTCCGCCTCGCGGCGCCCCACCACGAAGATCACCGGCACTTTCGCCACCGAGTGCTCGCGGACCTTGTAGTTGATCTTCTCGTTGCGCGTATCGGCGAAGGCGCGAAGCCCGGCCTGCCCGAGCCTTTCGAACGACCGACTCCGCATAGGCGTCGGCGTCCGAGGTGATGGTCGCGACCACCACCTGCACCGGCGCCAGCCAGAGCGGCAGCCGCCCGGCATAGTGCTCGAGCAGGATGCCGATGAAGCGCTCGAACGTGCCGAGCACGGCGCGGTGCAGCATGACCGGGCGATGGCGCTCGCCGTCCTCCGCCGACATAGGTGGCGTCGAGCCGCTCCGGCAGCACGTAGTCGAGCTGATAGGTGCCGCACTGCCAGGTCCGGCCGATCGCATCGGTCAGGTGGAACTCCAGCTTCGGTCCGTAGAAGGCGCCCTCGCCCGGGGCGTATTCGAAGTCGATGCCCGAGGCGACGAGCGCATCGGCGAGCGATTTCTCCGCCCGGTCCCACATCGCGTCGTCGCCGGCCCGAACGTCGGGTCGCGTGGCCAGCTTGTAGCGGATGTCGGTCAGGCCCATGTCGCCGTAGACCTGGGCGAAGAGCGCCAGGAAGCGCTGGGTCTCGTCCGTCACCTGATCGTCGGTGCAGAAGATGTGCGCGTCGTCCTGCGTCATCTGGCGCACGCGCATGCAGCCCGTGCAGCGCGCCATGCGGCTCGTTGCGGTGGCAGCAGCCGAACTCCGCCATGCGGATCGGCAGGTCGCGGTAGGACTTGATGCCCTGCTTGAAGATCTGCACGTGCGCCGGGCAGTTCATCGGCTTGAGCGCCATCCAGCGCTCCACCTCGCCGAGGATGACGGGCGCGCCCTCCTCGGTGGTCGGGGATGTGGTCGGGCACGACGAACATGTTCTCGCGGAACTTCGACCAGTGGCCGGACTGCTCCCAGAGCTTGGCGTCGAGCAGCTGCGGGGTCTTCACCTCGACATAGCCGTCGGCGTCGAGCCGGCGGCGCATATAGGCCTCCAGCACGCGCCAGATCATGTAGCCCTTGGGGTGCCAGAACACCGAGCCCTGCGCCTCGTCCTGGAAGTGGAACAGGTCCATCTCGCGGCCGATGCGGCGATGGTCGCGCTTCTCCGCCTCCTCCAGCATGGTGAGATAGGCGTCGAGCTCCTTCTTGTTTGGCCAGGCGGTGCCGTAGATGCGCTGCAGCTGCTGGCGGCTGGAATCGCCGCGCCAATAGGCGCCGGCAAGCTTGGTCAGCTTGAAGCCGTCGCCGACGAAGCCGGTGGACGGCATGTGCGGGCCGCGGCAGAGGTCGAACCAGTCGCCCTGGCGATAGATCTTGACGTCCTCGTTCTCGGGGATGGCGTCGACCAGCTCGACCTTGAACATCTCGCCTTTGTCGCGAAAAACGGCGCGCGCCTTGTCGCGGTCCCACACCTCCTTGGTGAAGGGCCGGTTCTTGGCAACGATCTCGCGCATCTTCGCCTCGATGGCGGCGAAGTCCTCGGTAGAGAACGGCTCGTTGCGGAAGAAATCGTAATAGAAGCCGTTCTCGATCACCGGGCCGATGGTGACCTGCGTGCCCGGGAAGAGCTCCTGCACCGCCTCGGCGAGCACATGGGCGGCAGTCGTGCCGGATCAGCTCCAGCGCCGCCGGGTCGTCGCGCGTGACGATCTCGACGATGGCGCCGTCCGGCACCGGATCGGCGAGATCGGTGAGCACGCCGTTCACCTTCATGGCCACGGCCTTCTTGGCGAGCGACTTGGAGATCCCCTCGGCCACGGTCGTGCCCGTCGCGCCTTGGGGGAAGTCGCGTTTGGCACCGTCGGGGAGAGAGATCGTCACCATGGCTCGATACTGCGCCGCCGAGCGGCAGCGCCGCCTTTCCTTTGCAAGTGTTGAGAACGCCGGCTCAGCGACTCAATTCCGAAGACCTGAGCCCCAGAAGCCGCAGCGCCACGGCCTATACCAGCGTGCATCGGCGGGCAAGGTTTCCGGCACCGGGTCGAAGCCGTGGCTGCCGCCGGGGCGGCAGCGCCAGAAGCGGGCGAGCCCCATCCAGCCGCCGCGCCACAGCCCGAAGCGGGCAATCGCGATGTCGGTGTATTCCGAGCAGGTCGGCAGATGGCGGCAGGTGCGTCCGACGAGGCTCGACAGGCTGTAGCGATAGACGAGGATCAGCCCGCGCGCGATGAGCGCCGGCAGGCCGACCACCCAGCGCAGAGCGGCGGCAGGCAGCGACCTGCCGGACCTTGCCGATGTCGCTGGAGAAGCCATTTCCGGGCGATCAGGCGTGTTGAGCCGCCGTCTCGGCTGCCGCGCCGTTTTTCGCCTCGATCTGGTTCACGGCATCCACGACCGCGTCGAATGTCAGCATCGTGGAGGCGTGGCGCGCCTTGTAGTCGCGCACCGGCTCCAGATATTTGAGGTCGGACCAGCGCCCGTCCGGCGGCGGGCCGTTTTCCTTCAGCATCTTGCGCATGGTCTCGCGCAGCTCGCCGCAGCTCGTCGGGCGTGGAGCCGACGACGTGGCGCGCCATGATCGACGAGGACGCCTGGCCGAGCGCGCAGGCCTTCACGTCATGGGCGAAATCGGAGACGCGGCCATCCGCCATTTTCAGGTCCACAGTCACGGTGGAGCCGCAGAGGCGCGAATGCGCGCGCGCGCTCGCGTCCGGGTCGGGCAAGCCGGCCGATCCGGGGGATATTTCCGGCCAGTTCCAGGATCTTGGTGTTATAGATATCGTCGAGCATGTGTCGGAATTTCCAGCGCCCGCTCGGTTGGTCAAATCCTTACAGCCCCTATATAGGAAGCCCAGGGTCGCCTGCGCTATCGAAAATCCAAGCGGGGCGGGAGCAAGCGATGAGCGCAGAGATACAGCCACTTAAGCCAAAGACCGGTGTCGCCAAGGCGGAGCGCCCGACGCGGGAGGAGGCGGAGGCCGCCGTCCGCACGCTGATCGCCTGGACCGGCGACGATCCAGACCGGGAGGGTCTGGTCAACACGCCGCACGCGTGTCATCAGAGCCTTCGAGGAGCTCTATTCGGGCTACGGCCGCGAGCCCTCCGACGTGCTCAGCACGACGTTCAGGGACATCGGCGGCTTCCAGGACATGGTGCCTGGTCCGCGACATTCCCGTTCTATTCGCATTGCGAGCACCACATGGTGCCGTTCATGGGCCGCGCCCATATCGCCTACTACCCGGTCGACGGTGTGGTGGGCCTCTCCAAGCTCGCGCGCCTGGTGGATATCTACGCCCGCCGCCTGCAGACGCAGGAGACGCTGACCGCGCAGATCTCCGATGCCCTGGAGCGTTATCTCGGCTCGCGCGGCGTCGCGGTTATGCTGGAGGCGGAGCATCTTTGCATGTCGATGCGCGGCGTGCAGAAGGCCGGCGCCTCGACCATGACCTCGCGCTTCACCGGCGTGTTCAAGGACGACGCGGCGGAGCGCGAGAAGTTCCTCAACCTCATTCGGCCGAGTTCCAAGTAGCGGCCGGAACGCGTCCGAAAAATGCCATCCCCTTCCGATGGCGGCCCGGCCGGGGCCGAAGAGACTATTGAAGAAACCGGCCGGTTCTCGCCCCGTTTCGACGCCAACGGCGTCATTCCATGCATCACCGTCGACGCCGCCAGCGGCGACGTCCTGATGATGGCGTGGATGAACGAGGAGGCGCTGCGCCTGACGCTCGAGACCGGCCTCGCGCATTACTGGAGCCGTTCCCGCCAAAGCCTTTGGAAGAAGGGCGAAACCTCCGGCGCGCTGCAGCGTGTCGTGGAGGTTCGCACCGATTGCGACCAGGATGTCATCCTGCTGCGCGCCGACGTCAGCCAGCGCGCCGGCACCTGCCACACCGGCCGCCCGACCTGCTTCTACAGGAGCGTGCCGCTGGGGCCCGGCCCGGTGGCGCGAGACTTCGCCTCCGTCGAGCCGAAGTCCCGTTAGAGCCTTCTCCATTCTGATCGAATCAGAATGGAGGCTCTATCTCTTTGTTGGAGCGTGATCTTATCCGAAAACCGGCTCCCACTTTTCGGGATCATGCTCGAGGACTCCACCGCGCTCAGGCAGTGGAGATGTACTCGCGGATCTGCGCGACCTCGCGTTCCACGTCCTCTATCCGCCGCTTCACCACATCACCGATCGAAATGATGCCGGCGAGCTTTCCGTCCTCCACGACGGGCAGATGACGGAAGCGGCCGGTGGTCATCTTCTGCATCACCTCGTTGATGGTGTCCTCCATCGTGCAGGTGACCACATCCGCCGTCATCCATTCGCTTGCCGCCCGGGTCAGCCCGTCGCCGCCATGCCTGGCGACCGCCCGCACGATGTCACGCTCCGAGACAATGCCCTCGATCGCCCCTCCTTCCACAACCACCACAGCGCCGATCTTCTTTTCGGCAAGCGTCGCTGCGATGGCTGCAAGCGAGGCCTTGGGGGCCACGGTCACCACGTCGCGCCCTTTTTCACTGATGATCCGCCCGACGGTCATCGACACCTCCCTTGGTAGAATGCCGTTTCTGGCCGATGGCTATTTCTCAAACCTAAGGTTTAACCAAGTCCTAGTCGAGGCGGACAACCTTGGCCGTTAAGCGGCGGGCTGGCCGCCTCGAACCGGATCAAGCAGCGAGAAGCACAGGAGTCCCGCCAAAAATCCGCCGATATGCGCCTCCCAGGCGATGTTGCCCGACATGCTCACGCCGAGCCCTCCAGAGAGACCGAAGACCAGATTAACGCCAAACCAGATCAGGATGAAGGCGAGCGCCCGCGGATTTCGCAGCGCAACAAAGATCGGCTCGGCCGGTACCCGGTATGCCGCCTCCGCCCCACCGCCGGCAAGCGGGCCGCCCGGCGAGAAGGCGAAGCGGGCGGTCCCCGCCATCATGCCGGAAATGGCACCCGACGCGCCGATGACGATGCCCTGGCCGCCGGCATGCGTGAGATAATGGGCGCCGGCGCCGGCCACGGCCGATATCAGGGACAGGGCCAGAAACCGGGCACTGCCGAAGCGCCGCGCGAGCGCCGCGCCGAAGCTCGCCATCCACACCATGTTCACAAGCAGATGCACCCAGTCGGCGTGCAGGAACGCATAGGTGACGGGGGACCAGAAGCTCCGCAGCCACGCCGCCCGGCAGCACATCGCCGATCGCGCCGTAGCGATCCGGAATGAAGGCAAAGGCGAGCAGCACCCATTCATCCTGGCTCTGGCTGAGGAACTGCCTGAGGACGTGGACGGCGATGAAGCTGACGCCGAGCCACAGGACGGCGGGCGGGGAGGTTGATGGCGCGGGCACGATTCATGCGCCGGTCATGCCCGCTGCCGCTTGCGCAAAGCAAGTGCGTCAAGAATCGCGAAAGCCGCCGGGTGCGCGCCCGGCGGCTCTTGACACCCCCTGCCCTCTCATTTGTGCCCCGAGAGTTCAGCAGTTTGGACTGGTGTCCGCACTAGCCCCGGCCGGGGGCCCAAGAGCAACGGTTACATTTCGTTAACCTTAACAAATGGTTTCCGCCCGCCTCCCGGCGGCTCGCGTGGCACCCCTGTTAACGAATGAGGCAAAACCACCGCCAGAGCGGGCCGACGACAATGACGGGGGCGTCATGAAGCATCAGACCAGCGCAGCCCTTTACGAATACTGGCTGAGCTGTCACCGAGACCACGCCGTGCGCGCCGGCGGCGTGAGCGCCCAGGCGCTGGCCCCGTTGCTACCCGATCTCTTCCTCGTCGATCTCGACCCGCAGCAGAACGCCCGTTTCCGGTTCTGCGGCGCCGCCGATCGCGCTGCGCTACGGCCGCGACCTCACCGACGAAAGCTTCCTCGCCTTGTGGGGCCCCGACGACCGCGAAACGCTGGCGCGCGACCTGCGCGCCATGACGTTGCGGCTCGACCGGCATGGTCGCCGGCGTCCTGAGCGAGACCATGGGCGGCGGCTTCATCGCCCATGAGATGCTTCTCCTGCCGCTGGTCGGCGAGCATGACGGCGCAGGCGTGCTCGGATCGATGGTGCGGATCGGCGGCCACGACGAGCAAAACCGCATCAAGCGGACGCATCGTGGCGCAGACGCTGCGCTCGACCCGCTTCCTGCCGGCGGCCGAATCGCGCCGCGCGCGGGCGGATTCCGTCCTCGATACCCTTCCCCACGCCGCTATGCGAGCCCGGCGCCGCTACGGCCATCTGACGGTGGTAACCGGCGGAAAATAGCGCCGCCCGGGCGAAGACACCCACGCTTACCGATATTTAACCACGGCCGAATAGCTTCCGAGATAGACCGCGACCGCGCGTCTAGGTTGGGTCAATCGGAGTCGCCATGCAGGCGCTGCAAACACAAGAAGCAAGACCAGCTCCCGAGATAGACCGGCGCCGCTACCAACGTGTGCAGCTCAGTCTTCTCGGTCGTTGCATGTTGCCCGATCAGCGCGAATGCCCCTGTCAGGTCTCGGAAATCTCGCCGGGCGATGCCGCAATCGTCAGCCCCTTCAGCGGCGAGGTGGGCGAGCGGGTGATCGCCTATCTCGACAATATCGGCCGGGTCGAGGGCGTGATCCTGGAGAAGACCGAGCAGGGCTTCGTCATGTCGATCTCCGCCTCGCAGCGCAAGCGCGACAAGCTCGCCGACACGCTGACCTGGCTTGCCAACCGCCACGTGCTGAGCCTCGACGAGGACCGCCGCCATCTCAGGCGCACGCCGAAGCGCAGCGAGACCACCATCGTGCTGGCCGACGGCACGTCGCACACCGTGCGCGTCATCGACATGTCGCTGTCCGGCGCCGCGATCTCCACCAACCTCAGGCCGCCGATCGGCTCGCCTGTGCGGCTCGGCCGGCTCGGCGCGCGCATCGTGCGACACTTCGACGACGGCATCGGCATCGAGTTCATGCGCGTGATGTCCGACTCCGCCATCGAGCAGGCGATCGAGAAGGATTATTTCTGAGGTTCCAGCACAGCAGCTTAAGGCCGTCCCCAATTCATCAATCGTTGATCTAATCTTTTAGCGCGCCGGCAATCGAAATCTGCTAATGTCCCTCCAAAATGGGGGGCGATAATAATGTTGTTGCCGAATGCGTTCCGGCCCCTGTTGGCCGGATTTCTTGCCTATTCGGCTCGGGGCTGGGGCGGCGGGCGGCCACTTCCGATAGCCTCAAGATGCAGGTGAACGGCTGGACCAATCCGCCGATCGGCTACATCGATTTCTGCCAGCAACTTTCCCGGTCGAATGCATCGCCAAGGGGCTGCCCACGGCGGAGATCCTCTCCGAGCGGCATTGGCGCGACCTTCAGGAGGTCAACACCCTCGTCAATCACCTGGTGACGCCGGCCACGGACATGGAATTCTACCACACGGAAGAGGTGTGGACGCTGCCGGAGACCTACGGGGACTGCGAGGACTACGTTCTCCTGAAGCGCAAATGGCTGGTCGAGCGCGGCTGGCCGACGGGCGACCTGCTCATCACCGTGGTGTTCGACGAGGTCGGCGACGGGCACGCCGTGCTGCTGGCGCGAACGAGCGGCGGCGAGTTCGTGCTCGACAACAAGACGGACGTTGTGCGCCGCTGGCAGGAGACCGCCTATCGCTACGTGAAGCGGCAGTCGGTGGAAGACCCCAACCGGTGGGTCTCGGTGGGCGATCCGCGCTGGAGCACCCGCAGCACAGCCGCCTCGCGCCAGTAGGGCGCAGTACCTGCGAAGGACGCAAAAGATGGCGCCTCCCCCTCCGGGGGAGCGTCAGGCGCTGACCATCAGGCTGACGTAGAAGATTCCGGCGCACACGCTCCACATGCCGGCGATGACCACGCCGACCGCCGCGGGGAGCAAGTTGAGCTCGCGTGCCTTCAGGCCCGTGGCCACGCGGCGCACGACGATGAAGGGCCCGCAGAACATGGAAAGCAGGATGGCGAAGACCACGCCGGGCACGGTCGGCTTGACTGCGAAAAGCTCGGCGCGCTCGGCGGTGACCCACTGATAGAAGCTCGCCAGCGTCGCCGCGACGACGAAGCCGATTGCCGCGCAATACGCAAAGATTCCGAGTTCCGACACCGCCCCGCCGCCATTAACCATTTGTTAACGATCAGGCAGGTTACCGCCGGCAATAGGCCGCGGCAATGCCGCGCAGTCGCACGGGCGGCGCGACCTTTAGGAATGGTTAACTCTGTCGGAGATGCGCGCGGAGGCCGATCCCGTCCCGCTCAGCGCAATTCAACGCCGGCTGTCTTGTTTCGGCACAATTGCCGTTGGCTTTTGCCGGGCGTCCGGAGGCGCGCGTCAGGCGAGATCGAAGTCGAGGATCGCCATGGAGAAATTGTAGGAGAGCTCCTCGTCCTCGTCGTCGCGGTAGATGACGCCGACGAACTCCTCGCCGATATAGACTTCGGCGGAATTGTCCTTGCGCGGCCGCGCCTTCACCTTGATGCGGTTGTTGTCGAACAGGCGCTGCAGATAGCGCTCGATCTTCTTCAGCTCTTCGATTGTCACGGGGTCTCCGGATCTGCTTCAGCGTTCGCTTGCGGATGCCTTGTAGTCGGCATGCCGCGCCGTCACAACCGACGGCGCGGTGCCATCCCCGGCCTAAATGCTGGAACCGGCGTCCGGATCGCTGTCGCGCAGCATCTGATCCATGGCACGCGCCGGCTCCGCGCAACCCGCCTGCCCCACCACCTTGGCGGGGACGCCGGCGACGGTCGCATGCGGCGGGACGGGCTTTAGCACCACCGAGCCGGCGGCCACGCGCGAGCACTCGCCGATCTCGATATTGCCGAGGATCTCCGCGCCTGCGCCGATGAGCACGCCGCGGCGGATCTTCGGATGCCGGTCGCCGCTCTCCTTGCCGGTGCCGCCGAGCGTCACGTTCTGCAGGATGGAGACGTCGTCCTCGATCACCGCGGTGCCGCCGACCACCAGGCCGGTCGCATGGTCGATGAAGATGCCCTTCCCCATCGGCACGGCCGGATGGATGTCGACCTGGAAGACCTCCGAGGCGCGGCTCTGCAGGTAGAATGCGAGGTCCTGTTTGCCCGACGTGTAGAGCCAGTTGGCGAGGCGATGCGTCTCGATGGCGTGGAAGCCCTTGAAGTAAAGCACCGGCTCGATGAAGCGGCTGCAGGCGGGATCGCGGTCGTAGACGGCGCCGAGATCGGCCCTGAGGGCCACCGAGTAGTCGCGCGACGCCGCCGCCATCTCGCCGAAGGCGCTGTAGATGATGCTGCTGTCGAGCGCGTTACTGTCGAGCCTGTCGGAGATGCGGTGGGCGACCGCATCCTCCAGCCGCCCGTGATTGAGGACGTAGGTGTAGATGAAGCCGGCAAGCGCCGGCTCGTTGGCGACGACGGTCTCCGCCTCGCCGCGAAGCTGCTGCCAGATCGGATCGAGCGCCTCGACCCGTCCCTGCGCCGAACCTTGGTTCATCACGCTCATGGGCGCCTCCATTCGTGCCTTATATTATAGGGGATCGAAGGCGACACCGCTATTGCTCCCCGAGTGGTGGGATAACATGCTGGTTTTGCAGCGGTTTACGCAGAGCTTCGTCGCTTCAGGAAATCCAGCACCGCCGCCTTGTGCCGGGGGTCGCCCACCGCCTTCATATGATCGCGGCCTGGAATGACGAAGGCTTCTGCACCGGGAATAAGCGCCGCCAGCGCTTCGGCGCTGCCGCCGACTTCGTCATCGCTGCCGACGGCCACCAGCACCGGCATGGCGAGCGTCGCAAGCTCCGCCGGCGTGATCTTCGGCCCCTTGGCGAGCATGCAGGCGGCGAGCGCCTGGCGATCGCTGCCGGTGCGGTCGGCGAAGATGCGGAAGCCGCGGGCGCTGTCGTCGGTCACGTCCTCGGGCGAATCCGCCAGGAGCGCCGCCGCGATCGTCTCGGCGCGGCCGCCGGCGCTGCCGGTTACCATCCGCTCTCCCATCCCGCCGAAAACGGCGGTCCTGACGCGGGCCGGATGCGCCAGCGCCAGGAACGCCGTGATCCGCGCACCCATCGAATAGCCGATCACGTCGGCCCGCTCGACCTTCAGATGATCGAGCAGCCGCCGCGCATCCTCCGCCATGACGGGCGCCGGATAGGCGGCGGGATCGTGCGGCTTGCCGCTTTCGCCGTGGCCGCGATTGTCGAGAGCAATGACCCGCCGGCCGGCCCCGACGAGCTCGGTCACCCAGGAGGTGCAGACCCAGTTGACGCGCGCGTTGGAGGCGAAGCCGTGGATGAGCAGCGTCGCCGGACCTTCGCCCTCGTCGATGAAGGCGATCTCGACGCCGTCGGAATCGAATCTCTTCATGTTGCTCATGCGGAACGTCCGACGGCGTCGGCGCTATTTGACGGTCTGGATGACTTCGAAGCCCTCGAAGTTCGGATGGCCGAGATACATGTCGCGGTTTCCGCCCGCGCCCTCGTGCGCCTTGCGGAAGGCCTCCGAGCGCGTCCAGTCCTCGAAGGCCGCCTTCGACTTCCAGAGCGTGTGGGAGGAATAAAGCGTGTGGTCCTCGTGCTCGGGGCCGCGCAGCAGATGGAACTCGACGAAGCCCGGGCACACTCGCCGAGATGCGTGTCGCGCTCCGTCCAGACGCGCTCGAAGTCCTTCTCGCGCTCCTTGCGGACCTGGAAGCGATTCATCGCGATGAACAATGTCGTTCTCCTTGCGAGTCGTGAGGTGCCGGTCGACCGCGGGCCTCGGCAGGCGCCCCCGTCGCGGGCGGGCGCACGCTACACGACTTGACCTGCGGCAACAAAGCCCCGCGAAAGCCGCAGCCGCGGCCTGTTCCCCGCCGGCCACGGCGGCTATTGTCGGCGGCCAGCTTCACCTGCAATCGCGCAGCCGAACGGAGTGGCCATGGCCGAAAATGTCGTCCCGCACTTCCACAACAGCGAAGGTGTCGATTCCATCTCCATCGGCGCGCACGAGTTCATGTGCGTCGGTGCGCTGCCGCCCTTCGACCACCCGCATGTCTTCCTCGACATGGGCGACGAGGACGAGGCGATCTGCCCCTATTGCTCCACCGTCTACCGCTTCGACGCGGCGCTGAAGCCGGGGGAATCGCGCCCGGAAGGCTGCCTCTACCGGCCGGCCGCCTGAGGCGGCCCCGAGCGCCATGCATGCCGCCATCGCCGGCGCGGGCATCGCCGGGCTGACCGCGGCGATCGCGCTTGCCGCAGCGCGGCTTCTCCGTCGCGATTTTCGAGCGCGCCGCCGCGCTGGAGGAGGTCGGCGCCGGCATCCAGCTTTCACCCAACGCCACGTCGGTGCTGCAGCGTCTCGGCGCGTTCGAGCAGCTCGCCGAGGCGCTGGTCGAGCCGCAGGCGATCGATATCCGTGACGCGCGGAACGGTGCGCTGCTGGCCGCTATTCCGCTCGGCGAGACAGCGCGGCACGCGCTACGGCGCACCCTACTGCCTGATCCATCGCGCCGACCTGCAGGCCGGGCTGCTGGCGGCGGCGCAGACCCAGCGACGCGATCGACCTTCATCTCGGCGCAGAGGTTGAGCGCGCCGCGCGAGGCGGAGGGCGGGGTCGCCTTCACCGCCGGCGGCGAAGCGCGCCGCGCCGACATCCTCGTCGCGGCCGACGGGCTGCACTCCGCCATGCGCACCGGGTATTTCGGCCATCCCGGCGCCGCGGCTGCTGGGCAGGACCGCCTGGCGCGCCACGCTTGCCGGCCGCCGACGGTCCCCGATCCGATCCGCCGCGACGCGACGGGCCTGTGGCTCGGCCCGGGCGCGCCACCTGGTGCACTATCCGGTGCGCGGCGGCCGCGAGCTCAACGTCGTGGTGATCGCCGGCGAGGACGGCGCCCTCCCGCCGACGGCGCCGTTCGGCCGCGAGGCGCGACGGCTGATCGACGCGGTCGCCGGCATGGACGCCGTGGCCGCTTTTCGGCGTCGACCCGGCGCCCGCCTGGGTCGCGCGGGCGCGTGGCGCTGATCGGCGACGCCGCGCACGCCATGGCGCCGAGCGCGGCACAGGGCGGCGCGCAGGCGATCGAGGACGCCTGGGTGCTGGCGGCAGCATTGGCGGAACGCGCCGACGATCCCGCCGCGGCGCTGCGCCGCTACGAGCTGAGGCGCCGCCCGCGCGTGGAGCGCGTCGTCAAGGAGGCCAACCGCAACCTCGCCGTCTACAACATGCGGGGATTTTCGGCGGCGGCGCGCAACATGGTGCTTTGCGCGATGTCGACCGAGCGCCTGCTGCAGCGGCTCGACTGGCTCTACGGCTGGGCGCCGGAGTAGCGTCCCTCACTTGCAGTTGTCGACGCTGTAGTGTTCCGTCTGGGCCATGTAGCCCAACTCGTTGGTGGTCCGGGTCAGCTCGCAGGTGAAGGTTCGTCCGGCGAACCGGGCGAGCTCGCGGTAGCCCTCCTGGTCCTGATGTTCCCACCGTGTCGATCTGATCTCGTAGTTTTGCGGCGAGCTCTGGAGCGCGCACTTCAACGTCACGAACTTGAAGGTTCCGCTCGTTCCGGCGGTTATTTTGCAGACGCCAGGCTCCGCGTGGGCTCCCTGCGTGAGCAGCACGCCGCACAGCACCACTGCGAAGGCGACGCGTCTTTGAACGCCCATCATCTTGTCTCCGGTTAGCCGACCCGAGAGGCGGAATAAGGGACACGCAGGGATTGTCAACGGGGACCGACAATAATCCGGAGTGGTGCCCTCCAACGCGGTGCATTTCGTCTGGCGCTACGCGGCCGAGCCTCTCGCACACGCCGCCGCGCGCTCCAGGAGCAGCGTGCGCTCGCGCTCGTTTTTCGTGAGCGCGGCGGCGCGCTCGAATTCCGCCCGCGCCTCGTCGAGGCGACCGAGCTTCTGCAGGAAATCGCCGCGCACGCTGGGGAGCAGGTGATAGCTCTTCAGCGACGGCTCGTCGGCAAGCGCATCGACCAGCGCCAGGCCCTCTGCCGGACCGAAGGCCATGGACACGGCCACGGCGCGGTTGAGCTCCACCACCGGCGACGGCATGACCTGCGTGAGGACGGCATAGAGCGCGGCGATGCGCACCCAGTCGGTCTCCTCCGGCGTGCGGGCCCTTGCGTGGCACGCGGCGATGGAGGCCTGCAGCGTGTAGGGGCCGGCGACGCCGCTCAGCTCCTCCGCACGGGCGAGCGCCGCCAGGCCGCGGCGGATGAGGAGCCGGTCCCAGCGCGCGCGGTCCTGGTCGAGCAGCAGCACCGGCGCGCCCGAGGCATCGGTGCGCGCGGCGAAGCGCGAGGCCTGGATCTCCATCAGCGCGACGAGGCCGTGGACCTCCGGCTCGTCCGGCGCCAGGCCGGCGAGCACGCGGCCAAGCCTGAGCGCCTCCTCCGAGAGCTGCGGCCGCATCCAGTCGTCGCCGGCGGTCGCCGCATAGCCTTCGTTGAAGACGAGGTAGACGACCTCCAGCACCGAGGCGAGGCGCTCGGCCAGCGCCGCCCCGTGCGGCACCTCGTAGGGCACGTTCTTCTCCGCCAGCGTGCGCTTGGCGCGCACGATGCGCTGCGCCACCGTCGCCTCGGGCACCAGGAAGGCGCGGGCGATCTCCTCGGTCGTCAGGCCGCCGAGCATGCGCAGCGTCAGCGCCACACGCGCTTCGGTCGGCAGCACCGGATGGCACGAGGTGAAGATGAGACGCAGCAGATCGTCGCCGATATCGTCGTCGAGCGCCGTGTCGAAATCGGGCGTGGCAAGCTCCTCTTCCGCCAGCTCGCGGGCGAGCTCGCCATGCTTGCGCGCCAGCATCTTGTCGCGGCGCAGAAGATCGATGGCGCGACGCTTGGCGGTGGCCATCAGCCAGGCTGCGGGCTTGTCCGGGATGCCGGCCTCGGGCCAGCGCTCAAGCGCGGCGACCAGCGCCTCCTGCGCCAAATCTTCCGCAAGCCCCACATCGCGCACCATGCGCGCCAGGCCGGCGACGAGCTTCGGCGACTCGATCTTCCAGACGGCGCTGATGCTGCGGTTGATGTCGGCGGCGGTCACCGCGCCGGGTTATAGGCCGCCTTCCGCCGAGGCAAGCGCCTGGAGTGCGTTACCCGCACGGAGCGGAGCGCAATGCGGGGATTCTCAAAGCGACAGGGCGGCCCCGGATTGCGCGGCTCCCGCCGCTGCATCCGGGCTACGACACTATTCCTCCCAGCAGCGCCCGACCTCCCGCACCTCGACGGTCGCCCATCGGGCGGCGGGGCATTCGGCTGCCAGCGCCAGCGCTTCGTCGCGGTCGCAATCGAGCAGGAAGAAGCCGCCGACGATCTCCTTGGCTTCCGCGAAGGGGCCATCGACGACCCTTGTCCTGCCGTTGCGGATCTCGACCCGCGTCGCATCCGTCTTCAGCGCGTCGCTGGCTTTGTGGATGCCGCGCGCCTTCAGGTCGTCGCGGAAGCGCACCATGCTCTCGTAGTAGGCTTGGCCGGTTTCTTCCGGCCGGTTGCGCCGGTCATCGCCCTCTTCCAGGATCACCAACAGGTAAGGCATCGCGTACTCCCTCCAGGGCGCTCGTATTGGACGAATGGCGATGTGATCGCAATGCACTGACGATCACATCGCTGCGCCCGCAATGGCCGGCGTGTCAGACCGGCTTCTCGCAGTTGATCATCCAGGGCGTGCCGAAGCGGTCCGTCAGCGCGCCGAAGCGCAACGCCCAGAACGTCTCTGCCAGCGGCATGGTCACGGTCGCGCCCTCGGACAAGGCCGCGAACACCTGCTCGGCCTTTGCCGGATCGGTGAATTGAAGCGACACCGACATGCCCTGCATGGGCTTGCGATATTGCGGCGGCGCATCGGTGCCCATGAGGACGCCGCCGTCGAACGACAGACCGGCATGCATGATCTTGTCGCGGGCTTCCGGCGCCACATGGCCCTCCGCCGGCGTTCCCTTGAACGGCATCATTGCGTCGATCTTGCCGTCCAGCACCTTGGCGTAAAAGGTGAAGGCTTCTTCGCACTGTCCGTCGAATGTGAGGTAGGGATTCATCTTCATCGTCGTGCTTCCTCTGCAAGAGACCGGGCGCCGGGCGCCTATTTCTTCGACGCGAGGCCCTTCTCCAGCTCGCGGTGCTTTTCGATCGCCGGGCTCTCGCCGAAATCCTCCAGCTCGAAGAACGGGCGGATCTCGATCTCGCTGTCCTCGATGTGCGGGTTGGGGCAGCGCTTCACCCACTCGATCGCCTCCTCCTTCGACTTCACCTGGAAGATCCAGTAGCCGGCGATGAGCTCCTTCGCTTCGGTGAAGGGCCCGTCGATGACCGCGCGCTTGCTGCCGGAGAATCGCACCCGAGCACCCTGCGATGTCGGCTTGAGCCCGGCGCCGTCGAGCATGACGCCCGCCTTGACCAGCTCCTCGTTGTACTTGGCCATCGCGGCGAGCAGCTCTTCGGACGGCATCACGCCGGCTTCCGAGTCTTTCGTCGCTTTGACGATCACCATGAAACGCATCGTCTCTCTCCTTGTCTCGTCGCCTCGAGCCGGGCCGCGCGGTTTCGGTCGCGGAAAACCTTGGCTCTGTCCTTACGACGAACGGCCGGGCGGAAAATCGACAGCCTGAATTAGCAGGCGCGGAAAAAATTCTGCGCGACCGCATCGGCGGCGGGATTTTGCGGGTTTTGGTGCGGGCGGCGGGAGTCGAACCCGCACAGCCTTTCGGCCGAGGGATTTTAAGTCCCTTGCGTCTACCGGTTCCGCCACGCCCGCTTGGCGACCTGCGTAGGGCGGAGCGGGGCGGATGGCAAGAATTGAGCTGAGGCGGCAGGCCGTGCCCGGCCGTTTGTTTCGTGCTCCGCGCCCCGACGAAATACAATCCGGCCTGGCACGAAATGAAGCGCGGCGGGAGGAAAATCTTCCGAAACAAAATTGCTTCACATACGGACCCCGCTCCGAGGTCCGCCTCTCACGCCGCGCCTCGCAGCACACACGAATCGCCGGCCTGGCGCTTTCCCGCCCGATGCGGTGGGGTGCGGCGCTCTTCCGTCGACCCGAGACCCGACGAGCCGAACGAGGAAACCGACATGCCACGCTTTCGAGACGCCCTCCCGCAGCTTTCCGGCAAGCTGTTCCTCACCGATGGAGGGCTTGAGACGACCCTCGTCTTCCACGACGGGATCGACCTTCCCTATTTCGCGGCTTTCACGCTGATGAAGGACGCGGCCGGACGCGGACGCCTGCGCCAGTATTACCGCCGCTATCTCGCCATCGCTTCCAATGTCGGAGCCGGCTTCGTGTTCGAGAGCCCGACGTGGCGCGCCAGCCGCGACTGGGCGGAGAAGCTCGGCTACACGCCGACGGAGCTCGACTGGGTGAACCGCAACGCCATTGCGCTGATAGAGGTGCTGCGCGACGCGTCCGAGACGGCGGACAGCCCCATGGTGCTCTCCGGCCAGATCGGCCCGCGCGGCGATGGCTATGTGCCGGGCAAGGCGATGAGCCCGGACGAGGCGGAAGACTACCACGCAGAGCAGATCGCCAGCTTCGCCGCCACCGAGGCCGACATGGTGACGGTGATCACCATGAACTACGTCGAGGAGGCGATCGGCATCGCGCGCGCCGCCAGGGCGGCGGGCATGCCGTCGGCCATCTCCTTCACGACGGAAACCAACGGCCGCCTCCCCACGGGCCAGAGCCTGAAGGAAGCAATCGAACAGGTCGATGCCGAAACCGGCAGCGCGCCGTCCTACTTCATGATCAACTGCGCGCATCCGAGCCACTTCGCAGCTCAGCTCAATCGCGGCGAAGAGTGGACGCAACGCATCCGCGGACTGCGCGCCAACGCCTCGCGGCGCAGCCACGCAGAGCTTGACGAAGCGACCGATCTCGATGCCGGGAACCCGGCGGAGCTCGGCAGCGAGTACCGGGGCATCCGGGAGCGGCTGCCGCACATCAACGTGCTCGGCGGCTGCTGCGGCACCGACCACCGGCACGTGTTCGCCATCGCCCAGTCCTGCGGCGATCCAGTCTCCGCCACCCAAGCGGCCTGAAGAACATCGCGGCGGCGCCGGAGCGATCCGGCGCCGCGCTTTTCGGACGGAGCCGACGCCTTTCGCGCCTGCAGCAAGACTCGGCCGTCGATCCGTGGCACGCTCGCCGCATGACGCTGTTCCCCGCCACCATCGCCGGATCGCTGCCGAAGCCGTTCTGGCTGGCGGAGCCGGAGCGGCTGTGGGCGCCGTGGCGCTTCGAGGGCGAGGCGCTGGCGCGCGCCAAGCGCGACGCGACGCTGCTCGTGGTGAAGCTGCAGGAGGATGCCGGCATCGACATCGTCTGCGACGGCGAGCAGTCGCGCCAGCATTTCGTGCACGGCTTTCTGGAGCATGTCGACGGCATCGACTTCTCCAACAAGGTGGCGATGGGCATCCGCGCCGACCGCTATACCGCGATGGTGCCGGTGGTGCGCGGGGCGCTCAGCCTCAAGGGCCGCGTGCACGCCGCGGAGGCGCAGGCGGCGCGCGCCCATACGACGCGCAAGCTGAAGATCACCATGCCGGGGCCGATGACCATCTGCGACACGATCGCCGATGAGCATTACGGCGACCGCGCCACGATGGCGATGGCGGTCGCCGACCTCCTCAACCAGGAGGCCCGCGCGCTGGAGGCCGACGGCGTCGACGTGATCCAGTTCGACGAGCCGGCCTTCAACGTCTTCATGGACGCGGTGAACGACTGGGGCATCGCGGCGCTGGAGCGCGCGGCGGACGGCCTCAAATGCACCACCGCCGTCCACATCTGCTACGGCTACGGCATCAAGGCGAACATCGACTGGAAGGCGACGCTCGGCGCCGAGTGGCGGCAATACGAAGCGATCTTCCCGGCCATCGCGCGGAGCCGCATCGACCAGGTGTCGCTGGAGGCGAAGAATTCTCATGTGCCGATGGACCTGATCGCGCTGCTGGAAGGCAAGGACGTGCTGCTCGGCGTGATCGACGTGGCGAGCGGTGAGGTGGAGACGCCGGAGGAGATCGTCGCGACGATCGAGGCGGCGATGCAGTTCGTGCCGGCGGCGCGCATCCAGCCCTGCACCAATTGCGGCATGGCGCCGATGGCGTGGGACCTCGCCTTCGCCAAGCTGGAGGCGCTCGGCAAGGGCGCGGCGCTGGCACGCGAGCGCTTCGGTTAGGTGGCGCCTGGCGCGCGCATCCGGAGCTGGGCGCGGGCGGTCAAACGTGACGTGATTGCCCTGTGGATCGCCGCGCGCGATCCGCGCACGCCGTGGCATGCGAAGGCGGTGGCGGCTGCCGTTGCGGCCTATGCGCTCTCCCCCATCGACCTCATTCCGGATGTCATTCCGGTCCTCGGCTATCTCGACGATCTGGTGATCGTGCCGCTCGGCATCCTGCTCGCGGTGCGGCTCGTTCCCGAGGCGCTGATGGCGGAGTTCCGCGCCGAGGCGGCGCGGCGGGCCGGGCGGCCGCGAAGCATGGCGGGCGCCGCGGCGATCGTCGTGCTCTGGGTCGCGGCGGCGGCGCTCTTGCTTTTCCTGTTCTGGCCGGGCGGGCTCGGTTAGGGGCCGGCCGGGACGACGGACTCTCTCCGTCTCATTCGTCGGGCGGCTCCGCCATCAGCGCGGCCACGTCGAGCGGCTTCGCGAGATCGAGCGCGTCGGCGGGCGGCGCGAAGGGCGAGGGATCTCCGCGTCTGGCGTAGCCGGCCTCGGCGACCTTGATCAGGCGCCGGGCGATCGACGCCCGCCGCATCCGCGCGCCTGCACCACGCGTCGTGACCGTCGAACGGGCAACGGAAGAGACCCTGGTTGTCGGGGTCGGGCGGCGGCACGCAGTAGAGGTAACGGCGGCACACCGCGCGGCGGCAATACGATTTCCGCTTACCGATGGAGCAGACGAGCTGCAGCACCCTTTCCTGCAATTCCGGCATCCGGACGCGCTCCATCGTTCCCGCGGCCGGCAAGGCCCGGGACTTTGGTTGAAACTCCCCTTCCGGACGGAAGGGAGCGGGGCGCTCAAAGGGCACCTCGCAAAGTAAAAAGTGGCGCTCTTCGAAGCGCCCCGCGCGGCTTTTTCGACCCCAGTCCTCCAGCTCTCCGCCAGCCCGGTGCGCTTGGGCGCTCACCGGATCAGGCTTAAGGCGGTCAACGAGCCGCAGACCGGTCGTAGTGCCGGTCGGGCGGAGTGTCGGAGCCGACCGAGGCGGCGCGGCTCGGAATGCCGTGCCGCCGCAGGCCGCCCGCCCTTCCCGCGAAGCTTCCGGTGCACCACGGCCCCTCGGCGAAGAACGGCGAGAGGGAGAATAAGTGGGGTTTTGGGAGCGGGGATAAGATTTGTCGTTGGAGAGGCCGGAGGCTGTGGCCTTCCCCCCTCCCCGACCCTCCCCCGCTCAACCCGGATGTTTCCGGGTTGCTTTGTTAAGTGCCAAAGTCGGGAACACCCGACTTTGGTGGGGGAGGGAGTCGGCAGCCGCATTGCGTCCGGCCGCTACTCCGCCTTCACGATGGGCGGCTGGAAGGCGTAGCCGAGGTCCCAGGGGAAATAGATCCAGGTGTCCTGCGACACCTCGGTGATGAAGGTGTCGACCAGCGGGCGGCCCTGCGGCTTGGCGTAGACGGTGGCGAAATGCGCCTTGGGCAGCATGGCGCGCACGATGGAGGCGGTGCGGCCGGTGTCGACCAGGTCGTCGACGATGAGGATGCCTTCGCCGCCCTCGCCCGCCGCTTTCACGACCTCCGGCGAGATCGCCTTCAGGACGGCGGTTTCGCCCTGCGTCTTGTAGTCGTGGTAGGAGGCGATGCAGACCGTCTCGATCACCCGGATCTCCAGCTCGCGCGAGACGATCGCCGCCGGCACCAGCCCGCCGCGCGTGATGCACACGATGGCGGAGAACGGCCCGGCCTCGGCGAGCCGCCAGGTGAGCGCCCGCGCATCGCGGTGGAACTGGTCCCAGGAAACGGGAAAGGCTTTTTCCGGCGTCACGTTTTCTCCTCCGTTACCGCGCTTCTGCAGTCGAGACGGGACGGCGCGCCCCACCTCCCCCTTGCGGGGAGGTCGAAATCTGCCCGAGCGCCAGCGAGGCAGATTTCGGGTGGGGGTGCAAGCCCAGCGGCACGAACACCCCCACCCGAAAGGGCGAGGACGACCGCAACTGTCTAACCTCACCCTCATGGTGAGGTGCTCGCGCCGTAGGCGTGAGCCTCGAACCACCATCGGCAACGCACGGCTATGCCGCACGCAGTCCAAAACAACCGCCGTGCCACCGCCCTCGTCCTTCGAGGCTCGCTCTGCTCGCGCCTCAGGATGAGGGCTTCCTCCAAATGCGATAGCCCTGCCCGCAAGGGGAGTGATGCTCCGCCCTTAGACCGCGGCGAGCGCCGCTTCCAGCGCGGCCTTGGCCTCGGCGAGCGCCTCGGCGTCGCGCGAGCGCAGCACCAGCCGCGTCGTGAAGCGCTGGCCGTCGTGATAGGGATAGGAGCCGATGCGCACCTGCGGGTGCGCCTGCCTGCACCTCGCGCGGCCGGCACCGCCACCTCGCCTTCCGGGCGGCGCGCCTCGATCGTCTCCGACAGGATCGGCCGCGAGGCCGGCAGCTCCTTGACCACCTCGTCCATCATCGCCTGCATGACCGCCGGCACGCCGGCCATGACGAAGACGTTCTGGATGCGGAAGCCGGGCGCGACGGAGACGGTGTTGGTGATCAGCGCCGCGCCCTCCGGGATGCGCGCCATGCGCAAGCGGCTCTCGTTCGGCTCCACGCCGCGCTTCTCCCAGAACGCCGTGAGCATCTCGGCGGCGCGCGGGTCGACGTCGATCGGCACGCCGAAGGCCTTGGCCATGGCAGTCGGCGGTGATGTCGTCATGCGTGGGGCCGATGCCGCCGGAGGTGAAGACGAAATCGTAGCGCTCCGACAGCGCCCTCACCGCCTCCACGATCGCCGCCTCCGTGTCGCCGACGATGCGCACCTCCATCAGGTCGATGCCGATATCGGTGAGCGTATCGGCGATGAAGCCGATATTCTTGTCCTTGGTCCGGCCGGAAAGGATCTCGTCGCCGATGATGAGGATTGCGGCGCTCGGCGCCTCCGCCATTGATCGTCTCCCACGCTGAGCCGCCACGCGGCCGGGCCTCTCCGCAGCGATCCCTACACCGCCTCCGGGAAGCGCTCCAGCTTCCGCGCGCGCATTTCCGCCATCCGCCTTTATTGGGCACGCGCCGGAAGCCGAAAAACCGCGCACCCCCTGAAAACTACCCCTTAAAAGATGCGCGACGATGCATTAGTTTAGCTCCGAACCAAAGCTGAGCCGGCGGAAAATGCAGGAAATCGTGACGGGCGCCGCCCGACAGGCGAACGCCATCAACATCTACGACGAGGCGGACTTCGAGGGCATGCGCAAGGCCGGCCGCCTGGCCGCCGAATGCCTCGACCAGCTCTACGACATGGTGGAGCCCGGCGTGACCACGCAGGCGATCGACGATTTCATCCTGGAGTTCGGCCTGGCGCACGGGGCGCATCCCGCCACCCTCAACTATCGCGGCTACCGCAAGTCGAGCTGCACCTCCATCAACCACGTGGTCTGCCACGGCATCCCCAACGACAAGCCGCTGAAGGAAGGCGACATCGTCAATATCGACGTCACCTACGTGCTCGACGGCTGGCACGGCAATTCCAGCCGCATGTACGGCGCCGGGCGGCTGAAGCGCGCATCCGAGCGGCTGATCGAGGTGACCTACGAGTGCCTGATGCGCGGCATCGACGCCATCCACCCGGGCGGCCATATGGGCGATCTCGGCTACGCCATCCAGAGCTACGCGGAGGCGGAGCGCTGCTCGGTGGTGCGCGATTTCTGCGGCCATGGTGTCGGGCGCGCCTTCCACGAGCCGCCCAACGTGCTGCATTACGGGCAGCGCGGCGAAGGGCTGGAGATCAAGCCCGGCATGATCTTCACGGTGGAGCCGATGATCAATCTCGGCCGCCCGCACGTGAAGCTTCTGTCGGACGGCTGGACGGCGGTGACGCGCGACCGCTCGCTCTCCGCGCAGTTCGAGCATACGGTGGGCGTCACCGAGACGGGGGTGGAGATCTTCACGCTGTCGCCGTCCGGCCGCTCCTGGCTGCCATGGGTGGACGGCTAGGCGCCCCAACCTGCAGCAACCGGCGCACCCCGCACACGGGGGACGGTGCTGCGTGGCCTTCACACCGGCACGGGCGTGATCTAGCGCTGCGGGGCGGGCACATGGCGGAGCTCGAAGACGCAGGCGGAGTTCCCCATTTCCACGGACATCGCGAGCGGCTGCGCACGCGCTTTCGCGAAAGCGGCGCCGCTTCGCTGGCCGATTACGAGCTGCTGGAGATGGCGCTCTACCGCGCCATCCCGCGCGGCGACACCAAGCCGATCGCCAAGGCGCTGCTGAAGCGCTTCGGCAATCTGTCGGAGATCCTCGCCGCCTCGCGCGAGCGGCTGAAGGAGATCAACGGCGTCGGCGACCGGGTGGTCGACGAGCTGAAGCTGATCCGGAGCTTTGCCGAGCGCACCGCCGGCGAGGCGGTCCGCAAGCGGCCGGTGCTTTCGTCATGGTCGGCGCTGCTCGACTATTGCCGCACGGCCATGGCGTTCGAGGAGCGCGAGCAGTTCAGGATTCTGTTCCTCGACAAGAAGAACGTGCTGATCGCCGACGAGGTGCAGCAGACCGGCACCGTCGACCACACGCCGGTCTATCCGCGCGAGGTGATGCGCCGCGCACTGGAGCTCTCCGCCACCGCGATCATCCTCGTGCACAACCATCCCTCCGGCGACCCGGCCCCGTCGCGCGCCGACATCCAGATGACCAAGACCATCATCGACGTGGGCAAGCCGCTCGGGATCGCCGTGCACGATCACCTCATCATCGGTCGCGAGGGGCATGTGAGCTTCAAGGGCCAGGGGCTGATGTGATTTGCTGAAGCTTGTCGCGGCAGCCACAGGTCCGCCGCGATCGATGCCCCGATGATGTCCGCATGCGCACTGCTACGGGCGCAGGTCATGGTTCGAAGGGCAACCGTGTTGCGTCCTGCCGGCGATCCCGGCAATCGATCAACCGGAGGTCAGATGCCTCTGAGCCAGTCGGCCATGATTGTCAGGCCCGGCCCGCCGATGCCCGCAGGCGGCTCGTGCGCGTCGGGCGTCGTTCCCGTCGGGCCCGCGCTCAGGGCCACCGATGGAGACATGCCGAAGCGGTGGCTGAAAAGCCTGCTGAAATGCCCGATCTCGACGAAACCCCAACGGCTGCCGACCTCTTTCACCGCTCCCCGGCTCGGCGGCCTCGACAGGAGCTGATGGTAGGCGCGATCGAGCCGACGGTTGGTGATGTATCGCGCAACCCCGCCGACATCGGCGAACGCGCGATACACCGACGCGCGCGACACACCGAATTCGCGACAAAGATCTTCGGTACCAATATCCGGATCGGCCAGGCGTCTGTCGAGATAGGAACGCATCTCCGCCCGGCGCTCTTCACGAAGCGTCTTCTGCCTCGGGTCTTGGAGCGGTTGGGGGACGATGAAGCTGCGCAACATTCCGCAAAACCCCTCGGCGAGGCCGGGGGCCTCGTCCTGCCGCAGGGTCGGCAATTCATCCGCGACAGCAATGTACGCCTTCCTCAAGAAGCGGCCGGCGGGTGAGGTGCAAGGGAAACTCACGCGCGCCGGATGGCGCCCCGGATCGTAGCCGACGGCCTCGTAGGGTATTTGCGCGCCCGCAACGGCAACCTCTCCTGTATCGGAGTCGGTGATGGAGAGCGATTCGCGCGAGTGGTCGAAAATATGAACCGCGCCCGGCGCCATTTCGAACGGAACATCGGCGTGAACGCCCCGCGAGCGGCCGCGTTTGTATATCTGGAAACTCAGATGGTTCGCATTTTTTGCATGAACGGATCGGTGGTCGAAGGATTGGGGAGAATAAGCGACGCTGGTGAAGGACAGCTTGTCGACCAGCCAGATTCGGGCCCTCTCTTTGCCGCTCTCGGTGCCCGCCAGAGGCTCGATATCAAAGAAGGGACGCACGGTTTCGCGCCACGCGTCAAAACATTGCCGGGCCCCGACGATTGTCGAGTCGAACTCCGTTGAAGGAATCGAGCTGCCGCCTCCCATAGACGCCCAATAACTCCGGCCGCACCGACCACCAAGGAGCGCGGTCGGATATCCCCACTAATCTCGCCGGCTAAGCTGTCAAATCACAACTATAGATAAGGCATCCGCAAGCATCGGCGCATTAACACGTATCGGTTGCCCCTCCCCCTCTTCCCCCGTCAGCAGCACCTCCTCGCTGCCGGCGCGGTCCTCCTCACCCGAAGAGAGTGAAACCTCTCGTCGTCCGTGAGATTCATCGCCTGCTCGGCAACATCTGTGGCGCGAAGCATGCGTTTCAAAGACGGGCCCTCACCTCCGAAGATCAGTCGACACGACTGCGCAAGTAATTTGATCACGGATCGACGGTGTAGATCACGACAATTATTTTTGATAACGTTTCGAGTATCTTGCGTACGGGCCTCACAAAAGCTTCGGTGAACTCTCGGGTCGTAAAATGGCCTTATTGGATTAGCAGTCTGAAAGTAGTACATGTCAAATCCCCGGCATTATCGATTTTCCCTACATAGTCAAATTTTCGATTTCTGAAAGGGACCCGTTAACCAGATTTCATGGAAAAGTGGGAGAAACGCATAAGATCGATTAAATTCGTCGATATATCGGAGAAACGTGTAAATCGTTCGTCACAACGCCATACTGCTTCATCTGGCCGGACAGTGATTTTCCCTCGTCACCACGAATTCTTTTGAAACCGCTAATGATTTGTTCGTGGTGAAGCCAGTCATATAGTAGCCGAGTTCTATACCTCATCCAGGCGATGTCCGACCATCCTATATTGATATTTCCTACGTTTTGGCTCCGTCGCGTGCGGAAAATAAGCACCTCGTTGTCTTGGCCATCACTCTTTTGGCGATGTCCACACCGCGCAGCGTATGGGTACGGGTTCCCTTGCCGACCGCAAGAACGGGTCGTGAAAAGATCAAAAGGCAAGCTCTCGAGGTTCTGGCCAAAGGCCGTGGCATCGAAATGGCCCCGTGGCTGGTCGCCGATACCGTGGCCTGTCCCACGTTGAGACCGATATCCGCTCCGACCTGCGTCAGCCACCGCGTCTGGTAACTCAACCCCCGCCACGCCGCCAAAACGGGGAGGGAACTCCATCGCCCCCACGCCCAGTTCGGCGGCGATCCCCAGCCCGAGGAAGACCGCCGCCTGGTCGCGGTTGTGAAACACATCGCTCCAATATTCCTTGCTGAACATGCCGACGACGGCACCGAGAAAGAAGTTGAACAGGATGTCCCCGGCGCTCTGCTCGCCAATATGTCCCGAGGTCTGCGCCGACATGCCCGTCGGATCGACGTTCATCACCGGGCTGCCGTCGCTGTAGCTGTAGGGGTGGAAACCCGCCGCCGGGTCGCGCGACAGGAAGATGGCAAGCTCCGGGTCGTACCAGCGCGCCTTCAGGTAATAGCCGCCCCATAAGGGGTCGCGATACGCACCGGCATAGCGGTGCGGGTTGTCCTTCAGGTCATAGCTGGAGGAGAGCGGCGCGCCCTCCTCGGCACCGAAGGAATCGTACTCGTAGGAACTGACCGTGTTCGCCGACGGGTCGTAGGTCGCCGCCACGTCCTTGCGCGGGGTGAGCAGTACCTCCTCGGTCCCGTCGTCGAGATAGCGCACCGGCCCCAGCCGTGCCGACCATTGGTCGGTGTCGGTCTGGTGCAGATTGCTCATGGATGAGCCGGAATAATAGAAGCCGAAGCCGCTGTTATCGGCGGCCGCGGACGACGCCATGAGCCCGTCGGAGTGATAGCCGTAGGCGGCGGACTTGTCGGCGCCGCTGAAGCCCGTGAGCCGGTCGCGGCGGTCGAAGACAAAGAGGCTGCTGCCGCTGCCGGGCTTCGGACCGATGGCCAGGAGATTGCCGTTGCCGGCATAGACGGTGCCTGTGGTGGGATCGTCCTCATCGGGGACGAAGTCGTCCCAGGTAAGATACTCCGTGGTCGCCACGCCACCGTCGACCTGGGTGGTGACCGCCGTCATCGCCCCGTCGGTGTTGTACTGATAGGTCGTCACCGTCGTGCCGGCATGGGTTGCCGGTGCAGCAATCCATGTCCCGGCGACCAATCCGGTCGCGATCGCCATCCGCCTCAGCATACGCGATCCTCAGTCGCGGCTTCGCGGAGGGCCTCGGGACTTGCGCGCCGCCGCAAGCGGCCCCATGCGGCCCTGCCATCCGGAACGGCGCTTCGATATGGGATTGTCGTAAGCATCGAGCGGGCCTCCGCCCTGGGTTGACGCCAACAATTAGTGCAGGTCGTATTGTGTCCTCAGTTCTTTCAAGACGGCAGCGACATGTGTGTGGCAATTGTTTGTCAAATGAGAATACGGGGCTCCGAGTTCATATTTGACAATCGAATTGAAATTATCAAGCCGCAGAGGATTTATATTGCGAAAATTTGTCATCAACATATTTTTTTCCATAACGTCTTCACGATATATCTTTCCCACGTATTGATATTTGCTTTTTGATCTCGCTATTTTATTTCTATCAGCCAGGTCAAGAACACCTCCGACGCGGCCGTGTACTGGATGCATAGTAACTCCATCTATTTCTCTAGTGAGGGGGTTCTTTGCTTCAAGATGATTTGTCGCGTAGTAGTCTTTGGACATCATAATAAGCTTGTCATGATAGTCTCCCAAATTCGCCGCCTCCGCCACCGGCGACGACCAGGAGGTATAGCCACTCGGGTGCTTCACACGAAAAACGAGGACAGTGTGGTCGTCGAGCGTCTCGATCCTTTTGGCGATATCCGTGCCACGGAGCGTGTGGGTGCGCCGGCCTATGCCGGCGAGCCCACGAGCATAGAACATGCCCATCGGCAGCCCCTCGAGATTCCGGCCGAAGTCGCTGGCGCTGAATTTGCCGCCATGGGTCGCCGATACCGCCGCCTGGCCGACATTCAGCGCGACATCCACTTCGTTCTGCACGAGCCAATGGCTCCCTGCGCTGACCCGCCGCCAAGCCGCCGATACAACGGCGTAGTCCAGGGCCCCGAACGCGATTTCTGCCACGATCCCCGCCGCCAGGAAGGTCGCGGCCTGATCCCGGTTGTGGGCCACATCGCTCCAGTATTCCTTGGTGAACATCGACACCAAAGGCGCCACGAACACGTTGAACAGGATGGAGCCCCACGCCGTCTCGCCGGTGACATGTCCCGACGTCTGCGCCGACATGCCCGTGGGGTCGACGTTCATCACCGGGCTGCCGTCGCTGTAGCTGTAGGGGTGGAAACCCGCCGCCGGGTCGCGCGACAGGAAGATGCCAAGATCCGGGTCGTACCAGCGCGCCTGAAGATAGTAGCCGCCCCACAGGGGATCGCGGTATTCGCCCGCATAGCGGTGCGGGTTGTCCTTCAGGTCATAGCTGGAGGAGAGCGGCGCGTCACTTTCGGCACCGAAGGCGTCGTACTCGTAGGAACTGACCGTGTTCGCCGACGGGTCGTAGGTCGCCGCCACGTCCTTGCGCGGGGCGAGCAGTACCTCCTCGGTCCCGTCGTCGAGATAGCGCACCGGCCCCAGCCGTGCCGACCATTGGTCGGTGTCGGTCTGGTGCAGATTGCTCATGGATGAGCCGGAATAATAGAAGCCGAAGCCGCTGTTATCGGCGGCCGCGGACGACGCCATGAGCCCGTCGGAGTGATAGCCGTAGGCGGCGGATTTGTCGGCGCCGCTGAAGCCCGTGAGCCGGTCGCGGCGGTCGAAGACAAAGAGGCTGCTGCCGCTGCCGGGCTTCGGACCGATGGCCAGGAGATTGCCGTTGCCGGCATAGACGGTGCCTGTGGTGGGATCGTCCTCATCGGGGACGAAGTTGTCCCAGGTAAGATACTCCGTGGTCGCCGCGCCACCGTCGACCTGGGTGGTGACCGCGGTCATCGCCCCGTCGGTGTTGTACTGATACGTCGTCACCGTCGTGCCGGCATGGGCCAACGACGATATCGAGACGGCGCAAAGACCACCGCTCAACGCCGCTGCTGCGATCCTGCGCAGCGTCCTTGGCGAGGAGAATCGAGCGGGCGCCTCGATTGCGTGCTGGGTCGCCTGCATATCCATCAATGCAGCTGCCAAAGTGGATTTGTTCGAAGTTCTTTGACGGTGGCCTGTTGGTGATAGTGACAATTGTTGCTGAATCTGGAAAAGGGCCTAGCCGGCGTGAAATTGTATCTATTTGAGTCGGGCAAATTCCTTAGCGGGTTTATTTCGTGGAACATGTCCAACGCCGTGCGTTGTTTGTCCGGCGTCATACTTGATTCCCCAACGAATTGATATCGATGCGTCGATTGCGCAAGCCGGTCTGTGTCGATGTCAATCCGCATATCGCCGCCAACGACTGCGAATTTTACCTCTTTTGGTCCCGCCAGATGGCCGTCTCGCAGTTCGGGAAGCTTGTGCGTGCCAATCACGTGATTGCTTGCATAGTATCGCTTGGACACCGCGATGAGTTTGTCGTGGTAATGGCCAAGGTTAGCCGCCTCCAAAGCAGGTGACGTCCAGCCGGTGGTCGTTGCCCTGTCGTTCACCTTGACGCGGAAGACCAACACGGCATTGTCGTCGAGTTTGCCGATCCGCCTGGCAACGTCGGTCGCGCGGAGCGTGTGGGTGCGGCGGCCGAAACCGACGAGGCCGCGGGAGTAGAACATGCCCATCGGCAGGCCCTCGAGGTTCCGGCCAAACTCGCTGGCGTCGAACTGGCCACCATGGGTCGCCGATACCGCCGCCTGCCCCACGTTCAGACCCACGTCGGCCAAATCCTGCGCAGCCCAGCGAGCCCTCATGCCCAAGCCACGCCACGCCGCGGAGACGGCCGCGTAGTCCAGTCCGCCCAACAGCATCTCCGCCGCAATCCCCGCCGCCAGGAAAGTCGCGGCCTGGTCCTCGTTGTGGATCACATCGCTCCAATATTCCTTGGTGAACATCGACACCAAAGGCGCCACGAAGACGTTGAACAGGATCGAGCCGACCGAGCTCTCCCCCGTCACATGACCCGACGTCTGCGCCGACATGCCGGTCGGGTCGACCATCATCACCGGATTGCCGTCGCTGTAGCTGTAGGGGCGGAAGCCCGCCGCCGGGTCGCGCGACAGGAAGATCGCCAGGTCCGGATCGTACCAGCGCGCCTGAAGATAGTAGCCGCCCCACAGGGGATCGCGGTATTCGCCCGCATAGCGGTGCGGATTGTCCTTCAGGTCATAGCTGGAGGAGAGCGGCGCGCCCTCCTCCGCCCCGAAGGAATCGTAGTCGTACGAGCTCACCGTGTTCGACGAGGGATCGTAGGTCGCCGCCACGTCCTTGCGCGGGGTGAGCAGCACCTCTTCGCTGCCGTCGTCGAGATAGCGCACCGCCCCCAGCCGCGCCGACCATTGGCCGGTATCGGTCTGGTGCAGGTTGCTCATATCGCTGCCGGCATAATAGAAGCCGAAGCCGCTGTCGTCGGCGGCGGTGGAGGACGCCATCAGGCCGTCGGCGTGGTAGCCGTAAGCGGCCGACTTGTCGGCGCCGCTGAAGCCCGTGAGCCGGTCGCGGCGGTCGAAGGCAAAGAGGCTGCTGCCGGTGCCGGGCTTCGGACCGATGGCGAGGAGATTGCCGTTGCCGGCATAGACGGTGCCGGTGGTCGGGTCATCGGCATCGGGGACGAAGTTGTCCCAGGTGAGATATTCCGTGGTCGCCGCGCCACCGTCGACCTGGGTGGTGACCGCCGTCATCGCCCCGTCGGTGTTGTACTGATAGGTCGTCACCGTCGTGGCCGCGCCCGCCGGAGCGGCTGCGAGTGCCGACAGGATCGCCGATCCTGCCAGGAAGATGGCTCCGCCCCTCGGCATGGTTCCGCGGTCCCCAAATCGCCCGTTTGGCGCAATCATAAAGGGCCGTCGCGGGCCGATGCGACGACAACGGTTGCACGAATCCGCTTCACCGGGAGCGCCACGCCGGCGCCGTTCGGCGCGCAGGTAAGGTCGTCTTGCCGATGGAACTGCATCGGAAGCCTTTTTTTGCTACTGCATATTGTAACGGCCTGTTCGCAATTCTGAAATCACTGCGGATACATGATCGTGAGTATTGTTCTTCAGGAATCCGACCGGCCTTACCTCATGGGCCTGTTTGCCAAGCGGCGGTATCGGATTCCATATACCCGTTTCTACATTCAAATTTCCCATCCAGTGACCGCGGGGATTTGCTTCGGTGAAATATTTGAGAAAAGCGCCGACTTGCTGATGAGATTTCACGCCCTTTATTTCGCCTGCCAGAGTATATTTGCCTAGGCTATTTTTTCGCAAATCAAGGCCCGTGTAAATTACATTGCCAACTCCAAAATAGTCTCCATTCAACCTTTTCAATTGGCCTACAGCTGCATACTTCTTCGAGACCGCCAACAGGGCTTCATGATATTTGCCGATTCTTCCATATTCCGCGACAGGCGACGACCAGGTGCGTTGCGTGGGGTCTGCGGCTGCCCTGACGCGAAAGATCAGGACCGTGTCGTCGTCCATGGCCTCGATCCGCCGAGCCACGTCCGTGCCGCGCATAACGTGGGTGCGGCGGCCGATGCCGGCGAGGCCGCGGGCATAGAACATGCCCATCGGCAGACCCTCGAGAATTCCGGCCGAAGTCGCTGGCGCTGAATTTGCTGCCATGGGTCGCCGATACCGCCGATTGGCCCATATTCAGACCCAGGTCGACCACGTCCTGCGCCGCCCAGTGGGTCTTCATGCCCAAGCCCCGCCACGCGGCGGAAACAACAGCATAATCCAGGGCCCCCAGCGCGATGTCGGCCACGATCCCCGCCGCCAGGAAGGTCGCCGCCTGATCCTCGTTATGGATCACATCGCTCCAATATTCCTTGGTGAACATCGACACCAAAGGCGCCACGAACACGTTGAACAGGATCGAGCCGACCGAGGTCTCCCCCGTCACATGACCCGACGTCTGCGCCGAGGTGCCGGTGGGGTCGACGTTCATCGCCGGGCTGCCGTCGCTGTAGCTGTAGGGGTGGAAGCCCGCTGCCGGGTCACGCGACAGGAAGATCGCCAAGTCCGGGTCATACCAGCGCGCCTTCAGGTAATATCCGCCCCACAGGGGATCGCGATAGGCGCCGGCGTAGCGGTGCGGATTGTCCTTCAGGACATAGCTGGAGGAGAGCGGCGCGCCCTTCTTCGGCACCGAAAGAATCGTAGTCGTATGAGCTCACCGTGTTCGACGAGGGGTCGTAGGTCGCCGCCACGTCCTTGCGCGGGGTGAGCAGCACTTCCTCGCTGCCATCGTCGAGATAGCGCACCGGACCAAGCCGCGCCGACCATTGGCCGGTGTCGGTCTGGTGCAGGTTGCTCATATCGCTGCCGGCATAATAGAAGCCGAAGCCGCTGTCGTCGGCGGCGGTGGAGGACGCCATCAGGCCGTCGGCGTGGTAGCCGTAAGCAGCCGACTTGTCGGCGCCGCTGAAGGAGGTCAACCGGTCGCGGTTGTCGAAGGCGAACAGGCTGCTGCCGCTGCCGGGCTTCGGACCGATGGCCAGGAGATTGCCGTTGCCGGCATAGACGGTGCCGGTGGTGGGATCGCTTTCATCGGGGACGAAGTCGTCCCAGGTGAGGTAGGTCGTTGTTGCGTTGGCGACACCGGTGCGGGTGGTGACTGCGGTCAGCGCCCCGTCGGCGTTGTACTGATAGCTCGTCACCGTGGTGGCGGCATGGGCAGGCGGCGACGCAAACGGTGCCAGCGCGATCGACGCCGCCGCAAACGCGGCTGCAGCCCCGTGGTGTGTTCTCGGTCCGGCTCCGGCACAACTCAGTTTCATCCAGGAGGAGCAAACCATACGGCCGCGTTCCTGTCATGGCAGCGCCGGCGAAAAGCCCCCATAAACAGCTTATCCGCGCCTCTTTCACCGGCGGATTGCGCGACAGCGGGCAGCGCCGAAACAATCGCCCCGGCCACTCCAGCGGCCACGATCTTACTCGCGGCATGCGGCCTCCTGCGGGCTCTATTGCGGCTGCCGCTTTTGCCGACCAAAGCTCCGGAGGGGACGCCATATCCCGAACCTCATCATCAACGCATGCCATATTGGCCTGTGCGCAACTCTGAGATCGCGGCTGTTACATGCATGTGGCAGTTGTTGCTCAGTTCCGAAAACGGCTCTACCTTTTCAACGCCGCGCGGACGACTTAAATAAACTGTCTCCTTTCCATTAGCCATTTTTGTTTTTCCAATATAATGATTTCTCGGATTAAGGTCTTTAAAGTATTTATGGAATACGTAATGCGCGTATCTCGAGGCTCCTACTTCAACTTGCCCAACATACTCATATCTAGTTGAGGGCTTGGTCATTTCTTCGAAATTTATATTTCCAAGCCTTCGCATATTACTGTTTGTATATCCCTTATTAACTCCGGTTGCGTCATCTATAGCAAACGATATATCGATTTTTGTTGAGTAAGATTTCGACACCGCCAACAGGTTGTCATGGTACGCCCCAAGATTGGCATGCTCCAAGACGGGAGAAGACCAGCCACCGTTCCTGGAGCGAAAGATCAATACCGTATCGTCGCGCGCCGCGACCCGCCTCGCGACATCGGCGCCGCGCAAGTTGTGGCTGCGGCGCCCGAAGCCGACGAGGCCGCGGGCGTAGAACATGCCCATCGGCAGACCCTCCAGGTTCTGGCCGAATTCATTGACGCTGAGCTGCCCGCCATGGGTCGCCGATACAGCCGCCTGGCCGACGTTCAGACCGACGTCGACGGTGCTCTGCGCCGTGAAGCGCGTTGCGGTGCTCAGGCCCCGCCACACCGCGGAGAGGGCATAAGAGTTGAGCGCGAAGAACGCCACCTCGGCAACGATCCCCAGCTCCAGGAACCTCGCAGCCTGATCCCGGTTGTGAGCAACGTCGCTCCAGTATTCCTTGGTGAAGATCGAGATCAGCGGCGCCACGAAGACGTTGAACACGATCGAGCCGACCGAGGTCTCCCCTGTCACATGACCCGACGTCTGCGCCGACATGCCCGTCGGGTCGACGTTCATCACCGGGTTGCCGTCGCTGTAGCTGTAGGGGTGGAACCCGGCCGCCGGATCACGCGACAGGAAGGTGCCAAGATCCGGGTCGTACCAACGCGCCTGAAGATAGTAGCCGCCCCATAAGGGGTCGCGGTATTCGCCGGCGTAGCGGTGCGGATTGTCCTTCAACTCGTAGCCGGAGGAGAGAGCCGCGCCCTCCTCCGGCCCCGAAGGAATCGTAGTCATACGACTTCACCGTGTTCGACGAGGGATCGTAGGTCGCCGCCACGTCCTTGCGCGGGGTGAGCAGCACCTCTTCGCTGCCGTCGTCGAGATAGCGCACCGCCCCCAACCGCGCCGACCATTGGCCGGTATCGGTCTGGTGCAGGTTGCTCATATCGCTGCCGGCATAATAGAAGCCGAAGCCGCTGTCGTCGGCCGCGGTGGAGGAGGCCATCAGGCCGTCGGCGTGATAGCCGTAAGCGGCCGATTTGTCGGCGCCGCTGAAGGAGGTCAACCGGTCGCGGTTGTCGAAGGCGAAGAGGCTGCTGCCGCTGCCGGGCTTCGGGCCGATGGCCAGGAGATTGCCGTTGCCGGCATAGATCGTGCCGGTGGTGGGGTCGTCCTCGTCGGGGACGAAGTCGTCCCAGGTGAGGTAGGCGGTGCTGGCGTCGCCGTCGTCGACCTGTGTGGTGACCGCGGTTAGTGCCCCGTCGGCATTATACTGGTAGCGCGTCACCGTCGTGCCGGCGGCCGCTGGAGCGGCGGCGAGCATCACTGACGCTGCCACCGCGGTTGCCGCAGCCACGGTCCTGATCAGCGGCCTTATCTCCACATCCGTGGTTGTGCGATTTGAAGACGTATCAACTCCAGGCATTGAACCATGCTCCGGGGCGTCCGTCATCAGAAGCCACCAGCCCGTCACTGCATCTGATAGGTATTGCGCAGCTGACGAATACTTGCTTGAACATGCGTATGACAGTTGTTTGAAAAGGTTGAAAATTCTCTCGACTCGCTAATTCCCGGAGGCAGTCTGAGCACCAGCTTAATCTTTTCATCAGCGAACAGCTTTTTTCCAATATAGAAATTATTAGGATTGAGGTTTACAAAATTTTTGTGAAATTTACGGTGAGACGCCCTAGTCGACTCCACATTTATTCTTCCGACATAACTATATTTTATATTTGAATTTTCGAACCCCTCCTTAAATGAACCTTCAAAGCGGTCTCGAGCGTTTAAAGTATATCCATTTCTTCTGCCTTCAGCTGTTTCATCAAATCTTACATGATTCTTCGAGGAGTAGTATTTAGAGACGGCCACCAGACTGCCGTGATACGCTCCAATCTCGGCATGCTCCAAGACGGGAGACGAGAAACGAACCCTGTTGCCTGTCCTGGAACGGAAGATGAGCACCGTATCGTCGCTCGCCGCGACGCGCCGAGCAATATCCACGCCGCGAAGCGTATGGGTGCGGCGGCCGAAACCGGCGACGCCGCGGGCATAGAACATCCCCATTGGAAGGCCCTCGAGGTTCTGGCCGAATTGGCTGGCGTCGAACGTACCGCCGTGGGTCGCCGACACCGCCGCCTGGCCCACATTCAGCGCGGCATCGACTTCGTTCTGCACCAGCCAGTGGCTCCCCGTGCTGAGCCGCCGCCATGCCGCCGAAATGACAGCGTAGTCCAATCCGGCAAACAGCACCTCCGCCGCAATCCCCGCGGCCAGGAAGGTGGCAGCCTGGTCCTTGTTGTGGGCGACGTCGCTCCAGTATTCCTTGGTGAACATCGACACCAAAGGCGCCACGAAGACGTTGAACAGGATCGAGCCGACCGAGGTCTCCCCCGTCACATGTCCCGACGTCTGCGCCGACATGCCGGTGGGATCGACGTTCATCACCGGGCTGCCGTCGCTGTAGCTGTAAGGGTGGAAGCCCGCCGCCGGGTCGCGTGACAGGAAGGTGGCAAGCTCCGGGTCGTACCACCGTGCCTTCAGGTAATAGCCGCCCCACAGCGGGTCGCGGTATTCGCCGGCATAGCGATGCGGATTGTCCTTCAGGTCATAGCTGGAGGAAAGCGGCGCATCGGCCTCCGCCCCGAAGGAATCGTAGTCGTAGGACTGTAGCGTGTTCGACGACGGGTCGTAGGTCGCCGCCACGTCCTTGCGGGGCGTCAGCAGCACCTCCTCGCTGCCGTCGTCGAGATAGCGCACCTGACCCAGCTGCGCCGACCATTGGTCGGTGTCGGTCTGGTGCAGGTTGGCCATGTCGCTGCCGGCATAATAGAAGCCGAAGCCGCTGTCATCGGCCGCGGTGGAGGAGGCCATCAGGCCATCGGCGTGGTAGCCGTAAGCGGACGATTTGTCGGCGCCGCTGAAGGAGGTCAGACGATCGCGGCGGTCGAAGGCGAAGAGGCTGCTGCCGCTGCCGGGCTTCGGACCGATGGCCAGGAGATTGCCGTTGCCGGCATAGACGGTGCCGGTGGTGGGGTCGTCCGCATCGGGAACGAAGTTGTCCCAGGTGAGGTAGGTGGTGGTGGCGTCGCCGCCGTCGACCTGCGTGGTGACCGCGGTCATCGCCCCGTCGGAATTGTACTGGTAGCTCGTCACCGTCGTGCCGGCATGGGCCGCCGGCGAGGCAAACGGCGCCAGCACGATCGACGCCGCCGCCAACGCGGCTACGGCCTCGTGGCGCGTTCTCAGTCCGGCATCGGCGCAACTCAGCCTCATCCAGGAGAAGCAAATCACAGGCCCACGTTCCTGTCATGACGCTGCGCCGACGAAGGGCTCGAGAATCTACAGTTTGAGCCTTTGGTGCCATCGCGCCTGCCAGGCGCCCGACCGCCCCGCGTTGCACTTCCAAGCTTGCCGAGCATGGCTCCGTAGGGCGGTGCCATATCGCGCGAAATCCTTCAATGACCTCGTGCGACATGGGCCGCTGCCCACCTCCGAAGCCACCCAGGGCGACGGCACGAACCCGACGTAAAGTGGCGCGTCGAGATCGACTAGTGAAGAGCCCACCGGCCGCTGGAGCGAAGCCTATTGATGATATATTCGACGTCATGATGGCAGTTATTCGTGAGCCGCGAATACGACGGAAATGGCTGCCACCTTCCGTAAAGGGTCCCGGCGGCCGCCCGTGACGGTACCGTCAGATCGTGATCCACAGATCCATGAAAGAATGCTTCTGCGTTCCCATAGCGGGCCGCTGTCCGACCGACATATTCATATTTGACTTCGCCGAAAGCGCCGAAAAATCCTCGGCTCTTGTTGGCCTTAAGTTCCTCACGCGCTCTCGCTTTGAATGTGCTATATTCGCTATGAAAATATGGGGCGTAATTACCGTTTCTGTCTTGCGCGTGGACCACCTCGCGGCTGACCCAATGTTCTCTCGACACAGCAACGAGCTTCTCATGGTAGCGCCCGAGCTTGCGACTATCCAGGATGGGAGTCGACCAGCTGATACCGACACCGTGCGTTTCGAAAAGAGGCTCCCTTGCGCTAAAAATCAGGACGCTCGCGGGACTCCCTCTCGCGGCTCGCTCCGCAACGTCCACGCCGCGCAGCGCATGGGTCCGCCGTCCGAAGCCGGCGACGCCGCGGGCATAGAACAGGCCTGCCGGCAGGCCCTCGAGGTTCTCGAAGAATGCGTTGGTGTCGAATTTTCCAGCATGGTCGCCGACGCCACCGACTGGCCGGCACTGAGCCCGATATCGGCGGCGGTCTGCCCGAACCAGCGGCTTGAGGCACCAAGTCCCCGCCATCCGGCTGAGATGGCATAGGTGTCGAGCCCGAAGAATGCCGCCTCGGCGACGATTCCCACCGCCAGGAAGGTCGCCGCCTGATCCTCGTTATGGATCACATCGCTCCAATATTCCTTGGTGAACATCGAGATCAGCGGCGCCACGAACACGTTGAACAGGATCGAGCCGGCGGACGTCTCGCCGGCCACGTGACCCGACGTCTGCGCCGACATCCCCGTCGGGTCGACGTTCATCACCGGGCTGCCGTCGCCGTAGCTGTAGGGGTGGAAACCAGCCGCCGGGTCGCGCGACAGGAAGATGCCGAGATCCGGGTCGTACCAGCGCGCCTGCAGGTAATAGCCGCCCCACAGGGGATCGCGATATTCGCCGGCATAGCGATGCGGATTGTCCTTCAGGTCATAGCTGGAGGAGAGCGGCGCGTCAAATTCGGCACCGAAGAAATCGTAGTCGTAGGAACTCACCGTGTTCGCCGAGGGGTCGTAGGTGGCCGCCACGTCCTTACGCGGGGTGACCAGAACTTCCTCGCTGCCATCGTCGAGATAGCGCACCGCGACCAAGCTGCGCCGACCATTGGCCGGTGTCGGTCCGGTGCAGGTTGCTCATGTCGCTGCCCGGAATAATAGAAGCCGAAGCCACTGTCGTCGGCCGCGGTGGAGGACGCCACGAGGCCGTCGGCGTGATAGCCGTAAGCAGCCGACTTGTCGGCGCCGCTGAAGGAGGTCAACCGGTCGCGGCTGTCGAACGTGAAAAGGCTGCTGCCGCTGCCGGGATTCGGCCCGATGGCGAGGAGATTGCCGTTGCCGGCATAGACAGTACCGGTGGTGGGGTCGTCCTCGTCGGGGACGAAGTCATCCCAGGTGAGGTAGGCGATGCTGGCATCGCCGCCGTCGACCTGCGTGGTGACCGCGGTCATCGCCCCGTCGGCGTTGTACTGGTAGGTCGTCACCGTCGTGGCGGCGGTGGCCAGCGTTGCCGCGAGTGGCGCAAGGATCGTTGACGCGGATGCAATCACCACCACCCTCCTCAGCCCGGTCGCCCCACGCGTCTTGCCGCGGGAAAGGTCGCGCCGAGATGCCGCCACGGTCCAAGCCGGCGGCAGACCGGCACGTGCACCAAGCTTTCCGGCAAATGCTCGAATCACGAAAAGCATGTGCGGTCCTTTCATTCCTGCATCTGAAAGGGACCACGCCGTAATTCCTTGACAACGGCTTCTAAATGACCGTGGCAGCTATTTGTAAAATAAGAGTATTGTGAAACACCGTATCTTTCTGCGACAAGTATTTTTCCACTGTCTGTGATCGAAAAATCATGAGCCAAGTAATGGTTATTTGGATTCGATCCAGAAAGCACCTTGAAGAATTTTTCGTGGGCTTGTCCATAAGTTCCAGTTTTGATCTCTCCCAGGAATTCATACCTCTTTGGGATATTCATAAGATCGCTTCTAAAGCCGGGGCTTCTTACCGGTTTGTATCCACCCTTCACATAAGCATATTTTTCCCCTTCAATATTGCTGAATACGAGATTATTTCTACCAAAGTATTCCCCCGACACTGCAATTAGCTCGTCATGATAGTATCCGATCTTTCCTGCTTCCATAACGGGCGAAGACCAACCATGCTTTCCGGCGTTGACTAGCCGCGCCCGATAAATCAGCACGGTGTCATCCTTGAGTGCGGATATCCGCTTGGCGATGTCGGCACCGCGCAGGGTATGGGTGCGGCGCCCGAAGCCGACCAACCCCCGGGCATAGAACATGCCCATCGGTAGACCTTCCAGGTTCTGGCCGAACGCGTTGGCGTCGAACCTGCCGCCGTGAGTCGCCGACGCCGCCGCCTGACCGACATTGAGCCCGACGTCGACGGCGTCCTGCGCCGCCCAGCGGGTCGCGGCGCTCAATCCCCGCCACCCCGCCGAGACGGCCAAGATATCCAACTCAACAAACGACGCCTCGCTGACGATGCCCGCGGCCAGAAAGACGCCCGCCATATCCCGGTTATGGATCACGTCGTTCCAGTATTCCTTGGTGAAGATCGAGATCAGCGGCGCCACGAACATGTTGAACAGCACACCGCCGACGTTCGTTTCCCCTGCGACGTGCCCGGACGTCTGCGCCGAGGTCCCGGAGGGATCGACGTTCATCACCGGGCTGCCGTCGCTGTAGCTGTAGGGGTGGAAGCCGGCCAGCGGATCGCGCGACAGGAAGATCGCCAGGTCCGGGTCGTACCAGCGCGCCTTCAGGTAATAGCCGCCCCACAGCGGGTCGCGATAAGCGCCCGCGTAGCGGTGCGGGTTGTCCTTCAGGTCATAGCTGGAGGAGAGCGGCGCGCCCTCCTCCGCCCCGAAGGAATCGTAGTCGTAGGACGCCACCGTGTTCGACGACGGGTCGTAGGTGGCCGCCACGTCCTTGCGCGGCGTCAGCAGGACCTCTTCGCTGCCGTCGTCGAGATAGCGCACAGGCCCCAGCCGCGCCGACCATTGATCGGTATCGGTCTGGTGCAGATTGGCCATCGACGAGCCGGAATAATAAAAGCCGAAGCCGCTGTTATCGGCGGCCGCGGACGACGCCATCAGGCCGTCGGCGTGGTAGCCGTAGGCGGCGGATTTGTCGGCGCCGCTGAAGCCCGTGAGCCGGTCGCGGTTGTCGAAGGCGAAGAGGCTGCTGCCGGTGCCGGGCTTCGGGCCGATGGCCAGGAGATTGCCGTTGCCGGCATAGACGGTACCGGTGGTCGGATCATCGATATCGGGAACGAAGTTGTCCCAGGTGAGGTAGGTCGTTGTTGCGTTGGCGACACCGGTGCGGGTGGTGACCGCGGTCAGTGCGCCGTCGGCGTTGTACTGATAGGTCGTCACCGTCGTGGCGGCGCGGGCCGACGAGCCCGCGAGCGGCGCCGATACGGCCGCCACGGCCGCGACGAAGGCCACGAACCTGCTCGGCAATCGAATTCCCAATATCCCGCTCTCGCGACGAATTAACGGCGACGGAAGCATGATTTCGGCACACTTGTCATTCCGACTGCACCTGCCGAAGGCCAGGAAAAGCGGGCAGCATGCCGGCGTCCGTTCACTAATGCGTCGCGTTCATGCGATATGGGTGGCCGCGCAAATATGAAACAACAGTCGATACAGATTTATGGGTATTGTTGAACAGGGAATGATACCGTGATACGAACTGTTCCTCAAGAAGTCCTCTTTCATTAACTTCTATACCATCATGCCAAGGCGCCGCTGCAAACTCCTTAAAAAATGTCTCTTGATTTGCGTAATCCAATTGTTGGACGCTCTTGAGATCAACGGCTCCGACCAGTTGGTACTTTTCGCCTGAAGCAAAGAATTGCAATTTCGCATCTCCCATAAGATGACTAAATGAACGTCGTTCATGGCGTAAATAATCGATTCCGGTGTTATGATACTCGGCGCGTTCTGAGAAATTCTCCCCGATGTACCGCTTTGACAGGGCCACCAGCTTGTCATTGTAGGCGCCCACGCCTGCCGCTTCCGCCAGGGGTGATGACACGCCGCCCCTCCTGGCCCGAAAGATCAATATTGTGTCGTCGTTGAGCTGCTCGATCCTTTTGGCAACATCGGTGGCGCGCAGGCTGTGGGTGCGGCGCCCGATGCCTGCGAGGCCGCGGGCGTAGAACATGCCCACGGGAAAACCCTCGAGGTTCTGGGCAAAATCGGTTGCGTGAAATTTGCCGCCGTGGGTCGCCGCCACCGCCGCCTGCCCCACGTTCAGACCCAGGTCGGCCAAATCCTGCGTGGCCCAGCGCGTGCCGGTGCGCAGCCCCCGCCACGCAGCTGAGACGGCAACGTAGTCCAATCCGGCAAACAGCAACTCCGCCGCAATCCCCGCGGCCAGGAAGGTGGCAGCCTGGTCCTTGTTGTGGGCGACGTCGCTCCAGTATTCCTTGGTGAACATCGACACCAAAGGTGCCACGAACACATTGAACAGGATGGAGCCCACCTTCTTCTCGCCGGTGACGTGCCCGGACGTCTGCGCCGAGGTGCCGGTGGGGTCGACGTTCATCGCCGGGCTGCCGTCGGCGTAGCTGTAGGGGTGGAAGCCGGCGAGCGGGTCGCGCGACAGGAAGATCGCCAGGTCCGGGTCGTACCAGCGCGCCTTCAGGTAATAGCCGCCCCACAGCGGATCGCGGTAGGCGCCCGCATAGCGGTGCGGATTGTCCTTCAGGTCGTAGCTGGAGGAGAGCGGCGCGCCCGCCTCGGCACCGAAGGAATCGTAGTCGTAGGACGTCACCGTGTTCGACGACGGGTCGTAGGTGGCCGCCACGTCCTTGCGCGGGGCGAGCAGCACCTCTTCGCTGCCGTCGTCGAGATAGCGCACCGCCCCAAGCCGCGCCGACCATTGGCCGGTGTCGGTCTGGTGCAGGTTGCTCATGATCGCTGCCGGCATAATAGAAGCCGAAGCCGCTGTCGTCGGCCGCGGTGGAGGATGCCATCAGGCCGTCGGCGTGATAGCCGTAAGCAGCCGACTTGTCGGCGCCGCTGAAGGAGGTCAACCGGTCGCGGTTGTCGAAGGCGAAGAGGCTGCTGCCGGTGCCGGGCTTCGGACCGATGGCGAGGAGATTGCCGTTGCCGGCATAGACGGTGCCGGTGGTTGGGTCGTCCTCATCGGGGACGAAGTCGTCCCAGGTGAGGTAGGTCGTCGTTGCGTCGCCGCCGTCGACCTGGGCGGTGACCGCGGTCATCGCCCCGTCGGCATTGTATTGGTAGGTCGTCACCGTCGTGCCGGCACGGACCGTTGAGTTCGCGAGCGGCGCTGATACGGCCGCCCCGACCGCTATGACGGCCACGAACCTGCTCGGCAATCGAATTCCCAATATCCCGCTCTCGCGCCGAAGCTGTATTCGCCGGTCACAGAAGCATGATTCCGGCACGCTTGTCATTCCAGTCGCGCCCGTCCGCTCGCTAAGGCTCGAATCATTCCAGCGCTCGATTCGTCATGCTTGGGCCGCCGGCACCGGTTTTGGATCGCCTGCGTCCGGACGCGCACCCTACGTCGCCGAAGGCGGCCGTCGCCGCCCCCGTCCGGCATCATTATCGAGTTCTGGATCCCGGATCATCTTTGGGCCGCGCCTTCAGTATGACCACTGACCCGCATAGGGGCCATTCCGAAGCTCGGAGATGGATGACATCACATGATGATGGCAGTTGTTGGAGTAACGATTATACGAGCTGGCCAATCCTCCCTCCGGCGCCACGATCGTATAATTGTTCCTCGAAATGGGAAGTCGCGGATTTCTTTTCTCGACAAAATAATGAAGCTCAGGATTAAGGTTGTTGAAGTCTTGGAAAAATTTGAGATGCGATGAACCCCTATTTCCAATATTTATCTTTCCAACGTATTGAAATGAATTCTTACTCCCCATATAGAAGTCACGTAGTTTTTCGAAGTTAGCAAATCCCCTTTTGATGCTAGGAACAACGGCGATGCCGTGTACATTATTGAACAAATCAGTGGTGCCGCTGTAGTGAAGTGACACCGCTACGAGTTTGTCATGATATATACCGATTTTTGCCGATTCCAGCACAGGTGACGACCACGGGCGACGCGTATCGTTCACCCTCTCCCGGAAGATAAGGACATTGTCGGCCCCATATTGCTCTGCCTTCTGCACGACATCGGTTCCCCGCATCAGATGCGTTCGCGCGCCTAAGCCGACGCCGTAGCGGGTCAAGGCCAAACCGATCATCGGATAGGCCAGGGCCGCCTCGAAATTCTCCGCCGTATGACCTCCGATGGCGGAACTGACGCCAGCTTGGCCGCCGTTGACAAGCAGGTCGATGCCGGCCTGAATGAAGCCGCGTTGCTTGTTGCTCAGGCCGCGCCAGATGGCGCTCACCCCCCTTGCCTCGATCCCCCAAACGGCGGCCTCGACCGCCAGCCCGGAAAACAGCAGCACCAACGCCTGGTTCTTGTTCGTCCCGACATCGATCCAGGACCTGTGCGGTGAACATCTGCGCGATCGGTTCATAAAACGCATTACTGAAGAACCGCAGGATTTCCGTGCCGACATCATGCTTCGACGACATACCGGTCGGGTCGGTGTTCATCACCGGGCTGCCGTCGCCATAGCTGTAGGGGTGGAATCCGGCGACGGGGTCGCGCGACAGGAAGGTGGCGAGGTCCGGGTCATACCAGCGCGCCTGAAGATAGTAGCCGCCCCACAGGGGGTCGCGGTATTCCCCGGCGTAGCGGTGCGGGTTGTCCTTGAGGTCATAGGCGGAGGAAAGCGGAGCCCCCTCCTCCGCCCCGAAGGAATCGTAGTCGTATGAGCTCACCGTGTTCGACGACGGGTCGTAGGTCGCAGCAACGTCCTTGCGCGGGGTGAGCAGCACCTCTTCGCTGCCGTCGTCGAGATAGCGCACCGGACCCAGCCGCGCCGACCATTGGTCGGTATCGGTCTGGTGCAGATTGCTCATATCGCTGCCGATATAATAGAAGCCGAAGCCGCTCTTGTCGGCCGCGGTGGAGGAGGCCATCAGGCCGTCGGCGTGGTAGCCGTAGGCGGCCGACTTGTCGGCGCCGCTGAAGCTGGTCAGGCGGTCGCGGTTGTCGAAGCTGAAGAGACTGCTGCCGCTGCCGGGTTTCGGCCCGATGGCGAGGAGATTGCCGTTGCCGGAGTAGACGGTGCCGGTGGTTGGGTCGTCCTCATTGGGGACGAAGTCGTCCCAGGTGAGGTAGGTCGTTGTTGTGTTGGCAATACCGGTGCGGGTGGTGACTGCGGTCAGCGCCCCGTCGGCGTTGTACTGATAGCGCGTCACGGTCGTTCCGGCATGGGCTGGCGGCGACGCAAACGGTGCCAGAGCGATCGACGCCGCCGCAAACGCGGCCAAAGTCCCGTGGCGCGTTCTCGGTCCGGCTCCGGCACGACTCAGTTTCATCCAGGAGAAGCAAATCACACGGCCGCGTTCCTGTCATGGCGCTGCGCCGGCGAAAGGCTTGAGAATCAACAGCTTATCCGCGGGCCTTGCACTGCCGCCTTGGGCAGGGATTGCGCGGCTCGGCCGTGGCAGCAGCCTGCATCCAGGCGGCGAGCCAGCCCGACCGCCCGCGTTTCACTTTCCAAGTTTGCCGAGCATGGCGCCGAAGCCGGTGCCATATCGCAAACCCTTCAGTCAGCCCGTGCGATATGGGCCGCAGAGCAAGTCAGAAATCACCAGGGCGGCTGCACGAAGGCGACGTGAGGGGGCCTCGGGATCGATTAGTGAAGTCGGCGCAGATTGCCGATGGCGTAGTAGGCGTGATGATGGCAATTATTCGTGAGTAACCTGTACGACGGGAATGACTGCGACTGCCGCACAAGTGGCGCGGCAGTCGCCCGTGTCCGTATCTTAAGATCGCGATCCAGAAATCCATGAAAGAACCCTTCTTGGCTCTCAACAAACAACGTCTTTATCCGACCGACATATTCATATTTCGTTTCGCCGGCAGCACTGAAAAATCGACCCTCGGCTTCTAATGCCGTAGTCCGCGCCATTTCCTGTACTGTACTATATTCGCTAAAGAAATGTCCATTGTAATTACCTTTGCTATTTTCCAATTGGGCCAATTCGCGGCTGGCCCAATGTTGTTTCGACACCGCAACGAGTTTCTCGTGATAGAGCCCGAGTCTGCGACTTTCGAGGACGGGAGACGACCAGGCGACACCGTACTTTTGAGAAAGAGGCACCCTTGCCCGAAAGATCAGGACGTCGTGGGCATCCCCTGACAAGGCTCGGCGCGCAACATCCATGCCACGCAGCGTATGGGTCCGTCGTCCGAAGCCGGCGACGCCGCGGGCATAGAACAGGCCTGCCGGCAGGCCCTCCAGGTTCTGGCCGAATTCGTTGGCGCTGAATTGTCCCCCATGGGTCGCCGACACCGCCGCCTGGCCGACATTGAGCCCGATATCGGCGGCGGTCTGCCCAAGCCAGTGGTTTGACGTACCAAGCCACCGCCACGCTGCGGAGACGGGTAAGTAGTCAAGCGCCCCGAACCCGATTTCGGCAAGCACCCCCACCGCCAGGAAGGTTGCCGCCTGGCCGCGGTTATGGGCGACGTCGCTCCAGGTACTCCTTGGTGAACATCGAAATCAGCGGTGCCACGAGCACGTTGAACACCGTGCCGCCCAACCCGTCGCCGAACTTGTGCCCCGCCGTCTGCGCCGACATGCCCGTCGGGTCGACGTTCATCACCGGGCTGCCGTCGCCGTAGCTGTAGGGGTGGAAACCAGCCGCCGGGTCGCGCGACAGGAAGGTGCCAAGATCCGGGTCGTACCAGCGCGCCTTCAGGTAATAGCCGCCCCACAATGGATCGCGATAGGCGCCGGCATAGCGGTGCGGATTGTCCTTCAGGTCGTAGCTGGAGGAGAGCGGCGCGTCACTTTCGGCACCGAAGGCGTCGTAGTCGTATGAGCTCACCGTGTTCGACGACGGGTCGTAGGTCGCCGCCACGTCCTTGCGCGGGGTGAGCAGCACCTCCTGGCTGCCGTCGTCGAGATAGCGCACCGGCCCCAGGCGTGCCGACCATTGGTCGGTATCGGTCCGGTGCAGGTTGCTCATGGACGAGCCGGCATAATAGAAGCCGAAGCCACTCTTGTCGGCCGCGGTGGAGGAGGCCATCAGCCCATCGGCGTGGTAGCCGTAGGCAGCCAACTTGTCGGCGCCGCTGAAGCCCGTGAGCCGGTCGCGGCTGTCGAAGGCGAAGAGGCTGCTGCCGGTGCCGGGCTTCGGACCGATGGCGAGAAGATTGCCGTCGCCGGCATAGACGGTGCCGGTAGTGGCGTCGTCCTCGTTGGGGACGAAGTCGTCCCAGGTGAGGTAGGCGGTGGTGGCGGCGCCGCCGTCGACCTGGGTGGTGACCGCCGTCAGCGCCCCGTCGGCGTTATACTGGTAGGTGGTCACCGTCGTCGCTGCGTGGGCCACTGCGCTCGTAAGCGGCGCTGACACGACAACGCCGGCCGCTATGACGGCAAGGACCTTGCCCGGCAATCGAATCCCCAATATCGCGCGCGCGCGACGAAGCCGCATTCCACGGCGACAGAAGCATGATTCTGGCACGCCTGTCATTCCAACCGCACCTGCCGGCTGGCGAAGCCGCAGAATCAATTCCAGCGCTCCATTCATCATTGCTTGGGCCGCCGGCCGACCGCGACTGGCGCCGACCGCCGGTCAGCGGACAAACACGGCAAACCGTGAACTGGGGTCTTCTCTAAGCCCGGATACAGTTTGTCTCACGTCAAAAGCAACTCTGCGCTTAGGCGATGGTCCGCGGGGAGCTGTCATAACGCTTCGAGCCCCCGCCATATCTCTAAGAAACTGTTGACGCCTTTTAAGAGCATATGCAGGTCTCGCTCCAAGGAATTCATACTTTGGCTCAAAGAATGAGCCGGCAATGTCCACTGTTCTGGAACCGAGTCGGACATAATTGTCTCTGCTCGTTTCCACCATTTTATCAAGTCCCATTTGCAAAAATTGACCGGAACCTACCTTTCGCGATCCTTGGACAGGATTGCCGGCCATGTCTCGGAAACGCTTGTGTGCCAACGAATTCGATGCGGCTTCGAAGATCTCGTCGTTACGCGCGTACATCCGATATCCAAAAGACTCCAGAATCGGGGACCGCCATCTCACTCCCGAGAATCCGGCAGCCTTGCTTCGGAAAATCAGGACATTAGTCTCTCGGTCCTTGTACATCTGATGGATACGTTTGGCGACTTCGGTGCCTCGAAGAGTATGGGCTCGCCTCCCGAAACCGGCGAAGCCGCGGGAGTAGAACATGCCCATCGGCAAGCCCTCGAGGTTCTGCCCGAATTCATTGACGCTGAACTGGCCGCCATGGGTCGCGGACACTGCCGCCTGGCCGACGTTCAGACCCACGTCGCCCACATTCTGCGCCGACCAGCGGGTCGCCGTGCGCAGCCCCCGCCATGCCGTTGAGAAGGCATAGGTGTCGAGCCCGAAGAACGCGACCTCGGCCACGATCCCCGCCGCCAGGAAGGTCGCAGCCTGATCCTCGTTATGGATCACATCGCTCCAATATTCCTTGGTGAACATCGACACCAAAGGCGCCACGAAGACGTTGAACAGGATCGAGCCGACCGAGGTCTCCCCCGTCACATGACCCGACGTCTGCGCCGAGGTGCCCGACGGGTCGACGTTCATCACCGGGCTGCCGTCGCTGTAGCTGTAGGGGTGGAAGCCCGCTGCCGGGTCGCGCGACAGGAAGATCGCCAGGTCCGGGTCGTACCAGCGCGCCTTCAGGTAATAGCCGCCCCACAGCGGGTCGCGGTATTCGCCGGCATAGCGATGCGGATTGTCCTTCAGGTCATAGCTGGAGGAAAGCGGCGCATCGGCCTCCGCCCCGAAGGAATCGTAGTCGTAGGACTGTAGCGTGTTCGACGACGGGTCGTAGGTGGCCGCCACGTCCTTGCGGGGCGTCAGCAGCACCTCCTCGCTGCCGTCGTCGAGATAGCGCACCTGACCCAGCTGCGCCGACCATTGGTCGGTGTCGGTCTGGTGCAGGTTGGCCATGTCGCTGCCGGCATAATAGAAGCCGAAGCCGCTGTCGTCGGCCGCGGTGGAGGAGGCCATCAGGCCGTCGGCGTGGTAGCCGTAAGCGGACGATTTGTCGGCGCCGCTGAAGGAGGTCAACCGGTCGCGGTTGTCGAAGGCGAAGAGGCTGCTGCCGCTGCCGGGCTTCGGGCCGATGGCCAGGAGATTGCCGTTGCCGGCATAGACCGTGCCGGTGGTGGGGTCGTCCTCGTTGGGAACGAAGTCGTCCCAGGTGAGATAGGTGGTGGTGGCGTCTCCGCCGTCGACCTGCGTGGTGACCGCAGTCAGTGCGCCATCAGCGTTGTACTGATAGGTGGTCACCGTCGTCGCTGCGTGGGCCACTGAGCTCGTGAGTGGTGCTGACACGACAACGCCGGCCGCTATGACGGCAAGGACCTTGCCCGGCAATCGAATCCCCAATATCGCGCTCGCGCGACGAAGCCGCATTCCACGGCGACAGAAGCATGATTCTGGCACGCCTGTCATTCCAACCGCACCTGCCGGTTAGCTGAAACCCAAGAACATTGCGGACCAATGTCAACGCATCCGGTACGAGCCGGTGCGCAACTCCTTGATTGTCTTGGTAACGTGCGTGTGAGTGTTATTCGTCACGATGTTATGCGGCTTTACAGGACCCGTCGTCGTGACGCCACCTCCTTCGAGCACGAGCTCCATCATTGTCGGATTTGTAAATTCAAGATCGCTGAAGAACATTTCGTGGCTGCTGAAAACTTCATCGTCTTGAAGTTTTATTTTTCCCACATAATCGTACCCTTCATGCGGCCCACCTTTCTTGAATGGAAGGTAACCATTTTTATCATCGAAATAGTTGAGGGCCGATCCGAGCTTGTCCACTCTGACACGGCCCGGGCTGCGGCGGATCGAACCGTTGGCGAACTCCAATTGCCCGCCAACCACGCGGCTGCGCGCGCCGCCCTTCGTTGATACCGCGATCAATTGATCATGGTACAAGCCGAGATCCATCGCCTCCAACGCTGGGGAACTCCAACCTCCGCGGCGCGATCGAAAGACCAAGACCGTATCGTCATTGAGATTATGTAGTCGCCACGCCACGTCGCCGCCGCGCAGGGCATGGGTGCGGCGCCCGAAACCGGCGACACCGCGAGCATAGAACATCCCCACTGGAAGGCCCTCGAGGTTCTGGCCGAATTGGTTGGCGTCGAACTGTCCGCCGTGCGTCGCCGACACTGCCGCCTGGCTGACATTCAGCCCGACGTCGACGGCGTCCAGCGCCGTCCAGCGGGTTGCGTTGCGCAATCCCCGCCACGCCGCGGAGACGGCCAAGCTATCGAGCCCGAAGAACGCGACCTCGGCGGCAATCCCCAGCCCCAGGAAGGTCGCCGCCTGGCCCCGATTGTGGGCGACGTCGCTCCAGTATTCCTTGGTGAAGATCGAGATCAGCGGCGCCACGAAGACGTTGAACAGAACACCGCCGAAATTCGTTTCCCCTGCGACATGCCCGGACGTCTGTGCCGAGGTCCCGGTGGGATCGACGTTCATCGCCGGGCTGCCGTCGCCGTAGCTGTAGGGGTGGAAACCGGCCACCGGGTCGCGCGACAGGAAGGTGGCAAGGTCCGGATCGTACCAGCGCGCCTTCAGATAATACCCGCCCCACAGCGGATCGCGATAGGCGCCGGCATAGCGGTGCGGGTTGTCCTTCAGGTCGTAGCTGGAGGAGAGCGCCGCGCCCTCCTCGGCCCCGAAGGAACCGTAGTCGTAGGACGTCACCGTGTTCGACGAGGGATCGTAGGTCGCCGCCACGTCCTTGCGCGGCGTCAGCAGCACCTCTTCGCTGCCGTCGTCGAGATAGCGCACCGGACCCAGCCGCGCCGACCACTGCGCCGGTGTCGGTCTGGCGCAGGTTGCTCATGGACGAGCCGGAATAATAGAAGCCGAAGCCGCTGCTATCGGCCGCGGTGGAGGACGCCATCAGGCCGTTAGCGTGGTAGCCGTAGGCGGACGATTTGTCGGCGCCGCTGAAGGAGGTCAAGCGGTCGCGGCTGTCGAAGGCGAAGAGGCTGCTGCCGTGCCGGGCTTTGGGCCGATGGCGAGGAGATTGCCGTTGCCGGCATAGACGGTGCCGGTGGTGGGATCGTCCTCATTGGGGACGAAGTCGTCCCAGGTGAGGTAGGTCGTTGTTGTGTTGGCGACACCGGTGCGGGTGGTGACCGCCGTCAGCGCACCGTCGGCGTTGTACTGGTAGGTCGTCACCGTCGTCGCCGCAACCGCAGGCCCCACTGACATCGATATCAGGATCAGCAATCCCGACGAGACAATAGCGACAACACTACTAAGCTGCCGCATTCCATCCCTCGCCTCGGCGACCAAGCGGTGCCAGCCTGCCATCATCAAAAACTGATTCCAGCGACCTTGTCATGTCCATTGCGCCCCGGGGGCAAGGCATTGAAGCAACGCGTAACCCGGATTCTCCGCTCCCCCGGCCCTACCACCGACGAAAGATGCACCGACAAGTGGTGGCGTTGGCGACTCCGGTGCGGGCGCTGACCGCGGTCAGCGCCCCGTACGCCTTGTACTGATAGGTCGTCACCATCGTAGCGACGTGGACGACCGATGCGCCGACCAACGCCTGTGCCAGCAAAGCGGGAGCAATCGCGCTGCCAGACGTTTCTGCCGCTTTTCGGCATCTGCCGTTTGCGACTCCTGAGCCGGACGCATGTCAGTCCGAAGACGAGTCCCCCATTCCTGGTGGTCGCAGGTAATTGATACTGCGCGTCGTTGTAAACGCGAGGCGCGCTCGGGCGACTACTACGAGCGCCGACAGAAGCCCTCACGCTATCGAAGTTAAGAATTGGCAGTCCCCCGTCACTCCTACTAGAGGATGATAAGACTGAAAAGTCTGATTCCGGCTCAGAAAGACTCTGACCAGACTTGATATCGGCCAAACGAGGTCTTTTCATGGGCGCAAACGGTTTTCTTTCTGCTCTTAAAAATTGGAACCGATAATTGGGATAGTTTACCCTAAGCTGCTCACTTACGTCAAACACCCTTTTAAAGCCTGTCATCTCTATCAGAGGAGAATACCCCACAGAAATCAATTCGGTACGATTTGTCATAAAGCCTGTATTTGTTACCTTAACGATCTCGTCATTGTATAGTCCGAGACGGTCCGCGACAGGCGAATACCATCTCCCGGACGATTTCTTGGCTCGAAAAATCAGAACGTCGAACGAATCGAGCTTCATGGCTCTTTTCCCGACATCAGAGGCTCGCAAGACGTGGGCCCTGCGCCCGAAACCGACGAGGCCGCGGGAGTAGAACATGCCCATCGGCAGGCCCTCGAGGTTCTGGACGAAGGCGCCCCCGTCGAACTTGCCCCCGTGGGTCGCAGACACCGCCGCCTGCCCGGCATTGAGGCCGGCGTCGACGAGGGTCTGTGACGTCCACCGGGCGGTCGTGCTCAATCCCCGCCACGCAGCGGAGACGGCATAGGCGTCGAGCCCGAAGAGCGCTGCCTCGGCGACGATGCCCGCGGCCAGGAAGGTCGCGGCCTGATCCTCGTTATGGATCACATCGCTCCAATATTCCTTGGTGAAGATCGACACCAAAGGCGCCACGAACACGTTGAACAGGATGGAGCCCCACGCCGTCTCGCCGGTGAGATGTCCCGACGTCTGCGCCGAGGTGCCGGTGGGGTCGACCATCATCACCGGATTGCCGTCGCTGTAGCTGTAGGGGCGGAAGCCCGCCGCCGGATCGCGCGACAGGAAGATCGCCAGGTCCGGGTCATACCAGCGCGCCTTCAGGTAATAGCCGCCCCACAGGGGATCGCGGTATTCGCCGGCATAGCGATGCGGATTGTCCTTCAGGTCGTAGCTGGAGGAGAGCGGCGCGCCCGCCTCCGCCCCGAAGGAATCGTAGTGATAGGACTGCAGCGTGTTCGACGACGGGTCGTAGGTGGCCGCCACGTCCTTGCGCGGGGTGAGCAGCACCTCCTCGCGACCCGTCGTCGAGATAGCGCACCGCGCCCAGCCGTGCCGACCATTGGTCGGTGTCGGTCTGGTGCAGGTTGCTCATATCGGTGCCGGAATAATAAAAGCCGAAGCCGCTGTCGTCGGCGGCGGTGGACGACGCCATCAGGCCGTCGGCATGGTAGCCGTAAGCGGACGATTTGTCGGCGGCGCTGAAGCTGGTCAGCCGGTCGCGTCTATCGAAGGCGAAGAGGCTGCTGCCGCTGCCGGGCTTTGGACCGATGGCGAGGAGATTGCCGTTGCCAGAGTAGACGGTTCCGGTGGTGGGGTCGTCTTCGTTGGGGACGAAGTCGTCCCAGGTGAGATAGGCGGTGGTGGCGTCGCCGCCGTCGACCTGTGTGGTGACCGCGGTCAGTGCGCCATCGGCGTTGTACTGGTAGGTCGTCACCGTCGTTGCCGCAACCGCAGGCTGCACCGCCACTGATGCCAGGATTAGCGATCCCGACGTGACTACAGCGATAACGCTGCTAAGCGGCCGCATCCATCCCCTCGATTCGGCGAAGCCGTGTCAGCCCGGGCTGATCAAGACTGATTCCGGCGACCCTGTCATGTCTATCGCTCGAGGGGCCAAGGATCACCTGCCGCCGGCACGCCGCAGGCGATGGACATATTCTTCCCATCACTGCAAGTGAAAGGGGCCGGTGCGCAGATCCGAAATCGCGGCATCTACATGATGGTGAGTATTGTTTGTGAATGGAGACGGCAGCTCCACCTTCTCCGGACTCACAACATCATGTATCTCATGTATAACCGTACCCTCATCTATACTCGTACCCTCATGTATACTCGTACTAACCAATACATCTGAATAGTGATTTCTCGGATTCATCCTTGTAAAATGGTCGAAGAAATTCAATTGCTGGACATATCCTTTTCCTAATTTTGTCTTTCCTACGAATTGATATCTCGAAGAAGAGTTGGCCAAAGCCTCCAAATCCACTGTTTCAAAATGATTTTTGGTCGACCCCCACAGCTCTCCGGTCTCCGCATCAAATTCAATCTTCACGCGGCTCACGCCATAGAATTGTTGTGAAACTGCTATCAATTTATCATGATACAATCCGATATTGGCCGCTTCCAATACCGGTGAAGACCAAACGCTGCGCGCACCCAGTTGAGCACGCTCTCGAAACACCAACACAGTATCGTCGCTTTCCTTGAGGATGCGCTGGGCCACTTCGGTGCCGCGCAAGACGTGTGTCCGCCGCCCCAATCCGGCGAGGCCGCGGGCATAGAACATGCCTGCCGGCAGGCCCTCCAGGTTCTGGGCGAACTCGGTCCCGTGGAACTTGCCGCCGTCGGTAGCCGACACCGCTGCCTGGCCGAAGTTGAGGCCGGCGTCGACCCCGCCCTGCCCGAGCCAACGGCTTGAGGCACCGAGTCCCCGCCACGCAGCGGAGACAACAGCATAATCCAGGGCCCCAAACGCAATCTCGGCGACAATGCCGGCTGCCAGAAAAGTCGCAGCTTGGTCGCGGTTGTGGGCAACGTCGCTCCAGTATTCCTTGGTGAAGATGGAGACGAGCGGCGCTACGAACACATTGAAGAGGATGCTCCAACCTTTCTCGCCGGTGGCATGTCCCGCCCTCTGTGTCGACATTCCCGTCGGATCGATATTCATCACCGGGTTGCCGTCGCCGTAGCTGTAGGGGTGGAACCCGGCCGCCGGATCACGCGACAGGAAGGTGCCAAGATCCGGGTCGTACCAACGCGCCTTAAGATAGTAGCCGCCCCACAACGGATCGCGGTAGGCGCCGGCATAGCGGTGCGGGTTGTCCTTCAGGTCGTAGCTGGAGGAGAGCGGCGCGCCCTCCTCGGCACCGAAGGAATCGTAGTCGTAGGACGTCACCGTGTTCGACGACGGGTCGTAGGTCGCCGCCACGTCCTTGCGCGACGTCAGCAGCACCTCTTCGCTGCCGTCGTCGAGATACCGCACCGGACCCAGCCGCGCCGACCACGCGCCGGTGTCGGTCTGGCGCAGGTTGCTCATGGACGAGCCGGCATAATAGAAGCCGAAGCCGCTGCTATCGGCCGCGGTGGAGGACGCCATCAGGCCGTTAGCGTGGTAGCCGTAAGCAGCCGACTTGTCGGCGCCGCTGAAGCCGGTCAGACGATCGCGGCTGTCGAACGTGAAAAGGCTGCTGCCAGTGCCGGGCTTCGGGCCGATGGCGAGGAGATTGCCGTTGCCGGCATAGACCGTGCCAGTGGTGGGGTCGCCCTCATCGGGGACAAAGTCGTCCCAGGTGAGGTAGGTCGTCGTTGCGTCGCCACCGTCGACCTGGGTGGTGGCCGCGGTCATCGCGCCGTCGACGTTGTACTGGTAGGTCGTCACCGTCGTTCCGGCACGGGCCGTCGAGATGAGCGCCGCAGTTGCCAGAAAGGCGGCGGCCACTCTCCTAGCCCTCCCATCTGCCGACATTCAAAGACCTACTTTCTGTGATCACCGTGGTCTCCGATGATGACGTCTCGGGGCAATGCCTCACTCCCGAAATTGCGCTAACGAGGACAGCAGCGCCGGAGACGTTTCGTCACCTTTGTTCCCCTCCGCTCTTATCGGGTCTTACGGCACCGGCGTCTCTCCGCCGGACCGGAGATCGCGAAACAGCCTGTCCGCCCATTGCATAAGCGAGCTCTGATGACTCACGCTGCTTAGATCGGACCTCGAATTGCTTTGATGACCCCGCGAGTACGCCCCGCCTCCGGGAGAGCTCTCGGACGATGCGAATGAACCGGGTCCGTCCCAAGGTTTCCCCGACGGGATGGGGGCCAGCTTAAGCCTGCCCGTTGGTCCGGGGCTTGATGATGGGCTTGATTCCACTTCGCGTCCGACAAATTGCAGTCGATGGCTGACATATTCAATCTGCAGCTGGTCTCCGACAGTGAACATGTTGAAATTGCTTCCATTTCTTGCCATAGGGGAATACCCCCTGGACGGGTCCAGGGGTCGATCCGTCGTAAAGCCCGATCGCGTCACCTTCACGATCTCGTCGTTGTAAAAGCCGATGCCCTGTGCTTCCAAGAGCGGCGACGACCAGCCCCTCGCCTGGCCGTTGAGATGCAGTTTCCTGGCGCGGAAGACCAGAACCTCACCCGCGTCGAGCTGCGCCACCCTTTTAGCAACGTCGCTCGCGCGCAGGATGTGGGTGCGCCGCCCGAAGCCGCCAATGCCCCGAGCGTACGCCATCCCCCACCCCAGGCCTTCGAGGTTCTCTCCGAAGGCGCTCGCGCTGAACCTGCCGCCATGGGTCGCCGCCACCGCCGCCTGGCCGACATTGAGGCCGACATCAAGGGCCGTTTGCGCCGTCCATCGCGTGTAGTGGCGCACGCCTCGCCATGCGGCCGACCAGGCAAATGTTTCAACGCCGTAAAGTGCGACCTCGGCCACGATACCTACCGCCAGGAAGACCGCCGCTTGATCCTGGTTGTGTGCAACGGCCTCCCAGTACTCCGGGGTAAAGATGCCGATCAGCGGCTCGACGAGGTAATTGAAGAGAACCCCGCCCACATTTTCGTCGCCGAAATAGTGCCGGTCGCGGGCGGCCATGCCGGTCGGGTCGACCTTCATCACCGGACTGCCATCGGCGTAGCTGTAGGGGTGGAAGCCGGCCACGTGGTCCCGCGACAGGAAGGTGGCGAGGTCCGGATCATACCAGCGCGCCTTCAGATAATACCCGCCCCACAGCGGGTCACGGTATTCCCCGGCATAGCGGTGCGGGTTGTCCTTCAACTCATAGCTGGAGGAGAGCGGCGCATCGGCCTCCGCCCCGAAGGAATCGTAGTCGTAGGAACTCACCGTGTTCGACGACGGGTCGTAGGTGGCCGCCACATCCTTGCGGGGCGTCAGCAGCACCTCCTCGCTGCCGTCGTCGAGATAGCGCACCGGACCAAGCCGCGCCGACCATTGGTCGGTGTCGGTCTGGTGCAGGTTGGCCATGTCGCCGGCGGAATAATAGAAGCCGAAGCCGCTATCGTCGGCGGCCGTGGACGACGCCATCAGGCCGTCGGCGTGGTAGCCGTAAGCAGCCGACTTGTCGGCGGCGCTGAAGCTGGTCAACCGGTCGCGGTTGTCGAAGGCGAAGAGGCTGCTGCCGCTGCCGGGCTTCGGCCCGATGGCGAGGAGATTGCCGTTGCCGGCATAGACGGTGCCGGTGGTGGGATCGTCCTCATCGGGAACGAAGTTGTCCCAGGTGAGGTAGGTCGTTGTTGCGTTGGCAATACCGGTGCGGGTGGTGACCGCGGTCAGCGCCCCGTCGGCGTTGTACTGATAGCTCGTCACCGTCGTTCCGGCATGGGCTGGCGGCGACGCAAACGGCGCCAGCGCGATCGACGCCGCCGCAAACGCGGCCAAAGCCCCGTGGCGCGTTCTCAGTCCGGCTCCGGCACAACTCAGTTTCATCCAGGAGGAGCAAACCATACGGCCGCGTTCCTGTCATGGCGTTGCGCTAGCGAAAGGCTTGAGAATCAACAGCTTATCCGCCGGGGCGCCGATCATTTGACAGCACCGACGAAAGTCCCGAAACGAAAAGGCTACGGGCCGACCCTGGCAGCGGCAGAAGCAGCGCCATCGACGCCACCGTCCTGATGGCGATCGCGCCGTCAGCCCTCCACTCGCCGAGATGGACCACGTCGTCGTCGCCAGATGCGATCACCTGCCTGTCACTGCATGTGATACGGCCCAGTGCGCAAGTCATAAATACTAGCCTGAACATGCGTTCGACAGTTGTTTGTAAAATAATTGAAATCCTTTACATTTTCAATTCCTCGCGGCTTTATGAGTGTGCTTTTTCCATTCAATACTTTTGTCGTGTAAAAACCATTCGGATTGAGCCTGCTGAATTGATTATGAAACACATAATGACCGGCTTTGGTCGCCACCAAATCGACTTTGCCAACATATTGGTATTTCATCCACCAAATATTTAATGGAGCTTCAAATGAAGTCGCTATATTGCTTGACGTATATCCTATTTTTCTGCCTGGTTTTATCCTTTCGTCAAATTTTATATGATTCCTTGTGACATAATACTTAGAGACGGCCACCAGATTGTCATGGTAGAGGCCCAATTTAGCTTGCTCCAGGACGGGAGATGTCCAGCCGCCTCTCCTGGCACGGAAGATCAACGCCGTGTCGTCGCCCAAGGCTTCAACCCGCCGGGCGATATCCGCGGCGCGCAGTGTGTGGGTGCGGCGTCCGACCCCGGCGAGCCCACGCCCGTAGAACATGCCCATCGGCAGGCCCTCGAGGTTCTGGCCGAAGGCGCTGGCGTCGAATTTGCCGCCATGCGTTGCCGACACCGCCGCCTGACCCACATTCAGCGCAACATCCACTTCATTCTGCACCAACCAATGGGTTCCTGCGCTGAGCTGTCGCCATGCCGCGGACACGGCCGCATAGTCCAATGCCCCCAGCGCAAACTCGGCCGCAATCCCCGCCGCCAGGAAGGTCGCCGCCTGGCCGCGGTTGTGAGCAACGTCGCTCCAGTATTCCTTGGTGAAGATCGAAATCACCGGTGCCACGAACACGTTGAACAAGATGGAGCCCCACGCCTTCTCGCCGGTGGCGTGTCCGGATGTCTGCGCCGAGGTGCCGGTGGGGTCGACCATCATCACCGGATTGCCATCGCTGTAGCTGTAGGGATGGAACCCGGCCGCCGGGTCGCGCGACAGGAAGATCGCCAGGTCCGGGTCATACCAGCGCGCCTGAAGATAGTAGCCGCCCCACAGGGGATCGCGGTATTCGCCGGCATAGCGGTGCGGATTGTCCTTCAGGTCATAGCCGGAGAAGAGCGGCGCATCGGCCTCCGCCCCGAAGGAATCGTAGTCGTAGGAACTCACCGTGTTCGACGACGGGTCGTAGGTGGCCGCCACGTCCTTGCGCGGCGTCAACAGCACTTCCTCGCTGCCGTCGTCGAGATAGCGCACCGCCCCCAGCCGCGCCGACCATCGGTCGGTGTCGGTCTGGTGCAGATTGCTCATGGAGCTGCCGGCATAATAGAAGCCGAAGCCGCTGTCGTCGGCGGCGGTGGAGGAGGCCATCAGGCCGTCGGCGTGGTAGCCGTAAGCAGCCGACTTGTCGGCGCCGCTGAAGGAGGTCAACCGGTCGCGGTTGTCGAAGGCGAAGAGGCTGCTGCCGCTGCCGGGCTTCGGACCGATGGCCAGGAGATTGCCGTTGCCGGAGTAGACGGTTCCGGTGGCGGGGTCGTCCTCATTGGGGACGAAGTCGTCCCAGGTGAGGTAACTGGTGCTGGCCTCGCCGCCGTCGACTCGGGTGGTCACCGCGGTCATCGCGCCGTCGGCATTATACTGATAGCGCGTCACCGTCGTTCCGGCCTGGGCAGGCGGCGACGCAAACGACGCCAGAGCGATCGTCGCCGCAAATGCGGCCGCAGCCCCGTGGCGCGTTCTCGGCCCGGCCCCGGCACAACTCAGTTTCATCCGGGAGAAACAAATCACGCGGCCGCGTTCCTGTCATGGCGCTGCGCCGGCGAAAGCTCCTTATCGCCGGCGCTTCCACTGCCGCTCCTGATACGGATTGCGCGGCAGCAGAGCACCATCTCCCCACTTAGTCCTCGAAACAATTCGCCAGCACCTGACCGGCCGGCATGGTCACTCCAATCCGTACGTATCGCGCAGGAATTTAACCTGCATGTCGACGTAATTCTTTGGCCTTTCCGTGAACGTGAACGCATTCCCTGCAACGCTACGGCTCGTCGTTGGGCGCGAGACGTAGACCTTATCGTCGAGCAGGCTGCCGAAGGAGTCGCCGAAGGAGTCTTCCACACGGCCGGAACGCAGCGGGGCCAAAGCAGGACGTTCCGGCGGTTTCACGTATCGTCCGACATACTGGAACCGAAACTTATCATGGGTGAAATGAAAGTCCGAGATTCCGTTGCTGCCCGTGCTCACCGCGCCGCGAGAGGTCGGGGTCCCGTCACGAATGCGAGGAGATGAAGCATGTGACGATCGACCGCCGACATAAGCGCTCGAGGTAAAGTCTCTCAGCGTCACTTCGACGATCTCTTCATTGTAACGACCGATGCGCAGGGACTCCATAATGGGTGAAGACCATCCCTCCGGCTTGCCGGCCCAGTTCGCCCTTCTAGCCCGAAAGACGAGAACCGTCTCCTCGTCTGTGAGGTGCATCGCCCTTTCGGCAACGTCCGCGGCTCGGAGCATGTGTGTCCGCGTCCCCAGGCCGATAGCGTTGCGCGAGATCGCCATGGCAAGCAAAGGCGTCACCGCCATTTCGAAATTTTGGGCGGTGTTGCCGTCATACGCTGACGTGACCCCCGCCTGAATATTGACGACGGCGGCGTCAGACAAGAAACGGTACGTCCCACGCCGGATATTGGAGAGGCCGCGCCAATACGCCGTAATACCGCCAATTTCGACCTGCCACATCGCAACTTCCGCAGCAACCCCGAAGACCGTAAGCAGCATGAGCTGATTCTTGTTGGTGCCGAGATCGATCCAAAACTGCTTGGTGAACAACTGCGTGACCGGCAGGACGAACGCGTTGTTCAGAAACTGCGCGACGCCCCGCTCAACGCTCTTCGCCGACGTGCCGGTCGGATCGGTGTTCATCACCGGGCTGCCGTCGGCGTAGCTGTAGGGGTGGAAGCCGGGCATGGGGTCGCGCGACAGGAAGGTGCCAAGATCCGGGTCGTACCAGCGCGCCTGAAGATAGTAGCCGCCCCACAATGGATCGCGATACGCGCCGGCATAGCGGTGCGGATTGTCCTTCAGGTCATAGCCGGAGGAGAGCGGCGCGCCCGCCTCGGCACCGAAGGAATCGTAGTCATAGGACTGCAGCGTGTTCGACGACGGGTCGTAGGTGGCCGCCACGTCCTTGCGCGGGGTGAGCAGCACCTCTTCGCTGCCGTCGTCGAGATAGCGCACCGGACCAAGCCGCGCCGACCATTGGTCGGTATCGGTCTGGTGCAGGTTGGCCATGGACGAGCCGGCATAATAGAAGCCGAAGCCGCTCTTATCGGCCGCCGTGGAGGACGCCATCAGGCCGTCGGCGTGGTAGCCGTAAGCGGATGACTTGTCGGCGCCGCTGAAGCCGGTCAAACGGTCGCGGTTGTCGAAGGCGAAGAGGCTGCTGCCGCTGCCGGGCTTCGGACCGATGGCCAGGAGATTGCCGTTGCCGGCATAGACGGTGCCGGTGGTGGGATCGCTTTTATCGGGGACGAAGTTGTCCCAGGTGAGATACTCCGTGCTGGCGTTGCCGCCATCGACCTGTGTGGTGACCGCCGTCATCGCGCCGTCGGCATTATACTGGTAGCTCGTCACCGTGGTGCCGGCATGGGCAGGCGGCGACGCAAACGGCGCCAGCGCGATCGACGCCGCCGCAACCGCAGCTACAGCCCCGTGGCGTGTTCTCAGTCCGACTGCGGCGCGACTCAGTTTCATTCAAGGAGCAGCAAATCATACGGCCGCGTTCCTGTCATGGCACAGCGGCGGCGAAAAGCCCCGTAAACAGCTTATCCGCGGCTCTTCCACCGCGCTGAAGGGATTGCGCGACAGCGGGCAGCGCCGAAACAATCGCCCCGGCCACTCCAGCGGCCACGATCTTACTCGCGGCATGCGGCCTCCTGCGGGCTCTATTGCGGCTGCCGCTTTTGCCGACCAAAGCTCCGGAGGGGACGCCATATCCCGAACCTCATCATCAACGCATGCCATATTGGCCTGTGCGCAGCTCTGAAATCGCGGCTGTTACATGCATGTGGCAGTTGTTGTTCAGAATCGAAAAAGGCTCTACTTCTTCAACGCCGGGCGGACGACTTAAATAAACTGTTTTCTTTCCATTAACCATTCTTGTTTTCCCAATATAATGATTTCCAGGATTAAGGTCGTTAAAGTATTTATGGAATACATAGTGCTTATTTATCGAGGTTCCGACTTTAACTTGCCCAACATACTGATATCCAGTTGATGGCCTGCCCATTTCTTCCCAATTAGCGTTTACATAGAGACTTTGAATATTACTGTGGGTATGTCCAGTCTTAGCTCCAGTTGTTTTATCTCTAACAAACTTTATTTGGTTTTTTGTTGAGTAAAATTTCGACACCGCCAACAGGTTGTCATGGTATGCTCCAAAATTGGCTTGCTCCAAGACGGGAGAAGACCAGCCACCGTTCCTGGAGCGAAAGATCAATACCGTATCGTCGCGCGCCGCGACCCGCCTCGCGACATCGGCGCCGCGCAAGTTGTGGCTGCGGCGCCCGAAGCCGACGAGGCCGCGGGCGTAGAACATGCCCATCGGCAGACCCTCCAGGTTCTGGCCGAATTCATTGACGCTGAGCTGCCCGCCATGGGTCGCCGATACAGCCGCCTGGCCGACGTTCAGACCGACGTCGACGGTGCTCTGCGCCGTGAAGCGCGTTGCGGTGCTCAGGCCCCGCCACACCGCGGAGAGGGCATAAGAGTTGAGCGCGAAGAACGCCACCTCGGCAACGATCCCCAGCTCCAGGAACCTCGCAGCCTGATCCCGGTTGTGAGCAACGTCGCTCCAGTATTCCTTGGTGAAGATCGAGATCAGCGGCGCCACGAAGACGTTGAACACGATCGAGCCGACCGAGGTCTCCCCTGTCACATGACCCGACGTCTGCGCCGACATGCCCGTCGGGTCGACGTTCATCACCGGGTTGCCGTCGCTGTAGCTGTAGGGGTGGAAGCCGGCCGCCGGATCACGCGACAGGAAGGTGCCGAGATCCGGGTCGTACCAGCGCGCCTGAAGATAGTAGCCGCCCCATAAGGGGTCGCGGTATTCGCCGGCGTAGCGGTGCGGATTGTCCTTCAACTCGTAGCCGGAGGAGAGAGCCGCACCCTCCTCCGCCCCGAAGGAATCGTAGTCATACGACTTCACCGTGTTCGACGAGGGATCGTAGGTCGCCGCCACGTCCTTGCGCGGGGTGAGCAGCACCTCTTCGCTGCCGTCGTCGAGATAGCGCACCGCCCCCAACCGCGCCGACCATTGGCCGGTATCGGTCTGGTGCAGGTTGCTCATATCGCTGCCGGCATAATAGAAGCCGAAGCCGCTGTCGTCGGCCGCGGTGGAGGAGGCCATGAGGCCGTCGGCGTGGTAGCCGTAAGCGGACGATTTGTCGGCGCCGCTGAAGGAGGTCAACCGGTCGCGGTTGTCGAAGGCGAAGAGGCTGCTGCCGGTGCCGGGCTTCGGGCCGATGGCCAGGAGATTGCCGTTGCCGGCATAGATCGTGCCGGTGGTGGGGTCGTCCTCGTCGGGGACGAAGTCGTCCCAGGTGAGGTAGGTGGTGGTGGCATCGCCGTCGTCGACCTGCGTGGTGACCGCGGTCATCGCGCCGTCGGCGTTGTACTGGTAGCGCGTCACCGTCGTGGCGGCGTGGGCCTGTGCGTCTTGCAGCCCCAAGGCAAAGAGCGCGATCACGGTCATAACGTCGCGACGATGCGCCGAAGTCCCGTTCGTTGGAATTCCTGTCTCAGCGGCCCTCGTCGTTGTCACTATCGCATTTGCCATTGGCCGGATCGGAGCTCGCGCTCCACGGCGCGCGCTTCGTGATGAGAATTATTCCGATATTTATCATAGAGCCTGACGTTGGAATAATCCCTTTCGTCCCAGCCCACAGACGTAGGGTGGGCGTTTCTTCGCGGATTCATTTTGACGAAATCCTGACTGAACCGGGCTCGGTCACTTGCGTCCTCGAGCTTAATCTTCCCGACAATTCGATATTTGTTTGCACTGAGATCCAACCCGCCTTTGGTAAAATTCTCTTTATCAAAATATCTAAATGAGGTTGCTACATCCAAATATTTAGCTGGCGGACGACCTGCTTCTATTTCACCTACTCTTCGTTCAACAGTAAATAAATTTGACGCCGAAACGATCTCTTCGTTATACATTCCTTGCCTGGTCCATTCCAGCACGGGGGAATTCCAGCGACGAGACGTCACGTGACTGAAGATCAGCACCTCATTATCTTTAAGGCTCATGATCCTATCGGCAACGTCGGCGCCGCGCATAATGTGAGCAGTGCGGCGGCCGCCGACCAGGCCGCGGGCATAGAACATGCCCATCGGCAGGCCCTCGAGATTCCGGCCGAAGTCGCTGGCGCTGAATTTGCCCCCGTGGGTCGCCGCCACCGCCGCCTGCCCCACGTTCAGACCTACGTCGACCGCATCCTGCACGGCCCACCGCGTGCCGGTGCGCAGCCCCCGCCACGCAGCGGAGACGGCCGCGTAGTCCAGTCCGCCCAACAGCATCTCCGCCGCAATTCCCGCCGCCAGGAAAGTCGCGGCCTGGCCCTCGTTGTGGATCACATCGCTCCAATATTCCTTGGTGAACATCGATATCACCGGCGCCACAAACACGTTGAACAGGATCGAGCCGACCGAGTTCTCCCCCGTCACATGACCCGACGTCTGCGCCGACATGCCGGTTGGGTCGACCATCATCACCGGATTGCCGTCGCTGTAGCTGTAGGGGCGGAAGCCCGCCGCCGGGTCGCGCGACAGGAAGATCGCCAGGTCCGGGTCATACCAGCGCGCCTTCAGGTAATATCCGCCCCACAGCGGATCGCGATAGGCGCCGGCGTAGCGGTGCGGGTTGTCCTTCAGGTCATAGCTGGAGGAGAGCGGCGCGCCCTCCTCCGCCCCGAAGGAATCGTAGTCGTAGGAGCTCACCGTGTTCGACGACGGGTCGTAGGTGGCCGCCACGTCCTTGCGCGGCTTCAGTAGAACCTCTTCGCTGCCGTCGTCGAGATAGCGTACCGGACCAAGCCGCGCCGACCATTGGCCGGTATCGGTCTGGTGCAGGTTGCTCATATCGCCGCCGGCATAATAGAAGCCGAAGCCGCTGTCGTCGGCCGCGGTCGAGGAGGCCACCAGGCCGTCGGCGTGATAGCCGTAAGCGGACGATTTGTCGGCGCCGCTGAAGCCGGTCAAACGGTCGCGGTTGTCGAAGACGAAGAGGCTGCTGCCGGTGCCGGGCTTCGGGCCGATGGCGAGGAGATTGCCGTTGCCGGAGTAGACGGTGCCGGTGGTGGGGTCGTCCTCGTTGGGGACGAAGTCGTCCCAGGTGAGGTAGGTGGTGGTGGCATCGCCGCCGTCGACCTGCGTGGTGACCGCCGTCATCGCCCCGTCGGCATTATACTGGTAGGTCGTCACGGTGGTGGCGGAGCGTGCCAGCGACGACGCAAACGACGCCAGCACGAACAGCCCAGTCGCAACGACGGCACGCTTTAGCATCCGTAATCCTCGCCGTGTACCCGACGACCACGTCGCACGCTCGAACCCGCGCCACATCCGGACTCCGCGGACGCCCTCACCAAATCCAACGTCCGACGTGATCGTTGCCGCATTGCGAAATTACCGAGTCATGGCGATCCTTGTTCCCCCGACGAGCCGCCCGGTGAACTGGTCGTCGCCGGAGCTGGAAAGCCGAGCAAGGCTTCTTCCTGAGTCACTCAACAGCACGATCTTCTGGTTCTTGAGCTGCCAGGACGATATCGCCTGAAGCTCCAACTCTTCGCAGTCTCGCGTTGATGCCTCATAGCCCTTGGGGCCGGTCGTCATCGTGAGAAACAACTCGCATCGCTCTTTCGAGCTCTTGATCCGCCAGCTTCCACGAAGATCCGTCTGCTGAACCTCGGCCTTTCCGGGCCCGGCCGCCGAATCCGATCTGTTGCCGCGGCTCATGGGCGCCGCCTCGTCTCCATTTCGGCGCAACGAAATCGTGGCGCCGTCTGCGAGCTGGCCCTGCCCCTCGTTCGCCTTCGTCATCTGAAACACGCCGATCATGCCGCCGCTCTCGTCGCCGAGCACGATGCCCGTCCCGTCCTGGCTCCACGACCAGACCGACTTCAGTCGTTCGGAGTCGCAGCCGTGAGACGTCGCGCGCATGCCGTCGCCCGACTTGATCATCGTCAGGAATATGGAGCACGACTCGTCGTCCGTCGCCGCATCCCACTTTCCGACAAGGTCTGACGTCCGCACAACGACCGCCATAGGAGCCGCCTGCCCCGCTTCAGGAGCTACCTGCTCCTCGTTGGCGACCGAAAGACTTGCGCGAGAGTCAAATGAGCTTCCATGACACCCCGCGACCGTCACCAAGATGCCGATTATCAAGATTTTAGCTAACACTGGTCCATCTCCCCTGCGGACGCAGGTCGAAGCCTGCCGCCCGCGCCCGGAATATTGAGACGCCAACCCCACCCCCTGAATCTCGTCGGTTTTCTCGCGACGATGAACGCTGCACTCTCAACACAGCCATGAACGCGCAAGACGGGGAGCCGATGAAGCCTTTCCTTTGCTCTCCGGCTCACTGTCCGACCTGCGGATCAGCAGGATAGGTCGCGCCGGCAGAGGCCGTTTGCGCCTTGTTGTCCTTGCAATGGCGACGACGAGGCGATTCACGCTCCTGCGGCGCTCCCGTCGAAGGCACTTGCGTCGAGGCCACTTGCGTCGAGGTCACTTGCGTCGAGGTCACTTGATTTGGCGTTCCGTAGGTCGAAGCGCCGGCCTGTGGCGGATAGCTGTAGCTCCAAGCGCCTGGATTTTTCGGATAGCCATTGCTCTGGGTTGCGGCGACGTCGTGAGCATCGCGCTGCGCGGTACTCGCAGTCGCCTGATCCTCTTCATCGTACCGACACCCACCGCCTTTGGCGATCAGGGCACCGACGGCACCGACGGCACCGCCTATAAGAAAGCCTGAAATCTGCGCAGCCTTGCTCGTCACGGTCCCGGCTGCGCTGCCCACCGATTCGCCGATCTCGCCGCCTGCGGTCGCCCCTTCAGCGGCATTGCGCGCGCAGCCGCACAAGCTGCCCACGACAATCAATCCCAGCACCGCCCGCATCATAGCCCCACCTCGTCTTTTCAAGATCGAGCCCCTCGCGAAGATCGAACGGGCGGCAAAGACAAGATCGCGGGCAACCTCCCCTCCGTCCTGCCCAACCCCAAGAAGGCGGCCGCCAATGGTGTCTTCCGGTGACCACCTACCCGAGCGGCAGAGGGCCGCTTGAAGCTCGTGTAACCCCTTCTTCCTGTCGGTCGCCAAGGGCGCAGTCGCGAGCGCCGCGATGGGCGCCGTCAGCCCGAAGGAATTTGCCCCAGCAATGGCATGCTTTCGCCGCAGCACTGTGCCCCCCTCCAGAATTGGACCCCCGCGCAGAAAACCTTCCCGTGAAGAATCACCATCCACATTCACGTAGAGGATGACCGCAGCCTACGGAGTGTCCATGCACCGGAGTTCTCATATTCTGTTGGTACTGGCGTCTCATGCTCCTTGGACGATAGTGCGGCGCATGTATTGGTCAGTCGTGCGACTTGCATGCTTCGGCATGACATTCAGCCTTAAAGCTCGGAGACGCCTCCTGGACCCACGCGACTGTAGCGTGACTTTGCCTCAAGTGGCGCCCAACGACGCCTCGAGCGGCGCTCGTCGGCGCGGCAAACGCCAAGCGCATGAGACTCCGATCCCACAGAATATGAGACTCCGATGCATGGACTCGCCAGAACCGGCCACCGTTAATGAATGAATTGGCGACTCAGCCGTGCGTAGCAGCAGGCCGCAAGCATGACCGGCAGGTCGGCATTTTCGAGACCGCTAATCCTCAGGAGGAGGATCCGATGAAGGGGCCAGATCCCGCTCGTTTTCAAAAGCGCCCGGTGGGTACCCGCCTGGTGGATTGCTTGTTTGCGCTCGTCGTTTTGTGGTCCGCAGCACCGGCGACGGCGGCAAACTCTGGCTCCGAAAGCCCGTCAAATGCCACGAACTACCAAAGTGGCGCGCAGCTCGCCGTGCAAGAGCGGACAGGCACTGTCACGGTCAAAGCCGAGCTCTTTTCCTTGTCGGGGATCGCCCCCGAAAGCGATCTGAATCTTTCGCTTAGCTACCGTCAATCCGACGCGCTCAGCGCGTCGAGCTCGAATACCAGATATTTCGGCCTGCCATACGGCTGGTATTTCAATCTCTCTTTCATCTCCGCCGGTGACTCTTACAGTACGCTCCTCGTCGACGGTGAGCAGGAATACGTGCTCGACAGCGATTGGCGCACTGTCTACACGCCGTCCGGCTCAGACGATGAAATCAGTGTCGCCACCGGCTTGCTGCAATACAATCAGGTCGATGCCAACCTGCGCGCTGACAGCGGCACCGTGACCGTTGGCAATGTCGCGTCGGCCTATGTCTACACGACGGTCGACGGAACGAGACAGTATTTTTCCGACGCCGGCCTGCTGATCCAGCGCGCCGACCGGTTCGGGAACACGATCGATTTCCACTACCGCCAGAACGTCCCGGCACAATTTGCGACACTGACCTCAATCGTCGATTCTTGGGGCCACACGATAACGCTTGAATATTGCGACGAGGGCGAGATCAGCGATTGCGAGGCCGGTGAGGTCGTGGTGACTTTGCCGGACGGACGGACCGTCGGATGGGTGGCTTCCGATGACGCACGCTTGACCAAGGTCCTCGATGCGCTCGGCGATGTGACAGTCCTCGACTATGATTCCACCGGTTGCCAAACAGACGCCCAGATGATTCGTGGCTTGACCGCCCCGGCGGGCGGGATGGTAGCCGTGACGTATGCGTGCATGCCGGTATGCACGACAGCCTCAAGCACATCATGCAGCGCCGACGGAAATACGACCGCCTGGCCGGTCGTCGACACTTTGTACGAATGCCCGAGCAACACCAGTGGCGCTGAATGTCCGGACGGAACGGCGGATGATTACAACACGACGGTTTACGAGTACGGCGACGCGCCGAACTACACCGGATACCCTCTCTACTCTCCCTACGACTCCACGGTCTACTACGCCGACTCGTTGATGTCGTCGAACGACTCGGGATTCACTTACAAGACAACCGTCAGCCGCAAAGATGCCAATGGAACAATAAAATATCAGACGATCAATGAGTACAACTTCCTGCATCTGATGATCGAGTCGGAAGTCTACGTCCGCGCCAAAAACTCCAGCGGCTCTTACGAGCTGCAGCTCGGGAAACAAACGTCGCAGTGTTACCAGTTGACCGATAGCAACACAGTCGATTGCGATTCAAATGACGCCGACTATCAAAACCTGCCGGCCAACTACCAGACTCCGGTTCTGTCAGGAAGCTGCGTCTACAACGTCGGTCCGGATGTCACCACCACGGACGCGCGCCGCTCGCTGGTGTCCACCCTCTATGACGGCTTTGGCGACGAGATCAACAAAAAGACCTATCACGGAACGTCCGCAACAGGGATTTCGAATACATGCGACCGCAATGAGCGACTGAACTCTTCGGGGCTTGATCTGGTGTTGGACGAGTACACCGACTATGACCTGCCGTCCAAACTGTCGGGCCGCTTTCTTGATCTCGGCGAGCAAGCCTATGGCCTGATCACGGGCGCGATGACATATGCCTATCTCGATGCTGACGAGACGGGCGGTCAGGCGACCGCATTGATCGGCGAATCCGACGATGCGCTGTTGGTTACCCTGACCTGCAGCTCCCTGACGACGAGCGATGACGCGGCCGGCGAAGGCGCCGCCGTCAAGACCTCGACCGCCGGCTCGATGACGAGGTCCACGGAACCACCCGGCACGCCCGGCATCGTTCCCTATTGTGACGATCCCCTCGCCTGGGACGACTCGGTCGCATCGCCGAAGACAAGCTCCTACGGATACGACCAGCATGGTCGCACCACCTCCAAGGGGATCGCGTGGGCGCTGGGCTACCCGGCCGGCGATGGAATCGACAATGCCACGGAATACTTTTCCTTCGACATGACCGATGGCGAAGCCGACGACGAGGCTTGCGGCGACGGCGGTCAGGTAATGCAGATCACCCACACGGATCAGGATGGATATACCTCCATCAGCCGCACCTGTACGCTCAACGGATTCCTGGCTTCGGTCACGGATGCGGAAGATCGGACGATGCGAATGAGGCACGATGCCCTAGGCAACGTGATCAAGACGATACAGCCGAACGGAACGTATTCCGAAAGCACCTATTACTATGCATGCCCTCGCGGGCAGCTCTCGAGGACGCGCACCTGCCCCACGGACAGCCGCGCCAACCAAGACTGTCCTTACGACGACGATGGCGATCGTTCATGCATGGTGGCGTCATCCTATGCCGGAACAAACCCCGATACGGGCAAGGCGAACACGACCTTCGCCGATGGCGTGATGTCGGTTTCGATCAAGGACGGGCTCGGCCGGGTCATCATGAGCCGCGACAATCTCGGTGGCCAGGTGGGCTCAGGCTACTCGGAGATGCAGACAACGGGCACGACCACCTACGACGGGCTCGGGCTTCAAACCAACTCGGCCTCGATCCTCGGATCCTCCGATCCGCTCGTGTACACCACCACCGTCAGCTATGGTCCAAAGCTTAGACCAAGCCTGGAATGCGAGCCGCGAGGAAACGCACAACAGTACGACCACGACGACGTGCATCAGTCGACCAAGTGGTACATGAACGGAAGCGGGCGCGAGGCCTATTCCATAAACGACAGCGAGAAACTCACGCAGATTGCCAGCTGTGGCTTGGTCGAAGGCGAAGCCGTGGCCGCTACCGCGGAACTGATGGACAAGCTCGACCTATCGTCGTCGTCGTCTTGCCCGACCATCACCGATACCAGCACGACAGACACCGGCTGCGGCAGCGGGGCGTACCTCTCGCAATTCGCGCTCGACGGTTTCGGCCTGGTTCATTCGATCACGACATCGTCGGGATCATCCTCCAACGACGACGATTCCATCACGTCGGTTGCCGGGGTCGCGACTTTTTCCGCAGACCGGATGAAACAGGCTTACTCGCTCGTTTCGAAAGCAAGCGCCTCTTCGAAGCTCCTTGGCGCTGACGATCTGGTGGCGTCATCGACAACAAGCCGCGACCTGCTCGGTCAAGTCACGCAGTCGAGCGTCAGCATCGACTCCGGCAATGGAGACGAGGCCGCTTCAACCGACAAGTTCACCTTCGATAATAGAAGCCTGATGACGCGGGCCGAAAGCAATCTCTCCAGCGAACTGGCAAATACTTACACCTACACGCCGACAAGAATGCTGTCGTCCACCAAAAGCTATGCCGGCGTCGAATTTCATAATTACTACAACGATATCGACCAACTTGTCCGCACCTGTTTCGCCAGCAAATCGGGAGGCACGGAGGGGGAGCGTTACACGTATGACGCCATTACCAACCAGGTCCTGTCGACGACGCATTACACCAATCCGAATGTGTGCAGCGAGTGCAAAGACAATGATTGCGGTGATGTTGACGGCGATTGGGTCTCGCACACCTATACGCGCTTCGGCGCGCCGGAGAGCACGACGTATTCCGACGGAACCACGCTCCGCTGGGCCTATGATCAGTATCAGCGGCCTTCGTGCTTCGCCGATGCCTTGGCGACGCACAACGGCAACACCTGTCCTGAACTCGCCGACTTCCAGTGACTTTTCGCCCAACCCCGAGGAGCTGCTGGTTACCTACACCTATTGGGACGACGACGACACCTATCGGCGCGGAATGCAGAAGAGCATGTGTCGCGGCGTCGTAGATACCAGCGGGAATTTCAAGACCAACTGCATCGACACGGACTACTACACGCCGGTCGATGTGGGCGGCTCATCGGATTCCGACCTTAGCGACGTCCTGGGCGCCTATGCGGGACTGACCAAGACGGAGACGTTCTGCACGGGCGGCAGCTGCCTCGACGGCGATGGTTCGCTCGTCTACCAGACCACCTATCTTTACGACGACCACGCGCGCGCCGGATCCGTGACGACCGTGGACGCGGACTCGTTTATCATCCTGCAATCCGAGTACACCTACGATCAATATGACAACGTGGTGGAGGAGACGCATCGCTCCGACCTCGATCCGTCGGACGACAGCAACTACTCGGTCGCGTATCGCTATGATGGTCTCTTGCGACTGAGCACGGAGACGCGGTCCGACCTCAACGGGGATTTGCTGAAGAAGACCACCTACGAATGGGATGCCCGGGACAATCTTACCAAGAAGACGGTGACGGTTCCGGATGACGCTAACGCCCAACGCGCCCGAACTGTCGCGGCGGGGGGGCGCTAAAGCGGCGTCAGGCGGCGCAGCAAATGACCGCAACGCCACGTTCCTGCGAGTCCGTGCGAGGGGGTTGAGGCCATGTGGGTGGGCAGAAGCGCTGTTTTGGCTGTGTGGGCCGCCATGCTCCTGCCGGGGGCGGCACCTGCTTTCGGTGGCGTCGGCGCGGCGGCGTCGACGGCCTGCTCGAGCGACAGCGACTCGTGCGAGGGAACCTACACCTCCCTGTTCGCCATCTCTCACGACCACAACGACCCCGACACGATCGTTCTCTACCGGGTCGCGGTGCCGGCATTTTCGACCGGCACCGACTGGGGCGACGCCGATAACGGCTTCTTCTATCGCGTAACCGTCAGCGATGCCGAGGGCACCGTCTCCGACACGTTCGACCGGGTTCCCTTCAACGGGGTCGGCGTCGGCTCCGACGGCCGGCCGGAACTGCCGGCATTCCATTTCATCATCCCGGCCGACGTGAGCACTGACGGCTACGACACCCAGCTGCAGATCGAGGCCTGCAGCTCGCAATACCAAAGCCAAAGCGGCACGACGCCCGAATGCGCCAACACGTTGTGGAGCGAGACCTTCACCGCGTTGCCGGCGCCGTCGGTAGGGTCGCCCTCCTTCGGCTCGGCGACGGTGTCATTCACCGGAGCCAGCTCCTCATCGCTCTCCATCCCCAACAACGGGGTCTATCCCGGCGTGATCACCGTCGAAGTCTCCACAAACTCGGGCAGCCTGAGCGACGACGACATCGAGTGGCTTTACAATCACATCGTGTTTTTCGACCAGGACGCCGGGGTCTATACCAACGACATCTTCGACGCGACGGGCAGCTCGCACCGCAGCGCCGGCATCCTCACCCTCAAAGAGGCCGCCTACGAGGACCCGTCGACCGGCAAGTACAGAACCAAATATGGCAGCACGAGCTCGTTCACCGGAGTGTCGGAAAGCTCGGAGCGGCAGCTCTTCGTCTACACGCTCGATACGCTGGGAACGGCCTCGTTCCAGATCGGCATGCAGTACATCTACGACAAGAGCGAGGATTGCACCGGCTTCATCAACAACGGGCCTGGCAGCATCGCTTCAACCTGCGACCTGTCGAGCGCCAAGCTGACAGCGAGCTCCACCATCACGCCATCGCTGTCCTTGACGCCGGACTCGGGCGAAAGCGGCATCGTCACCGCCTATCCGCTCAACAGCGTAACGGCGGGCGAAGCCGAGAACCGGATCATCCGCTTTGCCCCGACCCAGAACGGCGCGATCTGCGGCAGCGTGGTCAATCCTCTGGCGATCAACGAGAGCACCACGGCCTATAACCCGCCGAACTACGTGATCGACGACGACGCCGCGGCGGCCTGGGGCAAGATATTCCCGCGGGCGCTCTACTACGTGGTGCCGACCGGCTTCGGCAATTGCGATTCGACGACGGCGCCCTTCTGCAACATGACCAGCCGGTATGCCGCCTATGTGCCGCACTATGCCGACAGCAACGGCGCCTACGGCTCGCTCAACGGCGGCAGCACCAGCGAGACGATCGTCGGCAGAGCGGCCTTGGCCGACCAGTATGCGCTTGAGACGCTGATCACCAGCAAACAAAACAGTCTCGTCTGGTTCGACAATTGCGGCTACGGCTACCTCTACGAGGAATGCGCCGAGTGCGAATACTCGCTCGGCACCCGGCTCAACCTGCCCGACCCGCCGGACGATCGCGACAAGTACACCTACACGATCACCAACAATCTCGATTACCCGATCGCCTTCGGCAAGGAGTGCTGCGCCAGCTGGTACCAGCAGAACGAGTTCGACCGGCGCCTGGGAGCCGCCGCAGGAGATCGACGACGACTACGCCATGTACGTCTCGGCGAAGGCGTCGGCGACCTACCGCACGCTGTTCAGCTCGGAGGCGATGCCGGTCTACAACGCCACCACCGGCGAGCTGCTCTTCAAGCTCTGGCTGAACCTCGACGACGGGGCAATGTACGGCTGTTCGGACGAAGCCTGGTCGGCATCGATCGCCGATTCCGCCCCCTACAGCGTCGCGATCGGGGGCAGCGGTGAGGAAGAGCTGTCGTGCCGGCTTGTCGGTGCGTGCCCGTTCGGGACGGAGCAGGAAACGAGCGGCGACACGACCACATGCACGGCAAAGTCGGGCTCCGCCTTCATCCTCGGCATGCCGGATTGGGCGAGCGAGCGCGCTGCCGACACCTCCGCCATCCAGATCATGGCGTGGGGGGGAAGAGGTCGGGACGACGAATCGCACGAAGGCGTCGGCGGCACAGGCGGCTTCGCCCTGACCGTTCAGCGGCCAAGTGACCTGACCGAAGACCTCTACTTCTACCAAGGCGGCTACAGCGCATCGAGCATTGTCACCCCAACGCCCTTGAGCCTCATCACATCCGACGTCGCCGAGACCACGACCGGTCCGGCCAACATCGGCGTCCTGCTGATCGCCGGAGGTGGTGGTGACTCGGCCAGGCCCCAGACTGCTCTAAAATCCGGCACCGGAGGCGCCGGCGCCGTCGCGATCGCCAACGCCGAATCCACAGGAACGGCCGCCAGCGACCAAGGCTCAAACGGCGAGAGTGGATTCATAGGAAAAGCAGGACAGGGCGGAAATCCGTCGCCTTATGTCGGCGAGGGCAACCATCAAAGCGGCAAAAACGGAGTGGGCGGCTTCGGGCATAGCGGATGGAGCGACGCCGACTCGCTGATTCCACCACAGAGTTGGACAGCGGGAGCCGGAGGAAACGGAGATTATGGCCACGGCGCCGGCGGCTTTGGAGGCGGAGGAGCCGGCGAAGTTGCCAGCGGCAGCGGCGGCGGCGGGTCGTGGGCGGCGGCCAACACCGTCTATGATGCGACCGCGCCAACGTCCCGGCCAAGCAGCCACGATGGCGACAGCGGCGCCCTGCAACTCGCCTATGTCAACGACGACGACCTCTGCTCGTTGGACACGGATACGACCTCGGTCACCTGCACGCTTCCGGATGATACGACGGTGGTCGACCTGAGCACGCTCCTTTCGATTGCTGCAAGGCATCTCCCAAGCAACCAGTCGATCGGCGTAGGTTCGCCGATGTTCATCCGCGCCTGGGGCGGCAAGGGCGGCGGCAGCACATATAGCCCGGGCGGACATGGCTTTGCGCAAACGGTCCTGACGCTCTCGGATTATCGCGAGGCCTACGATACGGACGACCTCTACTATTATGTCGGCGCGCAAGGCACCAAAACGGCAACCTCCAATCGCTATAACGGCACGGGTGGGGCAGCAAGCATCGTGGCTGCCGCTGACCTTGATTCGACGTCGCCCTGCATCGACGGGGAGGACTGTGACACGCCGAATATTCTCCTGGTTGCCGGCGGCGGCGGCGGCAGTGGCGACATGGACGGCGGCGCCGCGGGTGGGAACGCGGTGGCCACGACCAGCGGCAGCGCCTCGGGGACGGGCGACGGCCAGCCCCAAGGCGGCAAGGGCGGTGGCAACGGAAAAGGCGGGGCCGTTACGACGAATTACGACGAGAGCACGGTTGCGCCGACCGTGGGCACGGACGAGATCGGCGGCGAGGGCGGCCCGACTTACAATAAATATGGTGAGGACAACACCGTCTGGCTCAACGCCGACAGTATTGCGAAGGTCGGCGGCAACGGATCAGGCGGGACCGGAGGGTACTATGCGGGAGACGGCGGCACCCCGTTCAAGGGCGGCGGCGGCGGCGGCGGCTGGGGGGGCGGCGGCGGCGGTGACGGCTTCTACTTTAAGTCCAACTCAGACGAAGTAGCCGGAACTGGCGGTGGCGGTGGCGGCAGCTACGCGCGGCAGGCGACGCAGGATGCGACCTTGCCGGACGCCTCAATCAGCGGCAAAGACGGCGCGGTCGTGATCGGCTGGATCGCGACGGAAGCCGAGGGCAGCTTGACGGCAAGAGCCGCGATCCGTCGGGACATCGATCGGGTCCTTTCGCGAACACGCATCACGACGGCGCCGGTGAAGAACAACCTGGAGCTCGAGACCGAACTGAAGGAACGAGCAGCGACGATCAGACTGCGGGAACGTGCGATCATCAGGCTGCGGCCCAGGTCGAGATGAGGGCAAGACCAAGTCGAATGCAAAAGACATCGATGTTTCGTGGCCTTTTGCGTCGACCGCTCATCCGTCCGTGCGAGGGAGTTGAGGCAATGTCGTGGGGAAAGAGCGCTATTTTGGTTGTGTGGGCCGCCATGCTCCTGCCGGGGGCGGCACCTGCTTTCGGTGGCGTCGGCGCGGCGGCGTCGACGGCCTGCTCGAGCGACAGCGACTCGTGCGAGGGAACCTACACCTCCCTGTTCGCCATCTCTCACGACCACAACGACCCCGACACGATCGTTCTCTACCGCGTCGCGGTGCCGGCATTCTCGACCGGCACCGACTGGGGCGACGCCGATAACGGCTTCTTCTATCGCGTAACCGTCAGCGATGCCGAGGGCACCGTCTCCGACACGTTCGACCGGGTTCCCTTCAACGGGGTCGGCGTCGGCTCCGACGGCCGGCCGGAACTGCCGGCGTTCCATTTCATCATCCCGGCCGACGTAAGCACTGACGGCTACGACACCCAGCTGGAGATCGAGGCCTGCAGCTCGCAATACCAAAGCCAAAGCGGCACGACGCCCGAATGCGCCAACACCTTGTGGAGCGAGACCTTCACCGCGTTGCCGGCGCCGTCGGTAGGGTCGCCCTCCTTCGGCTCGGCGACGGTGTCATTCACCGGAGCCAGCTCCTCATCGCTCTCCATCCCCAACAACGGGGTCTATCCCGGCGTGATCACCGTCGAAGTCTCCACAAACTCGGGCAGCCTGAGCGACGACGACATCGAGTGGCTTTACAATCACATCGTGTTCTTCGACCAGGCCGCCGGGGTCTATACCAACGACATCTTCGACGCGACGGGCAGCTCGCACCGCAGCGCCGGCATCCTCACCCTCAAAGAGGCCGCCTACGAGGACCCGTCGACCGGCAAGTACAGAACCAAATATGGCAGCACGAGCTCGTTCACGGGGGTGTCGGAAAGCTCGGAGCGGCAGCTCTTCGTCTACACGCTCGATACGCTGGGAACGGCCTCGTTCCAGATCGGCATGCAGTACATCTACGACAAGAGCGAGGATTGCACCGGCTTCATCAACAACGGGCCTGGCAGCATCGCTTCAACCTGCGACCTGTCGAGCGCCAAGCTGACAGCGAGCTCCACCATCTCGCCATCGCTGTCCTTGACGCCGGACTCGGGCGAAAGCGGCATCATCACCGCCTATCCGCTCAACAGCACGACGGCGGGCGAAGCCGAGAACCGCGTCATCCGCTTTGCCCCGACGCAGAACGGCGCGATCTGCGGCAGCGTCGTCAATCCTCTGGCGATCAACGAGAGCACCACGGCCTATAACCCGCCGAACTACGTGATCGACGACGACGCCGCGGCGACCTGGGGCAAGAGCTTCCCGCGGGCACTCTACTATGTGGTGCCGACCGGCTTCGGCAATTGCGATTCGAAGACGACGCCCTTCTGCAACATGACCAGCGGGTATGCCGGCTATGTGCCGCATTATGCCGACAGCAACGGCACCTACGGCTCGCTCAACGGCGGCAGCACCAGCAGTGCGGTCGTCAGCCGGCTGTCGCTGGCCGACCAGTATGTGTTGGAGGCCCTGACAGGGGCGACTCGCAACAGCATGGTCTGGTTCGACAATTGCGGCTACGGCTACCTCTACGAGGAATGCGCCGAGTGCGAATACTCGCTCGGCACCCGGCTCAGCCTGCCCGACCCGCCGGACGATCGCGACAAGTACACCTACACGATCACCAACAATCTCGATTACCCGATCGCCTTCGGCAAGGAGTGCTGCGCCAGCTGGTACCAGCAGAACCAGTCGACGGGCGACTGGGAGCCGCCGCAGGAGATCGACGACGACTACGCCATGTACGTCCCGGCGAAGGCGTCGGCGACCTACCGCACGCTGTTCAGCTCCGAGGCGATGCCGGTCTACAACGCCACCACCGGCGAGTCTACTGTTCAAGCTCTGGCTGAACCTCGACGACGGGGCGATGTACGGTTGTTCGGACGAAGCCTGGTCGGCATCAATCGCCGGTCCGTCGCCCTACAGCGTCGCGATCGGGGGCAGCGGCGAGGAAGAGCTGTCGTGCCGGCTTGTCGGTGCCTGCCCGTTCGGGATGGAGCAGGAAACGAGCGGCGACACGACCACCTGCACGGCAAAGTCGGGCTCCGCCTTCATCCTCGGCATGCCGGAATGGGCCAGCGAACGCGCTGCCGACACCCCTGCCATCCAGGTCATGGCGTGGGCCGCTCGTGGTGCCCACAATAACAACGAGAACCTCGGAGCAGATGGCGGCTACGAAGGATATGCCCTAACGGTCTGGAGACCGGAAGATTTCGACACCAACCTCTATTTCTACCAAGGGCGTGAGAGCCAGGGATCTTCGAGTGTCGTTGCCAGCTCGCCACTTAGTTTGCTGACATCGGACATTGCTTCTGAAACGACCGATCCTGCGAATGCGGACGTTATCCTCATTGCTGGTGGAGGCGGTCAGGGCGGCGTCGGTCAAAACTTGTTCGAGTTTGGAGACAGAGGTGGGACCGGGGCGACCGCTATTGCCAACGCTGATCCGAACGGGCCGGTAGCAAGCACGCAAGGCGGGTCATCGCGGGGAGGCAATCCATCACCTTATATCGGAGGAGGAGGTACCGGCGGCTCGCACGACGGAGCATCCGGAATCGGAGGCAAGGGATCCAAATTATGGTCCACCGACGGCCCTCTTATCCCGCCGGAAAGCTGGTCCGCCGGCGCCGGCAGCTCCGGATTACCTGGGGGCGGCGGGTTCGGCGGCGGTGGGTCACCCCCCACAAACTCCGCCCGTGGCGCAGGCGGTGGCGGGTCGTGGGCGGCGGCCAACACCGTCTACGATGCCACCGCGCCGACGTCCAAGCCAAGCAACCCGAACGGTAAAGCAGGCGCCCTGCAGCTCACCTATGTGACCGACGACGACGACTGCTCGCTGGACACGGACACGGACACGACCTCGGTCACCTGCACGCTTCCGGATGATACGACGGTGGTCGACCTGAGCACGCTCCTTTCGATTGCTGCATGGTATCTCCCAAGCAACCAGTCGATCGGCGCGGGTTCGCCGATGTTCATCCGCGCCTGGGGCGGCAAGGGCGGCGGAGGAAAGACCGTGGGCGGGCATGGCTTTGCGCAAACGCTCATGTCGCTCTCGGATTATCGCGAGGCCTACGATACCGAAGACCTCTACTATTATATCGGAGCGCAAGGCACCGAAACGGCGACCGCCAACTATCGCTATTGCGGCACAGGTGGGGCGGCGAGCATCGTGGCGAGCCAGGACCTGGACTTCACGTCGCCCTGCATCGACGGGGAAGACTGTGACACGCCGAATATTCTCCTGGTTGCCGGTGGCGGCGGCGGCAGCGGCGACTACGACGAAGGGGCGGACGGTGGGCAAGCCGTGGCCACGACCAGCGGCAGCGCCTCGGGGACGGGCGATGGCCAGCCCCAAGGCGGCAAGGGCGGTGGCAACGGAAAAGGCGGGGCCGTTACGACGAATTACGACGAGAGCACGGTTGCGCCGACCGTGGGCACGGACGGGATCGGCGGCGAGGGCGGCCCGACTTACGATAAATATGGTGAGGCGTACACCGTCTGGCTCAACGCCGACAGTATTGCGAAGGTCGGCGGCAACGGATCAGGCGGGACCGGAGGGTACTATGCGGGAGACGGCGGCACCCCGTTCAAGGGCGGCGGCGGCGGCGGCGGCTGGGGGGGCGGCGGCGGCGGTGACGGCTTCTACTTTAAGTCCAACTCAGACGAAGTAGCCGGAACTGGCGGTGGCGGTGGCGGCAGCTACGCGCGGCAGGCGACGCAGGATGCGACCTTGCCGGACGCCTCAATCAGCGGCAAAGACGGCGCGGTCGTGATCGGCTGGATCGCGACGGAAACCGACGCCGTCGCTACTACCGCCGAGACCCGGAGGACGACTGGCAGGACGACCGACCGGATCCCAACCCGCATACGCGTCACGACGAGGCCGGCGCAGGAGAACCTGGAGCTTGAGAGGAAACTGAAGGAACGGGCAATAATCCGCCGGCAGGAACACTCCGTCATCAGGCTGCGGCCCAGAGCTCAAGCTTCGGGTAATTGAGGTCGGCGGGTCAGGCCTTTCGGCTCGGCAAGATCACCGCGCCATCGAAACCTGCTTGCCCCTGCTTCGAGACGCCGCTCGGCATCGCCGTGCACCACCACCACATCATCGGGCGCGAGGGGCATGTGCGCTTCAAGGGCCGGAGCTGATGTGAGCTTTCGGGTTCCGCGCAGTGCTCATCCTTTGCGGTTGAGCCGCGGACACGATCAAGAGCGCGGGGGGCGCCAGAACGCAAGATGCTCGTTTGCGGTAGAGCATCTCGGCGCCGGTCTATTGCGCGGCATTGTCGGCGGAAGCCGCTTCTTTATCCGCGAGCCAATCCCGCAGCCCCTGGATCGGAGTGACAACACATCCAGGTGCGTCCGGGTTCTGGCAGCAGCGCTGAAGGTCTTCGACGTCCTGCTGGTAGATGCGGCTCCATTCCGTGTAGGACAGCTCGTCGCCGGGCGGCATCCAGGCCGAATGGGGGAAGGTCGACGCCCAGTCGCTGTAGACGTCGGGCGGCGACTCATCGATTGTTCCAGGCCGTGCCCCGAAGCTGCCGTGAGGCGCGCGGCCGATCGCCTGCAACATCTTCGCCGGCTGTTCGCCGAAGGTCGGAATTTCCTCGGTCCGGCATGTGTTGAGCGATCCGATCCGATGGCAGCCGACACAGGTGTTGCCGCGCGTCGCGATGCTCTTGGGCTTCGGCCATGCCGCGAAGGGACCGCCGACATCGACGGAATGATAGCCCCATGGATCGGCCGGGAGCTGGCCGGTCTGGGCGACCCACGGCGTGCGCATCCACGGATCGCTGTCATGGCAATAGATGCAGCCGTGGTCCGCGACCTGCTCGGGCGTCGCCCAAAGCTCCTCGGCCGAGATTTCGCCTTCCGGCGGGGTGAGCTCGGTAGGCGGCGGGACGCGGGTGCCGTCGTCGCCCTCCGGCTTGCCGCCGAAGTTCTTGGAGATGAAGAAGCACGTGCTGCCGGACCTGACATTGTGCATGACGATTTCGATGGAGTCGAAATGCGGATCGTCGACAGGGCGGATAAACATGCGCCGGCACAAGAGCACCATCTGGATGTCGTCGTCCCGGTAGGCCGTCATCCGGCTGTATGGCGCGCACTGACCGTCGGTCGTGTCGGGATAAGGCAGCATGGCCGGGCGATCGCACTGCATGTTCGGCGTGTAGACGTCCGGCGTCTCGCCGTTCACCGTGTTCGGCACGAGATCGAGATCCTGGCAGTTGAAGACCGGGGCTTCCGCGATCAGGTCGGCACAGTCGCTGGCATAATCATGCAGGCTGTACGATTCCTGCGCAGCGGCGCCAGTGGTCAGCGTGACCAAGATGGCGGCGGCCAGGCTCACGGAGCCCGCTTTCGTCGGCCACGCCTCCAGCCCCGTCACGTCACCAGCCCCGGAGTAGCGAGCACGACCTGCCTGATCGCGCGATGATAGCGGACGTAGCCGGTGCAGCGACAGATATGCTGGCCCACCGCATCTTCGATGGCGGCGTCGACTGTCTCTCTCGGGATCGGCTGGCGCTTCAGCTTGTCCAGCAGGGCGTAGGACGCCATCAGGAAGCCCGGGCAGCAATAGCCGCATTGGAAGGCGAAATTGTCGAGGAAGGCTTGCTGAAGCGGATGCAGCTCGCCGCCCTGATCAAGCCCTTCGACCGTCGTGACGACCTGGCCGTTGACGTCGCGGAGCGGGGTCGTGCAGGAGCGGATCGCGTTCTGGTGCGCCCCCGGAACCCGCGCGAGGGAAACGGTGCAGACGCGACAGACCGCAATGCCGCAACAGAACTTGGTGCCGGTGAGGCCAAGCTCTTCGCGCAGGAAGTCGAGCAGCATCATGTCTGCCTGGATGCCCGGCCGGTCTATGCGCTCGCCGTTCAGGGTGAAGTCGAGGTCGATCGTCTCCATCACCCCCTCCACGCCGCCCGCACGCTCTGCGCGGTGATCGGCAGCTGACGGAAGCGGACGCCGGTGGCGTGGGCGACCGCATTGCCGATGGCAGGGGCGACCGGCAGCGCGGCGACCTCGGCAATGCCGCGGGCGGGGGCATTGCTCGACTCCGGCGGAAAGATGATCTTTTCGACCCTGCCGAGGGCAACATCCTTCGAGAGCGGCACGTGGTAGCTGTGCAGGTTCCACAGACCATCGCCGGCCCCGCCTTCGTAGGCCGGAAGCTGCTCGAGCAGTGCCTGCCCCACCCCCTGCGCAAAACAGCCGTCCATTTGTCCTTCCACAAAGTCCTGCTGCAATATTCTGCCGGGTGCGAGGAACTGGACCGCCTCGTCGAGCCGGACCTCGCCGGTCCTGCGCGCCACGTTGACCGAGGCGAGGCATGCAGAGATCCCGAAGGCCTGGCCGTTGCCCTCCCAGATACTTTCCACGGTGAACAGCTTTGCGTTCCGGCGGTCTATCAGCTCACGGTCCGTCTGCCCGCCGCGCAGGACCGACAGAGCATCGATCTGCCAGCGGAAGGTCTCGTCGCCGACGGTGTAGTCGGCTTCCACCCACCGGCCGCTGAAGAAGGCGTGGATCATCGCCGACACGACGTGGCCCTTGTCGTGGGCCTGGCGGGCGAGCGCGGCGAGCGGGATCGGCTCGAGCCCCGGGGCGGCGAGCGCGCCATCCGCCCAGTGCACATCGACGATTGTCACGCCCCCGCCCGAAACGCCCCAGAGCTCTCGGGCGGCCGGCAGCAGCCCGGTCGCGAACAGCACGGCGGAGGCCTGCTCGACGCCGTGGACCCACTTCGACGATGTCGAGGCTGCCTTCGTCGAACTCGTAGGCGACCGGCGTCCAGCGCGGATTGTCCGGCTGCATCGGAAAGCCTTCTTCAAGCCGAAGGGCCGCGAACGGGTCCAGGAATCCGGTCCGCACTTCGCTGGCGTTGGCGCCGAGCACACCCGCCGTGGCTATCGCCAGCGTTGTCGCTGTGCCGGTTCCCATGTCTATCACATTGCTCGTGACGGTGATTCTGCCGTGCGGATCGATCGCCACGTCGTCGAGCGCCGCGTCGGCGCCGGTGCCATAGTTCTTCATGCAGATCGCAAAGCCGACACCATAGGCCCTGTCGCTTTCGGCCGCCGCGGCGCGTCGGCCCTCGCGCTCCTGCCAGAGGCGATGGGCGCCCGCCCGCTCACACATCTCCACGAGCCCGGGTGGGGCCTTCGGCGCGCCGGTGCCTATGGTCCAGCCTTCCAACAGGACATTGGCCTTGCGGAATTCGATCGGGTCAACGCCGAGCTCGACCGCGAGCTCGTCGACCCCCGTCTCGACTGCGAACTGGCTTTGCATGGCCCCGAAGCCGCGCATCGAACCCGCCGTGATCGAGCGCGTGCGCGAGGCGCGCGACCAGATATCCACGAGCTGGAATGCGTAGGGGCCGGTGCCATTGATGCCCGAAACCTGAGCGACATAGCCGCTGACGTTCCGCCGTCCGCCACCGTTCAGATAGATGTAGCTCCGCAGTGCCTCGAATTTCCGTTCCGGGCTGACGGCCAGGGTCACATCGCATTTTGATGCATGTCGCTTGATGCCGGACTGAAATTGCTGGAACCGGTCGTTGACGATCCGAACGGGCCGGTCCGAATAGGCAGCGGCGAGTGCCAGGAACAGGCAGAGGATCGATGTATCGCGGCCGCCGAACCCGCCGCCGGGATAGGCGGCGATAAAGCTCACCTTCTTGACGCCGAGTGTGCACATCGGATCGGCGAAGACCGCAAGCGCTGCCTTCGCGTCGTAACTCGGCGACTGGGTGCCGACGAGGAGATGCAAGGTGCCGCTGTCCCGGTCAAGCCAGGCCAGGCCGGACTCCGGCTCCATGAACATTGGATCGACCATCTGGGTCTCGTAGGTCCGGGCCAGGGTCGTCCAGCCTTGCCGCTCAGGGTTGGCGAGCATGTCGCGGATTTTGTCCACCCAGCCCATCGCTTCGATATCGCGCTTGGTCTTTCCCTCCTGCGGACGTACCGGTCCGCCGCTCACTTGCGAGAATGTCTCTCCCGTCCCTCCGTTGTTTCGGACGTGGACGATGCTGGTTTCCGGCTCGTAGTAACTCTCCGGGCGCGCCGGTATCTCCGCCCCAAAGCTCAGCCCCTGCAGCACCTCCGACCGGATCGCTCGGCGCGCGCGGTCCATGGTGAAGTAATCATCATAGTAGAGAAGGGCGACGGCCTGCCCGAGATAGTCGGGCACGCTCCCCGGCGAAACCAGATAATCGCCCGCGGGATAATCGTCCTCGGCGATGCCGACATGATCGCCCGCCAGGCTGTCGGCGGTAATGATCCGCTTCGGTTGGAGGTCTCCCGCAAGGCGGCTGAGGTCGAGTCCGTGAAATGTGCGATTGGCCAACGGGGCCCGCATGATCAGGACGACGTCCTCTTCGTCCGGCCAGCCGTCGATGTCGCGCGCGCGGAAATCACGGGCATAGGTTTTTTGGCCGGTAACCTTGCGCAGCCCGTCGATACGGAAACGGGCCCGGCCGGGGCCGTGCTGCCAATCAGGCGGCGGGGCCACAACGGCGGCTTCTGCGTCATGCGATCCCGCGACCAGACGCCCGAGCGGCAGCGGGATCACGGTGACGGCGAGGCCGCCGACCGTCGTGGTGAGGAATTCACGGCGTGTCGCCGTCAATCGAAATCACCCCGTCTGCGAATCTCGGCATTGGCGATCCACACCGGCGCGGCCCGTCGAAGATGTCGGAGGCGCCCCGGGGCCATCAATAGTGGATGCGCACGCGGCCCTGGCCACCGATGGAGTAGCTGTTCTCTGACAGCGCGCCCTGCGCCTTGAGGCCGATCGACACGCGGTCGCTCACCATCACGTTCACGCCCGCTTCCATCTCGCCGTAGAGGCGGTCCTGCGACAGCTTCGTCGTGATGTCGGGGAAGCCCGCGCCGAGGTCCGCGAAGCTCGAGGTCACGCTGATGTCCGGATCGGTCACGAAGGCCGTGATGCCGCCGCGGATGAAGGCGGTCGCCGCCATGGAGCGGATGTTGAAGGCTGCACCGAGCTCCAGCGAGGGGCGCAGCGCCACATTGGTCTTCGAGATCGCATCGACATGCTGGTCGAGCAGCCCCGCCCCCGTCTCCGTGAAGGCATCCTGCCAGGTCTGCGTCACCGCAACCGCCCCACCCGGCTTGGCATAGAAGCCGAGGCTCTCGAACAGGGCGGTCAGCCGCGCCTCGGCCGCAAGGTAGCGCCCGTCCGGCTCGCTCCTGGCGACGAATTCGTCAGGTCCGATCGTGTAGCGTCGCTTGAGGCCGTAATTATAGACGCCGCCGCTCAGCGTCGTCGACAGCGTGTAGCGGCCGATCTCCTTCTTCAGCGCCGCACCGCCGCCCAGCCGGTAGCCGTTCTGCGTGAAGTTGGAGCCGTCGACCCACACGCCCTCGCCGTGGCCGGCGATCTCCAGGAAGAGGTCGTCGCCGATCTCCTTCTGGAAGCCGGCGGCGAGCCCGGTGCCGGTCTCGTCGTAGCCGGGATTGCTGCCGGTCTTGTCCTGGTGGGTGAACGAGCCGACCGGCTGCGCCCACAGGCATTCCTGCTGGTGATAGAAGCTGTCCTGCGGCGTCGCCTGGAGCTGCGGGCAGCTCTGCAGGAAGCCGTGCATGGCAAAGGTGCTGCCGACCGAGCCGAGCACGCCGACACCCGCCTCGTCGAGCGTGAAGGCGTCGTAGATGTCCTCAAGCACGCCGGCATCTGTGGCGTTGAGCACGCTGTTGACGAAGGTCTGGAAGACCTGCTGCTCGGCGGAGCCGTCGGTGAGGTTGGCGTTGGCAAAGCTGATCAGCGTATCCAGCTGCTCGCCGAAGCTGCTTGCATTCTCCCCCAGCGCCGCGCCCGTGGCAGCGCCGCTGTAGTCGATGGCATAGCTGAGATAAAGGTCGTCGCCGCTGGTCGTGAGCGAATAGTCGACGGTGGCCGTGTCGGCGACCGTAAGGCTGCTCGTGTCGAACGAGGAGAGGCTGTTGCCGGTCAGGATCGCGATGGAGCCCGAATCCCCCGAACTCGCGGTAGCGGTGCCGATCGAATTCGGCGTCACCGTGCCGGCCAGCGTGACGGCGGCGCTATTGGTGACCTTGATCAGATCGGCCGTGGTGTCGGACGAGTCCGATGCCAGCGTGAGATCGACCTGGTAGGTGCCGGTGCTCGTCTGTTCGACAATATCGGCGGTGAGCAAGGTCGTGCCGATCGAGCCTGTTCCGTTCGGGGACATCGTGCCCTGGTTGCTGAGCGTGGCCGTGCCGCCGTCGCCGATATCGAACGTGGACCCTAAGCCGAGCGTGCCTCCGTCATAGTTGGTCACCGTGCTCTCGATGTAGGTGCCGGTGCCGAGCAGCACCGATCCGGAGAACAGGCCGTAATTGTCGATCGTCAGCGGCTCGTCGGCTTGCACGACGTAGCTGGCATTGTCCGACGTGTTCTCGATGGTGCCGTTGTTGGTGAGCACGTTGCAGCCCAGGGTGCCGCAGTTGACGCCCGCCAGAAGCGAGATGGTGTCGAAGCCGGAGCCGCCGGCGCTGGAGACGGTGGCGCCTTCGTCGACGGTGATGGAGATGACACCGTTGTTCCCGCCGCCCTCGGCGTTCGCCAGGATGGCGCGATTGCTGATCCCGCCTGCGGTGATGTCGGCCCCGACCTCGATGGTCACCGAACCGGCGGCGGAGGTACCCGAGCCGCCGGCGCTCTGCGCGATGATGCCGGTGGCGTAGTCTCCGCTGACGGAGATGGCGCCGCCGGTGGTGACCTGCACGTCGCCGCCATCGCCTACGTCACCGGCGCTGCCGATCGCGGCCACGACCAGCTCGTTGTTGAAGTCGACCTGTCCTTCCGCGCCGCCGCCGCCACCGACCGACTGCGCCCAGATCCCGTGGGCATAGCTGCCGGTGGTGGTGATGGTGGATGCGGTCGTGACGGTGACGTCGCCGCCAGTGCCGCCGGTGCCCGACGTGGAGTTCGCAATGACGCCGGTCCCGAAGGCGAGGTCGTCGAAGGCCGCCCCGATCGACACCTCGACATCGCCGGCCGCGCCGCCGCCGCCGCCGACCGACTGCGCGAAGATGCCCATGGCCCGCTCGCCGGTGGTGGTGATCGTGTCCCCGAGCGTGACCGTCACGTCGCCGCCATTGCCGCCGCCGCTACCCAGGCCGCCGGCGGTGTAGCCGGTTCCCATACCTTGCGAGCCGTCGCCGCCGGAGCCGCCGCCGCCGCCCACCGACTGGGCGAAGATCGCCGTGGCGTCGTTGCCGGTCGTATAGATGGTGCCGCCGCTCTCGACCGTGACCTCGACGGTGTCGCCGTCGCCGGAGGCGCCGCCCGAGCCGCCGACGTCGACGGAGAAGTTCTTGTAGAGACTGGAGAGGTCGCTCAAGCTGCCGTCGATCGACTGCGCCGTGTTGATGTCGGCGTCGATATCCGCCACATCGGCAACCCATCCCGTGAGGCTGATCGAGCCGTCGCCGCCATTGCCGCCGCCGCCGCCGACCGACTGCGCAAAGATGCCGTAGGAGGCGATGCCGGACGTCTGGATGGCGCCGCTGTTGTCGACCGTCACAGTATTTCCCGCGCCGGCGGAGCCGCCCGATCCGCCCATCGTAAACGAGAACGACCAGCTATCGCTCGACGCATCAGATGAGGTCTTCGTGTAGCCGATTGAGTAGCTGCCGGCGCTGCCGCCGTCGCCGCCGCCGCCGCCGATAGACTGCGCAAAGATGCCACGCGACGTGTCGTCGCCGGTGGTGATCGTGGCGGTGTTCGTCACCATGACCGCGCCGGACTTTTGTCCCGAGCCGCCGGTGCCGCCCACTGTGGCGTTGACCGTTCCCTGGAAGTTGCTGGACGAGGTGGAGACGAAGTTGGCGAAGACGTTGACCGCCATGCCGCCGGCTCCGCCGTCGCCGCCGATCGAGTGGGCATAGATGCCGTTGGCGGCGCCGCCGGTGGTGGTGATCGTGTCGTAGTTGTAGACCGTGACGCCGCCCGCCTGACCGCCTGTGCCGCCGTCGCCGCCGACCGTCAGCGCGACTTGCATCGTGTCCGACTGGCTGGCGTTGAGAATCGCCGCATAGGAGCTGCCGCCGCTGCCGCCATTGCCGCCGATGGCCTGCGCAACGATGCCGTGGGCGAGGTCGCCGCTGGTGTTGATCTGTCCTCCAGAGTTGTTGGTGACGGTCACGTCGCTGCTGGAACCGCCGCCGCCGCCATCGCCACCCACGCTCAGCGTCACGCCGTACGAGCCATCCGACGACGCAGTGACCGCGCCCGATATGACCGATCCGCCGGTACCGCCGGCCCCGCCGATCGACTGCGCCAGGATGGCGGTCGAGGCGAAGCCGTAGGTGGTGACGGTTTGCTTGTTGGTGACCTCCGCCTTGCCGGCGCTGCCGCCGTCGGCGCCATCGCCGCCGACGGACAGATCCACCGCACCGGCAACCTCGCCGGCGCTCGCCGCGATGTTCATGACCGATCCGCCGGCGCCGCCGCTCCCGCCGATCGACTGGGCGGAGATTCCAGGGGCAAAGACGCCGCTCGTCTGCAGCGTGGCGCCGTTGTTCACCGTGACGTCGCCGCTCTCGCCTCCCGCGCCGCCAGCGCCGCCAACGGCAAGCGAGATGCTCTCCATCGAGAGCGAGCCGCTGTAGCTGGAGCCGCCCGACCCGCCGCCGCCGCCGATGGACTGCGCCAGGATGGCCGTCGCGTGGCTGCCACCTGTGGTGATGCTGTGGTCGGTGTTGACCGTAACCAAGTTGGCGGTGCCGCCGCTGCCGCCCGTGTTGCCGACGGTCAGCGAGGCGGACTCGGTGCTCAAGGCGGTGACCGAGATGACCGACCCGGCATTGCCGCCGGTCCCGCCGATCGACTGCGCCAGGATACCGTATGCGTTCTCGCCGCTGGACGAGAGCACCCCGCTCGAATTGACAGCGGCAACGCCGGCCGTCCCGCCGGCGCCGCCGGACGAGCCGAGGGTCATGCTAAGGCTCTCGGCCGAGCCGCCACTGCCGGTGAGAGTGCTGCCGCCATTGCCGCCATTGCCGCTGATCGATTGCGCGACGACGACACTGGAATTGGCGCCGTACGTGGTCAGTTCCACCCCGCTTTCCACCTTGACGAACGCTTTTTTGGAGTCGCCGCCGTCACCGCCGCTGGCGCCCACCGCGACTGCGAGCGCCAGGTCGCTCATCGCGTTGAGCGAGCCGGTGGCGCTCGACTTGCCGCCGCCGCCGCCGATCGACTGCGCCAGAATGGCGATCGAGTTCGAGCCCTGGGTCGTTATATCGCTATAGGTAGCGACGTTAACGGTGGAGCCGTCGCCGCCGGACCCGCCGTTGGCACCGAGCGACAGCGACAGGCTCGCATCGGAGAGTCCGCTGGCGCTATAGACGGAGCCGGCATTGCCACCGCCACCGCCGATCGACTGCGCCACGATGCCGTCCGCCTCGTCGCCGCTGGTCTTGATCGTGTCGCCGCTCGACGTCACCGTGACGGCGCCGCCGGCGCCGGCCTCGCCGCCCGAGCCGCCCACGGCGAGGCTCATGTCGACGCCGTCTATCGCTGTGCCGATGGCGATCGCGCTGCCTGACGCGCCGCCCCCGCCACCGATGCTCTGCGCCAGTATCCCGGTCGCATGGTCGCCCAAGGTGGAGATCGAGCCAGCGGGTGTCACCTGGACCGTGCCGCCGTCCGACCCGTTGCCGCCGTCGCCCGACATGCCAAGCGAAACGTTCACTCCGACGCCGGCGCTCACGGTCAGATCGTTGCCGCCCTTGCCGCCGCCGCCGCCGATCGACTGCGCGACGATGCCGGCGGACCGGTCACCCTGGGTCGAAATGGCAAAGCTGCCATTGTCGGTGTAGGTCACGTCACCGGCGCTGCCGCCGTTGCCACCCGTGCCGCCATAGCCCGCCGAAAATTCGACACCGACCGTGACGACATTGGCCGCCTTGCCGCCGCCGCCACCGATCGACTGGAGAACAACGGCATCGGAGTCGCTCCCCACCGTGGCCGAATAGCCGTCGGTTCCCGAGGCCGTAAACGTCACGTCCCCGCCCGTGCCGCCATCACCGCCGCTTCCGCCATGGGCAACCACGCCCGATGTGGAGGCAGCGATGCCGCCGCCACCGCCGATGCTGGTGGCATAGACACCGTCTGAATAAAGCCCGCTGGTGTCGACTGTGGCATTGTCCAGATTGACCTTCACCGTGCCGCCGTCACCGCCCGACCCTCCGGAGCCGCCGATCGAGACGATGCCGCTTTGCGCACCGCCCGCGCCGCCGCCGCCGCCGACGCTCATCGCCGCGATTGCGGCCGAATTGTTTCCGCCCGTCGACAGCGCAGAGCTCGTGACCGTGACGGTGACCGTGTCCGCACTGCCGCCTGCGTCGCCGGAGCTGCCCAGGCTTTCGAACAACGAGACCGAGGTGGAGCCTTTGCCGCCGCCGCCGCCGATCGACTGCGCGTCGATGGCCGACGATGCGTCGCTGGCCGTCTTGATGCTGCTGCCGGAGTCCACGGTCACGGTAACCGTGCCGCCGGTGCCGGCGCCGGCGGTCGTGTCGCTGGCGCCATAAGTGATGAGCGTCGCCGCTTCGGCGGCGTCGCCGTAAAAACCGCCGATACTCTGCGCCAGGATTCCGTTCGCCTCGTACGAGGCGGTGCTCATCGTGCCGACGTACTCTACGGTGACGGCCCCGCCGTTCCCGCCGATCCCTGTGGAACCGGTGGTTTTCGTTCCGCTCGTGCTTCCTGGCTCGCCGCCATCGCCGCCCGGACCGCCATAGCTTTGCGCCAGAATGCCCTGGGCCTGCTCGCCGGTCGTGGTGATGGTCGCATCAACCGAAACCGACACGGTTCCACCGGCCCCGCCCGCGCCGCCGTCCCCGCCGTGGCTGTTGGTTGTGGTCGTGTCGTGTCCGCCGTGACCGTCGTGACCGGCGCCTCCGATACTCTGTGCGAACACACCGTGTCCGGCCGTCGGGGTCGTCGTTATGCTGCTGGTCGCAGCCGTGGCCGTGATCGTGACGTTACCGCCGGCGCCGCCAGCGCCGCCGTCACCGCCGGTGCTCGATCCGACATATGGCTTACCCTCGCCGCCATCGCCGCCCTCTCCGCCCTGGCTGGAGGCGTTGATCCCGTAGGTGCCGTGATCGATCGTAAGGGAGTCGTTCAGCGTGATGGTGATGGTGCCGCCGGCTCCGCCGGTGCCGCCGGTGCCACCTTCACCCTTGCCGCCGCCGCAGCAGACGCTCTCTCCTTCACCGCCACCGCCACCAGCGCCCCCGATACTGGTTACGTAAAAGCCGGTGGTGGTGGCCTCGATTTGGGCGGTCGTGATCTTCATGGTGCCGCCCGCGCCGCCTGTGCCGCCGGTGCCGCCGTAACTCGTAGTACTGCTAGACTCAGCTTTACCGCCGGTGCCGCCGGTGCCGCCCTGGGAAAGCATGTAAAGTCCGGTCGACTGAGTCTCCAAAGGAGTCGAGCCGGACAGTGTGACGGTCGTGTCGCCGCCGGCGCCGCCGGTATCGCCGGTGCCCCCGGTCCTGGTGTGGCTGCCCTCATCTTTGCTTCCCGACTTGCCGTTGCCGCCGAGCGTATAGGTGTCGATGCCCGTGGTCGTGGCGACGATGCCGAAGCCATCGTCGAAGGTGCCCGTGATTGTCAGGGCCGTGCCGTCATCGTTCTCACCGGCGCTGGTGTCATGCAGCTCGACGGCCGTGTCACCGGAGACGTTGGCCGTGAGGTCCTCGATGATGATCTCGTCGACCGAGCCGTCGGTATAGGAGATTGCGCCCGGGTCATCTGTGCAGGTCGCCGTCCCGGAGGATATCGGTGCACTGCGCCTGCGCCTCGAGCCCGGCGGAGAGGAGAACGAGACCGGCCGCTGCAACGACCGCACTCAAGAGGCGAACGGCGCCTCGCATCATGTAGCCAGCCGGGCCGCGAGTCCACGCAGCCTCGGCAGGCGGGAATCCTACCGCCAATCTCGTCTTCACCGCATGGCCCCCGAATCAGATGAAGCGAACCTCATCAGAATCCGGAAGATAGCCGGCGCGTTCAATGCACGGGCGTCTCAGTTATATGGACGTGCGTCTCAGTTTTACACAGACGCCCGTCTCATCTCGCAACTTGCAGTGCGACCGTCAGATTGCGAGGGGCGAAATCGCACCCGGTAGCTGACGCCGACGCTGCGTCTTTCGCGTCTTCGTCATGCTGCCAAGATCGAGAACAAAGAACGACGCGCGCCGCTTCAGACGCCTCTGAGCCAGTCAGCCGTGATTGAGAGGCCTGATCCAACGCCGGAAGACTGCTTGTCCACGGCAGTCATCTTTTCCGCCTGACCCGCGCTCAAGGCAGCCGATGGAGGCATGCCAAAGCGTTGGCTGAAAAGCCTGCTGAAATGCCCCGTCTCGGTGAAACCCCAACGGTTGCTTATCTCTTTCACCGCCCCCCGGCTCGGCGGCCTGGACAGAAGCTGATTGTAAGCGCGATCGAGGCGACGGATGGTGATGTATCGCGCGATGCCGCCCACATCGGCGAACGCACGATACACTCCCGCGCGCGACATGCCGAATTCGCGGCAAAGAACTTCTGCACCCAGGTCCGGATCGACCAGGTGCCTGTCGATGTAGGATCGCATCTCCGCCCGACGCTCTATGCGAAACTTTCGCTGTCGAGGGTCTTGGGGCGGTTCGGGGATGATGAAGCTGCGCAACAGTCCGCAAAACCCATCGGCCAGGACTGCGCCCTCGTTCTGCCGCAGGGTCGGCAGCTCGTCCACGAATGCAAAGTACGCCTTCGCCAGAAGACGGCCGAGGGGTGAGGTGCTGGGGAATATCATGCGCGCCGGATGCCGCCCCGGATCGTAACCAACGGCCTCGTAGGGTATGGTCACCCCTGCTACGACGATCTCTCCAGTGACGGATTCGGTGACGGAGCGGGACTCGCGCGAATGGTCGAAAACATGAACCGCGCCCGGCACCGACTCGTACGGAACGTCGGCATGAACGCCGCGAGAGCGGCCATGCTTAGAGATCTGGAAACTCAGATGGCTCGCATTTTTTGCATGGTTGGACTTGTGATGGAAGGATTGGGGAGAATGGGCGACGTCGGTGAAAAGCAGCCTGTCGACCACCCAGACTCGAGCCCTTTCCTTTCCGCTGTCGGTGCCCGCCAGCGGCTCGACATCGAAGAAAGGACGCACGGTTTCGCGCCACGCGTCGAAACTGTGCCGAACCCCGACGATTGTCGAGTTGAATTCCATTGAAGGAATCGGGCAATCATCATCCATGGATTCCCGGGTAACGCCGGCCCCGCCATTCGCACAATCAGCGCGTGCCGGATATCCCCAACATAAATTTAGGGCTGATCTGCCAAACCACAACTATAAATGCGTAATTCTTAAGCATCGGCTCCTTGGCACGTATCGGTTGCACTTTCTCGGCTTGAGCCGCCACAAATACAGACGCGTATAGGGCCAAATCCGGCGCGGGACCGGCCGGGTGACCCCTGTTAATCCGAATCGTCGGGAATGATATGCACCGTGAGGAGGCGCTGCAGCTCAAAAAATATCGCGATGGGTGCGCGCCCGCGCGAACGCGCGATACGAACCGTGAGCTTCGGCCGGGGGTCGCTTCCATTACGAGAATTGTCACGACAGCGCGGATTTCAACAGGCCGAGCACGGCGAGGAACGCCAGCAGGGCTATGGCGATGCGGCGGAAGTCCTGCGGATCGGCGCGCAGAAAGTGGCGGCTTCCCGCCCACACGCCTGCCGCCAGGATCGGGATGGCCAGCGCGATCGTGATGAACGTATCGCGACCGATCATGCCGTGCCACCACATGAGCGGCGCAGAATAGGCATCGAGCAACGCGAAATAGGCGATCAGGGTCGCCCGAAACGTCACCGCCGGGATGCCCTGCGCGGCGAAGAACGTGACGACGGGCAAGCCGCCCATGCCGGGCGCGTTGGCGAGACCCGACGCCAGTCCCGCGACAAGATGCGTTCTCGGGCCGGCTTCCCCCTTCATCCGCCAACCGCGCAGCATGACGGCGCACATGAATATGACATACGCTGCGATCAGGGCACGCGCGGGATCGGCGCCGATCCGCGTGATGACGGCGAGACCGATCGGCACGCCGGCAAGGGCGCCGAGCGCGAGAAGCCTGACCCGTCGCCAGTCGACATGGGATCCGACCGAAGCCCATTGCAGCACCGTCATGGCGAATTCGCAGAACATGACAACCGGCACGAAGTAGAGCGGGTTGGTGACAAGCGACGAGGCGGACACCACGAGTGCCGAAAACCCAAACCCGGAATAGCCGCGGATGAACGCGGCGATGAACAGCATGACCGCCATGAAGGCGGTCGCCGCTTCGCTCAATCCGAAGGGCGGGCTCAAGCCTGCGTCAATCGCACAGGCCGGAGGGGCCGGTGCCCTGCTCGAGCGCCGGCATCCCGTTGCGCAGGCAGCCTGAACTGACGCATGTCCGGATGCACGGCTCTTGGCCGGTCACCCAAAGACGCGGCCCAAGGCCCCGTCGATGGCGTCGGTGATGCTGTCGATGTCGCCGGCGGTGGCAATCAAAGCCGGGCTGAGGCACAGGGTGTTGTTGAAGCCGGGCAAAGAGCGATTGGTGACTCCGATGATGACGCCCTGGGCCATGCAATCGGCGACGACCGCCTGCGCCTTGCTTTCATCGACAGGCTCCTTCGTCGTCCGATCGGCAACCAGCTCCGCGCCGCAGAACAACCCTTTGCCGCGCACGTCTCCGATGACCGGATGCTTATCCATCAGAGCATGGAGATTGCCCATCAGCCGCTCGCCCATGGCTGTGGTGTTATCGAGCAGCTTCTCGTCCTCGATGATGCGCATGTTCTCCAGCGCGGCCGCCGGGCCGGAGGTGCAGCCGCCGAAAGTGGAAATGTCCCGGAAATACGAGAGGGGATCGCTCGCATCGTCCTTGAACATGTCGAATACGGCTTCGGTCGTAACGGTGCATGAAATCGCCGCGTAACCGGAGGCCACGCCCTTCGCCATGGTCACGAAGTCCGGCTTGACGCCGTAATGCTGATAGCCGAACCATTCCCCGGTGCGCCCGACCCCGCAGACCACCTCGTCGATATGGATGAGGATGTCGTGGCGCCGGCAGATATCCTGGACGCGCTCCCAATAGCCCGCTGGCGGCGTGATGACGCCGCCGCCGGCGGTGATCGGCTCCAGGCAGATCGCGCCGATCGTGTCCGGCCCTTCGCGCTGGATCACCTCCTCGATCGCGTCGGCCGCCGCCTCGCCGTAGCTCTCCGCCGCGCCATACTGATTGCGGTATTCCAGGCAGTGCGGAACTTCGACGAACCCGGGTGCAAGCGGCCCGTACTGGGCCGCGCGCTGTGGCTGGCCACCGGCCGACAGCGTGCCGATGGTCGTGCCGTGGTAGTCGCGCTCGCGGTAGAGGATCTTGTATTTGCGGCCTCCATGATGCCGATGCGCGATCTGGCGCACCATCTTGAAGACCTTCTCGTTGGCCTCCGAGCCAGAGTTGGAATAATAGACCCGGCTCATTCCGGGCATCTTCTCGATCAGCTTGCGGGCAAAGCGCGCGCCGGGAATGGATCCGGCCGAATTGGCGAAGTAGTTCATCTTCACCAGCTGGTCGCGCACCGCATCGGCAATGCTCTCGCGTCCGTAGCCGACATTGACCGTCCACACGCCGCCGGACACGGCATCGAGATATTCCTTTCCGGTCGCATCCCAGACGCGCATGCCGCGCCCTTCCACGATGACGCGCGGGTCGACCGTTTCGAACATCTTGTGCTGGATGAGATGGTGCCAGAGATGTGCACGATCGGCTTCGATGACGTCGCGGATGTCGTTGGTCTGTATGTTCATGGCTCGTCTTCGTGGTCAGCGGCGGTGTTGCCGTCAAGGAAATTTCCAGCACCAGACTTTGCACAAGCCGGGCGAGCGCGACAGAGCAATTTGCGCCAGACCGGCGGGGACCGGATATTTTCGCCACGCCCGCCGTTTCGGCGCCAGGTCAGGCCAGAAAGTCGCGGACTATGGCGTTGAAAATATGCGGCTTTTCCATGTGGACGTTGTGGGCGCAGCCGGGGACGACGGCAAGGCGGCAGCCGGGTATGCCGTGCCAGAGGGCTTCCGGCTGGCTCCAGCCGTAGGATCGGTCTCCATCGCCCCAGACGACCAGCGTCGGCATGGCGAAACGCGAAAGCGCGGCCGTGCCGTCCCACGTCTCCCATGCCGAAAGGCTCGCAAGAGCCGCCTGCATCGTTGCCTTGGCGCCCTCGCTGACGCAGGTCGCGTAGCCGTCGGCCTCGGCGCCTGTTTCGAACCAGGTCGCCGCGATGCGCCGCGCCGTTGCCGCGAGACCGTCCGAGGCGAGGCGCTGCCTGGAGGTCTCGATGCTTTCGAACCGGTCCGGCAGCAAGCCGACCGGGCCCGTGCCATAGAGCACGAGCCTGTCGATCCGCTCCGGCGCGATCGCGGCCATCTGCTGCACCACCATGCCGCCCATCGAGTGCCCGAGAAGGTGGAAGCGGCCGACGCCGAGCCGATCGAGCGTGTGCAGGACCTGGCGGGCGTGGCCTTCTATCGTATCGGGGGCGTGAAGCCCGGCGCTGTCACCGAAGCCGGCAAGATTGGGAGCGATGCAACGAAAGTCCTGCGAAAAGAACGGGAGCTGCCGCTCCCACATGCCGGCGCCGCCGAGATAGCCGTGCACGAGGACGAAGTCCGGGCCGCTTCCCGTCGTCGTGCATGTCAGGGCTTCCATGAGCGCTCAATCGGTCGCCGAGAGATCGAAATTCTCGCCGGGGAAATATTTGCGCAGGCGGATGTCGGCGGTGCGCGCGTGGCCCTCCATGCCTTCGAGGCGAGAAATACGCGCCGTCGCCTCGGCCACCGGCCTGGCGCCATCGGCCGTGGCACGCTGCCATGTGACGATCTTCATGAACTTGTGCACGGAGAGGCCGCCGGTATAGCGCGCGGCACCCGATGTCGGCAGCACATGGTTCGGCCCCGATGCCTTGTCGCCGAAGGCGACGGTCGTCTGTTCGCCGAGGAACAGCGACCCGTAGCTTTGCAGCCGGCCGAGCCACCAATCGAGGTCGGCGGCCTGAACGCTCAGGTGCTCCGGCGCATACTCGTCAGCCGCCGCGGCCATCTCCTCGCGATCGTCGCACAGGATCACCTCCGCATAGTCGCGCCATGCCGCTTCGGCGTTCTGGCGGTTCAGGTCGGGCAGCGCCCCGATCAGCCGCGGGACGGCCGCGATGACGGCGTCGGCGAGCGCGGCGCTGTCGGTCACCAGCCACACCGGCGAGTTGCCGCCATGCTCGGCCTGACCGACCAGATCGGCCGCGACGATCTCCGCATCGGCATCGCCGTCGGCGAGAATGAGGCTGTCGGTCGGGCCGGCGAACATGTCGATGCCGACGCGGCCGAAGAGGAGCCGCTTCGCCTCGGCGACGAACTGGTTGCCGGGCCCGACGAGAATGTCGGCCGGCGGAAGGCCGAACAAACCGTAGGCCATCGAAGCGACGCCCTGCACGCCGCCCATGGCGAGGATCGCGCCGGCGCCGCAAAGGTCGGCGGCATAGAGGATCGCCGGGTTGATCCCGATATCGGGGCGCGGCGGCGAGCAGACAGCGATGTGCCGGCACCCGGCCACTTTCGCGGTCGTCACCGTCATGATGGCGGAGGCGACGTGGCTGTAGCGCCCGCCCGGCACGTAGCAGCCAACCGCCTGGCAGGGGATCAGCTTTTGCCCGGCGACAAGGCCCGGAACGATCTCCACCTCGACTTCGCTCAGGCTACGCTTCTGGGCCTCGGCGAACTTGCGCACATTGTCGTGCGCAAAGCGGATGTCGTCCTTCAGCTTCGGTGAGAGGCTTCGCGACGCTTCCTCGATCGCGTCACGCGTGACGACCAGATCGCCGGTGTAGCGGTCGAACTTCTCGGCATAGGCCCTAGCCGCGGCCTCGCCGCGTTTCTCGATGTCGTTGAGGATCGCCTGCACCGTTTCCGTCACGGAAGCGGAATCGCCGGCAGCCGTCCTGATGGCTTTCTTCAGATATTTGCGAGGCATCGAAGTCTCTGGAAGACGAGGCAGAAGAGCGTTCTCGCCGCAAGGGCTCGAACATGAAACGGATCACACCTTGCCCTTCCAAGGCACCACCTTGCGCTCTGCAAAACGCATCAGCATGTCGAAGGCGTAGGCTATGGCCGCGATGACGATGATCCCCATGATGACGGTCGGCGTCTGAAGGAACTGCGAGGCCGACAGCACCATGTAGCCGATGCCCTTGGTCGCCGCGACCATCTCCGCCGCCACAAGCGTGGTCCAGCCGAACCCGATGCCGATCCGCATCGCGGTCAGGATTTCCGGCATGGCCGACGGCAGGATGACATGCCGCATCACCTTCCATCGGCTGGCGCCGAAGGAATAGGCCGCATGGATCTGCTCGATCGCCGCCGATTTGACGCCGGCACGCGCGCCGAGCGCCACCGGCGCGAATACCGACAGAAAGATCAGCAGCACCTTCGACGTTTCGCCGATGCCGAACCAGATGATCATCAGCGGCAGATAGGCAAGCGGCGGGATCGGGCGGTAGAACTCGATCGGCGGATCGAAGATGCCGCGCATGGCCGGGCTCATGCCCATGGCCAGGCCGAGCGGGATGCCGACAGCGCAGGCAAGCAGGAACGCTCCGAACACGCGCGCCGCGGAAATCGAGATGTGCACCCAAAGCGGCGTGCCCGTGAAGCCGTTGTTCCATGTGTCGATGAACTTCTGGACGACGACAAACGGAGAAGGCACGAAGAGCGGCTTGACCCACCCCATGAACGTGAACAGCCACCACACGGTGATCAGGATGGCGATGGTCGCGATGCTGAGCCACATCGTGTCGCCCTGGCCGGGAACGCCATAGATTTCGCCCGGCTTGGTGGCGCGCGCCTTGGATAGCCGCTGAAGCCACCCGTCGGCTGCCGGCCGGACGGTCGAATGAACGTTTTCACTCATGCCACCGCCTCCTCGTCAGCGAAGATGATGCTCAGCACCTCCTCGCGCAGCTTGATGAAATCCGCCGAGGCCTTCACTTCCCGCGCCTTGGCACCGCCGATGAACCGACCCGAGAACGGCAGGTCGAAGCGGTGGGTGATGCGGCCCGGACGTGGAGACATCACGATGAGCTTGGTGCCCATGAACAGCGCTTCTTCCACGCTGTGGGTGATGAAGAAGACGGTCTTCTTGGTGTTTTCCCAGATGTTCAAGATGAGCTCCTGCGCCTTTTCGCGCGTCAGCGCGTCGAGCGCGCCGAGTGGCTCGTCCATCAGCAGAACCCTCGGGTCGCAGGTCAGCGCCCGCGCGATGCCGACGCGTTGCTGCATGCCGCCGGAGAGCGCGTAGATGGGCGAATCCTCGAAGCCGGTCAGGCCGAGCAGAGCGATGAATTCATTGGCGATCTTGTAGCGCTCCGCTTCGGGCCGCTCCTGCAGCTTCAGGCCGAAGGCGACGTTGTCGCGAACATTCAGCCACGGCATCAAAGCGTGCTTCTGGAACACGACGGACCGGTCGGCGCCGGGGCCGCTGACCGTGTGGCCATCCAGCAGGATCTCTCCGCTCGTCGGGGACAGAAAGCCGGCGATGAGATTGAGCAACGTCGACTTTCCGCAACCCGAAGCGCCGAGCGCGACGACGAAGTCGCTTTCATCAAGGGTGAGGTCGATCTTTTGCAGCGCCTCGACCGACGAACGTCCATCCTTCGCCGGAAAGACAACGGAGGCGTTGTTTATTTGCAGAGCCATATCATCCTGTCTCGCTGGCTTCCCCGGGCCCGGAGACCGGGCCCGGGGAGAACGGCGTAAGCCCTATTGGGCGGCCGCCTTTGCGAACTCCGCATTCACGAAGGGCGTGTAGTCATCCGCGACGTTGTCGATACGCCCGGCGGACTTCAGGAACTCGGCGGTGCCTTTGATCGTGTTGGCCGCGCCTCCAAGCCATGTGTCGGTGATCTGCACCTTCAGCGGCAGGAACGTGAAGCCTTCCAGGATGCCTGGGACCTGATCCGGATCGGCGCCGGTCGCGGCGGCGAGCGTCTTGACCGGCTCGCTGTCTGCGGTCCACGCCGACGGGTCCTTCAGATACATCTGGTTGACCCTCTCGACCTCTTTCAGGAACGCGACGATCTTGTCCTTGTTGGCCTCTCCGAACTCGCGGTTCACCACCCAGCCGTCGAAGGTCGGGAAGCCCCATTCGGCGGTCTGGTCAGCGCCGATCAGCAGCGTGCCGGTCTTCAGGATCTCGGACTGGACGGGCTGCCAGATCCACGCGGCGTCGATGGCGTGCTGACCCCAGGCGGCCGCGATCTGGTCGGGCGGCATGCTGATGATGGTCACGTCGTTCTGGTCGATGCCCTCATGCTGCAGCGCGCCCATCAGCGAGAAATGCGCCGTGGATCCGACGGGAACCGCCACGCGCTTCCCCTTCAGGTCGGCAAGCGACGAAATCCCGGAATCGTTGGCGACGATCAGCGATTCCGCCTTGCCGATGACGTCGGAGAAGGAGATCAACTGCAGATCGACGCCCTGGCTGGCCGCAATCGCCAGCGGCGAGGAGCCAAGCTCGGAAAGCACGACATCACCGGACGCCATGGCCGCAATGACGTCGGTTCCGGCAGCGAACTTGCGCCACTCGACGTCCCAGCCCGTTGCCTTCTGCACGGCGTCGGACGACGCCAGAAGCTGCATCGGCGTCGGGTTGCCGAAATGGCCGATGATGATTTTTTCCGCCATCGCGGTGCCGGCCATGAGCACGGTCATGGTCCCCGCGATTGCGCCCGCTAGTACTGACTTGATCATTCTAGTCTCCCTGTCATTGAATTTCACGCGCTCTGTCGTTGCAATCTGCAGCGCCCGCCGCCCGCCGTGCCGGCCCCGCAGCAACTCCGTTCTCCTTTGGCAAGGCTTGCGCTCGCAAGATTTGTGCCTCGGTCGAAAACGCCACACATGCTTCCGCCAGCACATCGATCGTGTCAACGAACGGTACGGGACCGGGCAGCGCATCGGACACCAGCGAAAGCTCGGAACACGAGACGAGCAGCAAATCGGCGCCCTGTCGAGAAAGCGTCTTCGCGATCCGTCCGACTTCGAGGCGTGCCGCCTCGTCGCCGCCGCGCGTCTTGATGTGCTTGATCAGGTCGAGCAGCGGCGCGTCTTCGTCCGGATAGACCAGTTTCGGCCCCGAAGTGCCGATCGCCTTGTCGAACAAGCCGGTAATGCGCACCGCCGGCGATGCGAGCATGCCAATGCGCGCCCCCGATCCGGCTTCGGACACGATTCTGTCGACCGACAGCCGGACCATGTCGAGGAATGGGATCGTGATTGCGGCGCGGATTTCGTCGGCGAAATGGTGCGCCGTGTTGCACGGCATCGCGAGCGCCTCGGCGCCGCAGGCTTCCAGATGCCGCGCCATGGCCGCGATAACCGGGCCGGGATCCTCACCGCGCTTTTCGATCAGCGCGGCGATCCGCGACGGGACTTGCGGGTTGTTGTCGACGAACATCGGCACGTGATCGGCATCGTCGGTCGCGGGTGTTGTCCTGATGATGCGCTGCATCAGCAGCACCGTCGCCTCGGGGCCCATGCCCCCAATGATCCCGATCCGCCGCCTGGTCTGCGCCTCGGGCATCACGCCGCCCCCTTCAGGCGCAGCTGTCCGGCGCAATGGATGATGATCTCCGCTATGTGGGCACAATCGGCGACGGTGAATGTCAGCGGGATGCGCATGTCGAACAGGCCCGACAGCACCGCATCGGTCTTCGGCAGCTCCTGCTGTTCGAGATAGCGCCAGCTGTGGTGATTGCTGGTGAAGCCGACCGGCTCGCGGGCGCCGAACCATTTCAGCTCCACGCCCAGCGCCGCGCTGGCGGCGAGAAAGGCGATCGCATCGCTCTCCGAAATCCCCTCGATGAGGAACTGGATGGAGCTGCCGACATAGCTTTCCGCCGCCGGCCGCTCCGGCAGATGGAACAGCCCGGAGCTTCGCAACGCGGCTTCGAGCGCCCGATAGCGCTCGTTCCATCGCTCGATATTGCTGTCCAGCGCCGCCAGCTGCGGCCGAAGGATCGCCGCGCGCAGATTGTCCATGCGGCCGGAGCAGTTCGGCGTGTCGAGCCGGATATCGGCAAAATGGGCGGCGTCGGGCGCCGCGCCGTGCCGTTCGTAGAGCATGTAGGACCCCGACAGGATGATGGCGCGCGCCATGAAGGCCGGATCGTCCGAGGCCAGCAGACCGCCCTCCCCGGAATTCATGTGCTTGTAGGTCTGCGTGCTGAAGCATCCGGCGAGCCCGAAATTGCCGCTCTTCACCCCGTTCCAGGCCGCGCCCATCGTGTGCGCGCAATCCTCGATCAGCGTCAGGCCATGGGCGGAGACGATCGCGCCAATCCGGTCCATGTCGGCGATGTGGCCGCGCATGTGCGACAGAAGCAGCAGGCGCGCGCCCGACCGTGCCGCCTTCGCATCCAGATCGTCGAGGTCGATGACGAGATCGCGGGTGCATTCCACCAGCAGCGGCCTGCCGCCGGCATTGGCGATCGCGCCGGCCACCGGCGAAAGGGTGAAGGCATTCGTCAGGACGGGATCGCCGGGCCGAATTCCAGCCGCCAGCAGCGCGATATGCATCGCATAGCCACCGGACGCGCAGGCCAGACAATAGGCCCGCCCCTGATAAGCCGCATATTCCGCTTCCAGCAGCGAAGCCTGCGACACTTCGCCGGCAGCAATGTTGTAGCGGTGCAATCGTCCGGTCTTCATCACCGCCACGGCGGCGGCGATCGCAGCGTCGCCAATCGGCTCCTGCTGGGTGAACGCCCCTTTGAACGGCCTTGGCGTCATGAATACGGCGATCCTGTTCCGCTGCGATCGGCGTGGGCCTGACGCGCCGGGGTCAACAAGCTGACCGGCCCCGCTGGCGGCCCGCTTCGATGTTAGTTTAGGGCTGGCTCAGACGCCAGCGGGAGACCACGGAGGGCGCGCGGGCTCTTGACGGCTCTCCGTGTCCATTGGCGCCGTTGAGGAGGTCAGCGAGGCCGCGACGGAGCGTCCGTCCAGGTCAGGCGGCTATCAGGTCAGCGCCCGACCTCGAAATGGCTGATCGCACGTCTCTTGAGCGCTTCCTCGTCGACCTCGATGCCGAGCCCCGGCCCTTTGGGCACGGTGACCTCTCCGTCTTGCAGCACGAAGTCGGAACCGTTGGCGATCGGGTCTGATCCCACCGTGTTCATGGCAAAGGCGAACTCGGCCGCGCCGAACGTGCGCTTCAGCGGAGTGGCCGCGCAGAAATGTGCCGATGCCGCCGCTTCCAGCTGGGAGCACACGGCCAGGCCGCCGCAGTTCAGCAGGATGCCGGCCGCCTCGGCGATGGCCGATATCTTGCGTGCGGGCGTCAGCCCCCCGACCTTGTAGAGCTTGATGCAGAACACATCGACGGCGCGCGCTTTCGCCATTTCTATGGCATCGACCGGCGTGAAGAGGCTCTCGTCTGCCATGATGGGAACGCCGAGCGCCTTGTCGCGGATTTCGGCGAGACCCGCGAAGTCGCGGCGCGCGATCGGCTGCTCCAGATAACCGAGCCCCATCGGGCGCATCGCCTGCATGGCGCCGATGGTCTCCGGGATGGTCCAGCCGGTGTTCGGATCGACGCCGATCACGATGTCGTCGCCCAGCACCTTGCGAACCGCTTCGAGGTTGCGGACATCCTGGCGCCAGCCGCCCGGCCCGGCCGCCTTGAGGCAGAGAACCCTGATGCCGAACTCATGCACCGCCCTCTCCGCCTCCGCGATCATGACCGCGATGTCCTCGGCCATGCTGACGGACCATTCGAGCGGGATGCGCTCCTGGCAGCAGCCGCCCAGAAGCGTGTTGACCGGCACGCCGAGCGACTTCGCCAAGGCATCGTGGAGAGCGATGTCGAGCACGGCGCGCGCGGCAGGATTGCCGGCAAGCCGCTCGTCGAAGCTCTGCGTGATGGTCTCGATCTCGGAGAGCTGCCGGCCGATGACCAGCGGGCCATAAATGTCGGTGATGGCGGCGACCACGCTGTGCACCGTGTCGGCGACGAAATGGCCCGGGCTGATCGGCCGGATCTGCCCGTAGCCGACGATGCCGTCGGCATGGATCTTCACCAGCACCGGCTTGCCCAAGGCGTCGCGCGGCGCGCCCGTATCGTAGCTCCCGCTTGAGAACGTCCGCTTGATGCGGGTCGGGAGCTCCGTGATGAAGACTTCAATTCGATCGATCATGACCCACCGGACTTTTGTTGCGCTTTCTGGAGGAGGACGCGCGGAGCCTAAATGGCGATCCGGCGGGCAAGGACGCGCGCCGGCGCACCGTCGCAGTCGCGAATCTTCAGAGCGCCGAAGATGAACTCGGCACGCCCGCCCGCCAGAGCCGCGTGCCCCTTCAGGTGCTCGCAGACCAGCACGCCATGCGAGAGCAGAACCCGGTGCACCGGCCAGTCGAAGCCGGGCGCGCGAAGATGATACACCAGGTCGGGGGTGGCGAAGTCGCAGGCGAAAAGCTTCACGCGGCGGTCGACGAGCCATTGCGCCGCAGCCACCGTGAGGCTCGGATGCCGGTCATATTCATCCGTGCCGAAACGATCGGCCCAGCCCGTATCCACGGCGACGATATCCCCCGCGCGAACCTCAGGCTGGCCGCGCTCCAGATCGGCGGCATCGATGAGCGCGTCGGGCTCGACGTGGATGCGAAGCACGACGCCGGGCCCGTGCAGCCGGTCGAGCGGGATTGCCTCGAATGCGGGACCGTCCAGGAAGAAGTGGCTTGGCGCGTCGACATGCGTGCCCGAATGCACGGCCATCCGCATCTCGGTCACCGTGAAAGGGTCCTTCGGCTGCTGCTTCAGGCGGGTGAACGCGGGAGTGGGAAAAATCGAGGCGCACGGCATGCCCGGCCCGACGTCGTGCGACAGATCGATCCACGGACCGAGCGGCTCTGACGGAGTGGGCTCGGGAACCGTCATCCAGCCACGCCAGCCATGCGACGGATAATTCGGTTCAGGTTCACACATCAGTCGGCCCGTTTCCCCGCGTGGCGCGCATCACGTCTGCACCGCGAACGGATCGCGGGCCATATCGGAAAAGTCCACCATGACGTTCTTGGTGGTGAGAAACTCGTAGATGCCCTCCTCGCCGCGCTCGCGTCCATAGCCGCTCTGCTTGATGCCGCCGAAGGGCGTCTGCGCGGCGACGGCGCGGTAGGTGTTGACCCACACCATGCCGGTATCGAGCGCCCGGACCATCCGATGCATGCGGCCGATATTCTGCGTCCAGATTCCGGCGGCGAGACCATAGCGCGTCGCATTGGCGATCTCGATCGCGTCCTCCTCGTCGTCGAAGGCGATGACCGACAGGACCGGGCCGAACACTTCGTCCTGGGCGATGCGCATATCGTTGCGGACATCGGCGAAGATCGTGGGCTGCACGAACAGGCCGGTGGCCAGGTCGTCCTCGGTCGCGCGCGCCCCGCCGGTCACCAGCCGCGCACCTTCCTTCGAGGCGCTTTCGATGAAGCCCATGATCTTCCGGAACTGCGGCTCATTCGCCGCCGTGCCCATCTCGGTGGCAGGATCGAGGGGATTGCCGAGCCGGATCGTCTGGGCACGACCGGCCAGCCAGTCGACCGCCTTGTCGTAGATCGGCCGCTCCACGAGGACGCGCGACCCGGCGATGCAGGTCTGCCCGGTGGCGGCGAAGATGCCGGCAAGCGCACCGGTGAAGGCCTTTTCGTGGTCGCTGTCGGAGAAGATGATGTTGGGCGACTTGCCGCCCAGTTCCAGCGCCACCGGCGTCAGGTTGCGACCCGCGGCCGAGGCGATGGCACGCCCCACGCCGTCGCTGCCGGTGAAGCTGATCTTGTCGATATCGGGATTGGCGACCAGGGCCTCTCCCGTCGATCCGTCGCCGGTGACGACATTGAAGACCCCGGCGGGGAAACCCGCCTCCTCCACCAGCGAGCAGAACTCCAGCGTGGTGACCGAGGCGTGCTCGGAGGGCTTCACGACGACGCAGTTCCCCGCCGCAAGCGCGCTCGGCAGCTTGTTGGCGAGAAGCGCGATGGGCGAGTTCCACGCCGTGATCAGGCCGACCACGCCGAAGGGCTGATAGACCGCGTAGTCGAACACGTCGGGGCGGTCGAGAGGGATGACCTTGCCCCACAGCTTGTCGGCGTAGCCGGCGCAGAAGCGGAAGATGCGCGCCGCGTAAAGCATCTGCGGCTTCGTTTCGCGGATCACCTTTCCGTTGTCGGTGCTTTCCATGTTGGCGAAGCGGTCGGCCGATTTCTCCAACAACTCCGCCAGGCGAAAAAGCCGCTTGCCGCGCTCCGCGCCCGACATGTGGCGCCAGGTCGACCGATAGGCCTGACGCGCCGCCGCCACGGCTTCCGACACGTCGGCCTCGCCGGCCTGCGCGATACGTGCCCAAGGCTTCTGCGTGTAGGGATTGAGGGAGTCGAAATACGCCCCTCCCTGCGGCGCCCGCCATTCGCCGGCGATATAGAGGCCGTAGTTGCGCAGATCATTCGGTGTCGTCACGTATGCCTCGCTTCTTGGGAGCCGAGCGGATCAGGATGAGATGGCGTGCGCCAACAGGCACAGGAGGGCTTCAGCCAACCTAGGAAAACGCGAGCATTCTATCTCATAATAAGAATTGATCCGACTATGCCCGGCGAGCATGAATCAGAGGCGCCGACCCCGGATTGTACAGGAGGCGGCGCTCCGCCCCCCCCCAATATCGAACCGTTGCGACGCCCCTTCTTGCCTCGTCGGGGAGGCAGCATCGAGCATGCGATGCTGTTATGCTCGAGCCACTCTCATTATTGTGCCGACATCGCCGTGCCCTCTAGAACGGTGTCACCGGTATCAAGCGACGCAGTCTTCCGGCGGCGACCGTTCGCAGCCCATCCTGTGGTGTTCCCGTGAAGGAAAAGACAGATTCAGAAATCCCGGCCGACGCGCCCGCATTCGACTTCGTCGTCGTCGGCGCCGGCTCGGCGGGGTGCGTGCTCGCCAACAGGCTGAGCGCCGACGGCACGCACCGTGTCCTTCTGGTCGAGGCGGGGGGCCGGGACTCCGACCGCAACTTCCATATCCCGCTCATGGTGGTGCATCTGCTCAGGGACGAGCGCTACACGTGGCCCTTCGTCACCGAGCCGCAGGCGCATCTGAACGACCGCACGCAGCTCTGGGTGCGCGGGAAGGTTCTCGGCGGATCGAGCTCCATCAACGGCAACGTCTATGTGCGCGGCGACCCGGCCCAGTTCGACAGCTGGAAAGCCCTCGGCTGCACGGGATGGAGCTGGAAGGAGATGCTCCCCTACTTCAAGCGGATGGAGAATTTCCCGCAGGGCGATCCCCGAACGCGCGGCCACGGCGGGCCGATCAGCGTCACCAAGCTGCAGAATTTCGACAGGCTCGCCGACGCCTTCCTCGACGGTGCGAAGGAAGCGCAGCACCCCCTCGTCGAAGACTACAATGACGGACACTACGAGGGCGCTTCCTACCTGCAATATTCCACGCGCCGCGGCTTTCGCTCCAGCACGTCGGTCGCCTATCTGCGCCCCGCCCTCAACCGGCCGAATCTGGAGGTCTGGACCGATACGCAGGTGCTTCGCGTACTCACCAAGGACCGCCGGGCCATCGGGCTGGAGTGCCTGCGCAACGGCCAGCGCCTACGCGTCGCCGCCGGCAAGGAGGTGATCCTTTCGGCAGGACCGGTCGCCTCGCCGCAGCTGCTGGAGCTTTCCGGAATCGGCAATCCCGAGCTTCTGCGCCGCTACGGCATCGAGCCCGTGCAGGCGCTGCCGGGAGTGGGCGAGAGCCTCCAGGACCACCCCAACACGCGGCTCACGTTCGAATGCACGGAGCCGGTCACGATCAACGACGTGCTGCAGCGCCCGCTCGCGAAAGTGAGAGAGGGCCTGCGCTTCGCGCTGTTCGGCAAGGGCCTCCTGTCGATCTGCTCGGCGACGGCGCATATCGTGATGCGCAGCCGGCCGGACGAGCCGCAGCCGGACCTGAAGCTGCAGCTGCAGCCCTTCTCCGGCAAGGACCGCTACGCGCGCACGCCGAAGGACGGCCTCGACCCCTATTCCGGGTTCACCATCGGCGTCATGGCGCTGCGCCCGCGCTCGCGCGGCACCGTGCACCTCGCCTCGCCCGACCCGCTGGCGGCGCCGCGCATCGATCCGAACTACCTTGCGGACGAGGCTGACGGGGCCACCTTGCTGGCGGGCATCAAAGCCACCCGCCGCCTGGCGGAGCAGCCGGCATTCCGCCGCTTCATCGTGCGCGAGACACGTCCGGGTGCAGAGAGCTCCACGGACGCACAGCTCATGGAGTATATCCGCGCCACGACCCAGACCACCTGGCACGTCGTCGGAAGCTGCTCGATGGGCACGGGCGACGACGCGGTTGTCGATCCGGAGCTGCGGGTTCACGGCATCGACGGCCTGCGCGTCATCGATTCCTCGGTGTTTCCGACCATCCCCTCCTCCAATACGAATGCACCGACCATTGCGCTCGGAGAAAAGGGCGCGGAGCTCGTTCTCCAGGCCTGGAGCAACCGCGGCAGGGCCGAAAGCAGCTACGAGCGCGCCGCATAACAGCGCGGCGAGCGTCAGGAAGCGCCGACCGCTTTCTTTTCCGGCACGCCGGCATCGGCTTCGGCCAGTCCCCTGAAGACGTTGCGAAGCGACGCATCGTCGGGAAGCGCCGAGAGAGAGTTCGCCCAGACCGCGGCCGCCGTCACCGAAGGACCAGGCGGTGTTCCGCGCGAACTTGTCCAGCACGTCGTCGAACGAAAGCGCGGCCTCGGGCGAGCCCGGATGGTAGGGCACGTGCTTGCGATAGACCTTCCCCGCCGCGTGGACTTCCAGAATGGCCGGGCAATGCAGCGGATAGTCGGAGTCGGGATCTTCCGCCCATTCAACGCGCTGTGCCAGGCGCCTGATCGTGGGGTCCCGCAGCCGATCCTCCCGGAAGGAATCCACCCCGACATCGCCGTGGATGAGAGCCGTGGCAACGACAAACGGCAGGCTGAACCGCGCCTCATGCGGAAGCGTGGGCGCCTTCTTGCGCTCCCTGGGCTCCGTCACCAGCGTCAGGCCCGGCTCGGCCAGGCGGCAGTCGATCCTGTCGATCTGCTCAACACGCACCCGGTCGTGCGCGAAGTCGACCAGCGTCTGCTTTGCCGCCTCGATGAACGCGTGCAGCAGCTGGCAGCAGGGATAGGGCTTGAACGCCGTCTCGGGGAGGTACCAGTGCGATCCCAGTCCTTCGGTTGCCCTCGCCCAATCGAGCTCGCCCTTGATGGGCGTCAGATGCGTCTGAAAGAATCCGAACCCGCCTTCGAAGACGGAATCCGGACCGGTAATGCCGGCGCCGGCGAGATCGATGGCGATGATGCCGCTGTGCGCGCCCCACCCGCCGTGCAGGATTTTCGATGTCGACCCGGTGCGCGTCGCCTCCTGGATGCCCGACGCCGTCGTGCCGCAAATGCCGAGCGCATCGAGAATCTGATCAGCGCTGCAGCTGAGGAGCCGCCCGACGGCCGCGGCCGCCCCGAACCCTCCGAGCAGCGAGCTCGTATGATAGCCGCGCTCCAGGAAACGCTCGCCGGCGACAAAGCCGAGCCGGATCATCACCTCGTAGCCGGCGACAATCGCTGCGATCGCGTCCTTGAGCGGAAGACCGCGATCCTCCGCCACCGCGAGCACCGCCGGCACGACCGTCGATCCCGGGCGGGCCAGTGAGGAGCCGTGCTTGTCGTCCATCTCAAGCGCCTGCGCGAGCGCGCCGTTCACGAGCGCCGCCATTTCCGGCCGGCTTTGCGACCAGATGCCGATGAGGCTTGCGCCGGAGGGCGCCCCCCAAAGCTTCGCCAGCTTGCGCATCGCCGCGCCGCTTTCCTCCTGCGGCGCGGCGCCGGCGATGCAGACGCCAATCGTATCGACCACATGCAGGCGCGCGGCGTCGCGGACCTTCGGCGGGATGTCGTCGAATTGCAGGCTCGCCGCGAACTCCGCGAGCGCTCTGCCGACCGTCTCACTCATTTTCACCAGAGCTCCCTGCGTCCGTCTCTCCGTCGGCGCTTCCTGACCACGGCTCAGCGCAGCGTCTGAAGCTCGGAGCCCAGTTTCGGCGCAGGCTCCGCCTCCGTCTCGAGCGCGCCGACGATATTGCGGATCGCATCCACAGCGGAATCCGTCAGGACGCGGCCGGCCAGATTGCGGAACTTCGCCTCCAGCACCTCGTCCGACAGCGGATTCTTGTGATGGCCGCTCCGATAGAGCTGCTCGTGCGTGAACTGCTCGCCGGACTTCATGAAGACCGTCACGCGCACGGCGCGCATCTCGTCGGGCCCGAGACTGTCGAGCTCCGGATCGACCACCACCTCGATTTTCCCGGCGAGGCCCATGATCTTCGGATCGCGCAGCTTCTCGTCCGTGTACTGATCGATGAACGCCGTCCCTTCGAGAAGCGTCACCGCGGCGGTGTAGGGAAGGTTCATCTGCGCCGTGATGGTCTCGGCCGGCTCGTAGGGCCAGCCGCAATGACGATACACCACCTCCGTCGTGCGGATGAGCACGCGGTCAACGTCCTCGCCCTTGATGCCGTGCGCGGCGCGAATGGCGCGCAGCGCGTCGACGGAGGTCTGGCTGCTGGCGAGCGACGAGGTACTGCTTGAACCCGTTGCGCCGCATCTCGAAGTCCGACCCGAGGTCTTTCGTGCCCCAGGCGAGGTCGTAGGTGTCGGAATAGGTGGAGCTGAACCCGCCGTAGGGAGCCTCCAGCACGTTGCGCACGCCCGTCAGGCCTTCGCTCGCCAGCATCGCGGCAAGGATGCCGTTCTGCGCAGCCTTGCCGGAATGGAACCGCTTCGCCATCGCGCCAAACTGCGAGGCCATGAGGCCGGCGGCCTGCGAGCCCGCAAGACCGAGCGCGCTCACGAACTGATCGACGTCGAGCTTCATGAGCTTCGAGATCGCCGCGGCGGACGCGAAGGTGCTGGTCAGCCCGCAGGGATGGAAGCCGCGATGAAAGGCGCTGGGGCTGACGATGTTGCCGATGCGCGTCCCCAGCTCATAGCCGACGACCACGGCCAGAACGAGGTCCTTCCCGCTGAACGGACCGGACGCTTCCGCCACCGCCAGCACCGAGGGAACGACCCCGGCGCCGTAGTGCGACATGGACTGGTCGTGGCAATCGTCGAGCTCGAAGCCCTGCGCCGCCGTTCCGTTGATGAGGGCGACGCCGGTCGGATCGGCCCGCACGGTCATTCCCCACGCGCTCGCCCTGGGAGACTGGCCGAGGCTCTCCACCACGCGCCGAACCGACTGCGTCCAGCTCTTGGTCGACCCGAACGTGCCGCAGCCGAGGCTGTCGAGGACGCAGCGCTTCGCCAGCTCGATTACGTCGGCGGGGAGGTCTTCGTATCTGAGCCCCACCGCGAAATCGGCAAGCGTTCGTGTTGTCGGCGGCGTGCTGACTGCGATGTTCATGAATTCAACCTCTCCTTATCTCCCCGCTGACGCGCTCGGCGTTTTGGCCGATCGATTCCCGGATGCGTCCTCTGGTTCTGCCGCTTCAGGCGGTCTTCCGGACAGCGGCTGAGCCGGCCCGCGCCGCGACGGCAGACCTGGCGGCGCTTCCTCCCGCCAGCCGGCCGAACACGGCGCCGCTGGTCAGCCCGCTGGCGCCCGGGTAGTTGTGATAGAAGATGCCGCCCACCATCTCTCCGGCCGCGAAGAGGCCGGGCATCTCCTGTTGGCCGGAATCCAAGACCTGGCCGCTGGTATTGATGCGGATGCCGCCGAAGGTGAACGTCACGCCGCAGGTCACGGCGTAGGCTTCGAAGGGCGGCGTATCGAGCGGATTTGCCCAATGCGTGCGCGGCACGGGAAGGCCCGGCGCGCCGCGCCCGTCCTTGATGTTGGGATTGAACGGAATATCGGTCAGGACGGCAGCGTTGTAGTCCTGGATCGTCTTGCGAAGCGCAGGCTTGTCAACCTCGTCCAGCTGCTCGATCAGCCCTTCCAGCGTGTCGGAGCGGAACCGCGTCACATAGCGCGAGCGATATTCGTCGCGCAGGTGCTGCAGCACCTTGCCATCGAAGATCTGCCAAGCCGCCTGCCCCGGCTGCGCAAGGACCGCCCGCCCGTATTTCGCATAAGTGTAGTTGCGGAAGTCGGCACCCTCGTCGATGAAGCGCTGGCCCTCGGAATTGACGACGATCCCCAGCTGATAGCTGTTGCGCTGGAAATGCTGCGTCAAATCCGGATCGCCAAAATCGGAGGCGTTCCTCTCCCAGGCGACCGCATGGCAGCCCGACCAGTTTCCCCAGGCCATGGCACCCATCTCGAGCGCCATCGCAAGGCCGTCGCCGGTGTTGAAGCGGGTGCCGCGTACTTTGGCGAGGTCCCAGCCCGGGCCCAGATAGCGCGTGCGCCACTCGGTGTTGGCCTCGAAGCCGCCGCAGGCCAGGATGACGGCGCGGGCGCGAAGCTCCTTCATGTCGCCGCCGATGCGGGCGACGACACCCGCCACCCTCCCGTGCTCGCGCATCAGCTTCTGGACCCACGCTTCGTAGACGACGTCGATGCCGTTCTTCGCCGCAGCGCCGTAGAGCGACTCGATCAGGCCCTGCCCGCCCGACGCGACCGCCACCGTGGCGCCGCCCCAGAACTTGAAGCGGCCGTCAACGCGAAAAGCCTGCCGGCCGAAATAGGGAAGGAAGCGGACGCCTTTGCTCTTCATCCAGAAGAGCGTTTCCTTGCTTTGCTTGACGAGGATCTCGCAGAGATCGGGATCGGTCCGATACTGCGTGATCCGCCCCATATCGTCGAAGAAGTTCTCCTCGGTATAGCTGCCGAAATCGCTCGCTTCGGCTTCCGCGTCGGTGACGTCGGGACACAGCGCCCGGATGTCTTCGGCCCCTTCGTAGACGAAGCGCATCAGACCGTCGGTGTAGGCGCTGTTTCCTCCGCGCTCCGTGACGGGAGCGCGCTCCAGCAGAAGCACGCGCGCGCCTCCGTCCTCGGCGGCGAGCGCCGCGCATAAGGCGGCGTTCCCCCCGCCTACGACAATGACGTCATATGCCTCATTGCTATCGAGATGAGTCATTCAAACTGCTCCAACGCCGTGCGGGACCGTCGCGTCGTCGGAGGGGCCGTGCGGCCCACGCGAAGACGCCGGGACAGACAGGATGCGCAGTCCTCCCGGCGCCCCCATGCAAAGCCGTGCCAGCCACGGAATCCGAAATCCCGTTGCACGCTAGCATGGGCGCAGTATGCTCACTCAGAATATGATGCTATGCTACAATCAGATGCTGGCATAGTGACCGAACACGAACACCATCATGAAACTGCAGCAGCTCCGCTACGTTCTGGAAATCGTGCGGCAAGGAAACCACCTCTCCGCCGCGGCCGAAGCCCTCCACACCTCGCAGCCCGGCGTGAGCCGCCAGATCCAGCTTCTGGAGGCGGAGCTTGGCTTCGAGATCTTCTCCCGAACCCGCAACCGCCTGGTGGGCGTCACGGAGCCCGGCGAGCATGTGCTGGACATCGCGCGGCGCATCGTGACCGACATGCAGGCGCTGCGGGCCCTGAAGGAAGACATCGGGGCGAGCGAGCGCGGCACCCTCACCATCGGGACCACCCACACGCAGGCGCGCTACGTTCTTCCGCAGGTCATCAAATCCTTCGTCAAGCGCTACCCGCTGGTCCAGCTCATCCTCAAGCAGGGCGACCCGCAGTCGATCTGCGACATGGTCGAAGGCGGCGAGGCCGACCTTGCCGTCGGCACCGAGACGCTCCGCGAGAACCCCAACCTCGTCAAGCTGCCGTGCCTCAAGCTGCCACGCTGCATCGTGGCAAGACGCGACCATCCGATCTTCGATGTGAAGAGGCTGACGATCCAGAAAGTCGCCGAATATCCGATCATCACCTACGATCCCCGCTTCTCGGGGCGCTGGCGCGTCATGCGGGCCTTCAAGCAGGCGGGAATCGAGCCGAGCGTCATTCTCAGCGCGGTCGATGCCGACATCAGCAAGACCTACGCGGAAATCGGCCTCGGCATCGCCATCCTCACCCAGATCGCCTTCGACCCCGAGCGCGACAAGGCCCTTCAGGCGCGCGATGCCAGCCATTTGTTCGAATTCGAGCACCTCCTACGTGACGCTGCGGTCGAACCTCTATCTGCGGCCGTTCGTGCTCGACTTCATCTCTTCGGTCGCCCCGCACCTGACCGTGGAAAAGGTCCGCAGCGCCATCCGCAACGCGCAGGCGCGGCCGGACCTCGCGCCGGCCCCCAACAAGACGCCCGTGCGCGCTTCCAGCCGCTAATTTGGCTGGGCGCCGGCCGCACCCGCTGCCTCGGCCGCGCGTTCCATCTCTTTGCCGAACTCCGCAGCGGCCGCGGAAAAGGCGATCTCGCCACGCTCAAGCAGGATCGCCCGGTCTGCCACCGGCAGGGCGATGCGCAAATGCTGCTCGACGATGACCACGGCGGTGCCCTCCTCCGCCCAGTTCCGGAGAAACTTGAGAATGAGCGGCAGCAACGATTGCGCCAGGCCCGTTGAAGGCTCGTCGCACAGAAGCACCTTGGGCTTCGCCAGGAAGGCCTGGGCGAGTGCCAGCATCTGCTGCTGACCGCCCGACAGGTCGCGGGCGCGATGGCGCCGCTTCTCCGCCAGGATCGGGAAGACCTCGAAGATGTTGTCGAGGGCGCGGCGGAACTCTGCCCGGCTCATGCCGGCCGTGTTGCAGATGCGGAAATTGTCCATCACGCCAAGCTCGGGGAAGATGCGGTGCCCATCGAGCACGAGCCGCAGCCCGTGATGCGGCATGCGCTCCGCCGGCACGGCGGTCAGGTCCTTTCCGTCCACCGCGATCGTGCCGGCCGACGGCTTGATGAGTCCGCCGATCGTTCGCAGGAGCGTCGTCTTTCCGGCCCCGTTCTCGCCAACGATCAGCAGGATCTCGCCGGCCGACGCGGTCAGACTGATATCGCGCAGGACCGGGACGGTGCCGTAACTGGCGGAAATGCCCTTCACCTCAAGCATGATAGGTCCTGACGAACAGCGGGCGGACGGCCGGATCCTGGGTGACCTCGGAAGGCGTTCCCGTGGCGACCACCTTGCCTACGTCGAGCACGGTGATGCGGTCGGCGACCTCAAGTACGAGATCGAGATCGTGCTCCACCAGAACGATCGACTTGCCGCCCTGGTCGCGGAGCCGGCGCAGCACGCCGACGAAGTCCGCTCGCTCGCGCGCCGAAAGCCCGGCGGCGGGCTCGTCGAGCAGGAGTATCTCCGCACCGGTCAGGACGACGCGCAGAACCTCCATCAGCCGCCGCGGGCCGTGCGGGACCAGCCGTGCCGGCCTTGCCGCGTAGCGCTCCTTGAGCTCGGCCACGAACTCCTGCGGGACCGGCGCGTGGGAGCGTGGCCTCGCGTCGATGCCGACCTCGATGTTCTCCCACACCGTCATGTCGTCGAAGATGCGCGGCGTCTGGAACGTGCGGCCAATCCCGAGCCGCGGGACGCGCGAGGCACTGTAGCGGCGCACATCCCTGCCGAGGATTTTCAGGCTGCCGGCATCGTGCTGGCTCATTCGGCTGAGGACGTTGAGGAGGCTCGTCTTGCCCGATCCGTTGGCGCCGATGAGGCCGTGTATCTCCCCCCTCCGCACGACGAGGTCGACGCCGTCGAGCGCGGCGACCTGGCCGAAATACTTCTTCACGCCCTGAAGCTCGATGGCGGGGACCGCGGACCCGTCCGCAGCGGGATGCGCGCGCCAGTCACCGGCCGAAGAGCGCTGCACCGCGCGTTCGATCGGAAAATCGAGTGTCGCGATCGGTTCGCCATGCGCGAGCCGGCGCTGCAAGGTGCCTACGATGCCCTCGGGAAAGAGGAGCATCACGACCAACGCGATGACGCCATAGACCAGCAGGCGATAGTCGACGGAATCGGCAAGCAGCATGTTGGGAACGAGATAGATGAGAACGATACCGACGATCGGCCCCATCAGCTGCCCACGTCCGCCCACGATGATGACGAAGAAGAAGAGGACGGAAAGCTCGATGTTGAACGCCGACGGTCCGACGAAGCCGACTACCGGCGCGTATAGGATACCCGCCATGCCGGCGCCTGCCGCCGCGATGAGAAACGCGGCGGAGCGCATCCGCCCCGGGCTTATGCCAAGCGACTGGGCAGCTTCCGGACTGAATGCGCTTATGCGCAGGCCGCGGCCGAAGCGGGTTCGCCGCAGCCAGACAATCAGCGCCAGCGAGACGCAGATGACGACGGAAACAACGATCGACAGCACCGAAACGCCGAACACCGTCAGGTGGCGGAAGCTCCCGAAGCTCAGCGAAATGCCGTTGACGCCATAGGTGTATTTATCGAACGCGACGATCAGCTCGGGAAAGACCATCGCCGCGCCAAATGTGACGAATCCGAGATAGTAGGTCCTGAACGCGCAGCGCGGGCAGAGCGAATGCAAGCCCGAAAATCAGCGCGGCGGCCATGCCCCCGGCGGCGGCCAGGAAAAACGAAGTCCCCATCGTCCCGTAGAAAACCGCCGTCGCGTAGGCGGACGCACCGAGGATCGCTCCCTGGCCGAACGAGATCTGGCCGGCATCCATGTAGAGAAAGTTCAGGAAGATCGACACGGTGACGAGAATGCCGATGATCTGGAAGCTCTGGCGCCAGTAGATGCTGTCCATGAGCTCGGGTGCGATCATGGCCAGGAAAACGACGGCCACACCGATCATCAGCTGGATTGTGTCGCTGTCTGCGCCGATCAGGCGGCGGCGCCGCGCAAGACCCGTGCCCGGGCCGCTCGCCGCGACGGTCGTCTTATCGATGGTGGCAGGGCTCATGGTCAGACCCGCCGCGCTTGCGTGCGACCGAACATGCCCTGCGGCCGGATCATGAGGATGAAGACCATCAGCAGGAGCGTGATCGTGCCCTCGAACTCACCGCCCACCGTGTAGATGGACAGCACCGACAGAACGCCGACGAAGAAGCCGCCGAAGACGGCGCCCAGATTGTTGTCGAGACCTCCGACGATGGCGCCGATGAAACCGTTGATGACATAGCGAAAGCCGGCATCGGGTGAGATCGACATGATCGGCGCAGCCATGAATCCGGCCGAGCCGAGGATCAGGCCGCTGATGAAGAATGCGGTGACCTGGAGCCGCCTGACGGGGATGCCGGCGGTCCGGGCAGCGTCATAGTCCTGCGACAGGGCGCTGATGGCGAGCCCGGCCCAGGTCCGCGTGAGGAAGAGGTGAAGCGCGACGAACCAGCCGATCGCCAGCGCGATGCACGCCCCATAGGCGCCCGGCGTGCGCATATTGAAGAGCACGATCGGCGGCAAGGGATCGGTGGCGTTCTTGATGAACGGGCCCTGGGTCAGCAGCAGCAGCGCGCCGATGATGACCGACGCGGCCATCGTGGTGACCAGCCAGGAATTTTCGGCCGAATATTTGAGCGGCAGAAGCGTGATAAACCCCTGAAGCGCCACGAACGCGCCAAGACCCAGCGTGGCCACGAACAGCCAGAGGAGCCATGCCGGCAGCCCGGCGGCCGGGACATAAAAGAGGGCGGCAAGGAAAGCGGCCACGACAAGCAGGTTGCCGGTCGCGAAGTTCAGCACACGGCTCGACGTGTGAACGATGTTGAAGCTGAGCGCGATCATGGCGGTCAGACCGCCCGCGCCCAATCCGCGAAATATGATGAACGACAGTTCCTCGAACATTCCTCCCACCCTTCTCACCCATCCGAGGTCTGGCGCCTCTTTGTGCCGCGGGCCGCTTCTTCGACACCGCCGCGCGGCTTCACCATCGTGGCATCGATGCTCCAAACGGCTCCGGCGGCCGATCCCAGTAGGCGGCCGTCTCGGAGTAGTGCGTTATCGGCGCCGGCAGAGTGAGCGTCCCAAAGGCGCTCTCCATCGCGATCAGATCCGAGGGAAGAGGAGCCATCTTTATCTCCTCCTGCGGCCATTGGTTGGGCGGCAGCTGGCCAAGCTCCTGAACCCACATGGAGGTGCGCGTCAGCGACACTTTGACATGATAGCTGCCGCCCTCGCGCGATCGCCTGATAAGGGCTGCGAGCGCTCCCGCCGTAGCGAGATAGGCGGCCAGATAATCGTTGAGCGTGCCCGTGACGGCGAGCTGCGGCCTGTCTCGCGAGCCTTCATCCTCCACCAGACCGCAGGCGATCTGTCCGCAAGGCTCGTAGCCGGCGCGATCGGCCCACGGGCCGTCCGAGCCGTAGCAGCTCACCGACACGTAGATCAGGCCGGGGCGGATGGCGGCAAGATCGTGAGCGGAGAGGCCGTGCCGAACGAGGCTGGTCGGCCGCCACGACTGCACGAACATGTCGGCCTGCGCGGACCAGCGACAGAAGCGTCTCGCGCTCTTCGGCTTTATCGACGTCGATCAAGGCCGAGCGCTTGCCGGGGCCCGTGTCGATGTTCAGCCGCGTCGGGTCAGGCTGGTGCTGGGCGCAGATGTGAAGGACATCGGCGCCCTGCTCAGCCAGCGTGCGCGAGGTGACGGGACCGGCAAGCACGTGCGTGAAGTCCACCACCCTCACATCCGACAAAGGCCGCGCCGCTGCAGCGAACGGCTCAGGCTCGCTGTCGCCGATCTTCTCGATCGAAACCGGCGGGAGGCCGGCCAACAACGCGCCCTGCGGATGCGACAGCCATTCCTCCCGCGATCGAACCATCGTGCAGACGGCCCTGCGCTCGGCCATCGCATCTTCCAGCGCGAGGCCATCCCACTTCGATATCGCCGCCGCCATCAACTCCCGTTCGTAGGCGCAGCCGAGCAGGCTGAGCGCGCGGAGAAGCGAGTCGACGAAGAGCGTCCCCCGCAGGACGAAGATCAGCCTGCCGTCCTTGGTGCGATAGAAGTCGCTGAGGCCGGTGCTGCTGCGCGGGTAGAGCTCATGCGCGACGCCGTTCTGGCGCACATGATTGATCGTGCGCAGCCCCACATGCGTTGCGCGCCGCATGTCGACGGAGATGTCCTGGCCCCGCCCGGTGCGCATCCGCCAGATCGCCGCGATCGCCAGGCCTTGTGCCGCAAGCGCCGCTGCGGTCGCGGCGCCAGGGCGGAACCTGCTATTCACCACCGGGTCCTCGCCGGTGATCGTGATGTTTCCGCCCCCGTCGCCGAGTTGCAGGTCCAGGATCTGAAGCAGCTGCTTCAGCGCAGCGAGAGAATCGGTGGAGGCTTCAGTGCTCATCAGCCCACGCTCGCCACGCTTTGCGGCGCCTTGGGAAGGAGCGTCTCGCGCAAGGCGTATTTCATGATCTTGCCGCTTCCGGTGAGCGGCCAGGCGGTGACAAAGCGAACCGCACGCGGCACCCGGAAGTTCGCCATCCGCTCTGCGCAATAATCGATGATCTCGCTTTCGGTCAGCTTTGCGCCGGGCTGCAGCTCGACGACGGCGAGCGGCACCTCTTCGAGACGCGGATCGGGCATCCCGATGATGGCGGCCTGCCGGATCGCCGGATGGCTGACCAGAACGCCCTCGACCTCCTCCGCCGAGACGTTCTCGCCGCCGACCTTGAGCATGTCCTTGATGCGCCCGACGAAGTGCAGGCAGCCCGTTTCGTCGACATAGCCGAGGTCGCCGGTGTGCGACCAACCCTGCGAATCGATCGCCTTGGCGGTCTCGACCGGATCGCCGAGATACCCGTTCATCTGCCACCAGCCGCGCATCAGGATCTCGCCGTGCTGCCCGGCCGGCACTTCCTTTCCCGTCTCCGGGTCGGCGATCATGAGCTCGGTCCCCGGCAGAGGTCTGCCCGCGCTTGTCGTGCGCTGCTCCCAGGGATCGTCATACCAGCTTCCGGTCCCCCCGACCTCGGTGGAGGAGAAGGTCAGCATGAGGCCCGGAATGCCGAACGCCTCCGACACCTTCTTCAGGAATTCCGGCGTACCGCCGCTCCATCCGGTCCTCAGGCTCGACAGGTCGGTCTGCGGGAAACGCGGATGATCCATCTCCATGATGTACATGGCCGGGAAGCCCGTGCGGGCCACGCAGCGCTCCCGCTCGATAAGCTCAAGCACGCGACCGGCTTCATAAAATTCGGGGATGACCATGCGGCAGCCGAGCGAAAGGGGCGCGGGCACCGCGCTGCATGATCCGCCGATGTGATAGATGGGCTGCGTGTTGAGGACCGCCTCACCCTCCCTGACGCCCATCATCCCGAAGACGAACTGGCCGACATTCAGCACGTAGCGGTGATTGAGAAGGGCGCCTTTCGGCGCCGCCGTCGTGCCGGAGGTGTATTGCAGGATCACCGCCTCACTCCAGCGGCATGCGCGCTGACGTTCGGCGAGCGCCGATCGAGGCACCGCGGCACCGCCGGCAACGAAATCATCCCACGACACAAAGCCCGGGGACGCGGGCCGGGCGAGGCTCACCAGCGATCGCAGCTGCGGGAAGTCGGGCGCCGCGCCGCCCGGGCTGATGGAAAGCTCGCGAAGCACCGCCGCGTAATCGTGCTTGAGGAAGCGCTCCTCCATGATCAGCATGACGGCGCCGCTGCGCTTGAGGATGTGGGCAAGCTCGAACGACTTGAAGCGCGTGTTGATCGCCACGACGATCGCGCCGATCTTGGCCAGCGCGAACTCGATCTCCACGAACTCGGCGCGGTTCGGCATCCACGTCGCGACGATTTCCCCGCGCTTGACGCCGGCCGCGAGGAATGCCCGGGCGACGCGATCCACGCTCTCCTGCATCTCGCGAAAGGAGACGGGCCGGTCCTCGAAGAGCCAGCCGACGGCATCGCCCCACCGCGCCGCCGCTTTATCCACGGCCTCTCCCAGGCATTCTTCGCGGACTTGGAGCTCCGGCCTCATATCAGCCACCGGCCTCCTTGCGAAACACCGGCAAGGAAACCGCCTCGTTCACGTCGACGAAGTCCACCGTAACCTTATCCCCGATCCGGGCATCATGCGGCGGCGAGCCGACGATGTTGGTCATCATGATCGGCCCCTCCTCCAGCTCGACCAGGGCAACGGTGACAGGGCCGATCTCGGCGAAGTAGTCCGTCGCCGGGTGCTCCACGACGGTGAGCGAATAGATCGAGCCCCTGCCGGAGCTGGTGATCCATTCCAGCTTGTTGCTCCAGCAGACCGGGCAGGCGTAGCCCGGATAGAAGAGCACGTAATTGCACGCCGCACATCGCTGAAACCGCAGCACGTGCTTGCGGCAGGCCTCCCAATAGGGCGCCGAGGCATTTGTCGGATTTGGAACTGGGCGGGTGCTGGGCATGGCGAGATCTCAGTCAGGCGCCAGAATGCAGACGGAATGGTTGGAGGAAACGGCGCTGACATTCGTCGCCAGCGCAAGGGCAGCGCCTTCGACCTGTCTGGCGCCGCACTCGCCGCGCAGCTGCCTGGCCGCCTCGATGATGTGATGCATGCCGCCGCTTGCGCCGGGATGCGCGAAGGAGAGCAGCCCACCATGCGTGTTCGTGGGGAGCGTGCCGCCGAGCTCGATGCGGCCGTTCTCGACGAAGCTGCCACCCTCGCCCTTTGCGCAGAAGCCGAGATCCTCAAACTGCATCAACGCCGTGATGGTGAAGGAGTCGTACAGCTCGGCGACGTCGATGTCGTCCGGTTTCACTCCGGCCTCTCCGAACGCCTGGCGCGCGGCGACCGACTGGACCGACCGCGTGAGGCCGAAATGGCTGCCCTTCTGGGCGCCCACCGTGCGGGCCAGATGGCCCATGTGGTAGTAGGATTGCGCCTGGCCCAGCCCGAGCACGCGGACGGGCTTTGCTTTCAAGTCCCGCGCCCGCTCCAGCGAGGTGACCACGATGGCGGCGCCCCCGTCGGAAAGCAGGCTGCAGTCAAGCAGACGTAGCGGCGTGGAGATCATGCGCGAGCCGATCACATCATCGATGCTGATCGGGTCTCGCTTCTGGGCGGCCGGATTGAGCGATGCATGCCGGCGGCAGGCCACCGCAATGGCGGCAAGCTGTTCCGGCGTCGTTCCGTATTCGTGCATGTGGCGCGCGGCGACGAGGGCGTAGATGCCCGGCACCGTGATCCCGTAGGGTATCTCGTATTCCAGCGAATGCGCACCGTAATTGGTGTAGGCCTCCGCCGCGTTGCCGCGGCCCGCTGACGAAAGCAGCGTATCGCCGCCGACGAGGAGAACGGCCTTGCAGCGACCGGACTGGATCGCCCAGCGCGCCATCTCGATGCCGTAACCCCAGCATTGACCGCCGGTGCGCAGCGTGTCGGTCAGCCCCTTGCAATAAAGGCCAAGGTGCTCGCCGATCACCATGTGGTGCCGGATGTTGTCCGCGAAGAACGCACCGGCCGTCAGGAGTCCGTCGATCTCATCCTTCTTCAGGCCGCAATCAGCCACCGCACGCCGCGCCGCCTCGACGTGAAGTGAGATGGGGTCCGCATCGGGCAGCCGTCCGACCGCCGTCTCCCCCATACCGGCGATTGCAATCTCCGTGGCGCTCGCGGACAAATACATCGCTCCCTTTGCTTAGTCGAAGTTGTATTGAACGTCTCTCTGCCGCCGTGAGTATTGTTCGATCTCTCGCGACAAGACGCACTTCAATTCTTCTGTGGCAGCCCGCCCGCAGTTGAGCCTGCCCCCTCCATATCCAGATTAAGAAATATGATTGTCAATGCCCGCCTCTATAACGGATTGGCATACTGGCCGCCCTATCCGTTATTGGAACGCCCGTCGCGTTGGGCCTTAAACACTACGAGAGGCCCATCCCTGCGAAATGGGCACATCCAAGAATGCTGTGAGGGAGGAATAACATGGACGGAAAGGTGTTTTTCCGCGCCATCATGACCGCATCCGCTTTGGCCGTAGCAGCCGTCAGCGCTACGTCCGCGGTCCTGGCGCAGGACAACGATCCCATCAAGCTCGGCGTCTTCCTGTCGCTGACCGGCCCTGGTGCCGCCGGCGCATCGCCCAACAAGATGGGCGTGGAAATGGCTGTCGAGGAGATCAATGCCGCCGGCGGCATCCTTGGCCGCCAGATCGAGCTCGTCTACGCCGACGACCAGGCAAACCCGACGGTGGCGGTCAGCGAGATAACGCGTCTCGTTCACCGCGAGGGCGTTGATGCCGTTGTCGGGCCACAGCTCAGCCAGGTGAACCTTGCGGCTCTGCCGGTGCTCACCGAAGGCAAGGTCGCCTCCGTCAGCATGACCGGCTCGGGTGCGCTCACGCCGCAGGCCGGCCCCTATCACTTCAGCGTCCTCCCGAGCGCCGATGCATCCGGCCGCAACCTGGCGCAATACGTCACAGATGTCGCAAAGGCCCAGAAGCCGGCGATCATCTACGACGATGCCGCGGCGACACTCTCCGGCATGGTCGGCTTCCGCGATGTCCTGAAGGACAAGGGCGTCGAGCTGGCCGCCGAGCAGCAGTACAAGTTTCACCCCTCCGACACGACGCCGCAACTCCTGGCGCTCAAGCGCGCCGATCCCGATTTTCTGGCGTATTTCTCCGCGAGCCAGGACGATGTCGGCATCGTGCAGAAGAACCTGCTTGAGATCGGCTGGGGCATCAAACAGGCAACCAGCCTCGCCGGCTCGGTCAATCCCGACCTGGTCATCAGCATTGCCGGGCCTGACGCCTACAAGAACATGGTGGCGCAGACGCTGGAGCGCTTCACCTACTGCCCGGATTCCCCGCAGGGCGCGCCGGAGCTGGTCGCCTTCATCAAGAAGGTCAAAGCCTATACCGCCGCCAAGGGCCTGGAGAGCCGCCCGCAGGACTACCTCAACGTTGCAGTCGGCTATGACTGGGTCAACATCCTCAAGCAGGCCATGGAGGCGACCGGCTCCACCAAAGGCGACGTGGTCGCCGGCTGGATCCAAGGCAACGCCGACAAGCTGACGCGCGTCATCGCCGCCAACGCCTATGCCAGCGACAAGAGCCATTTCCTGTCCGGCGCGGATGCCTACACGATGGTCGTTCATCCGGAAGTCCGGAACGAGTACGGCCTCCAGCAACGGGCTTCGTGCTCGTAACAACAAACAAGGCCTGCGGGGTCCGGTCCCCGCAGGCCTTGACACCGCGGCTTCCGCTGATCGGAGCCTTGCAGAATAGCGCTCCGTTCGATTGAGATTCGATGCTGTTACCCACCTCCCTCGTCGGTAGTTATCCGCAGCCGGACTGGCTGATCGACCGCGAGGCTCTGTCGACGATTGTTCCGCGGGTTCGGGCGCGAGACCTGTGGCGCGTGCCCGAGCGGTGGCTGGAGCAGGCACAGGACGATGCAACAGCCGTCGTGGTCAGCGACCAGGAGCGCGCGGGCCTCGACATCATCACCGACGGGGAAACCCGGCGGGAAAGCTATTCCAATCGCTTCGCCACCGCGCTTGACGGCGTGGACGAGAAGAACCCGGCGGAAGTGAAAGGGCGCGACGCCGGGCAGGTGCAGTTCGTTCCCAGGGTGATCGGCCCCATCAGCCGTCGCCATCCGGTGCAGAAGCGGGACGTCGCGTTCCTGCGCAGCCGCACGGATCGGATGATCAAGATCACCCTCCCCGGCCCTTTCACCCTGTCGCAGCTCCTTCACGACGACTTCTATGGCGACAAGGAGGCTGTTGCGCTTGCCTGCGCCGAAGCCGTCAATGCGGAGATCAAAGACCTCTTTGCGGCCGGTGCCGACATTGTTCAGATGGATGAGCCCTACCTGCAGGCGCGCGCCGACACGGCAAGGCAATACGGCGTGCGGGCGATCAACAGGGCCGTTGAAGGCGTCTCCGGAACCACCGCCGTGCACCTGTGCTTCGGCTATGCGTCGCTGGTCAAGGAGCGGCCGAGCGGCTACTCGTTCCTTCCCGAGCTTGCAGCAGCCGACATCGACCAGATTTCGATCGAAACGGCCCAGTCGAAGCTCGACTGCGCCGTGCTCAAGGATTTGTCCGGCAAGACGATCATCCTCGGCGTCATCGACCTTTCCACCCACGCCGTCGAATTCGGCGGAGACGGTGGCGGAACGCATCCGCCGAGCGCTTCCCTATGTATCCGCTGAGAAGATCGTCGCGGCCCCGGATTGCGGCATGAAATACCTGCCGCGCGATGTCGCGTTCGCCAAGCTGAAAGCGCTCAGCGCCGGAGCCGGGATCGTCCGCCGCGAGCTTGCCGGTTAGTGTCCGTCGCATCTTCCGCCGATTTGCCAAAGCTCACGCTCACATTTGACAACGGACCGACGCCCGGCGTGACCGAAGGCGTGCTGGAATGCCTCGCCAAGGCAGATGTGCCGGCGACATTCTTCGTGATCGGGCGCAAGCTTCTGGACCCCGAACGCCGCGCCCTGGCGTCTCGGGCGAAGGCGGCCGGCCACTGGATCGGGAACCACACCTTCACGCACACATGCCCGCTCGGGCTCCTGTCCAACAGGAAGGCTGAGGTCGACGAAATCGCCATGGCGGAAGACGCCATCGGCGATCTCGCCCAACCGCAGCCTCTGTTTCGGCCCTATGGAGACGGGGGCAAGCCGACCCCGGCCCTCCTCAGCCCGGCGGCGGTCGACCATCTGAAGCGCAAGAAATATCGCTGCGTGATCTGGAATTGCGTGCCCCACGATTGGAGCGACACCGAAGGCTGGCCCGAGCGCGCACTTGCGCATTGCCAAAGCACGGCCTGGACGCTCCTGGTGGTGCATGACCTTCCGACGGGAGCGATGAAGCAGTTGCCGCGCTTTCTCGATATGGTCCGGAGCGAGGGCATCGAGATACGGCAGGATTTTCCGCCTGACTGCGTTCTTGTTCGCGACGGTAAGGCTGCTCCGTCGATCGGCGCCTTCGTTTCCGACCCGAAACACCGCTGACCGGCCCGCAATCTTCCGCGGACGGCAGACCGGGATCAGGCGCCGGCGGCGGGAGGCTGGTCCAGCGACACGATCCACCCTTCCATGTCGGAGCGCGGTGACGGATATCGCCGCAGCACATCCGGATCGTGTCCCGGCACGACATGGGCGGTCGAATCGGCGAGCCGTCGCACCACCTCGTAGCCATCGAGCATGTCGCCGGCATTGTGGATGATCGGGAACGGCCGCCCCTGCTCGATGTTGGCGTAGAAATGCGAGGCGTCCGAGGCGAGAACCACCATTCCGCGTTTTGTGTTCACGCGCACCACCTGCAGGCCGTCGGTGTGGCCCCCGACATGGTGGAGCAGGATGCCGGGCGCGATCTCAGAGATTGTGGGGTGAAACTTGACGCGGCCGGCGAAAAGCCGATGGACCATGCCCGCCACGTCGTCGGACTCGTAGTGGTGAGAGATGGCCGCGTGGCACATGCAGCGCCCGGTGCAGAAGTGCATCTCGCGCTCCTGCAGGTGAAAGCGCGCGGCGGGAAAGAGGTCGCAATTCCCAGCGTGGTCGTAATGCATGTGCGTCAGGATCACGTCGGTCACGTGCTCGGGATCGACGCCGATGGCCTTGAGACCCTCCACGGGCGGGCGCACGATCTGCCGGCCCCGCTTTTCCGCCGTCTTGAGGTTGAAGCCCGTATCCACCACGAAGGTCTGCGACTCCCCGACGATGGCCCAGACGTAGTAGTCGAGCGGCATGGGATAATCGTGCAGGTCGCCGCCCAGGAAGTTGGCGCTCGAGCGTCGTCCTTCGAGGGTCGCGTATTTGACCGCAAATATCCGGTAAGGCTCAGTCATGATCCCGGCGTCCTCCCTTGCTCCTGCCGCTTACGTCGCGCTTTTCCGGGCGGGAGTTCAAGCCGGTCAGACGCAAGTGCAGTATTCCTTCTCGCGATCCCGCCGGCGGAGACGATGCGGCGAAACATGACATAGCAGGCCTGCCCAGCATTCGTGCAGATTATGCTGCTATTGTCATTCGTGCTTTGCTCAAGCGCCCGCGCCGCCTGTAGCTTCCCGGCATCTTCAAGAACGGCCGGCGCCCTCGAACGCGCCTGAACGTCGCACGGCCGGACAAGATCGTTTCGGTGGGGGGACACTGATGACCGGCTCGTCACCTTCCGCGCCGTGCTTGGATCGAACACCGTAATGGTGACGATGGAGCGTGGCGGCAGCGCGGAGAAGCCTGAGGCGTCGACGGCGAAGGCCGGACTGACAGGCCTGATGCTCATCGGCGGAAAGCTGGTGGAGAGCCTCGACGGCGGATGGCTGGAGTTCCTTCAACCCTGCGACCGGCGACTATCTCGGCCGCGTGCCGCGCGGGACGGCATCGGACGTCGATGCCGCAGTCGCGGCGGCTGCCAAGGCGCAGCCCGCCTGGGCCGCGCTGTCCGTCGACGAGCGCGCCGCCTACCTGCACCGGCTCGGCGATGCGATCCTGGCGCGGGCCGACGACATCCTGAAAGTCGAGGTCGCCGATTCCGGCAATCCCATCAAGCCGATGCGCGGCGACATCACCGGTGGCGTTGCGCGGCTCAGATACTTCGCCGGGCTGGGATACGAGCTGAAGGGAAGCTCCATACCGGCTTCCGCCGGCAACATCCATTTTACGATGCGCGAGCCTTATGGTGTGGTCGGCCGCATCCTGGCGTTCAATCACCCCATCAACTTCGCCATCGTCGGCATTGCCTCTCCGCTGATGGCCGGCAACGCGGTGGTGCTGAAGCCGTCGGAGCAGAGCCCGCTTTCCGCCTGCATGCTTGGCGAGATCGCCGGCGAGGTCCTGCCGCCCGGCGTGCTGTCGATCATCACCGGCCTCGGCGCCGAGGCCGGCGACGCCCTGGTGCGGCACAAGCGCGTCAAGCGGCTCTCCTTCGTCGGCTCGGCGCGCACCGGCATGATGATCCAGCGGGCGGCAGCGGAATCGGCCATCAAGCACGTCACGCTCGAGCTCGGCGGCAAGAACCCCTTCATCATCTTCCCCGACGCGCCGGTCGAGAAAGCGGCAAGCGCCGCGGTGGCCGGCATGAACTTCACCTGGCAGGGCCAGTCATGCGCCTCCACCAGCCGGTTGTTCGTGCACGACACGCTCTACGACGATGTGGTGGAGCGCGTGGCAAAGACGGTCTCGGCGATCCGGGTCGGCGACCCGTTCGACGAGGCGACCCAGATGGGCGCCATCAATTCCGAGCCGCAATACGAGAAGGTGATGCGCTATATCGGGCTCGGCGTGTCGGAAGGTGCGCGGCTCGTTGCCGGCGGCAAGCGTCCGCAGGGCGAGCTCTTCGAGCGCGGCTTCTGGGTCGAGCCGACCGTGTTCGCCGACGTGACCACCGACATGGCGATCGCCCGCGACGAGATATTCGGCCCGGTCCTCTCGGTCCTGCGCTGGTCCGACGTCGACGAGATGGTGGAGATGGCCAACTCCGTCGATCTCGGCCTGACTGCGGCCGTGTGGTCGCGCGACGTGACCGCGGCGATGCAGACGGTGAAGCGTCTCGAGGCCGGCTACATCTGGGTGAACGGCGTCAACGCGCACGTGCGGGCGATGCCCTATGGCGGCTACAAGAACAGCGGCGTCGGCAAAGAGCGCGGCATCGAGGAGCTTTACTCCTACACCGAGGAGAAGGCCGTTCACATCATGCTCTCGTGAAGAGCGTTTGCACGGAACGGGTGGAAGGAAGAGGACGCGGGAAGATGAAGCTGAAGGACGGCAAGTTCGTCATCACGGGGGGCGCCAGCCTGATCGGCTCGCATATTGCCGATCATCTGCTCATGGCCGGCGTTCGGGAAGTGGTGCTGCTCGACAATTATTCTCTCGGCTCTCCCGACACGGTGGCGGAGCTTCTCAAGGACGACCGCGTCAAGCTTGTCCGCGGCGATGTGCTGCGCATCAACGAGCTCTTCGACGCCTTCGCGGATGCCGACGGCGTGTTTGCCGTCGCCGGCTTCCTCACCTTGCCGCTCAGCCTCAATCCGTCGCTCGGGCTCGCCGTCAACATCGACGGCATGATGAACACCTACGAGGCCTGCCGTTATCGTGGCGTGAAGAAGGTCGTCTTCGCCTCCTCCGTCGCGGTCTACGGCGAGACGCAGGAGGACGTCACGGCCGAGCAGGCACCGTGGGAATGGTACAAGCAGCAGCCCGGCGCCGCGCTCTACGGCGCGACGAAAATCATCGGCGAGAATATCGGCCGGCTCTATCACGACCGGCACGGGGTCAAGTCGATCTCGCTGCGCTACGCGTCCGTCTACGGCGAGCGGCAGCATTTCCGTGCCGTGAATTCAGTTTATATCATAGATACTTACGACCGGAGTTCGGCGCGGCGAGCGCCCCGTCATTCCCGACGACGGCTCGGAAGTGCATGACTACATCCACGTCGCCGACATCGCACGCGCCAACCTGATGGCGATGGAGAGCGATGTCTCGCGCGAAAGCTTCAACGTCGCGACCGGCGTGTCGACATCGCTGAACGAGCTTGTCCGCATCATCCAGGCGAAGGCGGGCACGAGCCTTGAGCCGGAATACAAGACGCCGGAGGGGAAGATCCGCGCCACGGTTTCCAGCACGCTGAAATTCTCCAACAAGAAGATCCAGGAGCAGCTCGGCTGGCACCCCGAAGTCTCGCTCGAAGAGGGCATCGAGCGCCTGATCCGCTGGCGCGATGGCGAGGGGAAATTGGCGGCCTGACATGGCGAGCCGCTTGCGCCAGGCCGGTTCTGACCATCGATGTCGGCCTGCCCAGAACGGAACGAAGGAGTCGGGAAGTCGTCATGAACGAAGGACGTGACTACGACGTCATTGTTGTTGGCGGAGGGAATGCCGCCCTCTGCGCTGCGATCACTGCGGTCGAGGCCGGTGCCACCGTCCTGATGCTCGAGCGCGCGCCCATGGAGGAGCGCGGCGGAAACAGCTCCTTCACCGAAGGCCTGATGCGGTTCGCCTATAGCGGCGCAGACGACATCCTCGCGCTGGCGCCCGACCTCAGCGACGAAGAGAAGGAAAGCGACTTCGGCGCCTACACTGAGGATGACTATTTCGACGACATGGCACGCATCACGCTCAATCGCACCGACCCTGATCTCTGCGAGCTGCTGGTGCGCCGCAGCAACGAGACCATGCACTGGATGCGGGCCCACGGCGTGCGCTTCATCCCGCAATTCGGACGCCAGTCCTTCAAGATCAACGGCAAGTACAAGTTCTGGGGCGGCGCGACGCTGGCCGCCTCGGGCGGCGGACGCGGGCTGGTCGACTCGCTGTATCGCGCCGCCGAGAAGGCGGGCGTCGACGTCATCTATGACGCCTGGGCGCGTGACCTGATCTGCTCCGATGCCGGCGTGCACGGCGTCGTGGCGAAAGTGGACGGCGTCACGACGCACTTCACATCCCGATGCGTCGTGCTGGCGTGCGGCGGCTTCGAAGCCAATGCGGCCTGGCGCACCAAATATCTGGGGGCCGGCTGGGATTTGGCGAAGGTGCGGGGGAGCCGCTTCAACACCGGGGACGGCCTGGAGATGGCGCTCAACATTGGAGCGCAGCCCTGCGGCCAATGGTCGGGCTGCCACGCGGTGGGCTGGGAGCGCTATGCCTCGGATTTCGGCGACTTCTCCGTCACCGACGATTTCGAGCGCGACAGCTACCCGTTCTCCATCATGGTCAATGCCGAGGGAAAGCGCTTCCTGGACGAGGGCGCCGACATCCGCAACTACACCTACGCGAAGTATGGCCGGGCGATCCTGGCGCAGCCGGGGCAGTTCGCGTGGCAGCTCTACGATTCCTCCGTCACGCACCTGTTGCGACCGGAATACCGCGCCCGGCGCGTGACGAAGGTCGTCGCCGATACGATCGAGGAGCTTGCCGAGAAGCTCGACGACGTGAACACGGCGCAGGCGCTCCGGACGATCAAAGAGTTCAACGCATCCGTGAAGCGTGACGTGCCGTTCAATCCCACCGTCAAGGACGGGCGGTCAGCCGAAGGCCTGGAGATTCCCAAGTCGAACTGGGCGATCCCGCTCGAGACCCCGCCGTTCGAGGCCTATGCGGTCACATGCGGCATCACGTTCACCTTCGGCGGCCTCAAGATCAACACCGACGCGGAGGTGCTCGACAGCAACCAGCGTCCCATTCCGGGCTTGCACGCCGCCGGCGAGATCGTCGGGGGGCTGTTCTACTTCAACTATCCGGGCGCGACCGGCCTGATGAGCGGCGCCGTCATCGGCCGCATCGCAGGTGCCACGGCGACGCGCAGCGCTACGCGGGTGCAGCCGCGTGCGGCCAGCGCCTGCTTGGATGCCTCGGACATGGCGGCCGGCAATGCCTGATCCCGCTCCCGCGGCGTCAATCGGCTTTGTCGGCGTCGGCAACATGGGCGCCCCCATGGCGCGCAACCTTGCCAAAGCCGGATGGCCCCTCAGCCTCTACGACACCAACTCGGCACGCAGCCAGGCGCTGGCGGCCGAGCTTGCCTGCCACGCGGCGGAATCGCTTCGCGATCTCGCGGAACGCTCGGACGTCGTCATCACCATGCTCCCGAACGGCGACATCGTGCACGCCGTGGTGACGGGCGTGCCGAACGGCGGCGACGCGCTGCTGCCGGCCCTGAAGCGCGGCGCGACGATCGTCGACATGAGCTCGTCCGCGCCGGTCGGCACGCGCCGCCTCGGTGAGGAGCTGGAGGCGCCGGGAATCCATCTCATCGACGCTCCCGTCTCCGGCGGGGTGAAAGGCGCGGTCGCGGGGAAGCTCGCCATCATGGTCGGCGGCGACAAGGAAGTCGCCGAGCGCATGGATGACGTCCTGGCGCCGATGGGCCGGCGCCTTTATGTCGGCCCGCTCGGCTCGGGCCATGCGGCGAAGGTGCTGAACAATTTCGTCTCGGCGGCGGGCATGGCGGCGGCTGCGGAAGCCGTGGTGGTCGCGGAGCGCTTCGGCATCGAGCCGCAAGTGCTTGTCGACGTGCTGAATGCCTCGACGGGGCGCAACAACAGCACCGAGAACAAGTTCTCGCAATATATCCTCAACCGGAAATTCGACTCCGGCTTCGCGCTGGGCCTCATGGTGAAAGACCTGAAGCTCGCCATGGATGTCGCCGAAGCCTGCGGCGTCTCGGCCAAGCTCGGAGAGGCGTGCCTGCAGCTTTGGGCCGATGCGGAGCGAGTCGCTGCAGCCGGGCGCGGACCACACGGAAATCTCGCGCCACGTGGAGTCGGGCGAGAAGCCCGCTGACCCAGCGACGGAACAGCCCCTATCCTGAGGCCCGATCGCCCGATGCGGACTTCTTCGAGGAAGTGCTCTTGGACAGACGCCCTTCGGCGCGCTGCAGCAGATAGGGCATGATGCCGCCGCTTGCCGCATAGTCCAGCTCCGCCTGCGTGTCGATACGGAGAAGGACGTCGCAGCTGTCCACGTTTCCCTGCGCGCGCCTCAGTGAAAGCCGCAGGGTCTGTTTGGGTCCGGCTTCTTCGAGCCCGCTGATGGCAACAACCTCCTCCCCGGTCAGCCTCAGGTCCTCAAGCCGCAGGTCGGCAGGAAGCTGGCATGGGAGCACGCCCATGCCGACGAGATTGCTCCGATGGATGCGCTCGAAGCTGGAGGCGATCACCGCGCGCACGCCGAGGAGCCGCGTCGCTTTCGCCGCCCAGTCGCGGGCGCTGCCGGTGCCGTATTCCTCGCCGGCGAATATGACGAGGGGCGTGTCGGTCTCCGCGTAGCGGCAGGCCGCGTCGTAGATCGTCATGACTTCGCCGCTCGGCTGGTGCGCGGTGAGGCCGCCCTCCTTGTCGGGAACCATGGCGTTGCGCAGGCGGACATTGGAGAAGCCGCCGCGCACCATGATCTCGTCGTTCATGCGGCGGGCCCCGTAATTGTTGAAGCTCCGGCGTTCCACGCCCCTGCTCTGGAGATAACGGCCGGCCGGCGAGTTCGACGGGATCGTGCCGATCGGGCTGATGTGGTCCGTGGTGACCGAGTTCCCGAGGATGGCAAGGATATGCGCCTCGCCGACATCCCTGAGCGCGGTCGTCGAAATTGCGGCGCGAGGAACGGCGGCCGTTTCAGATAGGTCGACCGCGAATCCCACGGATAGAGTTTTCCAGTCGCCGTCGGGATGTCCTTCCATCGCGTATTGATCGCCGATGCATCGGCGCCATAGACGCGGCGATAGGCGTCGGGACTCGCGGCTTCGCCCTGCGCCTGCTCCACCTCGGACTCTGACGGCCAGATGTCTCTGAGGAAGACGGGATTGCCCGCGGCATCCCGTCCGAGCGGCTCGTTGGCGAGATCGATGTTCACGCGCCCGGCCAGCGCATAGGCCACCACCAGCGGCGGGCTGGCGAGGAAGGCGGCCCGTACATGCGGATGGATGCGTGCCTCGAAGTTGCGGTTGCCGGACAGCACCGCGCAGGCAATCGCATCGGTCTCGTCGATCGCCTGCTCGAGGCTCGGCTCGAGCGGGCCGGACGCACCGACACAGGTTGCGCAGGTATAGCCCGCAACGGCAAAGCCAAGCCGTCGAGCGCGTCCTGCAGCCCCAGCGCCTTCAGATATTCGCTGACGACCATCGATCCCGGCGTCAGCGAGGTCTTCACCCATGGCCTCGTCATCAGCCCGCGTGCCACGGCGTTTCGGGCAAGCAGGCCGGCGCTGATGATCACGCCGGGGTTGGAGGTGTTGGTGCACGAGGTGATCGCCGCGATGACCACGCTGCCGTCGGCCGGGGTGTTATCATCTCGTGCCAGCCGGACCGCTTCCGGCGCCTTGCCGTAGCCACCATCCGCGGTCGGCGTGACGAGGAGCTGCTCGAACCGCGCCTTGACCTCGGGCAGCGCAACCTGGTCCTGCGGCCGCTTCGGGCCTGCGAGAACTCGGAACGATGTCGTCGAGCCGCAGCTCGAGCGTCTGGCTGTAATCGACCTCGCCCGCCTTCGGCGCACCGAACATGCCCTGCGCCCGATAATAGGCCTCGAAGGCCGCGACATCGGCCTCCGCGCGCCCGGTGTAGCGAAGGTAGCGACAGGTCTGCTCGTCGACCGGAAAGTAGCCGACCGTCGCGCCATATTCGGGAGCCATGTTGGCGACGGTCGCCCGGTCGGGCACGGTGAGCGTGGCGACGGCGGGGCCGAAGAACTCCACGAGCTTCCCCACCACCCTCGCCTCGCGCAGCATCCGCGTCAGGTGCAGAACGAGATCGGTGGCGGTGACGCCCTCTCGCATCCTGCCGGTGACATGCACGCCGACCACATCGGGCGTAAGGAAGAAGATCGGCTGGCCCAGCAGCGCCGCCTGCGCTTCGATGCCGCCCACGCCCCAGCCGAGTGATCCCAAGCCCGCGATCATGCAGGTGTGAGAGTCCGTGCCCACCAAGGTGTCGGGGTAGAGAACGCCGTTCTTCGCCAGCAGCCCCGGCGCGAAGAACTCGAGATTGAGCTGATGCAGTATCCCCGATCCGGGCGGGAACAGGCGAATGCCGTCATAGGCCTGCATCGCCCATTTCACGAAGCGGTAGCGCTCCTCGTTGCGCTCGACGTCAAGCGCCATGTTCTTCGCCATGGCGTCGGCAGTGCCGTGGAAATCGACGGTCATCGTGTGGTCGAGCGCCATGTCGACGCGGACGACGGGCTGGACCGTTTCGGGGTCTCCTCCGTCGGCGGCCAGCGCCTCGCGGATGGCCGTCAGATCCCCGAGCAGCGGGATACCGGCGGCGCAGTTGAGGACGATACGGCCGACCGTGAAGGGGATTTCCTCGGCGCGGACGCCGTCGGGCTTCCAGTTGGCCAGGCTGCGGACATGCTCATCCGTGATGCGCGTGCCGTCGCTGTTCCGCAACACGGATTCCAGCACGATGCGAAGAGAGATCGGCAATCGGGAAATACCGGGAAGCTGCTCCTGCAGAGCCGGCAGAGAATAGAAGGACGCTTTGCCCTCCGTGCCGGGCAGCGGTTTCAGCGCTGCCCGTGACAGGCTTGCCGCGTCGCTCAAGACGCCTGCCGCGCAGGTCGCGCGTCCTCGTACGACGGGCTGAGGGCAGCGGTCAGAGCGCGTGCGGAGTCGAGGCTCATCAGATTCTGCGCCAGGCGCAGAAAGCGATCCGCACCCTCCGGTGACACGTGCCGCTTCGACAGGATGCGGAACTTTTCAAGGTGCTGGTCGGGCGAGCATGGATTGGCCGGCGTGCCCTCGCAATCGAGCACCATCCGCTCCGATGTCTCGCCCGTGGCGAGCGTCAGCGTCACCCGCGCTGCGGACCTTTCCGGGTAGGCGGCCTCCGCTTCCGGATCGACATGGACCTCGACACGGCGGGCGAGGCTCCTGATCTTCGGGTCCGACAGCTTTCGGTCGTCGAACATGCCGGGATCGCGCAGGTCGCCGCACGCGGCAGCGGCCGCGCAATAGGGAATGCTGTACTGGGCGCCCATCACGTCCTCGGGCGCCGGCTCCCCGTTGTTGCGGGCGGCATAGGCGCTGACCCCGACTTCGATGGCGGCAACCGCATCGGCATCGAGCGGAACAGGACCGCGCAGCTCCGTCACCAGCTGCGCCACGCCTTGAATCCACCCGCAGATCGGAAACACCTTGAACCACACCTGGTCCACGGCCCAGCTCTCGCCGAGCCCATCCGTCAGCCGTGCGGGATCGGAGCGCTCGCCGCCATACACCCGCAAAAGCCCGAAACGGCTCTCGAGCGCCTGCGGCGGCCCGGAGAACCCGCGTCCAGCCAGTTGGGCCAGCCGAACCCCCGCCTCAGCCGCACGACCCAGGTGCAAACGCTTCACCATCCCGCCCCCCCGCCCGTCAGCAAAGCTCTTGATGCCAGAGGCGGCCGAGCAGGAAAGCCCCACGGCCGCCCGCAACTCATCCCGTCCAAGCTCAAGCACGATTCCGGCCGCCACCGCCGCGGCCACCGGCGCGATCAGGCTTGTCGTGTGAAAGCCCCGCTCCAACGGCTCGAGCCCTACCGCCAGGCCTATGCGGTGCATGGCCTCGTAGCCGGCGATGAGTCCCTTCAGAAGCTGTGCGCCATCCGCTCCCGTCGCTTCGGCGACCGCGAGAGCCGCCGGCACCACGGCTGCGGCGGGGTGCATGACTGTGCCGGCTATGATGTCGTCGAGCTCGAAGCCGTGAATGGCGGTTCCGTTGCACAGCGCTGCTGCAGCAGCCGGCTGCTGCAAGTCGTGGCCTAAAACGGTGCAGGAGCCGGAAGGCTTTTCCTCGGCCATCTCGTCCACCAGCAGCCGCGACCACGGCATGTCGGAGCCGAACAGGCCGCATCCGACCGCGTCGATCAGGCAGTGACCGGCCCGCTCCCGCGTCGCTTCCGGCAAATCGGCAACCGCGAGGGTGCGCAGGAACTCCAGAAGCTCGCCTGACCGGTCGCCTGCCATGATCAGTCGAACGCCGCCGGCCCGAGCAGGCTCTCGCGGAACCGGTTCTTGATGTGGGCGCCGTCGCGCAGCCTGATCGACAGGGGATAACGCTGCGTCGTCACCTTGATGTCGAAGAACACCGGGCCCGCCTCCTGCATCATGCGGGGAATGGCCTCCGACAGCTCGTCGCGGCCGGTGACGGTGGTTGCGCTCCTGAAGCCGCAGGCCGACGCGACGCCGGCGAGGTCGACGCCGCGGCTCGCATGCGTCGGCTGCATTCCCGTCTCGCTGTAGTGCCCGTTGTTGATGACGGCGAGCGCCAGGTTTTCCTGCGCTTGCGCCCCGACGGTCGCGAAGGCACCCATGGCCATCAGCATCTCGCCGTCGCCCGTGATGACAAGCACCCGCCGCGACGGCTGCGCTATGGCGAGCCCGAGGCCGATCATCGCGGCGGCGCCCATCCCGCCCCACAGATAGAAGGTGTTCAGATGATCCGCCGTGCCGGCATCATAGGTGGTCGAGCCAAGGCCGGTGACGAAAAGCACGTCGCCACGCGCCGCCTGAATGGCCGCCATGACGTCGCGCCGGTCGAGTGTGGCTTCATGCCTGGCCATCATGCTACTTGCTCCAGTCCTTGAACCCGACGAGGCGCTGACCGAGCAGCACCGCAATGGCGCGGTTGGAGCTGAAGGCCATCTGCCCTGCCGCGTAGACGATATCGCCGACCTCCTCGGGCACGTCGGCGCGCTGCACCACCACGCCCAACGCTTCCAGCGCCCGTGGCGTCCCCTGCCCCATCGGCAACTGCCAGGGATTGAACTCGCCCCACTCGCCGCGCATCGTCACCAGCATCAACAGGGGAAAGCGGCACTCCTGGGTGACGCTGAGCATGTTGATGCAGTTGCCGACGCCGGAGGACTGCATCAGGAGCACGCCGCGCTGACCGCCCAGCCAAGCGCCGGCCAGCATGGCGACGCCCTCCTCCTCGGTCGTCAGCGACACGGCGGCGATGTCGCGGTCGTCGTGACACCTGTTGATCAGGTTGGTATGGCCCGCATCCGGAACGAAGGCCACCTGGCGAATCGACATGGCCTTGAGCCTGTCGAATATGTCGTCGGACCAGTTACGCTTTTCCATGCCTGGCGGTCTTTCTGTCCTGCGTGAGGCTTCGTTCTGTCGGCGCCCGCCGCGCATGCTCCGGGACGTTCATCGCTGCACGAACGGATCGGCGGCGGGGGCACCGTAGTTCAGCCAGACGCTCTTGGTCTGCAGGTATTCGTAGATCATGTCGGCGCCGTTCTCGCGCCCGATGCCGCTCTGCTTGTAGCCCCCGAACGGCGACATGTAGCTGATGGCCCGATAGGTGTTGACCCAGATGGTGCCGGCGCGCAGCCCGTCCGACATACGGATGGCGCGACCCATGTCCTTGGTCCACACGCCGGCGGCAAGGCCGTAGATCGTGTCGTTGGCGATCTTGAGCGCCTCCTCCTCGTCCTTGAAGCGGATCACCGAAAGCACGGGGCCGAACACCTCCTCCTGCGCGATGCGCATGCCGTTGTCGACGCCGTAGAAGATGGTCGGCTCGACGAACCAGCCATTGCCGCATTCCGGACGCGAGGCCGGTTGCCCGCCAAGCGCGAGCTCGGCGCCCTCGGACTTCGCGATGCCGATATAGTCGAGCACCTTCTGGTATTGCGGCGGGGTGGTGACCGGCCCGACTTGTGTCGCCATGTCGGCGGGATTTCCGAGCCGCGCTGTGCGCGCCTTTTCCACGAGCCGCTCCAGAAAAAGGTCATGAATCTCGTCTGCCAGCAGCAGGCGCGAGCCTGCGATGCAGGTCTGGCCCGTCGCGGCGAAGATGCCGGCGATCGCGCCGTTCACGGCCTCGTCGATGTCGGCATCCGAAAATACGATGTTCGGCGACTTGCCGCCAAGCTCCATCGTCACGTGTTTCATTTTGGCGGCAGCATCCGAATAGATGCGGCGGCCGGTCGCGTCGGACCCGGTGAACGCGATCTTCGCCACCTTGGGATGCTCCACCAGCGCCGGCCCGACATCGGCGCCGAAGCCGGTGACGACGTTCACCACACCGCGCGGCGCACCGGCCTGCTCCACCAGCTTGACGAACTCAAGGGCCGAGACGGAGGTGAATTCCGAGGGCTTGATCACCACCGTGTTGCCCGCCGCAAGCGCCGGCGCCAGCTTCCAGCTCAGAAGCATCAAAGGAGAGTTCCAGGGCGTGATGAGGCCAACCACCCCAAGCGGCTCATACTTGGTGAAGTTCATATGGCCGCGCTTATCGATGGGTATGACAGAGCCCTCGATCTTGTCGGCAAGGCCACCGAAGTAATAGTACCAGTTCGGAATGTAGCGGAGCTGGGTCAGCATTTCCGCGATGAGCTTGCCGTTGTCGCGGACCTCGATCGCCGCAAGCCGCTCGGCATGCTCCGCCACGAGCCGGCCGATTTCATGGAGCAGCGCGCCGCGCTGACTGGCGGTGTAATCCGCCCAGGGGCCGGATGTCAGCGCCCGGTCGGCCGCGTCCACGGCGGCTTTCACATCCTCCGCGCCGCCGCGGGCGACTTCCGCCCAGGGCGCGCCGGTGAAGGGATTGTCGGTCGGAAAGTACTCGCCGGAGGTCGGCGGGCAGCTTTGGCCGTCAATGTAGTGGTCGTAGCGTTCCATGCCCATGGCTCCTGTTGGCGGTGGCCGGATGGCTCATGTTCCCCGATGGCCGCGCCAGTCGGCCGGCTCGTGGTGCTCGATCACCTTGCCTTTGAGCAGCTCGTCGAGATCGAGCCTTGCGCCGGTCGGGTCGAGCGGCAATTCGTCGAACCTCTCCGACGTCTTCTGCTCGTGTCGGTCGCGTGCGCGCGCCGCCTCCAGCACACGCTCCGCATCGTCAAGCGGTATGACGACGACCCCGTCGTCATCGCCCACCACGATATCGCCGGGGAAGACCACTAGCCCACCGGTCTCGACCGGCACATTGATCGAGCCCGCGGTGTTCTTCTGCGGCGCACGCGGGGAGATGCTGCGTGCGAAGACCGGAAGCCGGTCCCGCCGCAGCATGGCGACGTCACGAACCGATCCGCCGACCACCGTGCCGGCCCCGCCGCGGGCCTTCACCTGCTGGGCACTCTTGTGGCCGAAACAGGCGGTGTCGTGCCCGCCGACATCCACCACGAGAACATCGCCCGGCTCGATCATCTGCAAAGCCTTGTGCACCATCAGATTGTCCCCCGGAAAGCAAAGCACCGTCAGCGCGGCGCCGGCGACATGGGCGCCCTCGAAGAGGGGGCGGATCGCTCCGCTCATGGCGCCATGGCGCCCCATGGCATCGGAGAGCGTGGCCGTGGGGATTTCACCGAACGCCATCAACAGGTCGGCGCCGGGGCGTTTGATGCTGTGGTAGATGTGGCCGTACATGCGCCGTTCCCGCGATGCCTTCCAATCAGGCCGAAGCTTCCTTCTCAACCTGCTGGAACGCCTCTCGCGCAATCTTGAAGGAATCGACCCCCGCAGGCACGCCACAATAGATCATCATGTGCAGGAGCACTTCCTTGATCTCGTCGCGGGTAAGCCCATTCCGCAGCGCACCGCGCACATGCAGGCGAAGCTCGTTCGGCCGGTTCAGCGCGGCGATCATGGCAAGGTTGATCAGCGATCGCTCGCGGCGGGTAAGCCCCTCGCGCGCCCAGATCTCGCCCCAACAATAGCGGGTCACGAGATCCTGCAGGTCTTCGGTGAACTCGTCCGCGTTCTTTATGGCGGCATCGACATATTCCGCCCCCAGCACCGCGCGACGAATCTCAAGCCCTCTCTCCGATGCATTGCCGGTATCCGTCATCTGCTCTCCTTTTCTGCTTCCGCTTGGATCATCCCGGGCTGGCCACGAGCGGACGCGACATTGCCCGTCCGCCGCTGTCCGGCTCAGTCCTCCTCCACAAAGACCTCGTCGCGCCGCCTCCGGATGCTGGGCATGAAGACGATGACGAGAACGAAGACGGCCGTCAGCAGAAGCCCGGCGCTGATCGGCCTTTCGATGAAGACCATCGGGTCGCCGCTCGACAGGATCATCGTCCGTCTCAGATATTCCTCCAGCATCGGCCCCAGGACAAAGCCCAGCAGCAGCGGCGCCGGCTCGCATTCCAGCTTGCCCAAGACGTAGCCGACCAGGCCGAAGACAGCCATGACCACCAGGTCGAACGTGTTGTTGCCGATGCTGTAGACCCCGATTGCCGAGAAACCGATGATCGCCGGGAACAGATAGTGGTTCTTGATCGACAACAGCTTCACCCAAAGGCCGACGAGCGGAAGGTTGAGAATGACCAGCATCAGGTTGCCGACCCACATCGAGACGATCACGCCCCAGAACAGAGTGGGCTTCTCGATGACCAGGTTCGGACCGGGCGCGACGCCTTGAAGTATCAGGGCGCCGATCATCAGGGCCATGATCGGGTTGGACGGTATGCCGAGGGTCAGCATCGGGATGAAGGACGTCTGCGCGCCGGCATTGTTGGCCGATTCCGGTCCGGCCACGCCAGCCAGCGCGCCGTTCCCGAATTTCTCCGGTGTGCGCGTCATCTTCTTCTCGACCATGTAAGATGCGAAGGACGACAGCATGGCGCCGCCGCCCGGCAGAACGCCCAGAACAGACCCAAGCAGCGTGCCGCGCGCCACCGGCCACGCAGCCTCCTTGATGTCGGCACGCGTCGGCATGAGCGAGGTCACTTTGGCTTGGACCGTGCTTCCCTCGTACTCGTTTTCCAGCCCGCGCAGAATTTCGGAAATGGCATAGATGCCTGCGCCGAAGCCGACGATCGGAATCCCATCCGCAAGGTTCAGCGTGCCGAGCGTAAAGCGCAGGCTGCCTGTGTAGACATCCGTCCCGACTGTTCCCAGCAGGAGCCCGAACACGATCATCACCAGGCCTTTCAGGATCGAGCCATGCGCCAGGGCAATGGCGGCAACGAGCCCGAGGACCATCAGCGAGAAGTATTCGGCCGGGTTGAAGCTGAGCGCCATTCTGGTCAGCGGCACGGCGAAGATGGCGATCACCAGCGTCGCGAAGCAGCCCGCCACGAAAGAGCCGATCGCTGCGATCGCCAATGCCACGCCGGCGCGGCCCTGCTGCGCCATGCGGTAGCCGTCAATCGCCGTCACGGCGGAGCTCGCCTCCCCCGGCAGGTTGATCAGGATGGCCGTCGTCGAGCCTCCGTACTGGGCGCCGTAGTAGATGCCGGCAAGCATGATCAGCGACGATTCCGGCTGGAACCCGAACGTCACCGGAAGCAGGATGGCGATCGTCCCCATCGGGCCGATGCCGGGCAGCACGCCGATGGCCGTGCCCAGGAAGCAGCCGATGAAACAGAATAGCAGGTTGGACGGCTGCAGGACCGTTTCGAAGCCGATGGCGAGGTGTGAAATGAGGTCCATGGCCGGCCTCCTAGTTCACGAGCAGCGTTCCCCATAGGGGAATCGGCATGTTGAGCAGATAGCTGAAAATGGCGACGCAGAAGACCGTGAAGCCGGCCGTAAGCGCCAGCGAATGCTTCACGGTTGCATGGCGGCTGGCAAACGAGACGACGAAGGTGGTCACCGCAATCGCGATGACGAGGCCAAGCGTGCGGATGGTTGCGGCGAAGATCAGCGGCGAGCCGATGACGAGGATTGCGGGCCTCAGCCCCGCCAGCCGCAGAGGAGGAGAATCTTCGGGAATCGAGGTGAAGCCGACGCCAATCGCCAGAATGGCCAGGACGATCGACAGCATCAGCGGGAAAAAGCCCGGCCCCATCTCTGCGGCCGTGCCGATCTTCATGGTGCTGTAGGCATGGTAGCCCATGGCGGCGCTGATCGCGACGAAGATGAAAGCGAAGATCAGGTTGCGGGAATCGCCACGACCCGCAGGGCTGTTTCCTTTCGACATTTATCCCCCTTCCTTGTGATCGCCTGCGACCCGCTCAAACGAGACCGGGCCGACTTGCGGATTTTGGCTTTGCCTCAGCCTGCCCGATGAGGGCGGCCGCATTGTCCGACACGCAGCGCGAGACGGTGTCGCGATGCAGACCCAGCCCTGCCCAGAAGCGCACGGCATCGCAATAGCGTTCTTCAAGCGAGCGCCGACGGTCGGCAGGGCCGGTGTCGAGCCCCAGGATGAGCTGGGCGGGAGCGTGCTCCTGGACCAGCCGCAGCAGATCGACATCGAGGCCCGCCTGCGGCAGGAGCTCGACCGACGCGCCGAGGTCGAGCAGCTCCTCCAGATCGACGGCCGTAGCGTCGTTCCGCCGCGCGGGATCGCATGCCAGGAGCCGCTTGACGCCGAGCTTTCGGGCCTCTTTGAAAAGCGCCAGAACCTCGCTGACATGAAGGCAGCCGGCATCCAGCACGCCGTCGTAGTCTGCGACGACCTCAAGCACCTCGCGCGCCTCCGCAGAGACGTCGCCGCGCGCGACCGAGGGCCTTCAGCGCTGTCGGCCTGTCCTGCCCCCGCGGCGGCTGCCTTGAAGGCCAGCGGCTCGCCCGCAGCCTGTGTTCCGCCGAGACCGTCGGCATCGAGACGATCCTGGCGCCCAGCATCAGCGCATGTTCCGCGGCATAGGCATTCATGCCGCCGGAGATGTTGTTGAGCGCAACGCTGCCGCTGAGCGAGATTGGCGCGTCGCGATAGTCCGTGTCCGCCAGCAGGGCCGCGATCGGCGTCGTGCAATATCCGTCGTCGCGGAAAACCAGCCCCGCCAGCCCCAGCGACAGCGCCTGCTCGGCCGCCTCGAAATGGTCGACGCTGTAGCCTTCCGTATAAGGCGCGCATCTGCATTCCAGATCGAAGCCGCCTTGCAGGCACACCGCGATTTCGCTGCGGTCGATCTGTCCCTCCCGTCTGCTGGACATGCTCGGCTCCTGTCGCCCGCCGCATGCCGACGGCCTGGGTCGCATCATGGGGCTCGTTGCGTGCCCGCAGGCCGGCCGCTCGGGCGATGCGACGCGACTCGCGTCGGGCTGTTCGGCGGCGCGTCGGCGGGCCCGGGGCCGCAGCCGGACGGGCGGCAGGTTGCCGCCCGTTACGGGTCCTGGTGAGCCGGGGCCGCCGCGATCGCGGCCCGGGCCGGTCATGCGGGTCCGGTCGCCGCGATCATCATCAGTCGCTGCTGATCCCGTACTTCTTGATGATGGGGCGCCAGAGCGCTTCCTCGTCGACGACGATCTGGTGGAATTCCTCGGGCGTGGCGTAGGCCGGACGCTGGCCGAAAGCCGCCATGCGCTCCTTTGCCTCGTCGGAGTTCACGAATTCGCCGATGACCGCGCTGATCTTGTCGATGATCGGCTTCGGCGTGCCCTTCGGTGCCATGATGCCGGCCCAGGGGGCGGCCACGAGATCCACGCCCGATTCCTTGAAGGTCGGGACACCGGGGAAGTTCGGCGCGCGGTCGGACGAGACGATCGCTACGGCTTTCAGCGTGCCGGCTTCGATCTGCTTGATATAGGTTTCGCCGAGATAGTCGATCGAGGCGTCGATGGCGCCGGAGAGCATGTCGACCACCAGCGGTCCGCTGCCCTTGTAGGGCACCAGCTTGAGATCGATGCCGGCGCGCTCGCCGAATGCGAGCTCGATCATGTGGCCGTACGAGCCGATGCCGTTATTGCCGAACGAAACTTCGCCGGGATGATCCTTGGCATAGGCAATCAGCTCCTGGAGCGTATCGGCGGGGAAGTCCTTGCGGACCGCCAGCACCATGTCGCCCTTGCTGATCTGGGCGATGTGCTCGAAGTCTTCCAGCGGCTTGTAGGGAAGCGAGGGATGGCTGTTGGTGTAATTGGCTGCCGGCCCCGGATAGGCCGTGATCAGCGTATAGCCGTCCGGCGCCTGGCGTGCGCCGTAGGCCGTGCCCGTGGCGCCGCCGGCACCCGGCCGGTTCTCGAACACCACGGTCTGGCCGAGCTGCTTCTCCATCCACTCGGCCACCAGCCGCTGCAGCGCGTCGCCGCCTGGAGCGAAGGCATGGATCACCGTAATCGGCTTGTCGTTCGGCCACTCCGCGTGAGCGGCGCCCATCAAGGCCGCCGCGAAGGGCAGTGACAGGGCCAGTGTTTTCAGGAATTGGCGCATGTGGTTCCTCCCTGTTCAGCGCTCGTGCATCACACACAAAAGTGCTCGTGAGGGAGCCTAGGCCAGAATCCCGGCTGATCGATGTGTCGGCGGCACCGTATTTCAATCAGTGAAACGCACACAAAGTGGCGCGGACGGCCTGCCGGACAGGCACGATATAGTTGGCGCGAGCGCCTCCAGTAGAGCTACCGGTTGCCCAGGCGTCGCTGAGCGGAGATGTGAGGAAGTATCGTGGTCACCAATGCGCCCGCACGTCGGCGACAGGGCGCCGTCGAGGAGCTTCTGCGCGGGGCGGTCGATCTGCACTGTCACAGCGGCCCCTCGATCATGCAGCGCAAGCTCGATCACCTGGAAGAGATCGCGGAAGCCGAAGCCGCCGGCATGCGCGCGATTCTCTTCAAGGACCACTTCTATTCCGCAACGCCGGTGCTCGAGCTCATCCGGCGTCATCGAACGTTTCGCTCGGATCTGGAGCTTCTGTCCGGCATCCCGCTGAACAACAGCCTTGGCGGGCTCAACCCGCATGCGGTGGCGCACGGCCTCAAGCTCGGGGCGCGTCTCGTGTGGATGCCGACGCTCTGCGCCTCGAATCATCTCAGGACCGCGTTCCGCTACGACGTGCACGGGAAGCTCGGCCTGCGGCCGCCCACGGAGCTCTCGGTGCTGACCGACCGCGGCGATATCCGCGACGAGGTCAAGGAGATCCTCGATCTCATTGCCGCCCATGACGCTGCATTGAGCGGAGGGCACCTGCATATCAGCGAGATGTTTCCGCTCTTCGCCGAGGCAAAGGAGCGCGGCGTGAGCCGGCTGCTGGTGGCGCATCCGACCTTCTGGATCGAGGCCGATCTCGGGGATCTGCGCGAGCTTGCCGGGATGGGCGTCTGCATGGAGCATTGCGCCTGCATGCTCATCGACTGCCCCACCCGCAAATTCACCGGCGAGGAGCTGAGAGCCTATGTCGAGGCGGGCGGGATCGAACACACGATCCTGGGGTCCGACCTGGGCCAGCCCATCAATCCCAAGCCGGTGGAAGGCTTCCGCGCGATCATCGAGCTCTGCCTCGACAGCGGCTTCACGCCTGATGAGACGCGCAAGATGACGTCGCTCAACGCCTGCCGGCTGATGGGGATCACGCCCACGGTGCATTGACGCATGGGCGGGCTTCGTGGCGGCGGCAAATGAGCGCCCGAGCCGGGCCTCCGCTAGGGCATTTCAGTCAGTGAAATGCCGGCCATTGGGGGAGGTCCCGTGCCTCCCGTCAACGGCTAACCTGACGCGCCTCCGCCAAATGAAGAAGCGGACGACGTCCCGGGAGGACAGGGCATGCCGAGAAAGGTCATCATCACCTGCGCCGTCACGGGGGGAGGCGAATACACCGACAACAGCCGCTATGTGCCGGTGACCCCGAAGCAGATCGCCGCAGAGGCGGTCGCTGCGGCGCGCGCGGGCGCGGCGTCGGTGCACATTCACGTGCGCGATCCCGAGACGGGCGTGCCCTCGATGGAGTACGACCACTATCGCGAGGTCGTGGAGCGCATCCGCGACAGCGGCGTGGACATGCTGATCAACCTCACCACCGGTATGGGCGCACGCTTCGACCCGCCGGTGGAAGACGGGAACGCGCCGGCCGTCAGCGTGATGTCGCCGCGGCAGCGCACGATCCATGTGACCAGGCTGCGGCCCGACATTGCCACGCTCGACGTCGCAACGATGAACTTCGGCTCCAACGCCATCGTGAATTCGCCGACGCATCTCAAGATCATGTCCGGCCTGATCCAGGAAGCGGGTGCGAAGCCGGAGCTCGAGGTCTTCGACCTCGGCCAGCTAGGGCTCGCGGTGAGGCTTCTGCGTGAAGGCCATCTGCCCGAGCCACCCTTCTTCCAGTTCTGCCTGGGTATTCTCGGTGGGGCGCCTGCCACGGCCGAGACCATGGCGCTGATGCGCTCGCAGCTCCCGGCGGACACTGTCTGGTCCGCCTTCGGCATTTCGCGCACGCAGATGCCGATGGTGGCGCAATCGGTCATTCTCGGCGGGCATTGCAGGGTCGGCCTGGAGGACAATCTGTTCATCGCGCGCGGCGAGCTCTCCAAGGGCAACGCACCACTGGTGGAGCGGGCGGTCACCATCATCGAGGCTCTCGGAGAGGAGGTCGCGTCGGCGGACGATGCGCGCGAGATCCTGTCGCTGGGCAAGAAATCCGCGGCAAGCGAAGCGCTCTCGGCATAGCGGACCGGCCAGCGACGCGGCGGGAGGAGAACGAAGATGTATGCTGCAGGCGATCCCAGGGCCACGTTGCCCAGCGCGCCGCGAAAGGCGGTTCCGACCGCATTCCACCCTTCGCAATATGCGCGCTTCTACGCCAGCGAGCCGCAGGAGACCGACGGCGGCAGCCGTACGTGGTACGCGCGCGGGCAGAACCTGATCGTGGCCTATACGGACGGCAAGGCAGGCCTGGCGCTCGAAAGAAGGCAACAGGCGGACGAATATGTCGTGCTCGTGCCCGATGCGAGCACCCGGCTCGAGATCGACACCCCCGACGGCACGACCAAGGTGGAGGGCGACTCGATTGTCGTTGTGCCGCCCGGCGACAGCAGCGTCCGCCTGCTGACGGACGGCGTTATCGTGCGCCTGCTGACGACGCGTGCGACGGACCTGGCGGCCAAGTGCTCCAACGCCGCCGCCTATTCGACGCCCGATCCCAACGTCGCCCCGTTTGAGCCCTGGCCGGCGGCCGCCGACGGGGACCGCGTGCGGGTCTACAGCCTCGACGTCCCCGACGAAGAGGGACGCTTCGGCCGGATATTCCGCTGCTCCACCATCATGGTGAATGTCCTGAAGCCGCGGCCGCCGCGCGACACCAGCATGCTGTCGCCGCACCATCACGATGATTTCGAGCAGTACTCGCTCTGCCTGCAGGGCGCCTACATGCATCACATGCGCTGGCCGTGGACCACGGACATGGCCGCATGGCGGCAGGACGAGGCGGAGCTTTGCGAGGCGCCGTCGGTCGCGGTCATCCCCCCGCCGACCATCCACACCTCGCGCGGCGTTGACCCGGCCGGAAACCTGCTCGTCGACATCTTCTGTCCGCCGCGCCGCGACTTCTCGGCGAAGCCGGGCTGGGTGCTGAATGCGGCGGACTACCCGATGCCCGAGGGCCCGGCGGAAAACAGCTGAACCGGCTCAAAGACGAACCAGACCCATCGCGGAGGCGACATGAACGACACCACCCAACCCACCCTGGACGAAGGCGACCGCTCAGCCGAAGTCGCCGAGCTCCTGGTTGGAGCCATCGACCTGCACTGCCACAGCGGGCCGGCCGCCTTTCCGCGCATGCTCAACCATTACGAGGCGATGATGGACGCCTCAGAGGCGAAGTTCGACGCCATCCTCTTCAAGGACCATTTCTATCCCGGCATGGCGCATGCGATCCTGCTGGAGGAGCTTTATCCCGATGCCGGCGTCCGTCTCTTTTCTGGCGTTGCGCTCAATAATGCGAGCGGCGGGATCAACGCGCATGCCGTCGACCACGCGATCAAGATGGGCGGCAAGATCGTGTGGATGCCGACGCTTGCCGCGGCCAATCACATCTCGAAGAGCCAGACGGAGGCGAAGAACTTTCCCAAGAGCGCCAACCCGATGCTGCCGGCGGTTCCGCTCAGCGTGCTCGACGACGACGGCAAGCTGACGCGCGAGACGAACGAGGTGCTGGATGTCATCGCGGCCGGCGACATCATCCTGGCCGGCGGGCATCTGAGCGCGCACGAACAGAAGATCATGTTCGCAGAGGCCAAGAAGCGCGGCGTGAAGAAGATGCTGGTCAATCACCCGACCTACGTCATCGGCTGCAGCGACGAGGACATGCTCGATCTGGCGCGCATGGGTGTGTTTCTCGAGCACTCGATCTGCATGCTGATCGAGTGCAAGGGCCGCAAGCATACGCCGGACGAGGTCGTGCACCTGATCAATCTGGTCGGCGTCGACAGCACGATCCTCGGCTCCGATCTCGGCCTGATGGGGATGCCGCGGCCCGTCGACGGCTATCGCGAGATCGTCCGCCTGCTGCTCGACTTGCAGATTTCGGAGTCCGATATCCGCAAGCTGGTGGGCGACAATGCCAGGACGCTGCTTTGAGCCCGGCCTCGAGGCGGATCAGAGCCGCTGCTGCGCGGCCGCGCTTCTCTTGAGCATCTCGATATTGCGCTCGATCTTGGCAACCGTCACGCGGACCGGCTTGACCAGCGTTTCCTCCAGGTCGGCGAGGCGCACCGCGCGCTTGTAGAACCCGATCCCGAGGCAAGCGACGCATTCGCTCTCGTTCATGATCGGCACCGCGAGGAACTGGAACCTGAGCGCCTCGTCGAACATGCGCGCCGTCACGTAGGGGTCCTGCAACGCGTACCCGCGCTCGCGTATCTCCGCAACGGTCCGCTCCATGTGGTGGCGCAACTCGGCTTTTTGGTCGCCGATCGGATCACAATGCCGACGGATGAGCTCCGCCCGCTCCCGCTCGGAGCAGAAGGAGATGTAGCAGCGACCTATTGCGGTGTCGGTGACGGGGAACGGCCGGTTCAGCGTCGGGAACGGAAAGGCATAGGGGCTGATCGGTGCCGTGCAGAAATTGACGACGACGTTGCCATCCACGACGGTGCCGATGCTGACGGGCCATTTTATCTGCTCCGTCAGAGCGATCGCCCATACGCGCGCTGCCTCGATGATCAGCGGCGTTCCGCCGAAGCCGCGGCTGAGCGCCTGGACCTCAGACGTCGTCCTGTAGCCTTGCGAGAAATTGTCCCGCACGACATAGCCCTCGCTGATCAGCGTCTCCAGCGCGCGAACGATGGTGGGCTTGGGAATGCCGGTCATCCTGTGCAGCTCGCCAACCGAGGCGTGCTCGATCTCGTTGAGAGCCCTCAGCACGCTGAGGGCACGCGAGATGGCCTTTACCGGCTGGTAGGACGCACGCGACCCGTCCGTACATCCTCGCGCCGAATTGACCCGGCAGCCCCGTTGACCGCGGTGCTGATTGTCGCCGGCCGACGTCACCGCGTCGATTACCAATGCCACGCTCATGGACATAGTTCCTCCCACTATGGCCAAATCTGTTTGTGCGGTCCGTTGCGAACGGCGCATATCGTGTGCGCCGCTGTTCCGCAGTTTCTTTTTTGACTAGCACGTTGCGCTATGCGACGCCCATGCTTTGACGGCAGCTGCTATTACGCTGCGTTATAGTGAAAGGCGGCGGCGTCCTGGAGGATCCTCGCTGTCGAACCACAACAATCTGCGCCGCGCGCTCGCGCGCGAAGGATTCGCCTTCGAGACCCGAGCGCCGACCGGACCGATGGCCGGGGTCGAGCCCCTCGGAGCGCGTCAGGCTGCCTTCGCGAGATTGCTCTTCAGGAATCCGGTCACCGCGGCGAAGTATTCTTCCGGCTCTTCAAAGAAAGGGGTGTGCGAGCTCTTGGGCAGGATCAGCCGTTCCGACCGAGGCAGGCCATCGTGGAGGCGCCGGGCGTCGGCCGGCGTGAACTCGTCGTGGACCCCGCCGATGACCAGCGCAGGCTGAGGAAAGAGTCTGCTGAAGAACCCGGGGCGTCGCAGCCGCCACGGCTTCCGATCTTTCGCACGACACCCCGGCGGACGGCCTGCCTCGGTGCCGCGTCACTAAACACGCAGCCAGAGCCCCCAGCGCAACGGCATACGGCTGCACTGCATATTTTGCGTCGACTCTCTCTTGCCCGTGTTCAGTTATTAGGCTATAGCTAAACAAAATGACTAAACATTGAATTGGCCGCGATCGGCGGCCGGGGGCATGCGGGGCCTTCCCCGCATGGAAACGCAGGAGGGAAAGCATGAGAGGATTGCATCGTGGGGCGCTCGCCGTGCTTGCGGCTGGGCTGCTTTCAGGCGCCGTTGTCGCGAGCTCTGCGCAGGCTCAGGGCGAGCTGACGGTCTGCTGGGCCGCGTGGGACCCGGCCAATGCGCTTGTGGAATTGTCGAAGGACTTCACCGCCGAGACCGGCACGGAGATGAAGTTCGAGTTCGTCCCGTGGACGAGCTACGCCGATCGCTTCCTGAACGAGCTGAACTCAGGTGGCAAGCTTTGCGATCTGATCCTCGGCGACAGCCAGTGGATCGGCCTCTCCGCCGAAAACGGCTACTACGTCAAGCTCAACGACTTCTTCGAGAAGAACGGCATCTCGATGGACGACTTCCTGCCGGCCACCGTGGTCGGCTATTCGGAATGGCCGAAGAACACGCCGAACTACTGGGCGCTGCCGGCCATGGGCGACGTCGTCGGCTGGACCTACCGCAAGGACTGGTTCGAGCGGCCGGAGCTGCAGGCGGAGTTCAAGCAGAAATACGGCCGCGACCTCGCTCCGCCAAAAACCTATGACGAGCTGATGGATATCGCGAAGTTCTTCCAGAACCGCGAGATCGACGGCAAGACCGTCTACGGCGCGTCCATCTACACCGAGCGCGGCTCGGAAGGCATCACGATGGGCGTCACCAACGTGCTCTACGATTACGGCTTCAACTACGAGAATCCCGACAAGCCGTTCGACCTCGAAGGCTTCGTGAACTCGCCCGAGGCTGCCAAGGGCCTGGAGGTCTACAAGGAGCTCTACAATTGCTGCACGCCTCCGGGCTCGTCCAACGTCTACATGGGCGAGTCGGCGGATGCCTTTAAGTCCGGTCAGGTGGCGATGCACATGAACTTCGCCTTCACTTGGCCCGGCCTCTACAAGGATCCGAACGTCGGCGGCGACAAGATCGGGTTCTTCCCCAATCCGGCGGGCCCGGACGGCCACTTCGCGCAGCTCGGCGGACAGGGCATCTCGGTGCTGGCGAACACCGACAACATGGACGGCGCGCTCAACTACATCAAATGGTTCGTGCGGCCGGAAGTGCAGGCCAAGTGGTGGCAGCTCGGCGGCTATTCGTGCTCCAACGCCGTGCTCAACGATCCGGGCTTCGCCTCAAGCCAGCCCTACGCGCAGACCTTCCTCGACTCCATGGCGATCGTGAAGGATTTCTGGGCTGACCCGGCCTACGCGGAGCTTCTCCAGGCCATGCAGAAGCGCGTGCACGACTACGTCGTCGCCGACCAGGGCACGGCGCAGGAAGCGCTCGACCAGCTTGTGCAGGACTGGACTCAGGTCTTCGAAGACGAAGGCAAGATGTAGGAACGACGACCGACTGGCCCCTCCCCACCTCCCGGGGAGGGGCTTCCTTCCAAGAAGAACGATCGGCAGGATGCCAGGGGAAATGAGCGATTCCTCAGTCAAAGCGGCTTTGGTCGAGCGCATAGCGGTGGGAACGCCGGTCGGGATGGCGCGCTCCATCCGCACCTTGTCCGACCGGACGCTCGCGTGGCTGTTCATTGCGCCGACCATCGTGCTGCTGCTCGCCATCAACATCTTCCCGCTTCTGTGGACGATCTACCTGTCGTTCACGAACTACCGCGCCAACCGCCCGAACGCCGAGGTGAAGTATATCGGGCTCCGGTACTACGAGCGCATCCTGAGCGACACCGACGTGTGGCACGCCATGCAGGTCACGGCGCATTTCGTGTTCTGGACGATCGTGCTGGAGACCCTGATCGGCTTCGCGCTCGCCTATCTCATCGATCGCCGCTTCCGCGGCCACGCCTTCTGGACGACGGTGATCCTCATCCCGATGATGCTGTCGCCTGCTGTGGTGGGAAATTTCTGGAAGTTCCTCTACCAGCCGCAGATCGGGCTCTTCAATTACGCCGTCTCGTTCTTCTCCGGCATCGATCCGTGGTCGTTCGAGATGCTCGGCAACGTTCACCTTGCGCCGTGGGCCATCATCATCGTCGACGTCTGGATGTGGACGCCCTACGTGATGCTGATCTGCCTCGCGGGGCTGCGCTCCATCCCCAACGACATCTACGAGGCGGCGGAGGTCGACCGCGCTTCCGGATGGCGGCAGTTCTGGTCGATCACGGTGCCGTTGTCGCTGCCGTTCATCATGCTGGCGGTGCTCTTCCGCGGCATCGAGAACTTCAAGATGTTCGACATGGTCAACCTGCTGACCGGCGGCGGCCCGGGCTCGCTCACCGAGCTTGCCTCCATCACGCTGAAGCGTGAGGCTTTCGAGAGCTGGAAGACCGGCTATTCCTCCGCCTTCGCCATCATCCTGTTCGTCACCGTGTTCGGCCTGGCGAACATCTATGTGAAGGCGCTCAACCGGGTGAAGCAGCGATGAGCGCGGCAGCCGCCACCTCCGCCCATTCGGTCGTGGGGCCGACGCCGCGGGCGAAGCTCGTCTCCGGCGCGCTGGTCATCCTCTATGCCGTCGTCACGATGGTCCCGCTCCTGTGGATCGTCGCGACCAGCTTCAAGACGCCGCCCGATTCCATCGCCTATCCGCCCAAGGTGATCTTCAGCCCGTCGCTCGAAGGCTACGTGAACCTCTTCACGACGCGCACCCGGCAGACGCCGGAATATATGGCGACCCTGCCGCCGGCGACCGCCTGGTACGACAAGCTCGTGCGCTCGCGGAACATGGTGATCGCCGGGCCCTCCAACGTGGTGGAGCGCTTCACCAACTCCATCATCATCGCCTTCGGCTCGACCTTCCTGGCGGTGTTCCTCGGCGTGCTCGCCGCCTACGGCTTCTCCCGCTTCCGCGTGCCGCTCAAGGACGATCTTCTCTTCTTCATCCTGTCGACGCGCATGATGCCGCCCATCGCGGTGGCGATCCCCATCTATCTCATGTACCGCGAGGTGGGGCTGACCGATTCCAAGCTCGGCATGATCCTGCTCTACACCGCGGTGAACGTCTCGCTCGCCGTGTGGCTGCTGAAGGGCTTCATCGACGAGATCCCGCGCGAATACGAAGAAGCCGCGATGATCGACGGCTATTCGCGCCTCCAGTCTTTCATCAAGGTGGTGCTGCCGCAGGCCACGACCGGCATCGCCGCGACCGCGATCTTCTGCCTGATCTTCGCCTGGAACGAATACGCCTTCGCGGTGCTCCTCACCTCCGGCGACGCGCAGACCATGCCGCCCTTCATCCCCTTCATCATCGGCGAAGGCGGGCAGGACTGGCCGGCGGTGGCGGCCGCCACCACGCTGTTCCTGATTCCGATCTGCGTGTTCACCATCCTGCTCAGGAAGCATCTGCTGCGCGGCATCACCTTCGGAGCGGTGCGCAAATGACCACGCATCATCACGAGAGCCCCTACTCCCGCGAGGCAACGCTCGACGATGCGGAAGAGCGCGTGGAGCCTACCTTGCCGGAGCCGGCGCACGCGACCATGAGCGAGGAGCCGCTCGCCCAGTACCGCGTCCACCCGGCGGCGCGCTTCTTCCGCCGCGGTCCGTGGGAAGGGCTCGCCACGATCCTCATCGCGGCCGGCGTCGTCATGCTGATGCAGCCGCTGGCGCTGCCGCTTTACACCTACTCCTTCGCGACAATCCTGGCGGGCACGGTCATGTTCGTCATCGTCAGCCACTTCCCGGACTAGGCCATGGCACAGATCCGGGTCGAGCATCTCAGGAAGCAGTTCGGCGATTTCGTCGCCGTCGCCGATTCCACGCTGACTGTGGAAGACGGCGAGTTCTTCGTCATGCTCGGCCCCTCCGGCTGCGGCAAGACGACGACGCTCCGGATGATCGCCGGGCTGGAGCTGCCGTCTTCCGGCGCCATCCTGCTCGACGGCGAGGACGTGACCTTCAAGCGCGCCGCCCATCGCGACATCGCCTTCGTGTTCCAGCTCTTCGCGCTCTACCCGCACATGAACGTGCGCAAGAACATCGCCTTCCCGCTGGTGAGCCAGGGCATGCCGCGCGCCGAGATCAAACAGCGCGTGGAGGAGGCGGCGAAGCTTCTGAGAATCGACCATCTGCTCAACCGGCCGATCTCCGGCCTCGCCGGCGGCGACCGCCAGCGCGTGGCGCTCGGCCGCGCCATCGTGCGCCGGCCCAAGGTGTTCCTGATGGACGAGCCGCTCGGGACGCTCGACGCGGAGTTCCGCGACCTGATGGTCCGCGAGCTGCGCGAGCTGCACAACCGCATCGGCGCGACCACCGTCTACGTCACGCACGACCAGCTCGAGGCCATGGCCATGGCCGACAAGATCGCCGTGATGAACCGCGGCATCATCGAGCAGTTCGCGACCCCGCAGGAGATCTACGACCGGCCGGCCTCCATGTTCGTCGCCGACTTCATCGGCTCGCCGCCGATGAATTTCCTGCCCGTGCGGTCGGGGCTCAGCAGAGGCGCGAATTCGCTCCGCGTCAACGGCGCAACGGTCGCCGTGCCGGAGGTGCGCGAGGACCTGGCGGAGACGGAGCTGGCGCTCGGCATCCGGCCGGAGCATGTCCGCTTCGACGATGCCTCGCCGCTCAAGGCCAAGGTGTTCGGCGCGGAATATCTCGGGACGACGCAGATCGTGACGCTCTCCACCGAGCACGGCCCGCTGAAGGCGCGGCTGCCGGCGTCGCAGCAGGTGACGAACGGCGAGACCGTGGGGCTCGCGTTCCGCGGCGAGCGGCTGTCGCTGTTCGAAAAGGCGAGCGGGCGGGCGATCGCAACCGCGCTCGGCCAGGGAGGCGCCGATGGCTGAGATCGCGCTCTCCGGCGTCAGCAAGCGCTTCGGCCAGACGCTGGCCGTGGCGGATTTGAGCCTCACCATCGCCGACGGCGAGCTCGTCGTGCTGCTGGGACCGACCGGCGCCGGCAAGACGACGACGCTGCGGCTCATCGCCGGTCTCGAAGCGCCCGAGAAGGGCTCGATCTCCATCGACGGCCGCGACGTGACGCGGGCCGACCCGGCGGTGCGCGACGTCACCTTCGTCTTCCAGCAATATTCGCTCTATCCGCATCTTTCCGTCTACGACAACCTCGCCTTCCCGCTGCGCTCCCCGGCGCGCCGCGTGCCCGAGGCGGAGATCGCCAAGCGCATCGAGGCGGTCGCCGGCGTGCTCGGCATCGCCTCCAAGCTCAAGAACCGCGCCACGGCGCTTTCCGGGCGGCGAGATGCAGCGCGTCGCCATCGGCCGCGCGCTGGTGCGCCGTCCGTCCGTCTATCTGATGGACGAGCCCCTCTCCTCGCTCGACGCCAAGCTGCGCGCCGATCTCAGGCTCGAGCTGAAGCACATCCAGCAGGACCTCGGCGCCACCATCTTCTACGTCACGCACGACCAGATCGAGGCGATGACCATGGCGAACCGCATCGGCATCCTCGATCGGGGCCGGCTCATCCAGATCGGCACGCCGCGCGAGATCTACGAGACGCCGCCAGCGTCTATGTCGCCGCTCGGCTCGGCCAGCCGCGCATCAACCTCATCCCGACCGGGCTGCTGCCCGACGGCGGCGCGCCGAGCGCGGCGCGGACCATCGGCGCCCGCACCGAGCATTTCCGCATCGCCAAGGCGACCAACGGCAAGAGCCACGCCACGGTCGACTGGGTGGAGCATCTCGGCGACCAGAGCCACCTGCATGTGAGCGTCGGCGAGCACAAGCTCACCACGCTCGTCGAAGCGCATACGGAGCTCCGCTCCGGCGACGCGGTGACGGTGGAGCTGGTCGACCCGCTTTATTTCGACCAGTCCGGCAACAGAATTGGAACGGCGTCATGACGCTTGACGAAGCGCAGCGCCGGCAACTGATCGAAACGGTGGCGAGCGCCGTCATCGCGCATGCCGACGAGCTGACCGCGCTCGACCAGGCGATCGGCGACGGCGACCACGGCGCGAACATGAAGCGCGGCTTCGAGGCGGTGCTCGGCGATCTCGACAAGCTCGCCGCCATGCCGCTCCCCGAAGCGCTGAAAGCGGGCGGCATGCAACTGGTCATGAAGGTCGGCGGCGCTTCCGGGCCGCTCTACGGCACGCTTTTCATGACGCTCGGCAAGTCGCTGCCCGACGACGGCCGACCAGGCGGCCTTTGCCGCAGGCGCTGGCGGCGGCGATCGCGGCGGTCAAGGCGCGCGGCAAGTCCGACGCCGGCCAGAAGACCATGCTCGACGTGCTGGTTCCGGTGCAGGAGGCGGTTGCGGGCGGTGCGGATATCGCCGAAATCGTGCGCCGGGCGCAGGAGGCGGCGGAGGCGACGGTCCCCATGCTGGCGACACGTGGCCGCGCCTCCTTTCTTGGTGAGCGCTCCATCGGGCATATGGACCCCGGCGCGCGGTCCAGCGCATTGATCGTCGAGGCGGCGGCTTCGGCACTTGGGGCGGGCTCATGAGCAATGTCGGAATCGTCATCGTGTCGCACTCGCCGCTCGTCGCCGAGGGCACGGCCGACATGGTGCGGCAGATGGTCGGCGACGAGGTCGCCGTCGCCTATTGCGGCGGCAACGGCGACGGCGGGCTCGGCACCAGCGTGGAGGCGATCATGGCCGCGATCGACCGCGCCTGGTCGGATGCCGGCGTCGCGGTGCTCGTCGATCTCGGCGGGGCGGAGACGAACAGCGAGATGGCGATCGAGATGCTGCCGGCGGAGCGCGGCCGGCAAGGTGGCGATCTGCAACGCGCCCATCGTGGAGGGCGCGGTGATTGCGGCGACGGAAGCGTCGGGCGGCGCGCCGCTCGCGGTGGTAAAGAGCACGGCCGAAGAGCTGTCTCCGGCCTGAGGTGAAGGATTGCGCATGTCCGGCAAGGTCACGACGGGCTCCGTTCTGATGACGCACGAGGTGGGTCTGCATGCCCGGCCTTCGGTGAAGCTGACGAAGCTCGCCAAGACGTTCGAGTCGCACATCGAGCTTGCCATGACCGGCGAAGGGCCTTGGATCGACGCCAAGAGCATCGTCCGGGTGATGGCGACCAAGGCGCCGAAGGACACGGTGTCTGCATTTCCGTGCCGAGGGCGCCGATGCGGAGCGCGCCATCGGCGCGCTCGTGGCGCTGGTGGAGGGCGACTTCGAGGACGACCCGGCCGCGCTGCGAGGAGACACAGCGCATGCCGGATCGGGTTGAGCTGCACGGGCGCCCGGCGTCGCCGGGCATTGCCGGCGGCCCGCTCTTCCGCCTGGACGCCGAGCTCGCGCACCGCGCTTCGTCGCAAAGCGCGGAGGCGGAGCGCGATGCGTTGCAGGCGGCGGTGGCGCGGGCGATCGAGCAGATCACCGGCTTGATGGCGGAAGCGGACAGGAGGCAGCCGGCATTCTGGAGTTCCAGGCGGCGATGCTCGCCGACGACGAGCTGCTGGCCCCCGCGCTCGGCCAGATCGATGCCGGCGGCGGCGCCGAATCGGCATGGCTTGCCGCGATGGCCGAGCAGATCACCATCTATGAAGCCGCCGACGATGAATATTTCCGCGCCCGTGCCGCCGACTTGACGGACGTGCGCGATCGCGTGCTGCGCAATCTCTCCGGCGCCGAGATCAAGACGCCGCCGCCGGGCGCCATCCTGATGGGCGGGGAGCTGACGCCGAGCCGCTTCCTGGAGACCAACTGGTCGGCCGGCGGCGGCATCGTGCTCTTCAACGGCAGCCCGACGAGCCATGTCGCCATGCTCGCCCGCTCGCGCGGCGTGCCGATGGTCGTCGGCCTCGGCCCGATCGCCTGCGACGGACACGGCGAAGCGATCGTCGACGGCGCGACCGGCGCCGTCATGCTGAGCCCCAGCGCGTCCGACCGCGCTGCCCTCCATGTGCGACGCGCCGAGATCGCCGAAGCCGCGCAGCGCGCCGACCAGTATCTGCACGCCGACGCCGCCACGCGCGACGGCACGCGCATCCGCGTGATGGTCAACGTGGCGCGGCCCGAGGAGGTGGACCAGATCGACGTCGAGACCTGCGACGGCGTCGGGCTGATGCGCACCGAGTTCCTTTTCACCGGCGACACGCTGCCCGACGAGGAGACGCAGTACCGCGCCTACGCCAAGGTGCTCGCATGGGCGGCCGGGCGGCCGGTGACGATCCGCACGGTCGATGCCGGGGGCGACAAGCCCGTCGAAGGCCTGACGGTGGATGAGCAAAACCCGTTCCTGGGTCTCCGCGGCATCCGCCTTTCGCTGACGCGGCCGGAGGTATTCGGCGTGCAGCTTCGCGCGCTTGCCCGCGCCGCCGTGCACGGCGATCTCAAGGTCATGCTGCCGATGGTGACGGTCCCGGAAGAGATCGACGCGGCGCGCCGCCTGTTCGACGCGGCGCTGACGGAGATCGCCGAGCGGGGAACGCCGGTGAGCCGCCCTCTCCTCGGCATCATGGTCGAGGTTCCGGCGGCCGCGATCGTGCCGGAGCGCTTCGCGGCGGCCGAGTTCTTCTCCATCGGCTCCAACGACCTCACCCAATATGTGACGGCGGCCGCGCGCGACAGCCACCACGTCGCGGATCTCTGCGACGTCCGCAATCCGGCCGTCATGCAGCTCATCGAGAATGTCGCACGGTTCGGCGCGCGCTCCGGCATCGAGGTCAGCCTCTGCGGCGATGCGGGCGGCGACCCGGCGCTGGTGCCGCAGCTCCTCAAGGCCGGCCTGCGCACGCTCTCCGTTGCGCCGGCCACGCTCGGCGCGGTGAAGGCGGCAATCGCCGAGGTGAGGCTCGATGAATGACAAGACGGACCGGCAGAACGGCGGGTCCGGTATCGCCGGCTACAAGGCCATCCTGCAACAGGTGCTGGAGGCGCGGCCGTCCGGGACGCGGCAGCGCATCGCGACCGCGCTCGGCAAGAACCGCAGCTTTGTCACGCAGATCACCAGCCCGGCCTACGACACGCCGATCCCGGCTCGCCATGTCGATCTCATCCTCGAGATCTGCCACTTCTCGGCGGCCGAACGCGAGAGCTTCCTTGCCGCTTACCGGGCGGCGCATCCGGAGAGGCGCGCGACGCCGCACGACGCGACGCGCATGCGCGCGCACGTCGTCTATCTTCCCGATCTCGGCTCTCCGGGAAAGAACAAGCAGCTCGACACGCTGATCGGCGACTTTGTGGAAAAACTGGCCCGTCTGGTGGGCAAATCGACCGACTAGCGCGGCGTGGTCGGCGACAGGGAGGATCGCTCGTGAAGAAGCTCATCAACCAAGTGGAGAATGTGCTGACCGAAAGCCTCGACGGCTTCGCGGCAGCGCATGCGGACATCCTCGTGCTCGGAGACGAGAAGAAATTCGTGCGCCGGCGCGATCTGAAGCCCGGAAAGGCCGCGCTCATTTCCGGCGGGGGCTCGGGCCACGAGCCGCTGCACGCGGGCTTCGTCGGCCTCGGCATGCTCGACGCGGCCTGCCCGGGCCAGGTCTTCACCTCCCCCACCCCCGACCAGATGATCGAGGCGGCCCAGGCGGTGGAGAGCGGCGGCGGCGTGCTCTTCATCGTCAAGAACTACGAGGGAGACGTGATGAACTTCGAGATGGCCGCCGAGATGCTGGCGGAGCTCGGGGTCGACGTCGCGACGGTGAAGACCAATGACGACGTGGCCGTGGAGGATTCGACCTACACGACCGGCCGGCGCGGCGTGGCCGGCACGCTGATCGTGGAGAAGATCGTCGGCGCGGCCGCCGAAGAGGGAATGGGCCTGAAAGAACTGCAGGCGCTCGGTGAAAAGGTCAACGCGGCGACACGCTCCATGGGCGTGGCGCTGACGAGCTGCACCGTGCCGGCCGCTGGCAAGCCGACCTTCGAGATCGGCGACGACGAGATGGAGATGGGGGTCGGGATTCATGGCGAGCCGGGACGCCGCCGCGTGAAGCTGCAGCAGGCAGACGCCATCGCCGACGAAATGATGTCTGCGGTGCTCGGCGACCTTGGCGTGAAGACCGGCGAAGTGCTGCTGTTCGTCAACGGATTCGGCGGCACGCCGGCGATGGAGCTTTACCTCATGTACAATGCCGCACGGGCGATCGCCGAAAAGGCCGGCCTGACGGTGGCCCGCTCGCTGGTGGGAAGCTACGTGACCTCGCTCGATATGGCCGGCTGCTCCATCACCGTCTCACGTCTGGATGAGGAATCGGCGCGGCTGTGGGATGCGCCGGTCCATACGTCCGCCCTCAGGTGGCTAGCGTAGACGTTTGTTGTGCCGGCGGCTGGGCCTCGCCCAGGCTTCGATCTGTTGTGATCGGGCACTCGGACCTTATGACAGGCGCGCCTGTCTCTCGCTGATCACCGCCTGTGCTTCGGCGAAGCGGGCCTGCAGATATTCGGACTGCTCACGCAGGATGTCCTTGGCGCCGGCGCTGTTGCGCTGCTCCAGGCATTGCAGGATGCGGGAATGCTGGTCGACGATGACGCCACGCTCCCGCTGGCGGAAAACGACCAGGTTGGAGACCGGCTGCAGCGCCTCGATGACGGAGGCCATGATGAACCGCAGCATGGCGTTGCCGGAGGCATCAGCCATCGTGCCGTGAAAGCGGACGTCGGAGGCGCAGAACTCCTCGTCGGTGAGCGCCTCGTTCCGTTGAAGCGCAATCTCCTCCCCCATGCGGCCGAGATGCTCGTCGCTCCGGTGGATGGCGGCCAGCTCGGCGCACAGGCATTCGAGCGACAGGCGCGTCTCGGTGATCTGCGCGAGCGAGAACTCGCCCATGCCGACCAGCAGCGTGGTCACCACCGCGAGGTCCTCACGCGCCTCCATCAGGCTCGGCGTGTTGACGAAATTCCCTCCCGCCACGCCGCGCCGCGAGCGGACGAGCTTCTGCGCGGCCAGCCGCTTCAGCGCCTCCCGGACGGTGGGACGGGACACCCCGAAGCGCTCGGCAAGCTCGCCCTCTCTCGGCAATCTCTCGTTGACGGTCAGGCGCCCGTCCAAGATCGATTCCCGTATACGCCGGGCGATCTGTGTCGGCAGCGTCTCGACCCTGACCTCGCCGAACTCAATCTTCGAGGGAATTTGCGAGCCTCTTCTCAACGGGCGATTCTCCAGCTTGTCGCGAAGGCTAACGACCGGACCAGGAGCCGGCAAGCCAAGCAAATATGAAATTGTCTTACCTTTTGATAAATGTCAAAATGCGGTCCGCAGACTTCTGACACCGCCCCAAGCCAAGAGACGCAAAAAGGAAACACGCTGTGCGCGCATGGATTCAGCAATCGAAGGACGTGCCCGGTGGCTGGGCGGATATCGCCGAGGGCAGCCTTCCGGACCTGCCGGTCACGGTGGCGGTCGCCCACTCGGCTCTCAATTATAAAGACGCGCTCGCGCTGACGGGGCGCTCGCCCATATTCCGCAAGTTTCCGATGATCCCCGGGATCGACATGTCGGGCCGGGTCGTCTCCGATGCGAGCGGCCGGTTCGCCCCAGGGACGGAGGTTGTCGCCACCGGCTGGGGCCTGGGCGAAACCAGCATGGGCGGCTACGCCGAGATGGCGCGCCTCGATCCGGACTGGGCGCTGCCGCTTCCGGCCGGCCTTTCCTTGAGCGATGCAGCAGGCATCGGCACGGCGGGCCTGACGGCTGCCCTTTCAGTCCTCGCGCTGCGTGATTTCGGTATCGAGCCGGATGCGGGGCCGGTTCTCGTGACAGGAGCGACGGGCGGCGTGGGCGGCTTCGCCGTCGCGCTGCTCCATGCGCTCGGCTTCGAGGTCGTCGCCGTGACGGGCCGGCCCGAGCAGTCGAGCTACCTTCAGGAACTCGGCGCCGCCGAAATCTTCGACCGCAAGAACCTCGAGGGCGAGCCGCGTCCGCTCGGCAAGGAGATGTGGGCCGCCGCGGTCGACGTTGCCGGCGGCAAGGTGCTGGCCAACGTGCTTCCCTCGATTCGCTATGGCGGCGCGGTCGCGGCATCTGGACTGGCCAGCTCGATGAGCCTGCCGACGACCGTGGCGCCGTTCATCCTGCGCAACGTTGCGCTCCTGGGGATCGATTCCGTGATGGCGCCGCGCGCGCGCCGGGAGCGGGCCTGGACGCTGCTGGCCGACAAGCTGCCCGCCGACGCGCTTGCCCGGATGGTCACGCTGAACGCCTTCGCGGACGTGGACGATCTCGCGGTCAGGATGCTGGACCAGAAACTGCGTGGCCGTGCGGTCCTGGAATGGCGGTAGGAGCAGCGCCGGCACCGATGACCACGGGTCGCGACCTTCTGGAGACGCTGAGAGGGCTCACCGACCCAAACGGCATCCGGCTGAGCGCAGCCGCACCGGGCGGCGCAGCCCCGCTCATAACGCTGCGGCCGCGATCCACCGAAGACGTCTCCGCCATGCTCGACGCCTGCAACCGCCATCGCCAGCCGGTCGCGGTGATCGGCGGGGGCACCGGCTTCAACGGCGGCAACCAGGTGCAGCCAGGCGAGATCGGCCTGAGCCTGGAGCGCATGAGCCGCGTTTCTCGGGTCGATACGGTTGCGGGGACGGTCGTGGCCGAGGCCGGCGCGATCCTGCAATCCGTGCAGCAAGCGGCCGACGACGCGGGCTACCGGCTGGGCCTCGATCTCGGCGCAAGAGGCTCCTGCACGATCGGCGGCAACATCGCCACCAATGCCGGCGGCAGCCGGGTGATCCGCTACGGCATGTGCCGCGCGCAGGTTCTGGGGCTCGAAGCGGTGCTGGCCGATGGGACGATCGTCTCCTCGATGCGGGGCCTGGCGAAAGACAACGCCGGCTACGACCTGAAGCAGCTCTTCATCGGAAGCGAGGGCACGCTGGGCGTCGTGACGAAGGCCTGCCTGCGCCTGCATGAGCGCCCCGCCTCGGGACTGGCTGTGCTGGTCGCCCTACCCGATCTCGCCTCCGCGCTGGAGCTGCTGCGTGTCGTCGGCGCCGCGCTCGGCACCGGCCTGTCGGCCTTCGAGATCATCTGGGGCGACGTATACGACGGCGTGATCGCCGCCGGGCTGCATGGCGAAGGCAGCGTCCCGCTGCCCGCCGGCTCTCCTCTTTATGCCTTGATCGATTGCCAATGGACGCGCGGCGCCGATCTCAGCGAAGCCGTCGAGGCGACCCTGACGGAGTCGATCGGGCGCGGTATCGCCCTGGATGCCGTGCTGTCCCGATCCGAGGCCGAATATGCGCGCCTGTGGCGTGTGCGGGAGGGCTGCGCGGAGCTCATCCTGGGCAAGACCGATTGCTACGGTTTCGATGTCGGCATTCCGCTCGCCCACATGGAGACGTTCGTCAGCGCCGCCCGCGCGGAGCTTGCCCGGCAAGAGCCCAACGCCCGCGTCCATGTCTTCGGGCACCTGGGCGACGGCAATCTTCACTTCATCGTCGAGACGAAGACTCCGGCCAAAGCGTCGGACATCGTCTATGCGCAGGTCGCCACGGCGGGCGGCACGATCGCCGCGGAGCACGGCATCGGGCTGGAGAAGAAGCCCTATCTCCAGCTTTGCCGCAGCGACGCCGAAATCGCGCTGATGCGCCTGCTGAAGCGCACGCTCGACCCGAACAACATCCTCAATCCCGGCCGCGTCATCGACATCGCGCCCGCCGCGGAGGACCATGCCGGAGCTTCGACAAGACATGCCGGCACCGCCTGATTTCTCATCCGTCTCGCTCGAGGAGCGCTACACGAAGACGCGTGGCCGGGTTCTGCTGACCGGCAACCAGGCGCTGGTCCGCCTGACCATGCTGCAGCGCCAGCGCGACCTTGCCGCCGGCCTCAACACGGCCGGCTACGTGTCGGGCTATCGCGGCTCTCCGCTGGCCGGCCTCGACCACGAATTCGAGCGCGCCAAGCGGCATCTCGGCGACAGCCACGTCGTCTTCCACCCCGGCATCAACGAGGACCTCGCCGCCACCGCCGTGTGGGGGACGCAGCAGCTCGGCCTGTTCGAGGGCGCGCGCTATGACGGCGTGTTTTCCATGTGGTACGGCAAGGGCCCGGGGCTCGACCGCTCGCTCGACGCGGTGCGCCATGCCAATGCCGCCGGCACCTCGCCGACCGGCGGCGTGCTGCTTCTGGCCGGCGACGACCACGGCGCCGTCTCGTCAACCGTGCCGCATCAGAGCGAGCAGAACCTCATCTCGGCCATGGTGCCGGTGCTGAGCCCCGGCGGGCTTGGCGATTTCCTCGATTTCGGGCTGATGGGCTGGGCCATGAGCCGCTATGCCGGCCTCTGGGTCGGCTTCAAGTGCGTGACCGACATCGTGGAATCGACCGCCAGCTTCGATCTCGATCCGGCGAAGCCCGCGATCGTGGTCCCCGACTTCGACCAGGACACGGACGTCGCCTTGCGCTGGCCCGATGCGCCGCGCGCCATGGAGCGGCGGCTGCTTGAGCACAAGCTGGCGCGCGTCCAGGCGTTCGCGCGGGCCAACCGCTTCGACGCGATCCGCTATGACAGCGCGAAGGCGCGGCTCGGCATCGTGGCGTCGGGCAAGGCGTGGCTCGATCTGATGGCGGCGCTCGAAGGACTGGGCATCGACGAGCAGCGCGCCGAGGCGCTCGGCCTGCGCGTCTACAAGGTGGGGCTCGTGTGGCCGCTCGAGCCGGAGGGGATCGCGTCCTTCGCGAAAGGGCTGGAGCGCGTGCTCGTGGTGGAGGAGAAGCGCGGAATCATCGAGGACCAGATCAAGGCCCTGCTCTTCGACGCGCCGGAAAGCGCGCGTCCAAAGGTGATCGGCAAGCGCGATGCCGACGGCCGGTCGCTCCTGCCCGAATGGGGCGAGATCGATCCGGGCATGGTCGCCAACGCCCTGGCCGATTTCATCGATCCGGCGGACGAAGCGCTGCACGAGCGCGCCGCCGCCATGACGCAGGCAGCGCCACAAGACGGACCGCCGCCCATGGAGCGCGAGGCGTATTTCTGCTCCGGCTGCCCCCACTCCATCTCGACGCGACTGCCGGAAGGCAGCCGCGCCAGCACGGGCATCGGCTGCCACATGATGGTGATCGGCCTGCCGGAGCGCCGGACAAGCACCTTCACGCAGATGGGCGGCGAAGGCGTGGCGTGGACCGGCATGGCGCCCTTCACCGACGAGAAGCACATCTTCGTCAACATGGGTGACGGCACCTATTTCCATTCCGGCCTGCTCGCCATCCGCGCCGCCGTCGCCTCGGGCGCCAACGCCACTTACAAGATCCTCTACAACGACGCCGTCGCTCTGACCGGCGGCCAGGTGCATGACGGGCCCCTCTCCGTCCCCGCCATCGTCGAGCAGGTGCTGGCGGAGCGCGTCGCTCGCGTTGCCGTGGTGGCGGAGGAGCCCGAGCGCTGGCGGGGCCGCATGCCGGCCGGCGTCAGCGTCAGCCACCGCGACGAGATGGACGCGGTGCAGCGCGAGCTGCGCGAGGTCGAAGGCATCAGCGTCATCGTGTTCGACCAGGTCTGCGCCGCGGAGAAGCGCCGTCGCCGCAAGAAGGGCGCCTTCCCCAAGGTGGAGACGCGCGCTTTCATCAACGAGCTGGTCTGCGAGGGCTGCGGCGACTGCTCGGTGGTCTCCAACTGCATCTCCGTGGAGCCGGTGGAGACGGAATTCGGCACGAAGCGGCGGATCAACCAGTCGAGCTGCAACGGCGATCTCTCCTGCGTGAAAGGCTTCTGCCCGAGCTTCGTCACCGTCACCGGCGGCGCGCTTCGGCGTGGCAAGGCCGTCGCAGCCGACGAGGAGCTCTTCGCGGCGCTCGCCGAGCCGCCGGCGCCGAAGGATCGACGGCACCTACAATCTGCTGCTGACCGGCATCGGCGGCACGGGCGTAATCACCGTCGGTGCGATCATCGCCCAGGCGGCGCATCTGGACGGCCGCGGGGTGCTGCAGCTCGACCAGCTCGGCCTGGCGCAGAAGAACGGTGCGGTGATGACGCATCTGCGCCTGTCCGAAGCGCCCGTGCACGATGTCTCCGCGCGCATCCCCACCGGCGGGTCGGATCTGGTCCTCGGCTTCGATGTCGTGGTGGCGGCCAGCCCGGCGGCGTTGGCGACCACGCATCGGGAGCGCACGCGCATGGTGGCCAACAGCCACCTCGCGCCCACAGCGTCGTTCGTGAAGAACCCGCTCGCCGATTTCCGCAAGGAGAGCGTCATGCGCGCCATCGAGCGCGCGCTCGGCCGGAACGCCCGTTTCGTCGAGGCGACCGAGCTGGCGACGGCCCTGCTCGGCGACGCCATTGCGGGCAACATGTTCCTGCTCGGCCATGCCTTCCAGCTGGGGCTGATCCCGGTGAGCCTCGCGGCGCTTGAAAAGGCCATCGAGCTGAACGGCGTGGCCGTGAAGGCCAACCTCGATGCCCTGCGCTGGGGGCGTCTGATGGCGGCCGATCCCGACAAGGTCGTTGCGGCGGCGGGCCTCGCGCCGCAGACGCCGGCAACCGCGCAGGACAAGCGCGCCCGCTACGCGGCGTTCCTGACCGCCTATCAGGACCGCACCTACGCCGAAAAATTCCTGGCGCTGGTGCGTCAGGCCGAGGACGCCGAGCGTCGCATCGGCAGGCCGGATGCCGGCTTCGCGGCGGCCGTCGCGGCCAGCGCTTTCAAGCTGATGGCCTACAAGGACGAATACGAAGTGGCTCGCCTGCAGCTCGATCCTTCGTTCAAGGCCAGGCTCGCAGCGACATTCGAGGGCGATGCCAAGCTGCGCTACCATCTGGCGCCGCCCCTTCTGGCGCGCACCGATCCCCGCACGGGGCATCCCAAGAAGATGGCCTTCGGCCGCTGGATCGTGCCCCTTTTCCGATTGCTGGCGGCTGGCCGGCGACTGCGCGGCTCGCCGTTCGACCTGTTCGGCTACACGGCGGAACGGCGCATGGAGCGGCAGCTCATCGCGGATTACTTTCATCTCGTCGAGCGCCTGTGCGCCGAGCTGTCGGCCGGCAACCATGGGCTTGCGACGGAGATCGCGGCGCTGCCGCAGGAGATCCGCGGCTACGGCTACATCAAACAGGCTGCGGCGGAACGCACGATGGCGAAGCAGAAGGACCTGCTGCGGCGGTTCGAAGAGGCCCGGGAGATGGCGCTCGCCTCCTGATATGCCCGCGCCAGTGACGACAAGCCGCTCTAGAAGCGGTGGATGCGGAGGCCCAGAACCTTCTCGGTGAAGATCACCACGATCATCGTGAAGATGACGCTGATGGAGGAGACGGCCGCGGCTTCCGGCGTGAAATTGGTGCGCAGGTAATCGTAGAGCTGGATGGGCAGCGTCGACATGCCCACGCCCTTCAGCATGAACGAGATCGTGAAGAGATCGAACGAGATGATGAAAGCGAACATGCAGCCGCCGATGACGCCGGACTTGATGAGCGGCAGCGTGATGCGGCGGAAACGCGTGAAGCGGCCGGCGCCGAGGCTGCGTGCCGCCATGTCCCATGCCGTGTCGTAACCTTCCAGCGCCGCCGATACGTTGATGAACACGAAAGGCAAGGTGATCAGCACGTGCCCGGCAATCATGCCGACCATGGTGCGCGTGCCGATGCCGATCGCATAGACGAAGAACAACAGCGCGATCGCCGTCAGGACTTCCGGCAGCAGCAGGGGCAGCAGCATTCCGATATGGACCACGTGCCGCCAGCGCCCGGCGAACTGCACATAGTAGATCGCCGCCGCAGTTCCGATCGCACCGGATATCACGGTCGTCATCGCGGCGATCCACAGCGACGTCCGGATGGCCCGCAGGAAGACCTCGTTGTGCAGGAACACGACATACCAGCGCAGTGAGATGCCTTCGGGTGGGAAGGTGAGGAAGTTGCCGCTGTTCAAAGACGCGATCACCACCACTGCGATCGGCGCGAGCAGAAAGACATAGACCAGCAGGCAATAGCCCTTGAGCCACCTACTCATGGGCCGCGCTCCATTTCATCCGCGTGAGGCGCGCGAAGACCAGCACGCAGAGCCCGCCGACGATGGAAAGCATCAGCGCCAACGCAGACCCGAAGGGCCATTGGAACGTGTCGATGAGGGCGTTGACCACGCTCACCGCCACGGTCTTGACCCGCAGGCCGCCGATCAGCGCCGGCGTGACGTAGGCGCTGATCGCAAGCACGAAGACGAGAATGCACCCCGCCTGCAGGCCGGGCATGGAGAGCGGCAGCGTGATGCGGCGAAAAATGGTGGACCGGGAGGCACCCAGGGACTTCGCCGCGGTCTCGAGATCGGGATCGATGCTCTGAATGGCGCTTGAGATCGGCAGAACCATGAACGGCAGCAGGACGTGCGAGAGCGCGATGATGATGCCGAGCCCGCTATACATCAGCGGCAGCGGGCCATCGATCAGCCCCCAGCCGGCGAGCGTGCGGTTGATGATGCCGTTATTGCCGAGAATGATGGTCCAGCCGTAGCTGCGGATGACGATGCCGACCAGCAGCGGCGTCAGGACGATGCCGTAGGAGATGCCGCGCCAGGTGCTGCTCCCGCGCGCCATCTGCCAGGCGAGCGGATAGCCGAGCAGCAGGCAGACGGCGGTCGTGACCACGCCGATCCAGAGCGTGTTCGCCAGCTGCAGGGCGTAGAAGGAATCGCGGAAGAAATGCCGGTAGTTCTCCAATCCGAACCCTTCGCCGTAAGGCGTGCCTTGCGCCGGCGGGCGGAAGCTCATGACGACGATGTTGATGTACGGAATGACCAGGAAGACGACGATCATGATGAGCGCCGGGGCGATGAGCAGAAACGACATGCGCTTGCCCATGCGGGTGCTCACGCATCGTCTCCCACAAGCCAGAAGCCGTCGGGCATCGCGCTGAGCGTAACCTTGTCGCCCGTCTTCAGGCGGTCGCGGGCGAAACTCTGAACGGAGAGCGACGTGCCGCCGGGCAACGCGACGACATAGTCCATCAGGCTGCCTGAATAGGTCGTGCTGGTGATCTCGCCGTGCCATCCGGCCTTGTCCGTGGACCCGACCGGATGCATTTCGACGTCTTCCGGCCGGACCGCCAGCGTGACGGGACGGCCCGGCTCGAGCGCGCCGGCATCTTCGATGTCCACCGACGTAAAGCCGAGATCGACGGTGGCACGGTCGCCGGACGTGTTCGCCACCTTGCCGTCGAGCAGGTTGACCTGCCCCACGAACGACGCCACCCGCTTGCTCGCCGGCCGGCGGTAGATGACGTCCGGCTCGGCGATCTGGGCGATCTCGCCGCCGAACATCACAACGATCCTGTCGGACATGGTCAGCGCTTCCGCCTGGTCGTGGGTGACGTAGACGGTGGTGATGCCCACTCTCTTCTGCAGCGCGCGGATGAACACCCGCATCTCGTCGCGCAGCTTGGCGTCCAGGTTGGCGAGCGGCTCGTCGAGCAGCAGGATGCGCGGCTCGATCACCAGGGCGCGGGCTAGGGCGACGCGCTGCTGCTGGCCGCCGGAGAGCTGGCGGGGATATCGATCCGCCAGGCCGGTAAGCTGCACCATGTCGAGCACTTCGGCGGTGCGCCGCGCGATCTCGGCGCGCCCGATGCGCCGCATCTCGAGGCCGAAGGCAAGATTCTCGGCCACCGTCATATGGGGGAAAAGCGCATAGTTCTGGAACACCATGCCGATGTCGCGCTTTTCCGCGGGCACGCTGACCACGTCCTGCCCGTCGAAGGCGATGGTGCCGCTCGTCACCTCCTCGAAGCCGGCGATCATGCGCAAGGTGGTGGTCTTGCCGCAGCCGGACGGCCCCAGAAGCGAGACGAACTCGCCGTCGCTGATGGTCAGCGAGATGCTGTTGACGGCAAGCGTTTCGCCGAACCGCTTCGTCAGGCCTTTGACCAGGACTTCTGTCATGGGCGGCGGGGCTCCGGCGGCTTGGCAACGGAAAGGGAGCAGCCATCCCGGGCTGCTCCCCCCATCATGCTCGGGGACTAGCCTACAGTGCGCGCCCAGCGCTCCGCAAACTCGTCCTGGTGCTCGTTGACGAAATCCCAATCCCAGACAAAGATCTTGTCCATGGCCGGGCCGGAGATCGGCACGTCGTATTTCAGGTCTTCGGGAACCTTGACCTTGCTGTTGGTCGGCGAGGTGAAGAACTGGCTCATCATGAGTTCCTGGATCTCCGGCGACAGGATGAAGTTGGCATACTCATATGCCAGGTCCTTGTTCGGGCCGTTCTTCAGGATGTTGATGGTCTGATCGAACATGATGATCCCTTCCTCGGGGATCACATAGTCGACCGCAAGGCCCTGGTTCTTGAGACGCGCGATCTCGCCGAAATCGAACGGCGCGACGATGATCTCGCCCGCCGAAAGGGCCGTCGAGAGGTTGAAGTCGACCTGGATGACCTGCCCGAGCTTGTGGAGCGCCTCGAAGCCGGCGTCGACGTCATACTGGTCCTTGCCGAAGATGGTCGAGGCGAGCAGCAGCTCCATCTTGCCGGCGCTGTTGGCGAAATTGTAGAGGCCGATCTTGCCCTGGAACTCCGGATTGCTCCACAGATCCTTCCAAGCCTTCGGCGGCGTCTTCACCAGGTCGGTGCGGTAGCCGATGCCGATCGGCGACACGGCGGCGATGGCGCCCCAGCCGTCCGTCCTGGTGGCCATCGGATAGAGGTCCGCGTAGTTGGGGATCTTCGACAGATCGAGCTTTTCGAAGAAGCCTTCCTTGCGCAGCGGTGCGGCGAAGACCTCGTTGGTGACGACCACCGAGTAAGGCGGATTGTCGACGCCCGCGGCACGCATGTTGGCGCCCCAGACACGTCCGTTGCCCACGTCGAGCGTCACCTCGACGCCGGTTGCCTTGGTGAAGGCCGGCGCGATCGTGCTGCGCCAGAACTGCTCCCACACGCCGCCGAGCGTCGGGACGACCAGCGTCTTGTCCTGAGCAAAGGCGCGGGAGCCGAACATGCTTGCGGTGGCGATGGCGCCCATGCCCGCCAATGTTTGCCGCCGATTGAGTACTGTCATGTCAGTTCTCCTTTCTGGAATGAGGGTCGACCCCGCCCCCAAGGGGCACCCGGGCGCCCGGCAGGCGCTGAAGGTTACTTGCTGCCAAAGGCCTGGCTCGTCTTGAGCTCGATGTACTCGCCATAGGTGATGGGCTCGTATTTCGGCGCGACGCCGCCTCCGCGAAACTGCGGGAGGCATTCGATGAGCGTGTCCTTGCTCGGGTTCAGGAAGAACGGGATGGACTGGCGGCGCGAGCTGCCACGCCCCTCCCGGGGAGGATTGGCGACCCTGTGCGGCGTGGAGACCCACGTATCGTTGGTCCAGCGCATGAACGCGTCGCCGATATTGATGACGTACGCCCCGTCGATGGAAGGCGCATCGAGCCACCGGCCGTCGCGCGCCTGCACCTGCAGGCCGCCGGAGGAGGCTTCCGAGCGCAGGATCGTCATGAAGCCGTAATCGGTATGCGTTCCCGCGCGCAGCTGGCCGGGGAGCGGATCGGCGTCCTGCGCGGGATAGTCGATGACGCGCAGCGCGGAGAGATGGTCGACGAAGCTCGGCTCGAAAAAATCCTCCGGGAGACCGATGGCGCGACAGAAAATCCGCCGCAGCGTGTGCGCCAGCCGCTCCATCTCGGCAAAATAATCGCCGAAGGCCTCCGCCAGGCCTGCCGGCTCGGAGGGCCATTGGCGCCCGAGAAGCCGGGGGCCGTAATTGAGGCTTTGCTTGATGTCGCCGGGCGTGCTGATTCCGAGCGTGGCGCTCAGCGCCTCCTCGGCGATCGGCGAGAAGTCCAGCCCCCCTACCCGCTTCTCGGTCTCAAGGAGGGACCGTTTGCGATCCTCCGGCTCGTCGAAGAAGCTGCGGGCCAGATTGTAAAGGCGCATGGTCTTTTCGGCAGAAACATCGTGCCCGACCACCAGAAAGAACCCGGTCTCGCGGCAGGCCGCCTCCACCGCGCCGGTCACGGCCGCGGCTGCGTGCTCGTCCCTGATGAAAGGCCCGATATCGATGATCGGCAGCTCTGCCTCGTTCGCCCCAGGATCCTGTGGCGCGGGAGCGTTCGCGTTCATCAGCCAGCACCTTGTTCTCGGTGCCCGCCAAGCGGCAGGCAAAATGTCTGATCTTTTGAAAGCTACATCGAACAACTTGTGTTTACAATAGCAACTTTTGTTGTATGAGGCGTGGTCCGGAAAGGAGCCGCGATGCCCAGCCAAGACCTTGGCGCACAGGAACAGGCCGTTCTCGACCTGATCGTCGCCAACCCGTTTATTGGCCAGAAGGAAATCGCCGCGGCATTGGGCCTGGCGCGATCCACCGTCGCGGTGCATGTCTCGCAGCTCATCCAGAAGGGCTATCTCGTCGGGCGCGGCTACATCCTGCCCACCGCCCAGGGCGTCGTATGCATCGGCGGCGCCACGGTCGACCGCAGCTATCACAGCAGCCAGCCCATCATCCTGGGGACATCCAATCCCGCCCAAAGCTCCCGCGGATTCGGGGGCGTCGGCCGCAACGTGGCGGAAAACTTGGCGCGCCTGGGCGTGAGCACGACCCTCGTCACGATCGTCGGCGAGGACGCCAACGGGCGCGCGCTGCTGTCCTACATGCGCAATCTCGGGGTCGACATGGCGCAGACCGTCGTCGACCCGGTCAGGCCCACAGCGGAATATACGGCCGTCATCGGCCCCGACAGCGAACTGCTTGTCGGCATCGCCGACATGGACATCCTCGACCACTTCCTGCCGAGCCATCTTGAAAAGGCGTGGTCCTTCCTATCGTCGTCGTCGTGGGTCTTTGCGGAATGCAACCTCAGCCGTGAGGTGATCTCGACGCTGGTGACGAGACGACCCAACGCCCGCTTCCGGCTTGCCCTCGACACCGTTTCGGAGCCGAAGGCCAAGCGGCTGCCGGACGATCTTTCCCATGTCGATCTGCTGTTCACCAATCTGGACGAGGCGTGCGCCTATCTCGACCAGTCGGCAGCGGTCGAAGAGGCGGTTCGGCTTCTTCTGGCGCGCGGCGCGCAGCAGGTCGTGCTGACGCGCGGGGCGGAAGGTGCCGTGCTCGGCACCTCCGATGGCGTGATCGCGGTCCCTGCCGTCCCCGCCAATCCGATCGACGTGACCGGGGCCGGCGATGCGATGATCGCCGCGACGATTACCGGCCTTGTCCAGAACGAGAGCATCACCGAAGCCGTCGCTTCCGGCGTCCTGCTCTCGGCGCTGACCACGGAAACGAACGCCAGCGTGCATCCCGAGCTGTCGATGAAATTCCTGTCGGAAGCGTTAGAACGGCGCAAGCTGACCAAGAATGCGTAATCCCATGACCGATCTCATTCGCCCCGTGCTGAGCGAAGAAGTCGCCGACGCTTTGTCAGAAGGCGCGCCCGTCGTGGCGCTGGAGTCGACGATCATCTCCCACGGCATGCCGCATCCCGACAATCTGGAGATGGCCCAAGCAGTCGAACGGACGGTGCGGGAGAACGGTGCGACGCCGGCCACCGTCGCCGTCATCGACGGTGTGCTCCATGCCGGGCTGGACGCCGCGATGCTCGAAAGGCTCTCGAGCGACCGCACCGTGGTCAAAGCCGCCAGCCAGGACCTCGCGGCGGTGATGCTGCGCAAGGGAATTGCGGGCACCACCGTATCGGCGACGATGCGGACGGCATGGCTCGCCGGCATCCGGCTGTTTGCCACCGGTGGCGTCGGCGGCGTCCACCGTGGAGCGGAAAACACCTTCGACATTTCCGGCGATCTGACCGAGCTTGCCTCGACGCCGGTGGCGGTGGTCTGCGCGGGGGTCAAGTCCATCCTCGATATTCCGAAAACGCTGGAATATCTCGAGACCCAGCGCGTGCCGGTGATCGGGTACGGAACCGACGCCTTTCCGGCTTTCTTCACGCGCACGAGCGGTTGCCCGATCAGCCATCGCTTCGACGCGGTGGAAGACATCGCCAAGCACATCGCGCTGCACGAACGCCTCGGCTCGGGGACGGGCATCCTGATCGCCAACCCCATTCCCGAGAAGGACGGGCTGGCGTCGAAGACCCTCGACCGCATCATCGCCGGGGCGATTGCCGACGCCGAAGCTCAGGGCATCACCGGCAACGCGATCACCCCCTTCCTGCTCGCCCGCATCAACGAGCTGACGTCTGGAAAGAGCCTCAAGGCGAACATCGCGCTGGTGCTGAACAACGCGGCCGTCGCCGCGCAGATAGCCGTGGCCCACGCCGCCGCCGAAGAATGACTGGAGCAAGCCATGAGCTATGAATCGATCCTGTTGGAGCGCGACGACAAGGACCGCTTCGCCACGCTCACGCTCAACCGCCCGGAGCGGCTGAACGCGATGGACAAGACGGTCATTCGCGAGATCGTCGCAGCCGTGAAGGAATGCGCCGCCGACCCGGAGATCAACGCGCTGCTGATCAAAGGCGCCGGGCGCTCCTTCTCGTCCGGCTACGATCTGGGCGGGGGCGATTTCGACGTGGACATCGATTTCTGGCGCGAGGACATGAGCGAGAACTCCGAGGCCTGGCTCGAGCTCTACCACGCACCCATTCCCACGGTCGCGGCGGTGCAAGGCTACGCACTCGCCGGCGCGCTGGAGCTGATGATGTGCTGCGACCTGGCGATCGCCGCGCATGACGCGAGGTTCGGCGAGCCGGAAGTGCGCCACAATTCCGGGCCGCCGACCTTGATGATGCCGTGGCTGATGGCCACGCGAGATGTGCGCTACCTGATGTACACGGGCGACCTGGTGGACGCGGAGGAAGCGCTGCGCATGCACCTCGTCAACAAGGTGGTGCAGGCCGATCGGCTGGAGGCGGAATCGCTGAAGCTTGTCCGCAAGCTTGCCCGCATGCCGACCCCCGCCATCCGCTATGCCAAAGCCTCGATCAATCAGCAGCAGATGCTGGCGGGCCTGGAGAATTCCTTCGTCTACAACATCGAGGCGATGGCGGCGCTGCACACGACCAGGGCCGGCCGCGAATGGATGGCCAAGCTCGCCAAGATGAGCCTGAAGGAATATCTCGCCGTTCGCGACGCGCCGTTCAAAGACCTCGACTGACATGCCCGGCCGGCCGGAGACGCCGCCCGCCGCCATGCAGGCGCTGATGCAGGCGAAATCGGTCGCCGTCGTCGGCGCTTCGGAACGGCCCGGGGCGTCGGCCGGCTTCGTGCTGCGCAATCTCATCGCGCAAGACTTTGCCGGGCCGGTTTTTCCGGTCCATCCGAGCAACGAGACGATATTCGGCCTCAAGGCCTACTCGAGCCTTTCCGCACTCCCCTCAAAACCCGACGTCGTGGTCATCGGGATTCCGGCCGCCAAGGTCTGCGAGGTGCTCGAAGAAGCCGGCTCGCTGGACATCCGCGCCGCGGTGGTGCTTGCCAGCGGCTTTGCGGAAACAGGCGCGGAAGGACGGCAGCGCCAGACGCGGCTGAAGGAGATCGCCGAATATTACGGCATGGCGGTGTGCGGACCGAACTGCCTCGGCCTCTTCAATCCGGCCACCGGGCTGTCGCTCTACAGCTCGCGCATCGCGCCGACGCGTGCGGGGACACGTCGCCGTGGTCTCGCACTCGGGCGCGCTCGGTATCGCGCTCGTTCATTCCGGGCGGCTCGGAGTGAGCTTCGCGGTGTCGGCCGGCAACGGCGCGGCGACCGACATGCACGATTACCTGGCGTTCCTCGCCGGGCATGCGGAGACCCGCGTCGCGCTGCTTGTGCTGGAGCGGATATCCGATCCGGGCCAATTCCGCGCTGCCGTCCGTGCCATGCACCGCGCCGGCAAGCGCGTCATCGCATTGCGTGTCGGGCGGTCGCAGGCGGGCGCTGCGGCAAGCGCCGCCCATACCGGTGCGATGGCGGGCAACGGCGCAGCCTACGCGGCTTTCTTTCGCGAAACCGGCGTCGTGGAAGTGAACACGCTGGACGAGGCCATCGCCGTCGCATCCCTGCTGTCACGCTTTCCTTCCCCCGCTGCGGGCGGCGTTGCGCTCGTCGGGGTAAGCGGCGGCGCCATGGCCTATGCGGGCGACCATGCCGAAAGGGCCGGCCTGTGCCTTCCGGCGCTCGGCGAGGCGACGACTGCCCGGCTCAGGGCGTGCCTTCCTCCCTTCGCAACGCCGCAGAACCCGCTCGACATCACCGGCATCGTGTTCGCCCAGCCGGCGATCTATCGCGAAGTCCTGCAGGCGCTTGTGGCCGATCCGGCCGTGGGCGCAGTCGTTGCAGTGCAGGACATCCCCGCTGGCCTGGATGCCGGCGGCGTCGACGAATACCGGGATTTCTGCGCGGCGATCGCATCGGAAGCGGCCGGCGCCGGCAAGCCGATCGTGCTGATGAGCAACCTTGCCGCCGGGCTTCACCCCTCGCTCGCCGATGCGCTCGAGGAAGATTCACTGCTGGTCCTGTCGGGAACCGAGAGCGGGATGCGAGCGCTGAGCGCGTTCTTCCGTCCCCTCCCCACTCCGACCGAAGACGGCCTGCATGAGGCGATCGGGCTTCGGCCCGAATGGCGCGAGATGTTGCGGCAGGAGACGCACTGGAGCGAAAGCCGGGCGAAAGCGTTCCTCGCCGATCACGGCATCGCGGTGCCCGAAGAACGGGTCGTGCATTCCGCCGCGGACGCCGCGGCGGCGGCCGGGGAGCTTGGCCCGCCGGTCGCGATGAAGATCGTCAGCCCCGACCTGGCACATAAGAGCGATGTCGGCGGCGTCCGCCTCGACATTCCCACTTCCGAGGCCGCGGCGGAGGCCTACGAGGCGATCGTCGCTTCGGTTTCGCGGGAGGCCCCGCAGGAGCGCATCGAGGGCGTCGCCGTCTCCGCCATGTGCCCGCCCGGTATCGAGGCGGTCGTCGGGATCAACCGCGACGCAACGTTCGGCCTGACCGTCACGGTGGGCCTCGGCGGCGCGCTGGTCGAGCTGATGTCGGACGTGGCGGTCGCCGTGCTGCCGGTCGGGCGGGCCGAAGCGATGCGAATGATCGCGAGGCACGCGTCTCGACGCGCTGCTGAAAGGGGCGCGCGGAGCGGAACCCGCCGACCGCGACGCGCTGGTCGATCTGATCGTCTCGCTCTGCGGCGTGGCATGGGCCTACCGGGACGAGTTGGAAAGCCTCGAGGTGAACCCCGTGAGGGTTCTGGCAAAGGGACAGGGCGTGCGGGTGCTCGACGCGCTTGTCGTCCCCAGGCGGAACGGGGATGACGACAGCAGCGCCTAGATTGCGCCTCAAGCGCCTTGGGGACCGTCCTCCAGCATCATCGCCGCCCCCTTTTCGGCGATCATGATGGTCGGCGAGTTGGTGTTGCCGGAGGTGATTGCCGGCATGACGGAGGCATCGATCACGCGCAGGCTCTTGACGCCGCGCACTCTCAGCCGCTCGTCGAGCACGGCGTTGCGGTCGCCGTCCGGTCCCATGCGCGCCGTTCCGACCGGATGGAAGATGGTGGTGCCGAGATCGCCGGCCGCCACCAGCATGTCCTCGTCCGACGCCACATGCGCGCCGGGCTTGTGCTCCTCCGGCCTGTAGGGCCGCATGGCCGGCTGCGAGACGATCTTTCGCGCCCAGCGCAGCGATTCCACGGCCATGTGCCGGTCCTCGTCGGTCGACAGGTAGTTCGGACGGATGTCGGGCGCGTCCGTGGCGTTCGGACCCGAGACATGGATCGAGCCGCGGCTCGTCGGGCGCAGATTGCACACGCTCGCGGTGAAGGCCTGAAAGGCGTGGAGGCCCTCCCCCCAATTGTCGAGCGACAGCGGCTGGAAATGGAACTCCAGGTTGGCGGTCTCGTATTCGGGCGAGGAGCGCACGAAGGCGCCCATCTGCGAGGGTGCCATGGTGAGCGGGCCGCGCCGGCGCATCGCGTAGTCGACGCCCATCATGGCGCGGCGGAAGAGATTGGCGTAGTCGCCGTTCAGCGTGCGGATGCCGCTCACCTTGTAGATCGGGCGGATCTGCAGATGGTCCTGCAGGTTGCTGCCGACGCCGGGCGAAGCGACGACGGGCGCGATGCCGTGCGCCTTCAAAATCTCCGGGTCGCCGATGCCGGAGCGCTCAAGGATCGTCGGCGAAGCGACGGCGCCTGCGGCGAGCACGATCTCGCCGCGCGCCGTGGCGCGAAAGGCCTGGTTGCCCTTGCGGTAGTGCACGGCGGCCGCCCGACCCTCTGCGATTTCAACGCGGTCGACCAAGGCATCCGTCTCAACCCGCAGGTTCGGGCGGCCGAGTGCCGGCTTGAGGAAGCCGCGTGCCGCGCTCCAGCGGCGGCCGCGCTTCTGGTTGACCTGGAAATAGGATGAGCCGGTGTTGTCGCCGCTGTTGAAGTCGTCGATCTTGGGGATTCCAGCCTCTTCCGCCGCATCGCGCAACCGGTCGAGGATGTCCCAGCGGATGCGGGGATGCTCGACCCGCCACTCGCCGCCCGTGCGATGGAATTCGTTGGGCGGAGCGGCGTGATCCTCGTGCTTGAGGAAGTACGGCAGAACGTCGTCCCAGCCCCAGCCGGTGAGGCCCATCTGGCGCCAGCCGTCATAGTCGCGCGCCTGGCCGCGCATGTAGACCATGGCGTTGATGGCGGAACAGCCGCCGAGCACCTTGCCGCGCGGATAGGCCAGCGAGCGGCCGTTCAGGCCCGGCTCCGGCGCGGTCTTGAAAAGCCAGTCGGCGCGCGGATTGCCGATGGCAAAGAGATAGCCGACGGGAATGTGGAACCAGATCCAGTTGTCCCGGCCGCCGCCCTCAAGCAGCAGCACCCGGTTGCGCGGGTCGGCGGAGAGGCGGTTGGCCAGCACGCAGCCTGCCGACCCCGCGCCCACGACGATATAGTCGTAGCTCTCTCCCGCATCCGGCTGCGGCATCAGGCGTTGTCTCCCCGCCGCCGTGGCGGCGATGCTCTTTTTGTTTCAGCGCATCGAGAATGGCAACCCGCCGCGCTTACGCATTCTTCAAGCGAAACCGGCCGAGCGCCTCAACGAAGCGGGCATAGTCCTTTGCGCTGCACAGCATGTTACATCTGGCGCAGCTCGGCCGTCACGGCCGTGCAAGGGTTCCGGTGGCACGACGTCGCGCGTGCGGCGCTTCGAGCGCCGTTCTTGGCCGATCACCGCTTTTCGATCGCGACATAGTCGCGTGCCGCGGGGCCGTCATAAAGCGTCAGCGGCCGGATGAGGATGTTGTTGGCCTGCTGCTCCAGGCACTGCACCGTCCAGCCGGGGACGCGGCCCATGGCAAAGACCGGCACGAAGAGATCCGGGGCGATGCCCAGCAGGCGGTAGCCGACGCCGGAATAGAAATCGACATTCACGTTCACGCCGAAGCGGGCATAAGGCGACATGGCCTTGACGACGGCTTCCAGGATCGCCAGCCATTTCGGCTCTCCCATCTCGGCCGCCAGCGCGCCGACGCCCTCGCGCATGTGGCGGGCGCGCGGATCCTCTGTCCGGTAGACGCGATGGCCGAACCCGGTGATCGGCGTGCCCGCCTTGCGCTTGGCTTTGACATAGTCGGCGGCCCGCTCCGGCTCGCCGATCTCTTCGGCCATGCGCATCACGTCCTCTGCCGCGCCGCCATGCGCGGGGCCGGAAAGCGTCGCCACCGCGGCCGTCATCGCCGCGTGCAGATCGGCGTCGGTGCCGATCACCACGCGCGCCGCGAACGCGGAGGCGTTCGAGCCGTGCTCGGCGTGCAGGACAAGGTCCGTATCGAGCAGGCGCGTGGCGCTTTCGGACGGGCGCTTGCCGGTCAGCATCCACAGGAAATTGCCGGCATGCGACAGCGCCGGGTCGGGCTTCACCGGATCGCGGCCGTTGCGGACCGCCTCGTGCGCCGCCACGATCATCGCCACCTGCGAGGTGAGGCGCACGCCCTTGCGGCGGACCGCCTCGGGGCCATCGTCATCGGCGTCGGGGTCAAAGGCCGCAAGCGCCGAGACCGCGGTGCGGAGCACGTCCATCGGATGTGCCTCCTTGACGGTCTCGATGATGCTCGAGGATCGGCCCGGGAAGCTGCCGCCCCGCGATAAGCTCCTGCCGGAATCGCTCGAGCGAAGGGCCGTCGGGAAGCTCGCCATTCAGCAGCAGATACGCCGTCTCCTCGAAGGTGGAATGCTTGGCGAGGTCATGAATCGAATAGCCGCGATACCGAAGCTCGCCGATCTTGCCGTCGATCGAGCTGACACCCGAGCGCTCGAAATACACGCCTTTCAGGCCGCGATGTATTTTGACTGCTTCTGCCTCACTCATTACTCTTCTTTCCTTGTCATATCTTGGACATGTGCAGTATATCTGCGTCGCTTCCCCGCACCGGTGAAACAATGTCCATTGTAGAAAATGCCAAACAGACGATCAGGGGCCGCGACCTCGTTGTCGTCCTTCCGGAAGGAGAGGATGAGCGCGTCCTGGCGGCCGCCCGACGGCTGGCCGACGAAGAGCTGGCTTCGCCGATCCTGATCGGGGCATCGCAAAATGCCGGCGGACTCGCGGTCGTCGATCCCGCCAGCGATGAGCGGAGAGCCGCGTTCGCCGCGACGCTTGCCGAGAGGCGCCAACGCATGAATCCGGCGACGGCGGAGCGGCTGCTTCGCAAGCCGCTCTATTTCGCCGGAGCGATGGTGGCCGCAGGACATGCGCAAGCCATGGTCGCCGGCGCGACATGCCCGACCGCCCGGGTCATCGAGGCCGGGCTGATGAGCGTCGGGCTGGCGCCGGGGATCGCGGTGCCGTCGAGCTTCTTCCTTATGCAATGGCCGGAACGGGCGCTCATCTTCGCCGACTGCGCCGTCAACGTGCAGCCGAGCGCGGCCGAGCTGGCCGACATCGCGATTGCCACGGCCCACAGCGCCCGCAGCCTTCTCGACGAGGAGCCGCGGGTGGCGCTGCTCTCCTTCTCCACGCATGGAAGCGCCCGGCATGCCGATGCCGACAAGGTCGCAGAGGCCGTCGCGCTTGTGCGCGAGCGCGCGCCCGATCTTGCCGTAGAGGGCGAGTTGCAGGCCGACGCGGCGCTCGTCGCCGACGTCGCGGCCAAGAAGGTGAAGCGGGAAAGCGCCGTGGCAGGCAACGCCAACGTCCTGATCTTTCCGGACCTGGACGCCGGCAACATCGCCTACAAGCTGGCGCAGCACCTCGGCGGCGCGCAGGCGATCGGCCCGGTGCTGCAGGGATTTGCCCACCCGGTGTGCGACCTTTCCCGCGGCGCCAGCGTGGACGACATCGTCGCCACCGCCTGCCTCGCGCTCGCCATGGCGTGACAGCACCGTCTCTTATGCCCCCCGCTGAGGCTGCATGTCCGCCGGGTCGATGCCCGCAACGACCACCGGCTTCTTCATGGCGTCGCGGCGGAAAGGCTCGCCGAGCTCCTGGTTGAGCACGGCCTCAATGAAGGTGGTCTCGCCCTTCTTCTGCGCCTCGATCGCCGCGTCGAGCGCCTCCGTCAGCTGCTGCATGGTGGTGGCGCGGACGCCCTTCATGCCGCAGGCATCGGCGATCCTGGCATAGGACAGTTCCGGGTCGAGCTCGGTGCCGACGAAATTGTCCTCGAACCACAGCGTCGTGTTCCGCTTCTCAGCACCCCATTGATAATTGCGGAAGACGATCATGGTGATCGCCGGCCATTCCTTGCGTCCGATGGCGCTCATCTCGTTCATGGAGATGCCGAAGGCGCCGTCTCCTGCAAAGCCGACGACGGGCGTGTCGGGGCAACCGATCTTCGCTCCAACGATGGCCGGGAAGCCGTAGCCGCACGGCCCGAAGAGGCCCGGCGCCAGATATTTCCGCCCCTCTTCGAAGGTCGGATAGGCATTGCCGATGGCGCAATTGTTGCCGATGTCGCTGGAGATGATCGCCTCGCGCGGCAGCGCCTGCTGGATCGCCCGCCATGCCATGCGCGAGCTCATGCGGTCCGGCTCGCGGGTGCGGGCACGCTCGTTCCACGACGTGCCGGGATCGTCGTCCTCGTGATCCATGGAGGAAAGCGTCTGCAGCCAGCGCGAGCGCGTCTCCGCGACGAGGTCGCGGCGTGCCTGGCGGGGGCTCTCGTCGGAGGGAAGCGTGAGCTTCTCCTGGATCTGCTCGGCGACCAGGCGCGCGTCGCCCTGGATACCCACCGCCACTTTCTTGGTGAGCCCGATCCGGTCGGCATTGATGTCGACCTGGATGAGCTTGGCGTCCTTCGGCCAGTAGTCGATGCCGTAGCCGGGGAGCGTGGAGAACGGATTGAGGCGCGTGCCGAGCGCCAGCACCACGTCGGCCTTGGCGATCAGCTCCATCGCCGCCTTCGAGCCGTTGTAGCCGAGCGGCCCGACGGAGAGCGGGTGGCTGCCGGGGAAGGCGTCGTTGTGCTGGTAGTTGCAGCAGACGGGCGCCGCCAGGCGCTCCGCCAGCTCCTTGGTCGCGCCAATGGCGCCGCTCAGCACCACCCCGGCGCCCGCCAGGATGACCGGGAACTTGGCCTTGGAGAGTAGTGCGGCCGCCTCGGCGATCGCTTCGCGTCCGCCGGCCGGCCGCTCGATGCGGATGATCTGCGGCAGCTCGATGTCGATCACCTGGGTCCACAGATCGCGCGGCACGTTGATCTGCGCCGGCGCCGAGCTGCGCCATGCCTTCTCGATCACCCGGTTCAGCACCTCGGCCATGCGCGACGCGTCGCGGACCTCCTCCTGGTAGCAGACGCAATCCTTGAAGAGCGCCATCTGCTCCATTTCCTGGAAGCCGCCCTGCCCGATGGTCTTGTTGGCGGCCTGCGGCGTCACCAGCAGCATCGGCGTGTGGTTCCAGTAGGCGGTCTTCACGGCGGTGACGAAGTTGGTGATGCCCGGCCCGTTCTGCGCGACGATCATGCCCATCTTGCCGGTGGCGCGCGAATAGCCGTCGCACATGTAACCGGCGTTGCACTCGTGCGCGCAGTCCCAGAACGTGATGCCGGCCTTCGGGAAGAGATCGGAAATCGGCATCATGGCCGACCCGATGATGCCGAATGCATCGGTGATCCCGTGCATCTGCAGGACTTTGATGAACGCCTCTTCCGTCGTCATTTTCATTGGGAACCGAACCTTTCCTAACTCTGAATATCTGGACGTGCTATGCCGCCTTCAGAAGCGCCGGCGCCTGGCTCGGCACGTCTGCGACGGCAACGCCTGCCGCCTCCAGCGCCCGCCGCTTCGACGCGTAGTCCCCACGACCGCCCGACACAATAGCGCCGGCATGCCCCATCTTCTTGCCCGGCGGCGAGGCGCGTCCGGCGATGAAGGCCACCACGGTCTTCTTCATGCCTTTCGCGTAATCCGCGGCCTCCTCCTCGGCCGAGCCGCCGATCTCGCCGCATAGCACGACCGCATCGGTGCCCGCATCCTTGATCGAGGAACTCCAGCGCCTCGCGCGGCGTGGTGCCGATCATCGGATCGCCGCCGACGCCGTAGAAGGCGGAGATGCCGTGGCCGCTCTGCACGAGGTTGAGGCAGAGAAGCGTGCCGAGGCTGCCGGAGCGCGAGATGACCCCTACCCGCCCCGGCTGGAAGACCTTCGGATTGAAGGCCGGCATGATGCCCGCGAAGGTTTCGCCCGGCGTGACGAGGCCGGCGGTATTCGGCCCGACGATGCGCGTGCCGCTCGCCCGCGCCGCGGCGTGCATCTCCATGACGTCGTGCGCCGGGATGTGCTCGGTCAGGCAGACGATGAGCTTGGCGCCCGCCTCCGAGGCGTCGATCGCGGCGGCCTTGGCGCCCATCGGCGGCACGAACATCAGCGCAACGTCGAACGGGGCGGCGGAGGCCGCGTCGCGGGCGCTGGCAAAGATCGGGCGGCCGAGATGCTCCGTCCCCGCCTTCCTGGGATTGACGCCAGCGACGACGGTCGCCCCGTAGTCGATCATCGCCTGCGTCCAGAACGTGCCCTGCTTGCCGGTCATGCCCTGGACGAGGATGCGATGCTCTTTTCTCAGGATCATGCCGCTGCCTCGCGTGCCGCTGCGACGGCGGCCTTCACGGCGTCGTCCATCAGGTCGTAGGGCTTGATGCCGAGCTCGCGCTCTACCAGCACGACGGCCTCTTCCTCGCCGGTGCCGTGGATGGTGAAGAAGACCGGCACGTCGGGGTTCAGGGACTTCCAGGCCTTGCAGACGCCCTCCGCCATCACGTCTGTGCGGGCGAAGGCGCCGCAGAAGTTGACCAGCAGACTGCGGACATTCGGGTTCTTGAGCAGGATCGACAGCGCCGTCTCGGCCTTGGTGTAGGCTTCGCCGCCGATCTCGAGGAAATTCGCCGGCGCGCCGCCGAAATGCGTGATGGCGTCCATGCTGGTCATGGTCAGGCCGGCGCCGTTGGCGAGCACGCCCACCGAGCCGCCGAGCTCGATGTATTTCAGGCCGGCGGCCGCCGCCTCTGCCTCCAGCGGCGTCATCTTCTCCGGCGCGGCCTCTGCCGCCAGCGCCTGCTGCCGCGGCGCCGCGGCGTCGTCGATGGTGAGCTTGCAGTCGAGCGCCACCACCTCGCCGTCGGTGGTCAGCACGAGCGGGTTCACCTCCACCAGCTCCGCGTCCACATCGCGATAGAGTTCGTAGAGCTGGACCAGCACCTCGGCGATGCGGTCTGCGGCGCCGTCCAGGTCGAGGCCGTCGAGCGCGGCGCGCGCCTTTTCGCGCGTCAGCCCCTCGCCGATCGCGACCGGAATGCGGAGCATGGCATTGGCGTCGCGCTCGGCGATCTCCTCCACGTCCATGCCGCCGCTGGTGGAGAAAAGCACCAGCGGTCCTCGCGACGCCGTGTCGTCGAGCACGGCGGCGTAAAGCTCGCGCGCGATCGGCGCCTGCGCCTCCACCAGCAGCCTCTCGATCGGCCATCCGTCGATGCGCATGCCGAGGATGGCGCGGGCATGCTCGGCCGCTTCGTCCGGGGTCGCTGCGAGCTTGATGCCGCCCGCCTTGCCGCGCTTGCCGGTCGGCGCCTGGGCCTTGACGACGCAGGGCCCGATCGTCTCGGCAACCGCGCGCGCCTCTTCCGGGCTTCGAACCAGAATGCCTTCGGGCGTGGCGATACCCGCCCGCCGCAGCAGCGCCTTTGCCGCGTGCTCCTCAAAATTCATCGCTACCCCTACGCGCCGTATTTCTTCCAGTAGGCGCCGAAGAGCGCCTCTTCCGAAGGCCTGTCCTCCGCGATGGTGGTCACCAGGTGCGTCACGTTGATGAAGTGGCGGTAGTTCAGGTTCTCCGAGATGGAGTTGTTGGCCCATGTGCCGCAGCCCATCGACAGCGTGAAGGGCAGGCAATTGTCGAAGCTGCCGCCATTGCCGAAGGTGTGCGCCTGGTTGACCAGGACGCGCACCACGTCGGTGGCTTCCGCCAGGTCGCGCGCATGCGACAGGTCGGCGGTGTGAATGCCCACCGAATGGCCCTTGCCCTTCACCTCGAGGATGGCGCTCACGATGCGCTTGGCGTCGGCGAAGTCGGAGGCGCGATAGACGCTGAGCACCAGCGATAGCTTCTCGTCGGCAAAGCCGTGCGCCCCGCCGACGCTGTCCTCCTCGACCATGAAGAAGCGCGCCGCCTTGGCTTCTTCGGGGAGCCCCATCACCTCGGCGCTCACCGCAGCGTCGCGGGCAATGATCTTGCGGTTGAGCTGTCCGTTGACCCAGAGCGTCGCGGCGATCTTCTGCTTCTCGTCCGGGCTGCAGCGCCAGCCGCCGGCGCGCTGAAGCGCCGCCAGCGCGTCCTCGTAGACCGCGTCGAGGATCACGACGGCGTTCTCCGAGGAGCAGGAGGTGGCGTTGTCGAAGGTCTTCGAGGCGCAGATCTTTTCGGCGGCATCGTCGAGGTCGGCCGTATCGTCGATGATGACCGGCACGTTGCCGGCGCCCACGCCGATCGTCACCTTGCCGGAGCGCATGGCGCGCTGCACGTTGTTCTGGCTGCCGGTGACGACCACCAGGTCGGCCTGCTTCATCAGCGCTTCTGTCGTCTCCTTGGAGACGGGCGAGGGCAGGATCTGTACGAGGTCCTCCGGGTGGCCGCATTTCTTCAGCTCGGCACGCATGAAGTCGACGGTCTTCGCCGTGGTCGCGGCACCCGACGGCGACGGCGCGATGATGACGGCGTTGCCGCCCTTCAGCGCCATCATCGCCTTGTTCACCGGCGTCGCGGCAGGATTGGTCGAGGGGCAGACGGCGGCCACCACGCCGACCGGCTTGCCGTATTTGACGAGGCCCTTCTCCGGCAGCTCTTCGATGACCCCGACGGTCCTCGCTCGTATCAAGTCGCGCAGCGTGCCGAAGGTCTTGCGGGTGTTCTTGATGACCTTCGATTCCACGTCGCCGAGCCCGGTGTCCTCCACCGCCAGCTCCGCCAGCATGCGCGCGTGCTCCGGCTTGTAGATGGACCAGGCGAGCGCCGTCACGGCTTCGTCGACGCGGGCCTGGTCATGGTTCTCGTAGGCTTCCATGGCGTCGCGCGCCCGCGCGACCAGCTCGGCAACCGACTCCGCGGGATCGGGTCCCAATGGAACGGCAAGTGATGCAGTGGCCACGATCTCAGTCTCCGTTGTCTTTGGTTCGAGGCCGCGCGGGCGGCCTTCCATCAGTCGATCAGTGCTTTCTGGACTTCCTTGCCGCGCAGCTCGCCGATCACGCTGGTGACGATGGCCAGCACGCCGAGCACAAGCAGCACGGCTGCGATCGGTCGATGGAGGAAGCCGAGCGGATTGAAGTCCATGAATTGCATGGATTTGGCGAAGGCCGACTCGCCGAGCTGGCCGAGGATCAGCCCCAGCACGATGCCCGCCGGCGAATAGCCCGTCGTCTTGATGAAATAGCCCAGCACGCCCGCCAGGAACATCACCCAGACGTCGATGATCAGGTTGCGCAGCCCGAAGGCCCCCACGATGGCGAGCATGAGGATGCCGGGCGCCAGCCAGCGGAAGGGAACGCGCAGGATGTGGACCACCGTCTTCGTCTGCACCCAGCCGAGGCCAAAGATGGCGAGGTTGGCCCAGAACATCGCCGCGAACGTCACCCAGACCAGATCGCTGGAGTTGACGAAGATGAGCGGCCCCGGCTCCATGCCGTGAATCTGGAAGATGCCCATGATCATGGCGGTGAGCGCGCCGCCTGGAAGCCCGAGCGCCAGGAGCGGGATCATCGCCGCCCCCGTGGCCGCGTTGTTCGCTGTCTCGGAGGCGACCACGCCCTCCAGCTCGCCCGTGCCGAACTTGTGCCGGTTGCGCGACCAGCGCTGCGCCTGGCTGTAGGAAAGGAAGGCCGCGAGGGTCGCTCCGATGCCGGGCAGCACGCCGGCGAAGAAGCCGATCAGGATCGACCGCACCAGCGTGAACCGCACGCGCCAGAATTCCGCGAAGCTCGGGAAATCCAGCGACGCCTTGGGCCGCTGGCGCGTGCCGCTGGCGATGTCGATCGACTGGGCGAAGACCTCCGACACGGCAAAGAAGCCGAGGATCATCGGGACGAAATCGATGCCCGCGGACAGATAGTAGGACTTGAAGTGCAGGCCGAAGAACGAGCCTTCGTTGAAGCGCGGGATGCCGCCCACGGGATCGGTCCCGATCGTCGCGATCAGAAGACCGGCGAGAACCGAGAGCCAACCTTTCCAGAGCGTCTTCGCGCCGATCGATGCGGAGACCGCCAGCCCGAAGAAGATCAGCGCAAAGATCTCCTGCGGCCCGAAGGTGCGGATGGCGAAGCTGGCGATCAGCCCCGTCGCCATCATCATGAGGAGCGTGGAGGCGAGGCCCCCGACCGCGGAGCAGGTAACCGCCGCGCCGATGGCCTTGCCCGCCTGTCCCTTCTGGGTCATCGGGTAGCCGTCGAAGCAGGTCGGCGCGTTCTCCGGCGCTCCGGGGATGTTGAACAGGATCGCGGTGATCGCGCCGCCGAAGACGCCGGCACAGTAGATCACCGAGAACATCATCACCGCGTCGCTGGCATCCATGGTCGCGGTGAAGGGCAGAAGCACGGCGCCGAGCGTCAGCATGTTCACGCCGGGCACCGCACCGAAGATCATGCCGCCGAACAGGCCGAGCCCGAAGATCAGTGCCGCGTGAGGATTGCCGAAAAGGGCGAGCGTGCCGCCGATAAACGCTTCCATCGTGCCGCTCACATACCGATGCGCGCGATGCGGACGATCGCGTTGTTCAGCTCATAGAACCCGTCGAGACTGCCGTTCGGCAACGCCACGAAGAAGAGGCGCGTGAAGATCAGAAGGATCAGGCCGTAGACCACCGCCGTCACGCCGATGATCGCGACAATGGACCGGACCTGGAGGAGCAGCAGGAGCGCCACGACGAAGAACGGGGTGGCGACGTAGAACCCGAACTTGGGGGTCACGTAGAGATAGACGAAGGGAAGCAGGAAGATCGCGACGCGCTGCGCCGTCTTGAGCGCCCCGTCTTGCGTCTGCCGGACCGTTTCGGTCTCCGCTTCCGCCTCCGGGCCGACCAGCAGCTTGGAGAGGAGCTGTCCGGTCGCGCCGGCGAAGATGAGCCAGCAGATGGCGCGCGGCCAGCCGGTGGCGCCGATCGGATAGTCGGGGATCACCTTGTCGAAATTGCGGGTCTGCGAATAGGCGAAGGCGGCGATGGCCACCCAGATCAGCCACTCGCCCAGCGGCTTCCTGTGACGCCTGAGGAACGCCATGACGTCGACGGCGCCTCGCGATTGCACCGCCGCGCCGCCCGGCGGCCGCGATCCCACGGAGTCCGTGGGATCGTGCCGCTCCACACGCACCTCGGCGTGTGTCGTCATAGACCGAGCTTCTTGTACATCGCGCGATAGGTGTTCGCGGCGTCATCGATCAGCGCCACGGCCCCTTCACGGTCGCGGTAGCTGTCGATGACGTCCATGTAGTTGTCGTGGTTGAACTTCTGATAGGCTTCGGTCTCGAAGCCGGCATGGCAGGCCTCCTCGAGGAACGCCACGCGATCGTCAGGCGTTCCGGCCTTCACATAGAAGCCGCGGAACCGCGTTAGCGGCACGAAGTCGGCACCGACCTCGCGATGCGTGGGAACGTCGGCGAAGAGGTCGGGCCGCTGGTCGAGGAAGGTGAGGATCGGCTTGATCTGCCCCGCTTCCATGAAGTTGCGGACGTCGCCCGGCTGCTCGAACAGCGCGTCGACATGGCCGCCGAGCAGCGCGCCGTAGCGTTCGGCCGGCTTGTCGAAGGCGATCTGCTTCACCTGGATACCCGTGGCGTCCTCCAGCTGGGTCATGGTGATGCGTTCCATCGACTGGGCCTTGCCGAGGTTGGCAACCGTGACCTCGCCGGGATGCTCCTTGGCATAGGCGACGAAGCTCGCCCAGTCGGTGAAGCGGTCCTCGTCGGCGCGGATGTAGATCTGGTTGAAGGTGATCTGCGTGAGGCAGATCGGAATCCAGTCTTCCGCCGGGTTCTCGCTGATCTCGCCCGCGGCGAAGGCGGTGACGGCGTCGTCGATGGCTTCCATGATCGTGTAGCCGTCCGGGCGTGCGAGCATGAAGTCGGGGATAGCGGCCGTGCCGCCGCCGCCGGGCTTGTTCACGACCTGGAAGCTGAGTCCGGCGACCTCCTCCATGGCCGAGGCCATGGCGCGCGCCAGCTGATCGGAGCCGCCGCCGGCGCCATACGGCACGATCATGGTCAGCGGCCGGTCGCCGAAGCCCGCCGGCTTTTCAAGCTGCGCCGCGGCAAGCGGCGTCACCGCGGCCGCCAGAAAGCCTGTGCCTATCAGGCCGATCGCCCACCTGTTCAACATTGTGCGTCCTCCCTAGTGCGCCCGCTCCATGGCGGCGGGCCTGATTTGTATTTTTTTGATGCTATCAACGAGACGCCGATTCATGAAAGTCGAAAAAGCTGGTATTATCTTCACCGATTTTGATACTAGGTGCCTTATGTCTATCCGGCAGTGCCGCGCCGTGCAGGCGATCGCCGACTACGGCTCCTTCGCCGAGGCCGCCCACCGGCTGAACCTCACGCAGTCGGCCATCAGCATGCAGGTCACGAGCTTCGAGGAGCGCCTTGGCGTTGCGCTTTTCGACCGCTCGTTCCGGCCGCCGCGGCTGACGGAGGCGGGGCGCGCCGTGCTGACCCACGCCCGTAAGGTCGTCGCCGAATATGACGGAATGCTCGAGGCGCTGTCGGACGACCGCTCCCAAAACGTGCTGCGCATCGGCGTCGTCCCCACCGTCGTCACCAGCCTTCTTCCCTCGGCCCTGATAATCCTGCGCAACCGTGGCACGGCGGCGCCGACCGTCACCGTCACCTCGGCGCTTTCCGGCGAGCTCGCCGCAGCCGTGGAGCGCGGCGAGCTGGACGCGGCGCTCATCCACCAGCCGAGCGAGCTGCCGCATGGCTATGTCTGGCGCGAGATCAGCCGCCAGAAGATCGTGGTGATTGCGCCCGCGGACACGCGCGAGTCGACTCTCTCCACGCTCTTCGCCAGCCAGCCCTATATCCGCTTCAACCGTGCCGCCTGGGTGGCCCCGCTCATCGAGAAGCGCCTGAGGGCTCTGGACATCGAGCCCACCACCACAGCCGAGATTCAATCGGTCGATGCGATCCGCCTCCTCGTGAGCCACGGTTTCGGCATCTCGGTCGTGCCGAGCGTGGCCAGCGCCGCGGAGAATCCGTCCGTGCGGACGCTGGAGCTCGGGGAGCCGCCGCTCTTCAGGGCGATCGGCTTCATCATGCCGGTTGCGCTGGCCGGCCGGCCGGTCGCGCGGATCGTGGGGGACGCCTTCGCCGCCGCGGCGCTTGGCGGGAAGGCGTAGAAGCCCGACGCAGGCGATCGTGCAGCCAATCGGCGCGGTGCGCAGCCCTCCGCGGACGTGTTAGGAGGGGCCGGCGCCCGATAAGGAGACGGCATGAATATCGACGAGCTTGTCGCGATCGACATCCACACGCACGCGGAGGAGCCCTGCTGCGACCATCGCGACGACGGCTACAACGAGTTCCAGGCCGGCATGGCCAAGTACTTCAAGAACCCGGCGGGCGCCAAGGGCATGCTGCCGACGGTGGAAGAGACGGCCGCCTATTATCGCGAGCGCAAGATCGGCTGCGTGATCTTCCCCGTCGACGCCGAGCGCGAGACCGGCTTCCGCCGCTACAAGAACGAGGAAGTGGCGGAGATCGCCGCCAAGAACGCCGACATCATGATCCCGTTCGCCTCGATCGACCCGGCCAAGGGCAAGGCCGGAGCGCGCGAGGCGCGCCGGCTGATCCGCGACTTCGGCATCAGGGGCTTCAAGTTCCACCCGACCATGCAGGGCTTCTACCCCAACGACCGGAGCGCCTACGTGCTTTACGAGGCGATCGCGGAGGCAGGCGCCATCGCCCTCTTCCACACAGGGCAGACGGGCGTGGGCGCCGGCATGGAAGGCGGCATGGGGATGCGGCTTGCCTATTCCAATCCGATCTATCTCGACGACGTGGCCGTCGACTTCCCGGCGATGCGCATCATCCTCGCCCACCCCTCCTTCCCCTGGCAGGAGGAGGCGCTGGCGGTCGCGACCCACAAGCCCAACGTCTATATCGACCTCTCCGGCTGGTCGCCGAAATATTTCCCGCCGATCCTCAAGCAGTACGCCAACACGCTGCTGAAGCACAAAATGCTGTTCGGCTCCGACTGGCCGGCCATCACGCCCGACCGCTGGCTCGCGGATTTCGAGAAGATCGAAATCCGCGAGGAAGTCCGGCCGCTTATTCTCAAAGAGAACGCGCGGAAGCTTCTGGGCCTTTAGGCGAGGCGCCTTTTCCGCTGCTCGTCGACCCCGCGCGGACCCGCGGGGCCCTGGGCCGACACAGGCTCGTGCCCTTCTATTAATCTTCATTATCGATTGATCCTACAATAACAATTTGTTGGATCGATCGAATGTTGCATGGCAACAATTCCGCTCCCTCGGAATCAGCGGAAGAAGCGGCGGCGGCCGCGTCATTGCATATGGTGATCTTTGCCAAACTGATCCGTGCCTTGACCAGGGCCGTGGAGCGCCTGGCGCCGGCGCGCAGCGGCACGCTCTACCGCCCCGAGAAGCATTATATGCGCGGTGCCGGTCCTAAATCGGAAAAGCCCGGAACCCGCAGCCGCACGACCAGAACGACATGAGGCAGCGAATCCCGGCGGGCGCGAACACCGCCCTCTCGCAGCGCCCGCTCGCCGACACGCACGCGCCGGCCGAGGCGGACGGCGTCGAGACATCGCCGCTCGTCTCCGACGAGATCAAGCAGACCACCTGCTACATGTGCGCCTGCCGCTGCGGCATCAACGTGCACCTCGCCGGCGGCGAGATCCGCTACATCCAGGGCAACCCGCGCCATCCGGTCAATCGCGGCGTGATCTGCGGCAAGGGCAGCGCCGGGATCATGCAGCATTACAGCCCGGCGCGGCTCGAGGAAGCCGCTCCTGCGCGTCGGCGAGCGCGGCGCCGGCGACTTCCGCGAGATCGAGTGGGAGGAGGCGCTGTCGATCGCCGCGGAGCGCCTCGGCAGGATTCGCGCCACCGATCCCAAGCGGCTCGCCTTCTTCACCGGACGCGACCAGTCGCAATCGCTGACCGGCTGGTGGGCGCAGCAATTCGGCACGCCGAACTTCGCCGCCCATGGCGGCTTCTGCTCCGTCAACATGGCGGCGGCCGGCCTCTACACGATCGGCAGCGTCGTTCTGGGAGTTCGGCGAGCCGGACTGGGACCTCGCCAAATATTTCATGCTGTTCGGCGTCGCCGAGGACCACGATTCCAACCCGATCAAGATCGGCCTCGGCAAGCTCAAGGCGCGCGGCGCCAAGGTGGTCGCGGTCAATCCGGCGCGCACGCGGATACGGCGCCATCGCCGACGAATGGATCGGCATCCGTCCCGGGCACCGACGGGCTCTTCGTGCTCGCCATCGTGCACGAGCTGCTGAAGGCCGGGAAAGTCGATCTGGACTATCTCGTCCGCTACACCAACGCGCACTGTCCTGGTGATCGAGGAGCCGGGCGCGGCCGACGACGGTCTCTTCCTGCGCGACCTGGAAGGCCGGCCGCTTGCCTGGGACAAGACGGCGGAGCGCGCTGCCGACGCGCTCGCCGCCGGCCTGACGCCGGCGCTGACGGGCCGGTTCACCGCCGAGGGGCGCAGCTGCACGCCGGTCTTCCAGCTCATCGCCGAGCGCTATCTCGATCAAAGCCTATTCGCCCGACGCGGTTGCCGACAGGTGCGGCGTGCCGGCCGCGACCATCCGCCGGATCGCGGCGGAGCTGGCGCATGTCGCCTTCGAGGAGGCGATCGAGCTGCCGGTCGCCTGGACCGACTGGGCCGGCCGGCGCCACGAGACGATGCGCGGGCGGCCGGTCGCCATGCACGCCATGCGGGGCATCTCCGCCCATACCAACGGCTTCCACACCTGCCGCGCGCATGCATCTTCTGCAGGTGCTGCTCGGCACCGTCGAAGTGCCGGGCGGCTTCCGCTTCAAGGCGCCCTACCCCAAGCCGATCCCGCCCGCCATCAAGCCCGCCGGCAAGGACGGCGGCAGGCCGAACACGCCGCTTGACGGCCCGCCGCTCGGCTTCGTGACGAGCCCGGAAGACCTGCTCGTCGACGATGCCGGCGACCCGGTGCGCATCGACAAGGCCTTCTCCTGGGAGGCGCCGCTTTCCGCCCACGGCCTGATGCACATGGTGATCGCCAACGCCTGGCGCGGCGATCCCTACAGCATCGACACGCTGTTCATGTACATGGCCAACATGGCGTGGAACTCGTCGATGAACACGGCGGGCACCATCGCCATGCTCACCGACAAGGATGAGGACGGCGACTACAAGATCCCCTTCATCATCTATTCCGACGCCTATTTCTCCGAGACGGTCGCCTATGCCGACCTGGTGCTGCCGGACACGACCTATCTGGAGCGGCACGACTGCATCAGCCTGCTCGACCGGCCGATCAGCGAAGCCGACGGCCCGGGCGACGCCATCCGCCAGCCGGTGGTGGAGCCCGACCGCGACGTCGGCCGTTCCAGTCGGTGCTGCTCGATCTCGGCGCGCGGCTGAAGCTTCCCGGCATGGTCGACGAGAGCGGCCGGCCGAAATATCGCGACTACGCCGACTACATCGTCAGCCACGAGCGCGCGCCCGGACATCGGCCCGCTCGCCGGCTGGCGCGGCGAGGACGGCGAAGTCGCTACGGCAAGCGGCGCGCCCAATCCGAACCAGCTGCAGCGCTACATCGACAATGGCGGCTTCTGGCACCACGAGCTCGCCGACGACCAGCGCTATTACAAGATGGCCAATCGCGGCTATCTGGAATTCGCCGTGGAGATGGGCTTCCTGGAGAAGCCCGAGCCGATCGTCTTCCAGCTCTATTCGGAGCCGCTGCAGCGCTTCCGCCTCGCCGCGCGCGGGCATGGCGCCGGTGCTGCCGCCGGAGAGCGAGCGCCGGCGGCTCGAGACGCTACTTCGATCCGCTGCCCATCTGGTACGCGCCGTTCGAAGAAGCGATGACCGACAACGCCGCCTTCGACCTCCACGCGCATCACGCAGCGCCCCATGCACATGTACCATTCGTGGGGCTCGCAGAACGCCTGGCTGAGGCAGATCACCAGCCAGAACCGCCTCTTCATCCATCGCGAGACCGCCGCGCGGCTGGGGCTTGAGGACGACGACTGGGCGTGGATCGAAAGCCCGAACGGCAAGGTGAAGGGCCAGGTGCGGCTGGTCGACGGCGTCAACCCGAACACGGTGTGGACGTGGAACGCCATCGGCAAGCGCCGCGGCGCCTGGATGCTGAAGGGCAACGCGACCGGAGGCGGAGAAGGGCTTCCTGCTCAACCACGCGATCAGCGAGTTCCTGCCGGCGGACGCCGACGGCCGGCGCTACTCCAACTCCGACCCGGTGACCGGCCAGGCGGCCTGGTTCGATCTCCGCGTGCGCGTGAGGAAATGCACCGCCGCCGAAGCCGGCATCGACCGAGCCGCAATTCCCCGCGCTCAAGACCCCGCCGAACCTGGCGCCCGCGCCGCACGTCTTGTCCTTCGGCGCGCAGTTCCGCCGCTGGCGTGAGGCGCGCCGATGACCAGCCTGCCGGAGAGGACCGAGAAGAAGCTCGGCCTCGTCATCGATCTCGATGCCTGCGTCGGCTGCCAGGCCTGCGTGACGAACTGCAAGGAATGGAACACCGGCGGCCACATGGCGCCGCTCACCGACGTGAAGCCCTACGAGGCCGGCGCCGACGGCGTCTGGTTCAACCGCGTCCACACCTACGAATATTTCGCCGACGAGCGGGCGAATGCCGGGAACGGTTGCGCCAGCCGCACGGTGCATTTCCCGCGCTCCTGCCTGCACTGCGAGGAGCCCGCCTGCGTGACGGTCTGCCCGACCGGCGCCTCCTACAAGCGCAGCTCCGACGGCATCGTGCTGGTCGACGAGGACAAATGCATCGGCTGCAAGCTGTGCAGCTGGGCCTGCCCCTACGGCGCGCGCGAGTTCGACACGGAAGTCGGCGTGATGAAGAAGTGCACGCTCTGCGTCGACCGCATCTACAACCAGAACCTCGACGAGGCCGACCGCGTGCCGGCCTGCGTGGCCGCCTGCCCCACCGGCGCGCGGCATTTCGGCGACCTCGGCGATCCGAACTCCGCCGTGTCGAAGCTCACGGCGGAGCGCGGCGGCGTCGACCTGATGCCGGAGATGGGCTACCGGCCGACCAACAAATACCTGCCGCCGCGCAGCCGCGCCGAGAAGGCCGCCGCGCTCGCCCCGGCGCTGCAGCCGGCGGCCGTCGAGGGCGGCTTCCTCGTCTGGGTCGACAAGATGCTGTCGCGCTGATGCACCCTGCCTTCTCCGTCGTCTTCTTCACCACCGCCACCGGCGCCGGCTACGGCCTGCTGGCGCTTCTCGGCGTCTCCGTGGCGCTCGGCGCGATTGCGCCGGACCGCTGGCTCGGCTTCGCCGGGCTCGCGGTCGCGCTTGGCCTGATCACCGCCGGGCTTCTCTCCTCCACCGCGCATCTCGGCCATCCGGAGCGCGCCTGGCGGGCGCTGTCGCAATGGCGCTCGTCGTGGCTTTCGCGCGAAGGCGTGATGGCCACGCTCACCTATCTGCCGGCCGCGATCTTCGGCATTGGCTGGGTCGTTCTCGGCGAGACCGGCGGGGTCGTCCCGGCCGCCGGCGTGCTTGCCGCCGTGGGGGCGCTCGTCACCGTCTTCACCACCGGCATGATCTACGCCTCGCTGAAACCGATCGCGCAGTGGCACAGCCGCTTCACGGCGCCCGGCTACCTGATCTTCGCGATGATGACCGGCGCGGTGCTGTTCAACGCGCTGCTCCGCCTCTTCGGCGAAGATGCACGTGCTGCCGGCGATCTTCGCGCTGCTGGCGCTCGCCGCTCGGCTGGGGATGGAAGACCGCCACCTGGCGCCACAACGACACCATGGCTTCTCCGGTGACAGCGGCGAGCGCCACGGGGCTGAAGAGCGGCAGCGTCCGCTCGATCGAGTGGCCGCACACGGAAGAGAACTACGTGCTGAAGGAGATGGGCTACCGCATCGCCCGCAAGCATGCGGCGAAGCTGCGGCGGCTGGTGCATCTCCTGGCCTTCGCCGTGCCGCTTGTCGGCAACCGTGGTCACGCTCGTCGCGCCGGCCGGCGTCGGCGTTGCAGCGGCGATCGTCGCGGTCCTTGCGCTGGCGCCGGGCATGCTGACCGAGCGCTGGCTCTTCTTCGCCGAGGCCAAGCACGCCGTGACGCTTTACTACGGGCGGTGAGCGAGCGGGCGTCCGCTTCAAACTCTGCGATTTGTCATCCCGGTTTGCCGCGAAGCGGCAAGACCGGGACCTATGAACACCGAGTGTCGCGGCTTAGGCACCACGGGTGACGGCCGTGTGCATGGGTCCCGGACTGGCGCTGGCGCGCCATCCGGATGACAAAAGCAAATGGGTGGTGGTCAGCCCTGCGACGTCTGCTTCTGCAGCTTCTCGGCGAAGGACAGCAGGAAGGCGAAGCTGCTGCTGGGTCTCCGGCTTCGACAGCATGGAGACCATCGCCATCAGCCCGCCGCGCGGCTGCGCCTGCTTTGTCTCATCGGCCGCCTCGTCGAGCGCAAGGCGCGTGTTCTCCGCCAGCTCGCCCATCGCCTCGTTGCCGACCGTGTTGATCATGCTGCTCCAAGAACACGAACAGCCGCTCCACCATGTTGTCGGTCGAGCGCGCTGCGCGCGGCGTGAAGGAGCATGAGCATGTCGCAGCGCCGTGTCGAGCGCGCCCGACCTTGTGCATCTCGGTCAGCCGGTCGAGCAGCGCGTGCACGGCGTCGCGCGTGCCGGGATCGTTCATGCGGTCGAGCAGCTCAAGGCCGTTGGCGCCCATGGTGGTGAGGCGCTCGACCATCGGGTCGGTCAGCGCCTCGCGCATCGGCGAGCGTCAGACGCTCCATCTCGTCCGGCGGGCTGGTTGGTGAGTGTTGCTTCGCTCATCGCCGCCTCCTCAAAGCAGGCCGCGGGCGGAGAGCCAGTAGAGGCGGTTATAGGCGAGCTTGAACCAGTGGATCATCTGCGACGGCGGCCCGGGATTGGGCGGCGTCGTGTAGTTGAACCACACATAGGTGCCGGTGTTGAAGGCCGGTCTCCACGAAGCAGAACACCTTGCCGTCATAGTCGCGCGCCCAGCGATCCTCCTTCACCATCGAGGAGAGGTTGTCGACGATCGTGTCGGCCTCGAAATGCGCGGTGGAGCCGGCCTTGGAGATCGGGATGTTGGTGGTGTCGCCGACGACGAAGACGTTCTCGGAGCCTTCCCGCAGCAGCGTGTTCTTCACCGTCGGCACCCAGCCGCCGGCGCCGAGGTTGGAATCGAGTGATCACCTGCTGACCGCTATGCGGCGGGATGGTGACGAGCAGGTCGTATGCGAGCGTCACGCCTTCCTCCGAGGTGATCGTCTTCGTGTTCGGCGTCCACCTCCTTGGTGTTGAAGAAGGTCTCCGACTTGATGCCGGCCTTCTCGAATTCCGGCACCGCCCAGTGCGCCACCGGCTCCAGCGCATGCAGCCGGCCGACCGGATAGGTGTAGGTGATCTCGCTCTTGTCGAGCACGCCCTTGGCCGCGAGGTAATCGCGCAGCATGAAGGTGATCTCCAGCGGCGCGACCGGGCATTTGTGCGGCGCGTTGACGTTGACGACGATCTTGCCGCCTTCGAAGCTCGCCAGCGCGTCGCGCATCTTGCGGGCGCCGTCGAGGTCGTAGAACCAGTGCCCGCCCTCGGCCATGCCGGGGATGTTGTCGGGCCGGATGCGCGAGCCGGTGGCGATCACCAGATAGTCGTAGCCGTAGCGTCTTGCCGGATTCCGTCGTGACGGACGCCCTTCTCCACGTCGATGTTCTTGGCCGGATCGACGTGGAAGGTGACACGCGGCGGTCGAGCACCTTGCGCTGGTCGCGGAAGAGGTCCGCCTCGCGGATCTTGCCGAAGGGCACGTAGAGCAGCCCCGGCTGGTACATGTGCTTGTCGGTCGCGCCGAGCATGGTGATGGTGATGCTGCCGGAGGCGAGCTCCTCGCGCAGCTGCCGGCAGAGGCCGTTCGCGACGATGGTGCCGGCGAGCCCGCCGCCGACGATCAGAATTCGCTTTGCCACTCTCTTTCCTCCCTGTCCGCGCCTTCGGTGATTGTTCTTGGCGCCTGAATTGTTCACTTCGCGCTACTTCGCCTTGCGCACGACAAGGCTCCAGTGGCCGTCCTCCTCGGTGGTGCAGACCATCTCGTGGTGCACCTTGTTCACCCATTCGGGGATGTCGCTCACCGAGCCCTTGTCGCTCGACAGGACCTCGATCTCGTCGCCGACATCGATGAGCTTCAGGCCGGCGATCAGCTCCATCAGCGGGCCGGGACAATAGGCGCCGCGCGCATCGATCTTGGTCCGCTGGGTCATGCCTCGGCCCTCCAGGCTACAGGGTGATGAACTGCCCGTTCTCGGCGTCGGAGAGGAACTTGGTGAGCCCAAGCGCCCCGTCGAAGAGGCCGTCCTCCAGCGCCTCCAGCTCCCAGCCCTTCACATCGAGCGCCATGGAGCAGGCCCACATCTTGAGATCGCCGAGCGCCTTGCCCTGGCCGAACAGCGCGACAGCGTCGGGCGCCTTCTTCTCCTTCAGCAGCTCGGAGAAGGCGCCCCCGCGATAGCTGTCATCCGGCGACTGGCCCTTGGCGAAGGCGAGGATGGCGTTCATCGAGACGAACACCTCCACCGGCCGCTCCGACACGGCGCCGACGGAGGCCATCATCGCCGCCATCTGGATCTTTTCGTGCTCGCCGGAGCACAGAAGGATGTAGAGGGGATTGGCTGCCATTCGCGGTCCCTCCGGCCTCCTCTACGACGTCCGCTTGATGACGAACTGATAGACGCTTCCTTCATTCGACGATCCGACAAGCTCGTTGCCGGTCGTGCGGCAGAAGGCTTCGAAGTCCTTCACCGCCCCGGGATCGGTCGCCAGCACTTCCAGCGTGCCGCCGGTCGGAAGGTCCTTCAGCGCCTTCTTGGCGCGCAGGATCGGCAGCGGGCAGTTCAGTCCTTTCACGTCGAGAACCTGATCGGCCATGGTCTTCCTCGTTTCGGATGCGGATCGGAGACATCCGCCTAGATGAAAAGGTTGATCTCGCTCTTGGTTGCGGTTTCGAGATAGGTCGCCGCGCCGCCGAGCACCGGCCCTTCGATCATGTCGTCCATGGTGTACTCGAACAGGTCCATGGTCATCTGGCAGGCGACCATCTCCACGTCGGATTCGATCGCCAGGTCCCGCAGCTCCTCGATCGAGGCGACGCCCTTCTTCTTGATAAGGCTCTTCATCATCGCGGTCGCCGCCGCGTCGGCGCCTGGCACCGCCGACATCAGGTTCGGCATGCCCATATGCATGCCGAACATCGGCATCTGCATCGCCGGGTTGCCGAGCGTCGTGACGCCGAGATCGAGCTTCTTCTTCAGCAGCGTCAGGCCGTAGAAGGTGAAGAACATCGACACCTCAAGACCCATCGCCGCGGCAGTGGTCGCCAGGATGAACGGCGGATAGGCCCAGTCGAGCGAGCCTTTCGTGACGATCATCGAGAGTCTTCTTGGTATTGCTTCCAGCATTGTCTGCCATAGCGTCACCTCGCTTCCATGCGCCGCTCATGCCGCGGCGGCTGCGCAGCCGACGAACTCGTCGGCCTGCATCTTGGCTTCGTAAGGCTCGGCAACGGCGCTGCCCGGGAATGAGCGCGCCTTTGGCCGTCGCCCCAGTCGGCGGGCTTCACCTTGAGCATCCAGCCATCGCCGTAGGTGTCGGAGTTGGCGAGCTTGGGGCTGCCTTCGAGCGTATCGTTGACCTCAGCCACTTCGGCGTCGAAGGCGATCTTGGCCGGCCCCACCCATTTGCCGGATTCGATCGTGGCGCAGGATTTCCCCGCCGCCACCGAGCGGCCCGCCTTCTTGGGCGTGAAGGCCACCAGCTGGCCGGCCATCGCAGCGGCGACGGCGGTCATGCCGAGCGTCACGGTGCCGTCGGCGTTCTCGCGGTACCACATGTTGTTCTCCACGTCGTAGAGAAGGTCGTCGGGAAGATCGCAACCGCGAACTTGCGGCATGTGGCTGTCCTCTCTTTAAGGGCTTGCGGCTGCGACAGCCGCGTCGTTCTGTCTGACGGGTCGCGACGAGCAGCAGAACTCGCCGAGCCCGGCGGTCTCCAGCTTGCCGTCGATGAAAAGAACGAGGTGGCGCGCCACCATGGCGCCGAGGCGGAGCCTGCGGGCGATCTCCGCCGGCTCGGTGGCGCCGACGACGCAATTGCGGTGATAGACCAGCTCGCGGCAGGTCTCGCGGCAGGCATTGAAGCTCGGCTCGCCGCGCGCGCCCTGGCGGTGCAGCGCCAGCAGGCGGAAGCCCTCCGACCGCGGCTTCGGTCGGCGTCTCGCCGCGCGAGCGGACCCAGCTCTCAAGCGCCGCCTCGCCGATCGCCAGCAGCTCGTCGGCAAGCGGCCTGGCGCCCGAGACGAGCGCCGCGTCGGGCATCGCGATGATCGCGTCAAGCCGCTCGATCGCCGTCGTCCGTCGCGCATCCGGGCGCGCCATCACACGAGTCCCTTTCTCGTAGAGGAGGTCCTGCGACTCCGACAGGTTCTCGTGCACGCCGACCTTGCGCGGCGACAGGCCAAGCGCCATGCCGAGAAGCTGCGTGAAGTAGAGGATCTTCACCTTGGTCTTCCGGCCGAACACCTTCTCGGCGCGCATCTGGTGCATCTCGAGCCCGGTGTGGCAGGTCGGGCATTCGGTGGCGATCACGTCGGCGCCGCAGGCTTCCGCCGTGGTCAGGAGGTTCAGCACCAGCTTGGTCGAGGTGTCGGAATCCGACAGCGTATGCGCGCCGCCGCAGCACGCCGTCTTCAGCGGATACTCGACATTCTCCGCGCCGGCCGCGGCGAGCAGATCGTCCATGAAATGCGGCTTGTAGGTGGACTCCGAGCCCGGCCCCTTGTCCTTCTCCGGGAAGATGTGGCGCGGGCGCGTGTACATGCAGCCATAATAGTTCGCGACCTTCAGGCCCTTCAGCGAGTTCTTCACGCGCGCCTTGAGGCCCTCCTCGCCGATCGACTCCTTGATCCAGTCGAGCGCGTGGATGGTCTCCACCTTGCCCGCTTCGTAGGTCTTGTGCCCGGCCTTGGTCGAAATGCGCTCGGTCACCTCGCGCGAGCCCTCGTCGTGCGCCAGGTCGTATTCGGCCTTCTTGAGATTGTGGTAGCAGCCGTTGCACGGCGCCATCACCGTCTCGAAGCCCATCTCCTCGGCGATCGAGAGATTGCGTGCCGAGAGGTAGGTCTGCAGCTTCGGGTCGACGTTCTTGACCTCCATGGCGCCGCAGCAGTTCCAGTTCTTCAGCTCGGCAAGCTCGAGGCCGAGCGCCTTGCCGACCGCCTTGGTGGAGCGGTTGTAGGCGTGGCCGGTGCCTTCCAGCGCACAGCCGGGATAGTAGGCGACGCTCTTGTATTTGCCGCTCATCACTCGGCTCCCTGAACGTCGAGGTTGAGCGCACGGCGGTCGGCGGCATGACGCTCGTCGACATAGTCTTCGATGGCGGCGCGCGCCTTGCCCCAGCCGCGCGTGCGCGGGCGGAAGAGCGTGGCGAGACCGAGCTTGGTCAGCATGCCGACCGGCAGGCGGAAGGCGAGGCCGCGCACCAGCGCGATCAGCCAGCTCTGGAACAGCGACTGGCCGGTGCGGGAGAAGAACTGGCGCAGCACCAGGCCGTCCTCGATCTTGCCCGTCTCGAACACCTGGCTGGAGAAGACGTCGTCGAAGATGGTCGCCGGCTTCGGCGACGATTGAAGCCCTTCAGCTCAAGCCAGTGCGCGGTCGCCTTCATCACCCCTTCCGGGTTGACGTCGCGCGGGCAGGCGTAGGTGCATTTGTTGCAGGACACGCACTGCCAGATGATGTCCTTGTCGCGCAACAGCTCGTCTTCGAAGCCCATGCGGATCAGGTAGATCCAGTAGCGCGGATTGAAATCGGGATTGAGCGCGTTGACCGTGCAGGCGTTGGTGCACGAGCCGCATTGCCAGCAGCGATGGATGAACTCGCCGCCCGGCAGCGCCGCGATCTCTTCCTCCATAGCCTCGTTGTAGTCGGTGACGACGCGCGAGTTGATGAAGGTGCTCCAGTGGCCGGAGACATCGACGCCGTCGATGGTGAGGTGCTCGTGCGTGACGAGGTTCTCAGGCCGGATGAGCGATTTTTCGTGGATCGGCATCGCGCGCCCCTATGAGCTCAGCCGGCGCGGCTGGCCGAGCACGTAGGCCTCGCCGTCGATCAGCTTCAGCCGCGTGCGGCCGGATTCGGTGTCGACCGCGTCGAGCCCCAGCATGCGGCGCGTATGGGTCATGGGGTCGTGGGCGGTGCCGCCGCAGAAATCGGCGTGCAGATACTGGCCGCCGAGATCGTTGATGTAGCCGGCATAGATGTGGGCCGAGAGGAGATCGATGTAGAACGGCAGGTCGCGATAGACGCCGTTGGCGGCGAGGAAGCCTTCCAGCTCCTCGTAGAGCGTGGCGAACGTCGCGAGTCCGTCGCCGACCGGGATCGTCACCTGATCGATGTTCGCCGCGTGCCAGATCTCGCGCAGCACGCCGGTATTGACGCGCGCGTCCCACATCCAGCGGGTCATCAGCGGATAGCGCTCCGGCGCCGAATAGTGCAGCACCTCGGCCGCCAGATCGCGCACCCAGCGGTGCTCGCGGTCGGCGGGGAAGCTATCCACGAAGTCGCGCATCCGCTTGTCGGCGGTGGAAAGGTCCGACCAGCCATCGAGCAGCGCGACGAGGCGCTTGCGCATGTAGGGGAAGTTGGTTTCGTCGAGCCAAGGCGCGATGCGGCGCCTCGCCGGGGCGATGAACGCGGCGAGGTCGCAAAGCTCCACCTCGGTCAGTTCCGTGACCTTGCCCTTGCCGAGCACTTCCTCGAAGAGCGACGCCTTCAGCGCCAGCGCGCCGACATAGCGCTCCACGCCGCCGCTCGGCTCGGCGCATTCCGCCAAGCTCTCGAAGGCGCTCCTCAGCTTCGGGCCGGACAGGTCGAGCACCGGCCGCGCCGCGGCGGGCCTGTTGGATGCGCGGGAGCCGAGGCCCAGCATCACTCGGCCGCCTCCTGCATCGCGCCGTTCGCGATCGTAAGCGCCGCCATGGCGGCGGAACGCCCCTGCGCGATCGAATCGTCGATCGTCTCCGGGCCGGTCGCGGAGCCCGCGACGAAGACGCCCGGCCGCGAGGTCTCCGACGTATGCGCGTAGGCCGACGCCTTCTCGATGTAGCCGTGCTTCTCCAGCTTCACGTCGAACACGGCGGAGAGCGTCATGTTGTCGACATTGGGGTCCATGCCGATCGCATGCACCACCATGTCGAAGGGAATGGTGATGGGGCGCTTCACCAGCGTGTCCTCGCCCTTCACGATCAGCCGCTTGCCGTCGGAGGTCACCTCGGCGATGCGCGCCTTGATGTATTTGACCTTATATTTCTCCTGGCTCTCCCAGTAGGTACTTGTCCTCGTAGAGGCCGAAGGTGCGGATATCCATGTAGTAGATGTAGACGTTGGTCTGGGGCAGCTCCTCGCGGATCTCCATGGCGAGGTTGGAGGAGACGGTGCAGCAGATCTTGGAGCACCATTCGCGCCCGATCTGACGGTCGCGCGAGCCGACGCAAAGCAGGATGGCGACGCGGTCCGGCTTGCGTCCGTCGGAGGGGCAGCGCACCCCCTGCCCCGACGAGATCATCTGCTCGACCTGCGTCGTGGTCACCACGTCGGGATAGGTGCCAAAGCCCCATTCCGGCTTGTTGACGGAATCGAAGTGCGTGAAGCCGGTGGTGAGGACGGCGGCGCTCACATCGACGCTCGTCCCATTCGACAAGGTCGCGCGGAAATCTCCCGCCTCGCCGGCGAAAGTCTGCACCGTCGTCTCAAGGTGAACGTCGACGAGCGGGTTCGACTGCACCCGCGCGACCATCCCGCCGATCGCGTCCCTCGCCCATTCGCCCGACGGCACCAGCTTGGCATAGCCGGAGAGAATCGGAGCGCCGCCGAGGCTGGTCGGCCTTGTCCACTAGCACGACGCTCTGCCCCGTCGTGGCGAGCGCGTGCGCGGCTGAAAGCCCCGCCGGGCCACCGCCAACGATGAGAACCGGTCGGGTCATTCCGCCGCTCCTGCCTGTGCTGCAATCGCCTTCGGCTTGACGTAGCCCGGACCGGAGGTGATCGCGCGCTTCGGATCGTAGAGCGTCTCGATGCGCCCGGCCTTCACCTCTTCCAGATACGTCTCGAATTCGGCCTTCGCCTTCTCCCAGTCGATGCCGAGCTTCTCCAACAGCCCCTCGAAGGGCGAGGCGTGCCAGTGGAGCTGCGCCAGCTTGTAGGGATGCGCGCCGAGCGCCAGCGCCGCGAACTGGCAGTCGGCCATGATCGGCAGCGCGTAGACCTTGTCCACCGCCTTGCCGATCCACTGATTCTTGTCGAGCGTGGTGATGCAGCCGGTGTCGTGGCCGACCATCACGTCGGCCTTGGCCTCATCCACCGCCACCTTGATCTTGCGGTCGATGGCAAAGGAACGCGTGAACTCGCGCTCGCCGATGATGTGGCGGAAGCCGAAGCCGCAGCAGTCGTACCAGGTGGAATAGTCGATCACCTGGGCGCCGAGCGTCTGCATGAGGCCGGTGGAGACGGCGACGCGGTTTCCATCCATGACGGTGTCGTCGTAGATCACGTCCTGCGGCACCATCTTGTAGACGTGGCAGGCCGGATGGATGGTGGCGCGGATGCCGCTGACGTCGATCGTCTGGCGTTCCTGGATGCGGTGACGCATCACGTGCAGCCACTCGGAATAATGCACGATCTCTTCGGGGATCAGCAGCTTGCCGTCCACCAGGCGGCCGAGCTTGCCGAGGATCTTCTTCACCTCGGCGCGCAGCTCCGCCGACTGCATGAGGAAGATGCGCATCTCCTTGTAATTGCCGAAGGAGGTGCCGCAATGGACCAGCGGAAAATAGGTGCCGACGTCCAGCCCCTGCGACTTGGCCGACACGTAGGCCTGGTGGAAGTTCCTGAGGAACACGGCGGCGAGGCTCACGACGTTGCCGATGCCGGAGCCGTGGTAGTTCCAGGCGGTGCAGGAGGTCTGGTCGGTCTCGTCGAGATAGCGCACGCCCAGCTCGTTCATCAGCCAGAACACCGATGACGGATAGCCCGGGATGTTGCCGCATTGGCCGCAGGACTTGTGCTGCCAGAGATTGGTGGTGGGGATCTTCTTGTCCCAGCCGTAGAGCGTGCGCGCCATCACCGGCTGGTGCCGCTCGTCGATGCGGTGGACCACGATCTCGCCGTCCTTCTCCAGCTCCCACATGGCGTCGCGGACGTCTTCCACGCGCTCCTTGCTGGTGAGCATCGAGCGCTTGTCGATCTTCGCCTCGACCCAGTCGGTCGCGCGGCGCGCCTCCGTCGCCGTCAGCTGCGAGGGGCGCCATTCGTCGCCGAAGCCGCTATAGGCCGGCTTGCGGTCGCCGGGCTTTTCCATGCGCATCCTCCTTGGGACATGAGCGGGAGCCAGGGGCTCTCACTCCGCCGCGTCTGCTTCGTCTTCTTCCTGCTCTTCGAGCCATTCGTTGTATTCGTCGCGCTTCTCGTCCATCACGTCGTTGACGACGTCGAACAGGTTCTCGTCGACCGTTTCCAGCTGATCGAGCACGCCGGTCGCCTCCCAGATCGTGTAGAGCTCCACCGAGGTCTTCAGATTGACCTCCCAGGCCGTATCCATGGTGTGCATGGTCGGCACGGGGATCGCCTTCCTGAGGATGTTGAGCGGCGCATCGACCTTCGAGACGTTCGGCCCCCAGTCGGGGAACGCATCCTTGGTGATCATGTTGGGCGCCAGCTGGTTGCCGGTGGAGATCACCTTCAAGAGCACGCGCGAGAACGGCCGAAGCACGTCCTTGGCCGACTGCATGCCGTGCTTGATCGCCACCTCGCGCATGATCATCACGAGCCCGCCCGGCGAGTTGTCGAACGGGCAGCGGGCGGCGCAGGTGTAGCATTGCGCGCAGGACCAGATCTTCTCCTGCATCGCGTCGTAGATGCCTTCGAGATTCTCCGTCCACAGCAGCTGCACGATCTCGCGCGGCGAGTAGTCGTAGTAATGCGCGGAGGGGCAGGTCGCCGTGCAGATGCCGCAGTTCAGGCAGCCGTGCAGTTCGTGGTCATAGAGCTGGTGCGAGCGGATGTCGTCGAACACCGCCTCCAGCGTCTCGTAGGGGACCGCCGGCGTTTCGGAGACCGGATCGCCAATGGCCGAGTGCTCCATCGTCATGTCCGTGCCCGTGTCTCGCGCGACTCAGTAGGTCATGACGCGCGCGTCGTCGTTTTCCATGACCTCCTCGATGACCTTGGCGCCGCCGACGATGCCATCGCATTCGGGGATCAGGTCCTCCTCGGTCATGTCGAAGAGATCGAGGTTCGGCGAGCAGCAGTAGAATTTTACGCCGGCGTCGTGCGCGTCCTTGATGAAATCGTAGACGGTCTTGGGCGAGCCCGGCTTGACGACCAGATTCTCGGCCACGCCCTTCTTCATGAGCTGGCCCGCGGTCGCCGTGCAGATGACCTCGACCTCGTAATCCATGGCCGCCGCGACGGTGGCCTGGAAGAACGGGGCACCGAGCTCCTCGCCGTTGCGAGGATCGGTGTTGACCATGACGATGATGAGCTTGCTTGCCATTGCCTCAAAGCCGCGTTTTCCCGTGAAGACCGTGCGCCCGCCGGCTCATACGGCTCATTGACCGATATCAACCGCAGGCGAGTGTCTCATATTCCATTTTTTGAATGATTGCCACACTTGAAGGGGAAAATGCAAGCGCGATCTCGCAGCGGCCTCAGTGGCCGGCCGGCTCCATCCATCCGGTGAGCTGGATCAGGCCGACCATGATCCCCCCGAGCGTCGCGGCAATCTCAGCCTGCGCCGACGCGCAGCTCGGCCAGCGTTTCCGCCGTGCCCTCGGGTGTGTCGTCGAACTCCATGATCAGGTCCTCCACCATGCCGGACTTGAAGCCCGGATGGCCGAGAAAGCCGAGGCAGTTGTCACGCATCTGGAAGAGCGCCGGCGCGTCGTCGGAGCCGACCGCAAGCACGTTGGCGGCGGCCGGCAAGACTGGCCTGTCGCGCGTGTAGACGGCCACGGGAAAAGTCGGCGGCAGATGACCGCCGAGCGCATCATCGGCGGTGCGGCGCGCCGTCTCCACCGCGAAGCGCAGCGGGGCCTCCTCGGCCCCGCCGCCGGCCGCGACCGAGAGGATGGAGGCGCCGATGCCGATGCCGACCACCGGCAGGCCGCGGGTGAGAAAATCGCCGGTCAGGCGAAGCTCGGGCGCCAGGCTCGGCACCAGCGGGCCGCTCACCACGCCGTATGGCCCTCCCCCCAGCAGCACCAGGCCGTCATAGCCTTCCGCCGTCTTCGGCACGGTGCCGCCCGGGGTGAACGGGCGGCAATAGCGGAAGCGGATGTTTCGACCCTCCAGATGATCTTCCATCATCCCGAGATATTCGGCTTCCGTGTGCTGCAGAACGCAAAGGGTCTTCATGGTGCTCACTCCGACGACGTTACGCGTCCAAGGGATTTGTTAACGAGCAGCGCTTGCCGAAGTCGCTTTGGGAAGGTCGGTGCATTAGTCCGGGTTACGGCCACCCAAATTGTCAACCTTCAACCCGTGCGTCATGCCCCGAATCGACCTTCTCAACACGACACTTGTCTGCGCAACGCTTGCCTTGGCGGCCCTGTCCCCTCTTTCTGCCGCGGCGCGCGAAGAAAAGTCACGCTCGGAGATCGAGGCGACGCTCGTCCAGTGGAAGGCAGATTTCAACAGCGGCCGCGACAACATGGTCTGCGATTTGTTCGCGCGCGACTTGCGCGCCGACTTTCGCGGTCAGCCGGAGCGCGGATACGACGCACTATGCGACCTCCTGCAGAGGTCGCTCGCCGACCACGAGCACGCTTATTCGTACGAGCTGGAGATCAGAGACATCCATGTGGACGGCGACCTCGCGGCCGTCCTGCTGACCTGGACGCTGACTGTCCGGCAGCGCGACACGGGCCGCGAGGTGACTTCGGTCGAGCCCGGCCTTGACGTGTTTCACCGGGAGAGCGACGGTCGCTGGCGCATCCTGCGCTACCTGGCTTACGAACAGTAGCCTGATCGCTCAGTCCGAGCCTTCGACCGCCGCCATGACGGCGATTGCGATATCGGCCGGCTCCACCCCGGGCATCTCAAGCTTCAGCTCCTTGAACGCCGCGGCAGACGCGTCGGTCAGCGCGCCCTGCTCGAGCGTCGCGCCGTGCAGCTTTTCAGCCAGCCGGTCCACCCCGTCGGGCGGCAGGCAGGTGAAATCGCCGGAGATCATCAGCTCGGCGATACGCCCGTCCCGCGCCAGTAGATGCGTGCGAATGAGGCCGCCCCGCGCCTTGTGCATGCTTTCGGTAAGGTGCACCCCGGCCGAAATCTTGACGCCGAGCTCCACCAGCTTGCGGCCCTGGCGATAGGTCCAGTCCGGATCCATCAGCGCGGCGTCCTCGGCTTCGATCGCCTTCGTCTCGGCCGCCGTCGGCTCGCTCTCCACCACGGTGACGCCGAGCGTCTCCTGGCAGTGCTTCAGGAAGAGCCGCTTGACCTCGTCGCGCGACGGCAACGCGTCCAGCAGCTTGGTCATTGTCGTCATGTAGTCGTCGAGCGTGGTCTTCAGCTTGTCGCGGAACTTCTCCGAAGGCACCTTGAGGCAGCGCGCCATCGTGGCCGTATCGAAGTCGAACATGAAGCTGGAGACGAACAAGGTCGCCTCGGCGATCGAGGCCGCGCCGGTGCCGCCGATCTTGCGCCCGGCGACCTGCACGTCATTGATCGGGCGGTATTCGGCCTGGATGCCGAGCTCGCGGTAGGTGCGCACGATCGGCTCGATGAACATCGGGTAGAGGTTCACCGCGAATTCCGGAACCTTGCGGCGCGGATAGATGAAGTGGGTGAACATCTGATTGCGGTCGAGATAGACCGCCCCGCCACCCACGTGGCGGCGAATGATCGGCAGGCCGGCGGACTTGCAGAACGCCTCGTCGACCTCCTTCTCGACTTCCTGGTGGATGCCGACGCAGACATAGGGCGTCTCGGGATTGACAAGCGAGAGCACCGGGTCGTCGTCCGCATGCATGGCCGCTGCAAGCCCATGATAGACGGACTGGCTGCGCACCGCGGGCGCATAGCCGAAGTCGATAACGCGGAGCCTCATCTCCCCCTCCCTACATTTCGCGCCGACACTAGCGGCGCCGATCCGCGAAGGGTTTGCGCTGGCTCAAGCCGGGAAGTGCCGTGCAGGGAGCCAGCGGAGCCGCCCAGCCCGGATATCAACGCTTGCAGAACGAGCGGTAGAGCGACCCGATGATTTCGATCACTTCCGGGCGGGCAATCGAATAATAGACGTTCTTGCCCTGGCGCCGGGTCTCCACCAGATCGTCTGCGCGCAGCCGCGCAAGCTGCTGCGACACCGCCGACTGGCGCAGCTTCAAAAGCTGCTCGAGCTCGCTGACCGTCCGATCGCGCTCGATCAGCAGGCACAGGATGACAAGCCGCAACTCGTGAGCCAGCGCCTTGAGGAAGTCACTCGCCTCCTGCGCATTGACGAGCATCTCGTCAACGTCGACCTTAGCTTTGGCAGCGACAGGCAAATCGTCCGAAGCGGAAAGCAAGCGTTGCATACAATAGGACCGGGTTGAGACGCGCATTCATAGGCGGTCTCGGCACCTTGCATCAATAGTAAAGATGAAAAGGTTTGAATGTTCGGGTGTCTGGCAGCGGCAGCCTGGCCTAGCGCCTTTGCCGGCGCACGCGCATCACCAGCTCAACCGAGGTGATCTCCATCCCCTCCGGCGGCTCCGGCAGCGGCTCGACGGCGATATCGCCGACGAAGTCGATCAGCTCGCCTTCGCCCTCCACCAGGAAATGATGATGGTCGCTGGTGTTCGTGTCGAAATAGGAGCGCCCGCCGTCGATCGCGACTTCGCGCAGCAACCCGGCCTGCGTGAACTGATGCAGCGTGTTGTAGACGGTGGCGAGCGAGACGCGGACGCCGGCCTCCTCGGCCTCGGCGCGCAGATCCTCGGCCGCGATGTGGCGGTGGCTCTCGGCGAAGAGAATATTGCCCAGTTCGACCCTTTGACGGGTCGGCCGCAGTCCCGCATGGCGCAGCAATCCAACCATGCCGTCAGGCCCGATGCGAGGCATCTCCGTCTCCCTTCCTCCGGGCATTCTAGGCAAAACGCCACTTCGAACAAGTTATGGAGGCAAGAACGCGCAAGCGGCGCATAAAGTGAAATGCGACCGCGCTCACTTGCCGATCGAAGGCGAGCGCCGGCGCGATCTTCTTTGCATCGCACTTTGCGCGCATCGACGAGCACCGGGTCGCGTGCGGCGCGATCGCCTGCGCCTGCAGCCTCATGGCGAAACCCGGATTACATGCCTCCGGCGTTCCATCGGGGACTACACAAGGTCACCGCGCGAACAGCGCGTCGGCAACGATGCCCGTGGTGAAATTGACCGGGCGCACGCGTCCCTGCACGGCGGCGTTGCAGCCGTCCCCGCACGCCGCAAGGAATGCCTGGCGGTCCTGGCGCGGAACGCTCTGGAACTCGATGGGGACCGGGTGCTCGTCCTTTTCATCGACGCCCAGGAAGAAGAGGCTGCCGCCCGGCTTGAGCCAGCCGGTCACCTCGACCAGCTGACCGCGATAGCTGAGCGCGAAGCTTTTCAGCTCATCCAGCGGCACGGCTTCGTATTTGCTGCGCGGCGACCCGGTCGAGAGGCGGATATCGTCGTAGCAGGTGAGCCGCTTGGCATCGTCCTCGATCGCCCGGCAGAGCTCCATTTCCTCGCGCGTCTGGGCCGCGGCGGAAGCCACCCACCCCAGTCCCAACGCCACAAGCACTGCCACGCAGAAAAAGAACCGCATTACCCGACCGAAACACTCAAATCCCCACCACGTTGTCAATATAGCCCGGCCAAGGCTGTGGCGCACAGACATGGTTGTGGCCGGTGCGGGACCACGCCGCGGTGAGCCGCACCGCAAGCTGTGTCACGATATCGCGCTTCGGCCCCGCAGACCTTGTGACGGCCGGCGGCAGCCTCTAAGGGGCAAATGCGACGAATAGCCGGGGCTTCGTGCCCGGGGTGGGACGGATGATCGATGTCGGCATAGTCGGGGCGTTTCTGGGCGGCCTCTTGTCGTTCATCTCGCCTTGCGTCCTGCCGCTCGTCCCGCCCTATCTCTGCTATATCGCCGGGGTCTCGGTGGAGGAGCTCGCGCAGCGCGAAAGCGAGAGCAAGCGCCGCCGCGACATCGTGCTGGCGGCGCTCTCCTTCGTGCTCGGCTTCTCGACCGTCTTCGTTACGCTTGGTGCGACCGCCAGCGTCTTCGGGCAGACGCTTCAGCGGCTCACCGCCTTGCAGATCCATATCTGGGGGCTCGACATCTCGCTGGTGGCGCTTGTCGCAGGCGTCGTCATCGGGGGCATGGGGCTGCATTTCCTCGGCGTCTTCCACATCTCGTTCCTGTCGCGCGAGAAGCGCCTGCATGTGGCCGAAAAGCCGCCGGGCCTGCTCGGCGGATACGTGCTGGGCCTTGCCTTCGCCTTCGGCTGGACCCCCTGCATCGGCCCGATCCTCGCCGCTATCCTGGCGCTGGCGGGCTCGGAGGATACGGTGGCGAGCGGCGCCTTCCTGCTCTTCGTCTATTCGCTCGGCCTCGGCGCGCCCTTCCTGCTCGCCGCCGCGTTTGCCCCGGTCTTCCTCGGCTGGTCGTCCGGTTTCCGCCGCCACCTGCCGGCGGTGGAGAAGACCATGGGCGGCTTCCTGGTGCTCACCGGCGTGCTCTTCATCACCGGGCAGATCACCGCCCTCTCCTACTGGCTCTTAGAGACGTTTCCCTCGCTCGGCGCGGTCGGCTGACGGGCGGCCGTGCGGTTGCCATTAAGGGTAGCCGTAGCTACATTCGGGCTACAAGCTTGGAGTATCTCAAAACCGGCCAACTCCCTTTACCTTGCGCGGCTTGGTTCCGACAGCGACCTCTTCCGGAACTAAATTCGCCGATGCGGTGTGTCTTCACTTGACCCGCGTCCGCCCGTCGTGAATCGACATCGCATGAGCATCACCGACCTCCGCCAAGCCATCCTCGCCGACGTCGCCGCCCGCGCCGGTGAGCGCCAAGCGTTCCTCGCCAGGCTGGTCGAGACGCCCTCCTCCAACCCGCCGGGCGATTGCGCGGCGATCGCCGAGGTCGCCGCGAGGCTGCTGGAGGGGCTGGGCTTCGAGGTGGAGCGCCACAAGGTGCCGGATGACGCCGTCAAGGCGCTCGGCATGGTCTCCTGCACCAACCTGGTGGTGCGGAAGCGCTTCGGCGACGGCCCGGTGGTCGCGCTCAACGCACACGGCGACGTGGTGGCGCCCGGCGAAGGCTGGACGCACCCGCCCTTCGGCGCGGAGGTCGTGGATGGCCTGATGTACGGGCGCGGCGTCGCCGTCTCAAAGTCCGACTTCGCCACCTACACCTTCGCGCTGCTGGCGCTTGAGACCGTGGCCGAGAAGCTGAAAGGCACCGTCGAGCTGCACTTCACCTTCGACGAGGAGGTGGGCGGCCTGATCGGCCCGAAATGGCTGCTCGACAACGGCATCGTGAAGCCGGACCTCTGCATTTCTGCCGGGTTCGCCTATTCCATCGTCACCGCGCACAATGGCTGCCTCCACCTCAAGGTCACCATCCACGGCAAGTCGGCGCATGCCGCAGCACCCGAGACCGGACACGATGCATTGGAGGCGATGACCGAGGTGCTGAACGCCCTCTACAAGGAGCGGCAGGATTATCCGGAGCGCCGCTCGACGCACCCGGGCATCGGGCATCCCAACCTCACGGTCGGCCTCATCTCCGGCGGCATCAACACCAACGTGGTGCCGGACAAGGTCACCATCCGCCTCGACCGCCGCATGATCCCGGAGGAGAACCCGGACCAGGTGGAGCAGCATTTGCGCCTGGTGATCGGCCGTAGCGTGAAGCAGCTCACCGGCATCCGCGTCGAGATCGAACGCGTGCTGCTCGCCTCCCCGCTCCGCCAGCTTCCCGGCGCGGAGCGGCTGATCGAGCCGCTCCGCCGCAACGCCAAGGACATTCTCGGCGAGGAGCCGAAGGTCGAAGGCGTGCCGCTCTACACCGACGCGCGGCTCTATGCGGAAGCCGGCATCCCCACCGTCTCCTACGGCGCCGGCCCGCGCTCCTTCCTCGAAGCCAACGGCCACCGCGCCGACGAGCGGCTGAAGCTCTCCGACCTCACCGCCGCGACGGAGATCGTCGCGCTCAGCGTCGCGGAGATCCTCTCATGAGCGCCTATCCCCGCGACATGGTCGGCTACGGCCGCAACACGCCGGACCCGAAGTGGCCGGACGGCGCGCTGATCGCCGTGCAGTTCGTGGTGAACTACGAGGAAGGCGGCGAGAGCAACATCCTGCACGGCGACCCGACCTCCGAGTGGCTGCTGTCGGAGATCGTCGGCGCGGCGCCGTGGGAAGGCGAGCGCCACATGAACATGGAGTCGCTCTACGAATACGGCTCGCGCGCCGGCTTCTGGCGGCTGTGGCGCGCCTTCACCGAGCGCGGCATTCCGGTCACCTCCTATGCCGTGGCGACCGCCATGGAGCGCAACCCCGAAGCCGTCGCGGCCATGAACGAGGCGGGCTGGGAGATCGCCAGCCACGGCCTGAAATGGCTCGAATACCGGTCGTTTCCGGAGGACGAGGAGCGCCGGCACATTGCCGAAGCGATCCGCATCCACACCGAGGTGGCGGGCGAGCGGCCGCTCGGCTTCTACCAGGGCAAGGCGTCGGTCAACACGCTGAACCTCGTGATGGAGGAAGGCGGGTTCGTCTATTCCTCAGACAGTTACGCCGACGACCTCCCCTACTACGTCAAAGGCCCGAAAGGCCCGCACCTCATCGTTCCCTACACGCTCGACGCCAACGACATGCGCTTCGCCACTCCGCAGGGCTTCAATTCCGGCGACCAGTTCTTCACCTACCTGAAGGACAGCTTCGACGTGCTCTACGCCGAGGGAGTGGCCGGCGCGCCGAAGATGATGTCGGTCGGCCTCCATTGCCGCCTCGCCGGCCACCCCGGCCGCGCCGCGGCGCTGCAGCGCTTCCTCGACTACGTGAAGGGCAAGGAGCGCGTCTGGCTCGCGCGGCGCATCGACATCGCGCGGCACTGGCTGGCGCATCATCCTGCGTAGCCACCCATTGCCCGTGGTTGACATGCTCCAAGGGTGACCGCAGGTTTCGCGACCGCAAAAGTGTTATTTATCGCGCTTACAAAATAATGGCCGGGCTTGCCGGCCGGCGGGGAGGCATCGCGCAGTGTATCTCGGCATCGACATCGGCACGTCGTCGGTCAAGGCGCTCCTGATCGATGCCGGACCAGCGCATCGTCGCCACGACGAGCGAGCCGCTGGAGGTCTCGCGCCCGCATCCGGGATGGTCGGAGCAGGCGCCGCAGGACTGGGTAGAAGCCACCTCCGCCGCCATCGACGCGCTCGCCAAGGACCATGCCGCGGAGGTCAAGGCCATCCGCGGCATCGGGCTTTCCGGCCAGATGCACGGCGCCACGCTCATCGACCATTCGGAGCGGCCGCTTCGGCCCGCCATCCTGTGGAATGACGGCCGCTCCTTCGAAGAGGCGGCCGAGCTCGACGCCGATCCGCGCTTTCGCGCAATCACCGGCAACATCGTCTTTCCCGGCTTCACCGCGCCGAAGCTCGTCTGGGTGCGCCGGCATGAGCCGAAGATCTTCGACCGGGTCGCGCGCGTGCTCCTGCCGAAGGATTTCGTGCGGCTCTGGCTTTCCGGCGACGCCGCCTCCGACATGTCGGATTCCGCCGGCACGTCCTGGCTGGATGTCGCGAAGCGCGACTGGTCGGGCGACCTGCTCGCCGCCACGCATCTGCATCGCGACCAGATGCCGTCGCTGCACGAAGGCACCGAGCCGACCGGCAAGCTGCGCCGCGTGCTGGCGAGCCGCTGGGGCATCGACCACCCGCCGGTCATCGCCGGCGGCGCCGGCGACAATGCCGCCTCAGCCTGCGGCGTGGGGACCGTGACGCCGGGCGCCGCCTTCGTCTCGCTCGGCACATCGGGCGTGCTCTTCGTCTCCAACGAAAAGTTCCGCCCCAACGCGGCAAGCGCCGTGCATGCGTTCTGCCACGCGCTGCCGAAGACCTGGCACCAGATGGGCGTCATCCTGTCGGCCGCGTCTTCGCTGGAATGGCTCGCCGAGACGCTGGGCACGAGCGCCGGCGATCTGGACAAGGCGGTGGAGGGCCATCCGCCCGGCGAGGAACCGCTCTATTTCCTCCCTTATCTCTCCGGCGAGCGGACCCCGCTCAACGATACCGCAGCGCGCGGCGCCTTCGTCGGGCTGTCGCACAGCACCGATCGCGCCGCCATGGCGCGCGCCGTCATGGAGGGGGTCGCGTTCGCTTTCGCGGATTGCCTGGAAGCGCTGAAGGTTGCGGGCACCAGCGTGGAGCGGGCCACCGCGGTCGGCGGCGGCTCGCGCTCCAAGGTGTGGCTGCACATCATCGCCAATGTTCTGAACGTGCCGATCGACGTGCCAGCGGAGGGCGATTTCGGCGGCGCGTTCGGCGCGGCGCGGCTCGGGCTGATCGCCGCGGAGAGCGCCGATCCGGCGGAAATCTGCCGCCCGCCCAAGATCAACGTGACGATCAAGCCTGACGCCAAGGCCGTCGCGAAATATCGGGAAGGCTTCGCGCACTACCGCGCGCTCTATCCAGCCATCAAGGGAGCACTCAAGTCATGAGCACCGGCTTTTTCGGCGACCAGCAGCCCATCCGCTACGAGGGGCCGGAGAGCACCAATCCCCTCTCCTTCCGCTGGTACGATCCGGACCGGCAGGTGCTCGGCAAGCGGATGGAAGAGCATTTCCGCTTCGCGGTCTGCTACTGGCACTCCTTCACGTGGCCGGGCAACGACCCCTTCGGCGGGCAGACCTTCATCCGCCCGTGGTTCGGCGACACGATGAAGGACGCCGAGCTGAAGGCCGACGTCGCCTTCGAGATGTTCGAGCTGCTCGGCGTCCCCTTCTTCACCTTCCACGACCGCGACATCGCGCCGGAGGGCGCGACGCTGGCGGAGTCGAACAAGAACGTCCGCGCCATCGCCGACGTGTTCGCGAAGAAGATGCAAAGCGCCAAGGTGCGGCTCCTGTGGGGCACCGCCAACCTCTTCTCCAACCGCCGCTTCATGGCGGGCGCCGCCACCAATCCCGACCCGGAGGTTTTCGCCTACGCCGCCGCGCAGGTGAAGAACGCGCTTGAGGTCACGCACGAGCTGGGGGGCGCCAATTACGTTCTGTGGGGCGGCCGCGAGGGTTACGAGACGCTGCTCAACACCGACATGAACCGCGAGCTGGCGCAGCTCGGCCGCTTCCTCACCATGGTGGTCGAGCACAAGGAGAAGATCGGCTTCAAGGGCACCATCCTCATCGAGCCGAAGCCGAAGGAGCCGACCAAGCACCAGTACGACTTCGACGTCGGCACCATCTACGGCATGCTCAAGGCCTACGACCTGGAGAACAAGGTCAAGATCAACATCGAGCAGAACCACGCCATCCTCGCCGGGCACACCTTCCAGCACGAGATCCAGCTCGCCGCGGCGCTCGGCATCTTCGGCTCGCTCGACCTCAACCGCGGCGACGACCTCCTCGGCTGGGACACCGACCAGTTCGCCATGAACGTGCCGGAGCTCACCTTGATGATGATCGAGGTTCTGCGCGCCGGCGGGTTCAAGACCGGCGGCATGAACTTCGACGCCAAGCTGAGGCGCCAATCGATCGAGCCGGACGATCTGCTGCACGCCCATGTCGGCTCCATGGACGCCACCGCCAAGGCACTCCTCAACGCCGCCGCCATCATCGAGGACGGCACCTTCCAGAAATTCGTCGACGACCGCTATGCCGGCTGGGACAGGCCGTTCGGCAAGGACATCCTGGCGGGCAAGAAGGGGCTTGCCGATCTCGCCGCCTATGTCGAGGAGCGCTCGCTCGAGCCACAGCCGAAGTCAGGCCGGCAGGAATATCTCGAAGGCCTCATCAACCGCTTCACGTGACAGCGCAAACCGAACCGGCGTAAGAAACCATCATGGCTGCGCTCGATTTCTGGTACGACCTCGCCTCGACCTACTCCTACCCCGCCACGATGCGCATCGAGGCCGTGGCTGAAGCCGCCAACGTCATCGTGCGTTGGCGGCCGTTCCTGGTCGGCGGCGTCTTCAAGGCGCAAGGATTGGCGGATGCGCCGTTCAGGCTGTTCCCGGTCAAAGGCCGCTACATGTGGCGCGACCTGGAGCGCACCTGCGCCGCGCTCGGCCTGCCCTTCCATCGTCCCGACCCGTTCCCGCAGCAGAGCCTGACCGGGATGCGCGTCGCGCTGATCGCACATGACGAGGGCTGGGGCCCGGCATTCGCCAAGCGCACCTATCATGCGCAGTTCGGCGAGGGCCGGAACATCGGCGAGCGCGACACGATTGCCGCCGTCATCGACGAGCTTGGGCAGGACTCGGCTGCGGTCCTTTCGCGGGCCGAGACGCCCGAAAACAAGCTGCGCCTGCGCGGCGAGACCGAGGAAGCGGAGCGGCTCGGCATATTCGGCGCGCCCAGCATGGTGACGGAGGACGGCGAGCTCTTCTGGGGCAACGACCGGCTCGACCAGGCGATCGCCGCGGCAAAATAAGCTTCAGCGCCAGGAAAAGATCGTCTTCGCCGCCTCGATGTCTTCCACGCGAAAGAGCGGGAAGGCGCGGCTGTAGGCCTCAAAGTCATAGTTGGGACGCACGGCGCGCAGCCTGTTCAGATATTCCACCGCTTGCTCCGGCTTCCCGGCTGCCGCGAAGACGTGCGCGGCGATTGCCACGATATGATAGTGGGCGTTCGGCTCTTCCGCCGCCTGCACCGCCATCTCCATGGCTTCTTCGTGCTCTCCGAGGCTGACGAGGTTCTTCGCCTTCAGCGACAGCATGGCGAAGCGCATCGGGTCGAACGGGCTCAGCCGCTGCGCGATCGAGAGCGACTGCTGGCTTTCCTCGATGAGCCCGGCAAAGTTGAGCGCGAAGCCCAGCGAATACTGCCCGACGGCAAAGCTGGGATTGAGGTCGACGGCCTTCTGCAGCTCGCGCTCGGCGGCAGCGATATCCCCGGAAAGCAGGAAGGAGCGCGCCCGAGCGCGTTGTAGCCCTGCGGGTCGCGCGGATCGAGGCCGATCGCCTGTTCTGCAAGCTCCCGTGCTCGCGATATCTCGCCGGCGCGGTCCTGGCTGATCTCCAGAAAAGCCCGCTGCCAGTGCACGAAGGAAAGCCCCGACAACGGTCGCGGCGAGGTGGGATCAAGCTCGATGGAGCGGAGGAAATAGCGCTCCGCCTCCTCATAGTGCTCGGGCCGGAACCTGAACATGTGCCAGCAGCCGCGGTGGTACGCCTCCCAGGCGTCGAGGTTCTCAGACGCCTTCAGGAGCGAGCGCCCGCGCTCCAGAAACTCGATCTGCGTCTCCACCGCTCCCGCGATGGCGTCGGAGATTTCCGTCTGCACGGCGAAGAGGTCGTCGCGCACGCGGTCGAACTGCTCCGACCAGACCTCCGCGCCCTTCTCCGCATCGGTCAGCGCCGCGTGCACGCGGATCTGGCGGCCGGCCGACTGCACCGCGCCATGCGCGATATAGCGCACGCCGAGCCTCGGCGCGATCGCTGCCAGGGCTCTCCGTCCGAGCCCTTGAAGCGGAAGGAGCTGCCGCGCGCGATGACGAAGAGCCAGCGCGTGCGGCCGAGCCGCGTGATCAGGTCGTGCGCCAGCCCGTCGGAGAGAGCTCCGGGCTCGCCGATCGAGTGGAACGGCAGGATCGCGATCGACGGCTGCGATGTGGCGGGCGGGACCGGCAGGCTCTGCGCCGATGCGGCCGGCATCATCCGCCGCAGCCGGCTCCGCGTGCGCGCACTGCCGCATGGGGCGGCGACGACCGGCTCGGTCCGTCGTCCACGTCCCCGACGAAGCGGAAGCCGCGCTTGTGAACGGTGCGGATCAGCCGCTGCGCCTGGCCGTCGTCGCCGATGGCCTGCCGCACCGCCTTCACGCGGCTGGAGAGCGCCGCCTCCGAGACGATGCGCCCGTGCCAGATCGCCTCCAGGATATCGTCGCGGCTGACGACCCGGTCGCGATTCTCCACCAGATATTCGAGCAGCGCAAAGACCTGCGGCTCGACCGCCTGCACTGCGCCGTCGCGGCGCAGCTCCTGCGCGGCGGTATCAAGCTCGAAGCTGTCGAACCGGTAGATCATGGCCCTGCGGCAGATTGTCCTGAATTGTGGCTGTCTAAAGTCCAGACAATCTCCACACAACCTCCCATTCACCTGCAAGCTTCTGGCCACCGCCTCTCCTAAGCAGTGAGCATCGCCGCAACGTCGCGGCCGCCCCCTGAAGGAGAGACGCCATGATCAGCCATGCCGTGGCGACGCATCGCCCGACCAGCCCGCAACCATCTGCAAACACTGCCGTTTCCGGAATCGGCGCTACTGTCGTCGGTTTCTTCCGGTGGATGGCCGCCGCCCGTGCCCGCGCCCGCACGCTGCGCGCGCTCAACAATCTCGACGACGACATGCTGAAGGACATCGGCCTGACGCGCAGCCAGATCTGCGGGTTCGAGCACGACCCCCGCTACGACCCCAACGCACGCTTCTGAGCCTGAAAGGAAACTCCGCATGATCCAGGAAGAGAAACTGCATGCCTTCGTCGGCCAGGTCCTGAACGACCTGGGCGGCGCCTATTCGATCGGGCTGGTCCAGATCGGCGCAAATCTGGGGCTTTACCGGGCCATGAACGACTTCGGCCCGGTGACCCCCAGGGAGCTCGCCGCCCATACCGACCTGGCGGAGCGCTACGTGCGTGAATGGCTCGCGCACCAGGCCGCGTCGGGCTACGTCACCTACGACGCGGAGACCGGCAAGTTCGCGCTGCCGCCCGAGCACGCGATGGTGTTCGCCATACCGGACAGCCCGGTCTATCTGGTCGATGCGTTCGAGTCGGCCGCCCGCACGATCGGCAACCGGCCGATGGTGGAAGCGGCCTTCAAGACCGGCAAGGGCGTCGACTGGGACCACCAGGACGGCTGCCTGTTCTGCGCCATCGCGCGGTTCTTCCGCCCCGGTTACCACAACCACCTCGTGGCGGAATGGCTGCCGGCGCTCGACGGCGTGAAAGAGAAGCTGGAACGCGGCGCCAAGGTCGCGGATGTCGGCTGCGGCTGCGGCTATTCCACCGTGATCATGGCCAAGGCCTTTCCGAACTCCGAGTTCGTCGGCTTCGACTTCCATGACAAGTCGATCGCCGAGGCACGTCAGCACGCCAGGCAGCACGGCGCGCCGGCCAACGTCCGCTTCGAGGTGAGTCCCGCCAAAAGCTTCGGCGGAGACGACTACGACCTCGTGACATTCTTCGACTGCCTGCATGACATGGGCGATCCGGCAGGCGCGGCCGCGCATGTGCGCAAAGCGCTGAGGCCGGACGGCACCTGGATGATCGTGGAGCCGATGGCGCGAGATCGCCTGGAGGAGAACCTCAACCCGGTCGGCCGCCTCTACTACGCCGCCTCCACCATGATCTGCGTGCCCACCTCGCTCTCGCAGGAGGTCGGCTCCGCACTCGGCGCGCAGGCCGGCGAGACCCGGCTGCGCGAGGTGATCACCGAGGGCGGCGGCTTCTCCCGCTTCCGCCGCGCCTCCGAAACGCCGTTCAACCTCATCCTCGAAGCTCGTCCCTAGCCACCTTGCAACGAGGATGGGCCCGGTCGCCGGTTGGCGGCCGGGCTCTTTATTTCGGAGGCCTTGCTGACGGCCTCGGCGCGAGCGGCTAAGACGGGCGGCGATCCTTTCGTCCAAACGCGATTTTCCGTCGAACGCCTCAACCGATGTCCGTCCTCGTCACGGCGCTCCGCCTGCGCAACCGCTTCCTCCCCGGCTATGCCGGCCGATTGGCGCGGTCATATGAGGGACGCCGCGACAATCGCCGTTGGCAGGGAGAGAGCGAGGCCTTCGAGCGCCTCTATGCGCGCGCCAACCCGGTCGCGGTGATCGACTGCCCGGTGGGTACGGGCCGCTGGCTGGGGCACTATCGCAAGAGCGGCGCGTCCGTGCTGGGCATCGACTTCTCCGAGCACATGCTCGCCGAGGCGGAGAAGAAGATCGAGCCGTCAGAGAGCTGCCGCCTGATGCGGGGCGACACGCTCGATCCTCAGCTGTTTCGATCGGTTGAAGGGAGCTTCGACCTGATCGTCTGCACGCGCTTCGTGCACTGGCTGACGCCCAGGGACGTGGAGGCACTCGTTGCCAACTTCAGCCAAACCGGCGCGCGCTTCATGCTGATCGGCGCCAGGGTCACCGCGGCGACCGCCGACCATCGACCGCGGGCGGAAGGGCAGTCCGGCTGGTCACGGCTCAAGAGGCACATTCGAGGGCGCCTGCACCGCAACGTCGTCCATGTACACGACGAGGAGCGCCTGCTCGGCATCTTCCGCACAAACGGCTGGAGCCTGGTGGAAAAAGTCGCGATTCCCGGCACCCGGCAGTTCCGCTACTTCTTCTATCTGCTGGAACGCGCGCGGCCCAGCTAAGGCGCCATGCCGTTCAGGCTTCGAATGCCGCGAAGCAGCGCCTCAGCCGGCGCGTCCCCCGTTTCGGCGACCTGCCGCTCAAGCCAGTCGGCGTGCACCAAGCGCACCTCCACCGGGATCGACGCAAGACCGAGCGCCTGCGCGATAGCTGTGCGGTGCTTTCCCGATGCGAAGCGATAGACTTCGCCCTGCGCGCCGATCGCGATGCCGATGTCGGACTCAACCGCTTCCATCCAGGGCCGGCGCACGCTGAAATCGGCGAACAGATGCGCGGCGCGGCGATAGTCCGAGCGGCGCACCACACCCGATTCCGCGATGGAACGCGCCAGTTCGGCGAGATTGCCGAAATAACGCTCCACGAGCGCCGGCGTTTTCAGCGCCACGCAGTTGCGCTTCGCCGGTTTCGGGCCGCCGGCCCGCTGCAGCGCCCGGCGGAACGACTCCGTTTTCCGGAAGTCGAGGCCCGCAGCTACCACCTCCTGGGCTTCCCGGTGTGTCGAAGACTCGGTCAGCGGGTCGAGAATGCCCGTCCAGTCGCCAGCGCCGACGAACCGGTCGCGGACGGCGCGAATCCGCCCCCCCTCGACGACGCGATGCCGCAGGCGGTGCGATATGCGTCGCGGATCGGTATCGACGAGAAGCGAGGCGCCGAGCGCTCTCCGGGCAGCGAAGCCGCCGAGATAGAAGCCCTGCCCGGCGCGCGCGGCCTCAGCAAGAGCTTCGGCGAGGCGCCTGTCGAAGGGAGCACGCAGCGGCAGGAGCCGCATCATCGCTGAACTCGCCCCTGTCGCTAACCGTCTCGCGGCAATCGCTGATGCGGTGCGCGCCTCATTGCAACTTGGCGCCCTGATCGATCCAGGCACCGAGCATCTGCCGCTCACGCTTGGTTATGCCGGTCTCGTTGCCGAGCGGCATGATGTCGGAAAGCACCGCCTGCTTCTTGATCATCTCGGCGTGCAGCCGGATCTCCTCCGCCGCGTCGAGCTCCACGCCTTTCGGCGCCTCGGTGAAGCCCTCGTGCGTGGGCGAGGAAGAATGGCACATCACACAGTGCTTCGAGATGATCGGCTGCACTTCGGCGAACGTCACCTCCCCTGCCGCCGCCTTCTGGTCGGGGCGGTAGGCGGTCACGCCGATCAGCACGATAATGACGAGGGCTGCCGCCGGGATGGAGGCGATCGCCGCGCGCGTAACGATGCCGTGATTGGTGACGTTGAAGAAGTGCCGCACCAGCGCGCCGGCAACCACGATCCCCAGCGCGATGAATGGCGCCCATGGATGCGCGAAGATCGCCGGATAGTGGTTGGAGACCATGAAGAAGATGACCGGCAGCGTCAGGTAATTGTTGTGGAGCGAGCGCTGCCCGGCCTGCTTGCCGAGCTCCGGGTCGGGCTTCCGCCCGGCAATCAGGTCCGCCACCACCTTCTTCTGGCTGGGGATGATCACGAAGAACACGCTGGAGGCCATGATCGTGCCGATCATGGCGCCGACATGCAGGAACGCCGCGCGGTCGGAGAAGACGCCGTGATAGAAGAAGGTGAAGGCGGCGATCTCCACGAAGAGCCAGAAGGCCATCCAGCCGGTCTTCTGGCCGAGCGGCGAGCGGATCATCGCGTCGTAGATGAACCAGGCGGCGGCCAGCGAGCCGACCGAGAGCAGGCTCGCCCAGACGGGGCTGAGCGGCACCTTCTCGCGGTCGATCAGGAAGGCGTTGGCGCCCAGATAATAGATGACGAAGAGCAGCATGAGGCCGGTGAGCAGCGTGAAATAGGCCTCGTATTTGAACCAGTGCAGCTCGTCCGGCATGCGCGCCGGCGCCACCTTGTACTTCTCCGCCAGATAGAAGCCGCCGCCATGCACCATCCACACTTCGCCGGCGATATCGTCTGAATGCTCCGGCCGCCGCTTCAGCGCCGCCTCCATCCAGATGAAGAAGAAGGACGAGCCGATCCACGCAATGCCGGCCATGATGTGCGCCCAGCGCAGCAGCGCGTTGGCCCAGTCGAGAATGGCGGAAGTCATGCGGGATTGGGGATTGGGGATTGGGGACTAGGGATTGGGCCTCTCCCGCGCCCTAATCCCGATGGGAGCTGATTGCAGCGTTTACACCTGTTGCCCACCCTGTCCCCCAATCCCCTAATTCCCAGTCCCCAGTCCCTAGTAAAGAATCTTGTCCGGCTTGGCCTGCCAGGCGGCGAAGACGGCCTCCGCCTCGGGCATGGCGATCTGGATGGTCGGGATGACGCGCTCGTGGATCGGCTTGGCCACCTCGCCATAGATATGATCGTCATCGAAGCCGATGGCGGCCGCGTGTTGGCGCGTATTGGCGAAATAGATGCGGTCGAGGCGCGCCCAGTAGATCGCCGCGAGGCACATCGGGCAGGGCTCGCAGCTCGTGTAGATTTCGCAGCCTTCCAGCGAGAAGGTCCCGAGCTTCTCGCAGGCGCGGCGGATGGCGGTGACCTCGGCGTGCGCGGTTGGATCGTTCACCGACGTCACCATGTTCCAGCCTTCGGAGACGATCTCGCCATCCTTCACGATAATGGCTCCGAAAGGCCCGCCATGGCCTTCGTGCATCCGCGCCTCGGAGAGGCGGATGGCGTGAAGCATGAAATCGTGGGGGGCGCGCGCGTCAGCGTCCATGCAACTGGCTTTCTGTTCTGAGGAGATTGGATTCGCGCCGCAGCAGAAGGTCGGCGGCGACGGAGGCGGCGATTGCCGCGGGCTCCTTGCTGGTGATGCCGGGAAGCCCGATCGGACAGGTAAGCCGCTTCAGCGCACCGGCCGAGATACCGGCCTCACCCAGGCGCTTGACGAAGCGCGCCCGCTTGGTGTCGGACCCGATCAGCCCGAGATAGGCGAAGTCGCCGCGCCTCAGCACCGCCTCGCACACCGCCTCGTCGAGCGGATGGCTGTGTGTCATCACAAGGAAGATCGTGTCCGGCGGCGCCTCGTCGACCACCAGCTCCGGCATGGCCAGCGAAAGCTGCCTCACGCCGGGAAGCGGCGGCTCGGGAAACTGCCCGGCGCGGCCGTCGATCCAGGTGATGGCGAAGCCGAGCGGATTGAGCGCCGGCACCAGCGCCCGCCCGACATGCCCCGCTCCGAAAAGCCACAGTGCTTGTTCCGGCGAGTTCACCCGTTCGCGGATTTCGACCGCAAGGGTCATCCGAGGCGCTCAATGTTGCTTCGAACTCGGGGCCCTCCTCCGCGACTTCCCAGTCGCGGCGAAGGTCGCCGGAGGCGTCGATACGGAGCGTGCGAAAGAGCGGCGCCGGCTCCTCCGCGGCGCGCATCAGCTTCTTCAGCCAGGCCCGGTCGGCCGGCGCGAACGGCTCGAAGGCGAGCGTTACCGATCCGCCGCAGCACTGGTTGAGCTGCGGCCCGAGCGCGAGGCGCACGAGGTCGGCGCGGCCGGCCTGCAGCAGCTCGCGCGCCTTAAGCGTGGCGGTGTGCTCCAGCTCGCCTCCGCCGATCGTGCCGAAGAAGCCATGCTCGGTGACCAGCATCTGCGCGCCGGGTCCGCGCGGCCCGGAGCCCTTCAGCTCCACCACGTGCACGAGGATCGCGGCCTCGCCGCGCTCCAGCGCCCCCGCCGCGTGCTGCAGCCAGGCGCGCATCAATCCCACCCTCTCGATTTGTCATCCCGGTTTGCCGCGCAGCGGCAAGACCGGGACCCATGACCACCGGTCAAATGGCTTACCCGCTGGGAGCGCGCCCTTCCCTTTCTCGCCCTGGTGTTCATGGGTCCCGGCTCTCCCCCGGACCAAGTCCGGGGTCGGCCGGGATGACAACAGGAAAGGTTGAGGGCGAACATCAACGTTCCATTCCCGCAGCCCGCGCCCGCACATCCTCCACAGCCATCAGGATACGCTCCGGCGTCGCCGGCGTATCGAGATGGGGAAACGCCTTGTAGTCGCCGGCCGCCGCGATCGCATCGACGATGGCGGAGAATGCCGAAAGCGCCAGCATCAGCGGCGGCTCGCCTACCGCCTTGGAGCGATAGATCAGTCTCCGAGCGGTTGATGCCCTTCTCCCAGATGCGGATCGTCATGTCGTCCGGGCGGTCGTTGGCCGTGGGGATCTTGTAGGTGGAGGGCGCGTGCGTCATCAGCCGGCCCTTGTCGTTCCACCACAGCTCCTCGGTGGTCAGCCAGCCGAGCCCCTGGATGAAGCCGCCCTCGATCTGCCCGATATCGATGGCCGGGTTCAGCGACTTGCCCACGTCGTGGAGGATGTCGACGCGCGAGCATCCGGTTCTCGCCGGTCAGCGTATCGATCACCACCTCGCTCACCGCCGCGCCGTAGGCGAAATAGAAGAAGGGCCTGCCGGTCGCCGTCTCGCGGTCGTAATGGATGTCGGGCGTGCGGTAGAAGCCGGTCGAGGAAAGCGAGACCTGCCCCAGATAGGCTTCCTGCGATCAGGTCGCGGAAGCTCATCTCCTCGTTGCCGATGCGCACGCGGTTCGGCAGGAACACCACCTGGTCCTCCGGCACCTTGTATTTCTCCGCGGCAAACGCGATCAGCCGGTTCTTGATCGTGCGCGCGGCGTTCAGCGCCGCCATGCCGTTGATGTCGGAGCCCGACGAGGCGGCGGTCGGTGAGGTGTTCGGCACCTTGGCGGTGGTGGTCGCGGTGATCTTCACGTGGCGAAGGTCGATCTGGAACTCCTCCGCCACCACCTGCGCCACCTTGACGAAGAGCCCCTGCCCCATCTCGGTGCCGCCGTGGTTCAGGTGCACGGAGCCGTCCTTGTAGACATGCACCAGCGCGCCGGCCTGGTTGAGGTGCGTGGCGGTGAACGAGATACCGAATTTGACCGGCGTCAGCGCGATGCCCTTCTTCAGCACCGGGCTCTCGGCGTTGAACGCCCAGGCCGCCGCGCGGCGCGCCCGGTAGTCGGATGTCTCCTCAAGCTCATCCACCATCTCGGCGATGACGCTGTCGGTCACCTCCATGTGGTAGGGCGTGAGCCCGCCGCCTTCGGCCGCATAGAAATTGGCGCGGCGCACATCGAGCGGGTCGCGGCCGAGCGTGAAGGCGATCTCGTCGATCACCCGCTCGATGCCCACCATGCCCTGCGGCCCGCCGAAGCCGCGAAAGGCGGTGTTCGACACGGTGTGCGTCTTCATGCGGCGTGAATCGATCACGGCGTTGTGCAGGTCGTAGGCGTTGTCGGCGTGGAACATCGCCCGGTCGGCGATGCCCATGGACAGGTCGGCCGAATAGCCGCAGCGCGCCGCCTGGTCGAAGCGCACGCCGCCGATCACGCCTTCGTCGTCGAAGCCCACCTCGTAGTCGATGCGGAAGTCGTGGCGCTTGCCGGTCATCTCCATGTCGTCGTCGCGGTCGAGCCTGAGCTTGGCGGGCCGCCCCGTCTTCGCCGCCACGAGCGCGGCGATCGCGGCGATCAGCGCCGGCTGGCTCTCCTTGCCGCCGAACCCGCCGCCCATGCGCCGCACCTCCGTGGTCACCGCGTTGTCGGCGAGGCCAAGCACCTTGGCGACGGCATGCTGCACCTCGGTCGGGTGCTGCGTGGAGGAATGGACCAGCATGTCGCCGCCTTCGCCGGGAATGGCGTAGGCCACCTGCCCTTCGAGATAGAAATGATCCTGCCCGCCGATGAACACCGTGCCCTTGAGCCGGTGAGGCGCCTCCGCCAGCGCCTTGTCGACATCGCCGAGCCGCATCTCGTGGCGTGGGACAGGCTCGAGGTCGGCATCGGCGGCAAGCGAATCGTCAACGGTGATCAGTGCCGGCAGGTCCTCGTACTCGACCTTGGCAAGCTTCGCCGCGGCGCGCGCGTCTGCCCGACCGACTCCGCGGCGACCGCGAACAGCGACTGCCCAACATATTGCACCTCGTCCTCGGCGAAGACCGGATCGTCCTCCGCCACCGGGCTCGCATCGTTCTTGCCGGGAATGTCGGCGGCGGTCAGCACGCAGGCGATGCCCGGCGCCTTCCTCACCGCGGACACATCGAGCGAGACGAGCCTGCGCGTGCGCCCGCTCGCTCATGGCGATATAGATCTGGAGCGTGCCCGGCAGCTCGGGGACATCGTCGACATAGACCGCCTCGCCGGAAACGTGCCGCGCGGCGCTGTCGTGGACGACGGCGCGATGCACGCCGCCTTCGATGACATCCTCGTGCGTCGGCGTCTCATGCGGCACCGATGTGATCGTGCCGGCCGGGCCGCGATCCTGGATGAGGGTTTCTTCGTCCATCACGCAAGCTCCAGCACGCGCGTGGCGGACCGGTCGAGCGCCGGCGGTCTCCATGTGGAACCGCCGCAGCAGGTTCTGCGCCACCTTCAGCCGGTAGCCGGCGGAGGCGCGCATATCGGTGAGCGGCGTGAAGTCCTGGCCAGCTCTTCGACCGCCCGCGCCACCGAAACCTCGTCGAACAGCGCGCCTTCGAGCGCCGTCTCGGCCGCCGTGGCGCGCTTCGGGGTCGCCGCCATGCCGCCGAAGGCGATGCGCGCGTCTTTCACCCGGCCGCCGTTCAGCGTGACGCGGAAGGCGCCCAGCACCGCCGAAATGTCGGAGTCGAAGCGCTTCGATATCTTGTAGCAGCCGTAGCGCATGTCGGCGGAGAGCTTCGGCACGAAGACGCGCTCGACGAACTCGCCCGGCGCGCGATCCTGCTTGCCGTAGGCGATGAAGAAATCCTCCAGCGGCATGGTGCGGCGCTCGGCCCCCTTGCGCAGCGTCAGCTGGGCGCCGAGCGCGATCAGCGCCGGCGGCAGGTCGCCGATGGGCGAGCCGTTGGCGATGTTGCCGCCGACCGTGCCGGCATTGCGGATCTGTACGGCGGCGAAGCGGCGCTCCAGCTCGCCGAGATCGGGATGCAGCTTCGCAAGCGCGGCTGTAGCGTCGCGATGGCTCACCGTGGCGCCGATCGTCAGCCCCTCCGGCGTCTCCTCGATCGTGGAAAGGTCTTTGACCCGCGTGACATCGATCAAAGTCTTCAAGGACCGGTGCTGCTTGGTGACCCACAGCCCCACATCCGTCGCGCCGGCAAAGATCACCGCGTCGGGATTGGCGGCGTAGACCTCCGCCAGCTCGTCGGCATTGCGCGGCGCGAAGACCTGGAAATCCCCGCTGGTGAGGTGCAGCATGTCATCGCCGGAAAGCGCGGCGAGCTTCTTCGCGGTCTCGGCCAAGCGTCTCCGCGTCCGGCCCGGCCGCCTGCCCCGCTTCAACTCCCGCTTCAATAATCGGCCCGTAACCCGTGCAGCGGCAAAGATTTCCAGCGATCCAGTCCTTCACCGCCTGGCGGTCCGTGAGCGTGCCCTCCAGCCAGCCGGCATAGAGCTGCATGACGAAGCCCGGCGTGCAGAAGCCGCATTGCGAGCCGTGTTTTTCCACCAGCGCCTGCTGCACCGGGTGGAGCGTGCCGTCGCCGGCCTTTACGTGCTCCACCGTGGTGACCTGCCGTCCGTGCATTACCGAGACGAACTGGATGCAGGAATTCACCGCCCGGTGGCGCAATCCGCCCTCGCCGTCCGGCTCCGCCAGCACCACCGTGCAGGCGCCGCAATCGCCTTCCGCGCAGCCTTCCTTGGTGCCGGTCAGCCGCTCGTGGCGGCGCAGATATTCCAGCACCGTCAGCGTCGGCGCGACGCCGCTCAGCGCGCGCTCCTCGTCCCCCAGCAGAAACCGGATCGTATCGGCCATCAGCTGCCCCGGTAGGTGGAGTAGCCGAAGGGCGAGATCAACAGCGGCACGTGGTAGTGCGCGTCCGTATCGGCGATGCCGAAGCGGATGATCACCTGGTCGAGGAATTTCGGCTCCGGCAGGTCGAGGCCCAGCGCATCGAAATAGGCGCCGGCCTCGAAGATCAGGTCGTAGGTCCCAGCCGCCATGGCTTCGCCTTCCAGGAGCGGCGGCTCGCAGCGCCCGTCCGCGTTGGTTTCCCGGCTTGCAAGCGCGGTGCCATGCTTGCCCGCCTGCCGCAGGCTGATGGCGAGCCCGGCCGCCGGCCTGCCGGTCGCCGTGTCGAGAACATGTGTGGTCAGCCGTCCCAAATGTGGCTCCCGGTCCGGTCAGGGGCGCGCAGCCCGGTGCAAATCAGCTGGGCATATTGCCCCGTGCGCGCCGATTGGGCAAAGGGTCCGGAGAGGCTGGAGTGTTGGAATGACGAACGGCTCAACCGCGAAACAGTTCGATCCGCCGCCCCGGACCATGGAGCGCAAGGCGTTCGTGGCGAAATTCGGGGGAATCTACGAGCATTTCCCTGAGATCGCGGTCAGCGCCTTCGCGCGCGGGCTGGGACCTGAAACGGATACGCCGGCCGGGCTCGCGGCCCTGATGGCGGACGTCGCCGGCGCCATGCACGCCACGACGAAGATGAAGCTGATCCGCGCCCACCCCGACCTTGCCGGCAAGGCCGCCGTCGCCGGCGAGCTGACCGCCGCGTCGAAATCGGAGCAGGCCGGCGCCGGGCTCGACCGGTGCACGCCGGAGGAGCTCGCGCGTTTCGAAGCGCTGAACCGCGCCTACAAGCAGAAGTTCAGGTTCCCCTTCATCATGGCTGTGGCCGGCAAGACGCGCCACGACATCCTCGCCGCCTTCGAGCGGCGCATCGAAAACGACCGCAACACCGAGATCGACACCGCACTCGCAGAGATCGACAAGATCGCCCGCATCCGGCTTGACGCCCTCGCCGCTTAGATTGGTGGAGCCTGATCTTTCCCGAAAACCGGTGCCCACTTTTCGGGATCATGCTCTAAGCATCCCGGTAGCCACCTCTTCCGCCGCGGGGCATTCCTTCCTTCATGACACCACCGGATTGGCTCTGGGCGGTCTTCACGCTCATCGCGGCGACCGCCCAGACATTTCGCAACGCGACGCAGCGCAGCCTGACGGAGCGGCTCGGCACCGTCGGCGCGACGCATATCCGCTTCCTCTACGGCCTGCCGTTCGGGCTTCTGGCCCTCGCCCTCGTGGCGCTCGCGTTCGGGACCGTCCCGGTTCCGAACCTCGCCTCGTCTCTGTGGACCGCGACCGGCTCAGTTTCGCAAATCCTGGCGACGGCGCTGATGCTCGCCGCCATGCGCGAGCGCTCCTTCGTCGTCGCCGTTGCCTACACCAAGACCGAGCCGGTGCAGGTCGCCCTCTTCGCCATGGTCTTCCTGGGCGAGGCGGTGACGCTGCCGGTCGCCGCCGCGATCCTCATCGCCACGGCGGGCGTGCTCGTGCTCTCCTGGCCGTCGCGCTCGAGCGTCGAGGTCTTCTCCTGGAGGCCGGCGCTTCTCGGCATCGCCTCGGGCGGGCTCTTCGCCATCGCCGCCGTCGGCTTCCGCGGCGGCATCGTCGCGCTCGAAGCACCCGACTTCGTGCCTGCCGCGACGGTCACACTCGCCATGTCGCTCACCATACAGACGGTGCTTCTCTCCGGCTGGCTCATCGTCCGCGATCCCGAAGTGCTGCGCAACATCCTCGGCGCCTGGCGGCCGTCGCTGCCGGCGGGCTTCCTCGGCGCCTTCGCCTCGCAGATGTGGTTCCTGGCCTTCGCCATTCAGAACCCGGCGAAAGTCCGCACCCTCGGCCTCGTAGAAATCCTCATCGCCGGCGTCGTCTCGCGCCGGCTCTTCGCGCAGACGCCGGGCCTGCGCGACATCCTCGGCATGGCGCTCGTCGTCGCCGGCATCGCGCTTCTCTTCAACGGCTGAGGGTCCGTCTGCGCGGCCCAATCGATCGCATCAGCGGATAACTGCCCGAAAAACGTCAAAGGCTGTCGCAATAGACGCAGCCCCGAGCGCCGGGGCTGGACATTGAGCACGTCGAAGGACCAGGAACGATTGACTGGGGCCCACGCTCCGGCTTCGCTTGTCGCCGAACAGCTTTCCCACCGCCGCGGGGGCACATGGCCGAATATTCGATCTTCTCGGTGCTGCGCCACGGGCTCACCGGCAACACCGGCTGGAAGCCCGCCTGGCGCAAGGCTGAGCCGAAGCGCTCCTACGACGTCATCGTCGTCGGCGGCGGCGGCCACGGGCTCGCGACCGCCTTCTACCTCGCCAAGGAGCACGGCATCACCAATGTCGCGGTGCTGGAGCGCGGCTGGATCGGCCAGGGGAATGTCGGCCGCAACACCACCATCGTGCGCTCCAACTACCTGCTCGACGAGAACGCGCAGTTCTACGAGTGGAGCCTGAAGCTCTGGGAAGGGCTCTCGCCACGCCCTCGACTACAACGTCATGTTCTCCAGCCGCGGCGTGCTGAACCTCGCCAACAACCCCTCGCAGCTCGACCAGTTCTACGAGCGCGGCAACGCCATGCGGCTGAACGGCATCGACGCGGAGATGCTCATGCCGGAGGACATCGCCAAGCTCTGCCCCGGCCTCGACCTCAGCCCCAACGCGCGCTTCCCAGTGGTCGGCGGCCTGCTGCAGCCGCGCGCCGGCACGGCCCGTCACGACGCGGTCGCCTGGGGCTTCGCCCACGCCGCCGACCGGCTCGGCGTCGACATCATCGAGAACTGCGAGGTGACCGGCTTCCTCAAGCAGAGCGGCCGCGTCTACGGCGTGGAGACGAGCCGCGGCAAGATCTTCGCCCCGAAGGTCGGCGTCGCCGTCGCCGGCATGACCTCGGAGGTGCTGCGGCTCGCCGGCGTGGAGAAGCTGCCGATCGAGAGCCACGTGCTGCAGGCCTTCGTCACCGAGCCGCTGAAGCCGCTCATCCATTGCGTCGTCACCTTCGGCGGCGGGCACATGTACGTGTCGCAGTCCGACAAGGGCGGCCTCGTCTTCGGCGGCAGCCTCGACGGCTACAATTCCTATGCCCAGCGCGGCAACCTGCCGATCGTGCACGAGGTGGCGACGGAGCTGCTCGCCTGCTTCCCCAATGCCGGCAAGGTGCGGCTCGTCAGGAGCTGGGGCGGCATCATGGACATGTCGATGGACGGCAGCCCCATCATCACCACGGGGCCGCTCCCGGGCATGTATCTCAATTCCGGCTGGTGCTACGGCGGCTTCAAGGCGACGCCGGGCTCCGGCTGGTGCTTCGCCCACACCATCGCCAACGACGCGCCGCACGAATTGAACGCCGCCTTCACGCTGGAGCGCTTCCACCAGGGCCGCCCCATCGACGAGGCCGGCACCGGCCCCACCCCGCGGCTGCACTAGAGATGGCCAGCGCCATGCCGCATCCTCTCCTTTGTCATCCCGGTTCGGCCGCCAGGCCGAGGCCGGGACCCATCGCCCGCAGCCGAGATGTGGGTTCGAAGCATCTGCCTATGGTGGTCATGGGTCCCGGACAGGCGCTGCGCGCCTTCCGGGATGACAAATCGAGAGCGGGTCATGCCGGCGGCGATTGGGGGAGCCCGAGCCCATGCTGATCCCCTGCCCCCTCTGCGGCCCGCGCGACCACGAGGAATTCACCTATGGCGGCGACGCGACCGTCGAGCGGCCCGACATCGCCGAGCCCGACACGGCCGCCTGGGCGGGCTACGTCTACGACCGCACCAATCCCCGCGGGCCCCACCAGGAGTACTGGCACCACCTGCATGGCTGCCGGCAGTGGATGGTGGTCGCCCGCGACACGCAGACCCATCAGGTGAGCGGTGCCAAGCTCATCGGCCCCTGGGCGGCGCGGAGGCAAGAGCTGATGGCCGGCTACCGCCTCACGCGCGGCGGCAGCCGCATCGACCGCAAGCGGCCGCTCCGCTTCCGCTTCGACGGCAGCTCCGTCGACGGCCTCGCCGGCGACACCATCGCCTCGGCGCTGCTCGCCTCCGGCCGCACGATGGTCGGCCGCTCGTTCAAATACCACCGGCCGCGCGGCGTCTTTTCCGCCGGCCCGGAAGAGCCGAGCGCACTGATGACGCTCGGACGCGGCCCGGACACGGAGCCCAACGCCAAGGCGACGATCGTCGAGGCGACGCGACGGCATGCGCGGTGCGCAGCCAGAACGCCTGGCCGACGCTCGCCGCTCGATTTCGGCGCGGTCAATCAATGGCTCGCGCCGTTCTTCGCCGCCGGCTTCTACTACAAGACCTTCATGGGCCCCGGCCGTCGCGGCTGGATGCTCTACGAGCCCTCCATCCGCCGCGCCGCGGGCCTGGGCAAGGCCAGCTTCGAGCCCGACCCCGACCGCTACGAGACGACGCACGCCTTCTGCGACGTGGTTGTCGTCGGCGCCGGCCCGGCCGGGCTGTCGGCCGCGCTCGCCGCCGGGCGCGCCGGCGCACGCGTCATCCTCTGCGACGAGGCGCCGGTCTTCGGCGGTGCGCTCGACCTTGAGGACAGGATCGGCGGCGGAAGACCCGGCGGACTGGATGTTCGCCACCCTCTCCGCGCTCAACGCGCTCGACAATGTGCGCCAGCTCACCCGCGTCAGCGTCTACGGCTATTACGACGACAACGTGCTCGGCGCCGTCGAGCAGCTTCCCGGCGGCCCCGGGCCGCACGCGGCAGCGCCACTGGCGCATCCAGGCGAAGCGCGTGGTGCTCGCGACCGGCGCGCTGGAGCGGCCCTTCGTCTTCGCCGGCAACGACCGCCCCGGCGTGATGCTGGCCGAGCAGCGCCCTGGCCTACGCCAAGCGCTACGGCGTCTCGGTCGGCCGCGACGTCGTGCTCTTCACCAACCATGACGGCGGCTGGCGCACCGCCACGGCGCTGTCGCACATGGGCGTGCCGATCCGCGCCGTCGTCGATCCACGCGAAACGGTCCCGGCGGACGCCGTGCAGGAGCTCGGCGATGACCGGCGCGCGTTCGCTCGCCGGCCATGTCGTTACCGCCACGCGCGGGCAGACGCTGAAGTCGGTCACGGTCCAGCCCTTCGATGCGGCCAGCGGGAAGCCCTCCGGCAACGCGCGCGAGCTCGCCTGCGACGCGCTGCTGGTCGCCGCCGGCTGGAGCCCCGTCGTGCATCTCGCCAGCCAGGCGGGCGGCGCCCCGCGTCTACGACAAGGGGCTCGATGCCTTCCTGCCCGGCAAGCCGCGCGGAAGCTGGATCGCCGCCGGCGCCATGCGCGGCACCTTCGATGCCGCCGATGCTGCGGCAGAGGGCGCGAAGGCCGGGGCGAGGGCGGCAAAAGCGGCCGGATTCAAGGCACTTGGAGGACGATCCTCAGAACGGCAGGTCAGCGCGAAAAGGCGGCCCGCGACACCTGCCTGCCGCTGGTCGAGATCCCCGGCAAGGGCAAGGCTTTCGTCGACCTGCAGAACGACGTGACGTCTTCCGACGTGAGGCTCGCCAAGCGCGAGGGCTTCGAGTCGGTGGAGCACCTGAAGCGCTACACCACGCTCGGCATGGCCGCCGACCAGGGCAAGACGTCGAACCTCAACGCCATCGCCATCATGGCGGAGGAGCGCGGCGTCGCCGATTCCGGCCGTCGGCACCACGCGCTTCCGCCCGCCCTACACCTCCGTGCGCCTCGGCGCGCTGGTCGGCCGCGCGCGCGGCAGCCACGCGCAGCCGCTCCGCCGCACGCCGCTGCACGAATGGCACCTCAAAGCGGGCGCCGAGATGATCAATGCCGGGCTGTGGCAGCGCCCGCGCATCTATGCCCGCGAGGGCGAGACGCTGGAACAGGCCTATGTGCGCGAGGCGCGCGCGGTGCGCGCCTCCGTCGGCATCACCGACGTCTCCACGCTCGGCAAGATCGACGTGCAGGGGCCGGACGCGGCGGCTCTTCCTCGACCGCGTCTACACCAACACCTTCTCCACCCTCCCCGTCGGCAAGGCGCGCTACGGCCTGATGCTGCGCGACGACGGCTTCCTCTTCGACGACGGCACCACGTGGCGCCTCTCCGAGACGCGCTATCTGATGACCACCACTACGACCAATGCCGGCACTCGTACTGCAGCACCTGGAGATGCTGCTCGCCATCGCCTGGCCGGACCTGAAGGTCTCCGTCGCCTCCGTCACCGACCATTGGGCGGGCGTGGCGGTTGCCGGACCGAACAGCCGCGCGCTCCTCGAAGAACGCGCTGGACGACATCGACGTCTCCGCCGCGGCGCTCCCCTTCATGGGCGTGCGGCGCGGCCACCTCGCCGGCATTCCCGTGCTCGTGGCGCGGCTCTCCTTCTCCGGCGAGATGGCCTACGAGGTCTATTGCGGCGCCGACCATGCGCTTGCCCTATGGGAGCGGCTCCTCAACGCCGGCACGGAGTTCCAGGTCGTGCCCTACGGGCTGGAGGCGCTCGGCACGCTCAGGGTCGAGAAGGGGCACGTCACCGGCGCGGAGATGACCGGGCGCACCACCGTGCACGATCTCGGCCTGGAGAAGATGTTCTCCAGGCAAGAAGGATTTCGTCGGCAAGCCGCTGGCGCTCCGCCCTGCGCTGACCGATCCCGGCCGCAAGCAGCTCGTCGGCCTGAAGATCGACCGACGGCAATCCGGTGAAGGCCGGCGCACATCTCGTTGCCGGCGCCGACGCCAAGGCGCCCGGCCGCTCCGAGGGGCATGTCACCGCCATGTGCTACAGCCCGGCGCTCGAAACCTACATCGCGCTGGCGCTGCTGAAGGGCGGGCGCGCACGCCACGGCGAGACGCTCTACGCCGCCGACCCGCTGCGCGGCCGCCACAGCCCGGTGACGGTCGTCGATCCGTGCTTCTTCGACCCGGATGGGAGCCGCATGCATGGTTGACCGCGTCTCCGCTCTCGCCGCCCTTCCACCGCACGCCGCCGGCGCCGCGCGCGTAAGCCTCAGCGAGGTGCGCCCGGCGGCAATCCTCCAGGTCCAGGCCTGGCCCGACACGCTTGCCACCGTGGACGCCGTCATCACCCAGGCCCTGGAGCATCGAGGACGCGCCGAAGACCGGCCGCGCGACCTGGTTCCACCACGGCTCCGATCGCGGCGCTCGGCGCGGGGCGCTACCTCGTCTCCACCACCGATCCCGAGATCGTCGCGACCTTCGGCACGGCCTTCGCCTCGAAGGACGCCACCGTCACCGACATCTCCCACGGCCGCACCGTGCTTCGCATGGAGGGCGAGGCGGCGGCGGAGCTCCTCGCCCGCTGCGCGCCGCTCGACTTCGATCTTTCCGCCTTCCCGGCCGACGGCATCGCCCAGACCGCGATCCATCACGTCGACGTCCTCATCCATCGGCTGACGGAAACGAGCTTCGAAATCTCGGTGCTGCGCAGCTTTGCGGAGGCGATCACCGCGTGGATTATCGATGCGGGGAAGGAGCTTGGGATCGCCTTCGGCGCCTGAGGTCCGGGACACGGTGTGTTGACAACGTAATTACAGAACCGCATCTAGAGTTGACGACACTGTCGGCCGTTGGAGAAATCTATGAGCAGTTCGACTGAGCCGCAGAACGGCAGCGTCCGGGGGCGCCCGCGTTCGGCCACGGTCAATCTGCGCATCGAGCCGAGGACGCGCGACCTGATCGACGCCGCCGCAGAAGCGGTCGGGAAGTCACGCACGGAATTCATGGTTGAGAGCGCTCGCCGCAACGCGATTGATGTCCTGATCGACCAAAGGCTTTTCGTTCTGGAGAATTGGGATTTCGATGCATTTGTCGAGGCGCTCGACAAGGCGCCCCCGGCCGGCACGAAGCTGAAGGCCCTGATGGCGCGTCGTCCGCCGTGGCGAAGCTGAGCGGCGGGCCGCGGCTCACTCCCCCCGCGCCGCTTTCAGACCTCCACGATCTCAGCCAGTTCGACTGCGGCAGCGAGCCCTTGAATGCCTGGCTCGCGGATCGCGCGCGCCAAAGCGAGGGACAGACTGCGAGAACCTACGTCGTGTGTGAAGGCACCGTTGTCGTTGGCTACTACTGCGTATCGGCGGGAAGCGTGGAACGGAAGTCCCTGCCCTCTAAAATGCGAAGGTCGCAGGGCCTCCCCAACTACGTTCCCGTCACGATCATCGGCAGGCTTGCGCGTGACCTTCGCTATCGCGGGACAGGTTTGGGTTCGATCTCCTTCGAGACGCTTTGCTGCGCGTTCTTGCCGCCTCGCAGATCGTCGGGAGCCGGGCCGTCCTCGTGCACGCGCTCGACGACAAAGCGAAGCGCTTCTGGGCCGGCAACGAGTTCGCGGAGTCCCCCGTCGGCTCGGGCATTTACTTCTTGCCGCTGGAGACCGTCGCAAGCGCGCTGTAGAAACGCGAATGCCGAGCCCTGCCCTGGTGACAGCATGTCGCACCCGCCGCGAACAAATCGACGGAAATCCCCCTTGTTTTTTAACCTCTTGGGGAGCATGTGCGCGGCGATCGACGCCAGCGGGCGCCGGTGAAACGCGAACGCCAAGAAGGCCCGCAAAATGAATACCCTCCGCACCCTTTTCTCGGCCGTCCGGCACGGCCACGTCGCGCAGCAGCCCCACACGGTCAGCCAGGCGTCGCTTTGGGCTCAGAGCCGCTTCCGCCGTTCCATGCTCGGCGAGTCCGGCATCCACGAGGCGGCCAGGCTCTACGGCGTCGGGCGCTAACCAGAGCGTCTTCGCTCAGGCGATCGTCAGCTTCTCGCCCTTGACCGGCACTTCCTCCGGCACGCCCCATTCGCGTCCGGCCTCGGCGATCACGCACCAGAGATAGTCGGCCATCGACCAGCGGACGAAGAGGCGGAATGCCTCGTCGTCCGCGGCGCCGAGCGGCAGCCATAAAAGAGCATTCGCGTGCGCGAACACCGAGCCGGCCACCATGCCCGGCCGGAAGGCGCCCGGGTGCATGTCGAGCGTCGTGAGCTTCATCAGAAGCTCGCGCGCCTTCGGCCCGGCGACCTCGATCGTCGTGTAATAGTCGCTGACGTCGACGAGCTGATGATGCATGCCGGCGAGCGCGTCGCGCGCCTTCTCCGCGACGGCCGCGGCTTCCTCCGGCGCCGTCACCAGCATCCATTCGTCCGGCCCCAGCCAAAGGAGCGCTCGTCTCGCCCTCGGTAGCGCTGGTCAGCGGATCGAACGGCAGTCCCACACCAAGCGCGCGTCCTTAGCGGCTCCACCGCTTCGTTCGGGTCGGCGCGCAGGACGAGCTTGCCGCCGAAGGGAAGCTCGGCGATGCGCACCGCGCCGCCTTCGCCCTCCAGCGGCTGGCGGTGAAAGAGCGGCGAGCGGCGGAAGGCCATGCGCGGCTCAGCCATCGGCCTTCTCCCGCTCCGCCAGGAAATCGGTGCCCGTCACCGTCACCGGGATCGGCGCGCCGTTTCGCCGCGACACCCACAGCCGCTCGCCCATGCGGCTCCGCCCGCTCTTCACCACCGCCATGGCGATGGAGCGGTCGAGGTTGGGGCTGAAATAGCTCGACGTGACGTGGCCGAGCATCGGCACGGGCGGCGCGCTCTCCGCCTTCCGTGCCGATGACGTGCGCGCCTTCCATCAGGACGAGGCTCGGGTCGTCGGTCAGAAGCCCGACGAGCTGCTTGCGGTCGCGGACGCGCCGTGTCGGAGCGGCTGAGCGAGCGCCGGCCGATGAAGTCGGCGCTCTTCTTCACCATGCCGCCATAGCCGAGATCGTCCGGCGTCACCGTGCCGTCGGTCTCCTGCCCGACGATGACGAAGCCCTTCTCGGCGCGCAGCAGATGCATCGCCTCCGTGCCGTAGGGCGTGATGCCGTATTGCGCGCCCTTCTCCATCACCCGCTCCCACAGCCACAGCCCGTAGGTGGCGGGGATGTTGATCTCGTAGGAGAGCTCGCCGGTGAACGAGATGCGGAAGACGCGCACCGGAATGCCGCCGACATGCGCGTCGCGCCAGGTCATGAACTCGAACGTCTGCCGGGTCGGGATCGAGATCGTCGCAGACCTCGCTTCGACCAGCTTGTCGGCCTCAGGCCCGCAGATCGCCGCGACCGCCCATTGCTCGGTGACGCTGGTCAGATAGACCTTCAGGTCCGGCCATTCCGTCTGCAGGTAGTCCTCAAGCTTGCCGAGCACGCTCGCCGCGCCGCCGGTCGTGGTCGTCATGTGGAAATGGTCGTCGGCGAGACAGGCGGTCACGCCGTCGTCCGACACCATGCCGTCCTCGCCGAGCATCAGCCCGTAGCGGCACTTGCCCGGCGCCAGCTTCATCCAGGCATTCGTGTAGACGCGGTTCAGGAACTCGCGCGCGTCCGGCCCTTTCACGTCGATCTTGCCAAGCGTCGAGGCGTCCAGCACGCCGATCGACGTGCGCGCCGCCTTCGCCTCGCGCTGCACCGCGTCGTGAAAGCTCTCGCCCGGCTTGAGGTAGGCCCGCGCCCGCAGCCAGTCGCCCACCGGCTCGAACACCGCCCCGCGCTTCCTGTGCCAGTCATGCATCGGCGTGGCGCGGCGCGGCGCGAAATGGTCGCCGACATGCTGCCCGGCAAGCGCCCCGATGGTCACCGGCTTGTAGGGCTGGCGGATAGGTGGTGGTGCCGATCGCCGGGATCGGCTCGCCGCGCACCGAGGCCAGGAAGCCGAAGGCGTTGAGGTTGGCGACCTTGCCCTGGTCGGTCCCCATGCCGGTGGTGGTGTAGCGCTTGGCGTGCTCCACCGAGCGGTAGCCCTCCTTCACCGCCAGCGCGAGGTCCTTGGTCGTCACGTCGTCCTGCAGGTCGATGAAGGCGCGCATCTTGTGCTTCGGGCGGTTGCTCGGCAGCTCTGGGATGACGTTGATCGGCCCCTGCCCCGTCTGTCCGCCGACGACGCGCGGCAGCCCCGGCGCCGACGCCTCGAAGCCCGCGGCCTTCGCCGCCTCCGCGCCGGCCCGCGCGCCCTCCGCAAAGCACTCCGCCATCGCGAAGGTGCCGTTCGCCGCCCCGGCGGAGCGCTCCCGCTGCCAGGAGCGGCCCGGGCGGAACGCCTCGATCTTGTCGTCGTAGAGAAGCTTCCCGCGCGACTGCGAGAAGAGCGCCGCATTCGGCGCCCAGCCGCCGGCGACGGCGAGGAGATCGCATTCGATCCTCACGGGCTTGCCCCCGGCCTTGTCGAGCGGCCGCACGGAGACGGCGCTGATCCGGTGCCGCCCCTCGGTGCCGACAACGGTGGCGTTGCCGTAGATGGCGACGCCCTGCCGTGCGGCTTCACTGAGATGCAGTGGCGCCACCTCGGGCCGGAGGTCGACGACGGCCACCACCTCGCCGCCGGCACGCACCATGTCGAGCGCCGCGTCCCAGCCGGAATCGTTGTTCGTGGCGACGACGATGCGCTTCCCCGGCAGCACGCCGTAGCGGTGCATGTAGGTGCGCACTGCGCCGGCGAGCATGATGCCGGGCCGGTCGTTTTCGTGGAACACCAGCGGCCGCTCCACCGAGCCGGTCGCCAGCACCACCTGCTTCGCCCGCACCCGCCACAGCCTCTGGCGCGGCAGCCGCTTCGGCCGCTCCGCCTCCGGCAGATGGTCGGACACCTTCTCCCACAGGCCGACGAAATTCTGCGCGTAATAGCCGAACGCCGAGGTGCGGGTGAGCACCGTCACCTCCGGCATCGCCTCCAGTTCGCCGCGCACCTTTGCCGCCCATTCGACGGCGGACATGCCGTCGATCGAGAGCACATCCGGGTCGCGCGACAAGAGCGTGCCGCCGAGCGCCGCCGTCTCTTCCGCCAGGATGACACGCGCGCCGGAGCGACCCGCCGCGAGCGCCGCCATCAGACCCGCCGGGCCGCCGCCGATGACCAGCACGTCGCAATGGCGGTTCACCGCCTCGTAGCGGTCGGTGTCGGGCGCTGACGGGGCGTGCCCAAGCCCCGCGGCGGCGCGGATGAACGGCTCGAACCACATCCAATTGCCGAGCCGCCCGCCCTTGAAGGTCTTGTAGTAGAAGCCCGCTGGAACGAACGGCGCGATCAGGTCGTTCACCGCGCCGACGTCGAATCGTCAGCGTCGGCCAGCAATTCTGCGCCCGCGCCACGAGCCCGTCGTAAAGCTCCTGCTCGGTCGCGCGCGTGTTGGGGTCGGTGCGGCCGGCCTCGTCGCCGATCTCCACCAGCGCCGCCGGGTCCTCGCTGCCGGCCGCCAGGATGCCGCGCGGCCGGTGATACTTGAACGAGCGCGCCAGCATGTGCTGGCCGTTGGCCAGCAGCGCCGAGGCGAGCGTGTCGCCCGGATGTCCGGCGCAAGGCCAGCCGGCGAAGCTGAAGCGAGAGCGTGCGGCTGCGGTCGATCAGCCCGCCCTTCTTGAGGCGATAGGGCTGCTTCATCCGCCGCCCCCGCCTGCCGTGTCTCCGGGAGGCACCACCTTCACCGCGTCGTTGCCGGAGCCGACAGGCCTCGCCGCTCGGCGTGGCGGGCAGCGTCGCCGACACGTCGGGCCGCTGCTCGCCTATCTTGTAGACGGCGAGGATGTCGTCGGTCGCCGTGTTCCGCAGCATGTTGAACCAGCGGCGGCAGCCGGCCTGGTGGTTCCAGCGCTCCGCGTGGACGCCCTTCGGGTTGGTGCGCAGGAAGACGTAGCCCGCCCATTCCGCGTCGCTCATCGTCTCGCTCCGGCCGGCCGCGCGAGATGCGCCTCGCCGCCATAGGAGAACTCCGACACGTCGCGCTCGCCGCACCAGGGACAGCGGATCAGGAACATGGCCTAGCCCCCTCGCGAGCACCCACATTTCGGTTTGTCATCCCGCAAGCCGCGCGAAGCGACGCTGTGCGGGACCCATGAACGCCGAAGCGCGCCGACGGCGCACGGCGCCTCCACAACCCTCCCGACGCGCCGGTGGCCATGGGTCCCGGCCTTGGCCGGACGGCCAAGCCGGGATGACAAACCGAGAGGGAGGCGGTCGCCGGCATCTCAGTGCGCCACAGCCGCGGCGCCGTGCTCGGCAACCAGCGCGCCGCTGCTGAAGCGCTCCAGCGAGAACGGCGCGGCGATCGTGTTCGGCTCGTCGCGCGCGATCAGATCGGCGAAGACGTGGCCGGAGCCCGGCGTCGCCTTCCAGCCGCCCGTGCCCCAGCCGCCATTGATGTAGAAGCCCTTGACCGGCGTCTTGGAGATGATCGGGCTGGCGTCGGGGCAGGCGTCGACGATGCCGCCCCATTGCCGCATCAGCCGCAGCCGCGACACGAACGGCAGGAGCTCCACCAGCGACGCCATCTGGTGCTCCACGATGTTGAAGCCGCCGCGCTGCGTGTAGGAGACATAAGGGTCGATGCCGGCGCCGATGACCAGCTCGCCCTTGTCGGACTGGCTGCAATAGACATGAACGGCGCTCGACATCACCACGCAAGGCAGGATCGGCTTGATCGGCTCCGACACCATGGCCTGCAGCGGATGGCTCTCGATCGGCAGCCTCACGCCCGACCATCCTGGCGATGACGCTGGTGTGCCCGGCGGTGACACAGGCGACCTTGGACGTCTCGATCCGCCCCTTCGTCGTCTCGACCCCGGTGACGGCGCCACCCTCCGTCAGGATGCCCGTCACCTCGCATTGCTGGATGATGTCGACGCCCAGCGCGTCGGCGGCGCGCGCATAGCCCCACACCACCGCGTCGTGGCGGTTGATGCCGCCGGAGCGCTGCAGCGTCGCGCCGAGCACCGGATAGCGCAGCGTCGGCGCGATGGAGATCGGCGGACAGAACTCCTTCACGTCCTCCGGCTCGAGCCATTCCGCGTCGACGCCGTTCAGCCGGTTCGCCTCCACCCGGCGCTTCAGCTGCCGCATCTCGCCTTCGTCATGCGCCAGGTTGAGCACGCCGCGGTGGCTCATCATGATGTTGAAGTCGAGCTCCTGCCCCAGCGTCTTCCAGAGCTGCAGCGCGTGATCGTAGATCGCCGCGCTCTCGTCGTAGAGATAGTTGGAGCGGATGATCGTGGTGTTGCGGCCGGAATTGCCGCCGCCGATCCAGCCCTTCTCGATCACGGCGATGTCGGTGATCCCGTGCTCCTTGGCGAGATAGTAGGCGGTGGCCAGCCCATGTCCCCCACCGCCGATGATGACGGCGTCATAGCGCGGCTTCGGCTCGGGAAAGCGCCAGGCGGGCTCCCAGCCGGTGTGGCCGCGGAGCCCTTCGCGGATCAGTGAGAAGAGGCTGTAGCGCTGCATCCACCCCGTTTAGGGGCGCGGCGCGCGCGTAGCAATCGCAGGTGCGGCAGGCCCGTGTCGCAGGCAGCACGTCTATCTATTCTGTTTGACAGAATAGCTTGAACAGAATAGCTGTGTGTGGGTGATCCGAAGCTTCGCTGACAAGGATGCTCAGGCCTTGTTCGAGGATCGGCCGGTGCGCCGATTTCGGACTATCGAACGGCAGGCTCGACGCAAGCTCCTCTTATTGAATGCTGTCGGAACGCTCGAAGACCTGCGCGTGCCGCCCGGCAACCGCCTCGAGGCTTTAAAAGGCGACCGGCGGGGTCAGCATTCGATCCGCGTCAACAATCAGTGGCGAGTTTGCTTTCGATGGCTGGATGGCGACGCGTGGGACGTGGAAATCGTTGACTATCATTGAGTAAGGAGAGCGTCATGGATCGTCTTGAGCCTATCCCGCCCGGCGAGATTCTGGCGGAAGAATTCATGAAACCGCTCGGCGTCAGCCAGAACCGGCTTGCGCGCGATATCGACATCCCGGTCAGTCGGGTCTCCGACATCGTGCGCGGCGGACGGGCGATCACCGCCGACACGGCTCTCCGCCTGGCGGAGTTTTTCGGCACCAGTGCGGAGATGTGGATGCGGTTGCAGGCCGACTACGACCTCCGTGTGGCACGCGCCGCCAAGTGGGACCGGATCAAGCCTCGTATCAGGACCCTCAACTCCGCCTGACCCCGCGGCTCGTAGCCATCATACCGCATTGCACAAAAATACCATTTGCACATCATAAGCTAGCTCATTATATGCACCGCTATGAACAAGCAACGCTCCCTCGGCTTTCTGGTTCAGGACGCGGCGCGGCTGATGCGGCGGCGCTTCGACCAGGAAACCCGGCACCTTGATATGACCTCGGCGCAACTCCAGATCATGGGGCGCCTCTCCCGCTGCGAAGGCGCTAATCAGGCGCAGCTCGCCAACCTTCTGGACATGGAGCCGATCACCGTCTCCCGTCACGTCGACCGCATGGAGGCCGCCGGCCTCGTGGAGCGCACCCCCGACCCGCAGGATCGCCGCGTCAAGCTGCTGAGCCTGACCGTGAAAGGCAGGGAGCTCCTGCCGAAGATGAAAGTCGTCGCGCTCGGCATTTTCGACGACGCCCAGCAGGGCCTGTCGGAAAAAGAGCGCGAGACGCTGCTCGATTGCCTCGAGCAGGTCGTCGCCAATCTCTCCCGCCGTCCGGCCGAGCCGGCGGCAGCCGAAACAAAAGTCACGAAAGTCCTCGCATGAGTGCAGAGCCGCAGCGCGCCCCGGTCGCGCCCTCGCAAGAAGTCGCGCCCTCGCAAGAGGCCGCGCCCCCGCAAAAGCAACCCGATGAGAATGTCGCCCGCTTCCCCTCCGGCAAGGAGGAAGCGCCCGCCCCGCGTCGGTCGCGCAAGCGCATCGGGCTGATCCTGGCGCTGCCCTTGGCGCTTGCCGCGGTCGGCGGATATTTCTGGCTGACCAGCGGGCGCTACGTGTCGACCGACAATGCCTATGTCCAGCAGGACAAGGTGACGATCGTGCCGGAAGTCGCCGGACGCATCGTGGAGGTCGGCGCGGTGGAGAACCAGCACGTCGAAAAGGGCGACCTCCTGTTCCGGATCGATGACGCCGAATACCAGGTCGCCGTGCAGCAGGAAGAGGCTGCGGTCGCATCGGCGCGCGTGGATGTCGAGCGCCTCAAGGCAGCGTATGCCAAGGCAATTTCCGACCAGGAGGCGGCGCGCCAAGCGCTCACTTTTGCTGAGGACACCTACGATCGGCAGAACGAGCTTGCCAAGACCGGGGTGGTCGCCAAGTCGGGCCTCGACAAGGCCAGGCTCGACCTGCAGCAGGCGCAGGCGGCCTCCCGCGCCGCGGATCAGGAGGTGCTGAGCGCGAAAGCGGCGCTCGCCGGCGATCCCACTATCGACACGGACAAGCATCCGGAGGTGCTTGAGGCGCTCTCCAAGCTGGCCAAGGCCAAGCTCGACCTCGCCCGCACCACGGTGACGGCGCCGGCCGCCGGCATCGTCAGCCAGACCGATCGTCTGCTCCCGGGCGAATACGTCACCTCCGGCACGTCCGTGCTGAGCCTGGTGGAGACCGGCAACAGCTGGGTGGAGGCCAATTTCAAGGAGACGCAGCTCGCGCACCTCCAGGCCGGGCAGTCCGTGACGATCGACGTCGACAGCTTCCCGGGCAGGACCTTCGAGGGCCGGGTGCAAAGCCTTGGCGCCGGCACCGGCGCGGAGTTCTCGCTGCTGCCTGCACAGAACGCCACCGGCAACTGGGTCAAGGTCGTGCAGCGCGTTCCCGTTCGCATCGCGCTCACCGGCGCCGAGCGGCATGCCCGATCTGAGGACCGGCATGAGCGCCTCCGTCACCGTCGATACCGGCCGCGCCACCCTGCTCGGCCTCGCCCTGGGCGAGCTCGGCTCCGGCGAGTCCGCGCGCGCAGAGCCCGCCACGACGCAGCCGGCCCCCGCCCACTAGCCATGAGTGCCTCCGTCGAGACACCTGGGGCCGGATTGAACCGGCCCCTCATCACCGTCTCCATCATGCTGGCGACGATCATGCAGGTGCTCGACACGACGATTGCCAATGTGGCGCTTCCCAACATGCAAGGAAGCCTCGGCGCCACGCGCGATCAGATCACCTGGGTGCTGACGTCCTACATCGTGGCCGCCGCCATCATGACGCCGGTCACCGGCTGGCTCTCCGATCGCTTCGGCCGGCGCGAGATCTTCATCACCTCGGTCGTCGGCTTCACCATCGCCTCGATGCTTTGCGGCCTCGCCACCGGCCTCACCGAGATGGTCATGTTCCGCGTCCTGCAGGGCGCCTTCGGCGCCGCGCTCGTGCCGCTTTCGCAATCGGTGATGCTCGACATCAACCCGCGCGAAAAGCACGGCCAGGCCATGGCCATCTGGGGCGCCGGCATCATGGTCGGCCCGATCGTCGGCCCGATCCTCGGCGGCTGGCTGACCGAGACCTTCAACTGGCGCTGGGCATTCTACGTCAATCTGCCGGTCGGCCTCCTGGCGCTCGCCGGCATGATCATCTTTCTACCCAAGACACCGCGCCGGCAGCGCGGCTTCGATTTCTTCGGCTTCGCCATGCTGGCGCTCGCCGTCGGCGCGCTGCAGATGTTGCTCGATCGCGGCGAGCAGCTCGACTGGTTCCAGTCGACGGAAATCTGGATCGAGACAGGGCTCGCCGTCTCCGGCCTCTGGGCCTTCGTCGTGCATAGCTCCTCCACGCCCCATCCGTTCCTCGATCTCAGAATCTTCCGGGACCGCAACCTCTCCATCGCGCTCACCATCATCTTCATGGTGGGCATGATCCTGCTCGCCGGCCTGGCGCTGATGCCGCCCATGCTGCAAAGCATCCTCGATTATCCGGTCATTACCGCCGGGCTGGTGCTCGCCCCGCGCGGCGTGGGCACCATGATCTCCATGATCGTCGTGGGCCGGCTGGTCGGCCGGGTCGACGCCCGCATCCTCATCTTCACCGGCCTGTCACTGACTGCCTACTCGCTCTATCAGATGACCGGCTTCAGCCCGGACATGGGCGACTCGCTCATCATCACGAGCGGCGTGGTGCAGGGCTTCGGCCTCGGATTTGTCATGGTGCCGCTCTCCACGCTCGCCTTCGCCACGCTCGACCCGCGCTTCCGCACCGACGGCACCAGCCTCTTCAGCCTGATGCGCAACATCGGCTCGAGCGTCGGGATATCGATCGTCGTGGCGCTCCTGGCGCACAACGTCGGCATCAACCGCACCGAGCTCGTCGCCGGCCTCACCCCCTTCAATCCCAACCTCGACGTGGCCGCCCATCTCGGCAGCACGCAGCTCACCATGGCCGTGCTCAACAGCGAGGTGACGCGCCAGGCGTTGATGATCGGCTATATCGACGACTTCAAGCTGATGATGGTGGTGACGCTGTGCGTCATGCCGCTCCTCCTGCTGCTGAAAGCACCGAAGCGCGGCGCCGCCGGCGGCCCGCAGATGGCAGCAGCCGCGGCGGATTGAGGCCGCGGACGCAAGAATTGGGCGGTCGCCGCGGCGGCAATGTGCTAAGCCGTTGCCATCATGACGCCCCTCGGATTTGCCATCTTCGACACGGCCATCGGCCCCTGCGGCATCGCCTGGGGGCCGCGCGGCGTCGTCGGCCTGCAATTGCCGGAGGCCGACGGCGACGCTGCGCGCAAGCGTCTCGCCAAGCGCTTCCCGCAGGCCGAGGAAGCCGTGCCTCCCGCCGACGTTCAGCACGCGATCGACGCGATCCGGGCGCTGCTCGCCGGCGAGAAGGCCGACCTCTCAGGCGTCCCCCTCGACATGGAGCGGGTGCCGGCCTTCAACCGCAAGGTCTACGCGATCGCCCGTTCCGTCCCGCCGGGCGCCACGCTCACCTACGGCGAGATCGCCGAGAAGCTGGGCGACAAGCTCTTGGCGCGCGATGTCGGCCAGGCGATGGGCCAAAACCCCTTCCCCATCGTCGTGCCGTGCCACCGCGTGCTGGCGGCGGGCGGCAAGATCGGCGGTTTCTCGGCCAATGGCGGCATCCGGACCAAGCGCAAGATGCTCGCCATCGAAAGCGCCCACGCCGCGCGCGAGCAGCCGACGCTGTTTTGACACCTAAATATTTCATTATTGTTTCACAGATTGACATCCATGAAACAATAATGCATCTATGATTTCATGATCGACACTGCGCATCCAGCGGTTTCTGTCAGAGCACTTAGTAAAGGCCGAGAGAGCAGCCGCTCGCGCAACGCAGCTTGAAATCCAGGACAAAGCAATGCGAACGGTTGTGGCCGGTGCTAGCGAGAGACTCCGTCGCATGGCGGAGGTGCTTGACGACTTGCATAAAACGATCGGGGAGCCTTCACGGTCCAACGCACCCTTGCTGAGAAGCCGCCGTGCCCGTGCCAAGCGTCTCGACAGACTTCCATGAGCACCGCAATCGCGCGCACCATGGCGCAGCTTCAAGACGTTGGCGGCCTGAAGGGAACCGACATCGCCAATATCGTGGGCGTCTCGGCACCGACCGTTTCACGCTGGGCCAACGAGAAGGGCTCCCCTCCCCTCGAGACGCAGACTGTGCTCGCCGAGCTTCGCTACGTCGTGGACCGGCTCTCGGATTTCTATACGCCCGATGAAACGCGACTGTGGCTTCATACGAAGCACCCGCTCCTCAATCAGCGCCGTGCGATCGAGCTGATACGCGAAGGACGCACGGAAGACGTGCTTGCGGTCATCGAACGGATGGACGCCGGAGCCTACCTGTAAGGCATGGCTGGGGGCCCTCCGGCGCGCGACCATGCGCTGCTCGACGCTCTGGACGCGCTTGAGCGCACACCTTTTGAAGAAACAGTGTGGCGAGTTGTTCGCGACGGCCGCGACCCTGTACAGGGATATTCGAGCGGCGGTCGTTGGGACCCCGGCACATTTGATGTTCTCTACACATCGTGCGATGCCGACGGTGCGATCGCAGAGATGCATTTTCACCTCTCGCGCCAGCCGGTTTTTCCATCGAAGGTCAGCTACCGCCTTCACGAGATAACGGCCGTCGCTGAACGAACGCTACATTTGTTGGACATGCGCGCGCTCGTACGGCTCGGCGTCGAAGAGAGCCGATATTCGGAAATCCTCTACGAGAGGACGCAGGAGATCGGGGACGCCGCGTATTTCCTCGGCTTCGATGGCATCCTTGCTCCGAGTGCGCGGTGGTCCTGCCTCAACGCCATCCTCTTCACCGACCGGATTCCGCCTGATCGGATCGAGCCAGCGAAGGCAACCAAGATCGATTGGAACAAATGGCGGCGGCGGGCGAGCCGCCGCCTGCCGACCGCTTCCTAGAACAACCCCTGCACGAGCCCGTTGTCGTCCAGCCCGATGGCCTCCGCCGCCGGCACCCTGGGCAGGCCCGGCATGGTCATGATCTCTCCGCAGATCACCACCACGAAGCCCGCGCCGGCCGACAGCCGCACCTCGCGGACCGGCACCACGTGGTTCGACGGCGCGCCCTTCAGGTTCGGGTCGGTGGAGAAGGAGTACTGCGTCTTGGCCATGCAGATCGGCAGCTTCGAATAGCCCTCCTCGTCCCAGGCCTTGAGCTGGTCGCGCACCTTCTTGTCGGCCACCGCCTCCTCGGCGTGGTAGATGCGCCGCACCACCGTGGTGATCTTCTCCCACAGCGGCATGTCGTCCTTGTAGAGCGGCGAGAACTGTGCGGAGCCGGACTCCACCAGCTTCACCACGGCGTTGGCGAGGTCTTCCGTGCCCGCCGAGCCGTTGGCCCAGTGCTTGCACAAAATGGCCTCCACGCCGTGCGACTTGGCGAACTCCTGGATGGCGGCAACCTCAGCGTCGGTGTCGGCGGAGAAATGGTTGATCGCCACCACCACCGGCACGCCGAACTGCTTCACGTTGTCGACGTGGCGGCCGAGATTGGCGCAGCCCTTCTTCACCGCCGCGACGTCCTCCTTGCCGAGCGCGTCCTTCGCCACGCCGCCATGCATCTTCAAGGCCTTCACCGTCGCCACGACCACGGTCGCGGAGGGCTTCAGCCCGGCCGCGCGGCACTTGATGTCGAAGAACTTCTCCGCCCCGAGGTCGGCGCCGAAGCCGGCCTCCGTCACCACGTAGTCGGCGAGCTTCAGCGCGGTCGTCGTCGCCATCACCGAGTTGCAGCCATGTGCGATGTTGGCGAACGGCCCGCCATGGATGAAGGCGGGATTGTTCTCCAGCGTCTGCACCAGGTTCGGCTGCAGCGCCTTCATGAGGAGCACGGTCATGGCGCCGTCGGCCTTCAGCTCGCGCGCCGTCACCGGCTTGCGGTCGCGCGTCTGCCCGATGACGATGTTGCCGATCCGCCGCTGCAGATCCTTGATGTCGGTGGCGAGGCAGAGGATCGCCATGATCTCCGATGCCACCGTGATGTCGAACCCGGATTCGCGCGGGAAGCCGTTCGCCACGCCGCCGAGCGAGCAGACGATGGAGCGCAGCGCCCGGTCGTTCATGTCGAGCACGCGGCGGAAGCCGACGCGGCGCGGGTCGATGTCGAGCGCGTTGCCCCAGTAGATATGATTGTCGATCATCGCGGCGAGCAGGTTGTGCGCCGAGGTGATGGCGTGGAAGTCGCCCGTGAAGTGGAGGTTGATGTCCTCCATCGGCACCACCTGGGCATAGCCGCCGCCGGCGGCGCCGCCCTTCATGCCGAAGCAGGGGCCGAGCGAGGGCTCGCGCAGGCAGGCGACCGCCTTCTTGCCCACGCGGTTCAGCCCGTCGGAAAGGCCGACCGTGGTGGTGGTCTTGCCCTCGCCGGCCGGCGTGGGGGTGATGGCGGTGACGAGCACCAGCTTGCCGTCGGGCTTGCCGGCCAGCGACTCGATGTAGTCGGCCGAGACCTTCGCCTTGTCGTTCCCGTAGGGCTCCAGGCTTTCCGCGGGGATTCCAAGCTTCGCCCCGATGTCCCAGATCGGCAGCTTCTTGGCAGCCCTGGCAATTTCGATATCGCTCTTCACCTTCTCAGACATGCGCTCTCCCCTTGGGTGTCGTGACGGCTCGGCTGGCCCGTCTCGCCGTTCTGGCATAATCTATACCAGATCGCCAGTCGGGCAATAATCATGGGCACTTATACGCGCGCGATTGACGCGAGTGGTCTGGTTGCGACATGAGGGGAGCCAGACCGGGTGCGGAGACGAACTTGAAGTCTGACGGCGCGCGAGAGCGGCACTTCCATTTCGTCCTGCTGCCGAATTTCACCATGATCGCTTTTGCGATGGCGGTCGAGCCTCTGCGCATCGCCAACCGCATGGCGGGCTACCAGGCCTACAGGTGGTCGCTCGTCTCGCTCGACGGCGAGCCGGCGGCCGCCTCCAACGGCATCCGCTTCATGGTCGACATGTCGCTCAAGGAGGCGCGCGAGAAGGTGCGCAGCGGCGACCGGCCCGACCATGTCTTCATCTGCGGCTCGCTCGGCATCGAGCGCTTCCACGACCGCAACCTCAATCAGTGGATCGCCTCGCTCGACCGCCAGAAATTCGGCATCGGCGCGCTCGACACCGGCGCCTGGGTGCTGGCCGATGCGGGCGTGCTGGACGGTAAGCGCTGCGCCATCCACTGGGAATCGCTGCCCGCCTTCTCCGAGCGCTTCCCCGAGGTGCAGGTCTATGCCGACCTCTTCGAGGTGGACGGCAATTGCTACACCTGCGCCGGCGGCACCGCCTCGCTCGACATGATGCTGCACATGATCGGCGAGCATCTCGACGAGAGCATCGTCACCAAGGTCTGCGAGCAGGCGCTGACCGACCGCATGCGCTCGCCCACCGACCGCCAGCGCCTGCCGCTGCGCGCCCGCCTCGGCCTGCAGAACACCAAGCTGCTCTTCATCATCGAGCTGATGGAGGCGAACATCGCCGAGCCGCTGTCGCTCATCGAGATCGCCCGCTATGCCGGCCTGTCGCGCCGCCAGATCGAGCGGCTCTTCCGCCGCAATCTCGGCCGCTCGCCGGCGCGCTACTACCTGGAGATCCGCCTCGACCGCGCCCGTCACCTGCTGATCCAGTCCGACGCGCCGATCGTGGAGGTGGCGGTCGCCTGCGGCTTCGTCTCCGCCTCGCACTTCTCAAAATGCTACCGCGAGCTCTACGGCCGCTCGCCGCAGCAGGAGCGCCACGGGCGCGAAAAGCTGCTCGCCTAGAGCATGATCCCGAAGAGTGGGCACCGGTCCTCGGGCATGCTCCAGTAAAGAGATAGAGCCCCCATTCTGATTCAATCAGAATAGAAGAGGCTCTGACGCACCACGAACCGATGGCCGCGCAGACGCGGCCAACCTCAGGAGGACAACATGGCCACGCAGATCCTTCCATGGCAGGCCTGGGCGCTGCTGGCTGCCGCTTTTGCCGCGCTCACCGCCATCTTCGCCAAGGTCGGCGTGGAGAACGTCAACTCCGACTTCGCCACCTTCGTGCGCACCATCGTCATTCTGGCAGCGCTCTTCGCCATGCTCTTCGCCACCGGGCAATGGCAATCGCCCAACTCCGTCTCCGGCCGCACCTATCTCTTCCTCGTGCTGTCGGGCCTCGCCACCGGCGCGTCGTGGCTGTGCTATTTCCGCGCATTGAAGCTCGGCGACGCGGCGCGCGTTGCCCCTATCGACAAGATGAGCGTGGTGCTCGTCGCCATCTTCGGCGTCGTGTTTCTCGGCGAGCGGCTGTCGGGCACCAACTGGCTCGGCATCGTGCTCGTGGGCGCCGGCGCTCTGCTGGTCGCCATGTGAAAGAGCCCCGAATGAACGCAGCACCAACCGGCCGCTCCTCCTATCCTTCGGGGGCGAAGCCTCCGCTTCTCGCGGCGCTCCTGACTTTGGTGATCGTCTTCGCAAGCGCGGTGGCGCCTACCGGCAGTGCGCTTGCGGACAGCTTCACCCCGATCGGCAATGGCTGGCAGACTTACACTAACGCCCGCTTCGGCATGAGCCTCGACTACCCGGCGAACGTCTTCACGCCGCTTCAGCCGCCTCAGAACGGCGACGGACAGGCCTTCGCTTCGCCCGACGCCTCGCTGAAGATATTCGCCGCGCACAACGTCTTGAACGACACGCCCGCCTCCATGAAGCGCGACATGGTCGGCATGAAGGACTACGAGAACGTCACCTATAGCCCCTCCGGCGACACTTGGCTGGTGCTCTCCGGCTATCGCGGCACCCGCATCTTCTACGAAAAGTACTTCTTCCGCGGCGGCGTCATATCCGCCTTCCAACTGGAGTTCCCGCAGGAGCGCAAGCCCTTTTACGCGCCGATCATCGAGCGCATCGAGAACAGCTTCCGGCCCGGCCACTCCGACTGACCGCCGCCCCCTCCGCCGCCCTGGCGGGGAACCAAGCCGCCGATCCATTGTTCACTTGCCATGGCCGCGCCCGCCAGGCGGGTGTCGAGGTGCATTGAGCCCGGAGGAAGCAAAATGAAGATCGCCATGACCGCCGCTGTCGCGTTCGCGTTGTTTCCAACTGCCGGGTTTGCGCAGGACCCGAGTTGCGCGGACGCGTTCGCCGCACTCGACAAGCAGATGACCGACGCAGCGCTGCAAGCGGAGTATAAGGGCCGAGAGGCGTCGCATCCTCTCGTGCTTCAGATGGCAAGCGGAGAGCTGGTCGATCTGACCGGCGTCATCATCGTCGCCACCCCATACGAGAGCTGGACCGGCAGTCGGCCCGTCGTGGACAAGGTGGGCGGCTATCTCACGGACGCCAAGCCGCTGATCGAGGCGGGCAACGAAGAGGGATGCCGGTCGCTGCTTGAGCAGGCGCGCGCCGACATCAAGGCCTTCGACCAGAGCGACGGCGACCCCAACATGCTGGACAACAAGGCGCAGGAGAACGGGACGGCGGCCCCGACGACGGCGAACTGACGACGCGACCCGGCAAAATCGAGGGGCGCGCTGGAAAAGCCAGAGCGCCCTCCTCGTTCCTAAGCCGCTTTGGCCTGCGCGTCGACGTCCCGCGCCGCCTTCAGCGCGTTCGTCCACCAGACAAGCTGGTCGAGCATGGCTTTCGGATTGAGCACATCCTCGAAATCGCCGAGACTCTTCCCCTCCTTCACGACCGCGAGGTAGACGGGGATCTGGATGTGAACGGCCGTGCGGATCGGCGCCATCTGCAGCTCCACCGCATGCAGTCTCAGCTGCTCGACGGCGCGGGCGCCGCCGACCCCGCCATAGCCGACAAACGCGACCGGCTTGTTGTTCCATTCGGTATAGGCGTAGTCGAGCGCGTTCTTGAGGACGGCCGTCGGCCCGCGGTTGTATTCCGCCGCGGTCATGATGAAGCCGTCGAGCGAAGCGATCTTCTTCTGCCAGCGCTGAGCGACCTCGTTCTTGGACGGGGCGTAGGCGGGCGAAGCCGGCTCGTCGAACAACGGCATCGGATAGTCGCGCAGGTCGATCAGCTCCACCTCGATATCGCCGCGCTGCTCGGCCACGTCCTTGATCCACTTCGCCGGACGGTCGGCGAACCGCCCTTCCCGCGTGCTTCCGATGATGACCCCGATCTTGGGTTTTGCCATGGTTCAGACCTTTCACCGCTGGTATACATTGGTAAGCAGGTCTATATTGGTGACTGGGGAAAAGCCGCAAGGAGGCACTTCTTTGAAACCAAAGCACCCGGTTCTCACCGAGGAATGCCGGCCGGTCAGCGAGCTTCTGGCGCGCATCGGAGACAAATGGAGCGTGCTGGTCGTCTCGCTCCTCGGCAGCGGCCCGCTGCGCTTCAGCGCGCTTCGCCGCCGGATCGACGGCATCTCGCAGAAAATGCTGACGGCGACGCTCCGAAGCCTGGAACGCGACGGCTTCGTCACGCGCACCGTGTTCCCGACGACGCCGCCGCAGGTCGAGTACGAGCTGACCGCGCTCGGCCGCGACCTGCTCTGCCCCGTCGGAGCGCTCGCCGACTGGGCGCGCGCCAACCAGGCGCTTGTCGACGAGGCGCGCCGCAAGTTCGACCAGCGCGACGCGCCGCAGCAGCCGCACGCGCCCCAATCGTTGAGCGCGCATTAGCCACTCGGCTAGAATAAGGTTCGCCGAGCCGGACAGGAGCGCTGCCGGCCGCGATTGAGGGGGAACCGATGGTCGTACCGGGCTGGTTCGTCGGGCTTGTCACGGTGGCGATCGTGCTCCTGGCCTTGGCCATCGGCCGCTCTTTCCTCGTCCCGATCGCCGTGGCGCTGGTGCTCTTCAGCCTGCTCGTGGCGATGATCAATTTCATCGCCAGGCTGCGGATCGGGCCTTGGTCCGTGCCGCGTCCGCTGGCGGCGATCCTTGGCCTCGTCATCATCGGCCTCGGCCTGCTCATGTTTGTCTCGGTGCTCTCCTCACAGATCGAGGCGGTGATCGACGCCAGTCCGCGCTACGTGGGACGCGTCGAGCAGATCGTCGCGCAAGCCGCCGAATATGTCGGCCGCGACATCGCCGCCGACATCCGCGAGGCTCTGGCGGAGATCAACATCGCCGCCAACATCCCCGGGGTCGTCGGCTCGGCCGGCAGCACCCTCACGGCGATCACGCTGATCCTCCTCTATATCGGCTTCATGTTCGTCGAGCAGCGCAGCTTTCACGCCAAGTTCGTGCGGCTGTTCCCTGAGCCGGAGCGCGCCGAGCAGGTACGCGTCGTGGTCAACTCGATCTTCCACAGCGTGCAGCGCTACTTCGCCATCAAGCTCTTCGTCAGCCTGCTGACCGGGCTTGCCGCCTACACGGTGATGCGGCCGCTCGGCCTCGATTTCGCCGAGACATGGGCGCTGCTCACCGTGCTCCTCAACTTCATCCCGAACATCGGCGCGACCGCCGCCACCATCCTGCCCGCAATCGTGGCGCTCGTTCAGTTCGATTCGCTGGGGCCGTTCCTGACGATCATGCTCGGCGTCGGCGCCATACAGCTGATGATCGGCAATTTCGTCGAGCCGGCGCTGATGGGCCGCTCACTCAATCTCAGCCCCTTCGTCATCATCATATCGCTGACCTTCTGGGCCTATGTATGGGGCATCGTCGGCATGTTCCTGTCCGTGCCGATCATGATGATCGTGCTCATCGTCTGCTCGCACATCCCGGCCTGGCGCCCGGTGGCAGTGCTTCTGTCGCGCAGCGGCGAGATACCCGACAGCGATGGCGTGTGGCGTCATCCGCAGCGGGGATCAGCGAAGGTCAGAGGAGGCGCCCGCCGCTCTCAAGCACGGGCAAGCCTCCTCTCGGTCGCGAAAGGGCTGAGGCCGCGCAGGGCCCAGCCTGCATCGCCTGTGCGCGCAAAGCGTCCCCCGCCGCCTATTGCGTCAGCTTGAACACATCGTCGCGCGGCTGTCGCGGGATGACGATCTTCACGAGATGCGTCATGTTGCGCCTGAGGCGTATCCGCATCTCGTCGCGATCGTCGTCGTCGAACCGGTGCACGATGAGATAGCCGGGCGCACCCGCTTCGGTGCTGTCGAAAAAGCCGACATTGTTCCCGACCGGCGCGGCGGAGATGCTCATCGCCACCACCTTCTCCTCGTCTCCCCTGATTTTCGCGTAGTAGCCGCTCATCAGGTCGGACCTGTCCACGAACAGGCAGCGGAAATGCTTCTGCATCGAATTCGGATAGACGTGCTCCAGCACCTCCTGCTGGAAGTAGACGGCCTCCTCGTCGTCCTTGTTCTCCGGCGCGAAGAACTCCAGGAAATAGTCGTCGACCGGCTGTTCCTGGTCGTCGACGACCGAGACGATGACCTGGAAATATTGGTGGAAGGCTTCCGCCTTGGGCACGTCGCCTCTGAACAGAGCCCTCCGTGCGGCGCTGTCGGTCAGGGTGGCCGTTTGCTCCGTTCGTTGCGCCCACTCCGCTGCGATCCTCCCGTAGTCGTCGAGCGAGTTGCAGTCGAGCGCCTGCCTGATCAGCTGGCCGAGAAGCGGCTGGGCCTGCGGCGCCTTCGTATCCTCATTGGGATGCACGATCGTGGAATGGTTCCGGTCGGGGAGCAATGCAAAGGGAAACACGGTCCGGCCGTTGCGCGGTTTCCACCCGGTCACCTTCGGGTTCTTGCGGCCCGTGCTGAAGTCGATCGTAAGGCCCACGCAGTTCATGTTGGCGGCGCAGGCCCTCACCGTCCCGTCAGCGCCGTTCTCGTTGGCGACCCGACGCAGTCCGTCCGTATAACCGCGCGCCCCCACGATGACGAAGGGCCAGACCTTGCCGCCGCCGTAGGGACCGCTGCCGCCGCCCTCCGCATCGAGGAGATCGCGTCGCGCGAGATCCCACTGGTAGGGCGACGCCAGCTCCAGCCCGCGCAGCATCTCGGTGCCCGACTGGAACCAGTTGTCCCAGCCCTTGATGACGCGGCCGACGAACGACTTTCCCGCCGCGGCAAGCCGCGAACCGAAGTTCGCCGGGGCCAGCATCACCAGCCGCTTGACCGGGCACTTCTCCTTGCCGTCAGGCGACGTTCCGTTCGGGTAGTAGCGGGCGAGCCATTCGCGCGCCACCAGCCCGCCGGTGCTGTGGACCACGAGGTCGAACGGCGCGGTCAGATCTCCCTTCGCCACCATCTGCGAAAGCACCGCCTGCATCCGCTTGGCGACGTCCGGAATGCGCACGTCGTCGTCTTTGGAGATGTAGTCGCCAAGCCATATCTCGGCGACCTGGAATCCATTTGCGCCCAAGAAATCGCGAAGGTCGTGGAACGACGCCGATGTGTCGCTCCAGCCGTGGATGATCGCCACTTGTCGCGGCATAGCTTCCTCCCCGCCGCCAGAGGTCGGCAAAAAGGCCCCCGGGGAGAAATCTACCAAAAGTGGCGCATCCGCGCCACAGGCTCCGCGGCCGCGCGAATTGGCCGCGTCGCTAACGAAGGGCGGGCAGTCAGGCCCTCAGCCGCGCGTTCTCCGGATCGTAGGGGCTCTCCGGAACGACCGTCGCCTTGTAGCGCTCGCCGAGAATCTGGATCTCCAGCTCCGTGCCCTCCGCGCCGTACTGCGGCTCGACCATGGCCAGCGCCAGCGACTTGCCGACGCGCCAGCCATAGCCGCCGGACGTGGCGCGGCCGACCAGCGTGTCGCCGTTCCAGATCGGCTCGTTGCCGCGCGGATCGGCGTCGGTGATGCCGTGCGACCTCCATGGTCACGTATGTCCACTTGTCGCCCTCGGCATGCGCCTTCACCAGCGCGTCGCGGCCGAGGAAATCGCCCTTGTTGGGATGCACGAAGCGGTCGAGACCGGACTCGTAGGCCGTATATTCGATCGACAGCTCGCGCGGGATCAGCCGGTAGGATTTCTCGATCGCCATCGACGTCATGGCGCGGATGCCGAACGGCTTGATGCCGAATTCTTCGCCCGCCTCCATCAGCGCATCGAAGATGGCGTTCTGCATCTCGATCGGATGGTGCAGCTCCCAGCCGAGCTCGCCGACGAAGTTGACGCGCAGCGCATGTGCGCTCGCCGGCCCGATATTGATCTCCCTGCCGGAAAGCCACGGGAATGCGGCGTTCGACAGATCCGCGCCGGTAACCTTCGCCAGCAGCTCGCGCGATCTCGGCCCGGCAAGCACCAGCACGCCCCATTCCTTCGTGACGTGATACATCTCAACGCTGCCGTCCTCCGGCAGGAGCTTCCTGAGCACGTCATGGTCGTGCCGCTCCAGCGCGCCGGCCGACACCAGATAGTAGCCGCCCTCCCTCACCTTGTAGACGGTGAACTCAGAGCGCACGCCGCCGCGGCTCGTCAGCAGGTGGCAGAGATTCACGCGGCCGATCTTCTTCGGGATGCGGTTGGCGAGGATGGAATCGAGCCACGCTTCCGCGCCCCGGCCCGGTGATGAAGCACTTGGCGAAGGCGCTCATGTCGAGCAGCCCGACATTCTTCATCACGTTCAGGCACTCGTTGCCGACATGCTCGAAATAGTTGGAGCGGCGGAACGACCAGCGCTCGCGCACCTTGCCGGTCCAGTCGGCCGGCGCGTGGTTGTGGTTGGTGAGCGTGTCGTCGACGTCGAGCTCGCTCGCCGGCACCTCGTAGTCGTTGCTCGGCGCGAACCAGTTCGGCCGTTCCCAGCCGTAGACGGACCCGAACACCGCGCCGAGCGTCTTCATGCGGTCGTAGCACGGCGCGGTCTTCAAGGGCCGCGCCGCCGCGCGCTCCTCGTCGGGATAGTGCATGGTGAAGACGTTGGCGTAGGCCTCCTCGTTCTTCTCGATGAGGTAGCCCTTCGTCGCATAGGGGCCGAAGCGGCGCGGGTCGACGCCCATCATGTCGATGGTCGGCTCGCCCTCCACGATCCACTCGGCGAGCTGCCAGCCGGCGCCGCCCGCCGCGGTGACGCCGAAGGAGTGCCCTTCGTTCAGCCAGAAATTCTTCAGCCCCCAGGCCGGGCCGACGATGGGCGAGCCGTCCGGCGTATAGGCGATGGCGCCGTTATAGACCTTCTTGATGCCGACCTCGCCGAAGGCCGGCACGCGGGCGATCGCCGTCTCGATATGCGGCATCAGCCGCTCCAGGTCCTCCTGGAAGAGCTCGTATTCGGCGTCTTCCGACGGCCCGTCGACATAGCAGACCGGCGCGCCCTTCTCGTACGGGCCGAGCAGCAGCCCGCCCGCCTCCTCGCGCATGTACCAGGAGGAATCGCTCTCGCGCAGCACGCCCATCTCCGGCAGGCCCTGCTGCCTGCGCTCCTGGATCTTCGGGTGCGCCTCGGTGACGATATACTGGTGCTCGACCGGGATGACCGGCACGTCGAGCCCGACCATGGCGCCGGTGCGCCGTGCGAAGTTGCCGGTCGCCGAGACGACGTGCTCGCAGGTGATGTCGCCCTTGTCGGTCTTCACCAGCCATTCGCCCGAAGGCGTCTGTTCGATGCCGGCACCGTGGTGTTGCGGTTGATCTCCGCGCCCATGGCGCGCGCGCCCTTGGCCAGCGCCTGCGTCAGGTCGGCGGGCTGGATGTAGCCGTCGTCGGGATGCTGGATGGCGCCGAGCAGTCCGTCGGTCTCGCAGAGCGGCCAGACCTCCTTCACCTCGTCCGGCGTCAGCACGTTGACATTGATGCCGATCGTCCGCGCCACGCCGGTATAGTACATGTACTCGTCCCAGCGGTCCTTGGTGCGGGCGAGCCGGATGTTGGAGCAGACGGAGAAGCCGACATTCTGCCCGGTCTCCTCCTCCAGCGTCTTGTAGAAGCGACCGAGTATTTGTGGATCTGCCCGACCGAGTAGCTCATGTTGAAGAGCGGCAGGAGCCCCGCGGCATGCCAGGTCGAGCCGGAGGTCAGCTCCCGCCGCTCCACCAGCACCACGTCCGACCAGCCCTTCTTGGCCAGATGATAGAGCGTGGAGACGCCGACCACGCCGCCCCCGATCACCACCACGCGCGCATGCGTCTTCATCGGCCTTCTCCCTACCCGCCGGGACGGCAGCACCGGCCCCTGATATTCCTCTTATCGGGGCGAAAGCCATGTCCTTGGCGTGGCGGCGACATGGTGTTGCCCAGGTGAGGCATGGCCGTATGTTGGCTGCCCACTGCGTTCCGAGAGGAACCCGACCCGCCACTCTCAGCGCGACCTAACCCCGACGCTCGAAAATCACCGTGAGATTGTTGGCCGGCATCTCCACGATCTCGGCCAGCCGCAGCCCCTGCCCTTCGGCCGCCTTCTCCACCTCGCCGAGATCGCGCACGCCCCATTCCGCGTCTTCCCGCCGCAGCATCGCATCGAAAGCCTCGTTGCTCGGCGCTGTATGGCGGCCGCCGCGCTTGAACGGGCCGTAAAGGAACAGCGACCCATCAGGCACAAGGTGCCGGCCCGCGACCCGCAAAATACCCTCGCACACCGCGCCACGGCGCAATGTGGATCACGTTCATCGACACGATGGCCGTCAGCTCCTCGGCAGGCGGCCGGTCCTCCCCGCCAAGCACGAGCGCCGGGTCCGCCGCATCGAGCGCCACGGGCGCGCGCACGTTCTCCGCGCCGCTATGCCGGCGCCACGCCTCGATGCTCGCCAGATTGCGTTCGCTGAGGTCGCTCGGCCACCAGGACAGCGCCGGCAGCGCCGCGGCAAATCCGGCGACATGCTGACCCGTGCCGCTGCCGATCTCCAGCACGTGGCCGGAACGGCCACCGAGCAGGCGCTGCAGCACCGCCAGCATCGGCTCGAAGTTCCGGTGGAAGGCGGCGGCATCCAGGCGGCCATCGGCAGCCTGGTTGAGAGCGCGCTCGAACGGCGTTCCGGCTCCTGCCATGCCCTCAGCCCTGAAACAGCGCCTCCACGATATCGGCTCGTCCGGCCTTCCGCGCCGCCGCCGTCACCGTGTTCGCCATCAGCATGGCGATGGTCATCGGCCCCACGCCGCCCGGCACCGGCGTGATGGCGCCGGCCACCTGCGAGGCCTCGGCGAAATCGACGTCGCCGACGATCCGCGTCTTGCCCTCGCCCTTCTCCGGCGCCGGCACGCGGTTGATGCCGACATCGATGACCGTCGCGCCGGGCTTCACCCAGTCGCCCTTCACCATCTCGGGCCGCCCCACCGCCGCCACCACGATGTCGCCGCGCCGGCAGACGGCGGCAAGGTCGCGCGTGCGGCTGTGGCAGATGGTGACGGTGCAGTTCTCGCCCAGCAGAAGCTGCGCCACCGGCTTGCCGACGATGTTGGAGCGGCCGACCACCACCGCCTCGAGCCCCGAGAGGTCGTTGCCGAGCGCATGCTTCGCCAGGATCACGCAACCGGCCGGCGTGCACGGCACCAGCGCCTTGTCGCGCGCGCCGGTCGCCAGCCGCCCGACATTCACCGGATGGAAGCCGTCCACGTCCTTGTCGGGGTCGACCGCAAGCAGCACCTTCTGCTCGTCGATCTGCTTGGGCAGCGGCAGCTGCACCAGGATGCCGTGGATCGACGGATCGTTGTTGAGGCGCTCGATGAGGGCAAGCAGCTCAGCCTCTGACGTCTCCACCGGCAGCGTATGCTGCTCGGAATGGAAGCCGCATTCCTCCGCGGTCCGGCTCTTGTTGCGCACATAGACGGCGCTCGCCGGGTCCTCCCCCACCAGAACGACCGCCAGGCCGGGCTTCGTCGCCAGCTCCGAGACCAGCCGGTCGCGCGCCACCTTCACCTTCTCGATCACTTCCGCGGCAACCGCCTTGCCGTCGATCCGCCGCGCCGCGGTCGCTCTTGCGTCCATGCCTTCAGTCCTCTCGTCTGTCGGCAGGCCTTTTAGCATCTGAGACCGGGAAATCATGTCCGTTTGCGACGCGGGCAGTCGAACTCGAAAACGGCGTGCTTCACCAACGAGATAGAGCCTCCATTCTGATTCAATCGGAAAGGAACGGGGCCCAAGCGCAGGCGAGCACGGCGGACAGGCGAAACGGCCGATTTTGGGCTTTCTTAAGCCGCCTGCGCTAGCCATGGCACATGCGCTCGCACGCCCTCCCTCTCGCCCACGATCCGCAGCGCAGCGCCGCGTTTCCGCTGCTCGCCGCCGCCTGGCTCGTGGCCGTGGCGATCGTGGCCACCACATGGGCACCGCTCTACGCAGAAGCGTTCCATGCCGGCACGCTGGTCGACAACGACGACGCCATGCGCCTCGTCCAGGTGCGCGCATGGATGGCGGGGCAAGGCTGGTTCGACCTCACGCAGGCGCGCCTCAACCCGCCCGACAGCCCCATCGCGCACTGGTCGCGGCTGGTCGACGTTCCGATCGCCCTTCTGATCCGCGGCTTCGGGCTCGTCCTCGCGCCCGACGCGGCGGAAAGAGCGGCCATCGTCGCCTGGCCGACGCTGCTCGGTGCCGGCCTCATCCTCGCCATGCTCGCCTTCGCGCGCAGGCTCTTCACGCCGATCGCCGTTCTCGCCGGCGGCGTCGTCATCGGCTTCAACCTCGTGCTGTTCTTTCAGGTCGCGCCCGGCCGCATCGATCATCACGGCGTGCAAATGCTGTTGACGCTGGCGCTTTGCGTCGCCACGGCCCGCGCCGTCTTCGATCACCGGCCGCCCGCTGCCTTGGCGGCCGGCGGCATCGCCGCGCTGATGATTGCGATCGGCCTTGAGACCATCCCCTTCGTGGCCATCGCGGCAATGGCGTTCGGCCTGGCGTGGATCGTCGCAGGTGATAGGGCAAGCCACGCCGTGCGCCTCTTCGGATTGGCGCTTGCCGCCACCACGGCACTGCTTTTCGTCCTCACCGTGCCGCCGCAGCGCTGGACCGTGTCCGCCTGCGACGCCATTTCGCCGCCCTGGCTGTGGCTGGCGATCGCGGGCGGCGGCGTGCTGGCTGGGCTCGGATTTTTCCGCGCGCCGGATTCGTTGGCGCGCCGCGCCGGATTCGCCGCTGCCCCGGCCATCGGTGTTGCCGTCGTCTTCCTCGCGTTCTGGTCCGATTGCCTTCGCGGACCCTATGCCGCGCTCGACCCGCTGACGCGCAAGCTGTGGTTCTCAGGCATCGGCGAAGCCCGGCCCACGCTCGATCTGGTCCGCGCGCAGCCGGCCATGTTCCTCTTCTTTCTCGCCTTCCCCGTGGTGGGGTGGATCGGCTTGGTCGTCGCAGCGCTTAAGGAGTGGCGGGCGCGGCCGGTGTTCCTGCTCATCCTCGCCTTCGCCTCGGCCGGCCTGGCCGTCACGCTTTTCCAGATGCGCGGCGCGCCCATCGCCTCTTTGTTCGGCTTCTACGGCTGCCTCTACCTGCTCGACCTCGCGGTGCAGCGCGTGACGGCAAGGCCCGGCCTCCTGCCGGCCGCGGCGGCGCTCGTCGCTTTCGCGGTGGCGCTCCCGTTCGGGTGGAGCGCGCTTGGATCGACTTTCGCGCAAGCGCCCCCCGACGAATCGAATTGCGGCGAGCGCTCCGATTTCGACGTTCTCGCCGCCCAGCCGCCCGGACTGGTCCTCGCCCCCGTCGAGCTCGGCCCGCGCATTCTGGTCGCCACGGGCCATTCGGTCATCGCCGCGCCCTATCACCGCAATATCGAGGGAAATCGCCTCGCGCTCGAGGCGCTGTCGGGCGACGCCGACAAGGCGCACCGCATCGTGGAGGAAAGAGGTGTGCGCTACGTGGCGCTCTGCCCCTCCGCGGCTTCCACCGCACGCCTTGCCGCGGCCGGCGGGAGCGATTTCGTCAACGCCCTCCTCCACGGCCCGCTGCCGGCCTGGCTCGCGCCGCTTCCCGACGACGGGGCGATCCGCGCGTGGCAGGTCGTCCCCGGGAAATAAGCGCCTTTCGCGCGCACGCGAAAACGGCCGCCGATCCGGCGATCGGCGGCCGTTTCGTTGTCTGCGCTCAGCTACACGCTTCTGCCGCGTAGCGCTCCTGCAATCGCGGAGATCAGGAACAGCGCGATCGCGACGAAGAAGATGATCTTGGCGATGCCGATGGCTGCACCGGCAATGCCACCAAAGCCCAGCACCGCTGCGATCAGCGCGATGACGAGAAAGGTCAGTGCCCAACCAAGCATGGAAAGCTCCCTGTCTATGACGCGCCGCGGGCGCGCCGTCGGCCAATAAACGCGCCGGGGCAGGTTTGGTTGCTTTCGACCCGGCTCCAACCGAGCGGAAAACGGCGGAGAAGAAGCGAAAAACCTAGGAATACGAGACCCTTCCGGTCGCGAAGGGCGCGTCTGTGCGGCGGCTCACAAACGTGCCGACCCGCCTCCTTCATATAGCGGCGGTCAGCAACGCCCATGGGGCAATCGCCAAGGGCAATCGATGGAGACGAAGATGAACACGATCCGTACCGCTTTTGCCGCCGCCACCCTCATCGCCGGCCTTGCCACCGCCAACGCCGCGTCCGCCTACGAGCGTTGGGTGGAGGTCGCCAACACCGCCAATGTCAGCATCGTCGAAGTGCGCATCAGCGACATCGACAACCGCAACTGGGGACCCAACATCCTGCCGGGCACCATCCGGCCCGGGCACAGCCTCGTGGTCGACCCGGTCGGCACCCGCGGCTACTGCCGCTTCGACATCGAGGTGACCTACGCCGACGGCCTGGTCGCCGACATCTACGACGTGAACCTGTGCGAGGCGCTCACCATCTCGACGGACGGCTACCACTACAACCTCACCACCATCTGATCCGGCATCCCCAGACAGAGCGCCGCCGCCGGGCCCTCCCGGCGGCGGTTTTCGTTGTGAAGCGACCCGGTTCTCAGCTAGTGGGCGACAGGCAGGCGGCGACCGCGTCGGCGTTCTTTCGGATCAGCGTATCGTAGAGCATCATCCCCGGCTCGATGCCGGCACCGAGCGGATCGAGCGTCCCCACTCGCATCTTCTCATCACCGGCCATTGCGCGGATGGCGCTCGCGTCGAACTGCGGCTCGGCGAAGGCACAGGCGACCCCCTCGCTGGCGATCGTCGCCCGCAGCGCGCTCAGCGTCGCCGCCCCCGGCCGCCGATCCGGCTCCACCGTCAGCTGCCCCACCTGATTGAGGCCGTAGCGCTCGACGAAATAGGAATAGCCGTCGTGGAAGGTGATGAAGGGCTTGGCGCCGAGCGGCGCGAGTTGCGTGCCGATCTCGCTGTTGAGCGCCTGAAGCGACGCGATGGCGAGCCCCTCGTTGGTCTCGTAGAGGTCGGCGTCCGCGGGATCCAATTCCATCAGGCGCGCCGTCACCGCCTTGACGATCGCGATCGCCCGCACCGGGTCGAGCCAGACATGCGGGTCGAGACCGAGATGGTCGTGTCCATGTTCGCCGGCTCCCCCTTCTGGGGCGGCCTGCCCTGCCTGCTCGCCGCCGCTCTGCGCACCGAAGGGATGCGGATTGATCCCCTCCGCGTCGATCAGCTTGAGATTGGCAACGCCCTCCGCGTCAAGCGGCTTGACCAGGTAGGTCTCCAGTGGCTCGCCGATCCATACGACGAGATCGGCGTTGGCCACCTTCCGCAGGTCCGATGGCTTCAACGCATAGTCGTGCACCGATACTTCCGCCGGGATCAGCAACTCGGGCTCGCCCACGCCCTCCATCACCGCGGCGACCAGCGAATGGATCGGCGCGATGGACGCCACCACGCGCGGCGTGTCGGCATAGGCCGGTGCGGCCAGGGCAAGCATCGCAAGTACGGATGCGCTCAGAAGCTTCGCTTTCATGGCTTTCATGTTCACCTCGCAGAGCTCCCGCTCGTTGCATGCGCGCAGGGACCGCAGCGCCCGAAGACCTCGAACGAAACCGCTTGGATCGCGAAATCCTCGCCCGCAGCCTTCCTGGCGACGCTCGCTACCCGCGCGTCCTCGAACTCGCGCACCGACCCGCAATCGCGGCAGATCACGAAGCCCGGCTTGTGCAGATCGTCGTGATGATCGGCGCAGGCGACGAAGGCGTTGAGCGCCTCGACCCTGTGCACCAGCCCCAGCCGCTCCAGCTTCTGCAGAGCGCGATAAATCTGCACCGGCGCTTTCAGCGTGTCGGAGCGCGCATGGTCGAGGATGCTGTAGGCGGACATGGCTTTGCCGCTCTCGGTGAGTGCGGCGAGCACGCGTTGGTCGTTGCGGCCCAGGTCAGGCATGGCGCTCCCTTTCCACGCCGTCTGTAATGTTATATCATGACAAATTCAAGGCAGCGGCCGCTTCCTGCGCGGTCGAAGTGCGTATATGTCTCTCACGCTGAATGGCCGGAGCCCGATGCTCGACAAGACTCGACCCCGATCAGCTTGCGACGAGCGTCCGCACGCCGCTTGTGGCGCTGAAGGGCGTCAGCCTCCGCCGCGGCCGGCAGACGATCCTCTCCAACATCGATCTGTCGCTCGACGCCGGCGAGATTCTCACCGTCGTCGGACCCAACGGCGGCGGCAAGACGACGCTGCTCAAGGTCGTGCTGGGCCTGGTGAAGCCGGACGAGGGAACGGTCGCCGTGCGTCCGGGCCTGCGCATCGGCTACGTGCCGCAGCGCCTGCACCTCGACGCCACGCTTCCCCTGACCGTGCGCCGGCTCATGCGGCTGACGCATCGCCACGCCGAAGCCGACCTCGTCGCCTCCCTCAACGAAACCGGCGTGGCGCACCTCGTCGACGCGGACGTCACCACCCTTTCCGGCGGCGAGTTCCAGCGCGTGCTGATCGCCCGCGCCCTGCTCGCCAGGCCCGAAATGCTGGTCCTCGACGAGCCGGTGCAGGGCGTCGATTTCAGCGGCGAGGTGGCGCTCTACGAGAAGATCGCCGAGATCCGCCAGCGCCATGGCTGCGGCGTCCTCCTCGTCTCGCACGACCTGCATGTCGTCATGGCCGCCTCCGACCGCGTGATCTGCCTCAACACGCCATGTCTGCTGCGCTGGCGTGCCGGGCGAGGTAGCCGAGGCGCCGGAATATCTCCAGCTCTTCGGGCCGCGCGCGGCGGGCGCCGTGGCGCTCTATCACCATCACCACGACCACACGCACGATCTGCATGGCGAGGTGGTCGATACCGACGCCTGCACCTGCGGCCACGACCACGAGCACTGACTGCGCAACCCATCGTCGGCGCGCTTCGATCAATCGTGAGAGACGATGTTCACGAGCCGGCCGAATGGGTCACGCACGTAGAAGCGCCGAACGCCCCATGGCTCGGACGCCGGTCCGTACTCGACCACAAGGCCCGCTTCCGTCACCTTCCGGAAAACCTCGTCAAGATCGTCGACCTCGACCGAGAGGTCTGGCACCTGCGTGCCTGACCCTCCTTCGGTCGCAATGCTCACCTGCGGCGTCGTCTGTGCGCCGGTTGCAAAGGTCGTGATCCAGCCGTGATCCATGGCGACCTCCATGCCGAGAATGTCGCCGTAGAAAGCCTTGGCCGGCCCGATGTCGTCAGCGGCGATGTTCGCGACGATGCGCCTCACGGCCATCATGCTCCTCCCGGAACATCGGCGCGTCCCGACCGCCTTTCGAGCGCCTCGATCATCAGCCGCTGCACGATGACCAGCGTCTTGGCGTCCTCGATGCGGCCGCTCCTTGGCCATGGCGAAAAGCTCCGCCAGCGGCACCTCGACCACCTCGATCTCCTCCCCTTCGTGCGCCACGCCGCCGCCCACCTTGATCCGGTCGGCCTCAGTCACCTCCGCCACGAAAAGATGCATGCGCTCCGTCAGCGTACCGACCGACGGCAGGATCGTGCCGAGGCTTCGCAGCGCGCCGAGCCTCACGCCCATCTCCTCCTCCGCCTCGCGGCGCGCCGTCTCCTCCGGCGTCTCGCCCGGGTCGAGGATGCCGGCGCAGGCCTCAAGCAGCGTCGGGTCCGGCGCATCGACGGCCGCGAGCCCCGCCCGCCATTGCCGCACGAGCAGCGCCACCTCACGCACGCGGTCGATGACCAGCACCACCGCCGCGTCGCCGTGATCGATCACCTCGCGGACGTGGCGCCGCGGGGCGCCGCCGCCATGCGCGGATTCCACCGTCAGCAGGTCGAGCGTGTTCCAGCCTTCGAAGGCACGCTTGCGCTCGACGATAAACGGCTTTGGCAATGTCATGCGCGGGCTCCGGTTCGGGTGCGCTGCACATCGGCGGCGCATCCGCCCGCGTCAAGCGCCTTACGCCGCCGCCATCTCGTAGCCGCGGAAATTATTCTCGATGTGGTCGACGATCGCGTCGAACAGCGGCCCATTCGCCGCCGGCGCGCGATGCAGCTCGATCTCGAAACGCCCGATCCGGGGCAGCCCCGCTTCGTCGCCGACATTCTTCAGCTCGCCGCCGATCGATGAGCGCGGGAACGGCGCGATGGCGAGCCCTGCCCGCACCGCCACGAGCTGCCCGAGATAGTGCTTGCTCGTATAGGCGACGCGATAGTTGATGCCGGCCCGGTCGAGCGCGTTCAGCGCCTGCCGCCGCCAGCAGCACCCAAGATGCGACACGGCGAGCGGAATCGGATCCTTCTCATGCGCGCAGCCATGCTGCAGGCCGGCCCAGGCCAGCTCCTCGCGATAGACCGTGTTGCCGCCGCTCGATTGGCCGTGCCCGGAGCTGACCAGCGCCACGTCGAGCCTGCCCTCCTCGATCATGTCGAGCAGGTCCAGGCTCGACTGGCAGACCACGTCGACCTCCACGTTCGGGTGGCTGGCGGCGAAGCGCGCGAAGATGTCCGGCAGGTACTGGCTGGCATAATCGTCCGGCGTGCCCAGCCGCACCGTCCCTTGAATCTCCGGCGCGCGGAAGCGCATCATCGCCTCGTCGGCGAGCTTCAGGATGCGGCGGGAATAGCCGAGCAGCGACTCGCCGTCCGGCGTCAGCACCACCGAGCGCCCCTGCTTGGCAAAGAGCGCCTGGCCGACCTGCTCCTCGAGCTTCTTCATCTGCATGGACACGGCCGACGGCGTGCGGAAGACGGCACGCGCGGCGCGATTGAAGCTGCCCGTGTCGGCAATGGCGACCAGCGTGCGCAGAAGGTCGAGCTCCAGCCCGGCGCCGGCGCGGAATTCAGGCGGGGAAACGGCCTGCTCTGCCTTCTCCTTGAGGGCGACGACACCCATTTTGGCCTCCGCGGAAAGTTCAGCGTGATTGATGATATAGATAAGACCATTTCGCTTGATTGAGCAATAGGGCGGGTGCAAATAGACACCAGGAAACGGGTCGCCCTGCCGTTCCTCTTACGACAAACCAGAGCACCGACGCCGGAGATTCCGGCGAACAGAGGAGACTTGCCATGCGTGAAGCAGCCTTGTTCATCTCCGGCCAGGAGCGCGTTCCGACCAGCTTGCTGTCGTCCCTTTCCGGCCATTTCGCCCGCTTCCTGAGGAACTGGAGAAACCGCCGGCAGGTGGTCGTGCTGAGCGAGCTCGACGACCATGTGCTGGCCGATATCGGCCTCACCCGGGGCGACGTCGAGGCGGCGCTTTCTCAGCCGTTCTCGCAGGACGCATCGCTGCAGTTGCAGCAGGTCGCTCAGCGCAACCGCTCGCGCTGGGTGCGCGTATGAGCGGGCTGGCCCGCCCTGCCATGCAGCGGGCGTGGTTTAATCCGCTGCCGAACATGCTATCGGAACTCCGCAATACGGAGTTCCGATGCGCACCGAAAACGCTCCCGTCATTCGTCTCGAAGACTACCGCCCCACCGACTACCTGATCGAAACCGTCGACCTCGACATCCGCCTCTCCCCTGAAGCGGCACGCGTCGTCTCGCGTCCTGTCGATACGCCCGCGCGAGAGCACCCCGCCCGGAACACCGCTGATTCTCGACGGCGACGGCCTCGTCCTCAAAGGCCTGGCGCTCGAATCCGGCATCCTTCCCAACGAAGCCTACGACGTGACGCCCGATCGGCTGACGATCAAGGCGCCGCCCGCCTCTCCCTTCAAGCTGGAAGTCGTCACCGAGGTGAACCCCTCGGCCAACAGCGCGCTGATGGGCCTCTACCGCTCCAACGGCGTCTACACCACGCAATGCGAGGCGGAGGGCTTCCGCCGCATTACCTATTTCCTCGACCGTCCCGACGTTCTCGCCGTCTTCACCACCCGCCTCGAAGCGAAGCGGAGCGAGGCGCCGGTGCTCCTGTCGAACGGCAATCCGGTCGCTTCGGGCGACGTCGCCGGAACCGACCGGCACTTCGCCGTCTGGCACGATCCCTTCCCCAAGCCCAGCTACCTCTTCGCGCTGGTGGGCGGCGCGCTCGCCTCCATCCACGACACGTTCGAGACGCGCTCCGGTCGGCAGGTAGCGCTCGGCATCTATTGCGAGCCCGGCAAGGAGGATCGCTGCCGCTACGCCATGGAGGCGCTGAAGCGCTCCATGCGCTGGGACGAGGAGCGCTTCGGCTGCGAATACGACCTCGACGTCTTCAACATCGTCGCCGTCGTCCGACTTCAACATGGGCGCGATGGAGAACAAGGGCCTCAACATCTTCAACGACAAATACGTGCTGGTCGATCCGGAGACCGGCACCGACCAGGACTATGCCGGCGTCGAGGCGGTCATCGCCCACGAATATTTCCACAACTGGACCGGCAACCGCATCACCTGCCGCGACTGGTTCCAGCTCTGCCTGAAGGAAGGCCTGACCGTCTTCCGCGACCAGGAGTTCACCTCCGACGTCCGCTCGCGCCCGGTGAAGCGCATCTCCGACGTGGTGGGGCTGCGCCAGCATCAGTTCCCCGAGGACGGCGGCCCGCTCGCCCATCCGCCGCGGCCCGAGCACCTATCGCGAGATCAACAACTTCTACACGGCAACGGTCTACGAGAAGGGCGCCGAGATCTGCCGCATGCTCACGACCGTGCTCGGGCGCGACGGCTTCCGCGCCGGCATGAACCTCTATCTCGAGCGCCATGACGGCGACGCGGCGACGATCGAGGAATTCATCGCCTGCTTCGCCGAAGCCACCGGCAAGGACCTCGCCCAGTTCTCGCTCTGGTATCACCAGGCCGGCACGCCCACCGTCACCGTGCAGCCACCGCTACGAGCCGGAGCACGAGCGGCTGACGCTGGCGCCTCAAGCAGGACATCCCCGAGACGCCCGACCGCATGCCGAAGTTGCCGGTGCACATCCCGGTCGCCTTCGGGCTGGTCGGCCCCGACGGGCAGGACCTGAGCTATGCCGGCACGAGCGGCGCGCTGGTCTCCGACGGCGTCATCCATCTGACGAAGAGCCACGAGGAAGTGGTGTTCGACGGCGTGAAGGCGCCGCCCATTCCCTCGCTGTTCCGCCAGTTCTCCGCCCCGGTTCACGTCGATTCCGATCTCGGCACTCAGGACCTCCTCTTCCTCGTCGGCCACGATCCCGACCCGTTCAATCGCTGGGAGGCGGCGCAGCAGATCGCGCTCGACATGCTGAAACGCGCCACCGCCGCCGTGCGCGCCGGCAAGGAGCCCGACTTCGATCCGCCGCTTCGCCGAGGAGCTGGCGCGGCTTGCCGCCAACGACGAGCTCGACGCGGCCTTCCGCGCGCTGGCGCTCGGCATGCCGAGCGAGGTCGATGTCGCGCAGGCGATCGGCAAGCGACGTCGATCCCGACGCCATCCACGTCGCGCGCCGCGCACTGCTCGTCTCGCTTGGCCGCGACGTCGGCGAGACGCTTGGCCGAGATCGCCGAGCGCACCCGCCCCGGCCGGCCCTATACGCCCGACGCGGAAAACGCCGGCCGGCGCGCCCTCGCGCACGCGGCATGGAGCCTGCTGGCCCTCGGCGGATCGATGGACGGAGCCGCGCTGCTTGAGAAATTCGGCGAGGCGGAGAATCTCACCGATCGCCTCGCGGCGCTTGCGAATCCTCGTGCATCTCCAGCTCGACGAAGCGGACGAGGCGCTGCAGCGCTTCTACGGGCGCTACCGCGACAACTACCTGGTGCTCGACAAATGGTTCGCGGTGCAGGCCACGGTGCCGGCGCACGAGGCGCTTGAGCGGGTCGAGAGGCTCACCGGCGATCCCGCCTTCTCGCTGAAGAACCCCAACCGCGTCTATTCGCTCATCCGCACCTTCGCCGCGGCCAACCCGGTCGGTTTCAACCGCCCCGACGGCGCAGGCTATCGCTTTATCGCCGAGATTATCGGAAAGCTCGACGCGCAGAACCCCTCCGTTGCCGCGCGCGATCGCCACCGCCTTCCGCTCCTTCCGCATGCTGGAGCCGGGGCGGCGCGCCCAGGCGGAGGAGGCGCTCCGGCGCGATTCGCGATACCGGAAAGCTGTCGCGCGACGTCTCCGACATCGTCGGGCGCACCCTGGACGGGTAGGCTGCCGCAGCTGGCGACGGCGTGACAAAAACTCGGAGACCCTGTGGACAAGGGGATTCCGCTTGATTCAAATGGGAGTGATTCGGGGAACGGCGGACCCCCGGACGAACGAACGGAGGGCACGGTATGACGCGGCCGAGGGGGCCTGTGGCGTCAACGCTTCGGCGCATGCCGGACACCGATCGCCTCGACCCTGCGGCGCTCGCCGGCCATGCCCGGCTCTTCGTCCACCCGGCCTATGCCCGGCTCGTCAACAGCGAGCCTTACGTCAAGCGCCTCATCCCCGTCCTCATCATCCTCTTCGTGGTGGCGCTCGCCGTCATGCGCGGGGTGGCGCTCTACCAGACGCGCGACAACATCGAGACCAGCGCCAAGCTGCGCGTCTCGCTGATCGCCACGGCCGTCACCAGCGAGCTGGCGCAGTCGTCTCTGCCGGTGTCGCTGGCCGAACCCACGCAGATGCTGCAGGGGCAGCTGGAGAACGCGCTGCCGCCGCTTGCCACCGATTCCGGCCGGCGCATCCTCCTCATGGACCCGCAGGGCATGGTGGTCGCCGAGGCGCCGCGCGAGGCGAGCGATGTCGGGCGCTTCATCGACGAGATTTTCGGCCCGGGCCAGCCGCTCACCACGCTCGGCGAACTGGCCGGCGTGCTGCAGGCTCACGCTGCCCTCCGACGAGGACGTGATCGCCACCATCCACCGCAACCAGGACAATGTCGGCGGCTCCATCGCCGTCATCCAGCCGACCTCCGGCGTCTTCGCCGAATGGCGGCGCACGGTGTCGCGCGAGGCGACCGTCTTCGTGGCGACGAGCCTGGTGCTGGTGCTGCTCGGCTTCGCCTATCACGCGCAGACGGCGCGCGCGCACGAGGCGGACTTCATCTACGCGGCCACGCAGCACCGCTTCCACACCGCGCTCCGGCGCGGCTATTCCGGGCTGTGGGACTGGGACCTGTCGCGCGGCGCGCTCTTCTGGTCGCAGTCGATGTTCGAGATTCTCGGGCTCAAGCCGGAGAGCCGCCTGCTGTCGCTCGGCGAGGTGGCGGAGCTGATCCATCCCGACGACATCGACCTCGTCGACCTCGCCAACGGGCTGATGCGCGGCGAGAAGGATCATGTCGACCGCGAGTTCCGCATGCGCCGCGCCGACGGGCGGTGGATCTGGATCCGCGCCCGCGCCGAGGTGGTGGCCGAGATCGAGGACGAGCCGCATCTCGTCGGCATCGCGGTGGAGATCACCGAGCAGAAGCGCCTGATCGAGGCCTCGCGCACCGCCGACCTCCGCCTGCGCGACGCCATCGAGGCGATCTCGGAGGCCTTCGTGCTGTGGGACGCCGGCAACAAGCTGGTGCTGTGCAACAGCAAATACCAGCAGCTCTACGAGCTTCCCGACGAGCTGGTCCGCCCCGGCACCCCCTATTCGGAGATCGCCAGGCACGGGCGCCGCCCGATCATCCCCTCGGCGCCTGCGCCGGAGGAAAGCGCCGACCGGCGCGCGCTCCGTCGAGGCGCGCGTGGAGGACGGCCGCTGGCTGCAGATCAACGAGCGGCGCACCGACGACGGCGGCTTCGTCTCCGTCGGCACCGACATCACCGCGCTCAAGGAAAACGAGCGCATGCTGACCAAGACCGTCGACGACCTGCGCCGCTCGCGCCAGCAGCTCGAGACGCAGGCGCAGCAGCTCGTCGAGCTCGCCGAGAAATACGCCACCGAGAAGGAGAAGGCGGAGGACGCCAACCGCATCAAGTCGGAGTTCCTCGCCAACGTCTCCCACGAGCTGCGCACGCCGCTCAACGCCATCATCGGCTTCTCCGAGATGATGCTCTCAGGCGCCTTCGGCCCGCTCGGCGACGAGAAATACGGCGAGTACTGCCGCGACATCCGCGAGAGCGGCACCTTCCTGCTCCGCATCATCTCCGACATTCTCGACATGGCGCGGCTGGAGGCCGGCCGCATCGAGATCGACCGCGAGCCGCTCGATCTCGACGAGCTGATCGACGAAGCGCTCGCCGGCTATTCGCCGCGCCGCCGCCGAGGCCGGCGTCGAGATCATCACGCAGACCACGCCCGGCATCACCCTCACCGCCGACCGCCAGGCAATCCGCCAGGTGCATCTCCAACCTCATCTCCAATGCCGTGAAGTTCACGCCGGAAGGCGGCGCCGTCGCCATCCGCACCAGCCGCCGCCGCGACGGCGTGGTGCTGGCGGTGGAGGATACCGGCATCGGCATCCCGCGCGCCGCGCTGGAAAAGCTCGGCCAGCCCTTCGAGCAGGTGCAGAGCCCGCTCACCCGCAATCACCAGGGCTCCGGCCTCGGCCTCGCCATCTCCCGCTCGCTCGTGGCGCTGCACGGCGGGCGCATGGACATCGTCTCGCGCGAGGGCGCCGGCACCAGGGTCACCGTCTTCCTCCCCTTCCGCCCCGGCCAAGCGGCACGATCGCGGCGGCTTAGAGCCCGCGACTTCCTGAGCGCCTGCGTCCGGAAGCCCTCCCCCTTGCGGGAGAGGGTGGCCCTTCGCGTCAGCGAGGCTTCCGGCCTGCCCGACGTCCAGCCTTGGCGTAGCCCGGAGAGGGCTAGCGAACCGTGCTCCAGCGCCGCCCTACCGTTCGCCCCTGCACCCGCTCCAGCGCAGCTCGCGTCCGCGCCTGGATATGGATCGCCGCTCGGCCAGCGCATCGCACGTCTCGAACGTGCTTTTCACTCCCGCGTCCGCGAGCGCCCTCTTGGCAATCGACACGACCAGCCGCCTCAGCGCCTCCGGCGTCATGTCGGGCGCGAAGGCCTCGACGCCGGCGACCCTCTCAAGCTGCAGCAGCGCCACCTGCAGCGCGGCTGAGGAAACCAGGCACTCGGCGTCCGACCGGCGCCAGAATCCCCTCGCCTTTCGGCCCGCTCCAGCGTCTCCAGCATGGTCTCGCCCGCCACCCGCTTCAGCCCCGCAAGCACCAGGAACTGCGCGGCGAACTCGCAATCCATCAGCCCGCCCTGCGCCAGCTTCACATCGAAAACGCTCTTCGCCGGCTTCTCGCGCTCGATGCGGGCGCGCATCGATGCGACGTCCTCGGCGAGCTTCTCGCGCTCGCGCGGCTTGCCGACCACCGCGTCGAGCACCGCGTCGACGCGCGCCATCAGCGCAGCGTCGCCGGCGATGGCGCGGCCGCGCGACATGGCCATGTGCTCCCAGGTCCACGCCTCGTTGAGCTGGTAGTGCTCGAACGACGTCGATATGCGTGGCGAGCGGCCCGGCGCGCCCGGAAGGCCGCAGCCGCAGATCCACCTCGAAGGCGATGCCCTCCGCCGTCGGCGCGGCGAGCGCTGCGACCAGCCGCTGCGTCAGGCGGATGTAATATTGCGACGGCGCCAGCGCGCGCTTGCCGTCGGACGCGCCGGCGTCGGGGTCGTGGTCGTAGATGACGATGAGGTCGAGATCGGAGCCGGCGGTCATCTCGCGGCTGCCGAGCCGGCCGAGCGCCAGGATGGCGGTCGCGCCCGCCGGCGACGCGCCCGTGGCCTGTCGGCGAACTCCTCCTCGGTCTTCTGAAGCAGCGCCCGCACGATCGCCTCGGCGAGGTCGGAAAACGCCTTGCCGGCCTCGGGCGGATCGAGCGTGCCGTTCAGCAGCGCCACCGAGATGAGGAAGCGCCGCTCCGCCACGAAAAGCCGCGCGCGGTCGAGCACCTCCTCGTAGCTGCGCGCCTCCGCGAGGCTCCGGTCGAGTCCCGCCTGCAGCGCTTCGCGCCCCGCCGCCTCGTCGACCGAGATCGGATCGAGCAGCGCGTCGGCGACGTGCGGCCGCCGCGCGAACACCTCGGCAAGCCGCGGCGCGGCGCTCAGGATCGTGGCGAGCAGGTCGAGCAGGTCGGGATTGTTGCGGAGCAGCGCAAAGAGCTGCGCCCCGGCAGGCAGCGCCCGCAGCAGGCTGTCGAAGGCCCGCGCCGCCGCGTCGGGATTGCCGGCGCGCGAGAATGCTTCCAGCAGCGCCGGCGTGATCTCCGTCAGGTCCTCGCGCGCCGCCGACGAACGCATCGCCGAGAAGCGGCCGAAATGCCAGCCGCGCACGATCTCCGTCGCGCCTTCCGGCGATTGGAAGCCGAGCGACGCGAGCGTCTTCAGCGTCTCCGGATCGTCCTCGCCGCCGGTGAAGACGAGGCTGCCGGCCTCGGCGGCAAGCTCGCCGCGCGCTCTCGAAGAGCCGCGAGTAGCGCTTGGCGACCGTCTCCAGCACGTAGCGCAGCCTCGCCTCGAATTGCGTCGACGTCCGGCTCGCGCATGAGCCGGCGCGATGCGCGCCAGCTCCTCGCCGTCGCGCGGCATGACATGCGTCTGCTCGTCGCGCACCATCTGCAGCCGGTGCTCGACCGTGCGCAGGAACACATAGGCCTCGTCCAGCTCGGCGCGGATGGCCTCGTCGATCCAGCCCCTGCTCCCGCAGCCGCTCCAGCATGGCGCGGGTCTGCGTTGCCGCGCAGCGACGGGTCGCGCCCGCCGGCGATCAGCTGCTGCGTCTGCACGAAGAACTCGATCTCGCGGATGCCGCCGCGCCCGCGCTTGATGTCGTGGCCGAGCACGCGCACCTCGTCGTGCCCGCGATGCGACTGCACCTGCCGCTTGATGGAATGGATGTCGGCAATGGCCGCGTAGTCGAGATATTTGCGCCAGATGAACGGCGCCAGCTCGCGGAGGAAGGCTTCGCCGGCCGCCCGGTCGCCCGCTGCCGCGCGCGCCTTGATCAGCGCTGCCCGCTCCCAGTTCTGGCCCATGCCCTCGTAGTAGGCGAGCGCCGCCGGCGCCGAGATCGCCACGCGCGTCGAGCCCGGGTCGGGCCGCAGCCTCAGGTCGACGCGGAACACGTAGCCGTCGCCGGTGCGCTCCTGCAGCAGCGTCACCAGGAGCCGCACGATGCGCACCCAGAAGGTGGAAGGCTCCTCGCCCTCCGCCGGCCCGCCCGCTTCCGGGTCGAACAGCGCGATGATGTCGATGTCGCTGGAATAGTTGAGCTCGGAGGCGCCGTATTTGCCGAGTCCGAGAATGAAGATGCCGCGCGGCTCTTCTCCGCCGACTCCATTTGCCGGCGCGCGCCGCTTCGGCCAGCGCGAAACGCAGCGCCGCCGCCAATGCCGCGTCGGCGAAGCGCGACAGCAGCGTCGTCACCTGCTCCAGCGAGAGCGCCCCGGCAAGGTCGGCCAGCCCGACGGTCAGCGCCACGTCCTGCCGCGCGATCCTCAGCGCCGCCATCGCCTCGCGCCGCCCCGGCCATTCGGCCGCCGCGAGCGCACCCACGATCGCGTCGATGCGCTCTTCCGGCATCCGCATCGAGAATCGCCGCCAGGCGCGCGGATGTCCTTGGCGGCCATGTCCAGCAGAAACGGGCAGTCGCCGAGCGCGCTGCCGAGAAAGCTCTTCGTCGTCGGCATCGTCGAGCAGCGCCTGCAGCACCGGCGCCGCCTCCTGCCGGCCGGCCGCGTCGGCGATCCGCTCCAGCGCCATGGCTGCGTGGGGCGATTGAGGCAGCGCCGCGATGCGGCGGCCGAGCGAATCAGGCGGCACGGCCGGCCGCGGCGCCCGGGACATGCAGGATGGCGGCAAGCCCCGGCGCGTTGTCGGAAAGCTCCAGATCGCCGCCGTGCAATTGCGCCACCGCGGCGACGAGGCTCAGCCCCAGCCCGGCGCCCGGCTTGGAGCGGCTCTCCTCCAGCCGCACGAAGCGCTCGGTCGCGCGCGCCCGGTCGGCCTCGGCAATGCCGATGCCGTTGTCGGCCACGCTCAGCGTCACCTGTCCCGCGTCCTGGCCCACAGAGATCGCCACCTCCGGCGTCTCGCTCCCCTCGTCGGCATATTTAATCGCGTTGTCGACGAGGTTCGCAAGCGCCTGGCTGATCAGCTCGCGGTTGGCGCGCACCGGGACCGGCGTGTCGCAGGCGATCTTCAGCGCCACCCCGGCCTCCTCCGCCAGCGGCTCGTAGAGCTCGTAGACGTCGCGCGCCACGGCGGCGGCGTCGAAGCTCGGTGAACTCCGCGTCGGACGAGCCCGCCTCCATGCGCGCGATCATCAGCAGCGCGTTGAAGGTCTGGATCAGCTGGTCGGCCTCTTCGATGGTGGCCTGCAGCGCCTCGCGATATTCCGGCTCCGTGCGGCCCTGCGTCAGCGCCCGCTCCACGCGGTTGCGCATGCGCGTCAGCGGCGTCTTCAGATCGTGCGCGATATTGTCGGAGACCTGCTTCAGCCCCAGCATGAGGCGCTCGATGCGCGCCAGCATGGCGTTGAGGCTTTCCGCCAGCCGGTCGAACTCGTCGCCCGTGCCGGTCACCTCGAGGCGCCCCGCCAGGTCGCCCGCGGCGAAGCGGCGGCTCGTATCGGCGATCGACTCGATGCGCTTCAGCACGCGGCGCGAGACGAAGATCCAGGCGATCAGCCCGAGCGCCACCGTCAGCGCCGCCGTCAGCACCAGCGCGCGCCGCACCACGCTGATCAGCGCCTCGCTCTCGCTGACGTCGCGGCCGACGAGGATGTGGCCGCCCTCCGGCAGCGCCACGACGCGCACCAGGGCCGAGTAGCGCTGCGGCGAGCCCGGACTCGTCGCGCCACACATAGGGCACGACCTGCGGCGTCCGGCGCCGGCGTGCTCCATGACCGATTGCGGCACGGTCTCCACGTTGCCGGCGATCTTGTTCCCGTTCGCATCGGTGATGAGATAGAGGCTGGCGCCCGGCTGATGGCTGCGCTGCTCCACCACGCGCGCCAGCCGCTGGAGGCCGCCGCGGTCGTATTGCAGCGACATCAGCTGCAGCTCGGCATCGACCGCGTCGCGCATCTCCGCCTGCAGGATGCCGGTCGTGTTGCGCGCGACGTAGCCGATGAGGAAGGCGGCAAAGAGGGCGAACACCGCGAGGAAGATAAGCTGTGAGCTTGAATCCGGTGGTGCGGAAGAGACGCAGTGCGGCGCTTGCTAGCCATCGTCCCGCATCACGTAACCCGAGCCGCGCACCGTATGGAGCAGCGGCCGCTCGAAGCCCTTGTCGATCTTCGCCCTGAGGCGCGACATGTGCACGTCGATCACGTTGGTCTGCGGGTCGAAGTGATAGTCCCAGACCTTCTCCAGCAGCATGGTGCGCGTCACCACCGTGCCGGCATTCTTCATCATGTATTCGAGCAGGCGGAACTCGCGCGGCTGCAGCAGGATCGGCCTCGCCGCCGCGATTCACCTTGCGCGACAGGCGGTCGAGCTCCAGGTCGGCGACACGGTAGGTCGGTCTCCGCCTCCTTCGGCGTCGCTGCGCCGGCCGAGCACCTCCACCCGCGCCAGCAGCTCGGAGAAGGCGTAGGGCTTGGCGAGATAGTCGTCGCCGCCGGCGCGCAGGCCCGGTGACGCGGTCGTCGACCTGGCCGAGCGCGGAGAGGATCAGCGCCGGCACCCGGTTGCCGGCGGCGCGCAGCTCGGCGATCACCGAAAGGCCGTCGCGCTTCGGCAGCATGCGGTCGACCACCAGCGCGTCGTAGTCTTCCGCCGTCGCCATGTCGTAGCCGGTCTGCCCGTCATGCGCCTTGTCGGCGACGTGGCCGGCCTCGCCCAGCGCCTTGACCAGGTAGTTGGCGGTCTCTCTGTCGTCTTCGATAACGAGGATGCGCATGGTCATCAGATAGCCGCTGCGTGTGTCGAGTTCCACCTCAGCCCATTCGACTGGATAACACTCGAGTGGATAACACATGGCGGGCCGCTTTCGCGGCCCGCCAGCTGGATGACCGGGCGTCCTGGGGGGCGATAAGGGTACCCGGCCACGCCCCAGAGGTCGCCGGTTAGCCCTCGTTGAAGGGCACGCCGACGAAATGCGTGCCGTCCTGTGCCCTGCACCCGGAGGAGCACCGCGTCGCGGCCGCGCTCACGCGTGGCGGCAACGGCGCTCTCCACGTCGGCCGGGCTGTTCACGGCATGGCCACCGACCCGGTGATGATCTGTTCCGGCCTGGATGCCGCGGTCGGCAGCCGGGCTGCCGTCCGCGACACTCGGAGACCAGCACGCCGTCGCCGTCCGGATTCGGCTCAAGCGACAGGCCGAGGCCCTCGAGCGAGCCGGGCTGCACCGGCTGGTCCGGCGTCGGGCTCCTGGTCGTTGCTCGCGTGCTGCGTCCTGGTCGAACTTGCTGAGGTCGCCCAGCTTCACGTCGATGTCCTGCGTCTTGCCGTCGCGGAGCACCGTCACGGTGATCCTCTCGCCCGGATTCATGCCGGCGATCGTCTCCGAGAGGCTGCTTCGGGTCCTTGATCGTCTGTGCCGTTCGACCTCGGTGATGATGTCACCGGCCTCGATGCCGGCGCCGTGGGCCGGGCCGTTGGCCAGCGAATCGGCGACGATGGCGCCGTCCGTGCCGTTGATGCCGAGGCTCTTGGCGATGTCCTCGGTCACCGGCTGGATCTGCACGCCGAGCCAGCCGCGCGTCACCTCGCCGTGATCCTTCAGGTCGTTGACGACGCTGCTCGACGATGCTGGCGGGGATGGCGAAGGCGATGCCGACATTGCCGCCCGACGGCGAGTAGATCGCGGTGTTGACGCCGATCGACCTCGACCCTGCGTGTTGAAGGCCGGGCCGCCGGAATTGCCGCGGTTCACCGGAGCGTCGATCTGCAGGTAGTTGTCGTAGGGGCCGGAGCCGATGTCGCGATGCTCGGCGGAGACGATGCCGGCCGAAACCGACCCGCCAAGGCCGAACGGGTTGCCCATGGCGATCACCCACTCGCCGACCTGCGGCTGCTCATGGAGAACGTGACATAGGTGAAGTCGTTGCCGTCGACCTTGAGGACAGCGCGAGATCGGTGCGCTCGTCCATGCCGATCAGCTTGGCGTCGAGCTCGCGGCCGTCGTCCATGATGACGGTGTAGTCCGTGCCGTCCTTAACCACGTGCGCGTTGGTCACCAGGTAGCCGTCGGAGGAGATGAAGAAGCCGGAGCCCTGGCTGATGCCGTGGCGCGGCTGATAGGGCTGCCCGCCGTTGTACGTTGTGCCGTTGCCGCCGTTGCCACCGCCGTTGTCGCCGAAGCCGCGCGGGAAGCCGAAGCGGCGGAAGAACTCCTCCATGCCGGGGGCAGGTTGTCGAGGCCTTCCATCGTCCGGTTGGAGACGGCGGCGACTTCCGTCTTCACCTGCACGCTGACCACGGCCGGGGCAACCTGCTTGACACGTTGCGTGAAGTCGGTCGGGCCAGATGCCTCGACCGTTAACCTGCGCCGCATGCGCCGGATGGTTGTCGGAGAGAAGAGCGCCGGTGCCGGCGGCGCCGGCGAGACCGAGCGTAAAGACTGTCGCAAGCAGCGCATTTCTGAAGCGCCGGGCTCGCGAGTGGGATTGGAGACCTGGTTCATATCCGCAAAAACTCCCTTCGGGTCGGTGTGTCCGCCCCGGGGCGGCCGGGGCGGACTGGAGGTCTGCGCGATTGGCGCCGCTCGGGGGGCATGGCAACGTTTCGCGCACCGTCAGATGTAGGAATGCCCGCCTTACAGGGCAGTGTCCACGGCATTAATTTTCGGTAAGGCGGGGGCGTTTCGCCCCCTATTCCTGCTCCCGCACAATCCGCGAAAGCTCCGCCTCTTCCTCCGGCGAAAGCGCCTCCGAACGCGGCTATCGGACGGCGGAATCGCGCGAACGCCACCACCGCGCCCACAAGCAGCACAGCCACCGGCGTTAGCCATAGCAGCAACGTGTAGGACACGAAGCGCGGCTTCAGCAGGATGAAATCGCCGTAGCGCGCCACGAGATAGTCGCGCACCTGCTGATTCGTGTCGCCTTCCGTCAGCCTCTCGCGCACCAGCAGCCGCAGGTCGCGCGCCAGCGGCGCGTTGGAATCGTCGATCGACTGATTCTGGCAGACCATGCAGCGCAGCCCCTCGGAGATCTCGCGGGCGCGCGCTTCAAGCGCCGGATCGCTGAGCTGCTCGTCCGGCTGCACGGCCAGCGCCGGCGTCAGCGAGAGAAGCAACGCCAGGAGCGCCAGCCGAATCACGCCCGCGCCTCCGCTGAGGAGACCGGAGCAGCGGCCTCCCGCTTCTCCCTCATGCTGAGGTGCTCCGCGAAGCGGAGCCTCGAAGCACGAGCCCCAGAGCGTGCCGCCGTCCTTCGAGGCCGCCCCGACTTCGTCGGGCCGGCACCTCAGGATGAGGCTTTTTGGGGAAGACCGACCCAGGATCACGCCGAGGCCGCCTTGGCCTGCCGCGCCGCGGCGCGGTGCGGCGCGCCGATCCTCAGCCGCCGGTCGGAGAGCGACAGCGCGCCCCCGAGCGCCGCGACGAGCGCGCCAAGCCAGATCAGCGTCACCAGCGGCTTGTAGGAGGCGCGCACCGCGATGGCGCCGCTATCCATCGTGTCGCCGAGGCTCACATAGAGCTGCGAGAAGCCGATGGTCTTGATCGCCGCTTCGGTGGTCGTCGTCTCGCGCGCGGTGAAGAAGCGCTTCGACGGCGTCATGCGGGAACGGCTCGCCGCCGCCGCGCGAGGCGGTGAACTGCGACCGCTCCTCGCGATAGTTCGGCCCGGTCACCGGCACCGTCCCCTGGTAGAGCAGCGTGTAGCCGGAGACGTCGACCGTCTCGCCCGGCTTCAGCGCCACCACCTTTTCGCTCTGGTAGGCGCTGGTGGCGACGATGCCGATCACCGTCAGCCCCATGCCCGGCATGCGCTACCACGGTGCCGAGCGCCGAGCGCGGCAGGCCGATGAAGCGCGACAGGCTGGTCCCCGCGGGCGCCCGGAAAAGCTGGATGCGCTCCGCGAAGTCGACGAGGCTGCCGACGATCAGCCACACGCCGAGCGCCAGCGCCAGCGGCGCAAGCACGCCCCTCGCCGCCTGCCACGACATAGGTGACGATCGCCGCCACCACCGCTGCGACCATGGCGACGCCCAGCCGCTGCGCCGCGCCATAGAGGTCGCCGCGCTTCCAGGCGAGCAGCGGCCCGAACGGCAGCGCCATCAGAAGCGGAATGGTCAGCGGCACGAAGGTGAGGTTGAAGAACGGCGCGCCGACGGAGATTTTTTGCCCGGTCATGGCCTCGAGCGCCAGCGGATAGAGCGTGCCGGCGAACACCGTCGCCGCCAGCGTGACGAGGAAGAGGTTGTTGAAGACGAGCGCCCCTTCCCGGCTGATCGGCGCGAAGAGCCCGCCCTGCTTCATCTCCGGCGCGCGCCAGGCGAACAGCGCCAGCGCGCCGCCGATGAACAGCGTCAGAATGCCGAGGATGAAGACGCCGCGCGTCGGGTCGGAGGCGAAGGCGTGCACGGAGGTGAGCACGCCGGAGCGCACCAGGAAGGTGCCGAGAAGCGAAAGCGAGAAGGTGAGGATGGCGAGCAGGATCGTCCACACCTTGAGCGCGCCGCGCTTCTCCATCACGGCGGCGGAATGCAGCAGCGCCGTCCCGGCGAGCCACGGCATGAAGGAGGCGTTCTCCACCGGGTCCCAGAACCACCAGCCGCCCCAGCCGAGCTCGTAATAGGCCCAGTAGGAGCCCATCGCGATGCCGGCGGTGAGGAACATCCACGCCATCAGCGTCCACGGCCGCACCCAGCGCGCCCACGCGGCGTCCGTGCGCCCTTCCATCAGCGCCGCGATGGCGAAGGCGAAGGCGATCGAGAAGCCGACATAGCCGAGATAGAGAAGCGGCGGATGGATCGCGAGGCCGATGTCCTGCAGCACCGGATTGAGGGCGCGCCCCTCCAGCGGCGCCGGGTTGAGCCGGGTGAAGGGATTGGAGGTGAGCAGGATGAAGATCAGGAAGGCGGAGCCGATCCAGCCCTGCACGGCCAGCACGCGGGCGCGCAGCCCGCTCGGCAGATTGCCGCCGAAGGCCGCGACCAGCGCGCCGAACAGGCCGAGGATCAGCACCCACAGGAGCATGGAGCCCTCGTGGTTGCTCCACACGCCGGTGATCTTGTAGAGCAGCGGCTGCGCCGAGTGGCTGTTCTCCCAGACGTTCAGCACGGAGAAATCCGACGTCACGTAGGCGGCGGCGAGCGCCGCGAAGGCGATGGCGATCAGCCCGAAGCCGACGATCGGCGTGGTGCCCGAGACGGCCACCAGCCGCTCGTCGCCCCAGCGGAGCCCGAGAAGCGGCACGGTCGACTGGATGAGCATCAGCGCCAGCGCCAGCACCAGCGCGTAGTGGCCGATCTCGGCGACGGAAAGCGTGCCCGTCATTGCGGCGTCCCCCTGCCTCCTGCCAGACGCCCTGCGCCTTCAGCGCGTCGACCACCTCCTTGGGCATGTAGCGCTCGTCGTGCTTGGCAAGCACGCTGTCGGCATTGACCGAATGCGCGCCGGTGACACGCCTTCCGCCACGACCCCCTGCCCTTCGCGGAAGAGGTCGGGAAGGATGCCGTGATAGTCGACCTCGACGCTGCTGGTCGTGTCGGTGACGGCGAAGCTGCACGCTGCCGTCGTCGTCGCGCTTGACCGAGCCGTCGACGCACCAGCCCGCCGAGCCGGACGCGCGTTCCCGGCGTCAGGTCCTGCTTGGCGATCTCCGTGGGCGAATAGAAGAAGACGATCTGGTTGCGCAGCGCCAAGAGCACCAGCGCCGCGGCGACGGCAAGCACCACGCCCGCCCCGGCGATCATGATCAGCCGCCGCTGCTTCGTCCGCCGAAATCTTAGCGGACGGGGCCTTGAGCCTGCGTAGGAAGGCGACGGCGGATTGCGCGTCATGGGTTTGCGGCTCCCGCCGGCGTCAGGCCGAGATCGGCGATCAGCGCCTCCACCTTCTGCCGCCCGTCCGCGTCCGTCACGCCGGCCAGCGCATCGCGCGCCGCTTTCGCCGCCTCGTCGGTCTTGCCGAGCACCACATAGGAGCGGATCAGCCGCAGCCAGCCCTCCGCGTCGTCGGGGCTGGCCTGCAAGCCGCGCCGCGAGCCGGCCCACCATGCCCTCGATCATCGCCGACTGCTCGTCCGGCGACATCGTCTGGGCGGCGGCGACGTCGGCGGCTGTCGGCCCAGGCGCGCTCGCCGGCAGGTTCAGCTCCGCGATCAGCGCCTCGACCTTTTGCCGCTCGTCCGCATCCGTCACGCCCGCGAGCGCGTCGTGCGCCGCCTTGGCCGCCTCGTCGGTCTTGCCGAGCACCATGTAGGAGCGGATCAGCCGCACCCAGCCGTCCGCATCGTCGGGGTTCGCCGCAAGCCGCGTTGCGAGCCGCTCCACCATGCCCTGGATCATCGCCGTCCGCTCGTCCGGCGCCATCGCCTGGGCGGCCGCGACATCCGCCGCCGTCGGCCCCGGCGCGCTCGCGCCCGGCGCCGGGCTCGTGCCGGACGGCGGCCCGGCGCTTGCGACAGGCGGCGCGCTGCCGCCGTTCATCTGCGCCAGCGCATGCTCCACCATGCCGCGCCACGCCGCGTCGGGCGGGCGCATCGGCAAGCAGCGCCGTCAGGATCGTCTTCGCCTCGTCGAGATTGCCCTCCTGCTGCGCGGCGACCGCCAGAAAGAAGCGCGGCTCCGGCGCCGAGGGATCGAGCGCATGCGCCGCCTCGAACGCGGCGCGCGCCTCGGCCGTCACGATGCCGCCGCCCGTCATCCACAGCGCCTCGCCGAGCCTCGCCTGCCGCTCGGCATTCGAGCCGAGCAGCCGGATGGCGTTCTGATAGGCGCGCGCCGGCTCCTCGCCGCGTCCGAGGCTCAGATAGACCGGCGCCAGCACCTCCCAGCCGCTGCCCGTCTTCCGGCTGTTCGGCGAGATGCTTCTCGACCTTGGCGACGAGCGCCTCCACGTCGTTCGGCGTCGGTCGGCTGCTCCAGCCGCGCGGCGAGCGGCTCGCCCGGCAGGCCGGGTGCGCCGAGCGCGAGATAGAGCGAGAGGGAAAGGATGGGGATGCCGGCAAGCGCCACCAGCGAGACGCGCGATGCGGGCAAAGCGGCTGCCGTGCGCCGCGGCGGCCGGCGCGTGCACGTCGTGATCGGCGGCGATGAGCCGGCGGGCGATCTCCGCCCGCGCCGCCTCCGCCTCCGAGGCGCTGATGCGGCCTTCGGCCCTGTCGCGATCCAGCTCCTCCAGCTGGTCGAGATAGACTTGGCGCACATGCTCGGCCGGATCGCTGGCGCGCGGCTTGCTGCCCAAGCGGCAGCAGCACGGCGAGGATCGCCGCGGCGGTCAGCAGACGCTATGAGGATCCAGAAAAGCACGCCGGCCCGTTATTCCTCAAAGAGCAGTCCCGGAACATGGCCCCCATAGCACGCCTCGGAGGGCAATCCGGGTTGGGACCGGTTTCACAAAACACTGTGCTCCAACAAAGCCACCGGTGCCTCCGGCGGTTCCGATCAAATCGCGGTGCATGAAAAATCGGGCCTGCCTCGCCAAAAGGCAAGCCTCGCCCCCGGCCGCTTTGACGCAGCGCAATCCGGGGCGCTTCTACCCCAGCACCCGCCAAACCCCGTCGGGCTGGCGGCAGGCGGTGCCGTGCACCACGCGGTTGCGCCCGCCGATGGAGACGGTGTGGGTGTATTCGCGGCAATCGAGCCGGTTCACCTGGTAGATCTGGCCGACCTTGATCGTCGCCGCCATTGCCGCTCTTCGGTTGTCCCAGCGCGTCGGCTGGCCGGCGCGGCCGTATTCCAGCGCCTCGTATTCCGCCTGCAGCGCGATCTTGCGGTCCTCCTCCGTCAGCGACAGGCCCACATCGGCGCCTGTCAGCGCCCCTTCCAGCGGGCCGACGGGAACCTGGCCGCTGCCCGCGCCGACCGGGCTGTCGATGACGACGCCCGTATTGGCGCCGGGCGGCACGGCGCCGGTGATGATGCCGTTGCTGGTGGAGGCACAGGCGGCAAGGGCGAATGCGCTGACCGACGCAACAACAAGACGACTTCAGCATCCAATCCCCCTGGGCGGGCAAAGCGGCGCCCGGCCCTTGTCACGACCACGGATGGCCGAAATACGGCGGCTTTTCAATCGCCATTCCGGCATTTTCACTCTCCCGGCGCCGGCAGCGTCAGCCGCGCGCTGAGGCCCCCGAGCGCCGATTCCTCCAGCGTCAGGCTGCCGCCATAGATGCGCGCCAGCTCGTCCACGATGGAAAGGCCGAGCCCCGAGCCGGGCTTCGATTCGTCGAGCCGCCGTCCCCGCGCCAGCGCCTCGACGCGCGCTTCCGGCGGCAGGCCGGGCCCGTCATCCTCGAACGCGATGGTGACGAACGGGCGGCGCTCCCGCATGTGGGCCGAGGCGGAAACCCGCACCTTGGAGGTCGCCCATTTGCAGGCATTGTCGAAGAGATTGCCGCTCATCTCCTCAAGGTCGTGCTTCTCGCCGCGGAACCGCAGCTCCGCCCCGACGTCCGCGCGGATGTCGAGATCGCGCTCCTGGTGGACCTTGCCCATCACCCGCGCCAGCGCGGTCAGCACCGGCGCGACCGGCGTCACCGCGCCCAGCACGTTCGCCTGCGCGGCGATGCGCGCGCGGTTGAGGTGGTGCCCCACCTGGTCGCGCATCAGCGCGATCTGCTCTGAGACCTTCGCGGCAAGCGGGCTCCCCTCGCCCGCCGTCTCGTTCTGCAGCACGGCGAGCGGCGTCTTCAGCGCATGCGCCAGATTGCCGACATGCATGCGCGCCCGCTCCACGATCTCGCGGTTGGAATCGATCAGCGCGTTGAGGTCGTCCACCAGCGGCTCGATCTCGCTCGGATAGTCGCCGGTGAGATGCTGGATCTGCCCTTCGCGGACCTTGCTCAGGTCCTCGCGCACCCGCCTCAGCGGCCTCAGCCCCCAGCGTATGAGCGCCGCGATGCCGAGCGCCAGCAGCACCGCCAGCCCGCCGAGCCATGTCGCGACGGAAGTCCGGAACGCGCCGATGTCGCGCACCATCGGCGCCGTGTCGCCGGCCACCAGCAGCGTAAAGGTATGGCCGGGCGCCAGGGTGACGCGCTGCACCAGCGCGCGCAGATGGCGCCCGCCGCTCGCGGTGAAGGTCAATGTGCGGGAGGGATCGTCGGCCGTCGGCATGTCCTGGCTCGTGATGGGCAGGACGTCGAAGAGCAGCGACTGGGACTGGGCGATCACCGTGTCGGTCTCAGGGTCGCGGCTTTGCCAGTACCACCCCGACAGCGGCCGCGAGAAGCTGCCGCCGCTGCGGCCTTCCACGGCGGTGTCGTCGACCGTGCCGTCGAGATTGGTCGCGGCGATCAGGGTGAGGAGGAGCGTCTCCAGGCGGTCGTCGAAGTTCCGCTCCACCGCGTTGGAGAACTGGATGATGAAGACCGCGCCGGCCACGAGCAGCGCAATGGCGCTCCCCCCGGCGGCGATCAGCGCGACGCGGAGCGAGAGCGATCTAGTCGGCATGCCCCTCGTCGCCGGCCCCGTCGCTGCCCGCCTCGGCCGGCCCGATCCGGTAGCCCATGCCGCGCACCGTCTCGATGAGATCGACGCCGAGCTTCTTCCTGAGCCGCCCGACGAACACTTCGATCGTGTTGGAGTCGCGATCGAAGTCCTGGTCGTAGAGGTGCTCGGTCAGCTCGGTGCGCGACACCACCTTGCTCGGATGGTGCATGAGATATTCGAGCACCTTGTATTCGTGCGAGGTGAGCTTCACCGGCGCGCCGTTGACCGTCACGCGGGAAGCCTTGAGGTCGAGCTGCACCGGCCCCGACGACAGCGTGTTCGAGGCGTGCCCGGCGGCGCGGCGCACCAGCGCCCGCACCCGCGCCAGCACCTCCTCGACGTGGAAGGGCTTCGCCACGTAGTCGTCGGCGCCGGCGTCGATCCCCTGCACCTTGTCCGACCAGCGGTCGCGGGCGGTCAGGAGCAGCACCGGCATGGCGCGTCCGTCGCGCCGCCATTGCTCCAGCACCGAAAGCCCGTCGAGCCGCGGCAGCCCGATATCGAGGATCACCGCGTCGTACGGCTCCGTGTCGCCGAGGAAGTGCCCTTCCTCGCCGTTGAAGGCATAGTCGACGATGTAGCCGGCCTCGCGCAGCGCCTGGCAGAGCTGCTTGTTGAGATCGCGATCATCCTCGACAACCAGAACCCGCATCGTCTTCCTTCTGTGGCGCAGCCCTAATGGTGCTGATTCGAATGAAGGGGCAAGGTCGTGCCTACCGCGCCGGGATCGTCACGGTGCTTGACCTGCCCGTTGCGCACGACCTGCACCTGATAGACCCAGCCGCTACCGGCTGGCAAAGCTAGGGCTACCGAGCGAGTTACGTTCGGAGAAATCCCAGCTCGCTGTAGCGCCTCGGGAAACGGCATGCACCTGGCCCTGCGAAACCATGTGCTGGCCCTCGCCCTGCGAGACGCACTGCGCCCGTCCCTCCGAGGAGAGCCCGGCGGCAGCCAGCAGAATCAGCGCCGCTGCAATGGTGCGGTATCTGGTCATGCCCCCGTCTATCCCAAGTCGAATGAACCGATGCTGAACGCATGCTGGGCGGCATGGTAGGGGCTCGCCGCCGCCGAATCCACCGCCCGCGACCGTTTCACGGCGGGCACCCATAGCCGGCCCGGGCCGCGTTGTTGCCTCGGATCTGCCGCTGCGTCTCGGCCGTATCCTGCCGCGAATAGGTGATCGCCAGCCAGGCGCGGCAGACGGCCGAGCGGCCGGCTGCCTCGCCTTCTGCCACGGCTTCGGCCTCCTGGTCAGTCGCGACGATATGGGTCATCGTCGCGCAGCCCGCCAGAATTGAGATCGCGATCGAAATCGCGCACAGCAGCGGCACGAGCCGCTTCAGCCTTCGCCACCCGCTCATCGATCGCCCTCAGTCCGTCCAGGATCAGCTTTGCCGTGGCGGCGTCGGCGCTGTTGCGGCCCGCCAGATAGCCGAGGATGGCCTTCGCCAGCCCCAGCAGCGCCAGGCCGAGCGACAGCCAGCTCATGCCGGGCTGGACTTGTTCGGCACCAGCCACACCAGGAGCGGCGTCAGCGCCGCGAAGATCGCCGACACGGTCTCTTCCGAGAGCCCGATATCGATGCCGCCGAACGTGTTGAGGAGATAGAGCGCCGCCATGACGACGGCCGTCAGTGCCTTATCGATCGATGTGAACATGTCTTGCCTTCCTTCATGCTTCGTTGGTGGAGAGGGATTGGCTTGCCGCGCGCTGGGTGGCGCCGCCCTCCGGCGGCGGAGCGCTCACCGGCCAGCGCGCGCCGAGCAGCCGGCTCTTGCCGAGCCGTGCGATGGAGACGGAATCGGACTGGTTGCCGCCCAGCACGTGGAAGGCGCCGCTGTCCTCGCCGGCATAGAATCCGACATGCCCCTGCCATCCCGTGCGCGACCCGCGCCAGAACACCAGCACCGCCCCCAGCGTCGGCGCGACCGCCTTGCCGAAGCCGAGCCAGCGTCGCGCGCCGAGCGGGTTGGCCGGCAGTGGCTCGTCGGGGAGTGCTGCGGCGATGCAGTGCGAGACGAAGAGCCCGCACCAGGCGGTCGAATCGTGCGCGTAGGCGAGCCCCAGCCGCTTCGCCCATGTGAGGATGAGCGGATTGTCCGCCGCCCCCGCCGCCTCCCGCGTCCCCTTCAGCCGCAGCGCTTCCTCGTACCAGGGGATCAAGCCCTCCCCTTTCGTCCCGGTGTCGGGGGCTTGCCCGGCGTAGCCTTGGCGAAGCCGGGAGGGGGGAAGGCCATCATCCGCCGGCGCTGCCAGCGCCCCCCGCGTCACCGGCCCCGCGATCCCGTCCGCCACCAGCCCGCGGCTCGCCTGAAACGCCTTGACGGCGCGAATGGTCAGCCGCCCGCGTATGCCGTCGAGCGGCCCCGGGTCGAAGCCGAGCGCCTTCAGCCGGCGCTGAATCTCCAGCGTCGTCATCATCATCTCCGCGTATGCATGGGGAAGCTTTTGCCCGCCCGCCGGACCGAAAATGCGTGTTGCCCCGCGGGCCGGCTTGTGCCTTTTTCGACGGCGCCATGACCGACAGCGCGGCCTCGAGCCCCGGACAGAACGACCGATCGCGAGACGCGGCTGCGAGGCGGCTCGGCGGGTCGTGCCTCGCCATCAAGCGGCACTATCCCGCCTTCAGCCCCGCCGTGATCTTCGACGTGGGCGCCAATGTCGGGCTGACCGCGCTCGGCTTCACCAAGGCCTTCCCGCAGGCGACGGTCTACGCCTTCGAGCCGGTCTCCACTGCCTTCGAGGCGCTCCAGACCAACACCCGCCGCGCCCCGCAAGTGCGCCCCTTCAACATCGCGCTCGGTCGCCGCCAGGGACGCGCGCACGTCACCCGGCGAGCCGCTTCGCCCTCGAACCGCATCGTCGATCCGCCCACCATCTTCGAGCGCCACAAGACTGAGGACGTCGCCATGACGTCAGGCGACGAGTTCGCCGCCGAGCACGGCATCGAGCATATCGGCTTCCTCAAGATCGACGCCGAGGGACACGACCTCGACGTGCTGGTCGGCTTCCAGCGCATGCTCGCCGCCGGGCGCGTCGACATCGTCGAGACCGAAGTCGGCATGAACCGCGACAACCGCCGCCACGTGCCGTTCGAGGCGGTGAAGGCCTATCTGGAGCCGCTCGGCTACCGGCTGTTCCACCTGCACGACCCGGCCATGGACACGCCCTTCAGCGGCCGCGTCGTCTTGAGGCGCATCAACACGATGTTCGCGTCCAACGCCTTCATCGAAGCCAACAAGGCCGAGCCCGGGGCACGCCGTTGACCCGCGATCGCGTCTCTACGCCTTTGTCAGCGATGCCAGCTCGGCGTCCTTGTCCGCCAGTTCCTGAGCGAGCGCCTGCACCTCGGACCGCTTCGTATCGACCTCCGCCATCAGCTCGGCGTTGATCGCCGCGATGATCTCCGGCAGGCCCCAGCTTGCGGCCTCTGCCTCCGCCATGTTGAGCGTCCGCGTCGCGATCGTCGGCTGGCCGAAATCGTCCTCGCCGGTGCTCGCCAGCACGAGATGCCACGCCGGCTCTTCGGCGGAGCCGGCGGCGCGCCCGCGATACAGGAACTCCTCAATGTAAATTGCCATCTGCTGCACGTCCCTCGCTAGAGCATGATCCCGAAAAGTGGAAACCGCTTTTCGGATAAGATCATGCTTCAAAAGAGAAAAAGAGCACGCGTTCTGATTTCAATCAGAACGAATCGTGCGCTACGAAGCGACTGCGCCGTCGGAGACGCGCCGCCAGTTGGTTCCGTCGTCGTAGACGGGCACCGGCCCGCCTGTCTCGTCGCTGCACCAGGCAAGCCGCGCCGCCGTGCCGGGCGTCGGCAGCGTTGCGACCGTGTAGGACCGCAGCCGATGAATGCGGTTGGCGTCGATGACGGTGTTGGCCCCGCCCATCTGGATGTCGCCTTCGCTCGAGATGCGAGCCCGTTCGCCGGAGCTTCCGGAGGTATTGGTCGTTACGAAACGAAAGTAGCACGGCACGTAGCCTGAGCCGGGCGCGGCGGCGGCGGCGCAGGCTACGGAGCCGGCATTCTGGTTCGAGTTGTCGGCGTCGGCCCCTTGGAAGTTGAAGGTCCCCAGTGCGTCACCTGACTGCACGGCCAAGCCGCTGCGGGACCGTCGCGAATTCCAATACGGTCCGGTGTTGATGGATGCATCATAGGTGTTGGTCAGCGTCACCGTCGGCCGGAACTGCGAGGAACTGACGATTTCCAACGCGCCGTCATCTCCCAATGTTGCCGATGACGATTGCAGCGTCTTCCCGCCCGTTCCGTCGAAGCGCGGAATCCCGTTGTCCGTGGCACTGGCAGGTCCCGTGACGTCGCCGGATCCGCCGGAAACGAACTCAACCCAGTAGGTCGGACCGCCCTCGAACTTGTAATAGGCGTCCTGGTCGATGTCGTAGACCAGCCAGCCGACCTGCGGCACGATCTTCTGCCAGGCCCCGTCGAGATAGGTGGCGAGGTTGAAGTCCCAGGCCGACCAGTCGCCGGTGGCGCCCGAGCCCGGAATGTAGATGTCGCCCTCCGCCGGCGAGCCGGGCGGCGCCGTCAGCCCCTGCTCCACCACGCGCGTCTTCACCAGCGCGTCGAGCAGGCGCAGTGCCTCGTTATGCGTGACGTGTTTCTGCGCCTGCTCGGCGACGAGCAGCGGCAGCTTCGAGCGAACCGGTCTCAGGCATAGACCGTTTCCTCCAGCTTGAGCCCCGCGCCGACCGTCGCGCTGAGCTGCGCGATGCGCACCGGGAACGTCGTGGCGGTCATCCCGAAATCGGCGGTCTGGTCGGCGGCCGCGTAGACGATAGGTCGGCGCGTCGAGATCGACGCTGCGCACCACCTCCGCACCGTCGAGGATCTCCAGCCGATAGGCCTCGCTCTCCTCGTTGAGCGGCACCTCCGCCAGCTCCCAGCCGACGCCGCCGAAGCGCGTGCGCCTTATCCACGTGAGCGTGATGTCGCCCGATCCGGCGTCGCGCCGGTATCTGAGCTGCACCGGCGCGAACGGCGTCAGCCCCACCCCCTCCGCCGTCACCGTCAGCGCCGAAAAGCTCGGCGCCGCATAATCGTCGCGCGCCGCGCCGATGCGATAGCTGAGCGGCAGGCCGAGCTGGTCGCTGCGCAGCGGCAGCGGCGTCACGGCCCCGTCGAGCAGCACGAAGTCCGCGCCGATCGCCGCGCCCGTCGCCATCGCCTGCTCGGTGCCCGCCTGCCCGCGCAGCAGCCGCGTCAGCCGGTAGTGGTTCGTGCCGATCAGCTCCGCCTCGGCGAACTGCAGCATCTCCCAATCGCCGCCGGCCGTCTTCACCGCCGCGGCGTTGCCGCCGGCGAACACGTCGATGTCCGGCAGGCTCGCAAGCGCCCCGCCGAACAGCTCCACCTCGATGGCGTTGACCTCGGTCGAACACCCCGTAGCGGCCCGGAATAGAGCGGCGCCGTCAGCCGCCCCATCGTCGCGCGGCTTGGTGAGCGTCGTCGCCGAGGCTGAAGCCGCCGCCTTCGCTCGCGACATAGACCGCCATCAGCCCCGGCCACGGATCGGCGAACACCGCCAGCCGCGGCGCATGCGTCTGCACGCCGTCGGGCGGGGCGAACTCCACGACGCGCACCTCCGGCGCCGCCCAGAGCGTCTGCGTCCCCGGCGCGTCGCGTCGCGCGGCGCCGCGCGGCGTCGGCCCGCGCTCGTCGACGCGGCGAAGCGACAGCGCACGGCTCTCGCTGTCCTCGATGCGCTCGGCGATCAGCCGCTCCGGCAGCGTCGTGCCCGGCAGCGTCCACGAGATCGCCCGCCTCGATCGCCAGCGCGGCTCGGCGGCAGCTCCAGCTCGGCGCGCTCGCGCCCGCGCCAGATGTCGCGCAGCAGCGTGTCGGTCAGCCGCTCCGCTTCGGCGAAATTCCATCACCGCGGCAAGATCGAAGCGCGTCGTGCGCCGGCTCTGATCCGGCAAGCCGCCGCGAGCTCGCGGTGCTGACCTGATAGTCGCGGCCGAGATCGACGAAGCGCAGCACCAGCTCCGAGGCGAGCTCCGTCTCCTGCGCGCGCCGCCGCGCGATCAGCGGCTCGTCCGGCTCGCTCCACCAGCGCGTCCGTATCGAGCGTCGCGTCCGCGCGGCCGGTCGCGCCCGCGGAACAGCACGCGGTCGCCGGCATCCGCCGCGTCGACGCGAAACGCCGTCGAGCAGCGGCTCCAGCGTGCCGCGCGCGGAAAGCACCTCGTCGACGATGTAGCCGCCGAACAGTCGCGCTGACGTCGGCGACCGCGTAATCGGCGAAGGCGTGGTCGGCCATCACCGCGTCGATGAGGCCGTCGAGGCGTCACCTGCCCCAGCCGTGCCGTTCAGCCAGTGCCCGCGCTCCCAGTTGGCGCCGTCCGACCACACGTCGGTGAGGTCGGGGAAATAGGGGAACGGCCGCGCGTCCCACGCCCACAGCGTCAGGTGCGCCGGATCGACCATGCGCCTCGCCATAGACCGACGAGACCGGGTTCGAGCCGGCGAAGCTCCGGATGGTCCGTGTCGAAGAAGCGCTGATACGCGTCGACATAGGCGCGCTGCTGAGCGTCGTCGCGCGCCCCGCTCGAATAGTACGGCAGCGCCGACTCCGACGACTTCGGATCGTAGAAGACGTTCGGCTGGTTGGCGCCCTTGTCGATCGCCGGGCAGCCGAGCTCCGTCAGCCAGATCGGCTTCCCTTCCGGCACCCAGTCCGTCGGCGTGCCGCACTCCACCCCGCCCGGCCGGTCGTAGTGCGCGTTCGCCCACCACGACTCGATGTCCTTGAAGCGGAACACCCACGGCTTGCCGTAGGCGCCGTCGGTGATCGGCGTGCGCGTCTGCGCGTCGCGGTCGGCGTCGCTCGCATAATACCAGTCGAAGCCCTCGCCGCCCCTGACATTGCCGATGCAGGTAATCGTGATCGTAGGGCGAGCGCCCCGTCGCCTCGTCGGCATGGCCCGCCGCGTCGCGCCAGTCGGTCAGCGGGTGGTAGAGGTCGATGCCGACGAAATCGATCTCCGCGTCCGCCCACAGCGGATCGAGATGGAAATGCACGTCGCCGGAGCCGTCGCCCGGCTGGTGCCCGAAATATTCGCTCCAGTCCGCCGCGTAGGAGATCTTCGTCGCGCCGCCGACCACCGAGCGCACGTCGCCGGCGAGCGTCCTGCAGTCCCTCCACGAAAGGATAGGTGCTCGTCGCCGAGCGCATCGTCGTCAGCCCGACGCAGCTCCGAGCCGATGAGGAACGCATCGACCCCGCCCGCCAGCGCCGCAAGGTGCGCATAGTGCAGCACCATGCGCCGAAAACTCCACTCCGCCGGCCCGGCATAATCGACGCTCGCCGGCGCCGAGCGAAAAATCCCCCGGCTCCGCCGCGCCCAGGAAGACCGCCACCGGCACCGCCGCCGCGGCGCGTCTTGTCGGGCGAGCCCGCCTCGCCCGGCGCCGGGTCGCAGGTGATCCGCCCGCGCCAGGGATAGGCCGGCTGCCCCGCCGCGCCCGTATAGGGATCGGTCAGCGTGTTGCCCTCCGCGATGTCCATCAGCACGAACGGCGCCAGCGTCACCTTCAGCCCGCGCGCCTTCAGGTCCTGGATCGCGCGCACCACGGTGAGGTCGCTCGGGCTGCCGCCATAGGCCGGCCGCCCGTCCACCTGGCTCACCGCGTCGCGCCGTCGCGCGCGTCAGCCCGCTCACGGCCCAGGTCGCGCCGCTCGTCTCCTTCGTCGCGCTGTCGACCTTCGGGCTGATCGGTGCACGACCCGGCGCGCAGATCGTCGCCGAACCAGGCGACCACCAGCGTCACCCATTCCAGGCTTGGGCAGAGCGCCTGCAGCTCGTCGATCGAGACCGTCCAGTCGGACATGTCGCGCGCCACATGCGCGTTCTCCGAGACCGTCACGCCGGTCGCCGCCGGAGCGCGTCACCACGATTCGTGTCGTAGCCGAACTCGCGTGGAGCCCGGGATGACGTTCACCGCCCGCACATGATCCTCGATCCCCGGCACCGGGCTTGAACACCTCGAAGGCGAGCTGCGGGATGCGGTTGCCGAAATCGGCGAGCGCCATGCGCTCGAACACCACATAGGCCGTCCCGCGATAGGCCGGCGCCGTCGCCCTCCTTGGCGACGATCAGGCTGTCGGCCTCCTGCGTCTCGTCGCCCGGATAGACGCGGAAGTTGAAGGCCGCCTGGTCGAGCAGCTTGCCGTCCGCCCAGATGCGCCCGATGCGCGCGATCGGCCCTTCGCAAAGCCCCACGGCGAAATTGGCGAAATAGCTGTATTCGGTCGTGGTGACCTGCGGCCCGCCCTTGCCGCCTTGCCGTCTCGCTCTCGCGCACCTCCTCGAAGTCGGTCGCCCAGATGATCTGCCCGGCGAGCCGCGCGCGCCCATAGACGCGCGGGATCGCCGCGCCTTCGGTCGAGGCCTGCACCTCGAGGTCGGAGAGCCGCGGCCCTTCCACCTTGCGGCGCGTGCCGAACAGCGCCTGGTCGAGCGTATAGCCCGCCAGCGCGCCCGCCGCGCGACCGAGGACCGCGCCGGCCGGCCCAAAGGCCGAGCCCAGCGCGCCCCCGGCGATGCCGAGAACGAGAGTTGCCATGTCAGACTTTCTCAGAGGCGCATCACGCGCCAGCCCTCTCCCCTCGTGTCCGCCGAAGCCTAGGCGGAGGCGGATGCGGGAGGGGGCCTGCGCGCCGAAGCCCAACGGGCGAAGGCGTGTGGCCCTTCGCGTCAGCGACGGGTCGGGAGAGGGGGCGCCATTTCAACGAACCGAATGCCCGTCGCGCTCACGTCTCAACGCCTCGGGCCAATCGGCATCGTCGGGATAATAGCGCGGAGCACATCCTACGCAGCTCGGGTATTCCGCGTAGTAGGCCCGCCGCGTCTCTCGGTCCAAGCCCACGAAGCTGCGTTCGCGCTCACCCCATGCAACGTAGAAGCGCGCGTCGAGCCACCGGCCCGGCCCACCGCGCCTGAGCCTGATATCCGCCCACAGGAAGCGCGGTCCCATCGCCTCCGCCAACGCTGCATTCGTCGAGCGAATGAACAGAAGGTCGTAGGCCGTCTCGTCGCTCAGAGACGACCAGTCCATGTCCCTTGCAAAGCGGTAGCTTGAGGCACTCTGGAGCACGAGCGCACCGTCCCGCCTCAGCAGCCATTCCGCGCCGCCCAGCCACGGAAGCGCATCGCGCTCCAGCACGAGCCCGTCCGCCGTCTCGCGCACCTTCCACTGGGTGCGGCAGGCATGGTGCAGGTCTTCTTCATGGACTTCTCCGTGCCCGTCGCTGAAGCCGACCAGAACGACCGGATAGGACTCGCATTCGCCGCCGCCCCAGGCCAGCAAGATCAGCCCTTCGGCGTCACGGCCCACGATCCTGTAATAGAACCGCAGATCATAGATCAGCGCCACACGCTTGTCGTCGAGCAGCACCTCCGTCAGCAGGCCGGAGTCGTCGGGCCTCACAACGAAGGTCGTTTCCGCCAGGTGAAGTTCCGGCTCGCTCAAAGGCGACTGGGCGAGCGCCGGCGTGCTGCAGCACATGGCGCCCGCGAAAAAGACGGCCAGCGCTGCACGGAACACGAGCCGACAAGTCTTCATCCTGATCGCCGGGTGGTATCAGCTGTTCAGCTTCACTGCATCCCACGATTGTGGCCAAAACCCGTTTCCCCGTCGGTCGTCTCATCCAGAGAGCGCAAACCCGAACGCCATCCGCCTCCGCCACCACGCACTCACCGGCACCTCCGCCACCTTCGCCCCCTCCTGCGCGTGCACCATGCGGTCCGGCGCCGTCAAAATCCCGGCATGCTTCGCCGGCAGGTGGGCGCGCCAGCGGAAGAGCACGATGTCCCCTTCCCGCGCCTCGGCCGGATCGATCTCGTCGAGATGCCGCCTGAGTCCCTCGGCGAATGTCTCCGCCCCCATCGCCTCCGCCCAGTCCGGGGTGTAAGGCGGCACCGGTCCGGCCTCCCCGCCCGTCAGCTCCCGCCACACGCCGACCAGCAGCCCAAGGCAATCGCACCCCACCCCCTTCAGCGCCGCCTGGTGCCGATAAGGCGTCCCGATCCACGAGCGGGCGGCAGCGACGATGCACTGACGCCCTGCGAACTCGGCCCTCCTCTCCCCTCCGGGGAGAGGGTAGGGTGAGGGGGCAGCGCCTGCGGTTTGGGAAACGCCATTCCCCTCACCCGGCCGCTCAGCCTGTCCTCGGGCCAGCCTTTGGCTGGACCCGGGGGCGGCCGACCTCTCCCCAAGGGGGAGAGGAATGGCGCCTCGCTCCGCTTGCATAGGCCTTGCTCCAAGCGAACGCCGCATCATCCCTCGCTCAGGCTCCCGCCGTCGCTCCCGTCCGCCGGCACGGGATAGGACAGCGCGAAATCGTTCCCCGGCATCTGCGGGAAGCCGCGAAAATTCGCGATGTTGTCGAAGCGGTCGCGGCAGGTGGAGAACCGCTTGTCGCATCCGGCGCTCACGCTGAACGCATCCCCCACCGCGATCGCATCCGCCATCGGCTGCCACAAGGTGATGGTATCGCCGTCGTCATCGCGCACGTGCCTGAGCACCTCGATCCGCCGCCCCGCATTCGCCCCGCTGGTGAACGTCACCACACCCTGGTCGAAGAAGCCCGTCGGCCGGTCGCCCGGCACGGAAGCCACGAGCGACCCATAGCCGTCCGTCTCGCTCACCGCCGCGCTCGGCGCTCCAGTCGTCGCTCTCCAGATCGACCATGCAGCGCGCATCCCCCAGATCCGCGTCGCACGTGGCGCGAAAGATCCGCCCGCGCTCCTGGTCGAGCGCATGCGACAGCGCCCGCACCTCGGCGGTGAATTCCTGCCCCGCGCGCCGCACCTCGCCGATCGAGCCGACGCGCATCAAATGCCGCTGCTCGGCGTCGGCCCAGTTCACCAGCCACGCCTCCACGCGCGCATTGTCGTAGAGCCCCGCCTCCAGGTCGCTCTCGGAGATGCGCGCCGACGAGAACGCGCCGGTCACGTCAAGCCCGCCCACCTGCAGCCCGGCATGCGCCACCGCCGCCGACTGGTCGAGCCCGCTCTCCGGCTCGTGGCTCACGCTGTCGAAGACGAGCGCCCGGTCGTGATCGGTAAACCCGAGCACAGCCCCGTCACCGCGCGTCACGCGCCAGCAGGTGCACAAGGTCGTCGCCCCGCCGGCCAGATGCGCGGCGAGCGCAGAAGAGAAGGATTTCATGATCGACGCCCTCCGGGCGAGCGAATAGCGAATAGGGAGCGGGTCCAATCCGCCTTGATTCTGAGAGGCCGCCACTGGCCTCCGGAGGGCGCCACACACTCTGTCGTCATGCCCGGACTTGATCCGGGCACCCATCCCGTTCCCCTCTCCACGGGTCGCTAGCGCTGCGGAATGGATTGCCGGGTCAAGCCCGGCAATGACGACGGAGGGGGATGCACCCAGCGGCGGAGGAGCTGCCGTTCCCCATTCGTTATTCGCCAGCTCGCTACACACGCATCTCCACCACCGGCACCTGCACCGCCTCCCCCGCCTCGAAGCTCGCAAGGTTCACCGCCAGCCGGTCCGTATCGAACCGCACCGGCACGTCGAACTGGAACCCCGCCGTCACCGACAGCATCCACGCCGGGAATGGCCCCCGCTTCAAACGTCACGATCCCCGTCTCCGTATCGACGGAAAAATCCGCGCCCTCGCTCTGCTCGATCGTGTCCACCGCCACGCGCACCGTCCCCGCCACCGGCTTGGCGATCTCGCGCACATAAGGATCGAACGCGCTGCCATAGGTCTTCACGAGCTGGAACGCCGCCGTCGCGCCGTCGCCCGTGCCGATCGCCTGGTCGGTCGGCGCCACCGTCGCGTCTGGCGCGCACGACTTGAAGTCGCCGCGGTCGCGCCAGCGAAAGCCGTAGAGCCGCCCGCGCCGCTCCTCGAAGAAGGCGATCAGCGTATGAAGGTCGGCGAGCGAAGCGACGCCCGTCCCCGCGTCGTATCGCCGGCGCGAATCCGCCCAGCGCGTGTTGCGCTCCTCGTGGCCCGAAGCAAGCAGCACGATATCCGTCCGCCGCTCCGGCCCGCCGCTCGAGCCGAGACCGATCGACAGCGGAAAGAGCACTTCGTGGAATGAAGGCATTCGGTTCTAATCCTTCAGCCGGAGGTGAGTTCGGCCGGGCATGGAGGCGCGCGACAGCCCTCTCCCCTTGTGGGAGAGGGTGGCCCTTCGCGTCAGCGAAGGGTCGGGAGAGGGGCTGCGCTGGGCGCACCAGAAGGCACCCAGATTGATCGGCCTCATCCTGAGGTGCGAGGCCCAGAGCAAAGCGAAGGGCCGAGCCTCGAAGGACGAGGCCGCCCCCGCCCTTCGAGGCTCGCTACGCTCGCACCTCAGGGTGAGGGCGGATCATGTGCCGTATCTCGTTTCGCCACTCGCCGCTCACCCTCACAACCCCCTCTGACCCCGCGCCACCGCTCTCGCCAGCATCGCCGAAACCTCCGCCTCCGCCCGCCGAAAGCTCCCCGCGTCCGGCGTCGTCACGTTGAACGTCACATTCATCGCGCGCCCACCGCCGCCGGCGCTCACGCCGAGCCGCCCGTCCGGCACCGCGCTTCAGCGGCAGGATCGCCTCCGGCCCTGCCTCGCCGGCCAGCCCCAGCCCGCTGCGCGTCGGAAAGAAGCTCGGCGTCGCCACCACGCCGCCGGCCGCGAATGGCGTCATGCCGCGTGCCCAAAACGCCGCCCTCGCAAAGCTCCCGCCGCCGAGCAGGCCGCCGAGCAGACTCGAAATCGCGCTGCCGACGCCCTGGCCGATCGGCGCCAGCGCCTGGCTCAGCGCCCGCCGCGACAGCCCCAGCGCCAGCGACTTCAGCACGCTCCTCCAGCCGCTTGCCGTCGACCACCGAGCGGCGGAACGCATTGGTCATCGCCTGCCCGAACGATTGCGCCAGCCCCTGCAGGTCGGCGAGCTGCGCCCTCAGCGGCTCGGCTTGCGCAGCAAGCGCGCCCGCCGACAGATCATCCGCCATCGCACTCTCCGTCTTTCATCGTCGCCAAGGACGGTCGCCCCGCCCTGCGTCTTCATTCGGATCGGGCCGGCGACCTGTCCGGATAGCGCTGCATCAGCTCGCGCATCGTTGCCCGCCCTAACGCCGTATCCGCCTCCGGCAACACCGCCTCTCATCGCCGCCGCCATCTCCTTAGCGTCATCGCCCAGAACGCCGCCGGCGAAAGCCTGAGCACGCCCAGCCCGAACACCATCAGCGCGTCCCAGCGGAGCGGCTCGCCGCTGACGCGGAGGGTTTTCGCCCTCCCTCTCCTCCCCGCCCGCGTCGCCCCCGAACGTCGCGCGGATCAGCTCCACCGCGATCGTGGCAAAGCCCGCCGCGCCGCCCTCCGTGCGCATCGCCGCGACCTCGTCGTCGCTCACGGCTTCGCCCGCCCCGCGCAGCCCGCAACCGATGATCCGCACGATGTCGCGCGCCGACAGCCGCCCACTCTCGAACCGCGCCGCCAGCGCCACCAGATCGTCCGCCCCAAAGCTCGCCTCCAGCTCCGCCAGCGCCCCCAGCGTCAGGCAAAGCGTCCGCTCGCGCCCGTCGAGCCTGGCGGCAATCTCGCCGCGATGCCGGTTCGCCATTGTCGCTCCTGTTCATCGATTGCGCGCGCTGAAGCTAGGCAATGCAATCGGCATTAGGGCAGCAACCGCCTGTAGAGCCGGCGGAATGGATGCCCGGATCAAGTCCGCGCGCATTGCCCTACTGCCCCATTGCCTTACTGCCTCATTGCCTTGCCGCTACTCGCTCACAAAACTCACCACCCCCGCCGACTCCAGCGCCAGCTCGTACGCCACCTCGCCGTCATGCTCCCCGGCATACTCAAGCCCCGTCACCTGGAACGGCCCGGCGATGGTCCCAAAATCCGGCACCACGATCTGCCAGTCGCGTATCCCGCCGTCGAAGAACAGCGACCGCACGCTCTCGTCCGCCGCGTCGTCCTTGAAGATGCCCGAGCCGGAGATCGCCGCGCGCCTCACGCCCGCGCCCTCCAAGAGCTCGCGCCAGCGCCCGGCGCTGTCGGCATTGGTGATGTCGATCGGCTCGGCGTTGAACGCGATGCGCCGCGAGCGCATCCCCGCCACCGTCGCAAACGTCGCCGTCTGCGTGAAGTCGAGCTTCAACAGCAGGTCCTTGCCCTTCTGAGCGCCCATTCATGCATCTCCATCTGCCAAGAAAGCCCCTCCCCCTTGCGGGGAGGGGTTGGGGAGGGGGAAGGCCGCACCTCCTGCCGCTGTCGTCATGCCCGGGCCCAGGCCGCCCGATCGAAGCACCTATCGGTTTGTCATCCCGGTTCGGCCGGAGGCCGAGACCGGGACCTATGAACACCCACGCCAGCGATCACGGTCATGGATCCCGGACCGCGCATTCGCGCATCCGGGATGACAAACGAGAGGGATTGCGTTGCCCTACGCCACTTCCACCCGCGCCCTGAACCTTGCCACCGCGCGCCGCCCCTGCGGCTTCTCCTCGCGCGCCGTCTCCGTCGTCAGGTGCCGCAAATTCACCAGCCGGTGCCCGCTCAGCGTCAGCGCCGCATCGTGCAGCAGCGCCACCACGCGATCCGCAATCGCCAGCGCCTCCTTGCGCCCCGGCTCGCGCGACCAGGCGACCACCGCGAACGTCACCTCCGTCCCCGCCTCCGTCGCCGTCGACCAGTCGCGCGCCGTCACCTCGCCGAGATGCACGTAGGGCGCCTCGGCATTGCGCGGCGCCCCGTCATAGATTCTCGCGCCACCCAGCAGCGTCGCCAGCGTCGCGTCGCCGGCGAGCGTCGCGAACACCGCCTCCTGCAGCGCCTCCGCCGCCCCGCTCATGCCGCGCCCTCCTCGTCGCACAGGCACACGAGATAGCGCCCGTCCTCCTGCGGATCGCTCACGCCCTTGATCGCGAAGACCCGCGTGCCCAACCGGAACCGGTCGCCCGCCGCCACGTCGTCGCGACGGCGGATGACGATCCGATGCGCCACCACGTCCTCGAGTCCCTCGCCGGTCTCGCGCTCACTCCGCCTTCAGCGGAACGATCTCGGCCGACACCGTCGCCACCGCGCTCCAGCTCAAGCGTGCTGCCGCCGGCGCCGTCCGGCGCTCGGCGTCGCCGTCTCCAGCGCCAGCCGCGCACTGCAGCCGCCCGGGCGTGCTCGCTCCGCGCCGGCTCAGCACAGCGCCATCCTGCGATAGGGCGCCACCAGCGCGCGAACGCCGAGCGGCGTCGCCGCCGCGTCGCCCTCGTCGGCTCACGGCCGAGCGGTGCTCGAACCAATGCGCCACCAGCATGAGGATCGCCTGGCGCAGCGGCTGCGGCACGTCCGTCGCCGCCGCGCCGTAGCCAGCGGTGAAATCGATCTCGTAATGATCCGGCACCGGTCACGGAATTGACCAGCTCCACCGTCCCGTCGGCGAGTCGAAGGCGTAGTCGTCCGCATCGAGCGTCGTCGCCACACCGTCGGCGTCGATCGCCCGCACCGCCTCGACGGCCAGCGCCGGCTGCACCGGCAGCTCCAGCCCGCCGTCCGGCCAGGTCTCGACGAGTAGCGCGCCAGCTCTGCTCGATCATCACGCGGCGGATCTCCGTCTCCACCGACACCCGCGCCGCCACGATCAGCGCGCCGAGCAGATCGTCCTCGTCGTCGGCGTCGACGCGCACATGCGCCTTCGCCTCGGCGAGCGTCACCGGCTCGACCGCCGGCCCTTCGAGAAGCAAGCGTTTCATGAAGTGCAGTCTCCGCTGGAATGAGGAGAAGATGACAAAAGGAAGTAGGCGAGTGGGGAGTAGGGCAATAAGGCAGTAGGAAGCTTGGCCGCACGCCCACTGCCCTACCGCCCCACTGCCCCGACTGCCCGATCTGCCGCATGCCCATTGCCTCCCGCACTCCTCCCCCGCGGCTCGCGCCGCGGAGGGGAGCTTCAGCACGGCTCCGGGGAGGAGCGGGGATCAGGCCGTGCCGAACTTGATGAGCTTGATGGCGTCGAAATCCTGCACGCCGCCGCCCACGCGCTTGGTCGTGTAGAAGAGCACGTAGGGCTTCTGGCTGTAGGGATCGCGCAGCACGCGCACGCCCAGCCGGTCGACGATCAGGTAGCCGCGCGAGAAATCGCCGAAGGCGATCGACAGCGAGTCGGCGCCGATGTCGGGCATGTCCTCCGCTTCCGCCACCGGGAAGTTCATGATCGTGGCGCGGCCGTCCGCCGTCGCCGGCGGCGCCCACAGATACTGCCCGTTATCGTCCTTCAGCTTGCGGATGGCGCCCTTGCGTCTTGCGGTTCATCACCCAGTGCGCGTTCTGCCGGTAGCCGGCCTTCAGCGCGTAGACGGTGTCGACCAGCACGTCGGAGGCGATCGCTCGCCGCGAAGTCGCCCGACACGCCCGTCAGTCACATAGCCGAGCTTGCCCCAGGCCCAGCTCGCCTCGGCGACCGTCGTGTAGTCGAGAAAGCCCTTCGGCTTCTTGTCGGCGTCGCCGTTGACGAAGGCGGCGCCCTCCTGCTCGGCGAACGCCATCTCCACTTCGCCGGCGATCCACTGGTCGATGTCGATCGCCGTGTCCTCCAGCAGCGTCTGCGTCGCCGCCGGCATGGCGTAGAGCTCCATCACCGGATATTCGAGCTCCACCAGCGTCGGCGTATCGGTCTCGTCGCGCGTCGTCGGTCTCGCCCACCCAGCCGGTGTCGAAGCCCGTCGTGGCGAACGGCTTGCGGTAGACGTTGGACGACACGGTGCGGATGCCGGCGATGGAGCGGATCGGCGAGACGATCGCAAGCCGCCGCCCGATCTCCGCCTCCACTTCCGGCGGCGCCAGGTAGCCGCGAGTCGGGCGAGGTGACGGTCGGAGACCGCCTTCGCCTCCAGCCGCTTCAGCCCCTCCATCTCGCCGGTGCGGATGTAGCTGTCGAACGCCGCCTTGTGCTCGCTCGCCTCCAGCGCCCGTCCTGAGCCTGCCGAAGGGCCGAGCTCCGGCCGCCGGCCCTTCAGCACCAGCCGGTCGAGCATGCCGCTTCTGGCTGTCGAGCGCATCGTTGATGCGGCTCGACCTTCTCCTCCGTCACCACGTCGGCGGTGAGCTTGCGCTCCAGCTCGTCGAGCCGCTCGTCATTGGCGCTCCTGAACGCCTCGAACGAGCACGAGGAAATCGTCGAACGCATCCTTCAGCTCGAGCGCGGAAGCGCCTCGCCTTGCTCCAGCGCGCCCTTCGTCTCCGGCGCAGCATCCGATCTTCGGCCGCGCATCATCGCGGCCGCTCATCTGAGCTTCCATCTGTCTTCTCCATTTGAAGAGGTCATTGTCGACGCATCGGCACGGCAGAGCGCGTAACCTCCCCCTTGAGGGGAGGTCGATCCGGCGAAGCCGGATCGGGACGGGGTGGGCGGTTACCCACAGCACCTTCCCTATCTTCGTCGTCATGCCCGGACTTGATCCGGGCATCCAATCCCCAACCGCTCCACCTGGCGAAAGCGCCAGCGGAATGGATCGCCGGGTCAGGCCCGGCGATGACGACTGACTGTTAGCTACGCCCGCATCGCCCGTGCCGCCTTGCGGATCGCCCGCGCCAGCGGCGTCACCCCCCGCATCCCCTTCACCGCGACACCCGCGCCGCCGGCAGCATGGGAAACGTCACGATCGAGATCTCCCAAAGGTCCACCTCGATCAGCCGCCGAACGCCGCTCTTGGCATCGGTCCTTCCGCGCACGGTGCGGAAGCCGATCGACAGCCCGTCGATGGCGCCGGCGCGCATCAGCGCCAGCACCTCGCGCGCCTTCGCCACCTCCGGCATCAGCCGCCCGCGAACGAAAAGCCCGCGCGCGTCCTCCCGCACCTCCCGCCACACGCCGATCGGGCGCTGCGGGGTCGTGCTGGAAGAGCATGCGGATGCCCGCCGCGCCCCCGTGCCGGATCGACTTCAGAAACGCGCCCGGCAGCACCACGTCGCGATTGAGGTCCGTCTCGCCGAACAGGCTCGCATAGCCGGAAAAGCTCCCGTCCGCCTCCACGTCCGACAGCTCCGCCTGCGCAAACTTCGTCTCCGGCACAGGCCTCGCCCTCTCCCCTTGCGGGAGAGGGTGGCCCTTCGCGTCAGCGAAGGGTCGGGAGAGGGGGAAAGGCCGCAAGCTCCGAGTCTCGATCATCCCACCACCCTCAATCTCGCCCGCCGCTTCTTCACCGCCATCTCGGCGCGCAGGTACATCAGCGTCAGCGCGAACTCGGCGAACACCTGCCGATGTGGAGGATCGCCGCGGCCACGCCGCAGCGATTTGAAGAACTGCATCATGTCGGCACCTGTTCTGCGAAGACGCGCGGCGCGTGAAGCCCGGCGCAACACATCGATTGTCGTCATTGCCGGACTTGATCCGGCAATCCACTCCGCCGCCGTCGTCAGATGGGCAGGCGTTCCGGAATGGATGCCCGGGTCAGAGCCCGGCGCATGACGACACGAGAGGTTCTTCGCATGCGTCGCCCCTCACCCATGATCCCGAAAAATCTGGTTCAGCCGCGCGATCTCGCTGACGAAATCGTTGAACCGTCTGTTCGACGCCGCGAGCTCGCGCAGCGCCCAGACCAGCAGCCCCGAGGCGCCCGTCGCCCACAGGAACAGCGCCAGATGCGCGAGGTCCCCGCGCTCGGCGAACTGGCTCGTCACGTCGGGCATCGGCGTCTCTCACCTCTCCTCAACCCTTCTCCCGTCGAGGGAGAGGGCTGGACTCGAGAGCACCTCGGCGGGTAGAGGGTGCTCGACGCGCCGGGGCGTGTGGGCGCTCGCCGGTTACGAGAGCCGTTATTACCACTTTCGCGAAAATGGTAATAATCAGCCTGCGCGGCGGCCAGGCTCCAGATCCACCTTCAATTCCTTCAGCGACCGATCGATCGGCCGCTTCCATCCATCGCGGCCCTTTGACCGCGCGTCCTCGATCGCATCCGCCAGGCCCCAGGGGTCCGAGACCTGCAGCGCCTCGATCAGCGCCTCTGCCTGCATCAGGTCCTTGCGCCGCTTCACAATGTCTGACCGCCTCTGTGCCAGGATCAGCTTGTGCGCCGCATAGCGCGCCGGCGCTGGCACGCGCACGGGCACCCCAGCCCCGTGCAGCGCCACGGCCTGGATCGGCGTCTCGATCAGCCAGCCGAGATGCTGCAGCGGCACAGCCCCCGCCCCCAGCTGTTTGAGCGGCATCGGGTTGGTGTCGCTTCGCCGCCGCTGCGGTGTCAGCAGGTCGACCAGAAACCCCTTCCCGCTTCTGAATCTTGACGGCGGACGCCGCGGATCGAGCCCGAGGACGGCGTTGAACGACTTGTCAGCGCGCTTGAGGATCGTCTCCAGCGTTTCGTCTCCGCCGTCGGCCGCAAGCGCCAGAGTAGCCGTGGCAAGATCAGCGTCCTGCGTCATAAGGGCCGCCGACGGCAGCATCATGCCGACGATCGGCGCGTAGCATTGATAGGCCGCGGTTCCGACGAGCACAGCTTCCTTGAACAGCCCCGCATCGGCGAGCGCATCGAGCACGCGGCCGAGCTCGGCCGTGGGAGCTGGCAGCCCCTGGCCTCGAAGGAGCTGAACCGTGCTTCGCCTCTCCGCGAGGCGCTGCATTTCGCTCTTCGCATCCGCAGCCTTGGCCTGCACCGCCGGATCGTCGGCGCGCCCGAGAAACCGGTCGCGGCGCGCCGCCCCGACGCTTCGCCTCACATAGAGATAATCGTGCCCCTTGATGGTCTGCGTGTAGAGCGAGCCGGCGAGCGCGCGGCGCGTTGTGCGCCTGCTGCACCAGGTCGGCATAGACGGTCTGAAGCGTGAGCGGGATCGGCTTCATGCCGCCAGTTATAGACACATACGACCGATCATGTCTATAACCAAGTTATAGACGGATCAGCACGATCGCGTCTATAACTGCCCTACTGCCCTACTGCCCTACTGCCCTACTGCCGCTTCCCGAACACCACATGCATCGCCCGCGCCCCCATCGCCTGCTCGGCCACCTCATAGCCTAGCTTCGGCAGGTCGATGCCCTGAAGCAGCGCCTCCCCCGACCCGAGCACCTTCGGCGGTATCGCCAGATGCATCTCGTCGACGAGCTGCGCCTTAAGATACGCTCTGACCGTCGCCACGCCGCCGCTGAGGCGGATATCCTTCGCGCCGGCCGCCTCGCGCGCACGCGCCAGCGCCGCCTCGATGCCGTCCGTCACGAAGTGGAACGTCGTTCCGCCCTGCATCTCGATCGGCGCGCGCGCGTAATGCGTCAGCACGAAGACCGGCGCATGGTAGGGCGGGTTGTCGCCCCACCATCCCTTCCATTGATCGTCGGGCCAATCGCCGCGGATCGGGCCGAACATGTTGCGGCCCATGATCCCGGCGCCGATATTTTCAAATCCGCGCGCCGCGAAATCGTCGTCGATGCCGGCCTCGCCGCCCTCCTCCCCGAACATCGCCTTGAATGTCCGGGTGGGAAACGCCCATTCGTGCAGCGCCATGCCGCCGACGCCGAGCGGGTTGTCGAGATCCTGGTCGGGGCCCGCGCCATATCCGTCCACGGACACCGCGAAGCCCCACACCTTCAGCCGTGGCCCTGACGTCATCCCGCTCCTCCCCAGTCCCTAATCCCCAATCCCGTACCCTACCGCTTCCCGCTTCTCGTCCGGCGTCAAGAAATCCGCCTCGTTGACGCGCCGCCACAGCGCCTCGCGCTCCAGGCTCAGCGCCTCCACCTGGTCGGGGTCGATGCCGAGCCTGAGCCCGTCCGCCCCTTCGCCCCAGGCCGGCCCCAGCCAGTTGCCGAACGCCTTGGCGAAGCGGTGCACCAGCGGCAGCACCGTCTGCCGCCAGAAGGCGAGGTTCGCCTCGCGGAAATTGGCATAGGTGTTGTCGCCGGGAATGCCGAGCAGCATCGGCGGCACCCCGAAGGCAAGCGCGATCTCGCGCGCCGCGCCGTGCTTCAGCTGCAGAAAATCCATGTCCTTCGGCGTCATGCTCATCGATTGCCAGGTGAGCCCGCCTTCAAGCAGCAGCGGCCGCCCGGCATTCGCCGATCCCGAAAAATTCGACACCAGCTCGTCGCGCAGCCGCTCGAACTGCTCCTCCGAGAGGTTGGCGCCGTTCTCGCCTTTATAGACCAGCGCGCCGGAGGGCCGCGCCGCATTGTCGAGCAGCGCCTTGTTCCAGCCGCTGGCGGCGTTGTGCACGTCGAGCGACACCTGCGCCGCTTCGAGCGGCGGGAAGCCGTAATAATCGTCGAGCGGATGGAACTGCGTCACGTGCAGGATCGGCGGCACCGGCCCGTCGCCGTCCTGCGCGAAGCGCACGGTCCGCCCGTTCGCCTGGTATTCGAACGCCGCCGGCCAGCCGTTCTCGTCCGGCACCACGCTCATCCGGTCGGGCCTCAGCGCATAGAGCTCGCGCACCGCGCCATCCATCGCCACGGCCTCCGCATAGGCGTTGCCGGCGACCAGCAGGTGCCCGTAAAGCACTTCCATCAGGTCGAGGCCCGACTGGTGCGGGTTGGGCCTGGCGAGCAGCTGCAGCAGCGGATGGTCGTCGAGCTCCGTGCGCCCGTCATAGAGCAGCCACGGCACGGAGGCGGCGGCTTCCGCCACCATCTTCACCGAGCGATAGACCACCGGGTTCTTCATGAACCCGGCGCGCGCCAGCGCCGCATAGGTGCGCGGCGTCCAGACCGGCCGCCCGGCCGTATGGACCGCGATCACCGCGCCGGCCTTCGAGGCCTTGGCGTCGGGCGCCGCGCCCGCATTCGAGCGCGCGCCGCCGCCGGCCGCGCCCTGGCGCGCCGGCCCCTGTCTCAACCAGCCGAGCATGAGGTTCTCTTCCTGTCTCCCCTTCCCCTTGTGGGAGGGGCTGGGGCGGGGTCGTCTCCGCGCGCAAGGCGCCGCCGAAGCAATCCCGCCAAGCATCGCCCGCGTATGCGTTTTTTG